>JAOSJU010000004.1 GCA_027493945.1 Burkholderiaceae bacterium | reverse complement strand
GAAGATGGTCAAGGTCTACCTGGCCGTGAAGCGGCGCCTGCAGCCCGGCGACAAGATGGCCGGGCGGCACGGCAACAAGGGCGTGGTCTCGCGCATCGTGCCGGTCGAGGACATGCCGTACATGGCCGACGGCACGCCGGTCGACATCGTGCTCAACCCGCTCGGCGTGCCGTCGCGGATGAACGTCGGCCAGATTTTGGAGACGCACCTCGGCTGGGCAGCCAAGGGCATCGGCCAGCGCATCGGCCAGATGATCGAGCGCAAGGCGCGGGCCGACGAGCTGCGCAAGCTGTTCGACCGCATCTACGAAGGCAACGGCCAGCGCGCCGAGCTCGCGCAGCTCGCCGACGACGAAGTGCTCGAACTGGGGCGCAACCTGGCGAGCGGCGTGCCGTTCGCCACCCCGGTGTTCGACGGCGCCTCCGAGTCCGAGATCAGGCAGATGCTCGACCTCGCGTATCCCGACGACGAGCAGCGCACGAAGCTGATCGGCTTCACGCCGTCGAAGACGCAGGTCACGCTGTACGACGGGCGCAGCGGCGACGCGTTCGACCGCACGGTCACCGTCGGCTACATGCACATGCTGAAGCTGCACCACCTGGTCGACGACAAGATGCACGCGCGATCGACCGGCCCGTACTCGCTCGTCACCCAGCAGCCACTGGGCGGCAAGGCGCAGTTCGGCGGCCAGCGCTTCGGCGAGATGGAGGTCTGGGCGCTCGAGGCCTACGGCGCCTCGTACATGCTCCAGGAGATGCTCACCGTGAAGTCCGACGACGTGAACGGCCGCACCAAGGTGTACGAGAACCTGGTCAAGGGCGAGCACACGATCGACGCCGGCATGCCCGAGTCGTTCAACGTGCTGGTCAAGGAGATCCGCTCGCTCGGCATCGACATCGACCTCGAGCGCAACTGACAACGGCCCAGCCCCGACAAGGATTCAGGAGCAGCACATGAAAGCATTGCTCGATCTGTTCAAGCAGGTCCAGGAAGAAGAGCACTTCGACGCGATCAGGATCGGGCTTGCCTCGCCCGAGAAGATCCGCTCGTGGTCGTTCGGCGAGGTCAAGAAGCCCGAGACGATCAACTACCGCACGTTCAAGCCCGAGCGCGACGGCCTGTTCTGCGCGAAGATCTTCGGTCCGATCAAGGACTACGAGTGCCTGTGCGGCAAGTACAAGCGCCTGAAGCACCGCGGCGTCATCTGCGAGAAGTGCGGTGTCGAGGTCACGCTGGCCAAGGTGCGTCGCGAGCGCATGGGCCACATCGAGCTCGCCAGCCCGGTCGCGCACATCTGGTTTCTGAAGTCGCTTCCGTCGCGCCTGGGCATGGTGCTCGACATGACGCTGCGCGACATCGAGCGCGTGCTCTACTTCGAGGCCTTCGTCGTCATCGAACCGGGCATGACGCCGCTCAAGCGCGGCCAGATCATGACCGAGGACGACTTCATCGCGAAGACCGAGGAGTACGGCGACGAGTTCCGCGCGATGATGGGTGCCGAGGGCGTGCGCGAGCTGCTGCGCACGATCGACATCGACCGTGACATCGAGCACCTGCGCAAGGAACTCGAGACCACCGGCTCCGAAACGAAGATCAAGAAGATCGCCAAGCGGCTCAAGGTGCTCGAGGGCTTCCAGCGCTCGGGCATCAAGCCCGACTGGATGGTCATGGAGGTGCTGCCGGTTCTGCCGCCCGAGCTGCGCCCGCTGGTGCCGCTCGACGGCGGCCGCTTCGCCACCTCCGACCTCAACGACCTGTACCGCCGCGTCATCAACCGCAACAACCGCCTCAAGCGCCTGCTCGAGCTCAAGGCGCCCGAAATCATCGTGCGCAACGAGAAGCGCATGCTGCAGGAGTCGGTCGACTCGCTGCTCGACAACGGCCGCAGGGGCAAGGCGATGACCGGCGCGAACAAGCGCGCGCTGAAGTCGCTCGCCGACATGATCAAGGGCAAGGGCGGGCGGTTCCGCCAGAACCTGCTCGGCAAGCGGGTCGACTACTCGGGCCGCTCGGTCATCGTCGTCGGCCCGCAGCTCAAGCTGCACCAGTGCGGCCTGCCGAAGCTGATGGCGCTCGAGCTGTTCAAGCCATTCATCTTCAACAAGCTCGAGACGATGGGCGTGGCCACGACCATCAAGCAGGCGAAGAAGTACGTCGAGAGCCAGGAGCCGATCGTCTGGGACATCCTCGAGGAGGTGATCCGCGAGCACCCGGTGCTGCTGAACCGGGCGCCGACGCTGCACCGCCTCGGCATCCAGGCCTTCGAGCCGGTGCTGATCGAAGGCAAGGCGATCCAGCTGCACCCGCTGGTGTGCGCCGCGTTCAACGCCGACTTCGACGGCGACCAGATGGCCGTCCACGTGCCGCTGTCGCTCGAGGCGCAGCTCGAGGCGCGCGCACTGATGCTCGCCTCGAACAACGTGCTGTTCCCGTCCAACGGCGAGCCGTCGATCGTGCCGTCGCAGGACATCGTGCTGGGCCTGTACTCCGCCACGCGCGAGAAGGTCAACGCAAGGGGCGAGGGCATGTTCTTCGCCGACGTCGGCGAGGTGCAGCGCGCCTACGACAACGGCCAGGTCGAGCTGGGCACGAAGATCGTCGTGCGGCTGGTCGAATACACCAGGGATCGCGAGAGCGGCGAAGTCGAGCCGCGCCCGATCCGCGCCGAGACCACCGTCGGCCGCGCGCTGCTCTCCGAGATCCTCCCCAGGGGGCTGCCGTTCGAGCTGCTCAACCGCGCCCTGAAGAAGAAGGAGATCTCGCGGCTGATCAACGTTTCGTATCGGCGCTGTGGCCTGCGCGCCACGGTCATCTTCGCCGACCAGCTGATGCAGAACGGCTTCAAGCTGGCCACCCGGGCGGGCATCTCGATCGCGATCGACGACATGCTGGTGCCGATCCAGAAGACCGACATCCTCACCCAGGCCGAGAAGGAGGTGAAGGAGATCGAGCAGCAGTACACCTCGGGCCTGGTCACCCACGGCGAGCGCTACAACAAGGTGGTCGACATCTGGGGTCGCGCCGGCGACGACGTCGGCAAGGCGATGATGCGCCAGCTCGAGACGCAGAACGTGGTCGACCGTGCCGGCGCCACCGTCAGGCAGGAGTCGTTCAACGCCATCTACATGATGGCCGACTCCGGCGCGCGCGGCTCGGCCGCGCAGATCCGGCAGCTCGCCGGCATGCGCGGCCTGATGGCCAAGCCCGACGGCTCGATCATCGAGACGCCGATCACCGCGAACTTCCGTGAGGGCCTGAACGTCCTGCAGTACTTCATCTCGACGCACGGCGCCCGCAAGGGCCTGGCCGACACCGCGCTGAAGACCGCGAACTCGGGTTACCTCACCCGGCGCCTGGTCGACGTCACGCAGGACCTCGTCGTCACCGAGGACGACTGCGGCACCACCAACGGCGTGTCGATGAAGGCGCTGATCGAGGGCGGCGAAGTGATCGAGGCGCTGCGCGACCGCATCCTCGGCGCGTGGCCGCCGTCGACGTGATCCATCCCGAGACGCAGGAGACGGTGTTCGAGGCCGGCACGCTGCTCGACGAGGACGCGGTCGACGAGATCGTGCGCCCCGGCATCGACGAGGTGCGCGTGCGCACCCCGCTCACCTGCGCGACGCGCTACGGCCTGTGCGCCAAATGCTATGGGCGCGACCTCGGCCGCGGCTCGCTGGTCAACAGCGGCGAGGCGGTCGGCGTGATCGCCGCGCAGTCGATCGGCGAGCCCGGCACGCAGCTCACGATGCGCACCTTCCACATCGGCGGTGCCGCCTCGCGGGCGGCGGTCGCCAGCGCGGTCGAGGCACGGTCGAACGGGATCGTGCGCTTCACCGCGACGATGCGCTACGTCAGCAACGCGAAGGGCGAGCAGATCGTCATCACGCGTTCGGGCGAGGTCACGATCGTCGACGACAACGGCCGCGAGCGCGAGCGTCACAAGGTGCCGTACGGCGCCACGCTGCTGGCCATCGACGGCAAGGCGGTGAAAGCGGGCACGCAGCTGGCGACCTGGGATCCGCTCACCCGGCCGATCATCACCGAGTACGCCGGCCGCGCCAGCTTCGAGAACGTCGAGGAAGGGCGTCACTGTCGCCAAGGCAGATCGACGAGATCACCGGCCTGTCCACGCTGGTCGTGATCGACGCCAAGCGCCGCGGAACGACGGCGAGGTCGGTCCGCCCGCAGGTCAAGCTGATCGACGGAGGCGGGCGAGGGAAGTCCGTATCGGAACACCGACCACGCGGTGACGATCGGCTTCCCGGTCGGCGCGCTGATCCAGATCCGCGACGGTCAGGAGGTCGCCCCCGGCGAGATGCTGGCGCGCATTCCGGTCGAGGGCCAGAAGACGCGCGACATCACCGGCGGCCTGCCGCGGGTGGCCGAGCTGTTCGAGGCGCGCTCGCCGAAGGACGCCGGGCATGCTCGCCGAGGTCACCGGCACCGTGTCGTTCGGCAAGGACACCAAGGGCAAGCAGCGGCTGGTGATCACCGACCTCGACGGCAACGTCCACGAGTTCCTGATCCCGAAGGACAAGAACGTCCTGGTGCACGACGGCCAGGTGGTCAACAAGGGCGAGATGATCGTCGACGGCCCGGCCGATCCGCACGACATCCTGCGGCTGCTCGGCATCGAGGCGCTGGCGCGCTACATCGTCGACGAGGTGCAGGACGTCTACCGCCTGCAGGGCGTGAAGATCAACGACAAGCACATCGAGGTGATCGTGCGGCAGATGCTGCGCCGCGGCGACAGTCACCGACCGGGCGACGAACCGTTCATCGCCGGCGAGCAGGTCGAGCGCTCCGGAGCTGTTCGACAGCAACGACCGCCTGCGCTCGCGGACAAGCTGCCGGCCACCTACAACGATCTGCTGCTGGGCATCACCAAGGCTCAGCCTGTCGACCGACTCGTTCATCTCCGCGGCCTCGTTCCAGGAGACCACGCGCGTGCTGACCGAGGCGGCGATCATGGGCAAGCGCGACGAGCTGCGCGGCCTGAAGGAGAACGTCATCGTCGGCCGCCTGATTCCCGCGGGCACCGGCATGGCGTACCACCAGGCGCGCAAGGCCAAGGAAGAGATGGACGAGAGCGAGCGCCGCGCCATCGCGCTGCAGGAGGCCGAAGAGCTGGCCGCTGCGCAGCTGGCCAACGTCGACGCGCAGGCCGCGGCGGCCGCCGGTGCCGCGGGTGGCGAAACGACCGAGAACTGAGAACAAGAACGGGTGACTCGACTCGCCCGGCAAGCGGTTCCTCGAGGCGGCCTGCGGGCCGCCTTTTTGCGGCGTTGCGCGATCGCGCGATCGCTGCCTCCGTGCCCGCCGGGGGTCACGCCTGGGCGCGTTCGAGGGTGTTCAGCGTCACGCGAAAGCACGCGCCCGGGCCCTCTGCGGGAACGAAGGCGAGCGAACCGCCGAGGTGACGCATGATCTGCCAGCTGATCGCCAGCCCGAGCCCAGCACCGCTGGCCGCGCTGCGCGGCTGCGCGGCGCCGCGCGGAAAGCGCGAGAAGATGTGCCCACGTTGCTGCAGCGGGATGCCGGGGCCGTTGTCGGAGATCAGTACCTCGTAGAGGCCATCGCGCACGCCGCTGCGGATCGTCACCCGCGGCTGCGCGCTGGTGTTGTACTTGATCGCGTTGGAGATCAGGTTGATGAAGACCTGGCACAAGCGGTCTTCGTTGGCGACCACCGCGACGCCGCTTGCCCGCTGTTCGCTGTGCAGCGGCACGCGCGAGTCGCCCAGGCCTTGGCAGATCAGGATCGAGTTCTCCAGCGCCGCCTCCGGGTCGATGCGCGACAGCGGCCAGCGCGCCTCGCCGCCCTCGAGCAGGCTCAGGTCGAGCGTGCTGTCGAGCAACCGCGTCAGGCGCACGCTCTCGTCGTGGATGATGCGCACGAAGCGCTGCGCCTTCGCCGGATCCAGTTGCTCGGACTCCAGCAGGATCTGCGAGAACGACCGGATCGAGGTCATCGGTGTGCGCACCTCGTGGCTCACCTGGCTGAGGAAGTCGTCCTTCTCCTGGTCCAGCCGCGTCAAGCGTGCATTCGCGTCGCGCAATTGAGCCGCGGCGGCCTCGAGCTGGCGTGACTTCTCCTCGAGCTGGCGGCTGTGCTCGGCCATGCGCCGCGTCTCGTCGGCGATCTTCATCAGCTCGTCGAGGCTGATGGTTTCGACGCTGACGGCCTCCGAGATCACAGCGCGCGCGGTCGCGGCGCCGACGCTGCCCGCGAGCTTGCGCTCGAGCTGGGTGATGAACGCGTCGTCGGCGATCGGCAAGCCGCGCTCGAGCCCCTGCTCGCGTGCCGCGCGTTCGAAGAAGCGCGCCGCCTCGTCGGTGCCCAGGATGCGTTGCGCCAGCACGCTCAGGTCGCCTGCCGCCGCGGTGCGGCGGATGAGCCCCGAGGTGGCCTGCGCAGGCGCGCGGAACACGTCGACGAACAGCGTGCTCTGCAGGCGCTCGATCGGGCGCGGTTGGCGCAGCAGCGACACCAGCACGTACAGCAGCGTGTTCGCACCGATGCTCCAGAACAGCGAGTGCACCAGCGGATCGAGCCCCGCCAGGCCGAACAGCGCGTGCGGCTTGAGCAGGCCGAAGCCGAACGGGCCGTGGTGAAGGGTGTCGGTCGGCACCACGACGTCGGCGCCCAGGCTCGGCAGGAACAGCGTGTACGCCCACAGCACGGTGCCGGCGGCGAGCCCGCGATGGCGCCGCCGGCGTTGCCGCCGCGCCAGAACAGGCCACCGATCAGCGCGGGTGCGAACTGCGCCACGCCGGCGAACGAGATCAGCCCGATCGACGCCAGCGCATCGCTGGTACCGCTGAGGCGGAAGTACAGGAAGCCGAGCGCCAGCACTGACGCAGATCCCCGCGCGGCGGGTGATCAGCAGAAAACGGCGCACCTCGCCGCTGGCGTGCTGTGGCACCCACTTGAAGCGCATCGCCAGCGGCATCACCAGGTGGTTGGAGATCATGGTCGACAGCGCGATGCAGGCGACGATCACCATCGAGGTGGCCGAAGAGAAGCCGCCGAGAAAGGCCAGCAACGCCACCGTGTTGTGGCCGGCCCACATCGGCAGCGTGAGCACGAACATGTCCGGGTTCGAGCCTTCGGGCAGCTCGCTCAGGCCGGTGATGGCGATCGGCAGGATCGACAGCGAGATCAGGAACAGATACAGCGGGAACAGCCACGACGCGGTGCGCAGGTGCCGTTCGTCGGCGTTCTCGACCACGGTGATCTGGAACTGGCGCGGCAGGCACACAACGGCCACCGCCGACAGCAACGTGATCGTCACCCAGCGCACACCGAAGTCGTCGGGCGTGCGCAGCATCTGGGGCGCGGCGCGCGCGAAGCTCTCGCCGATGCCGCCCGACAACCCGAACACCACCAACGCGCCCACCGTCAGCAGTGCCACCAGCTTGACCACCGCTTCGAGCGCGATCGCGGCGACCACCCCATGGTGCTGCTCCTTGGCATCGACGTTGCGCGTGCCGAACAGGATGGTGAACAGCGCCATGCCCGCGGCGATCCAGAACGCGGCCTCGAAGTCCGGTGCCGCACTCGGCACGCCCGACGGGTCTTCCGGCCCCGCGCTGCTGATCACCTGAAAGGTGGTGGTCACCGCGCGCAACTGCAGTGCGATGTAGGGCGCGATGCCGACCACTGCGACCAGCGTCACCAGCGCCGCCAGCGGCGCGTTCTTGCCGTAGCGCGAGGAGATCATGTCGGCGATCGAAGTCGCGCCGTGCTCGTGCCCGATGCGCACCAGCTTGCGCAGCAGCGCCCACCAGCCGATGAACACCAGCGACGGGCCGATGTAGATGGTGGCGAACTCCAGCCCGCTGCGTGCGGCCGAGCCGACGGCACCGTAGAAGGTCCACGAGCTGCAGTAGATCGAGATCGACAGCGTGTAGACCACCGGCGACTGCAGCCAGCCGAGACGGCCGGCGCGCGCGCGCCTGTCGCCGAGGTAGGCCACCACGAACAGCAGCGCCACGTACAGCAGCGCGATCGGCAGGATCAGCTCGGCGTGGAGCATCCGTCGGGCGACGCAGGCGTGCGCGGTTGCAGCGCGCGCCCCAGCAGCGCGGCGCCCAGCACGAGCGCGAGCCACACGCCGAACAGGTAGACGACGATCAGCGGCACGCCGGCGACTCTGATGGGTACCGCGAACAGCACGATCACCGGCGGCATCAGCAACATCAGGCCGAGCAGCGGCAGCACGATGGCGGCGTCGCGCGCACGCGCCTCGCGCTCGGGCGGAGTCGGCAACGGTTCGCCTGTCACGGCGCGGCCCTCGCGGTGGCGCTCACCCGCGCGCCAGGCGCCGCACCGCGTCGACGACGTCGGTGTTGGAGAACGGCCTGGTCATGAACGCCTCGACGCCGATTTCCTCGGCCAGACGCCGGTCGTGGGGCTGGCCTTGGCGGTCAGCACCATCACCGGCAGGTCGCGCAGCGCGGGGTCGGACTTGATGGCCTTGAGCACTTCGAAGCCGCTGCGTTTTGGCAGCATCAGGTCGAGCACCATCACGTCGGGCGGGTCGCGCTGCAGCCGGCGCAGCACCTCGTCGCCGTCGAGCGCGGCGCTTACCGCGAAGCCCTGCTGCCCGAGCACGAAGCTCAGCGACTCGACGATGTTCGCGTCGTCCTCCGCGATCAGCACCTTGATGGCCGCGCGCTTCGTGATCGTCGGTGCCTGCCATCGGGTCAGTGTAGCCACGCGCCTCGGCGGCAGACAGCGTGAGTTCCCGGTGCTTCAGGCGTCGATCACGGGGTCTTCCTGACGGTAGGCGCAGTCCATGCGCGTGCAGACGCGGCAGTTCGGGCCCACCGGCACGGCCTTGGCCGCGGAGCCCAGATCGAGGCCCTCGCCATACACGGTCTGGTCGGCGTAGAGCACGTTGCACGCCAGCATCACCGATGCCAGGCGTCGCGGCATCGGGAACGCGGGCCCGGGTTCGTCGACGGTGCGCGCGATCAGCAAGAACCGCTCTCCGGCGGGAAACTCGACCAATTGCCGCACCAGTGCCGCAGGCGATTGCAGCGCCAGGTAGACTGCCCACAGCGGGCACGCGCTGCCGTGCCGGGGGCAGCGCCAGGCGCGGCAGCGGCGCGCGCCACGTCTGGTAGCCCGCGGCATCGATCCGCATCAGCGCGAACGGCACGCCCTCGGCGCCGGGGCGGCGCAGGTCACCAGCCGGCCGCAGGCGTGCGCGAACCCGACTCCGAACGCGCGGCCGAGCGCCTCGGCGTCGAACCTTTGGTGGCGCGCCGCGGCGAGGAACTCGTCGTACGGCATGGCGACCGCAGCAGCCAGATAGGCCGCCAGCGCTCGCCGCGCACGCCGCCGTGCGGCGTCGTTGGTGAGCGAGGTCGCGCGCTGCAACTCGGCGGCCAGCGGCCCGTCGCCGTCAGCCGACTCGACCGCGCACAGAGCCAATTCGAGCCGTGAAGCGCCCGAAGGCGGCCGGGCTCCGTTGCGCTCGACAAACGCTGCGAGTCGCGTCTCGATGTCTTCGCCGCCGGTGACCCCGGCTGCACCACGCAGCGCGTTGGCCGCCTCTTCGAGCGCAGGGAAGTAGTGGCCGCGGTCGGCGAAGAAGTCGTCGACCTCGCCTGCGGGAGTCACCGAGCGAACCGCCGAGTGGGCGCGCTCGAAGAAGGCCGCCAAGGCCTGTGCCAGGTCGGCCAAGCGGCGACTGTCGCTGCCGACGATGGTGGCAAAGCGGCGCAATTGCGCGGGTGGCAGATCTTCGGCGTGCTCGACGATCTCGGCCGACGACTTGATCGCCGCCACGCGGGTCAGCAGGCTGTGCACCGCGTCGGCGAGGAACGGGTCGTGACGCAGGCGGTCGGACAGCGCGTTCACCGCGCGTCCGCGGTCGAGCCAGGCGCGGTGCAGCGCCACCAGGGCGCGTGCCCACTGAGGATGGTGGCCCGCGACGTCGGCGGCCGTCGTGCGATCGAGCGCAAGCGTTGCGAGCATCGGCTCGGCCGCCAGCTCCGTCAGGTCGGCCAGCAGTCGGCGCTCGGCCGCGCCGTCGAGGTCGTCGATCGCCAGGCCGAGCGCACTGGCGATGTGCTTGAGCAGCGCGCCGCCGATGTTGCGGCGCCCCGCCTCGATCAGGTTGAGGTACGACGCCGAGATGCCGAGCGTGGTTGCCAGGCTTGCCTGGGTAATGCCCAGCGCGCGTCGCCGATCCCGGATCCTCGGGCCTACCAGCAAGGCTTGGGCAGAGCGCGCTGGGAGACCGGGACTGATGTCGTTCATGCTGCGCCGCAAGGTCGAGAATCAACAGGCTTTTCCGCTGACATGTGAAGAATAAACAAAAAATACCAAGCAGATCAACAAGATATTGCGTCATTGACAGGCTCAGAGGAACATCGTTTGCCAGAGCACGCTGACAAACGCTTCAGCGGCGATGCCCAAGGAGACATGCATGAGAGACATCCTCAAGGACGAACAACGGCGCCGTCTGCTCAAGACGGGTGCGGCGATCGGGGCGGGCCTCGGTGCACCGTCGCTGCTGTTGCCGGCCAGCGCGTGGGCCGAAGGCCGCCCGCCGATCGGCACCTGGCCTGCGGGCTCTTCGGGCCCCACCGTCTACGCCGGCGCTGCCTACCCGCTGACCGGAACCTACGCGGCGCAGGGCGCAGACGAACTCAAGGGCGCGCAACTTGCCGTCGAGCACATCAACAACGGCCATCCGCTGATGAAGGTGATGTCGCCCAAGACCAAGAACGGCGTGCTCGGCAAGAAGCTCGAACTCTTGTACGCCGATTCCGGCGCGAAGCCGAACAACGCGGTTCAGATCGCGCAGCGGTTCATCAGCGAGAACAAGGTCGTGGTGTTGACCGGCTCCACCTCGTCGGCCGTGGCGGTGGCGATGAACAAGTTCGCCCAGCGCGAGAAGGTGTTCTACTTCGCCGGGCTCTCCGGATCGAACGACACCACCGGCAAGGACTGCGTGCGCTACGGCGTCAGGCAGGACTTCTTCGGTCAGACCGCGGCGGGCGATCGGCCCGGTGATGCTCAAGCAGTTCGGCAAGAACCGCAAGGCGGCGTTCATGACGCCCGACTACACCTATAGCCACACGGTCACGAAGTCGGTGAACGACTTCCTGACCAAAAACGGTGGCTGGACGCAGGTGACCGATCAGGTGTCGCCGCTGGGTACTCAGGACTTCAGCCAATACCTCACCAACATCGCCAACTCGGGCGCCGAGTTCCTGATCAACGTCAACTGGGGCCGCGACGCAGTGCTGTCGACCCAGCAGGCGCACAAGTTCGGCCTGCTGCCGAAGATGACGCTGGTCGTGCCGTACCAGACCCCGTTCCTGGCGCACGAGGTCGGCGCCGAAATCACGCAGGGGGTGCTCGCGGCAACCGACTTCTGGTGGACGCTCGAGGACAAGTACCCGAACTCCAAGATGTTCGTCGAGGCGTTCCAGAAGAAGTTCAACTACCGCCCCGAGTGGAGTGCCGAGCAGGGCTACGTCAGCTTCGCGCACTGGGCGCGCATGGTCGAAGAGGCCGGCACCTTCTATCCGCCCGACGTCATCAAGACCTACGAGAAGGGCGAAACCATCCCGTCGCTCATCGGCCCGGTGCACTACCGGCCGCAGGATCACCAGTGCGTGCGTCCGGTGGTGATCGTGCGCGGCAAGAAGCCCTCGGCCATGAAGAACAAGGAAGACCTCTGGGAAGTGCTGGAGGTCGTCGCGGGCGGGCCGCTGATGCAGGCGCCCGACGCCTTCGGCTGCAAGCTCGGCGACTACACCTGAGGGAATAGCTCGGACCGTCGCGGCGCGCCACGAGGCGCGCCGCGAGCCAGAGTCAGCTCACCTCACCATGCTTACTTGGGGCAACTTTGCTTCCCAGCTCTTCAACGGGCTGGCACTGGGTGCGCTGCTGGCGCTGATCAGCTCCGGGCTGACCATCATCTACGGCGCCCTCGGGGTGCTGATCCTCGCGCACGGCGCGATGTTCATGCTGGGGGGGTACGCCGGCTGGGTCGCCTACGACCACACCGGCTCGTTCCTGGTCGCGGTCGCCACGGGGACGGTGTTCCTGGCGATCTTCGGCATGCTCACCGAGCGCGTGCTGATCCGGCATTTCTACAAGCGCCCGCCCGAGGATCAGCTCCTCGTGACCTTCGGTCTGGGCATCGTCATCGTCGAGGTGGTGCGCTATTTCTTCGGCAGCCTGTCGAAGTCGGTGCCCGCGCCGGACATCCTCACCGGCACCACCAACCTCGGCTTCATGATCTACCCGACCTACCGGCTCGCGCTGATGGGCATCGTCGCGGTGGCCCTCATCGTGCTGTTCCTGCTGCTGTACAGGAGCCAGCTCGGGCTGATCGTTCGCGCCGGGATCGAAGACTCGGTGATGGTCGGTTCACTCGGCCTCAACGTCGACCGTGTGTTCATGGCCGTGTTCGGCATCGGTGCGATGGCGGCCGGCTTCGCGGGCATCGTCAACGCGCCGGTGGTCTCGCTGGCGCCCGACATGGGCGAGGCGATCCTGGTGCAGACCTTCGTGGTGGTGGTGATCGGTGGTGTCGGATCGTTCCCCGGCGCCGTCCTGGGCGGGTTGATCTGCGGTGAGATCGCCAGCCTCACCTCGATGTTCGACCCCGCCTGGTCGCAGATCATGCTGTTCGTCGCGATGACGCTGGTGCTGATGTTCCGACCCGCCGGTCTGATGGGCGTCAAGGGGCGCGAATGACCTCGGGCCTGTCGCTGCCGCGTCCGTCGCGGGCGGAGGTGCTGACGGCGGTGGCGCTGGTGGCCGCGCCGTTCGTGCTGGAGTTTCTGGGGGCGGCACCCGACACCGTGAACCGGGTCCTGGTGCTGGGCCTGTTCGGCATCGGCTTCGACATCCTGTTCGGCTACACCGGGCTGCTCTCGTTCGGGCAGTCGGCGCTGTACGGCACCGGCGGCATGGTCGCGGCCTATCTGCTGGTGGAGGCCGGATTCTCGTCGGTCTTGCTGTCGTTGCTGATCGGCACCGTGGTGGCCGCCGTCGTCGGCTACCTGGTGGGACTGATCGCGCTGCGTCGCACCGGGATCTACTTCGCGATGATCACGGTCGCGATCTCCGAAGTCTTCTTCTACCTGGAGTTCAACCCGCTGTCGCGGTGGACCGGCGGCGAGAACGGCCTGACCGGCGTGCCGGCCCCGGTGTTCAGCTTGTTCGGTTACACCCACGCGTTCAAGAGCGGATCGGCGCTGTATCCGTTCCTCGCGCTGTGCTTCTTCATCGGCATCGTCGTCGCGCTGCGGATCGTCCGCTCGCCGGTCGGCGTCGTGTTTCGCGCCATCCGCGAGAACCCGTTGCGCGCCGCGGCCGTCGGCCACAACGTTCATGGCTACAAGCTGGTCGCGTTCGTCATCGCTGCGGCCTATGCGGGCCTGGCCGGCGGGTTGCTGGGGGTCATGCAGGGGTTCATGCCGCCCGATGCCTTCATGTTCGACACCTCGGGCCAGCTCGTGATCCAGACCGCCATCGGCGGCATCGGCACGCTGTTCGGCCCGCTGGCCGGCGCCGCGGTCTGGCTGTTCCTGCAGGACTTCCTGCAAGGCACGCTCAACATGGGAACGACCTGGAAGCTGGCGCTCGGGTTGGTCTTCCTGCTGCTGGTCTGCTTCTTGCGCAAGGGCATCATCGGCGGCCTGGCAGACCTGTACGCGATGGTGTTCCGCAGGAAGAAGCCCGCCGAGGCGCCAGCGGTTCGGGCCGACTCCCGCGCCGCGGCGCCAGCGACCCCACCCGTGCCGCCGCGACGCCTGCCGGCGGTCGCCACCGATGGCCCGGTGCTGCGGGTCAAGGGCCTGACCAAGCACTACGGCGGCGTGCTCGCCAACACCGATATCGACTTCAGCGTCCGGCGTGGCGAACTGCGCGGCATCATCGGGCCCAACGGCGCCGGCAAGTCGACGTTCTTCAAGATGCTGACCTGCGAAGTCACTCCGACGTCCGGGCAGATCGTGTTCGAGGGCCGCGACATCACCGGCATGGGCGTCACCGATGTCTGCCAGCTCGGGCTGACCAAGAGCTACCAGGTCAACCAGTTGTTCGACAAGCTCACGGTGGCCGAGAACGTGACCATTTCGGCGCTGGCCGAGCGCCGCGGCAGGTTCAGGCTCGACCTGCTGTCGAACGTCGATCGCGTCGACGGGTTGCAGGCGCGCGTGGCGCATACGCTGGAGCTGGTGAACCTGACCCATCGGGCCGGCGCCCGCGTGTCCGAACTGGCCTACGGCGAGAAGCGCCGCCTGGAAGTGGGGCTCGCGCTGGCTTCGTCGCCGAGCCTGCTGCTGCTCGACGAGCCGCTGGCCGGCATGAGCCCGTCGGAGCGCGTCGAGACCGTCAAGCTGTTGCGCTCGATCGCCGAGGGGCGCACCTTGATCGTGATCGACCACGACATGGACCTGCTGTTCGAGATGGTCGAGCGTGTCACGGTGCTGCAGGAGGGCCGCATCCTGGCCGAAGGGACACCCGAGGAGATCAGGAACAACGCCGCCGTGCAGGAGGCCTACCTGGGCGGCATGCATGCCGTTGGAAAGCCATGAGCCTGGTCGAAGTCAAGGGTCTGAACTCGTACTACGGCGACTCGCACATCCTGTTCGACGTCGGCCTGCGCATCGAGCGCAACGAAGTCGTGGCGCTTCTCGGTCGCAACGGCGCCGGCAAGAGCACAACCTTGAAGAGCCTGATGGGCGTGGTCACGCCGCGTTCGGGTTCGGTGCGCTTCGACGGCGCCGAGATCGCAGGCAAGAAGAGCCACGAGATCGCACGCGCGGGCATGCAGCTCGTGCACGAGGAGCGGCGCATCTTCGGCACCCTCAGCGTCGAGGAGAACCTCGTCCTTGCCGGGCTGAACGCCAAGCCGCGCTGGCCGCTGGAGCGCGTCTACGAGATGTTCCCGCGCCTGCAGCAGCGGCGCGCCAATCGCGGCACCGAGCTTTCCGGCGGTGAGCAGCAGATGCTGGCGATCGCCCGCGCCCTGGTTCGCGCGCCGAAGATCATCCTGCTCGACGAGCCCTTCGAGGGGCTGGCGCCGGTGATCGTCAAGGATCTGCTGGCCGTCTGCCGCAAGCTCGCCGATTCGGGCCAGACGATCGTGCTGGTCGAGCAGAACCTGGCGGCAACGCTATCGCTGGCTGACCGCGTCTACATCATCAACAACGGCCATATCGCGCACGAAGGGCCCGCCGTCGATCTGAAGGCGCAGCCCGACCTGCTGCAGCGCTACCTCGGCGTTTAGGACGCCGCCGCAGCGCCCTGTGCGCCGGTCATCGGCCGGCGCGCAGGCACGATCGATACAGATCGATGTATTGACGGGCCGCCGGCCCCCAGCCCCAGTCGCGCGCCATGCCGCTGCGCTGCAGCCGGCGTGCCAGGTTTCGGGTTCGCGCCAGGTCTCGAGCGCCCGGTCGATGGCCGCGAGCAACGCGGTCGGCCCGGCGGCCGAAGGAGAAGCCGCGCGGCGCTGCCGTCGGCCATGTGCGCGGCGTGCAATCGACGACGGTGTCGGCTGGCCCGCCGGTGGCGCGCACCACCGGCGCGTGCCGTAGGCCGTGCCGCACATCTGGTTCAGGCCGCAGGGCCGAAGCGCGAGGCATCAGGAACAGGTCGGCGCCGCTCCGATCAGGTGCGCGAGCGCCTGTCGAAGCCGGATCTGGCAATTTTCTGGCGACCCGCCCGGATGCGCCGCGGCGAGCGCGCGCGCCAGCGTGCTCCCAGCCGGCATCGCCCGATCCGAGCCATCGACCAGCTCGCGCGCCGCGCGCCAGCAGTTCGGGGTCGCGTCGATGACCGTGTCGGCGCTCCTTCTGGCGGGTGAGATGCGGCCGATCATCCCGAGCAGCGGCGCGTTGGCCTGCAACGCCAGTTTGAGGCGCTCGCCGAGCGCGGCGCGGTTCAGCGGCTTGAGCGCGAGCGAGTGCGCGCCGTAGCGCGCGGCGATCGAGCGGTCGGTGGCCGGATTCCACTGGCGCGTGTCGATGCCGTTCAGGATGCCCACGAGGTCGCCGCTGGGGCGGTCGCGCCGGTGGCGCAGCAGCCCGTCGAGCCCGAAGCCGTGCTCGGGCTCGCAGATCTCGCGCGCATAGGTGGGGCTCACCGTAGTGAGCCGGTCGCTGTGCTGCAGGCCGGCCTTCAGGAACGAGATCTTCCCGTGGAACTCGACACCTTCGATCGTCATCGCCGCCACCGGCAGGTCGAGCGCGTGGATGCGCGCCATCGGGAACAGACCCTGGAACGCGAGGTTGTGAATCGTCGTGACGCTGGCCGCGCCGTCCTCGTGCCGGTAGCGCAGATAGGCCGGCGACAGTGCCGTCTGCCAGTCGTTGCAGTGCATGATGTCCGGGCGCCAGTCGAGCGGCGTGTCGCTGCTGGCCAGCAGTGCGGCGAGCCTGGAGAGCAGGCCGAAGCGCAGCGCGTTGTCGGGCCAGTCGTGGCCGCTGCGGTCCTGGTAGGGGCCGCCGTGCCGCTCGTAGCAGGCCGGACACTCGACCAGCAGCAATTCGAGCCCCGGCTGCAGCGCGACGCAGGAGATCGTGGCCGGCAGCAGCTCCGCGCCGGGGCGCTCGACCTGCGCGAGCGCAACCCGCCCGGGAAACGCGGCGAGCAGCGTCGGGTAGGCCGGCACCAGCACGCGGACCTCGAGCCCCGCTTCGGCGAGCGCCGCGGGCAGGGCGGCGCTGACGTCGCCGAGTCCGCCGGTCTTCACCCAGGGCGCGACCTCGGGCGTCGCGAACAGGATGCGCAGCGGCGCTGTCTCGGTCACAGCCACAGCATCATGCCCATCTCGTAGGGATGCGTGAGCAGCGGGTGATGCGGATAGACGCGAAAGCGGTAGCCGATGCGTCCGCACATGTCGGGTTGCAGTTCGATCGAGTACAGCTGCTCGTCGCCCTCGATGCGCCGTTCCCGGTGCATCTCGAGATGCTGCTGCGCCGGCGCGGCGCCCGCGCCCGCGGGGCATCCGAACAGCAGTTCGACGCGCAGGTCGGCCGGCTCCAGGCCGTCGATGCCTACCGCCAGCTCGAAGCGCAGCGACTCGCCGAAGCGGATGCGCGCCGGCGAGTGGTCGATGCGGCGCACGCGCACGCCGCTCCAGTGCTCGCGCACGCGCTTCTTCCAGCGTGCGAGATCGCGCGTCGGCGCGAAGCCCGCCTGCGCGTGTCGATGCCACTGTCCGGCGGCGGGTCGGTAGTAGCGCTCGATGTACTCGCCCAGCATGCGCTCGGTGTTGAAGCGCGGCAGCAGCGACACCATCGAGCGCTTGGCCTTGGCCACCCAGCCCGGCGACAGTCCGTGCGGGGCGACGTCGTAGTACAGCGGCACCACCGAATCCTGCAGGATCTCGTAGAGCGCACGCGCCTCCTCGCGGTCGCGGCGCGCCGGGTCGGGATCGGTCACCGGCTTGATCGCCCAGCCGTTCTCGCCGTCGTAGCCCTCGCCCCACCATCCGTCGAGCACCGACAGGTTGATCACGCCGTTCATCGCGGCCTTGATGCCCGAGGTGCCCGAGGCTTCGAGCGGATGGATCGGGTTGTTCAGCCAGACGCCGACGCCCGAGACCATTCGCCGGGCCAGCCGCAGGTCGTAGCCTTCCACCAGCAGGATGCGGCTTTCGAACTCGGGCATTTTCGCCACTTCGGCGATGCGTCGGATGAGCTCCTGCCCCGGCTGGTCGGCCGGGTGCGCCTTGCCCGCGAAGACGAAGATCACCGGGCGCTGCGCGTTGCAGACGATGTCGCGCAGCCACTGCAGGTTGTCGAACAGCAGTGTCGCGCGCTTGTAGGTCGCGAAGCGGCGCGCGAAGCCGATCGTCAGCGCGCGCGGGTTATCGGGGTCGGCGAGCCGCAGCACGCGGTCGAGGTGGGCGGCCGAACCGTGGTTGCGCGCGTGCTGTTCGGCGAGACGGTCGCGCAACAAGTGAAACAGCTGCGACTTCAGCCCCTGGCGCACCGCCCAGAACTGCTGGTCGGGAATCGCGTAGATGCCGTCCCAGCAGCCGGGCTCGGTGAGCCGCTGCTCCCAGCCGTAGCCGAGGTGGCGATCGAACAGGTCGTACCAGTGCGGCGACAGGAAGGTGGGCACGTGCACGCCGTTGGTCACGTGGCCCATCGGGTTGTCGGGCGGATCGATCTGCGACCACAGGTTCGCGCAGATGCGCGAGGACACGTTGCCGTGGATCGCCGAGACGCCGTTGTGGAACCGCGAGCCGCGGATCGCCAGCGCGGTCATGTTGAAGTCGGGGCTGCCGGCCGTGCGCCCCAACTCGATCAGCTGGCTTGCGTCGATGCCCAGCTGCGGCGCCCAGTCCTCGAAATAGCGGCGGAACATCCTCCTCGGTGAAATGGTCGTGGCCCGCCGGCACCGGGGTGTGCGTGGTGAACACGGTGTTCAGCGCCGCCGCCTCGAGGGCGCCGGTGAAGTCGAGGCCCGAGTCCACCAGCCTGCGTACGCGCTCGAAAGCACGAGAAAGGCCGCGTGCCCTTCGTTGATGTGCCACACGGTGGGCGACAGCTCGAGCGCGGCGAGCGCACGCACGCCGCCCACGCCCAGCACGATCTCCTGTTCGATGCGCGTCTGGCGGTCGCCGCCGTACAGGCGGTGCGCGATGTCGCGGTCGGACGGCGAATTCGCGGGCAGGTCGGTGTCGAGCAGCACCAGCCGCACGCGCCCGATGCGCGCTTCCCAGACCTTCACCTGCACTTCGCGCCCGGGCATCGCGACGGCCGGTGCAGCTCGCTGCCGTCGGCGCGATGCACCGGCGAGATGGGCAGGTCGTCGAAGTCGGAATCGATGTATTGCGCGTGCTGGTGTCCGTCACCGTCGATCGTCTGGAAGAAGTAGCCCCGGCGGTAGAGCAGCCCGACTGCGACGAAAGGCAGGCCGAGGTCGCTCGCCGCCTTGCAGTGGTCGCCGGCGAGAATGCCCAGTCCGCCCGAATAGATCGGCAGGCTCTCGTGGAAGCCGAACTCGGAGCAGAAGTAGGCCACCAGGTCGTGTTCGCCGAACTCTTCGGTGAGCCGCACCCGCGAGCCTTGCGCGTGATAGGTGTCGTAGGCCGACAGGACTCGCTGGTAGGCGTTCAGGAAGACGCTGTCGCGGGCGGCCGCTTCGAGCTTGTCCTGCCCCACGCACTTCAGGAACGGCTTCGGCCGGTGGCCGGTCTGGTGCCACAGCGCGGGGTGCAGCCGCGCGAACAGCGTGCGGGTGGGGCGGTCCCAGCTGTACCAGAGGTTGTTGGCCAGCTCGTGCAGGCGCTCCGGGCGCTGCGGAACCTGGGGCATGACTTCGAGCGAGAACGGCGTGCCGGGCATGGCAGTGTCGCGACGGTGAGCGCGATGCTGGGCTGCAATCGCCCGATTGTAGTGTGAACCGGCCCGGGCGCCGCTCGACGATCAGGCGATCCGGTGCAGCAGCTGGCCGAGCATCTCGGGAGTGACCAGCGTGACGCCGCGCGCGGTCACGTGGAAGCGTCGCCGGTCGGCTTCGGGGTCGACGCCGATCCGCATGCCCTCGGGAATCGACACGCCCTTGTCGATCACGCAGCGCCTGAGCACCACGTGGCGGCCCACGTGCACGTCGGGCAGGACCACGGAATCTTCGATGGTGGAGAAGCTGTTCACCCGCACGTTCGAGAACAGCAGCGAGCGACGCACCGTGGAGCCGCTGATCACGTCGCCGCCGGAGACCAGCGAATCGACCGCCATCCCGCGCCGTCCCTCGTCGTCGAAGACGAACTTGGCCGGCGGCAGCTGCTCCTGCCAGGTCCAGATTGGCCATTCGCGGTCGTACAGGTTCAGCTCGGGCGTGACCTTGGTGAGCTCCATGTTCGCTTCCCAGTAGGCGTCGACGGTGCCCACGTCGCGCCAGTAGGGCTTGGCCCCCGGGGGAGTGCCGACGCAGCTGTCGGCAAAGCGGTGCGCGAACACGCGGTAGCGCGGCACGCTGTACGGCAGGATGTCCTTGCCGAAGTCGCGGCTCGATTGCGGCTCCTGCGCGTCGCGCAGCAGCTGCTCGAACAGGAACGTGGTGTTGAACACGTATACGCCCATGCTCGCGAGCGCGGTGTCGGCGCAGCCGGGCATCGGATCGGGCGCGGCGGGTTTCTCGGCGAAACGGTGCACGCGCCCGTCGGCGTCGATGCCCATCACGCCGAACTGGCTGGCCTCGGCCAGCGGCACCTCGACGCAGGCCACGCTGAGGTCGGCGTTGCGGCTGGCGTGCTCGGCCAGCATCCGGCCGTAGTCCATCTTGTAGATGTGATCGCCCGAGACCACCAGCACGAACTCGGGCGCGCTGCGCCGGATGATGTTCAGGTTCTGGTAGACGGCGTCGGCCGTGCCCTCGGTACCACGAAGTCTCGCTCACCTGCTGCGCCGCCGGCACGATGTCGATGAACTCGTCGAACCGGCCTTCGAGGAAGCTCCAGCCGCGCTGCAGATGCCGGATCAGGCTGTGAGCCTTGTACTGCGTGGCCACCGCGACCCGCTTGACGCCCGAGTTCACGCAGTTCGACAGCGTGAAGTCGACGATGCGGAACTTGCCGCCGAACGGCACCGCCGGCTTGGCGCGCCAGTCGGTGAGCTGGTGCAGGCGGCTGCCGCGGCCGCCGGCCAGCAGCACCGCGAAGGTGCTGCGTGTGAGCGCGCTGACGAAGCGCGGCGCCGACGCGCCGCCCTCCGGCTCCGCGGGATCGGCCGGCTCGTCGCTACGCTCCTGCATTGCGTGGCGCCGCGATCAGTGACGCGTGCCCGCGAGCATCTGCTCGATCTCGGACTCGGCCTGGCACCAGTCGTCTTCGGGCGAGCCGCCGCAAAAGCCGCGACGCTCGGCGATGTAGTAGGCCGCCTCGGCGATCCAGGTGCGACGCTCGTCGTCGGGCACGCCCGCGGCCGGGGCCGCGCTCCGGGGCTCGTCGCCGGTGACCGGCGCGGCCTGCCCGGCGGAAGCTTCGTGCGCCTTGCGGCGCGGGCGCGCAGCCGTGGTACCGGCGCGCGAGGTTCGGATACTGCTTGCCATTGATCGTCTCCCGCTTGAGGGCCGACCGCGAGCGCCACCGCAGGAGGTGTTCGGCCGGCATTGCGAGGCCCGCTCACGCGTGGTTCGGCGCGCTCGACGCGAACGTGAGCAAGTGCCAGTCTCGCACGATGCGATGACCGGAGTTTGACTCCGGTCGAATTTCGCGCGATTCGCCGGTGGGTCCGCCGGGCCGCTGCTGGTCAGCGCTCGGGCCCGATCAGCGCGGCGGGCAGTTGCAGTTCGCCCTTCGACTCGAAGCGGTAGCCGCCGAACGCGGGGCCGGCCAGCTTGCCGCGCATCTGGTAGTCGGAGCGCACGCGATTGCCGGTCGCGATGCCGATCGCCCGGCGGATCATCGCGCCGACCGACACGCTCATCGGCACGGTGATCACCGCTTCGCCGTAGCGCGGCACCGCGCCCTGCCGGTCGCTCACGCCGCTGGCCAGCTTCGAGCCACGCACGTCGAGCTCGACGAACACGCCGTCGTATTCGATCGGGGTGTCGTTGGGGTTCTGTACCCGAAGCTTCAGCGCGAAGCGCGTCTCCATCCCTTCGCCCGGCATCGGCTCGAGGCCGACGACGTTGACGCTGATCGGGTCGCGCAGGCCGAAGCCGATGCAGCGGGGACATCGGCGCGATACACCGGCTGGGGACACTGGGCGCTCCGGACGGTACCATCGGCAGCGACAGCCGTGCCGGCACGCGATAATGCGCCGAGGGCGCCCCCGACGGATCCGCGGCGGGGCGAATCCGGCCGATGGGGGAGACGGATGGTTCGCAGGCAGTGGTATCCGATGGCGGTATGGCTCGCCGCGCTCGCATGCGGTGCGCCGGCGCTCGCGGCGCCGGCCGATGCGGCGCAGGGCCGGGCGCTGTACGAAACGCGCTGCGGCGGCTGCCACGATCGCAGCGTGCATGCGCGCACGGTGCGTTCGGCGAAGTCGTTCGCGCAGGTGCGCGCCTGGGTGGAGAGCTGGAACCGCCAGACCGGCAGCCTGTGGCGCGACGACGAGATCGACGCGGTCACCCGCTACCTGAACGATCGCTACTACCGCTTCCCGTGCCCGGCCGAGGTCTGCGGCACCGACCGGGGCTGAGAGCCTGTGAAAGCATCCGCCGCACTCGCTCGTCCGTCCCGAACGGCGCCACTCTTCGTTGCAAATGCTCGCCGTAGCCCGTGCTACGGCTGCGCTTTGCGCCTCGGTTGGCGCCGCTCGGGCCAGCCGCTCGGGCGCGGCGGATGCATTCACAGGCTCTGAGATGGCATCGAGCCTGCTGGTCCTGCTCGACGACATCGCCAGCGTGCTCGACGACGTGGCCACGCTCACCAAGGTGGCCACGAAGAAGACGGCCGGCGTGCTCGGCGACGACCTCGCACTGAACGCGCAGCAGGTCGCCGGCGTCAACGCCGATCGCGAACTGCCGGTGGTGTGGGCGGTCGCCAGGGGGTCGCTGCGCAACAAGGCGATCCTGGTGCCGGCGGCGCTGGCAATCAGCGCGTTCGCTCCCTGGGCGGTCACGCCGCTGCTGATGGCCGGCGGGCTGTTCCTGAGCTTCGAGGGCTTCGAGAAACTTGCCCACGCGTTCGCGCGCGGCAAGGGCCACGACGACGAGCACCCGCAGGTCTCGGGGCACGCGCAGCCGGACGGCGCGCCGGCTCCGATCGACCTGGCCGCGTTCGAGAAGCAGCGCATCGGCGGCGCGGTGCGCACCGACTTCATCCTGTCGGCCGAGATCATCGTGATCACGCTGGGCACGGTCGCCTCGGCCACGCTGGGCACGCGGGTGGCGGTGCTCGTCGGCATCGCGCTGCTGATGACGGTGGGCGTCTACGGCCCGGTGGCCGCGATCGTGAAGCTCGACGACGTGGGCCTGTTCCTCGCGCGCCGTCGCGGCGCCGGCGCCTGGGCGCGGCTGCAGCGCGCCGCGGGGCGTGCGGTGGTCGGCGCCGCGCCATGGATGATGAAGGCGCTGTCGGTCGCGGGCACCGCGGCGATGTTCCTGGTGGGCGGCGGCATCCTGGCGCACGGCATCCCCGGCCTGCACGGATGGATCGACGCGATCGTGCGCGGCGCCGCGCCGCCGGGATCGGGCGCCGGGCTGCTCGGGCTCATGTTGCCGCTGGCGATCGACGCCGGAACCGGTATCGCGGCCGGCGCGCTCGCGGTGCTTGCGGTCAGCCTCGCGCGGCGCGCGCGGGTGCGCTGACGGGCAGCAGCGCGGCCAGTTCGGCCCCCTGCAGCAGGCGCACGCCGTTGCCTTCGGCGAACGAACGCGCAGTCTCGGTCAGCTCGCCGGCGGTCACGTAGATGCACTCGTCGGCCTTGCGCCGCTGCTGCGCCGCGCGCAGTTCGCGCAAGGGCTCGATGCCCACCCGCGTCACCTTCCAGCGCTTGCACGCCACCAGCGACACCCGGCCGCCGCGATTCAATTCGTAGTCGGCCGCGGGTTCGCCGGCCGCCGCCACCGCGTAGCCGTTGCGGCGAAACGCCTCCTCGATCGCGCCCGAGAATGCGCTCCAGGGCATCGCGCGCAGCGCCTGCAGCGCCTCGGCCACGCGCCCGGGATCGGGCGCGCGCCACTGGCGCCAGGCGGCGATGCAGCCGATGACCGCGAAGGGCAGCGCCCCGACCGCGCCCACGACGAACCACTCGGGCGGCAGCAGCGCGCGGGCGCCGACGACGAAGGCGCCGGCCACGACGAAACTGATCCACCAGCGCGAGCGCAGCAGGATCGCGAACAGCGAGTTTTGGGCGGGCTGGAATTTCATCGGCGCAAGTATAGACAGCCCGATGCGCGGCGCGCCCGTATCATACGGTGCATGAGCCTGCGCAACCTCGTCCAGCTGTTCGAGCCGCGCTCGGTCGCGGTGATCGGCGCCTCCAACGTTCCGCGCCACGTCGGCAACGTGCTCATGCGCAACCTGCTCGACGGGGGCATCGCCGGCCCCATCATGCCGGTGAACCCGAAATACCGCGCGGTGGCCGGCGTGCTCGCCTATCGAGACGTCGCCAGCCTGCCCGAGACGCCCGAGCTGGCGGTGGTCTGCAGTCCCGACCCCACGGTGCCGGGCGTGATCGAGGCGCTCGGCGCGCGCGGCACCGCAGTGGCGGTCATCGTCAACGACGGGCTGGCGCGGCGCCGCGACGCCGCCGGGCGCAGCCTGCGCGACGAGGTCGTCGAGTCGGCGCGGCGCCACGGCATGCGGCTGCTCGGCCCGGGCAGCCTCGGCGTGCTGGTGCCGCACACCGGCCTGAACGCGAGCCTGAGCCGCGTCAGCGCACTGCCCGGCCGGCTGGCCTTCGTCTCGCAGTCAGGGGCGATCTGCACCGCGGTGCTCGACTGGGCGCGCGCCAAGGGCATCGGCTTCTCGCATTTCGTCGCGCTGGGCGACTGCGTCGACATCGACTTCGGCGACGTGCTCGACTACCTCGGCACCGATCCGGACACCAGCGCGATCCTGCTCTACATCGACGAGATGCGCGAGCGCGGCAATTTCATGGCTGCGGCGCGTGCCGCGGCGCGCAACAAGCCGGTGCTCGCGGTGAAGTCGGGACGCGGCGCCGACCTGCGCGACGACGACGCGGCGCCGGGCGTGCGCGGCGTGCTGGCGCGGCCCGACGAAGTGTTCGACGCGGCGTTGCGCCGCGCCGGCGTGCTGCGCGTGTACGACATCGACGAGCTGTTCGCCGCGGTCGAAACCCCGGGGCGCGCGCGCACCTTTCGCGGCGAGCACCTCGCGATCCTGCACAACGGCGGCGGCACCGGCGTGATGGCGGTCGACGAGCTGCGCCTGGGCGGCGGGCGCTGCGCGCAGCTGTTGCCCGAAACCTGCGCGAAGCTCGCCGCGAGCCTGCCCGAGGGTGCGGCCACCTGCAATCCGCTCGACCTCGGCGTGAACGCGTCCGCGCAGCGCTACGCGCAGTGCCTGAAGACGGTGCTGGCCGACCCCGGCGTGAACGCCGCGCTCGTGGTGCACGCGCCCACCGCCACCACGGCCAGCGAGGAGATCGCGCAGGCGGTGATCGGCGTGGCGCGCGAGCTGAGCAGCGCGCGCATCCTTGCCAGCTGGGTCGGCGCGCGCGCGATGGAGCAGGCGCGACGACTCTTCGCCGAGGCCGACCTGCCCACCTACGACACGCCGTCGAGCGCGGTCAAGGCCTTCCTGCACGTGATGAACTTCCATCGCAACCAGGAAATGCTGATGCAGGTGCCACCGTCGCTGCCCAGCGAGTTCCAGCCCGAGGTCGCCGCGGCGCGTGCGATCGTCGAGCGGGCGCTGGCCCGCGGCGACGGCCTGATGACCGAGCCCGACGCGAAGGCGGCGCTCGCGGCCTACGGCATCCCGGTGATCGAGACGCGCATCGCCGATTCGGCCGACCGGGCCGCTGCTCTCGCTGCCGAGACCGGCTTTCCGCTCGCGCTGGCGGTGCTCTCGCCCGACATCGCGCATCGCTGGGACGTCGGCGGCGTCGCGCTGCACCTGGAGAGCGTCGACGAGGTGCGCGCCGCCGCAGTCGGCATGGTCAAGCGCATCGGGGAGCTGCTGCCGGCCGCGCGCATCACCGGCTTCTCCCTGCAGCGGATGGTGCCGCGCACCAACGCGCGCCAGCTGTTCGTCGCGGTCACCGACGACCCGCTGTTCGGGCCGGTGATCGTCTTCGGCGAGGGCGGCCGGGCGGTCGAGGTGCTCGGCGACCACGCGGTGGGTTTCCCGCCGCTGAACCTGCCGCTCGCGCGCGAGCTGATCTCGCGCACCCGCATCGACCGGCGCCTGCAGTCGCATCGCGACCGCCCGGCCGCCGACATCGAAGCGCTGTGCCTCGCGCTGGTCAAGGTCTCGCAGATGATCGTCGACATGCCCGAGATCGTCGAGCTCGACATCAACCCGCTGTTCGCCGACGAGCGCGGCGTCATCTGCATCGACGCGCACATGCGGGTGCGCCCGGTGGCCGGGCGCGAAAGCCGCCTCGCGATCCGGCCGTATCCGAAGGGGCTCGAACAGGTCACGCAGCTGCGAGACGGCCGCGAGATCCTGTTGCGGCCGATCCGCCCCGAAGACGAGCCGGCGCACCATGCGCTGATCGCGCGGATGTCGCCCGAAGACCTGCGGCTGCGCTTCTTCAGCTACGTGCGCGAGCTGCGCCACGCGCAGATGGCTCGCCTGACGCAGGTCGACTACGACCGCGAGATGGCGTTCATCGCCACCGCGCCCGACGAGCACGGCGAGCCCGAGACGCTCGGCGTGGTGCGCACCGTCACCGACCCCGACAACCAGTCGGCCGAGTTCGCGGTGCTGGTGCGCTCCGACCTGAAGGGCCAGGGGCTCGGCCGCGTGCTGATGACCCGCATCATCGAGCATTGCCGCAGTCGCGGCACCGCCGAGATCAAGGGGCTGGTGCTCGCGTCGAACGAGTCGATGCTCGGTCTGGCGCGGCGCCCGGGCTTTCGCATCGAGGCCGGTCCCGAGCCCGACACCGTCGTCGCGCGGCTGTCGCTGCGCTGATGGCGTCGTCGGCCCGCGTCGTCGGCTGAACGCGCGCGACCCGGGCGCCGCACCCGCATGGCACGCCGACGCGATCCGCCCTCCGACGCCGCAGGCACGCGCGCCGCCGCGCCGCCGCAGCCGGCCGCGACGCGCAGGCAGCCCGCCCCGCCGCCGCAGCCAACCGCGCGCGTTCCGCAGACACGCGTCGGGCGCCTGGCCAGCGTCGCGCTCGCCGCCGGCGAACTCGCCCTCGGCGGCCTTGGCCGAGGGCTTGCGGCGCCTGGTCGCGGACAAGCCCGCCGGCGCCCGCGCGGGCCACGACTTCGCCGATGCGTTCCTGTCGGCCGACAACGCGCGGCGCCTCGCGGCGCGCCTCTCGCGGCTGCGCGGCGGTGCGATGAAGCTCGGCCAGATGCTGTCGCTGCAGGGTGCCGACCTGCTGCCGCCGGAGTTCACCGAGGCGCTGGCGATCCTGCGCGCGCAGGCCGCGCCGATGCCGCTCGCGCAGCTGCGCCGCGTGCTCGGCCGCGAGTACGGCAAGGGCTGGGAGCGCCGCTTCGAGCGCTTCGACGAGACGCCGGTCGCCGCCGCTTCGATCGGCCAGGTGCACCGCGCGCGCACGGTCGACGGCCGCGACCTCGCGCTGAAGGTCCAGTATCCGGGCGTCGCGCGCTCGATCCGGGGCGACGTCGACAACGTCGCCGCGCTGCTGCGCCTGCTCAGGGTGTTCCCCCGCGATGCCGACATTCCGGCGATCGCCGCCGAAGCGACCCGCCAGTTGGCGCAGGAAGCCGACTACCTGGCCGAGGCCGCATCGCTCGGGCGCTACGCCCGCCTCGTGGCCGACGAGCCCGCGCTGCTCATGCCGCGCACGCACTCCGACCTGACCACGCGGCGCATCCTGGCGATGGACTTCATGGACGGCGAGCCGATCGGCACGCTCGCCGCGCCCGGCGTCGCGCAGGCCACGCGCGACGCGATCGGCACCGTGCTGGAGCGGCTGATGTTCCGCGAGCTGTTCGAGTTCCGCACGATGCAGACCGACCCGAACTTCGCGAACTATCTGTGGCAGCCCGACACCGGCAAGGTGGTGCTGCTCGATTTCGGCGCGACGGTGCAGTTCGACGCGGGCTTCGTCGCCGACTATGCGCGCATCACCCGCGCGGTGATCGACGACGACCGCGCCGCGGTGGGCCGGCACGCGGTGGCGATCGGCTACGCCGCGCCCGGCGATTCGCCCGAGCTGGTCGAGGCCACCATCGACCTGATCATGCTGGTGTGCGAGCCGCTGCGGCATCGCGGCCGCTACGACTTCGCGGCCTCCGACCTGCCGTCGCGCTCGCGCGCGCTCGGTTTCGACCTCGGGCTTCCGGCAAGGGCTGCTGCGCGTGCCGCCGCCGCAGACGATGTTCCTGCACCGCAAGCTGGTCGGCTCGTTCCTCACGCTCGCGCACATCGGCGCGCGCGTGGACGCGCGCGCGCTGGTGCTGCCGCTGCTCGCGCGGCTCGGTGCGCGCGGCGCGGCCCGAGGCCGCGGGTAGCGCGAGGAGGCGTCAGAACCGGGTGGTGAGCCGCACCCGGGCGTCGGGCAGCAGTTCCAGCAGCTTCGCCTCCAGCCATCGGTCGAAACCGGTCAGCACCGCGATGCCCATCAGCCCGATCAGCACCGCGAAGCCGTGCCGCAGATCGGCGCCGTGGCCCAGCACCCAGCGGCGCATTCGCGCGAACAGGGCGCGCGACGCGTGGGCGACGGCCATCAGCGGCAGCGCCGCACCGATGCCGAACACTCCGAGAATCAGCCCGCCGTTGAGCAGCCCGCCCTTCGTGGCCACCAGCGCCATGCCGGAGCCGAGCAGGGCCCCGAGCACGGGCTCCAGATCATGCCGAGCAACGCGCCGAGCAGGAAGGCGCCGTGCACCGTTTCGGGGTGCAGTCGCGCCGAAACCTGCTGGGCCATCGTGGCCAGCCGCGAGAGCCGGGCCGGCGTGTGCTCCTGCGCTTCGGGCACGAGCAGCACGACGGCGATCGCCAGCATCAGCAGTCCGGCCGCGGTCCGGAGATATCGGATGTCGATGCCCAGCGTCGGGCCCACCGCGGCGAGCATCACGCCGAAGAACACGAACGCCGCCACCATGCCCGCACCCATCGCGAGCGGGCCGATCTGGCGATGCGTGTGCGCCACGCCGCCGACGACCATCGGCAACAGCGGAAACACGCAGGGCGAAAGCGTCGACAGCGCGCCGGCGACGAGGGTCAGGCCGAGGTGCAGGAAGGAGACGGGTTCGACCACCGCGTCAGAGCGCAGAACGCAGCGCGGCGCGCAGCCGCTCCGGCTCGACCACTCCCAGAAGGCGCGCGCTCGACGCTTCCGCGCAGCACGATCAGTGCGCCCGGCGCCATCACGCGGAAGGCCCGCGACGTTTCACGGTCTTCGTCGAAATCGACCACCAGCAGCGTCAGCGCAAAGTTCCGTATCGGTGCGCATCGCATCGAAGGCCTTGACCTGGAGGCGGCAGGTGCCGCAGGACTTCGAATGAAAGTGCAAGGCGATCGGCGCGCCGGCGCGCTGCGCCTGAGCGAGGGCTTCGGCCGAAAACGGCACGATCTCGAGCGCCGCTGCGGAACGAGGCCCACAGCGACAGCGCGAGCGCCAGCGCAAGCGCAAGCGCCGGCAGGGTGCGGATGCCTATGCTGCACCTCGACGTTCGCGCGCCAGCAGGTACTCGAAGACGCGCAGCGTGGTGGTATAGCTGCCGCCCAGCATCGACGGCGCGGTGATCCACTTGCCGTTCACCGCGAAGGTGGGAACGCCGTCGACCTTGTACGCGTTCATGGTCGCCGTGGCTTCCTGCATCTTCGCGCGCACCGCGGGCGAGCCGAAGGCCTCGACGAAGCGCGCGCGGTCGACGCCGTTGCGCGCGACGAAGTCGGCCATCCGGTCGCGCGTCTCGAGGTCGAGTTGCTGGAGGTGAATCGCCGCATAGATGCGTTCGGACAGTTCGTCTGCCTTGCCGAGCACTTCGAGCGTGTAGTGGAACTGCTGAAGCGGCGGGCGGGGGACGTGGATTCTGCGGAACGCAACGTCGGCGGGCTGCCTTTGCAGCCACTCGCGCAGGATCGGCTCCATCGCGTTGCAGAACGGACACGCGTACCAGAAGAACTCGAGCACCTCGAGCTTGCCGGGGGTGGCGGTGCGTTGCGGTGGCTCGACGGTGCGGTACTCGAAGCCCTCTTCGGGCACCGTGACTTGCCTGGTTGCGCAACCGGCAGCGAGCGCCGCGGCGCCCGTTGCGAGCGCCTTCAGAAAACGCCGGACGGAAGGATCGATCGGCTGGTTCATGGATGCTGGCGCCTGTTGCGACCGAACAAATTCTAGGCGGCGCGCGCGAACGGATGTTGACCTGCGTCGACTTTCTTCGCGGCTCGAAGAGGAAGAATCGTGCATCGCCAACACTTCACCCAGGGAAGCATCATGCAGCAATCGACCCATCGCCGGGCGTTGATTCCGGCGGCCGTCGCAGTGGCGCTCATGGCGTGGTCGCACCAGGCTTCGGCCGCGGGGTTCGCTTTGTTCGAACAGAACGCCAGCGGACTGGGCAACGCATTCGCCGGCGCCGCAGCCGTGGCCGAAGACGCTGGCACGATCTACTTCAATCCGGCCGGAATGACCCGCATCCGCGGCCGACAGGTGGTCGGCGCGGTGTCGGTCATCGACGTCAAGATCGACTTCGAGAACGACGGCAGATCGACGGTGCCGCTGGGGCAGATTCCGGGCGGCGGAAACGGCGGCGACGCCGGCGGCACGGCGGGCGTTCCGGCCGGCTACCTGTCCCGGGAACTGAAGCCGAACACGCTTTGGCTGGGCGTCGGCGTCAGCGCGCCCTTCGGCTTGAGCACCGAATGGAAAAACGGCTGGGTCGGGCGGTTCCACGCGCTCGAGTCGTCGGTCGAGGCGATCAACATCAATCCCAGCATCGCCTGGAAGGTGAACGACCAGCTTTCGCTGGGAGCCGGCGTCAGCTTCCAGCGGCTGAAAGCCACTTTCTCGAACGCGGTGCCGTACACCGCGCTGGCAGGTTCACTGAGGATTCCCGGAGTGCCGATCGGCAGCGAAGGCGTCGCCGAGGTCGAAGGCGACAGCTGGGACACCGGCTGGAACCTGGGGGCGACCTGGCAGGTCACGCCCGCCACCCGGCTCGGGCTCGCCTACCGCTCGAAGGTCAAGCACGACGTGGAGGGCGACGTGAACTTCTCGGCGCGTCCGGCCCCGCTCGCGCGGGTCGTGCCCGACGGAGACGTCAAGGCGAAGGTCGAGTTGCCCGACACCCTGTCGCTCGCCGTGGCTCACGACGTCGACGCTCGTTGGCAACTGCTGGCCGATTACACGCGCACCGGATGGAGTTCGATCGAGGAACTCGCGATCCTCCGGCCCACCGGCCGGGCGGTGAGCAGGGTCGACCTCGCCTTCGAAGATTCGTGGCGGATCGCGCTGGGCGCGAACTACCGGATGGACGATCGCTGGACGCTGCGTTTCGGCTTCGCGTACGACCGCACGCCGGTGCAGGATGCCAAGCGCACTCCGCGCCTGCCGGACATGGATCGCAAGTGGCTCTCGGTCGGCACGCAGTACCGGGCCAGCCAGGCGCTCGCGTTCGACGTCGGCTTCACCTACATCTTCAGCAGCGACGCCTCCAGCAACCTGGCAAGCGCAAGCGCCGGCAACCTGACCGGCAGCTACAGCAACAAGACCTGGGTGCTCGGCGGGCAGGTGCGCTATACGTTCTAGGCGGACGCGGCGGCCGGCTCGCTAGTAGTTGCGATAGATCTGCGGCAACTCGTCGGGCCTCAGGATCCTGTCGGGTTGGTTGGAAAGCTTCGCGTCCAGCGCCGCGCAGCCGGCGATGGCGGGGAGAATGCCGACCAGCAGGGCGGCGATCGCGGCCACGGTGGCCAACTTTTTCGGGTTCATCCGGTCCTCCATGCGGTCGAGGTGGTGGGCGTCGCCGGTTTGCGGCGACACCCGCTGCCGGCAACGATGGCACGATCGGGTGCGGCTTGCGTTGCGCTCGCGCAAGCCGCACGCCTGAAGCCCCAGCTGGGTATCACCGGACCAACGGACATTGACCGCGTGACCGGACGGGCGTAATGTCCGCCCGGTTCGAACTGCGGACCCGTGTCTCACGATGCAGAACAGTACCCAATCCGTTCGGCGCGCGCTGACGCTGTTGAAGGCGTTCGACCGTGCGACCCCGCCGCTGGGCGTCACCGAGCTTGCCGCCCGGGTCGGGCTGCACAAGTCGACGGCCTACCGGCTTGCGGTGACGCTGGTCGCGGAGGGTTTCCTCAGGCAGGACCCCATTACCGGCCGCTACAGCCTCGGAGACAGCCTTTACCGGGTGGCGGCGGGTTTCGTCGAGCAGGATCCGCTGATGCGCGAAGGGCGCCCCGTACTTTCGAGGCGCTGCGCGACGCCTGCGGCCACATGGTCTCGCTGGCGGTGCTCGACGAGGGGCAGGCGCTCTTCGTGCTGGTGGTGGAAGCCACGCTTCCGATCCGCGCCGCGGCGATGATGGCGGGCGATCGGCTTCCGCTGTCGGTGAGCGCAGCCGGCAAGGTACTGCTTGCCGGGCTTTCGCGCGCGCAGGCCGACGAGATGCTGCGCCGGGAGGGGCTTCCGCGGCTCACGCCTGCCAGCCTGGCGTCGCGCCAGCAGCTGATGCGCGAGATCGCCGCCATTCATCGCGAAGGGGTCGGCTGGAGCCGCGAGGAGGCAGTCACCGGGCTGCTCGCGATTTCCGCGCCGGTGCGCCGCGCGGGCCGCACCGTCGCCGCGATGAGCATGGCCTGCCCGACCAACCTGCTGACCGCCCGAAGTGCCGACCAGCTCGCGCGCCGGCTGCGGGCGGCGGCCGATCAGCTCTCCGAACACTGGGCGCCTGACCCGAGGGGGCCGCGATGTCGTACGACTTCGTCATCGTCGGCTCGGGGGCACAACGGACTGGCCTGCGCGGCCTACCTCGCGAGAGCAGGCGCCAGCGTGCTGGTGCTCGAGCGCAGCCGTCAGGCGGGCGGCTCGTGCAGCACCTCGGAGGCGACGCTGCCGGGGTTCCGGCACAACACCTGCTCGGTGGTGCACACGCACATCCCGACCAGCCCGGTCTATCGCGACCTGGAACTCGAGCGCCACGGCGTGAAGTACGTCTACCCGGAGCACCTGCGCGGCACCGTCTTTCCCGGTCACGAGAGCATCGTGATGTACCGGGACACCGAGCGGATGGCCGCGGAGCTGGCGCGGTTCTCCGCGAGCGATGCGCGCACTTTCCGGCAGCTCGTCGAAGACTACGGCGAATTCGTCGAGTCGGCCTACCTGCCGCTGATGTACTCGCCGCCGCTGCCGCCGTCGGTGCAGAGCGCGCAACTGGAGAAGTCCGCCGAGGGCAGGGCGCTGCTGCAGTGGCAGGCGAGCACGCCGGTGCAACTGCTGAACGAGCTGTTCGAGAGCGAGGAGGTGAAGGTCCACTTCCTCGCCCGGATGACGGTGCTGGGCTTCGCGCCCGACCAGTTCGGGCAGGGCTGGATCTGCCTGTTCCGCATCATCAGGGCCGAGGCGCCGATCTGCGTGGGGGGCTCCGGGCAGCTCGCGCTCGGCTTGCGTCGCGCGGTGGAGGCGCACGGCGGCGTCGTGCGGACCGACACGGCCGTCAGGCGCATCCTGGTGCGCGGCAACCGGGCCGGCGGGGTGGAGCTCGACGACGGCACGCTGATCGAGGCGACGAAGGGGGTCGTCACCAACGTGGAGCCGAAGAAGACCTTCCTTCACATGGTGGGCGAGGAACACTTGCCCGCGTCGTTCGCCACGCGGGTGCGCAACTACCACTCGAACGGGCGCTCGCTTTTCGTGCTGCACCTCGCGCTCGCGGAGCCGCCCGATTACCGTGCGGCCGCGCGCAATCCCGCAGTGAACACCGCGTTCAGCCAGGAGATGTTCGGCGGCAGCATCCAGGACCAGGTGCGCGCGTACCAGGAAATCGCCATGGGCAGGCCGCCGCGCACCGAAATGCTGCAGGTGACGCTGCCCACGCTGTTCGATCCGTCGCAGGCGCCCGCCGGCCAGCACACCGCGGTCGTCTGGCAGTACGCGCCATACCGCGTCGAGCCGGAGGGTCCGCGCGGCTGGGGCGCCGCGCGGGTCGAATACGCCGAGCACCTGCTCGGCCTGTGGCAGTCGTACGCGCCGAACATGACGCGCGAGAAGATCCTCGCGATGACGATCCAGGACCCGACCGACACCGAGCGGCACAACGACAACCTGGTCAACGGTGTCGACGTGGTGGGCGACATGACGCCCGACCAGATGGGCTACTTCCGTCCGTTCGCCGGCTGGTCGTCTTACCGGACCCCGATCGAGGGGCTCTACATGTGCGGCGGCTACTGCCACCCGGGCGGCGGCGTGCACGCCGGCGCGGGCCACAACGCCGCGGGCGTGATCGCGCAGGACTTCCACCTGAACAGGTGGTGGGACTGATGCGCGAGTACGAGGACCGGTTCGTCGTCAACGCGTCGCCGGTGGAGGTGTGGGGGTTCGTGCGCGACGTGCATGCGCTGTGCTCGTGCATCCCCGGCGTGGAGGAGGTGCGGCTGGTGGACGACCGCACCGCGGAACTCACGGTGAAGGAGCGGATCGGTGTAGTGCCGCTCGTCGTCGACCTGCGGGCGCAGATCGACTCGGAAGACCCGCCGAACCGGCTTCACGTCATCGCGATCGCCGAGCACCTGACGATGGAAATCGAGGTGGTGCTGCACGCGAGCGGCGCCGGCACCGAGATGCTCGGCCGGGTGCGGGTGAACGGCGAAGGGTCGCTGAAGCCGGTGGTCGACAGCCTGTTCGAGCGACGCGCGAAGGAACGTGCGGCCCAGTTCGCCGAGCATCTCGAAAGACGCTTCGGCGCGATCGTTCCCGCGGCCGCTCCCGCGCCGGGCGCCGCGCGCGGGTGGCTGGCGCGACTGGCCGGGTGGATCGGGCGCCTCTGGCGGCGAATCATCGGGAGGGCGGGAGCGAAGGTGGATTGACGCCGGGCGGGCCGAGCCGAAGCTCACCCGCCACGCTTCGACGACGCCCGATGAAGCGAGCGGCGCAACGACGTGTCGATCGTGTCGATGTCCGACAGGTCGCCGCCGGGCGGCGACGGGCGTACCGCGACCAGCACATCGAACTCGATGTGCTCGCCCGCGAGGCGATGGGTTTCGGCGAGGCGCCTGCGCGTCTCGACAGGCAGCTCCCCTCGATAGAGCAGGCTGAGGTGCGGGCGCAGGACGTAGCCTTCGTCGCGCCCCAGTTCGTCGCGCAATCGCCGCTGAATCGCGAGCAGGCGCGGGTCGTCGAATTCGACGAACAGCGTCTTGAAATGCGCTTCGAGTGCGCCGTTGCGCCAGCCACGAGCGTCATCGGCTCGAAGGCTCGTGCGACGCGATCGAGCAATGTCTCGAGCGACGGTCCGGCGGGCGCATGGCTCACCTCGATCGTGATGTGCGGCTCGAACGCGGGGCCCTCATGGGCTTTGCCCAGCGCGGCGATCAGGTCGGCGAGGGAGGATCGCCGCGGCTCCGACGGCACCAGCCAGAAGACCACCGCCTGCAGTGCCGGTGCATCGGCCATCGCGGTCAGTCCCGTCCGAGCCAAACGCCGGGGAATCCGCCGGCGGCTGCCGGGCCGGCGGGCGTGCCGATGTCGAGGAAGCGCGCGTCCCGAAGGAACACGCTGTCGACGTGCAGACCGGCGCGAACTGCCGCAGCGATGACCGCTCCCATGGGCCAGTCCGGCGACGGTCCGCACGCGCCGGAGCGTGCGAGGTCCGACAGGCGACGGGTTTCCTCGACGAGAAAGCGCGTGAACCCCGGTCCCCACGCCGCCAGCATGTAGCCGATGTCGCCATCGCGGCGCGCCGGCGCCTCTTCCTTGGTGAGCAGGTTGGTGACGCGACCGAGCGGGTCGGTGGACACCAGATCCAGCCCGTCGGTCAGCGCCCCTTCGAACAGGCCCAGCACGATGTCGGCCCCGGTCGCGCGCAGCCGCTCGCAGGCGCGCACGAAACAGTCTTCGGGATGAATCAGGATGTCCGGAAATCCGAACAGCACTGGTCGCGTCCTCGACGAACGGGGGTGGCACGGGCGGCGCTGAACGGCGGCCCCCACGGCTCGTTCATCATCAGGTAGGCGATCGACAGGCCGAGGCGCGAGCCGTCCCCGTAGTATTCCGCAATGTCGAACTTGCCACTGCGCACGACGAAGAAGATTCGCCGCGCGCCGCCGGCGCGCATCCGTTCGAGGAGATATTGCGAAACCACCTTGGGGCGCCCGCGAAGCTCGGCGGGCTCGCGGTGCACGCCGATCGGCATCAACTCCTTGCTGCACGGCAAGGGCGCGAGCCGCGTTGCGCGCCCGGCCGCGGCGATCACGCCGACGACGGAAGAACCGGTACTGGATGACATCGGGTTATCCGCAGCGGTGACGTACGAGCGATGATAGCCAAACCGGCGGGCCGTCGCGTGCCGGTCGGCCGCGCTTGGCAGGCGCACGGAAACTCGCCAGACTCGTTCGATGGAACTCACCGACCTCGGCTTTGGACCGATCGCTCGTCGGCGGGGGCCGGCGAGTTGTGCGGATCGGATCAGTCGGTCGCGCGGGTCACTGCCGTCGGCCGGGGCCGATACCGGTCAGGGACCAGCGGGGCGAGGTGCCGGCTGAACTGACCGGACGGCTACTGCATCTCGCGGAGTCGTCGGAAGACCTTCCCTGCGTGGGCGACTGGGTCTGCGTCCGCTACCGGGATTCGGCAACCCGCGCGAGCATCCACGGCGTACTTCCGCGGCGATCGTTTCTCAGGCGAAAGGTCGCGGGGCGCGACGTCGAGGTCCAGATGATCGCCGCGAACATCGACGTCGCGTTCATCGTCGAGGCGTGCCGCTTCGATTTCAACCTCCGGCGGCTCGAGCGTTACTGGTGATGGTCGGGGAGGGCCGCATCCGGCCCGTGGTGCTGCTGACGAAGACCGACCTGGTCGCTCCGGACGAACTGGAGCAGATGACCGGAGACATCCGGCGCATGGGGGTCGAGACCGACGTCGTCGGTGTCAGCAACGTGACGGGCGAGGGCGTTGACCGGGTTCGCGCGCTGATGGCCCCCCGGCAGGGCCTGTTGCCTGCTCGGTTCTTCGGGGTCGGAAAGACGACGCTGATCAATCGCCTGCTGGGCGACGGCGGACTGGAAACGCGCGAGGTCAGCCACACCGGCGAGGGGCGTCACACCACCACGCGGCGGCACCTGATCGTGCTCGGGAACGGGGCACTGCTGATCGACATGCCGGGAATGCGCGAGCTGGGGCTGCTGGGCGCCGGCGAGGGCATCGACGAGACCTTCGCCGACGTCGGCGCGCTGGCGGCGAGCTGCCGCTACCCGGACTGCAGTCACGGAAGCGAGCCGGATTGCGCGGTGCGCGCAGCGGTCGAGCGGCACGAGCTGGCCGAAGAGCATCTGCGGAGCTATCTGAAGCTGCGCAAGGAATCGGAGTTTCACGAGCTGTCGCAGGCCGAGCGACGCAGGAAGGACCGGGTGTTCGGGCGGTTCCTGCACGCGTACAAGAAGGGGAAGGGGTCGCGCGGGCCTGGAGTAGGCGGGCACGCGGCGGACTTCGACCGGACGGCGTCTCCTGTCACTCAGGCGATTGCCCGCAGCTTCAGTTCGACCCTCGAACCCGCCGCGTGCGCCATGTTGACGAGCGTGTCGAGGCTGAAGAGTGCGATCTTGCCCCGCATCAGGTCGGACACGCGAGGTTGCGTCACCCCGAACAATTCGGCCGCCTGTCTCTGGGTCAGGCCAATCCGCTCGACGTGGGAGCGCAACGCGATCATCAGTTCCGATCGCAACCGCAGGTTTTCCGCCTGCTCGCTATCGGCTTCGATCGCATCCCAGACGCTGGCGAATCGATTCGCCTTCATCCACGACGTTCCGATCGAAGCTGGCGATACCGGGCCTTGGCCAGATCAAGGTCGGGCCGGGCGGTTCGCCGGCCTTTTTCTGGAAGCAATGCAACACAAACACGACCTCCGCGAATCTCGCCAGATAGATCACGCGAAAGGCGCCGGTTGCTTCGTGAATCCTGATCTCGCGGACGCCCGCGCCGACCGTTGGCATCGGTTTCCAGTCGTCCGGCTCGAGCCCCGCTGTACGCGATCGGTCTGATGGCCTGCACTTCTGCGCGCATCGGCAGGGAAGACGCGCAGCGCCGCCAATGCGTCGCCAAGGGAACTCGACGGGGCGATTCGTTAAAAGCATGAAGTATACAAGAAGCTGTATGTTTGCACAAGACCCTGGAGCCGCGGGTCACCGCACGCGGGCTCTTCGTCACGACACTAGCGATGGAGGAGTTGCTCGCCGATTGACCCGATGGCCTACCGCTTCCGGCCCATCTCGATCCACCTGCCGCGACCGGCGCGTAGGTCGCGGGACCGGGGCACATCGCCCGGACGAGCCCGCATCGTGTCTAATGGGCTCCGTTAACAGCACCCACCCGACACACCCCGATGAAGCTCAAGAAGATCGTTGCCGGATCGCTTGCCGTCCTCGCAGTGGCCGGCACCGCCGGCTGGTTCAGCCTCGACAAGGAGACGCGCGGCCTGCTGGCAACGCTGCCCACCAACCGCGACCTCCTGTTCTGGAGCCAGCCGCAGCGCGACGCGGCATTCCGCGCGCTCGACCGCCTGCCGGTGCTGGCGAAGGCGCGCGTGGTGCCGGCCGGCGATGCGCCGCTGCCCGCTGCCGCCGGGGCCGCCGCTGAAGCTTGCGCTCGACGTCGACGCGTACATGGCCGGCCAGCGCAGCTCGGCGCTGCTCGTCGTGCACGACGGCAAGGTGCGCCTCGAGCGCTACGGGCTCGATTTCGACGCGAGCGGGCGCTGGACGAGCTTTTCGGTCGCCAAGTCGATCACCTCCACGCTGGTGGGCGCCGCCCTGCGCGAGGGCTTCATCCGCAGCATGGACGACAAGGTCAGCGACTACATCCCCGACATGAAGGGTTCAGCGTACGACGACGTCAGCATCCGCCAACTGTTGACGATGACTTCGGGCGTGCGCTGGAACGAGGACTACTCCGACCCGAACTCGGACGTGGCGCGCTTCAACAATCACAAGCCCGAGGACGGCGTCGACGCGCTGGTGAGTTACCTGCGCCGGCTGCCGCGCGACGTGCCGGCCGGCACGCGCTGGCTCTACAGCACCGGCGAGACCAACCTCGTCGGCATCCTGCTCGGCGCGGCGACGAAGAAGCCACTGTCGGAGTGCCTGTCCGAGAAGATCTGGAAGCCGGCCGGCATGGAGCAGCAGGCCACATGGATTCTGAGCCGCACCGGCAAAGGAGATCAGCGGCTGCTGCATCGGGGCGGCGACCCGCGACTTCGCGCGCTTCGGGCTCTTCGTCCTGAACGGCGCCCGGGTCGATGGCCAGAGCATCGTGCCCGACGGGTGGCTCGCGGAGGCCACGACCGAGCGCACCGGCATCAGCGTGCCCGAGCGCGGCTACGGCTACCAGTGGTGGACTGGGCCGACGGCAGCTCACCGCGCGCGGCATCTTCGGCCAAGGCATCTTCATCGACCCGAAGCGCAAGCTCGTGATCGCGTCGAACGCCAACTGGGGCGGCGGCGCGAGGGACCCGGCGGCCAGCGAGGCGCGCGAAGCGTTCTACCGGGCGGTGCAGAAGGCGGTGGACGACGAGGCGGCGGCGCCCCGGGAGAACGGCGAGGCGCAATGAGCGCCGAGCCGCCGGTGCGGGCGTGACCGGCCGGGGAAGGGCTCAGCTGTCGACGCGGACCCTGCGCCAGCCTCTGGACGCGACGCAGGTTTGCGTGTAGCCGTCCCGATCCGGCGCGGTTGACGTCGGCGGTGCGCGTGCGGTAGACGACGGGGGCGGCTGCACCACGACGACCTGCGAGGCTGGCAGGCTGCCATACGCTTCGCATTGAACCGAACGGCCCGCCCGGTTGCAGGTCGTCGACGCACTGTACGTGCGCGCGGCCTCCTGTTGGCGCCGCTGCTCGGCTGCCATCGCGTCGGTCGCCGCGCGGTCGATCTCGCGCTCCTGCACGATCGTCTTCGGATACAGCGACAGTGCCGACACGCGGCAGTCGTTCAGGTCTGCCTCCCAGTTGGCGTTCGCATGGTCGTTGCGCCACTCGTACGAGGGCGCAGCCCGACAGGGCGACCAGTGCCGCCGCCCGGCACATGCTCCGCTTCATCCTTGACCCCGAGATCCGTCAGTCGATTCCGCAGGCTCGGGTCGCCGGCGCCGGCGGGTCCAGCCGGATCCGACCGCTTGGCGCGAGCGACTGACGGGCGGTCGAATCACCAGCAGTCGGTACGATGTGGTCACAATCATGGCATCACGAGAGCAGGCATGAAGGCCACCACCGTCAGCATCCGGGAGATCGAGAGCGCTCTTCTCCACCTCGCGACCGAGGATCGCCTCGACCGTCCGCTGCAGTTGCGTCAGCGTGAATTTCGGCGGCAGCAGGTGCAGCGGCAGCGCGTGGCGCTCGACCTTGTCGCGCAGCTTCGCGAGCGCCGCCGCGACGTGCTGCGCGTGGTCGAAGGCCAATGCCGGGCCGGGGCGGGCCGCATCGCGCCAGTCTACGGCTTCGGTCTTCGAGCCAGCCACCGCCGGCTTTGGTCGAGCGGCAGCAGCGCGCGTGAAAGAGCACGCTCACCGACCACCCGCGCGGGTCGCGGTCGGGGCGGAGGATTTCGAGTCGGCGATCGTGCCGGCGGTGAATCACTCCGGCGACAGCGATTCGACCGGGGCGATCACCGGGAATCTGCTGGGGGCGGCGATGGGGGTGGAGGCGATTCCGGAGCGGTGGCTGGCGCCGCTCGAGTTGCGCGAGGCGATCGGCGACATGGCGGACGATCTGGCGACGGCAAGGCCCTGGTGCGTCGGCGACGAATCGCTGGAATCGGGCTATTGGTGGGACAGATATCCGGGATGCTGGCCTGGCGACCTCTGCGTCGGGGATTCCAGCCGGCGCATCTGTTGGTGTCATTGACAACAATCGGCGGTTGTTGGCATAATCCCCAACATGAAAGCGACGCTCGTCGCCCGCACGCGGATCGTCTACGACGAGAGGGCGTTTGCCGAGTTGGTTCTCTGGAGAGTCCCGACAGCCGTTGTCGGTTCCTCACACGAGTTCAAGTACCGACTCGCCTACGTCGTCGACGGTGTCTGCGTGGTCCGCTACGACAACGAGTTCGGCAAGGGTGACCATCGTCACTTCGCGGACAGGGAATCCGTGTACTCCTTCACTACGCCGGAGGCACTTCTCGCAGCCTTCGAGCGCGACATAGCGAGGTGGAACCGTGAAAACAGTGATTCTCGAGGTTCGTGAAGCCAGAGACTCCATGGCTGACTTCGCACGCGCATGGCGCACTGGCAAGCCGGAACGGTCGGCTCGAATCAGCTTCGCCTCGCCCGAGCTTCTATGGAAGGTGCTTACTGCCAAGCGCTGGGAACTCCTGAAGGCGCTCTGCGGGGCGGGTCCCGTGTCCATCCGCGAAGCAGCTCGCCGCGTCGACCGAGACGTGAAGGGGGTTCACGGCGACGTCACGGCGCTGCTCAATGCGGGAGTGCTCGACCGCGCGGAAGGTGGAGGAATCGTCTTCCCCTATGAAGCAGTCAAGGTCGAGTTCCTGCTCCATGCTGCATAGCGCATCACTGCGCCCGCACGCGGCGTATTCTTCCTCTTGCCTTGTGAGAGGTTATCGATGTCGACCGCTACTGTGTCCGAAAAAGGCCGGTCGTAATACCCGCCAAGATCCGCAAGCTGGTTGGCATTGCACCGGGCACTCAGCTCGAGTTCTCGATCGCGGGACAGAGCCTGCGCGTCGAGGTCGCGCGCCGCGCCGCGCCCAGTCGCCCGGAAGACGGCTACGGCCTGCTGATCTGCCGGAAACCCGGGAAGCGCCGCACAGCCGGTTTCGACGTCGCACAGGCGATGCGGGAACGAGGCAAGTGATCGCGGTCGACACCAACGTACTTGCCCGTTTGTATGCCGATGATCCAGGCGACCCCGAAGCGCGAAAGCAGCGGCCTGTCGAACGTGATCGTCGAATTACAGCCCGAGGTCCAGGTAGCGGGTTGAGCGCCTACCCCGCGGCCATCATTCCGGGCGCCAGGGCCCTGCAAGCATCGACACCAGATTTACCGTCAATCTGGCGACGCCAGCCGCCCGAGAACGCCCATCAATGCCCGGGCGCTTGCGCTCCCCTGGTCCGGCGACGTTCAGCACCGCGCTGCCGGATTCGCCGAGCCGCTGCAGTACACGACCCACGGTAAGGTCGTGATGCTCTTCGTCGATCTTGAATCACGAGGTGCGGCTTCCCGAACCGCTGCGCAAAGCCGCGGGTCAGCCAAATCACGTTTGGTTTCGCAGGAAGCAGTTTCGCGATGCGGGCGTTGACAATACGTATACGGCGCTTATAATCACCTCGTGAACGTGATCAACTGGCAACCGAAAGCCCTCCGCCAACTTCGGAAGATCGACGCTCACGCGGCGAAGCAGATCCGAACTGCCGTCACTGCAGAACTGGCCGATCTATCAAAGGCAACGAACGTCAAGGCTCTGGGGTCGCACGAGTACGGCTACCGGCTTCGGGTCGGCAACTATCGGGTCTTCTTCGAGTACGACGGTGCTGTTCGCATCGTCAACATTGAAGAGGTCAGGAAGCGCGATGAACGCACGTACTGGGTTTCAGGTCATCGTCGGGAAGGACGGCAAGCCGGCCTTCGTCGTCGTTCCCTATGAGCAGTTCCGCCGCATGAAAGGTGGCTTCACCCATGGCACGGTGCCAAACGAAGTCGTCAACCTGTCCTTCGAGCGCGGCGTGTCACCTATGGCAGCGTGGCGCGAGCACTTCGGTCTCACCCAGGCAGAAGTTGCTGCGCGTATCGGCATTACGCAAGCGGCCTATGCGCAGATGGAGCGCGTCAAGCAGTCACGGAAGGCGACGCTCGAGAAAGTAGCGACCGCATTGGGCACGGAGGCGGAGCAACTCCGCTGGTAAGCGTGTCGCCGGACGGCAACCGGGCCAGCCACAGAGGGCGCGGTGCGGCTGCAGGTGGTGCGCGAGTTGCAGGCGGCCGAGGCCTCGCGGTCCGGTATCGATCAGCGGGTCGAGCAGTTGAAGGGCGACAACGTGCGGATCGGGAAGTCGCTCGGTGCCGGGGTTCCGGACACGGCCGGTTGACAACTGTTGTCAAGCCACCCATGATTTCTTCATGAGCCGCCAAACCATGAGTTTCGCCTTGCCCGAGTCGATGCGTGAATACATCGACAAGCGGGTCGCAACAGGCAACTACGGCAACACCAGCGAGTACATTCGCGACCTGGTCCGGCGCGACCAGGAAGAGCAGGCCAGGAAGCGGCTTCGCGACCTCATCGAAGAAGGGCTGGCATCCGGGCCAGGCCGTCGTCGCACCAAGGCCGACGAGAAGGAACTGCTGGCGATCGCTCGCGGCGAGATCGATTGAAGCCCGCGGTTCTGCGCCCGCAGGCGCTGCGCGACCAGCAAGGCGAGGTCCGGTACTACCGAAAGGAAGGCGGCACGCGCCTGGCAGTGAAGGTGGCCAAGGCCACCAACGAGGCGCTCGACCAGGTCGAACGCGAACCGGGCATAGGCTCGCCGAGGCTCGGGAAATTGCTGGGCATACCGGGGCTGCGCACCGGCGAGTGGGGAAGTTTCCGCTGTCGTGGTGCTACTTCGAGCGCGGCGACCATCTGGACGTGGTCCGACTGTTGGGTGAGCGCCAGGACATCATCGCGATCCTTGGCGACGAAGTCGGCTCGAGCTGACACCGCTGCTTGCACGGGCCGCAGGTTAACGATCGCCTGATCCTGCGCGGCGCCGTCGACAGCGGAGCGGAGGTCTGACAAGCCAGATCGCGGACCACCTGCCCGGGAACGGGATCGCCGATCGCGCTACGAGACGCTGCCGAACCCGAGGTCCACCGCACCCGCCGGCGGTTCGAGTCCGGCAAGGCGGCAGCCCTGCGCGATCGGCCCGCCCGGAAGCAGCGTGTAGAGGTACTTGATGCCGCCCTTGAAGTGGAATTTCTCCTCCGAGGGCGTCGTGCAGATCGCGCAGGTTGATCCCGCTGTCTTCGTGGCGGGCGAAGAACTCCTGAAGCGCGCGCACGACCGCCCAGTGGTCGTCGCCGAGCGTCAGTTGCTCCTGCCGGGCGATGCTCTCCGCCGTCTCGCGCGTCCAGTTGGGCGGCGCGTGCGGAAAACCGGGCGCGGCGGGTTCCCTGATGATGGGCTGGAATGCTTCCTGAAGGCTCGTCATGATGGTCACCTGCGGAAACGAGCTGAAGAGAAGAAAAGTATCCTCCGGAGCGCGGGTGATGCCAAGTCCTGCTACGCTGAGTGGGGGAATCACATCATGGCCACTGCGAGAACCACCAAGCGCCGCTGGGAGACGCTGGACCCGCGGACCCCGGCCGCCGAGCGCAATCTGATGGACGTCGACCCGCAGGTCTACAGCGAATTCCTGAAGCGACTCGATCGCCCGGCCCGGCCCAATGAGCGACTGCGGCGAACGATGCACAGCAAGGCGCCTTGGCTCCGATGAATCTGCAGTGGATCCGATGACGCTGATGGGCTCGGTCGCCAGTCTGCGGGATCGCGCCAGGTCCGAATCGTCGGGGCGCGCCGCGCGCGGCCGCGCGCAGCCCGTGGACGGCTGATCGGCTCTCCGGACTCATGCCCACGCGCGACCTTCTGCGCCCCGGCACGGCCACCGCTATCGACGTATCGTGTGCCGGCGCCGATCAGGCTGCCGCCCGATCCCGACGCCGTGGCCCCGTCCTGGACGTGCTCGTGTCCGCGCTCGCGGGGGCAGCCGCTTCGCCTCCGTCCACCGTCAGCAACCGATGCACGCTGCGCAGGTGCGCGCGCATATCGCGCACCGCCGCATCGGCGTCGCGCGAAGCGAGCAGGGCGAGGAACCGCCTGCGCGCCCGGATGAGGTCGCGCTTCGTGCGCGCGCCGGCGGAAACCCGGGCGCGGAGGTATCCCATCAGGATCTCGGTCAGCGAGTCGACGATGAGGGACAGCGCCGCGTTGTGGCTGGCAGCGGCGAGAAGCCGGTAGAACTCCCGCGAGCACTCGATACGGGCGATGTAGTCGCCCGAGCGCGTCACTTCCTCGGTGGCGTCGATGTTCGCCGCCAGTGCGGCGAGATCGGCCCGAGTCGCCCGCTCGCAGGCGAGGCGCACGACGGCGTCCTGGATGTGCAGCCGCGCCTCGGTGAGCTCGTCCATCGAGATCGACCCGAGGTGCATCATGTCCTGCACGACCTGCGTAATGCTGCCCGGGTCGCCCTGGCGGATGAAGGCGCCACCCTTGGCGCCCTTGCGAAGTTCGACGATTCCGGCACGCTCGAGCGTGTGCAGTGCCTCGCGCACGGCGTTCCGGCCGACGCCGAGCTGGAGCGCCAGCTCGCGCTCGGCCGGAAGCTTGTCCCCGGGCGCCAGCGCCCCGGCCGCGAGTTGATCGCGTATCCGCTCGCAGATCTCCTCGAAGGCGCGGCGTGGCCGGATGGGCTCGAAGGCGATCCGGCGCGACGGGGCGTTCACTTCAGCGGCCCGTGAACTTCGGCTTGCGCTTCTCGACGAACGCGCGGACCGCCTCGCGATGATCGCTGGTCTGGAAGGTGCACATCTCGAGCGCGTAGGAAGCGTCCATGATCAGGTTGAACTGGTCCTTGATGGCCTTGTTGATCGCCAGCTTCGTCCACCGGATCGCCCAAGGCGCGCCATCGGCGAGCTCCTGCGCGAGCGCCCGTGCCCTGGGCAGCACATCGTCCGCCGGCAGCGCGTAGTTTACAAGCCCGATGCGCTCGGCTTCGACCGCGCCGATCAGGTTGCCGCGCATCAGGAACTCCTTCGCCCGGTTCGGGCCCACGAGCATCGGCCAGATGACGGCGCCGCCGTCACCGGCGACCAGGCCGATCTTGACGTGCGGGTCGCCGATGCGGGCGGCCTGCGCGGCGACCGTGACGTCGCACAGCAGGGCCACGGTGGCCGCGAGCCCGATGCAGTCGCCGTTGATCGCGCAGACAATCGGCTTTTCGCAGTCGAGGATGTTCTGCACGATCCGCCGGCCGCCGCTGGGCTCGAGCATTGCGCCTTCCTCGAAGACGTCGCCGCCGGGCCGGTCCTGCATGCCCTTGACGTTGCCGCCGACGCTGAAGTATTTGCCGGAGCCGGTGAGCAGGATCGCGTTGACGTCCTCGTCGCGCGCCAGGTCGGCCCAGACGTCCTGCAACTCGACGTGGAAGCGGTGCTCGATCCGGTTGCCAGTCTCGGGGCGGTTCAGCGTGACGGTCGCCACGCGATCGACCTTCACGATCTCTAGGCACTCGTAGCGGGAGTAGTCCATCTGTTGGTCCTCTGTTGACATCGGAATTGACGTTGAATAGTATGAATGGGAGATCCATTCCCGACAAGACCCTTTCAGCAGACTTGGCGCCCGACGACCGCGCGCCCGCCCCGGAGCCGGATTCATGAAGTTCAACGAAGAGCAGGTCGCGTTTCGCGACAGCATCCGCCGCATGGTGGAGCGGCACGTCGCGCCGATCGCGGCCGAGATCGACGAGACCGACCGATTTCCCACCGAGCTCGTGAAGCTGTACGGCGAGATGGGCCTGATGCAGCTCTGGGTGCCCGAGCGCTACGGTGGGCCGGACGGCAACCTGACGATGATGTGCATCGCGCGCGAGGAGATCTCGCGCGTCTCGCCCGCCTGCGGCTCGATCGCAGGGCTGAACACGATGTTCATCATGCCGCTGCTGCACTTCGGCTCGGAGGAGCAGCGCCGGCACTTCCTGCCGATCGTCGCGAAGGGCGGTGTCGTGACCGCGATCGCGATCTCCGAGCCGCAGGCCGGTTCCGACGTCAGCGCGATGACCACCCGGGCCGTGCGCGACGGCGACAGCTACGTCATCAATGGCCGCAAGCAGTGGTGCAGCTACGGCGTCGAGGCCGAGTACATCGTGGTCATGGCGCGCACCTCGGGCGATCACGGCGCGGAAGGGATCAGCGCGTTCGTGATCGAGCCGAAGAAGATGAAGGGCGTCTCCTTCGGTCGGCACGAGCGCAAGATGGGCTGGCGCGGTGCACCGAACACGCCGATCTTCCTCGACAACGTACGGGTACCGGCGCATTACCTGATCGGCGAGGAAGGCAAGGGATTCAAGGCGTCGATGCGCGCGCTCGACCTCAACCGCCCGACGATCGGAGCGCAGTCGGTCGGCCTTGGCGCAGGGCGCGCTCGATGCATCGGTGGCCTACGTGAAGGAGCGCAAGCAGTTCAGGCGCAGGATCGGCGAGTTCCAGGGCATCCAGTTCATGCTCGCCGACATGGTCATGCAGATCGAGGCGTCGCGCGCGCTGATCTACGAGTGCGCGCGCGCCGGCGACGAAGGCGACTGGGATCGCCTGAACGTTCTGGCGAGCATGGCGAAGTGCTTCGCCAGCGACATGGCCATGCGCGTGACGACCGACGCCGTGCAGGTCTTCGGCGGCTACGGCTACACGAAAGATTATCCGGTGGAGCGCATGATGCGCGACGCCAAGCTCGCCCAGATCTTCGAGGGCACCAACCAGATCCAGCGGCTCGTCATCGCTCGGCACCTGCTTGCGTAGGTCGCGGGCCGGCTCAACCCAGGAGGAGAACCATGAACAGACTCGCTCGTTACCTGACTGCGACCCTGCTCTGCGCCGTTGCGGCGGGGGCAGGGGCGCAGCAGGCCTTTCCGTCGAAGCCGATCAGGCTCGTCGTGCCCTACGCCCCGGGCGGCACCACCGACATCATGGCGCGGGCACTGCAGGCGCCGATGTCGGACGACCTCGGGCAGACCGTCGTCGTCGACAACAAGGCTGGTGCCGGCGGTTCGATCGCGATGAAGGACACGGCGAACGCGGCCCCCGACGGCTACACGGTCGTGTTCGTGAACAACGGCAACGTCGCCGTGACGCCGGTCATGCAGAAAGATCCGGGTTACGACGGCATCCGCAGCTTCGCGCCGATCGGGATGGTCGCGTCCTCGCCGATGCTCGTCGTCGTCAACGGCGAGGTGCCGGTGAGCGACCTGAAGGGATTCATCGACTACGCGAAGAAGAATTCCGGCAAGCTCGAGTACGCCACGGCCGGCCCCGGCTCGTTCGGTCACCTGTCGACCGAACTGTTCCTGCGTGCCGCCGGGCTGCAGATGGTGCACGTGCCGTACAAGGGGCAGGCGCCGACGCTGAACGCGGTGCTGGGCGGCGAGGTGAAGCTGCTCATTACATCGCCGTCGTCGGCGATGAACAGCCAGATTGCCGTGGGCAAGCTCAAGCTGCTGGGCGTCGGCACGGCCGCTGAGTCGCCGCTATATCCCGGCACGCCGACCGTCGCGTCGGTGCTCCCCGGCTATCAGGCGGAGTCGTGGTTCGCGCTGCTCGCTCCGGCCGGCACGCCGGCGGACGTCATCGCGAAGCTGAATCGGGCCCTGAACAAGGCGTTGGCGATGCCCGACCTGCAGAAGCGGTTGAACACGTTCGGGCTCGTCGCCGTGTCGAGCACGCCCGAGCAACTGCGCGAAAGCATCGCGGCCGAGGTCAAGCGCTGGGGCTCGGTGATCCGCGAATCCGGTATCAAGGTCGAATGACCCTGCGGGTTCCACGCAGGATCCGGCACGATTGAAGGCTGCGATGACCGACGCTCCGGAAACGCTTGCGACGGATTTGCCCGGCGACGAGGAGCGGCGCCTGCTCCGGGATTCGGTCCGCGGTTTCCTCGGGGAGGCCTGGCCGGTCGTGGGCGCGGTCGAGCGGGGCGCCGACCCGGCGGCGCTCCGCCGCATCTGGCGCGAGCTCGCCGGCCAAGGCATCGCGGCGCTCGGTGCTGATTCGACCGAGGGCGGGGTGCGGGAACTGGTGGTCGTCCTGCAGGAGCTCGGCCGCGCGGCGTGCCCGGCGCCGCTGATCGACGCGGGTCTGCTCAACCCGGCCTTCGGGAAACGTCGCGACCAGCCTGAGGCCATGGCGCGGCTGCTCGCCGACGTGCGTCGTGGCGATGCATATCCGTGCCTGTCGTTCGGCGCGGCCGATCCCGACCGCGGCGCCGGCGTGGTGTCGATCGACCGGGGCGCGGTGTCCGGGCGGCTGAGCTTCGTCGAAGGTGCGAGCGCGGCCACCCATCTCGTCGCCGTGGTCGACGACGACCCGGCTCTGGCCTTCGTCGAAGCCCGGGGGCAACGTGTGAAGGTCACGCCGACCCGCGCAATGGGAATGGACGGGCTCTGCCGGATCGACCTGCGAGGCGCGCCGGCTGTCGTCGTGCCGATCGATCGGGAGCTCGTCGACGACCTGCTCTGGATCTCGCGGTTGGCCTACGTGGCGCGCGCCTGGGGCGCGGCCGACCGCACGTTCGAGCTCGTCGTACAGTATGCGAAGGATCGCCGGCAATTCGGCCAGCCGATCGGCCGCTTCCAGGCGGTCCAGCACAAGCTCGCCGACAACCTGCTCGCATTGAGGGCCGTGCAGGCGAGCCTCGACAATGCCGCTGCCCACCGCGATCGAGGGGCGGAACAGTGGCGAAGTTTCGCTGCGGCCACCTGCGCGTACGCTGGCCCCGCATTGCGCCGGGTTTCGCTGGAGAATCACCATGCCTTCGGCGCAATCGGCTACGCCGAGGAGCACGAGGCTCCGCGTCATTTCAGGCGGGTGCACGTCGACGCGGCAAGGCACGGCGGCCATCGTGCCTCGCGCGAGGCGCTCGCCGAGCGCTACCTGGGTGCCACGCGGCTGGAGTTGCCCGAGCTCGACCTCGGAGCATCCGCCAACGCATTCCGCCAGGAGGTGCGGTCTTGGCTCACCGGGCACTGGCCGGCGGAGCGACGGGAGCGCTACGAAGCCTCCGAAAAGGCGCACCGCGACTTCGATCCGCGGTTCGCGCGCGAGCTCGGCGAGACAGGGTGGCTCGGGCTGACCTGGCCTGCGCACTTCGGCGGCCAGGAGCGCTCCCCTTACCACTGGATGGCCTTCCTCGAGGAAATGCATCGCGCTGGCGCGCCCCGCGCCGGCGCACCGATCCAGGCGGCGGCGTGGATGAGCTTCGGCCGCCCGGAGCAGCAGGCGCGCTACCTGCCGGAGCTGCTGCGCGGCGAAGTGATGTACGGCATGTGGTACAGCGAGCCCGGCTCGGGCTCCGATCTCGCCTCGATCCGCACGACCGCGGTGCGTGACGGCGACGAGTGGGTCATCAACGGCCAGAAGATCTGGACCACCACCTATTGGGGCGACTACATGTGGCTGGCCGCCCGAACCGACCCGGCGGCGAAGCCGCCGCACGCGGGGATCAGCATGTTCGTCGTGCCGGTCGACACGCCCGGCATCACGCGCCGGCCGATCCGGACGATGTACGACGGCGAGTTCTGCAACACGTTCCTCGATGACGTCCGGGTCCCGCTCGATGCCGTGGTGGGCGAGCCCGGCCGTGGCTGGGAAATCCTCGTCGGGTCGCTCGGTACCGAGCGCGCATTCGTGGGTGCGGGCATCCTGATGAAGCTCGCGCGGCAGTTCGAAGAGTTGTGCGACTACGTTCGCGGGATCGAGGTCGACGGCCGGCCCTTGCGACTCGATCCGCTCGTGCGAGACGCGCTCGGCGACTACGCGGCACAGATCGAGGTCGGCCGGCAGCTCGCGCTCGACTGCGTCGCGATCCTCGCGCGCGGCGACATGCCGACCTGGGAAGCTGCGGTCACGAAGGTGTTCGCTGGCGAGCTGATGGAGCGATTCCATGAGTCGGCTCTCGACATGCTCGGGATGGAGGCAACGTTGTCCGCGAATGCGCTCGGTGCTCCGATGCGCGGCCGGCTCGAGCAGCAGTTGCGCCATTCGCTGATGTGGGTGATCAGCATCGGCAGCAACGAGATCCAGCGCAGCCTGATCGCGCAGCGCGCGCTGGGCTTGCCCGGGTAGGCGGTCGGGAAACGTCATGGAGAAGGAACACATGTCGAACAGGACCGACGCGTTGGACAGCGTGCGCGTCGTCGATTTCACGATCGTGATGTCGGGCCCGATGTGCACGCGCGTGCTGGCCGATGCCGGGGCCGACGTCATCAAGATCGAGTCGCCCGAGGGCGACATGGTTCGGCATCGCCCGCCGTTTCGAGGCGGCATCAGCACGTACTTCGCGGCGATGAACTGCGGCAAGCGGAGCATGGTGCTCGACCTGCACACGGCCCCTCGGGGCGGCAGGCGGCTTGCGAACTGGCGAAGCAGGCGGACGTCGTGGTCGAGAACTTCCGACCCGGGGTAATGAAGCGCCTCGGCCTCGACTACGAGACACTCGAACGCGACAACCCGCGTCTCGTCTACTGCTCGATCTCGGGTTTCGGCCAGACCGGGCCGATGTCCCGGGCGCCAGCGTACGCGCCGATCATCCACGCCGCGTCGGGCTACGAGGACGCCTACGCCCGCTATCAGGGCGACGCTCCGCGGCCGGCGAACAACGGCATCTTCATCGCCGACGTCCTCGGGGCGATCAACGCGGCCAGCGCCATCCAGACCGCGCTGCTCCAGCGCTACCGCACCGGACGCGGGCAGTGCGTCGACGTGTCACTGATGGATTCGGTGCTGGGAATGCTGATCTATGAAGTCCAGAACGCGCAGTTCCCCGCCGAACGGCAGCGCCAGGTCTACCAGCCCGTGCGCGCCAACGACGGATGGGTGATGGTGGCGGCGATCACGCCGCGCAATCTTGCGGCGCTGTTCGACGTAATCGGCTTTCCGGAGGGCAAGACCGATCCGAGGTTCTCCACCGTCGCCGAGAAGGAAGCCAACTGGGATGCGCTGCTGCGGATCATCGAAGGCTGGACTTCGCAGCGCACTGCGCTCGACTGCGAGCTCACGCTGATGAAGGCTGGCGTGCCTTGCTCGCGCTATCGCACCGTGGGCGAGGCAATGTCCGACCCGCAGGCGATGCACCGGCAGTCGATGGCGATGATCGGCTCCGAAGGCGAAGCCTTCCAGGTCGCCAACGCGCCGTACAAGCTGTCGGACAGTCGGGTCGAGGCCCGAAACGTGTTGCCGCATCTGGGCCAGGACACCGAGGAGGTGCTGCGGTCGGTGCTCGGGTACGACGACGCCAGGGTTGCCGAGATGCGTGCCCAAGGGGCGTTCGGCGCGGTGACCGGCCAGCAGTAACCGGGTACGTGCCGCCCAATCTGGCGAGCGCCTGCCCAGCCGTACCTGGACACTGCGCAGCGCGCGCCGCCGCGATCATCACGGATTCCCGAGAAAATCGCGCTTGCCGATCGGCACGCCGATCTGGCGCAGGATGTTGTAGGCCGTCGTCGCGTGGAAGTACACGTTCGGCATCGAATGGCCCAGCAGCAACTGCATCCCCTTGTAGCGCGTTTCCTTGCCGGTGACCGGAAGCACGATTTCCTTGTCCTCGGTGCCGTCGATCAGCTCCGGCGGTACGCTGCGGATGAACTCGACGCTGCGGGCGATGCGCACCTTCAGTTCGGCCAGCGACTTCTCGTTGTCTTCGTAGTACGGCACTTCCATTCCCGCCGGGCGCGCCACCACGCTTCGCGCCTTGTCGCAGGCGATCTGCACCTGCTTCGAGAACGGATACATGTCGGCGATGAGCCGGTAGTTCATCAGCGTGGACACGTCGGCCTTGCCCGCGTCGACGTGCGCCTGCGCCTTGTCGAGAATCCTCGACAGGTTTTCGAGGAGGTTCGCCAGCCGCGGAACGCTGGCCTGGTACATCGAGATGGTCATGAGGAGGGCTCCGGTTACGGTGCGATTCTAAGGGCTCCTTTACCGCCGCTGCGTCCATTCGATCGATCCAGCGCGCCGGGCGTATCGGCAAGGTCAAAGACTATCTGTCCAGGACGATCCGTTTCGACGAGCACCCCGAAACGCAGATGAGCATCGATGTCCTGCGTTCGTCGACGCTGAGTACGAGATCGCGGTGAACGGGAAGGCCATCGAGATAATCCGTCTTGCAGGCTCGGCACACCCCGGCCTCACACGACGATTCGACCTCCACGCCGTGCTCGCGAAGTGCCTGCAGGATTGTCTGCCCCTCCTGGACGGAGATCGTGCGATGGGATCGTGCGAGTTCGACCTCGAAGGCGTGCTCGGCTCCCGGCTCGACGGCGCAAGCCGGGGCAAACGCCTCGAAGTGCACGGCCTCTTGTGGCCAGTGCCGCGTGGCCTCGCGTACAGCGTTCATCAGCGTGGACGGGCCACAACAGTAGACAGCGGTGTCGGCGCGTGCTTCGCGCAGAAGGGCGCCGAAGTCGAGACGGGCGCTCTGCTCCGGTCCGGTGAACGTGAGACTCAATCGCTCGCGCGGAACGCGAGCGCGCAACTCGTCGACGTAAGCGGCATGCGCCTCGTCACGAGCGCAATACCACAAGCTGTAGGGTTTGCCTGCGCGCCCGAGCTCGAAAGTCATCGACCGTAGCGGGGTGATCCCGATTCCTCCGGCGATGAGGATGTACTCGGCATAAGCTGGACCGAGGGAGAAGTGATTCCGGGGCAATGACGAATACACCACGTCGCCCACTGAAAGCCTGTCGTGGATCCAACGCGATCCGCCACGACCGTCGCCGATCCGGCGCACTGCGATTTCGTAGCGATTGCGCACAGCCGGGTCGCCGCTCAGCGAGTACTGCCGTACGCCGGCCTCCGGCAGGTGGAGGTCTAGATGCGCGCCCGCGGTGAATGGCGGAAGCTCCCAGCCATCGGGATCCTCGAGCTCGAGGCACACGATCGCATTGCCCAGACGCTTGATCGACGAAACGCGAAGAGTCAGGTGATGGAACGGTTTGAACGTCACCTCAGTTCTCCGGCTTGATCTCATCGCCGACGCGTACGCAACCGCCCCGGACAATGCGCGCCATGAGTCCGCTTCGATGGATCATTGCATTGAAGACCTCCTTGCCCGTCACCTGCTCGATGTGGCGGCACGGGACGCTCAGCATCACGCCTTCGAGAAGAGTCTCGCCGATCGTGAAGCGCCGGCCGACGAGATGATTCAGTGGAACGCCCTCGGTCGTGATGTTGCGGCGATGGTCAGCGGGGGTGAGCGTAACCCGGTAGTCGCGCTCGATCGCGCGGAGTGTTTCGCTTTCGAACAGGGTGACCTGTCGGCCGTCGTGATGCAGATCGGAATAGAAGCCGATGCGCTTCGCATAGCGGTCGCCCACCACGCCAACGCCGGCTTCGAGCGTCAAGCTGGGGTAGCTGCGCATTGGCAGGAACGATCGGGGTGCACTGCACAGCGCGACGACGGTGCCCGAAAACACGGCGACTCCGTAGGTTGGTTGACGAGGCGCCCGGGCCTCAGGACTTCGTTCGACCCTTGAGCAGGACCTGCTCTGCAGCGCCGTCGTTGACCGACGCCCACAGCAACTGGTCATCCAGATATGCCCGCCAGTTAGCGTGCACCTTCCGGAAGAGTTCGCTCGACGACGCTTCCTCGCGGATGACCTCGTCGGTGGCACGGCGCATGGCGTCCATGACCGACTGCGGCCAGAAGCCCAGCTTCGTACCGCTGGCGACGAGCTTTTTCAACGCGATCACGTTGAACGTATCGTATTTCGCGAGCATGTCGTTCGCCGCGATCGCACAAGCGGCTTCAAGCGCCGCCTTGTAGGCGTCCGGAAGTGCGGTCCAGCTGTCTTGATTCACGATGACACAGAGCGAGGCGCCCAGTTCCATGACGCCCGGGCCGTAGTAGTACTTCGTGACCTTCGAAAAGCCCAGTTTCTCGTCGTCGTACGGCCCGACCCACTCGACCGCGTCGATGGTTCCCTTCTCGAGGGTCTGGTAAATTTCAGAGGCTGGCAGTGCGAGCGCAGTGGCGCCCAGCTTCGCGTAGACTTTTCCCAGAAAGCCGGGCGTGCGAATGCGCAGGCCCTTGAAATCGTCGGGGCTGCGGATCTCTTTCTTGAACCATCCACCCATTTGCGCACCGGTGTTTCCGGCAGGCAGCTGTACCACGTGGAAGCGCGCATAGACCTCGCGCATGGTCTCGAGGCCGCCGCCATGCATCATCCACGCGGTGTGCTGCCGCGGGTTCATGCCGAACGGAACGCCGGTGTCGAAGACCAAGGCCGGTTCCTTGCCAAGATAGTAAAAGCCGGCCGTGTGTCCGCAATCGACGGTCTTTTCTTGAACCGCGTCGAGGATCGCCAAGGGCGGCACGAGTTCGCCGGCGCCATAAGGGGTGATCGTGAACTTGCCGCCCGTCAGTCGCTTGACCCAGGTGGCGATACTGACGGCATTGCCGTAGACCGTATCGAGGCTCTTCGGGAAGCTGCTGGGCATGCGCCAGCGAACGGTCGGAGCGTCCTGCGCGATCGCGATTGGGGAAGCGGTCGCAAGCGTCGCGGCCGTGGTCCCGGATATCCATGCACGTCGATCCATCTTGTTCTCCCGTGTTGTCTTTTTTTGAGTCGCTCTACGGCGACTCGGTGCATCGCGTTGGCTGCAATCGTGGCTATCAGGTTGTGCCGGCCGGGGGCGGGAGCCCAGGCATGTCGATATATCCGGGGAGTCTCGTGATACTCGCGATCCAGGTCAGAACGTTGCCGAATTCGTCCAGCGGCAAGTGACCTTCGCGAGATAGCGCCACGTAGGGGAAGCAGGCGATGTCGGCAATAGTCGGTCGCCCGCAGGCGAGCCACTGCTGCCGACCCAGATGTGCATCGAGAAGCGATAGTGCGCGCAGGCCCTTGCGCTGGGCGAGTTCGATGTCGACCTCTTCTCCGAGCAGGTAGAAGACTCGCGCGGGCTGGAGGCTGTTGCCGATCTCGTTCGCCGCGAACGACAGCCACTGCATGATGGTGCCAGACTCGAACGCGTCGCTGCCGGCCCATTCGGGCAGATAGCGTCGTGCGAGATAGACCAAGATGGCCTGGCTGTCCTGGACCGTGTAGTCGCCGTCGCTAAGCACGGGGATCTGCCGTAGCGGGTTCATCGCGACGAAAGCGGATTCGTGGTTCGCGCCGGCCGGCACGTCAATGAAAACGCTCTTGTAGCTGAGGCCGAGAATGGAAAGAAACAGCCTCACCTTGTGGCAGTTCCCGGAAAGCGGATGATCGTAGAGCGTCAGCATGGGTGAGGGCCGAACGGAATCCGGGGATGGAGCCAGGAATCACTCGGGACAACTATGTTGTCCTGTGGGCAACATAGTAGGCCTACAATCGGGCAGGCCGCAAGCGAAATCTCGTGACAGCGAGATTTCGCAACCGACAGCCCGGCTATCGATACGCAGGCGACGTGACCTCCCGGGACGAACCCCATGCTGACCTCCAGAAAAGGTCCACCGACCGAAGACACGGCGAACGCCGAAGCGACGCCCGTGCCCCTCGTGGCGCGAACAATCCGGCGTCGGCGCAACCTTACGCTTCGAGCAAGTCGCCCAGGCAGCTGGCCTGAGTCGCGGGCATCTGTCGCGCTACGAGCGCGGCAAGAAGCCACTGTCGCTGGCGGCGCTGATGCGGCTGGCCAAGGCGCTGCGCACCTCGGTGTCGACGCTGCTCGGTGAAGATGCCGCGGCTGATTTTCTGCACGTGGTCCGTTCGAGCGAGCAGGCTGCCAAATGCGTCGTCGGCAGCGGCGGCGAATATACCTTCGTCGCGCTGAACCGTTCCGGTGACCACACGGGTGCGAGCGCATTCATGTTGCAGTTGGGAACCTCGACCATCGGGGAGCAGGCGTTCCACGAAGGCGAAGAGATGTTCTACGTACTACATGGCGCGGTGGAGATCACGCTGGGTACTCGCTCGGTGCGTCTCGGCGAAGGCGATTTCGCCGAATTTCCCGGGATGGTCCGGCATCAGCTGCGCGGGTTGGAGACCGGTACGAGAGTCCTCGTGGTAATCACTGAGCGCGGCTTGACCTGATAGTCATCGGACTGCCCGGCTGGCGCGGCGACTTCGCTTCGAGCGTGTACCGCGTCCACGCCACTCGCGCGGATGCCCTTCGTGGGTAATCGCGGCTCGTACCCGACATCTACCGGTAAATCAGCGAAGGCAGCCAGGTCGTGAGCGGCGGCCAGTAGCTCGCCACCATCAGCGCGGCCACCGCCGCCGCCACGAAGGGCATGATCGCGCGACCCACCTGTCCGAGCGACAGTCCGGCGATGCCGCAGCTCACGAACAGACAGATGCCCACCGGCGGGGTGAGCATGCCGATGGCCGGGTTCACCACCATCAGCACGCCGAAGTGCATCGGGTCGACGCCCATGTGCACGGTGAGCGGCGCGAGCACCGGCACCAGCAGGATGAGCGCGGCAGTGGTCTCCATCACGCAGCCCACGACCAGCAGGCCCGCCATCACCAGCAGCAGCAGGCCCCGGGGCGGCAGCGCCATCGTGGCGATCGCGCTTTGCAGCATCGCGGGGGTCTGCTGCATCGCCACCAGCCGGTGAACACCTTGGCCATCGCGATGATGAACAGGATCGTCGCCGCGATCACCTGCGACTCCACCAGCAGCCCGGGCAGTTCGCGCCAGCTGAGCTTGCGGTTGACCCAGATCGCCACCAGCAGCGCGTAGAAGACGGCGAGCGCCGCCGCCTCGGTCACCGTGACGATGCCGCTCAGGATGCCGCCCAGCACGATCACCGGCGCGCCGAGCGACCACAGCGCTTTCCTGAACGAGGTGTAGACGAAGCGCAGCGAGAACGGGCGGCGCGTGCCGTAGCCGTGGCGCAGCGCCTTCCAGATCGCCACGCCCATGAACGACAGTCCGAACAGCAGGCCGACGAACAGTCCGCCGGCGAACAGCTCCGCGATCGAGACGTTGGTGAGGAAGCCGAAGATCACCATCGGGATCGACGGCGGGATGATCACGCCGATCGCACCGCCCGCCGCCACCAGCGCCGCGGAAAAGGCCGGCGGGTAGCCCTGGCGGATCATGGCCGGGATCGCCACCGCGCCCAGCGCCGCGGTGTCGGCCGCCGCCGAGCCCGAGATGCCCGCGAAGAACATCGAGGCCACGATCACCGCGCAGGCGAGTCCGCCCGGCGCCCAGCCCACCAGCGAGTCGGAGAATTCGATCAGCTGCTGCGAGATGCCGCCGCGCTCCATGATCGAGCCGGCCAGCATGAACAGCGGCACCGCCAGAAGATCGAAGGAATCGACGCCCGCGAAGAGCAACTGGATGATCGTCTGGCCCAGCCCCGCCGTGTCGACCTCGGGCGGGAAGACTCCCGGCGCGAGAATCGCGCCGATGGCCGGCAGGCCGATCGACAGCGCGATCGGCAGCCCCAGCGCGATCAGCAGGAACAGCGCTCCGAACAGGAGCACGACGATCATCGGGGACGCTTCTCGCGGGTGGCAACCATGTCGGCCAGCACGTGCACGATGAAGACGAGCGCCGAGATCGGGATCACCGAGTAGGGGATCGACATCGGGATCTGCAGCGACGCCGACGTGTGCTCGGCCGCCTTGAGCGTGTAGGCCGCCCCGAACCACGCGATGAGCACGAAGCAGGCCAGCGTGAGCAGCTGCAGCACGAGCACCACCGAGCGCTGGAAGGCCGGGCCGAGGCTGTGGCCGATGCCCTGCAGGCCGATGAAGCTCGCGCGCTTGTAGGCGACTGTGCCGCCGAGGAACGTGATCGCCACCAGCAGGTGGCGGCTCACCTCCTCCGGACCAGCCGAGCGAGTCTCCTGCGTACCGGAACACCACCTGCGCGAACAGGATCACGCAGATGGCCGCGCCGATCGCCATCAGCAGTTTCTCAACCGCGGCGTTCAGCGCGCGGCTGAGTCGCAGCAGGGCCTGCATCGGCGCGTGCCTGCAGTGCCGGCGCTATTTCACCTCTGCCCGGATCTGCTCGACCAGCTTCTTCGTGTCGCCCGACAGCGAGTCGATCACCGGCTGGGTGGCCTTGCGGAAGGCGGCGAGGTCAGGGTTCTCGTCGGATGCCATGCCGGCCGCCTTCAGGTCGGCCAGTTGCTGGCGCTCGTTGTCGCGGATGTAGCGCCGGCCCTCGAGCGCCGCGACTTGGGCGCACTCGCCGACCGCCTTGCGCTCGGCGGCGGGCAGGTTGTCGGCGAAGCGCTTGTTGGCCACGAACACCAGCGCCGAATAGACGTGGCGCGTGAGCGAGAGGTACTTCTGGCCGGCCTCGGGCAGCTTGGCGGCGTGGATCACGGCGATCGGGTTTTCCTGGCCGTCGATGACGCCCTGCTGCAGCTGGGTGAAGATCGGCCATGCCATCGGCGTGGGGTTGGCACCGAGCGCGCGCCAGATCGCAAGGTGGGTCGGTGCCTCCATGGTGCGAATCTTCAGCCCCTTGAGGTCGGCGGGCTCCTTCACGTCGCGCTTGGAGTTGGTGACGTTGCGAGAAAGCCGTTGTCGAGGAAGGCGAGGGCAGCGAAGCCGGCCTTCTCGAAGCGCCGGCGCAGGTCTGGCCGACCGGGCCGTCGAGCACCTTGTCCGGCGGCCTCGTACGAGGGGAACAGGAACGGCATCTCGAGCGCCTTGATCTCGGGCACGAAGGCCTCGACCGGGCCAGTGGTGCTCACCGACATCTGCGTCGTGCCGAGCTGGATCTGCTGCAGCACCTGCGTCTCGCTGCCGAGCACCGCCGAGTGGTGCACGACGACTTCGAGCTTGCCGGGCACTCCGCTGTCGGGGCACTCCTTGAACCAGTTGGCCGCGCGCGGTGTGGACGAAGGTCGGATTGGTGACAATGCCGATGTTGATCTTCGTCTGGGCACTGGCCGCGCTGGCGGTGGCCAGGCACAGGGCGGCGACGGCGACCGCGAGCGGTGGGCGCATGCAGGGGCTCTGGAGGAAAGATATCGAGGGCTCGAGCATCACGGAAAATATTGGACCTGTCAAAGGATCCATGGATCGCGGAGAGATCCGGCGCGATGGGTGGCGCCCTCGGCGATAAGCCGGGGCAACGGGAGAACGAAGATGATCCTGAACAAATCGAGGCGATGATCCAGGCCACCGCGCGCCTTCGCGCGCGGCAGCTCGCTCCGTACTCGGCCGAGTGGGACCGCACGGGGCGCCTTTCCGCGCGATGCGCTGCGCCGCATGGGCGAGCTGGGCCTGCTCGGGATGACGGTGCCCGAGCAGTGGGGCGGCGTCGGCGCCGATGCGGTGTCGCTGGCCGTGGCGCTGGAGGGATCGCCGCCGGCGACGCGGCCTGCGCCACGGTGATGAGCGGCCACAACTCGGTCGGATGCATGCCGATCGCCACCTTCGGCACCGACGCGCAGAAGGCGCGCTTCCTCGTGCCGATGGCCCGCGGCCAGATGCTGTCGGCGTTCTGCCTGACCGAGCCGCAGGGCGGCTCCGACGCCGAGGCGCTCACGACCCGCGCGCGTCGCACGAGCGACGACTACGTGCTTTCGGGCACCAAGCGGTTCATCACCACCGGCAAGAATGCCGACGTTGCACTCGTGTTCGCGGTCACGGCGCCCGAACTCGGTCGCCGCGGCATCAGCGCGTTCATCGTGCCCACCGACACGCCGGGCTACATGGTGGCCCGCGTCGAATCGAGATGGGGCAGCGTGCGTCGGACACCTGCCAGATCCGCCCGAGGACGTCCGCATTCCGGCGGACCTGCGCTGAGCGACGAGGGCGCGGGCTACCGGATCGCGCTGTCAAACCTCGAGGCGGGCGCATCGGCATCGCCGCGCAGGCGGTGGGGATCGCCCGCGCCGCTCTCGAGGCCGCGCGGGCCTACGCGCGCGAGCGCGTGACCTTCGGCAAGCCGATCATCGAGCGCCAGGCGGTGGGTTTTCGCATCGCCGCGATGGCGACGCGAATCGAGGCGGCGCGCCAGCTCGTGCTGCACGCCGCGCAGCTGCGCGACGAACGCCGGCCCTGCCTGATGGAAGCCTGCATGGCGAAGCTGGTGGCGTCGAGGCCGCCGAGTGGGTCTGCTCCGAGGCGATCGGTGCTCGGCGGCTATGGGTACCTGAGCGACTTTCAGGTGGAGCGGCTGTATCGCGATGCGCGCGTGTGCCGCATCTACGAGGACACCAACGACATCCAGCACCTGGTGATCCTGCGCGAGCTCGGGCGCGGCAGGAGGAACGCCTGAGCGGGCGGTGCGTGGTACCTGCCGGTGCGGCGATTCAGCGGCGCCGCGCGGTCACGAGCAGCACCGGGTACTCGCGCGTCGATCCGTCCGCCCGCGTTCGGCGGATGCAGTGCGCGATGCGCACCCCGACGTCGGCAAAGCCGGCCGCTTCGAGCCAGCCCGTGAGCTGCGCGGGTTCGAAACCGTGATGCATGACACCCGGCACCTCGGCTCCGTGGAAGCTGCCGTCCTCCTTCGCGAGATCGGCGAAGGCGACCCGGCCACCGGGCGCGAGCGCGTCGCGCACTCTGCGAAGAGGCCCGCGACGTCCTCGATGTGATGAAGCGTCATGCTGCTGAGCGCGAGGATCGAAGGGGCCAAGCGGGCATCCGCTGCGCGATGTCGGCCTCCAACGGCTCGACGTTGCCGATGCCGAGTTCGCGCAGCTTGCGGCGCAGCGTCAGCATACCCGGCAGTTGTCCATCGCGAGCAGATGCCCCACGCTTGGCGCGAGCGGCGCCCGGTCACGGGGCCGGTTCCGCAGCCGAACTCCAGCGCCTGCTCGGTGCCAGCAGGGGGAGGACGGCCTCGAAAGTCGCGCCCGCGACGGCGCGGGCGATCAGTGCGCGTGGGATCTTCTTCCCATGTCGCACGGCAACGGTATCGAAGTGCGCCACACCGGCGCGACTTGCCAGCATTCGGCTCGGTCACATCGAACTCCTCGCCGAGGGACGGATTCGTCCTCGACCTCCAATGATAGTCGACGCGCCGAACACCGGTAATGCCCATGTCGGTGCCATTTGCATCGCGCTTGACCGTGGGGATCGGCCCGGCCGTACGCCGCGTGCCGGTCTTCGCGACCGTCGCGATGGCGTTGTT
>JAOSJU010000003.1 GCA_027493945.1 Burkholderiaceae bacterium | reverse complement strand
TCTGCTCGATCCAGGCACCGCAGCCCGGTTGCCGCGTGCGGCTGCGCCCGCAGTCGCCCACGATCAGCGGACGCGCGCTTCCGCATCCGTCGTTTCTGCTGGTCGGGAGTGAGGATGGGCTAAGACGCCCATGCGCATTAGTTAAGGCATCTGGCGGAGCGCTCAGGCGAAACGCCCCTCCCCGGCTAAAGTCAGGGAGGGGAAGATGCCGACAACAGCCTGTCCAAAGTCCCCCTCTCTGGCTCGACTGGAGAGGGGGGATTTAGGGTGAGGCAGAAGTAATGCCGATGGGCTGAGACGCCTACTCCCTCGCCACCCTCGCGATCAAGTCCGCCACGGCGGGGGCCGCCCAACGCCGCGAAATCCCCGCAGCCGCCGGACGCTTTCCAGCACCCAGTCGGTGGACGTGATGGCGCGCACGGCAGGCTCCAGTTGCCCGCGCCGATGTCAGCGCGCGCCTGCCCAGCCCCACCTCGCCTGACGCGCGGCGCGCCGTTCGCGCTGGTCGGCGAAGTGCAGGCGATGACCTGGGGATGGCGTGGACGATAGCCGCGCGTGGTGCCCATCCCCCGTGATGGCACGATCGCGCACGCGCGGCAGCACGTGGTCGTAACCACCCAGTCCAGCAGCGGCGTGCCCCCGGCAGACGCGCCTTGAGCCATGCCTTCTCTCTCCGGCGCGACGATTGGGGCCGAGGACGACCAGCGGATCGGTCCCCCGCCCCGGCGATGGCGTGCAAAAGCGCCCTGGATCATTAGCTCAGGTCGCCGGTGAAAGTGTTGCCCAGATGTGACCATGCCCAGCGGCTGGTCGGCGGAATAAGCCCGCCAGCCACGCCGGGGGATCGCCCCGCGGCGACGCACTTATCCCGCCGACGAACTCGGTCTGCGGCAAGGCACCGGTCGCCCGGTGCCAGGTGCAGGCGTTAAAGTAGCCGATGCAGGCGCGACCTGCACTGCCAGGTGCTGAGCCTTGTGTCCCAGTTACCTTTTACGTATTGCTATACAACCTGGTAACTGGGACAGGGATCACAGCACTCCGTGGCACGGCTGGCGCAGCTCGTGCTGATCACGATCGCGCTCACCAGCGCGCTGAATCTGCTGATCGGCACCGCGGGGCTGCTGTCGCTCGATACCGTCGTTCATTACGGGCTGGCGCGCGCCACACGGCAGCCATCCTGTCGGTCAACACCGGCAGCGGCTTCGTCGTCGACGTGCTCGCGGCCGTCGCCATCAGCAGTGCGCTGGGTTTCGTGGCCGGTTATGCCTTTGTGCGGCTGACCAGCATCTTCTTCGCGGTGGCGACGCTGGCGCTGGCGATTCCGTTCTACACCACGGTGCTCAACTGGAGCGATCTGACGCGCGGCCCGATGGGCTACCGCGGCATTCCGCCGGTGCGGCTGCTCGGCGTCGACTTCCGGCGGCTGGATGGGCAGCTACTTCCGTCACCGCGGTGTTCTGCCTCGCGGCGCTGCTGGTGGTGCACCGCATGATGCACCTCGTTCTACGGCAACGCAGCAGGCGCGTGCGCGAGGACGAAGAGTGCGCACGCTCGCTCGGCCTGGCCACGCGGCGCCTGCGCGTCGAGGTGTACGTGGGTGCACGCCGCCATCATGGGCGCGGCCGGTGCACTGTACGCACACTCCAATCAGTTCATCGGGCCCGACAACTTCCTGATCCTCGAGTCGGCGCTGGTGCTGACCGCGGTGGTCGTCGGCGGCATCGGCAGCCTGCCCGGCGCGGTGATCGGCGCGTTGATGATCGTGCTGGTCCCTGAGCTGCTGCGCGAGATCGGCCACCTGCGCGCGCTGGTGTTCGGGCTGGTGCTGTTCCTGTCGATCCTGTTCCTGCCGCGCGGCATCTTCAGCGAGGTGGCGCGCTGGCGCTGTTCCGCCGCGCGTCGCGCAACGCGTGGGCCAACCAGGGCAAGGCGTCGTGAGCGGCGCGTTGCTCGAGGTCAGCGGTCTGTGCCGCAACTTCGCCGGCCTGCGCGCGGTCGACAACGTGAGCTTCCGCGTGGCCGCGGGCGAGCTGCTCGGGCTCATCGGCCCGAACGGCGCCGGCAAGACCACGCTGTTCAACTGCGTCACGGGCGCGCTGGCGCCGACAGCGGGCCGCGTCAGCTTCGACGGCGGCGAGATCGCGGGGCTCGACCCGGCGCGCATCGCGCGGCTCGGCCTGGCGCGCACCTACCCAGAACCTGCGCGTGTTCCCCGACATCACCGTGTTCGACAACGTCTCGGTCGGGGCGATCGGGCGTCTCGGCATGTCGCTGTGGGACGCGCTGCTGCCGGGCTACGGCAGGCGGCGCAGCCAGGCCATCGCCGAGTCGGCCCGGCAGGCGCTGACCGCGTTCGACCTGCTGCCGTACGCCGACCAGCCGGCCGGCAACCTCTCGTACGGGCAGAAGAAGAACCTCGAGAGGGCCCGCGCCTTGTCGCTGCGTCCGAAGCTGCTGATGCTCGACGAACCGGCCGCAGGCCTCAACAACACCGAGACCGCCGAGCTGGCGCAGCGCATCGTCGAGTTGCGCGGACAGCGGCCTGACGATCGTGCTCGTGGAGCACGACATGTCGATCGTCATGCGCATCTGCGAGCGCATCATCGTGCTCGACAGCGGGCGCCTGATCGGCGACGGCACGCCCGCGCAGATCCGGCAGGATCCGCAGGTGCGGGCCGCCTACCTCGGAGACGACCAGTGAGCGGCGAGGCGGCGACGACCGTCGGCACCGGCGCGGCTCACGCCGGTGCGGCGGCGCTGCTGTCGCTCGACGAACTGGAGCGTGCGCCTGGGCGGCCGCGCCGTGCTCGACCGGGTGTCGATCGCGGTGCCCGAGGGCGGACTGGTGACGATCCTGGGGCGCAACGGTGTCGGCAAGACCACGCTGCTGCGCACCATCTCGGGCCTGTACCGGCCGGGCCGGCGGCCGCATCGTGCTCGGTGGCGAGTCGATCGGCGGGCTGCCGTCGCACGCGGTCGTGCGCGCTGGCGTCACGCAGGCCCCCGAAGGGCGGCAGCTCTTTGCCGACATGTCGGTGCGCGAGAACCTGCGCGCGGGCGCGCTCGGCCTCAAGGCCGCCGAGTACGAGCGCCGCGTCGCCCACATGATCGAATTGTTCCCGATCATCGCCGAGCGCGGCGCGCAGGCGGCGGGCTCGCTGTCGGGCGGCGAGCAGCAGATGGTGTGCATCGCGCGCGCGCTGATGGCGTCGCCGCGCGTGCTGCTGCTCGACGAGCCCTCGCTCGGCCTGGCGCCGAAGGTGGTGGCGCGGATCTTCGAGATGATCCGCAAGGTGCGCGCCGCCGGCGTCGCGGTGCTGCTGGTCGAGCAGAATGCCAAGCTGGCGCTGCGCACCGCCGAGTACGCCTACGTGCTCGACCAGGGCCGCGTGACGCTGCAAGGCCCGGCCGAAGATCTCGCCGGCGACGAGCGTGTGGTGTCGGCCTATCTCGGGGGTTAGGGCGCGCAGCCAGGGAGGAGACACGAAACGTGGGTGACATGACCGCCAAGGTGGCGCTGGTGACCGGGGCCAGCCGCGGCATCGGCCGCGAGACGGCGCTGCGCCTGGGCGCGCGCGGCGCCACCGTGGCCGTGCACTACCGCCACAGCCGCGAGCGCGCCGACGAGGTGGTGCGTGCGATCGTCGCTGCCGGCGGCCAGGCCTTCGCGGTGCAGGGCGACCTCGCCGATCGCGGCGCGGTGGCGCGCATCTACGAGCAGATGGACGCCGAACTGCAGCGCCGCTTCGGCAGCCCGCAGTTCGACATCCTGGTGAACAACGCCGGCGAAGGCGTGCGCAAGCCGATCGAGGAGGTCACCGAAGAGGAGTTCGATCGCACGATGCAGGTCGACCTGAAGTCGCCGTTCTTCCTGATCCAGCAGGCGTCGCCGCGGCTGCGCGACGGCGGGCGCATCGTCAACGTGTCGTCGATGGGCACGCGCGCCGCGTACCCTGACATGGCCGCCTATGCGCCGGCAAAGGCCGGCCTCGAGGCATTGGGCCTGCTGCTGGCGGCGCACTTCGGGCCGCGCGGCATCACCGTCAACGCGGTGATGCCGGGGGCCACCGCCACCGACATGAACAAGGGCGCGAGCGATCCGGCGCGCGCGGCGCAGATCGCGGCCAGCATTGCGCTGCGCCGCGTCGGCCAGCCCGCCGACATCGCCGACGTCATCGTCTTCCTGGCCAGCGATGCCGGGCGCTGGGTCACCGGCCAGTGCATCGACGCCAGCGGCGGGCAGCGCATCTGAGGGAGCCACGGCCCGTGCCGGCACACACCGCTGAGATTTCGGACGAGGCTGGGTTCGACCTCGTCGTGCTCGGTTCGGGCGCCGCCGGGCTCGCCGCGGCGCTGGTCGGCGGCGTGCACGGCGCGCGCGTGCTGCTGGCCGAGAAGGCCGAGGTGATCGGCGGCACGACGGCGATGTCGGGCGGTTGCACCTGGGTGCCGGCCAACCACCACATGCTCGCTGCGGGTCTGAGCGACAGCGCCGACGACGCGCTGCGCTACATCCGCGCGGTGGCGCCGCCCGGCTGGGCCGAGGTCGAAGAGCCGCTGTGGCAGGCGTTCGTCGCGCAGGCACCGGCGATGCTGGCGTTCGTCGAGCAACACAGCGCGCTGCGCTTCGGCCTCGGCGGCGAGCCCGACCCTTACCCCGACGCGCCCGGTGCGCGGCTGCGCGGCCGCAATGTGTCGCCGCGGCCGCTGCGCTTCGCGCGGCTCGGGCCGTGGCGGGGGCGCATCCGGCCCTCGCCGATGCCGCACCGCCTGACCTACAACGAGATCACCGACAACCACCTGTCGGCGATTCCTTCGCGGGCGTTCACGCGCTTCGGCCACCGGCTGCTGTGGCGCGTGCTCACCGATCGCCGTGCCATGGGGCAGTCGCTCGTCGCCGGCCTGCTGCTCGGTTGCCTGCGCCACGGCGTGACCGTGCGCACGTCTGCATCGGCGAGCCGCCTGCTGATCGAACAGGGCCGCGTCACCGGCGTCGAGCTGCGTTGCGACGGCCGCACGGAGAGCATCCGCGCCCGCCGCGGCGTGGTGATCGCCACCGGCGGCTTCGAGTGGGACGCCGCGATGATGGCGCAGCACCATCCCGGCGCCGTCACCTGGACGGGCAGCCCGCCCACCAACAGCGGCGACGGGCACCGCCTGGCCGCGCAGGCGGGCGCGCTGTTCGAGCGCATGGACCAGGCGCTCATCATGGGCACTCGCCCGGTGGCCTACATGGGACAGCCGCTGGCGATGCCGGCGGCCGACTACACGCTGCCGCACAGCATGATCGTCAACGTGCGCGGGCGGCGCTTCGTCAACGAGCTGCAGATGAACGTCGGGCTCGGTCTGGACGAGCGCGATGCGGCAACCGGCGAGCGCCTCAACATGCCCGCCTGGCGCATCTACGATGCCCAGTACGCCGCGCGCTACCGGCACATGCTGCCCGGTGGCCCCGAGCACGTGCAGGCCGATTCGCTGCGCGCGCTGGCGCTGGCCTGCGGCATCGATGCCGACGCTCTGGAGAGCGAGGCCGCGCGCATGTCGCAGTTCGCGCGCGCGGGGCGCGACGACGACTTCGGCCGCGGCGGCAACCGCTGGGACCCGGCGCGCAGCGGCGACCCGCGCGTGCGCCTGAACCCGTGCCTCGGCACCATCGAGCGCGCGCCGTTCCACGCCTACCCGATCGTGCCGGGCTTCCTCGGCACCAAGGGCGGCCCGCGCACCGACGCGAGCGGCCAGGTGCTCGACACCGACCGGCGCCCGATCCCGGGCCTGTACTGCGCCGGCAACGCGATGGCCAACCCGATCGGCGCCAAGGCCGTCGGCGCGGGCACGACCCTCGGGCCTTGCCTGACATGGGGCTACATCTGCGGGCGCAGCGCGCTGCAGCAGACCACATCACCGAAGTGAAAGGGGCATCACATGCCGATTGCCAGCATCTGCGTCGTCAAGGGGCACGCGGCCGCGCACCTGCAGGCCACCATCGAAGGGGTCAGCGAGGTGCTGCGCCGAGTCACCAACGCGCCGCGCATCACGGTGTGGATCCACGAGATCGATCCCGCTCACTGGGCGGCGCAAGGCGTGCTGGGGGCCGAGTTGCTGCGAACCAAACCGGCGAGCGAAGTCGATTCGCCGGTGGTGACGGTGATCATGATCAAGGGCCGGCCGGTCGAGCAGCATCGCGAGATGATCGAGGGGATCACCGACGTGCTGGTCAAGCACCTGCGCCTCGACCCGATGGCCGTGCGGGTCAACATCCAGGAGACCGCCGCCGAGAGCTTCGGCATCGGCGGGCTGCAGGCGAGCGTGCTGTTCGAACGCATGAAGTGACGCGCGCCTGGTGGAGATGCCGGAGCCCGACAGCGCACGATGAGATCATCGGCGCGTGACGAAGGCCTGCACAGCGCCGTGAAACCGACCGCCGGCGACCCGCGCCGCTGGATCCTCGTGGCGCTGATGTGCACGCTGATGCTCGCGGCGATGGACATCACGATCGTCGCCACCGCGATCCCGCAGATCGTGGCCGACCTCGGCGGCTTCCGGCTGTTCAGCTGGCTGTTCTCGATCTACCCTGCTCGCGCAGACGGTGACGATCCCGATCTGCGGCAAGCTCGCCGACATGGTGGGGCGCAAGCCGGTGCTGGTGGCCGGCATGCTGGTGTTTCTCGCCGGCTCGGCGGCTTCGTCGATGGCGTGGAACATGACCTCGCTGATCGCGTTCCGCGGGCTGCAGGGCATCGGCGCGGGCTCGATCATCGCCACGGTCTCCACGCTGGCCGGCGACCTCTACCTCGGTGCGCGAGCGCGCGCGGCGATCCAGGGCTGGCTCTCCAGCGTCTGGGGCGTTGCCGCGCTCGCCGGGCCGCTGGCGGGCGGCGCGTTCGCCGAGTACCTGTCGTGGCGCTGGATCTTCCTGGTCAACCTGCCGATCGGCGGGCTCGCGCTCGCGCTGATCGGCGCCTTCCTGCACGAGACGTTCGAGAAGCGCCAGCGGCGTTCGACTACGCCGGCTCGGTGCTGGTGCTGGCGTCGACCGGCACCTTGATCTACGGCTTGCTGCAAGGCGGGCAGGCGTGGCCTTGGCTGTCGCGGCAGAGCCTCGAGGTGTTCGCGCTCGCTGCAGCGCTGATCGCCGCCACCGTCTGGGTCGAGCGACGCGCCGCCGAACCGGTGATGCCGGGCTGGCTATGGCGGCAGCGCACGCTGATCGGCGCCAACCTCGGCACGCTCGCGATGGGCATGGTGATGATGGCGCCGAGCGCGTACCTGCCCACCTTCCTGCAATCGGTGCACGGCCTCGGCGCGATCGGCGCCGGGCTCGTGCTCGCCTGCGCTGAGCTTCGGCTGGTCGGGCGCATCGGCCGTCTCGGGGCGCTTGTACCTGCGCGCCGGGTTCCGCGACACGGCGATCGTCGGGTCGGTGCTGGTCAGCCTCGCCGCGGCGGCATTCGCGCTGCTGCACGCGGCGCGCGGGCCGTGGGCTGCGGTGATCGACCAGGTGATCCTCGGCGCGGGCTTCGGGCTGCTCTTCACGCCGCTGCTGATCGGCGTGCAGTCGGTGGTGCCGTGGGAGCGCCGCGGCGTCGCCACCGCGCGAGCATGTTCGCGCGCTACCTCGGGCAGAGCCTCGGGGCCGCCTTCTTCGGGGCGCTGTTCAACGCGGTGGTCGGTGCGCGCCTGGCGCATCCGCCCGAGGCACTGGCGCAGCATCTGCCGCTGCACGTGGATGCGGTGATCGACGCGCTGCACGCGAGCTCCGGCGGCAGCGCGGCGCACGCCTACCTGCGCGACACCATCGAGGGCGCTACCGTCGCCGTAGTTCGGTGCGATGGCGGGGATCGCGATCGTCGCGCTCGTCGTTCTCTCTTCGTGATGCCGCGCCATCCCGATACGGTCGCCGCAACGGAGCGACGCTGATTTCAACCACCGAGGAGCACACCGCATGGAGAGAATCGAAGGCAACTGCCGCGAAGTCTGCGAAGCCGCCGAGTTCATGGCGATCGTCACCGCCGGCGACGACGGCCCCACCTGGTCGGCAACTGGGGCGACTACATGCGCGCGCTGGGCATCGAGGACAAGCGCATCGTGCTGCCCGCCGGCCGCTATCACCAGACCGAGCGCAACCTGCGCAACAACAACCGGGTGCAGGTGATGGTGGCCTCGAAGAAGGTGCAGGGGTCGCGCACCCCGGGGCAGGGCTACGTGATCAGCGGCACCGCCAGCGGTGGTCGGCGCCGGCGAGGTCTTCGACCGGGTGAAGGCGCGGTTTGCGTGGGCGCGGGGCGCGCTGGTGATCGACGTCGAGGAGGTCAAGGCGCAGTTGTAGTGCGTCGACGGGGCGGGCGTGGCGCCACCCGGTGCATCGAAGCCTGCAGACGAACTCGCGCAATGCCGACGCACCCGCTACCGCTTCAAAACGCTTGACACGTCGCGAGGGACTTTTCTACACTGCGCCGGCATTCGATCGAACACCAAAGCGACAACGGCGTCGCCCAGGTGTCGGGAGCAACAAGGCCCCGAGGCTCGCAAGAGCCCCTCGGGGGGCTTTTTTGTTTCTTCGCGAATGCGCGCCCGTATTCAGACCCTGTCGCATCGAACCCCTTTGAAGGAGGCTCTCATGACGCACTTCTCACGCCGCCGCTTCGTGAAAGCGGGCGGATCCCTGGTTGCCGCCACCGCGGTGCCGACGGCTGCACTCTGGCCCAAGATCGGCATGGCCGCCGACGAGGTCAAGATCGGCCTGCTGCACTCGCTATCGGGCACCATCGCGATCGCCGAAGCGGCGATCGTCGATGCCGAGCAGTTGGCGATCGAGGAGATCAACAAGGCCGGTGGCGTCATGGGGCGCAAGATCGTGCCCGTCGTCGAGGATGGGGCGAGCGACTGGCCGACCTACGCCGAGAAGGCGAAGAAGCTGCTGCAACGCGACAAGGTCGCCGCGGTGATGGGCTGCTACACCTCGGCGTCGCGCAAGGCGGTACTGCCGGTGTTCAAGGCGAACAAGGGCCTGCTGTACTACCCCACCTACTACGAAGGCCAGGAAGAAGACCCATAGGTGATCTTACCTCGCAGGGAGGCCACGCAGTCGGTCATCGCGTCGATGGAGTGGATGGCCAAAAACAGGGCGGCGGCAAGAGCTTCTTCCTAGGTCGGGGGTCCGACTACATCTATCCGCGCACCTGCAACAAGATCGCCAAGGCCACGGCCAAGCGTCTGGGTGTCAAGATCCTCGGCGAGGAGTACGCACCGCTGGGCCACACCGAGTTCTCGTCGATCATCAACAAGGTCACGGCCGCCAAGCCCGACTGGATCTACAGCACCGTGGTGGGCGGCTCGAACGTCGCGTTCTACAAGCAACTGAAGGCGGCAGGCCTCGACGGCGCCAAGCAGAACCTGCTGTCGACGGTGGTCTCCGAGAACGAGATCGACGGCATCGGCAAGGACAACGCGATCGGCTACTACGCCTGCATGGGCTACTTCCAGAGCATCAAGTCGCCGGAGAACGATAAGTTCGTCGCCGGGATCAAGTCGAAGTACGGCCAGGATCGCGTGGTCGGCGACCCGATGGAGTGCGGCTACAACTCGGTCTACCTCTGGAAACTGGCCGCCGAGAAGGCGAAGTCGTTCGACGTGCCCAAGGTGGTCGCCGCTTCGTCCAACCTCGAGTTCCATGCCCCGAGGGCCTGGTGCGGATCCATGCCAAGAACCACCACGTCTGGAAGAAGGTGCGCGTCGGTCGCGCGCGCGCCGACGGTCAGTTCGACATCGTGCACGAGAGCGCCTTGATGGAGCCGAACCCCGTTCCCGAAGCTGTAGTCGGTTCGGCGAGTTCCAGGGCGCGCGGCCGCCGGCCCGGCAAGCCGGCGGCGCAAGAGAACACGAGGTGGGCGTGAACGTCGATATTTTCGCGATGCAGTTGTTCGGCGGGCTGAGTTTCGCCACCATCCTGCTGTTGATGGCGCTCGGCCTGGCGATCGTGTTCGGCCTGATGGGCGTCATCAACATGGCGCACGGCGAAATCATGGCGCTCGGCGCGTACGCGACCTTCCTCGTCGCGCACTTCTTCGAGGTGTACCTGCCCGGCGCGATGCACTTCTACCTGCTGTGCGCGATCCCGTTGGCGTTTCTCGCTGCATTCGTATTCGGGCTGGTTCTCGAGTGGGGGCGTCATCCGCTGGTTCTACAACCGGCCGCTCGACACGCTGCTTGCCACCTGGGGATCAGCCTGATCATGCAGCAAGCGTTCCGCACCATTTTCGGCGCCCAGGAGGTGACGGTACCGCTCACCTCCTGGCTCGACGGCGCTTGGGAGCCGGTGCCCGGAATCCAGTTGCCACTGAACCGGATCTTCATCATCGTGCTGACGATCGTGGTGTCGTTCGCCATCTACCTGCTGTTCTTCAAGACCCGGATGGGCCTGCGAGCCCGGGCGGTGACCCAGAACCGCGCGATCGCCGAAGTGATGGGCATCAATACGCGGCGGGTCGACATGTTCACCTTCGCCCTGGGCAGCGGCCTGGCGGGTATCGCGGGTGCGGTGTTCACGATGATCGGCTCCACCAACCCGAGCACCGGCCAGCTCTACATCGTCGACTCATTCATCGTCGTCGTCTTCGGCGGCGTCGCGAGCATCCTCGGTACCGTCGCGTCGAGCTTCCTGATCGCGCAGATCCAGACCACCTTCGAGTACCTGACCACCGGCTCGTATGCCAAGGTGATCCTGATGCTCATCGTCGTGACGATCCTCTATTTCCGACCGACCGGATTGTTCAGTCCCGAGGTCCGAACCTGATGAAGCCTGCACTCGTTCCGTCCGACCGGACCCTCCAAGCCGAAAGCCCGATCGTCACGAGACCCGGGCGCATCTCGATCGGTGCGCTGTGGCCCGCTTTCATTCTCTTTCTGGCGCTCGCGCTGTTGCCGCTGGTGAGCGAAGCGTTTCGGGTTCCTCTGTACGGCAAGTACCTGTCGTTCGCCTTCGTCGCGATCGGCGTGGTGCTGATCTGGGGCTATTGCGGGATCCTCAGCCTCGGTCAGGGCATCTTCTTCGGCATCGGTGCCTATGCGCTGGCGATGTTCCTGAAGCTGGAGGCCTCGGCGCCTGAACTGCCCGACTTCATGGTCTGGAGCAGTGTCGAGCAACTGCCGCTGTGGTGGGAGCCGTTCCACAGCCTGACCGTCGCGCTCGCGGCCATCCTGGTCTTTCCGGCGCTGGTGTCGTTTCCGTTGTCGTATCTGATCTTTCGCAAGCGTCTGAGCGGCGTGTACTTCGCGATCCTTACGCTTGCGCTCGCGCTCACGCTGACGGTGATGATCATCGGCAGCCAGGGAGAGACTGGCGGCGCGAACGGGATCACCGACTTCAGCACCCTCAAGGGCATCGACGTCGCGAGCGACGCCGCGCGGGCGCGCTGGTATTACGTGCAGCTGGCCCTGCTCGCGGCGGCGGCGGCATGCGTGGCGTTCCTGGTGCATGCGCGCTTCGGCAAGGTGCTGATCGCCATCCGCGATCGCGAGGACCGTGTCCGGTTCTCGGGCTACGACACGGCGCTCTACAAGGCCTTCGCGTTCGCGGCAGCGAGCGTGCTGGCGTCGATCGGCGGCGCCATGTTCGTCCTGTTCACCGGTTTGATCACGCCGCAACTCGTCGGTGCAGTGGCATCGGTGGAGATGGTGATCTTCGCCGCTTTCGGCGGACGCATGTCGATTCTCGGGGCCATCGTCGCGTCGTTCCTGATCGGCTGGCTGAAGTCGACGCTGTCGGAGACCTTCCCCGAACTGTGGCTGTTCTTCCTGGGCGGACTGTTCCTGTTGGTGACGGCAGTGATGCCGCAGGGGCTGGCCGGCGTTGCAGCGGTGATCCGCTCGCGACTGGCACGGCGGGAAGCGTGACATGGCGGCCAACGCGCTGCTCGAAGTCAGGGATCTGACGGTGCGGTTCGGCGGCTTCACCGCACTGAGCGACGTGTCGTTGCGCATCGAACCCGGCGAAGTTCGCGTCATCATCGGGCCCAATGGCGCCGGCAAGACCACGTTGCTGGACGTGCTGTGCGGCAAGACGAGACCCACCAGCGGGTCGATCGTGTTCGAGGGCGTCGATCTCACGAGCATCAGCGAGTACCAGATCACGCGCCTCGGGGTGGGCCGCAAGTTCCAGACACCGTCGGTCTACGAAGACCTCACCGTCTACCAGAACCTCGAGATCTCGGTGCTCGAAGGGCAGTCGCTGAAGTCGTCGATCTTCGGCTCGCACGGCGAATTCGACGAAAGGATCATCTCGGTGGCACGGATCACCGAGATCGAACCGCTGCTCAACCAGCGTGCGGGCATCCTCAGTCACGGGCAGAAGCAGTGGCTCGAGATCGGCATGCTGCTGGTGCAGCAGCCCAAGCTCATCCTGCTCGACGAGCCGGTTGCCGGCATGAGCCTGAAAGAACGCGGCCGCACGGTCGAACTGATCCAGCGAATCGCCGAACGCCAGGCGATCGTCGTCATCGAGCACGACATGGAGTTCGTGCGTAGGCTCGCACGCAGCGTCACCGTGCTGCACCAGGGGCGATCCTGTGCGAAGGCAACGTCGAGTCGGTGCAATCCGACGCGCGCGTGCAGGAAGTCTATCTGGGCCACTAGGAGGGACGAGCTTGCTGAAGGTGGATTCGCTCGAGGTCGGCTACGGCGAGAGCGTCGTCATCCCAGGGGTGTCGCTGTCCGTCGGCGAGCGCGACGCGGTTGGAGTGATCGGGCGCAACGGCATGGGCAAGACGACGTTGCTGAAGGCGATCGTCGGTCTGCTGCCGGCCTCGGCGGGGCGCATCGAGTTCGGCGGTGTCGACATCACTAGGCTGCCCACCTACGAAAGGGTCAGACTCGGCATCGGCTTCGTGCCACAGGGCCGGCTGCTGTTCCCGCAACTCACCGTCGAGGAGAACCTGCTGACCGGGCTCGAGTCGCGGCGCATCGATGGCGTGCCCGGGCTGGTGTTCGAGCTTTTCCCGGTGCTCCGGGAGATGCGCGCTCGCAAGGCGGGCAATCTCTCGGGCGGGCAGCAGCAGATGGTGGCTATCGGTCGCGCGCTGGCAACCGGTCCGCGCTTGCTGATCCTGGACGAACCGACCGAGGGTCTTCAGCCGTCGCTGATCAAAGGAGATCGGTGTGGCGCTCGTCGAACTGCGACGTGCGACGGGTTGCGCGATGCTGGTGACTGAACAGGTATTGAGTTTCGCAACGGCCGTGTCCGACCGAATGATCGTGTTGGAACGCGGCACGGTAGTGAAGGAAACGGGCACCGATGCCCGGGACGTCGAGGCTGTAAAGGCCTTCTTAACCGTTTGAGTTCACGAAGGAGCGTCAAATGAGGCACGGAGATATCGCTAGCAGCAAGGATTGCGTGGGCGTCGCAGTCGTCAACTACAAGATGCCGCGCATGCATACGAGAGCCGAAGTGCTCGCGAATGCCCGCAAGATCGGCGACATGCTGGTCGGGATGAAGCAGGGCCTGCCCGGCATGGACATGGTCATCTTCCCGGAGTACTCGACCCACGGCATCATGTACGACGCCAAGGAGATGTACGAGACCGCATCGACCATTCCAGGGGAGGAGACCGAGATCTTCGCGGCGGCCTGTCGCAAGGCCAAGGTGTGGGGCGTGTTCTCGCTCACCGGCGAGCGCCACGAGCAGCACCCGAACAAGGCGCCCTACAACACGTTGATCCTGATGAACGACAAGGGCGAGATCGTCCAGAAGTACCGCAAGATCATGCCGTGGGTGCCCATCGAGGGCTGGTATCCGGGCAACTGCACATACGTGTCCGACGGCCCCAAGGGGCTGAAGGTCAGCCTGATCATCTGCGACGACGGCAACTACCCCGAGATCTGGCGCGACTGCGCGATGCGCGGTGCCGAACTGATCGTGCGCTGTCAGGGCTACATGTACCGGTCGAAGGAGCAGCAGATCATGGTCGCCAAGACCATGGCGTGGACGAACAACGTCTACGTCGCGGTCGCCAACGCGACCGGCTTCGACGGCGTGTACTCGTACTTCGGCCACTCGGCGGTCATCGGCTTCGACGGGCGCACGCTCGGCGAGTGCGGTACGGAGGAGATGGGCATCCAGTACGCCGAACTGTCGATGAGCCTGATCCGCGACGCGCGGCGCAATGCGCAGTCGAACAATCACCTGTACAAGCTGCTGCACCGCGGCTACACGGGCAAGATCAACTCCGGCGAGGATGTCAACGGTGTTGCCGCGTGCCCGTACGAGTTCTACGCCAAGTGGACGAGCGATCCGGACGGTACCCGCAAGATGGTGGAGGCGTTGACCCGCTCGACCCCGGGCACCAAGGACAGCCCGATCGAAGGGATCCCCAACGAACCCACCGCCCACCGCTAGTGCCTGCAGCGGGCGCCGCTTGCGGCGCCCGCCTTCCTTCTGCACGAGCGCAACGCGTTGCGCTCGTCCCTGAACGGCGATCCGACGTGCCATCCAACTACATTGCCAGCGGAAACGAGATCGAGGTCTTCGAACGCGCCTTCGCGGGCCGGTTGCCGCTGCTGATCAAAGGGCCCACCGGTTGCGGCAAGACCCGATTCGTCGAACACATGGCCGAACGACTCGGCGTCCCGATGTGGACGGTCTCCTGCAATGAAGACACCAGCGCGAGCGACCTGGTGGGGCGCTACATCCTGCGTGGTACCGAGACGCCCTGGATCGACGGCCCGCTCACCCAGGCTGTTCGACGCGGCGGCGTCTGCTACCTCGACGAAGTGGTCGAGGCGCGTCAGGAGGCCATCGTGATCCTCAACTCGCTGGCCGATCATCGTCGCGCGTTGTTCATCGACAAGACGGCCGAGACGCTGATCGCTCCCGATCATTTCATGCTGGTCGCCTCGTACAACCCGGGGTACCAGTCGACCCTGCGCGACCTGGAAGGAGTCGGTCAAGCAGCGGTTCGTCGCGATCCACTTCGACTACCCTGCGCCCGACATCGAGGCACGCATCGTCGCAACCGAGTCTGGCTGCGGGCTCGATTTCGCGCATGCGCTCACGCGCTTCGGCGTGCGCGCGCGCGAGCTGGTCGGCAATGGGCTCTTCGAAGGCGTGTCCACCCGGATGCTGATCTATGCCGCGCGCCTGGTGGGCAGCGGCAAGCCCGCGCGTGAGCTGCTCGAGGCGGCACTGATCGATCCGATCACCGACGACCCCAACGTTCGTGCGACGCTCCGAGGGCTGCTCTCGCTGATCGAAGCGCCGGCTTGAGCCGCGGGACGCGCGCGACCATGGGCAGTATCGACGAGTTCGCGCCCAAACCCGAGAAGGTGCTCAAGGGCCTGCTCGATTGCCTCGGCGGTCGCGTGCGCGCACTGTCGGTCGGCATCGATCGCTCGCGGCGTGGTGTGCCCGGCTATGCGGTCACGCCGTTCGGCATGGTGCTCGGTGAGGCGGGGTACGCACGCATGCTGGTGGGCCTCGCGCAGCGTGGAGGCGAGACCCAACTCGTGGCGACCGCGGCCCACGTGCTCGGGCACCTGCTCCACTCGCCTCTGTTCAACGACGTCGGCAAGCTCAAGGATCTGTCGATCGCGGTGATCTCGCTGCTCGAGGACGAGCGGATCGAGCGGCGCTTCGGCTGGGAGCGGCCCGGCGTGCGGCCCCTGCTGGCACGCCAGTTCGACCCGCAGTACGCAGCCTCGCAGATCGGCGTCGAAGGGGCGTTGGCGCGGATGGCATGCTCGCTCAATCGGCGTGAGAACCTGTTCGGCGACCTGCTCTGCGAGAAGGCGCTGCTCGCCGTCGACCGGCTCGATGTCGCGAACGTGAGCTTCGACGATGTGCGCTCGGCGGGCTCGCCGATCGCCAACGATCTGGGACAGTTGCGCTATCGCTTCGATCGCTCGCGCTACGCTGTCTGGCCGGACTATCGCGACGACAACTCGGTGCTGTGGTCCGACAAGCGCGCCGAGGATCAAGTCCACGAGGCGGTGTCGCTGCAGCGCGAGCCACCTCGGCCGCCAATGCCCGATGAGGCGCCGCAGGAGCGCAAGTTCATCTACGACGAATGGGACCACGCGCAGGGGGCCTACCTGCCGGGCCACGTGATCGTCCACGAAACGGCTTCCAGCGGCGCCGTACAAGGCGTGGCACGCGTACGCTTCTCGCCGGCGGTGTCGCAGCAGTCGCGGCGCAGCGAGCGCCATCGCCGCGGGCGCCGCCGCTACTTCTCGGAGGCTGGCGATGCGGTCGACCTCGACCGCGCGATCGCGCGCAGCGTCGACTTGGCCTGCAGCATCCCACCCGACGAGCGCGTTCACGAGGTCCGGCTGCGCTTTCGCACGCGATTCGGCGTCCTGCTGCTGCTCGACGCATCGGAATCGGCCAACGACCGCATCGCGGGCACCTACTCGACGGTGCTCGACCATGAACGCAAGGCGCTGCGCCATCTGGCAGGTTTGCTGGCGGAGAGGCGACGCCATTCGGCGTCTACAGCTTCCAGTCGGACACCCGCGAGCGGGTCTCGATCCGCATGCACAAGTCGCTCGTCGACCGCTGGAGCCCGACGATCACCGCCGACATCGCCGCCATCCGCGCACACAAGTCGACTCGCATGGGCGCTGCGATCCGCCATATGGCGACTGCCGCCGGCCGCATGACCGACCGCACGCTCGTGATCGTGCTGACCGATGGCGAGCCGTCGGACGTCGATGCGGCCGATCCGGCCTACTTGGTGGAGGATGCGCGCCGTGCCACGCATGAGTTGCGCAGCCAGGGGTTCGCGGTGCTGTGCCTGAAGATCGGCTCGGTGGGGAAGGGGGCGTGCGAGCGGGTATTCGGACGCGCCGGTGTGGTGCATTGCGAAGCGGATAGACTGCAAGGTTCGCTTGTTACGCTGGTGCGAAGCATCAGGACAGAGTCCGAATGAAGCGCGAGATCCCCATTGGTGTGTTGTTCTCCGAGACCGGCCCTACCGCCGTCATCGAGAGGGACCCAGCTGCACGCGACGTGCCTGGCGATCGAGCGTGCCAACCGGGAGGTCGGGCGGGCTGGATTCCAACTGGTGCCGCACCACTTCAACCCGCAATCGGATCCGAGGCTTTTCGCGGCGTTGGGAGAGAAACTGATCCTCGAGCATGCGGTCAACGTGATCTTCGGCTGCTACACGTCGTCGAGCCGCAAGGCGGTGCTGCCGGTCATCGAGAAGTACAACCGCCTGCTCTTCTACCCAACGCTTTACGAGGGGTTCGAGTTCTCGCCGAACGTCGTCTACACCGGCGCGTGTCCCAATCAGAACATCATTCTCCTGGCGGAGTTCATGTTCTCGACCTTCGGCAAGTCGTGCTACCTGGTGGGATCCGACTACGTCTACCCGTACGAGTCGAACCGCGTGATGAAGGATCTGGTGCACGGCTTCGGCGGCCAGGTTCTGAACGAGCGATACGTGCCGCTCGACGCCGGGCCAGCGGATTTCCGGCCGATCGTCGCCGAGATCCGCTCGTGTGCACCCGACTTCGTGTTCTCGACGGTGGTCGGCGAAGCGACGCGAGATCTCTACGAGGCTTGCGAAGATGCCGGCCTGTCGCCGGAGACGACCCCGATCGCCAGCTTGACGACCACCGAAGCCGAACTCGCACTCATGCGGCCGTCGGCGCGGGCCGGGCACTTCACGTCGGCGCCGTTTTTTTTGCCACCGTGCTCGCCGACCCCCGAAGCGCCCAATGGGCCGATCTTCGCGCGCAGGTCACGGGTGTGCTGCTCAACCAGTGCTGGGAGGCGGCGTACTTCCAGATCTTGCTCTTCGCTTCCGCATTGGTGGACGTCGGCAGCGACTCGCCGATGAAGCTGATGCCGAGCTTGCGAGGCCGCGAGTGCGCTGCACCGCAAGGATTGATCCGCATCGATCCGGACAACAACCATGCGGGGGTTTACCCGCGCATCGGGCGCTCGATGGCCGACGGCAACCTGAGATCATTCGCGAATCGAAGCGTCCGGTCAGGCCCGATCCCTACTTGGTGTCGTACGCAATTTCCGCGCTCTGAGGAATCGCTTCGTGGAGCGATACAGGGCGGCATCTCGAGAATGATGCACTGCATCAAGGCCGCCTCGCGGCGTTGCGGCGGCGACACGGGGCAATCCTCGGTTGCGCGCAGTACAGGAATTACTAGACTGACCGGCTTGCGTTCCGAATCGGTGGCCGAGGCGCGATGTTCCGATGCGCGGGCTCGAATAACTCAGCAGCACCTGGAGACGGCATGGAGATAGGGCGATGCGATTGCCGAGCTGCAGACGATGCCTATCGGGCTGTTCCATCCGCAGGATTCCGACGGCAAGCTTATCGCGCAGCAGCTCAATCGATTGGGCTTGCACTTCGAGTCGTACTGGCCTCCGACGCTCGACAACCTGCGCGGAGTCGACGTCGCGATTCTTTCGGTCGTTCCCGAGATCGCATCGAAATTCGGCACTTCGCTGATCCGCGAGTTCCGAAAGAAGGTGGTCGTATCCGTCGTCAGCTACGAAAGCCCGACCGTGCTCAACATTGCATGCAGGATAAGCCCTCGGCGATGCTGTTCTCGCCGGTCAAGCCGTTTGGCGTGCTCTCTTCGATGGTGCTCGCCTTGAGCAAGCGCGTGTCGGAGGAGGAACTTCAAAAGCGCATCCAGAAGCTCGAGAGCCGGCTCGAGAATGTTCGCCTGATCGAGCAGGCCAAGCGGTTCCTGATGGAGCGCGGCGTCTCCGAGGACGATGCCTTTCGCTTGCTGCGCAACCGGGCCATGGAGAGGCGCTGTTCGGATCGAAGAGACGGCGTCGAGCATCGTCGAGGCGCGCGACGCGCTGGTTGCAGTGCTCGGCGAGTGCTCCGACCTTGCGCAGGCGGCGGACACTCAGGCGCCGATCCGTCGCATCAAGTGAGACGGGCGCGCTTCTGCAGACGCGCCGGATGAAAAGGCCTGCGCACGCTCTCCTGGCTTGCCGGCACTGCGAGCGGGCTGAGCCAAGCCTACGGTACCGGCCATGCCTGGCTGGGCCTGGCCATCGCGGTGGCCTTGCTGGCCTTCGAGCCCGCGATGTTCGTGCTCTGCGTCTTCGCCGTCGTGCTGGCGCTGCCGTTCTCGAGGTGGTTCGAGCCAGACCGCTTCTGAACAGGGCCTGTACCTGTTCAACCCTTTTCTGTTCGGCTGCTTTTCGTTCGCTGCATTCGGTCTCGGTGTGAAGGCCTTTGCCGTGATCGCCGTCGCCGTCCCCGTGATCGTGGTGTTTGCGCTTCGGCTCGATGCGATCGGCCGGCGCACCTATTTCACGGCACCCTACATTGCCGCCGCGTACGTCTCGTTCGCCGCGCTGCAGGGCCGACTGCCGGCGTTTCCGGTGGTCGACGCTGCGCGTGCCGACTTCGCGAGCGGCATCGTGACGAGCTTCGCTCAGGTGCTGCTGAGTGCCGATATCAGGATCGGCCTGGTCGTCCTGATTGCTGGGCTGGTCGTCCTGCCGCTTCCTACCATCGTCGCCTGCGTCGCCCTCGACGCTGCTGTCGCTCGCGTGGCTCGCGATGGGGTTGCCGCAGGCGACTTCGGCTGCCGGGCTGGTCGGCTACAACGCGGTGATCCTCTCGTTCTACGTGGTCGATTCGACGATCGTCGCGACCGCGCTCGACGCCCTGCAGCACGGGCTGGACACATCGATCAACTGGGCCGCCTGGACCATCACCGCGTATTCGCTCGGCTTCGTGCTGATGCTGCCGATCAGCGGCAAGCTCAGCGAGCGCTACGGCCGGCGCAGGGTGTTCCTCGGCTCGGTCGCCGCGTTCACCGCGGCATCGCTGTGCTGCGGGCTCGCCGACGACATCTACCTGCTCATCGCGCTGCGCGCGGTGCAAGCGGCCGGCGGAGCGGGCTTCACGCCGTCGGCCACCGGAATCATCGTCGACCACTTCGGCGACGAGCGCGATCGCGCGGTGAGCCTGTTCGGCAGCATCTTTCCGATCGGCGCGATGATCGGCCCCATCTTCGGCGGCCTGTTCGTGACGTACTGGAGCTGGCGCGGCGTGTTCTTCGTCAACGTGCCGATCGGGCTGGCGATTATCGCGCTGGCGTTGCGCTACATCCCGCGCGACGGGCCGCGGCAGCGAAAGAGCCGCGGCGGCATGGATGCCGCCGGAATGGCGATGCTCGGCGCGGGCCTGCTCGCGGGCATGCTGGCGGCCAGCTACCTGGGCGAGGGGAACACGCGCGCGTGGTCGCCCGCGTTCCTGGTGCCGGCGGCCACCTCGGTCGTCGCCATCTGGGCGTTCTGGAATCACATCAACCGCCGCGCCGAACCGTTCATCGCCCCGCGCCTGATCAGCGGGCCGGGCTTTGGGTCCGTCAACCTTCTCAACGCGTGTTACGGCGGCGTGGCCAACGGAGTGGTGACGCTCATCCCGCTGTACGCGGCCAACCGCTACGGGATCGACGCGCTCGGCGCCGGCACGCTGCTGATCGCCCAGGGCGTCGCCGCGATCGTGCTGTCCCTCGCGGCCGCGATGGCGCTGCGGCGCACCGGCCACCGGCCGCCGCTGTATGCGGGCGGCACCGCGATCGCGGTCGGGCTGCTGCTGCTTGCCGTCGATCCGGCCCCGGGCATCACTCCGTATGCGTGGCTTGCCGGGGCGGCGTTCCTGGTCGGCGCCGGTCGCGGGACGATCAACCCGGCCAGCCGCAACGCAGGGCTGCAGCTGGCGCCCGAGCATTCGTCGACGCTCGCCGCGCTGCGCACCGCATCGCTGCAGATCGGGTCGATCACCACCGTATCGATCGTCACCGCGATCCTCGCGAGTTCCCGCGACCCCGGCGGCATGCAGGGCTGGGTCTATGCAGTGGTGGCTCTGCTGCTTCTGCTGGCGCTGCCGCTGATCACGCGGGTGCCGGAGCATCGTGGGTCGTGGTGATCCGACGGCGGCGAGGCGGTCGGCAAGCGCGCCCGCCTTCGAAGTCGACGCTGCCGTCCTTGTTGAAGGGGGTGATCAGGGCAACGAAGGATCCTTCGATTCTTGTCTTGGGCATGGCGATTCTCGATCGGGGAGTCCGGGACGCTTCTGCGGGGCGATCGTGCCGGCGCGGCGCCGAGCGGTCAAATCGAGCTATAATTAACCATAGTCATACGACCCGGGTCATATCAATGAGCGTTCAGGTATCGAAATCGCAGTTCAAGGCGAAGGCGCTGGAGTTCTTTCGGCAGGTCGAAACCAGCGGGGAGCCTGTCGTAGTCACTGACCACGGCGAGCCCAAGCTGGAGGTTCGTCCTTACAAACCGCTCGTGCGCCGGCCGCTGGACGTGCTGCGGGGTTCGGTTCTGCGCTACGACAGCCCGACTGCGTCGGTCGCCGAAGACGACTGGGAGGCGTCGCAGTGATCGTCCCGGATACCCACGTCTTGCTCTGGTGGGCGTCCGGGGACAAGGCGCAACTCTCGACAGCGGCACTGCAGGCCATCGAGGCCGAGACGATCGGCGGCCAGATCGTGGTCTCGTCCATTTCTGCCTGGGAACTGGCGATGCTGGTGGCCAAAGGCCGCGTAGCGCTTTCGATGGACGTGTCGGAGTGGCTGTCGGTGCTGGGACAGATTGCGGAGGTCCGCTTCGTGCCAGTGGACAACGAGATTGCCGTCAAGAGCACGGAACTGCCCGGCGAATTCCACAAAGACCCGGCCGATCGAATCATCGTGGCCACGGCTCGCAAACTCGCCGCACCGCTCGTCACGGCGGACGACAAGGCCCGTGCCTATCCGCACGTGCGGACGATCTGGTGACGCAGATGCACGGTTCAGCGTGATCCAGTATTTCGGCACGGCGTACTGGCGAACATTGGCCATTTCGATCATAATAATCGTATCGACCATATCGATCGAGACGCGCCATGATCACCGAAGTCAGCGCTGTCAACTTCCGCCAGAACCCGGGTGAGATGCTCAACCTGGTGCAGTATCGAAATGACAGCATCGTCATCAACAAGGATGGCAAACCGGTCGCTGCGCTGGTGGACGCCGAGCTCTTTGCGCGCATCCGCCGGATGCGCGACCGATTCGATGCACTCAGTGCGCGCATCGCCGAGGCCTATGCCGAAGTGCCTGCCGAGGAAGGTATCACCGAGATCGACGCCGCGGTCGCCGAGGAGCGCAAGGGGCGCTGATGGCGCGCCTGCGGATCGTGCCCGACACCAACGTGCTGGTGTCGGGCCTGGCCTATCCGGGCAGTGTGCCGGGGCGCATCGTCGGTGCGTGGCGTCAAGGCGCCCTCGATGTGGTGCTGTCGCGCTACATCCTGGACGAGATGGCGCGGGTCTTGCCGCGCCTGTCCAGGCTACGGTTGAGCGAGTCGGAGATCCGCGACCTCGTCGATGCGTTCATGTTCCCGGCGGACATGGTCGATCCGGAAGCCACGCGGGAAGCCGCCCTTCGCGATCCTGGCGACCAGCCGGTGTTGGCGACCTGGAAAGCGGCGCAGGCGCAGTATCTGGTCACCGGCGACAAAGACCTGCTGGCCTCGGCAGACCGTTATCCGATCGTCACGCCGAGCGAATTCTGGGCGCGGCACGGCGGGTGAGTGAAAAACGGCAAGTAAGGAAGTAAGATAAGCGGATTAGTCCCCGAGGTTGCGGAGTTCGTCATGCTTGCCAAGCTCACTTCGAAGAATCAGATCACGCTGCCGAAGACAGCCGTCTCCAGCGTGGACGCCACCGAGTATTTCGACGTGACGGTCGAGAGCGGCCGCATCGTTCTGACGCCGGTGCGGGTCCATGCGGCGCAGGCGGTTCGTGAAAAGCTGGAGCAACTCGGGATCACCGAGCGGGACGTCGAGGACGCCGTCGCCTGGGCGCGTCGGTGAGCCGCCGGGTCGTCCTCGACACCAACGTCGTGCTGTCGGCGTTGTTGTTCAATGCCGGGCGCCTGGCGTGGATTCGACATGCTGGCAGCACCACCGACTCACGCCGCTGGTCTGCCGGGAGACGGCCAGCGAACTCCTGCGTGTGCTGGCCTATCCGAAGTTCGAACTGACCGCGCAGGAACAGAAAGACCTGCTTGGAGACTTTCTGCCGTACGCCGAAGTCGTCACGCTGCCCACGCCCCGGCCCGATCTGCCCGCCTGTCGTGATGAAAAGGACCAAGTATTCCTGGTCCTGGCGCAGGTCGGCAAGGCCGATGCGCTGATCACTGGCGATGCCGATCTTCTTGCCATGCGCGGCGTGTTCCCGGGACGGATATCGACGGCGGACGAACTGGCGGCACAGACGAGCGGGTAGGGCAGCGGTCGTCGCTGCCGCAGCGGCGCCGCTATTATCGGCAAAGATCGTCGAGCAGCGACGCCGCGACGGCTTCTTCGGCGATGCTCACGCCGTGCCGTGCCATCGCCGGGGCAAGCGTTTCGTCCCAGATTGCCGCCACCGCTGGCCTGTCATCGAGGTCGCGACGCCGCTGCGGCGCGCCTTTCGCTGCTGCCTCGTAGTCGCCGGATCGCAGCTGCCAGGGACGCGCACCGAAGCTGCGGATCATCCGGTTCGCGATTGTGAGCCCCGCCCAGTCGAAATCGCCGTGGTAGCGCAGATCGGCCCCGGCGCCGGCGAGCTGCGCAAGCAGCGTGCGCTGCGCCGCCGCCGGCATGCCGTCGGTACAGACCAGTGGAGCGCAGCGCGCGCCGAGCAGGTCGGCCGCGATCGCGACCAGATTCGGGTTCTCGCAGACGAAGACTTCACGAGCGGCCACTTCGAACGCGGGTGGCGAACGCAGCAGCCTGCGTAGCGACAGGTAACCGGGTTCGCCGTCGGCGGCGAGCCGGTGCTCGGGGGTCTGCACCGGCAGGTTGAGGAACAGCGCGGGCCGGGCGAGCTCGTTGACCATGACCCCCGCGCGCGCCCAGGCGTCGCGTGCGCGCTCTTCCGGCGCTTCGTCGTCCGGATCCGACGCCCGCCGGATCGCGCCGGGCTCCGCTTGCCGCCAGGCGGCCAGCACCAGCGTGGCCACCGCTTGCCCGGCGTCGAGCGCGTGCGCGTCGCCCAGTGTCTCGGCGGCGAGCTGCGCACGGGGCAGGCCTTTGGCCGGCAGGCGTTGCAGCACGGCCTCGGTGCGTTCGACCAGACGGATCGCGCGATCGGCGTCCTGCCGGGCGAGGCGCTTGAGCAGGCCGAGTCCGGCCGGTGCCCGCAGGAAGGCTCCAAGGGCACCGTGTCGACATCGTTCCATCACGGACGACCAACGCGCCTGCGCTGCGGCGCGCACCGCCGCCCGATGCACGATCGGGCCGTCGAGGTGTTCGAGTGCGTCGCGCAGCGACGCGGCCACTCCGGCTTCGCGCAGCGTTGCGTCGAGTCGCGCGAGGTCGATGCGCATCGATTTCGCGGGGCGCGGCGGCGCACCGGTGAGCAGCGCGAGCGCTTCGTATTCGCTTGCGCTCAGTCCGCCAAGGTTCAGCGTGGCGGGCGTCTCGTCCGGATCGAGCCGCGCGAAGCGCGCTCGCAGGCGCCGTCGCAGCGACGCCAGCGTGTCGGCGCCCAGCAGCGCCTGCAGCCGCGGATCCGGCGCGTCGCTCATGCGGGCGCGAAGCGCCGATCCGGATCGGCCTCGCGGCGCCGCGCGCGACCGTCCCAGGTCCAGCGCGAGACGAACACTGCGTCGATGCCCTCGCGCCGCTGCAGCTGGCAGATCGACACGCCGGGCAGCTCGGCGTAGCAGCCCCACTCGCGCTCGCTGGTGAGGACGAAGTCGAGGTCGAACTCGTGGATCAGCCCCATGCAGTGCGCGCGCGCCGCGTCGTCGATGCCGGCGAAGGCTTCGTCGAGCAGCATCAGGCGCGGCGTGTGCGGGTTGGCGCCCTGGCTGTAGAAGCTCGCGATCGCGGCGAACAGCGGCACCGTCAGGCCGAGCGCGCGCTCGCCGCTCGACGCCGGGCCGGAGAGCTTGCGCCACTGTCCGTCCTGCAGCCGCTGCACGCGAAAGCGGTGCCAGCGGCGATAGTCGAGCGCGCGCGCAAGCTGCTCGATGAGGCTGCCGCCGCGCTCGCTGCGCCCGGTTTCGGCGTCGGCGCGTTCGCGCTCGGCGGCGATGCGCTGCTGCAGCATGTGGCCGACCACGCGACGATCCTCGGCCGACCACAGGTCGGCGCTGGTGTTCATCAGCCTCGCCCGCGCGGCTTCGAGCCCCACCGGCGCGCCTTCGTCTTCGCCGAGCGGCTGCCATTGCAGCCGATAGCGCACGCCGGTGGAGGTCGGCCGCCGGTGCAGCTCGCGGTTGATTGCCCCGACCTGCTTCTCGGCCGAGCGCAACAGGCGCTGCACTTCGGAGGCGATCTCGGCCTGCAGGTGATTTTCCAGCACCGCGCGCTCGCTCGCTGAAAGCAGTTCGCTGCGCTGCGCGACGTCGTCGGCCAGTTGCGCCGCCAGCCGGTCGGGACGCTCGGCGCGATTGTGATAGACGATGCGCACGACGAAGCCCCAGTCGGTGGCTTCGGCAGGTGCCTGGTGGCCGAGGGCGCTCAACGCGCGCTGCAACTCCTGCAGGTCTTCGGTGACCTCGCGCTGCACGCGGCTCCAGTTCGCTTCGTCGTCGACGATGGCGGAGAGCGCCTGCTCGACGCGCCGGGCGAGGGTCAGCGCGGGGTCGATGGTCCACGCGCTGTCGGGACCGGGCACCTCGATGCCGGGCACCGCCGAGTGCAGCAGGCTGCTTTGCGCGAAGTGCCTCAGCCGTTCGACGGCGGCCGCGCGCTGCTGCGAGCGTTCGTCGAGCGCGTGATCGGCGATCTCGGCCCTCGCGCCCGCGCCCGCTCGCGCCTCGGCCGCGGCCTGCCGGACTTCGATGGCCGTTCGCAGCGCCGCCTCGGCGGCGCGAACCGCCTCGCGCGCCTCGGCCAGTTGCTGTCGCAGGCTGTCGACCTGCGCGCCCACCGTTTCGCGCAGCACGTCGAACCGCGCCTGCGCCTCTTCGGCTTCGATGCGCGCCGCGGCGAGCGACTCCTCGCGCAGTTGCCACTGGCTGCGGGCGTCGGCTTCTCGCGAGTGCTGCGCGAGAAGATCGGCGTGAGAGTGTCGCCACGCGTGGGCGGCCTGCACGAGCGCGAACTGCACGTCGACGAAGCGCTGCAGGGCCTGCTCGATCGCGGGCAGCGCTTCGGCTTCGGTGGGCAGGCGCAGGTCTGTCGCGTCGCGATCGAGCGCCTCGCGTGCGGTCTCGTGCTTCTGCTCGGCCTCGCGGCATTGGGACTCGGCGCCGTCCAGGCGCGCGCGTGCCGCCTGCACTTCGCGCGCGCAGGCAGCGGCTTCGAGCATCGTCTCGCGCCATGGCTGCTCCGCTGGCGCGCTGCGCCACTCGTCGCGGGCCTGCTCGCGCTGCGCGTCGAGTTCCGTGAAGCGGGCGTCGTTCTCGTGCCGGGCGACGTCGATCTCGCGCAGCCGCAGGCCGATTTCCCCGAGGCGCCGGCTGCGCGCCGCGGCGCGGGCAGCGTGGCCGATGTAGGCCGGCTCGGGCTTGGCCCATGCTCCCGCCAGCGTGCCGATGCGGAAGCGCCCGTCGGGGGACATCCAGGCTTCGGCGGCTTCGGGGTCCGCACCGCCACAGGCAACGCTGGCGAGCAACGCATCGATCGTCTCGGTCGGCACCGGAGAATCGGCGGGAACGGACGTGCACAACCAGTCGGCGAGCGATGCCCCCGCGGCTGGGGGCGGCGCACCCACTGGCTGTCGAGCCACGCGGGTGCGCCTTCGACCGAAAGCCGTGCGCCGTCGGGAGTGACCCACGCATCGAGCAGGCCGGATGCCTCGAGGGCCGCTTCGAGCCCGGCGCGCCCACCTGTATCGACGTGCTCGCGAAAGTCGATCAGCTGCCACAGCGGCGCGCCGACGGCTGCGCTGCGCGCGTCGCGGTCGCGTGTGTGAGGTACGGGCGGCACGCTGTCGGTGCCTGCGTTCAGGCGCTCGCGCTCGGCTTCGAGCGCATCGCGTTCGGCGCGCAGCGCATCGCGTTGCACCCCGAGCTCGATCTGCCGCGCCGCATGACGCTCGCCGGCACTTTGCTGCGCTTCGGCCGGGGCGCGCCGCGCAGGGTTGTCGCCCACCGGACGCTGCACCCACTCGACGAGCAGTCCGAGCGCTTCGGCGCTCTCGAAGCGCAGCTCGACCAGTCGGGCGCAATGCGAACTCCAGTCGTCGACGAGCGCCTGCGCCGCGCGCTCGGCCGCGGCGTCGACCGCATCCCTGCGCCCGAGCGCCTCTTCGAGCTCGCCCAGGCGCTCGCGTTGTGCCTCACGACGCAGCGTGAGCGCCGAGGTTGCCTGGCGCAGCTCGTCGTGACGGCGTTGCAGCACCGAGATCTGCTCGCGTCGCGCGGATGCACTGGCGCGCAGCGCCTCGGCGGCGGTGTCGAACCCGCGCGAAGCGAGATCGGCAAGCGCGCCGGGCGCAAGCACGTTCAGCAGGTTCTCGTCGAAATCGGCCCCGACGCCCGCCAGGTCCGCCTCGCGCGCGCAGTCGCCGCGTTGCCCGAGCAGCTCGCGTTCGGCTCGCGTCGCCCGCTGGTCGGCATGGCCCGTCGCCTCCCGCTCGCGTTGCAGGCGCCCGCCCGCATCGTCGCGGGCCCGGCGCTCGTGCTCCACGGCGGCGCGGCGGCGTTCGGCGTCGCGCTGCGCGCCCTCGAGCCGGTTGGCATCCTGCATCGTCGGATCGGACTGCAGCGTTTCTGGCGGCTGCGCTGCGCGGCGAGGGCGCGTTCGGCGTCGTCGTGCGCGGCCTGCGCCTGCGCCTGCGCAGCCTGTGCGGTCTGCAGGCTCGCATGCGCCCGATTGCGCTCCTGGCTCGCGTTGTCGAAGTCGGTCTGCGCCTGGCGCAATTCGCGCGCCTGCCGGCGGCTGAGCGTCCCGGCATAAACGCGATAACGGCGATCGAAGCGCTCGACCGCCTGCGCAAGCTCCCTGATCTCGTCGAGTTGCCGGCGGTCTTCCTCGAGCCGGTCGAGCGCTTCGGCCACGTCGGTGAGCAGTTCCTGCGGCATCGGCGGCAGCGCTTCGGTGAGCGCGTGCGACAAGCCGGCCTCGTCGGGCTTGCGCGAGAGCTGCGGCTGGCGCAACTGGATCAGCGTGTCCATCAGCGCGTCGTAGCGGCGCGCACCGAGGTGAAACAGGCGCTCGTCGACCGCGCGCCGGTACGCGGCAGCGCTGTCGTAGACCTGCCCGCGACCCTCGATCGCTTCGCGCAGCCGCTCGCGCGCGAGCACGACGCGCTGGTCGTTGACGAGCCAGAGGTCGCGCCCGATGCGCATCGCGCCGTTGGCGGCGTCGACCCGATCGGCCGCGTCGTCGATCACGAAGAACCAGCTCTCGACCTGCGCCCGTCCGGCCACCGTCGACAGCCCCGCGCCGAGCGTGAGATAGCGGGGATGGCCGTCGGCAGCGAGCCGCCCGAACTCGATCCAGGTGTACCCGGTACGTCGCGGATAGCTGTCGAGCAGAAGGTTCCACGACATCTTCTTGCCGCTGTCGCCGTCGGGCTCGATGCGCGAGGAGCGCAGCTGCGCGTCGAACAGGAACGGCAGCGTCAACGACAGTACCTTCGACTTCCCGGTTCCGTTGTTCCCGCGCAGCAGCAGGTGGCCGTCGTGAAACCAGAATTCCTCGCTGTCGTAGTGAAAGAGCTCGACGAGGCCGATTCGCAATGGCTGCCAGCGCTCGCGCAGCGGTTCGGGAAGGGCGGGGCGCATCGGTCAGAACAGCGAGCCGGTGCCGCCAGCGGTGTCGGCTGCGGCGCGTTGCGCGAGTTCGGCCTCGCCCAGCGCGAAGCGCGCGATCGCCGGCAGCGGGCGTGCGCGGCCGTTGTCGCGCACGACCAGTTGAAGCCTGCGCAGGCGCTCGAGCACAAGCTGGGCGAGTTCGCGCTCCGCACCCGGTTCGCGCGCCGTCTTGCGCCAGAAGCGACCGTAGCGATCGGTGGCCTCGCGCAGGAACGCGGCAATCGCTTCGTCGGAGAGCGCGCCGCGCTCGCCCGCGCGCATGCGGTTCGCCAGGTGCTCGGCGACGAGCAGCGTGGCATGCGCCTCGGTGCCTTCGGCGGGCATCGCCACGTCGCTGAGCGTGCCCGCCTCGTCGGTGAGCGCCACGCCCTCGGCGCGCTGCTCGGCGGCAAGCCCGGTGGCGTCGCACAGCCGTGCCGCCATGAGGCCGCGCTGATTGACGAAATAGGCCTGAGCGTCGGCATCGAGCGAATCGGTGTAGACGACCGGGTCGTCGAGCAGGCGCCGCGCGAGCCGGTGGCGCAGCGCGGTGCGGCGGCCTTCGTCGCTGTCCGTGACGTGCTCGGCGGCGAGCGCGTGCAGGCGTTCGTCGAGCGCGGCCGGGCGTTCGCCGGGCGCCCAGGTCGACGGACCGCGCACGGTGGCGAGCACGCCCGACAACGCGCGGCGTTGCACGTCGTAGAGCGCATCGGCGCGTGCACCCCCGCTCTCGTTCACGAAGCCTTCCTCGTCGCCCGCCACCCGCTGAAGCACGCCGAGCGCGAGCAGCGTGCGGCAGACCACGACCAGCTCGCGCCGCTGCGCGGCGGTCTTCAGCGTGAACTCGAAGCCGCGCGCGGCCAGAGCGGGTTCGGCTGCCCACTGCATCACGCGTTCGCCGAGCAGGTGTAGCGTGATCTGCGGGTCGGCGCGCTCGAGCACCGCGCAGGCGAGACAGAAGAGGAGGTAGCGGCGCCGGTCGTAGCCGGGCAGGCCGCGCGTCGCGTCGCCCAGGTCGGCAGGCCGCTTGTACAGCCGCGCTCCGTCGCGCGCCACGTGCAGCATCCAGCCGGTCTCGCGCGCGAACCATTCGCGCAGCGACTCGGCGTGCCGCCGCACCGCCGGGAACTCCGCATGTTCCGGGCTCATCAGCGGCTGCATCAGCAGCGCGCGCAACGCGATACGCTGCTCCTCGCGTTGCTGGCGCGCCTGAAGTTCTCCGATGCGCTGGCTCGCGACCGGCTCGCTCCTGCGCCGGCTCGCCGGCGGCGCGCCGGAGTATCGGCTGGCAGCGATATTCTCGCGCTGCTTCATGCGAAATCCTCCGCCGGGGTGATCGTGAGCCGGTGATCGCGCCCGGCGAACACGCCGAGCGGCGTCTCGATGCGCGCGTGGCTGTCGGCCCCGAGCGGCTCGAGCGCGATGCGCAACAGCCCATCGCCGGTCAGACGCTCCACGGACGTGTCCGGCCCGCATTGCTCGGCCAGCGCTTCGCCGAGCAGGCTCAGGAAAAGGGCGAAGGCGTGCGCGTCGAGCGTGCCGAGCTGCGAGAGCCGCAGCGCGCGACCGGTGGCGAGGCGCCGGCGCGCTTCGTCGACCTGGCGCGACTCCTCGGCGAACTGGTTCGCTACCAGCGCGCGTTCGGTGCTGCGGTCGCGCACGCGCGCGAGCGGGCCGCGCGGCGCGGCCTCGCCGTATTCGCGCAGGCGCGGGTTGATCCGCAGCGGCGGCGCCTCCGTCCAGGACGCGCTTGCCGGCAGGCTTTCGTCGTCGGGCGCGCCGAGCGAGAAGTGCCGTGCCGGGTTCAGCGCAAAGGCGGCGCGGGCGAGCCGGTGCGCTGCGTCGTCGTCGGCGCATTCGGCGAACCACTCGGCGAGGATGCGGAAGTCGGCCGAGCGGTCGCTGCGTCCGCTGCGCCGCTCGTTCAGCGTTGCGATCGCCGCGAGCAGCTGCGGAATCGCCGCACGCGCGCGGGCGCGAAGCAGTTCCGCCTGCGGCGGTTCGTTTCCGGCGGGCAGGAACCACCGGCACAGCCCCTGCCAGCGCTCGCGCCATGCGTGATGGCGGCGAACCTGCTCGTCGTGCAGATCGCGGCCGTCGCCCGGCGCCGCGTCGCGCGCTTCGCGCTGCGCGACCCGCCGCAGCGGCGCGTCGATGCGCGGGGCCAGCGCCAACAGGTTTCGCGCGATGGTGTCGGAGCGACGGACGAGGTCTCCCATGAAGCGCTCGAGGTAGTCGATCAGCCGGCGCTTGTAGTCGAGCACGGCGCCCGCTTCGGCCTGCTGCAGTTCGATGCTGCGCGCCACCCCGGCCATGAATGCCTGCGCGTTTTCGGCCAGGCTCTCGAAGACCCGAACGAGGTCGCGCAGGATCTCGTGGACTTTCGCCACGTCGACCGTGTCGCCCGTCGCGTCGTCCTTCAGCAGCAGGTGCAGCGACTGCAGCCGGCTGGCGATGTCCTCGAGCGCCACGGTCTGCAGTTCGGCGCGGCGCTGCAGGGTCTGCAGGAACACGGCGAGCCCCGCCTCGACCGCCTCGCCGCCGTGCGAGAGCCGGTACAGGAAGCGCGCCCGGTAGAAGTCGGCGAGGCTTGCCACGCGCGCCGTATCGTGCTGCGACTCGAGGTTGCCCCATTCGGCGAGCTGGACGAGCGCGGCGTTCACTTCCTCGATGCGCGGCGCGCCGTCGGGCCAGCGGGCCTCGGCGAGCACTTCGTCGGGGCGCAACTGCAGCCGGTATTGCCGCTTGGCAGCAGCGAACACGTCGAGGATGCAGCGGTAGAACGCGGCCTTGTCCGCGCTCAGGTGCCGGAACAGTTCGGCGGATTCGCTTTCGATCTGCATGCGAGATTCATCGATCCGACGCTGACAGCCCGGGCGGGCGGATCAGGCTTTCGGCAGGAATGCCGAAGCGCTCATGCAGACGCCAGATCATGTTGAGCGTCAGAGGGCGCTTGCGGGCAAGGATTTCATAGACTCGATTCAGGCGACCGATGGCCGGCACCGGGTCTTTCGGCGTCAGTCCGGCCTGTTCCATGCGGAACTTGATGGCCTCGACGGGATCGGGGAGGTCGATCGGGAAATGCCTGGCCTCGTATGCCTCGACAAGCGTCAGCAGGATCTCGAAGCGATCCCCATCCGGCGTGCCGGGTTCCGGTTCATTGTCGAAATATGTTGATATCTCACGAAGCGCAGCCTTGTAGTCGGCATCGGTGTGAATGGGGCGGATTTCCATGTCAGTGCTCCAGTTCGACGGTTTCGGCGTCGATCGTGTCGTAATCGGCGTGCGTGCCGACGAATTTCACGTAGATGCCCCGGTAGCGATACGCCACCGAAACCACCAGGGCGATAGTCGTTTCCCTTGATGTTGAAGACGACTCGGCGGTTCTTCAGGATGCTGGCACTTCGGTACTGATTCTCGAGGTCCGCAGGTTGATTCCAGTTCGCCTTCTGCACCTCGTCCGCCCACGATTTCAACGATTGCTCGGCATCGGGATTCTTCGCCCAGAAGGATCGCAGGCGGCTGACCGCGATGACTCGCATGGCGTGAAGTGTAGTCCCGAAATGGGACTAGCGCCAAACGGCGATGTCGTGTGTGTGGCGATGTCGTGTGGCTGGACTTTCGAAGTATCGGCCAGGCCATCCATTGGCAAGGTCACCGGGGTCGCCCTGGCTGACCAGTTGCGATGCCTCGATTGGCACTCCCGGAACGCGTCGAAGTTCGCGGCGGTTACCACGCAGTGTGCTCTGGACGAGGTCGAGGTGGATCTCGGTCAAGCGTCGTCGGGTCCTTCTTTCAGAACCGGTGCGACAGTCCAGCATCCTTGAGAATGCTGTTGGCCGTGTGTCGTGACTTGCAGTTATGGGGGACCGTCACCGTTTCGCCGCCTCCGGCGTTGCCCCAGATTTCGTGCGAACCTTTGCCGGGGCGAAGGAGGCGCCAACCGGCGTCTCTGAGCAGCTTCGTCAGCGGCTCGTAGTAGCCCTTCATGCAGCGCAGGGGACTGCGCTGTGCATGATGATCTTCGTGTCGGTCTTGGGCGGAGCGCCGTTGATCCGTGTCCGCAGCAACTCGGCGGCTGCGCTTACGATCTCGCGCTGCATCTGGTCGAGCGTTTCAGCCTCGACGTGCAACCCCTTCAGGTTGGAGTCCGAAACGATATAGACGCCCGCCTCGGAATCGAACCGGATCTCGACCCGGATCTCGATGGGAAAGCCCCGCCGGGCGAGTGCCCGCCAGCCCGGCCACCACGGTCGTGCTGCCAGTGCCATGTCTCTCCTCGGTTGATGCCGTTACGCTGCAGAGCAGGGGTGCTTGATGGTGCCACATATCCGGCCAGACGGTCGAATTCCCGTGCTCTGCGCCGATCCCGGCGGCTGAGCGGCGACCGCGATGTGACGGATTCCACGACCCGGCGGTGCGGCTGACCCTCCCGCGCTCATGACCGGGCGTCCGACGACACGGACCGGGGAGCGGTGCGGCGCCGCCGGATAGCCAAACACGGTCGGACACTTTTCGGACAGTCGGCGGCGCGCGTTAGTAGGCGCCGTCGCCGAAACACGTTTGTTTGCTTGGAATTTCTGGTGGGCGGCACAGGGTTCGAACCTGTGACCCCTGCCGTGTGAAGGCAGTGCTCTACCGCTGAGCTAGCCGCCCCTGGGGAAGGGAGGCGCAATTGTAGGCAAATCCGCAACCCCGATCAAATCTGTCCGGGCCTTCCTGTCCGGGCCCTCCAACCCCGCCCATCTCACCCCCGCTTCCACACGATGCAACGGTTGTTCGCCGGCATCGCACGGTCTTCCTTCAGCACGAACCCCGCCGCCGCTGCGAGCGCATCCACTTCCTCGAAGTCGCGGATGCCGCGCTTCGGGTTCGCGCTGTGCAGCGCCTCGTCGAACTGCGCGTTGCTCTGGCTGGTGTACTGCCCCTCGTAGTTGAACGGCCCGTAGATCACGAGGATCGCGCCGCGCTTCGTGATCGCGGGCAGCGCGGCGAACATCTGCTCGACTTCCTTCCAGCTCATGATGTGCAGCGTGTTGGCGCTGAACACCGCGTCGTATTCGCCCGCGGGCGGCGGATGGTCGGCGTCCCGGGCGATCGGCGCCGGCGTGTTGGGCAGCGCCGCCTCCTTCAGCCACAGGCGGATGCCCGGCAGGTTCTCGGGCACGTCGGAGGCCTGCCAGCGCAGCTTCGGCAGGGCTACCGCGAAGTGCACCGCGTGCTGGCCGGTGCCGCTGCCGACCTCCAAGATCTGCTTGCGGTCGGCGAACCAGTCGCGCAGCACTTCGAGGATCGGCTCGCGGTTGCGCTCGCAGGCGGGCGAGAAGGGCTTCTCCATGGCTAGAACAATAGCGCCTGGACGGTCCAGAAGTAGATCAGCAGGCTCAGCATGTCCTGGATGATCGTGGCAATCGGTCCGCTGCCGAACGCGGGGTCGCGGCCGGTGCGTGCGAGCAGCCACGGTAGCGCAAAACCGATCGTCGTGGCGCATGCGCTGGCGGCGAGCAGGGCGACGGCCACGGCCAGCGCCAGGTCGGCGTCGCCGAACCACCACCAGATCGGGCCCAGCACCAGCAGCGCGAGCGTCAGGCCGATCAGCAGGCCGGTGCGCAGCTCGCCGGCCAGCAGCCGGGCGAGTGGCAGGCGGCTGAGCGACAGGCCGCGCACCGCGATGGCCTCGCTTTGCGTGCCCACTGCGTCGGCCAGGTAGACGATGCCGGGCACGAAGAAGGCGATCGCCACGCGCGCTTCGAGCGTCGCCTCGAAGCGCGCGACGATCCAGGTGGCGAGCATGCTGCCGAACAGGCCCACCAGCAGCCATGGGAGCCGATCGCGCGCGCGCCGGATGGGCGGTGCCTCGACGGCGTCGCGGGCCCGGTTCGTGGCTTCGGGGCCGATACCGGCGAGGCGGTGCAGGTCCTCGACGTGCTCGCGGCGCAGCACTTCGAGCAGCGCCAGCGCCGGCACCACGCCGGCGAAGTGGCCGCGCCGGTCGACGACCGGCACCGAGGTGAGGCCGTGCTGGATCGCCAGCGACGCGACGTGTTCCTGGTCGGCGTTCAAGCGCACCGCGGGCACCGGCGCGATGGCGATGTCGGCCAGCACCTGCTCGGCGCGCGCCTGCAGCAGCCGGGTGATCGGCACCAGGGCCGATCAGGCGGCGCTTCGCGTCGAGCAGGTAGACGGCCTCGGCGGAGTCGACCTCCGCCCCGGCGGCCAGCCGCTGGCGCAGCGCGCCCACCGTTTCCTGCGGCGACGCGTGCAGCACCCGCGGCACCAGGTGCTCGCCCGCGGTGTCGGGGTGCGTGGGCAGCGCCTCGATGGCCGAGGCGGGTGCGCCGGGGGCGGGCGCTTCGTCACGCGGCTGCGGCTCAGGCGCCGGCATGGCCGATGGCCTTCGCCATGCTCCGGCCACCGCGCGCCGGCGGGCAGGATCGCTCGCGTAAAATCGGACGCTTCCCCCGCCTTCCGGATACCCGCGACATGGTTCGCACGCGCTTCGCTCCCAGCCCGACCGGTTTCCTGCACATCGGCGGCGCCCGCACCGCGCTGTTCGCGTGGGCGTTCGCGCGCCACCACAAGGGTACCTTCATCCTGCGCATCGAGGACACCGACGTCGAGCGCTCCACCCCCGAGGCGGTGCAGGCGATCCTCGACGGCATGCGCTGGCTCGGCCTTGACGCCGACGAGGGCCCGTTCTACCAGATGCAGCGGATGCCGCGCTACCGTGAGGTGATCCGCAAGATGCTCGCCGACGGCACCGCGTATCACTGCTGGTGCACGAAGGAGGAGCTCGAGGCGATGCGGGCGGAGCACGAGGCGCTGGGCCTGAAACCGCGCTACGACGGGCGCTGGCGCCCCGAAGCGGGGCGCGCGCTGCCGGCGCCGCCGCCGGGCGTGGAGCCGGTGGTGCGCTTTCGCAACCCGGTGGACGGCGCGACCAGCTGGAACGACACGATCAAGGGGCCGATCGCGTTCGACAACAGCGAGCTCGACGACCTGATCATCGCGCGCTCCGACGGCACGCCCACCTACAACTTCTGCGTGGTGGTCGACGACTGGGACATGCGGATCACGCACGTGCTGCGCGGCGACGACCACGTGAACAACACGCCGCGGCAGATCAACATCCTGCGCGCGCTGGGCGCGCCGGTGCCGCAATACGGCCACCTGCCGATGATCCATGGCCCCGACGGCCAGAAGCTGTCGAAGCGCCACGGCGCGGTGTCGGTGATGCAGTACGACGAAGACGGCTACCTGCCCGAGGCGGTGGTCAATTACCTCGCGCGGCTCGGCTGGAGCCACGGCGACGCCGAGATCTTCTCGCGCGAGCAGTTCGTCGGCTGGTTCGACGGCTCGCACGTGAGCCGCTCGCCGTCGCGTTTCGATTTCGACAAGCTGCGCTGGCTGAACCACCACTACATCAAGGCGGCCGCCGATGCCGAACTCGCGGCGCGGGTGCTGCCGCGGCTGCGCGCGTCGGGGGTGGAGCCGGGGCCGGGTTCGGCCGATCTCGCGACGGTCTGCGGGCTGCTGAAGGAGCGCGCGCAGACGCTGAACGAGTTGGCCGAGATGGCGCACATGTTCTACGTCGAGCCGTCGATTGCGTCGGCCGACCGGGAGAAGCACCTCGATGCGGCGCCGCCCGCGCTGGCGGCGGCGCTCGCCGCGCTCGCGGCACGGCTCGCCGGCGGCGACTGGACGAAGGACGCGATCGCCGCGGCATTGAAGGAAACGCTCGCCGAGCACGGCTTGAAGATGCCGCAACTGGCGATTCCGCTGCGGCTGAAGGTGTTCGGCACGACGCAGACGCCGTCGGTCGATGCGGTGCTGGCCGCGATGCCGCGGGAGACGGTGATCGCGCGGCTGAGGGGGTGATTGCGCTGGTTTCTGGTGACATATACACTTGTATATGCCGAATGAATCCAGACGAGGCCGACGCATGGAACGGGAACGCATCGCCAGGCTCTTCATGAACAACCGCAGTCAGGCGGTCCGGCTACCGAAGGAGTTCGAGTTCTCGGTAAGTGAGGTCTACGTGCATCGCGAGGGCGAGAAGATCGTGCTGTCGCCGCGCCCCAGCAGTTGGCACGCGTATCTCGCCGACGGCCCGGTGGCGCCGGATGACTTCATGGAGGGGGTCGAGGATCTGCCACTGCAGGAACGCGTTCTCTGATCCCGTGAGGGACGGACGTGTACCTCCTCGACACCGACACCTGCTCGTACGTGATGAGGCGCGCGAATGCGGCGCTTCTTGATCGCCTGTGCGAGGTCCCGATCGAGACGCAGGCGATTTCGGTTATCAGCGTCGCCGAACTGAAGTACGGCGTGCGGCTGTCGTCGCGGCCGGAGCAGGCCGCGGCGGCATTCGAAGGCTTCGTGCGTCATCTGGCGATGCTCGACTGGGACGGGGAGGCGGCGGACCACTACGCGGACATCCGTGCGGACCTCAGGCGTCGCGGCGAGATGATCGGCGCCAATGACTTGTTGATCGCTGCGCATGCACGTGCGCTGGATGCCGTTCTGGTGACGAACAACGTGCGCGAGTTCCGGCGCGTCAGGAACCTGAAGCTGGAGAACTGGGTCCGCTAGAATTCACGATTCACAGTCAGGAAGCCCCCGATGTCCGGCAGCACGTTCGGCAGCCTCTTCACCGTCACCACTTTCGGCGAATCGCACGGGCCCGCGGTCGGCTGCGTGGTCGACGGCTGCCCGCCGGGCATGGAGTTGTCGGAGGCCGACATCCGGGTCGACCTCGACCGGCGCCGTCCGGGCACCTCGCGGCACGTCACGCAGCGCCAGGAACCGGACACGGTCGAGATCCTGTCGGGCGTCTTTGAAGGCCGCACCACCGGCACGCCGATCGCGCTGCTGATCCGCAACCAGGACGCGCGCAGCAAGGACTACTCGTCGATCGCGCGCACCTTTCGCCCCGGGCACGCCGACTACACCTACTGGCACAAGTTCGGCGTGCGCGATCCGCGCGGCGGCGGGCGCTCGTCGGCGCGGCTCACCGCGCCGGCGGTGGCCGCGGGCGCGATCGCGAAGAAGTGGCTGCGCGAGCATTTCGGCACTCAGATCCGCGGCTGCATGACACAGCTGGGTGAAATCGTCATTCCGGTCACCGACTGGTCGCAGGTTGCGCAGAACCCGTTCTTCGCCGGCGACGCGGGCGTCGTGCCGAAGCTCGAGGAATACATGGACGCGCTGCGCCGCGCCGGCGACTCCTGCGGAGCGCGGGTGCGGGTGGAGGCCGACAACGTGCCGGTGGGGCTGGGCGAGCCGCTCTATGACAAGCTCGACGCCGACATCGCCTACGCGATGATGGGCATCAACGCGGTCAAGGGCGTGGAGATCGGCTCGGGCTTCGCCTGCGTGACGCAGAAGGGCAGCGAGCACGGCGACGAGCTCACTCCCGAGGGCTTCGCGACCAACCACTCGGGCGGCGTGCTGGGCGGCATCTCCACCGGCCAGCCGATCGTGGTGGAACTCGCGATCAAGCCCACGTCGAGCATCCGCGTGCCGCGGCGCTCGATCGACGTCGACGGGGCGCCCACGACGGTGGAGACCCTGGGCCGCCACGATCCCTGCGTGGGCATTCGCGCGGCGCCGATCGCCGAGGCGATGCTGGCGCTCGTGCTCATCGATCACGCGCTGCGCGACCGCGGGCAGAACGCCGAGGTGGCGGTGGCCACGCCGCGCATCGCGGGGCCGGCGCCGCACGGCACGCGTTGAGCGCGGGCGGCATCGGCGCCGCCGGCATCAAGGCGCTCTTTCTCGCCTATTTCACCTGGGTCGGGCTCTTCTCCCCGTACCTGAGCCTGTACCTGGCCGCGATCGGGCTGACGATCGCCGAGATCGGCGTGTTGCTGGCGGTGCCGCAGGTGCTGCGCATCGTGGGGCCGCCGTTCTGGGGCTGGATGGCCGACCGCAGCGGCAGCCGGGTCATGTTGCTGCGGGTCAGTTCGGTGGGCGCGCTGGCGGGGGCGCTGCTGCTGCCGCTGGCGGGCGATCGCTTCGCAGCCCTGCTGCCGGTGCTGGCGCTGCTGTACTTCATGACCGCGGCGCAGATGCCGATCGGCGAGACGATCGCGATGCACGCGTCCGGCGGCGACGCGGGGCGCTACGGGCGCATCCGCATCTGGGGCTCGGCGGGCTTCATCGTCGGCGTGGTCGCGATGGGGCCGGTGCTCGACGCCTGGGGAATGCGCACCCTGCCGTGGTGGACGGCGGCGATCATGCTCGGGCTGGTGGCCAGCGCCTGGCGGATGGGCGCGGTGCCCGCGCCGCAAGCCGGGCCGCCGGCGATGCGCGTGCGCGAGCGGCTGCGCCAGCCGCGGGTGCAGGCGTTCTTCGCGTCGGCGTTCCTGATGCTGTTCGCGCATGCGGCGCTGTACGCGTTCCTGTCGCTGTACCTGGCGCAGCTCGGCTACAGCAAGACGGCGATCGGCCTGCTGTGGGCCGTGGGCGTCGTGGCCGAGATCGCGATCTTCTGGGTGCAGCGGCGGCTGTTCGAGCGCTTCGGCGCGATCCGGCTGCTGCACGCGAGCCTGTGGGTGGCGGCGCTGCGCTTCGCGCTGATCGGGCTGGCGGCGACCTGGCTGCCGGCGCTGGTGCTCGCGCAGCTGCTGCACGCGGTGACCTTCGGCATTCACCACAGCGCCACGGTCGCCACGCTGCAGCGCTGGTTCGAGCCGGCGCAGCATGCGCGCGCGCAGGCCCTCTACGTGACCGTGGGCTACGGGCTGGGTGGCGCGCTGGGCGTGCTGGTGGCCACCGCGGTCTGGTCCGCGGTGTCGCCGTCGGCCGCGTTCCTGGTGTCGGCCGCGGCTGCGGCGCTCGGCGGCTGGGTGTTCCGGCGCTGTCGCGAGCCGGCGGGCGAAGCGGGAGGTGCGGCCGGATGAGCCGCGGCGCGCCCTGATTGGCCCCTTGCGCCGCGCTTTGCGAGAATCGGGGCCATCGGAGAGCGGCTGCAGCGGCCGCCGGGCCAGGGAGAACAGTCATGAAAGGAATCCGGATCGCCGCGGCCACGCTGGCCGCCAGCGCCGCGCTGCTGTCGGGCTGCCAGTCGGTGCAGACGACCAGCCCGGGCGCGGTGGGCATCGAGCGCACGCAGCGGATGTCGTCGATGGTTTCCGAGGCCGACATGCGCCAGCAGGCCGAGCTCGCGTACCGCGAGACGCTCGGCAAGGAGCGCCAGAAGGGCGCGCTGAACGCCGATGCGGCGCTCACCGGCCGCGTGCGCGCGATCACCAACCGGCTGATTCCGGCCAGCGCGGCGTTCCGCCCGGAGGCCGCGCAGTGGAAGTGGGAAGTCAACGTGATCCGCTCCGACCAGGTCAACGCCTGGTGCATGCCGGGCGGCAAGATCGCGGTCTACAGCGGGCTGGTTACCAAGCTGAACCTCACCGACGACGAGATCGCCGCGGTGGTCGGGCACGAGATCGCGCACGCGCTGCGCGAGCATGCGCGCGAGCGCGCCTCCGAGCAGATGGGCGCGCAGGTGCTGATCAGCGGCGCCTCGATCCTGCTGGGTGCCGGACAGGCGGGCACCGACCTGGGCGGCGTGTTCTACAAGGCGTTTTTCGGGTTGCCCAACAGCCGGCTGCACGAGACCGAAGCCGACCGGATCGGCGTGGAGATCGCGGCGCGCGCCGGCTACGACCCGCGCGCGGCGATCACCTTGTGGCAGAAGATGGCGCGGGCCTCGGGCAGCAGCGACGGCCCCGAGTTCCTGAGCACGCACCCCTCGGCCGACACCCGGCTGAAGGATCTCGAAGTCTATTCGGCGCGGGTGATGCCGCTGTACGAGCAGGCACGGCGCAGGTAGGGACGCGGCGGGGCCATGTGGGTCGCATGGCATAATTTCCGCATGTCGATCGCCCCCGCACCCTCTACGACAAGCTCTGGGATGCCCACGTCGTCCGTCAGGAAGACGACGGCACCGCGCTCATCTACATCGACCGCCACCTGGTGCACGAGGTCACCAGTCCGCAGGCGTTCGAGGGACTGAAGCTGGCCGGGCGCAAGCCGTGGCGCGTGGCCGCCAACCTTGCGGTGGTCGATCACAACGTGCCCACCACCGACCGCTCGCAGGGCATCGCCGACCCGATCTCGCGGCTGCAGGTCGAGACGCTCGACGCCAATGCGCGCGAGTTCGACATTCCGTATTTCGACATCAACGATCGCCGCCAGGGCATCGTCCACGTGATCGGCCCGGAGCAGGGCGCCACCTTGCCCGGCATGACGGTGGTCTGCGGCGATTCGCACACCAGCACGCACGGCGCATTCGCCTGCCTCGCCTTCGGCATCGGCACCTCCGAGGTCGAGCACGTGCTCGCCACGCAGACGCTGGTGGCGAAGAAGATGAAGAACATGCTGGTGAAGGTCGACGGCGCATTGCCGCGCGGCGTCACCGCGAAGGACGTGATCCTGTCGGTCATCGGCCGCATCGGCACCGCCGGCGGCACCGGCTATGCGATCGAGTTCGCCGGCTCCACGATCCGCTCGCTGTCGATGGAAGGCCGGATGACGATCTGCAACATGGCGATCGAGGCCGGCGCACGCTCGGGCATGGTCGCGGTCGACGACACCACGCTGAATTACCTGCGCGGCCGCCCGATGGCGCCGGCCGGCCCCGACTGGTATCGGGCCGAGGAGAGCTGGCGCACGCTGCGCTCCGACCCCGGCGCACGCTTCGACCTGGTCATCGAGGTCGACGCGACACAACTGAAGCCGCACGTGACCTGGGGCACTTCGCCCGAGATGGTGGTGGCGGTCGACGAGCGCGTGCCCGACCCCGACAAGGAAAAGGACGCGGTGCGCCGCGAAGGCATGGAGCGCGCGCTGCATTACATGGGCCTGAAGCCGAACACCGCGATCCGGGACATCCGCATCGACAAGGTGTTCATCGGCTCGTGCACCAACTCGCGCATCGAAGACCTGCGCGAGGCCGCCGCGATCGTGCGCGGCAAGCACAAGGCGTCGAACGTGAAGCTGGCGATGGTGGTGCCGGGCTCCGGGCTGGTGAAGAAGCAGGCCGAGGCCGAGGGGCTCGACCGCGTCTTCCGCGACGCCGGCTTCGAGTGGCGCGAGCCGGGCTGCTCGATGTGCCTGGCGATGAACGCCGACCGGCTCGAGCCGGGCGAGCGCTGCGCCTCCACCTCGAATCGCAACTTCGAGGGCCGGCAGGGTGCCGGCGGGCGCACGCACCTGGTCAGTCCTGCGATGGCGGCTGCCGCAGCCGTCGCCGGGCATTTCGTCGACGTGCGGCGCATCTGATCGAACCGAGGGGCAACGATGAAGCGAGTCATCTCCGCCGTGCTGGCCGGCGCTTTCCTGCTGTCGCTGGGCGCCTGCAACACCATCGCCGGCGCCGGCAAGGACATCGAGAAGGCCGGCGAGACGATCCAGGGCGCGGCGAAGAAGTAACGAGCGGCGCAAGAAGGCACAAGCGGTCATGCGAAGCCTCACGGTTCACCGCGGCCTGGTCGCGCCGCTCGATCGGGCGAACGTCGACACCGACGCGATCATTCCGAAGCAGTTCCTGAAGTCGATCAAGCGAAGCGGCTTCGGGCCGAACCTGTTCGACGAATGGCGCTATCTCGATCGCGGCGAGCCGGGCATGGACAACAGCCGCCGGCCGCTGAACCCCCGACTTCGCGCTGAACCAGTCGCGTTACCAGGGCGCGTCGATCCTGCTCGCGCGCAAGAACTTCGGCTGCGGCTCGTCGCGCGAGCACGCGCCGTGGGCGCTGGAAGACTACGGCTTCCGGGCGATCATCGCGCCGTCGTTCGCCGACATCTTCTTCGTCAACTGCTTCAAGATCGGTCTGCTGCCGATCCGGCTGCCCGAGTCCGACGTCGACTGGCTGTTCGACCAGGTCAACGCGTTCACCGGCTTCGAGCTGGTGGTCGACCTGCCGGCGCAACAGGCGCGCACCGTGGACGGCGCGCGCAGCTTCGCTTTCGAGATCGACACGTTCCGCAAGGAATGCCTGCTCGGCGGGCTCGACGAGATCGGCCTCACGCTCGCGCACGCCGATGCGATCCGCGAATTCGAGAGCCGGCGCCTGACCCAGCAGCCGTGGCTGGCCAACAGGCTGGCCGATTGACGCGCATCGGGACTTTCCCACATGAAGATTGCAGTGCTGGCCGGCGACGGCATCGGGCCGGAGATCACCGCGCAGGCCGTGCGCGTGCTGCAGGCGCTGGCCGCCGACGGCCTCGCCCTCGAAACGGAGCACGCGCCGGTGGGCGGCGCCGGCTACGACGCGTCCGGCGATCCGCTGCCCGAGGCCACGCTGAAGCTGGCCGGACAGGCCGACGCGATCCTGTTCGGCTCGGTGGGCGGGCCCAAATACGACACGCTGCCGCGCGCCAAGCGTCCCGAGCAGGGGTTGCTCAGGCTGCGCAAGCATTTCGACCTGTTCGCCAACCTGCGTCCGGCGATCGTCTATCCGGAGCTCGCGCACGCCTCGACGCTCAAGCCCGAGGTGGTGTCGGGCCTCGACCTGCTGATCCTGCGCGAGCTGACCGGCGACATCTACTTCGGGCAGCCGCGCGGGGTGCGCACCAACGAGAACGGCGAGCGCGAGGGCTTCGACACGATGCGCTACACCGAGAGCGAGATCCGGCGCATCGCGCAGCTGGCGTTCGAGACGGCGCGCAAGCGCCAGCGGCGGGTGTGCTCGGTCGACAAGGCCAACGTGCTGGAAACCACGCAGTTCTGGCGCGAGGTCGTCACCGAGGTGCACGGCCAGTACCGCGACGTCGAACTCACCCACATGTACGTCGACAACGCGGCGATGCAGCTGGTGCGCAACCCCGGCAGTTCGATGTCATGGTCACCGGCAACATGTTCGGCGATATCCTGTCGGATGAAGCGTCGATGCTGACCGGCTCGATCGGCATGCTGCCGTCGGCCTCGCTGAACGCGCGCGGCTTCGGGCTGTACGAGCCGATCCACGGCTCGGCGCCCGACATCGCCGGCCGCAACCTCGCCAACCCGCTGGCGACGATCCTGTCGGCGGCGATGCTGCTGCGGCATTCGCTGCACCAGGAGGCGGCGGCGCAGCGCGTCGAGACGGCGGTGCGCAAGGTGCTGGCGCAGGGCTTCCGCACCGCGGACATTGCCGAGGCGGGCAAGCGCACGGTGGGAACGAAAGAGATGGGCGACGCGGTGCTCGCGGCGCTGTGAAGACGACGCGGCCGGCGCAAAGGCGCCGGCGCGATCAGGGAGTGATGTCATGTTGAAGGTCGGAATGGTCGGGTGGCGCGGAATGGTCGGTTCCGTGCTGATGCAGCGCATGCGCGAGGAAAACGACTTCGCGCACGTCGAGACGGTGTTCTTCAGCACCTCGAATGCCGGAGGCGCGGCGCCCGAGGTGGCCAACCTGGGCGAGCGCAGGCTGCACGGCGCCGGCGACATCGACCTGCTGAAGAAGATGGACGTCGTGCTCACCTGCCAGGGCGGCGACTGGACCCACGACGTCTATCCGAAGCTGCGCGCGGCCGGCTGGAACGGCCACTGGATCGACGCGGCCTCGGCGCTGCGGATGAAGGACGATGCGGTCATCATCCTCGACCCGCTGAACCTGCACGTGATCAAGGACGCGCTGGCGCGCGGCGGGCGCACCTTCGTCGGCGGCAACTGCACGGTCAGCCTGATGATGATGGGACTGAACGGCCTGTTCCGCGAAAACCTGGTCGAGTGGATCAGCGCGATGACCTACCAAGCGGCTTCGGGCGCCGGCGCGCAGAACATGCGCGAGCTGCTCGCGCAGATGGGCGCCGCGCACGCGGCGGTGGCCCCGCTGCTGGCCGACCCGGCTTCGGCGATCCTCGAGATCGACGCGAAGGTGTCGCAGGCGATGCGCTCGGATGCGTTCCCGACCGCCAACTTCGGCGTGCCGCTGGCGGGCAGCCTGATTCCCTGGATCGACAAGGACCTCGGCAACGGCACTTCGCGCGAGGAATGGAAGGGCGACGCCGAGTGCAACAAGATTCTCGGGCTGCCGGCCTCGGGGTCGGGCCACATCCCGATCGAGAGCCTGTGCGTGCGCATCGGCGCGATGCGCTGCCACAGTCAGGCGCTCACGATCAAGCTGCGCCGCGATGCACCGCTCGACGAGATCGAGTCGATCGTCGCCTCGGGCAACCGGTGGGTGAAGCTCGTCCCCAACACGCGCGAGGCCACTATCCGCGAGCTCTCGCCGGTGGCGGTCAACGGCAGCCTCGCGGTGCCGATCGGGCGGCTGCGCAAGCTGTCGCTGGGCGCCGGCTACCTCAGCGCGTTCACCGTGGGTGACCAGTTGCTGTGGGGTGCGGCCGAGCCGCTGCGGCGCATGTTGAGGCTGTTGGCATCCTGAGCGTCTCGCCCGGGGACGGCCGGACGCCGTCGGATGCCTGCCAGACGCCGTTCGTCACGTGAGCGCCACGGGCCGAACTTCGGCCACTTCCTAAGCTTGCGCGGGTAAGTGGCTGATGTTAGCCTCGAAAAATCGCTTCATGCCACTGGGGACAAGCGTGAAATCGACGCAAGTACAACCGGTCGGACGGCGCCGAAGGGGCACTCCGACAATTCTAGCAGTGGCGATCGCGGCGGCCCTCGCGGGCGCGGTGCCCGATGCCGCCGACGCAGCCGGCCTCGGGACGTCTCACCGTCCAGTCGGCGCTGGGCCAACCGTTGCGCGCCGAGGTCGAGGTCACCTCGCTCGGGCTCGACGAACTCGGCTCGCTCAGCGCGCGGCTTGCCGCGCCCGAGGCCTTCCGGCAGGCCGGACTCGAGTTCAATCCGGCGCTCACCGCGTTGAAGTTCTCGATCGACCGCCGCCCGGATCGTTCGGCAGTGGTGCGGATCACTTCCGCGCAGCCGATCAACGAGCCCTTCGTCGACCTGATGGTCGAGCTGAACTGGGCGTCGGGCAAGTTTGTCCGTGAGTACACCTTCCTGCTCGATCCGCCCGAACTGCGTATCGGGGCCCGCGACACCGTCGGCGGCGGGGCTGCCACGCAACAGATCGTGACACCCAGCGTCGCAACCACGCGCACCCCGAGTGCGCAGGTGGCGCCGACTCCGGCGGCCGTGCCTGCAGCGTCGGCGAGTCCCGCGCCGGCGGCGAGCAGTCCGGCGGCCAGCGCACGCCCGAGCACCGCCGCGGCGAGCCCGGCGCGCACCGCGACGCCGTCGACGGCCGCCGCATCGGGTGCGACCGATGAGGTCACCACGCGCTCGGGCGACACGCTGGCGGACATCGCGGCACGGGTGAAGCCGGCCGACGTCTCGGTCGAGCAGGCAATCATCGCGATCTACGACGCGAACCGCAGCGCGTTCTTCGGCAGCGTCCATCAGATGCTGGCCGGCAAACAACTCGAGATTCCCGGTCACGACACGATGGCGGCGGTCGACGCCACGGCTGCCCGCAAGCAGATCCGCGCCGAAGCGGCCACTTTCCGCGCGTATCGCGAGCGGCTGGCTGCTGCGGCGCGCCGCGTCGAACCGGCCCAGGCCGGGCAGACTGCTGCCGGCACGATCGCCGGCGCCGAAGAAAAAGTCTGCCGAAGCCGCCCCGGGCGACCAGCTGAAGCTGTCGCGCACGGGCGAGGCCGCCGGCAAGGCGGCCGGCAAGGGTGCTGGCGCCGCCGGCGCCGCGGTCGGTGCCGACAAGGGCGCCGAAACGCAGATCGCGCGCGAGGCCGCGCTTCGCGAACAGCAGGAGCGGGTGGTCGCGCTCGAGAAGAACGTCGCCGACCTGCAGAAGCTGGTCGAGTTGAAGAACCAGCAACTCGCCGAGCTGCAACGGCAGGTCGAGGCGGCGCGCGCTTCTGGCGCCACGGCCGCCGGCACGGTGGCCGCGCCCGCGGCCTCCGCGGCGGCCCAGGCGCCGGCCACCGCGCCCGCGACGCCTTCGGCTGTGCAGCCGGCTCCGGCCGAGACCACGGCAGCGCAGCCTGCGCCGGCCGAAGCGGCGGCGCCCGCCGCGCAGGCTCCGGCCGCCGCGCCGGCCGCAGCGAAGCCCGCCCCTGCGCCGGCTCCGGCCGAGGAACCCGGCTTCATCGACGACCTGATCGCCAATCCGCTCACGCTTCCGGGCCTGGGCGCGATCGTGCTTGCGCTTGGCGCCTACGGCATGTACTCGGTACGCCGGCGCAAGAAGGCCGAGCAACTCGACGAAGACAGCCTGGTTGCGGCCGATGCGTTCACCGCGAATTCGCTGTTTGGATCCACCGGCGGTCAGGCGGTCGATACCAGCAGCAGCCTGTTCGCCACCAGCACGCGCGACAGCGGTGTCGACGTCCATTCGACCGAGGTCGATCCGATTGCCGAAGCCGAGGTCTACATCGCCTACGGGCGCGAGGCGCAGGCCGAGGAGATCCTGAAGGATGCGCTGAAGAAGCAGCCCGAGCGCCAGGCAATCCGCCTCAAGCTGCTCGAGATCCACGCCGGCCGCAAGGATGCGGCAGCCTTCGGCGTGCTGGCCCAGGAGATGTACGACCAGACCGGCGGGCAGAACGAGGAGTGGCCGAGGGTGGTCACGCTCGGGCTGTCGATCGATCCGGCCAATCCGCTCTACACCGGGCAGGGCGAAGCTCCGGCGGCGCCCGAGGGCGGCTTCCCGGCGCCTGCAGCGGTCGCAACGCCCGCCACGTCGGGCGCGGCCGCTCCTGCCGCTCCTTCGGCGGCGCTGTCGGGTGCGGCAGGGCTGGCTGCGGCGGCCGCGGGGGCAGAGGCGATGCTCCCTGCCGATCGCATGCTGCCGGGCGACGACGCCACCGGGCACCGGGGCAAAGCCGGTCCCGCCTCGTTCGCCGAGACGGTGCCGATGGATGGCGAGGCTGCCGCCGCGCCGGAGATCCCGGCGCTCGACTTCGATCTCGACCTCGACACCACGATCGGCCGCGCCGCGAGCATGCGCGAGGCGGGCGGCATGCCGGCCGAGGAGGCCGCGCTGTCCGAATCCGATCTCGCCCGCGCGATCGACGGCCGCTTCGATCTGCCGTCGCTCGATGTGGGCACGGCTGCGGCGCCGGTTGCCGAAGAGGGGTTCTCCACTGCGGCGACGGCCACCGAACCGGCCGCGCTGGCCGATCTCGGCGACTTCAAGATCGACCTTCCGGCGCTCGAAGGGCTGGATGTGGAGGCGGCGATCGACGAGCGGGCGGTGGCCGGCGCGATCGGCGACGTCAGTCTCGCGCCTGCCGAAACCGAGGTGGCGCCGGCGGTCGATTCGTCGCGCTGGCAAGAGATGGCCACCAAGCTCGATCTGGCCTCGGCCTACGAGGAGATCGGCGACAAGGAAGGTGCCCGCGAGCTGCTCGAAGAAGTGCTCAAGGGCGGCGACACCGCACAACAGCAGAAGGCACGTTCGATGCTTGCGAAGATCGGATAAGTTCCCGAAAACCGCAGTGCCTCGGGAAGCCTCGGCTTCCCGTTTTTTTTCGCCCGATGCCCAGATTCGCTCTCACGCTCGCCTACGACGGCAGCCGCTTCAACGGCTGGCAGACCCAGCCCGGCGGCGAGGCGGCGCAGGACGTGCTCGAACGCGCGCTCGGCGCGATTGCCGGGCATCCGGTCGGCACGATCTGCGCCGGCCGCACCGACACCGGCGTGCACGCGTTGCGCCAGGTGGTGCACTTCGACAGCGATGCCGCACGTCCGCTGTCAGCGTGGGTACGCGGAGTGAACTCGCACCTGCCCGAGGGGCTGGCGGTGCGCAGCGCCACGCAGGTGGACGGCGAGTTTCATGCGCGCTACGGCGCGCGGCGCAGGCGCTATCGCTACCTGCTGTATCGCTCGCCCGTGCGCCATCCGCTGCTCGCGCGCCGCGTCGGCTGGACCTTCCGCGCCCCCGACGCCGCCCGCATGCGCGAGGCCGCGGCGCTGGTGGTGGGCGAGCACGACTTCTCCGCGTTCCGCTCGGCCGAGTGCCAGGCGGCCTCGCCGGTGCGCAGGCTCGAGGCGCTGACGCTCGACGAGCGCGGCCCTTTCGTCGTGTTCACCTTCACCGCCAACGCGTTCCTGCATCACATGATCCGCAACCTGATGGGCGCGCTGCTCGCGGTGGGCGAGGGGCGCCATCCGCCGGAGTGGATCGCGCAAGTGCTCGCGGGCCGCGATCGTCGCCACGCACCGGCCACTTTCGCGCCCGACGGCCTGTATCTCGACGGCGCGCAATACGACGCGCGCCATGGCGTGCCTTCCTGGGGCGGCGAGTTTCCCGACTGCCTCGCATGAGCGACGCGCGCAACGATCGGGGCGGCGAGCTGCGCGGCGATGCCGGTCGTCGCGCGGCCGGCGCGGCGGCGGCTAAACTGCCGCCGATGCGCACCCGGATCAAGTTCTGCGGGCTGGTGCGCGCCGACGACGTCCGCAACGCTGCGGCGCTCGGCGTGGACGCGGTCGGTTTCGTCTTCTACCCGAGGAGCCCCAGGGCGCTCGGCGTCGCGCAGGCCGCCGGCCTGCGCCGGCTGCTGCCGTCGTGGGTGGCCGCGGTGGGGCTCTTCGTGAACGCGCCCGAGGGCGAGATTCGCCGCGTGGCCGGCGCGGTCGGGCTCGACGTGATCCAGTTTCACGGCGACGAGGACCCGCTCACCTGCGAGAACGAGCGCCCGGCGGGCCTGTCGTACTGGCGCGCCATCCGGATGGGCGAGGGGGTCGATTTGATAGAATCGCTCGATCGCTACGCCAGTGCCGAGGCGTTGCTGCTCGATTCGCACAGCCCCGGCTACGGCGGCAGCGGCGAAGGCTTCGACTGGTCACGGGTGCCGCGCGAGCGCTCCCTGCCGATCGTGTTGTCGGGGGCCTGGCGCCGGAGAACGTCGCGGAGGCGATCGCGCAACTGCAGCCGACGATGGTCGACGTGTCGACCGGCATCCGGGTCGGGGGCCGAAACCCGACCCGCGCGTGAAGTCGCGCGAGCGCATGGAACGGTTCGTCGCAGAAGTGCTGCGGGCCGATTCGGCACGACAGGATTCACGATGAAGCCGTACGACCTACCGGATGCCCGGGGCCACTTTGGTCCCTATGGCGGCATCTTCGTTGCAGAGACCCTCGTGCACGCGCTCGGGGAGCTGCGCCTTGCCTACGGGCATTACCGCAACGACCCGGAGTTCGTCGCCGAGTTCGACTACGAGCTCGTGCACTTCGTCGGCCGGCCCAGTCCGGTCTACCACGCCAGGCGCTGGTCGGAGATGCTCGGCGGCGCGCAGATCTGGTTCAAGCGCGAAGACCTGAACCACACCGGCGCGCACAAGATCAACAACACCATCGGCCGGGCGCTGCTCGCCAGGCGGATGGGCAAGCCGCGCGTCATCGCCGAAACCGGCGCCGGCCAGCACGGCGTGGCCACCGCGACGGTCGCGGCCCGCTACGGGATGAAGTGCGTCGTCTACATGGGCTCGGAAGACGTCGCGCGGCAGGCGCAGAACGTCTACCGGATGAAGCTGCTGGGCGCCGAGGTGGTGCCGGTCGATTCCGGCTCGAAGACGCTTAAGGACGCGCTGAACGAGGCGATGCGCGACTGGGTCACCAACGTCGAGGACACTTTCTACATCATCGGCACGGTGGCCGGGCCGCATCCGTACCCGATGATGGTGCGCGATTTCCAGTCGGTGATCGGCAACGAGTGCAAGCGGCAGATGCCGGTGGACGCCGGCCGCCAGCCCGACTACGTCGTGGCCTGCGTGGGCGGCGGCTCCAACGCGATCGGCATCTTCTTTCCGTACATCGACATGCCCGGGGTGCGGCTGGTCGGCGTGGAGGCGGGCGGCGAGGGGCTGGCCACCGGCCGGCACGCGGCTTCGCTTACCGCCGGCGCGCCGGGCGTGCTGCACGGCAACCGCACCTACCTGCTGCAGGACGAAAACGGGCAGATCGTCGACACGCATTCGGTCTCGGCCGGACTCGACTATCCGGGCGTCGGTCCCGAGCACGCGTGGCTGAAGGACACCGGGCGCGCGAGCTACGAAGTGGTCGACGACGCCGAGGCGCTGCGCGCGTTCCACGACTGCTGCCGCATCGAAGGCATCATCCCGGCGCTCGAATCGAGCCACGCGCTGGCCTATGCGGCGCGCCTTGCGCCCACGCTCGCGAACGACCGCATCATCCTGGTGAACCTCTCGGGACGCGGCGACAAGGACATGCACACGGTCGCGCAGCGCGCGGGGATCCGCTTCTGATGTCGCGACTGGCGACCACGTTCCAGCGGCTTTCCGCGGCGGGCCGCAAGGCCCTGATTCCCTACGTCACGTCGGGCTTCCCGGAGCCGGGGCTCACCGTGCCGATCATGCACGCGCTGGTGGCGGGCGGCGCCGACGCGATCGAGCTCGGCGTGCCGTTCTCCGACCCGATGGCCGACGGCCCGGTGATCCAGCACGCCAACGAGCGCGCCCTCTCGCTCGGCGTGGGCATGCGCGAGGTGCTCGGCTTCGTGCGCGGGTTTCGCGGCCGCGACGACGCCACCCCCGTGGTGCTGATGGGCTACGCCAATCCGGTCGAGCGCATGGGCGCGGAACGCTTCCTCGACGAGGCGGCGCAGGCCGGCGTGGACGGCGTGATCGTCGTCGACTATCCGCCGGAGGAGTCCGAGGCATTCGCGGCCGCGGCGCGCGCACGCGCGATCGACCCGATCTTCCTGCTCGCGCCCACCACCACCGAAGAGCGCACCGGCCGCGTGCTGGCGATTGCCAGCGGCTACGTCTACTACGTGTCGCTCAAGGGAATCACCGGCGGCAACATCGACACCGACGACGTGGTGCGCCGCGTCGGCGCGATCCGCAGGCGAACCGCGCTGCCGGTGGGCGTGGGCTTCGGGATCCGCGACGGCACCACCGCGCGTGCAGTGGCCGAGGCTGCCGACGCGGTGATCATCGGCACCCGCACGATCCAGTTGCTCGAAGACGGGCCGCCGGGCGAGGCGCCCGCGCGCGCCCGCGCGTTCATGGCCGAGATTCGCGCCGCGCTCGACGGCGTGCCATATCCGGAGGTGACTGCATGACCTGGCTCGACAAGCTGCTGCCCCCGCGCGTCAAGCGCTCGGCCGCCGGCGGGAAGAAGGTTCCCGAGGGCGTCTGGGTCAAGTGCCCGTCGTGCGACGCGGTGCTCTATTCGGCCGACCTCGAGGCCAACCTGAACGTCTGCCCGAAGTGCACGCACCACATGCGCCTGTCGGCGCGCAAGCGGCTCGACCTGCTGCTCGACGCCGAAGGCCGCTACGAGATCGGCCACGAGGTGCTGCCGGTCGACGCGCTGAAGTTCAAGGACAGCCGCAAGTATCCCGACCGCCTGCAGGAGGCGATCGACGACACCGGTGAGACCGACGCGCTGGTGGTGATGGGCGGCGCGATCCGCACGATCCCGGTCGTGGTGGCCTGCTTCGAGTTCGACTTCATGGGCGGCTCGATGGGGTCGGTGGTCGGCGAGCGCTTCGCGCGCGGCGTGCAGGGCGCGATCGAGCAGAAGGTGCCGTTCGTGTCGATCGCCGCCTCCGGCGGCGCGCGGATGCAGGAGGGCCTGCTGTCGTTGATGCAGATGGCCAAGACCACCGCGATGCTCACGAAGCTCTCGGAGAAGCGCCTGCCGTACGTCTCGGTGCTCACCGACCCGACGATGGGCGGCGTGTCGGCGAGCTTCTGCTTCCTGGGCGACCTGGTGATCGCCGAACCCAAGGCGCTGATCGGCTTTGCCGGTCCGCGCGTGATCGAGCAGACGGTGCGCGAAAAGTTGCCCGAGGGCTTCCAGCGCGCCGAGTTCCTGCTGGAGAAGGGTGCGGTCGACATGATCGTCGACCGGCGGGCGATGCGTGACGAGATCGCGCGGCTGCTCGCGTTGCTGCTCAGGCAGTCGAGCGAAGCGGTCTCCTGATTCCCCGATGAGCGCTGCCGATTCGCCGGCGCTGCGCGACTGGCTGGGACGCATCGAGCGGCTGCATCCGAAGACGATCGAGCTCGGGCTCGAGCGGGTGCGCGAGGTCGCCTCGCGCCTCGCGCTGTCGTTCGCCTGCCCGGTGATCACCGTGGGCGGCACCAACGGCAAGGGCTCGACCTGCGCGATGCTCGAGTCGATCCTGCTCGCCGCCGGCTACCGGGTCGGCCTCTACACCTCGCCGCACCTGGTGCGCTTCGCCGAGCGGGCCCGCATCGGCGGCGTGCCGGTCGACGACGCGGAACTGGTCGCGCAGTTCGAGGCGGTCGAGGCCGCGCGCGGCGCGGTCGCGCTCACCCGGTTCGAGTTCACCACGCTCGTGGTGTTGCGGCTGTTCGCGCAGCGCGCGCTCGATGCGGTGATCCTCGAAGTGGGGCTGGGCGGGCGGCTCGACGCGGTGAACCTGGTCGACGCCGACTGCGCGATCGTCACCAGCGTCGACGTCGATCACACCGAATACCTGGGCGACGACCCCGAGCGCATCGGCTGGGAGAAGGCGCACATCTTCCGCCAGGGCCGCCCGGCGATCTGCAGCGACCCGTCGCCGCCGGCGGCGCTGGTCGACCATGCGACTTCGATCGGCGCCGATCTCTGGCTGCACGGGCGCGACTTCAACCACAGCGGCGACCGCCAGCAGTGGGCTTACGGCGGGCGCGCGCAGCGTCGCAGCGGACTGGCGTATCCGGCGCTGCGCGGGGCCAACCAGTTGCAGAACGCCGCCGGTGCGCTGGCCGCGCTCGAGGCGCTGCGCGAGCGGCTGCCGGTGCAGCAGCAGGCGGTGCGGGAGGGGCTGGCGGCCGTGTCGCTCCCGGGACGCTTCCAGGTGCTGCCGGGACAGCCGGTGGTGATCCTCGACGTCGCGCACAACCCGCACGCGGCCGCCCACCCGGCGATCAACCTCGACGCGATGGGCGGCTTCAGGCGCACCTTCGCGGTCTTCGGCGTGATGCGCGACAAGGACGTCGATGGCGTGATCGCCGCGCTGAAGCACCGGGTCGACCACTGGCTGGCGGTCGACCTGCCGGGGCCGCGCGCGGCCAGCGCGGAGTGGATCGCCGGGCGGCTGGAAGCGGCCGGCATTGCACGCGACGGTGTGAAGACGAGCATCGAGTGCCATTCCGATCCGTCGTCGGCGCTCGCTGCGGCGCGGGGGCGCGCGAGCGCCAATGATAGAATCGTCGTCTTCGGATCCTTCCTCACCGTCGCCGACATCCTTGCCGCACGTGCCGCGTAGCGTCTGCATCCGGGGCTTCCGCTCCGATTCGCGCGCCGCCGCGTGCGCGCCGTGCTCGGCGATCACGGGTGCCCATGGCCGGGCGTGACGCGGGCGACGCCGACCGCGGCGCGCTCGATCCGGCGCTGACGCAGAAGAAGCGCGCCCGTCGGCGCCTGCTCGGCGCGCTGGCGCTGGGCATTGCCGCCGTGATTGTGTTGCCGCTGGTGCTCGACTCCGAGCCGCGCCAGGCGATCACCGACGTACAGGTCGAGATTCCGCCGCGCGACGCCGCGGTGCCGGCGAAAGACGAGGAATCGACCGCGCGCCCCGCCGAGGTCGCGGTGGTGCCGCCGGTCGAGCCGATGGCGCCGGAGAAGGACGCCGCAGCGCCGGACGAGGCACCGAAGCCGTCCGCCGTCGAGCCGAAGCCCGAGGCCGTGCCGAAGTCTCAGCCGGCACCGAAAGTGCAGGCAGCGCCGAAGACCGAGGTCGCTCCGAAACCCCAGGCCGCCGCGAAGACCGAGGCCGCGCCGGCGCCGGCCAGCGCGCCGAAATCGGCGGCGCACTTCGCGGTGCAGCTCGGCGCGTTCGCAAACGCCGGCAGCGCGCGCGCGCAGGCCGACAAGGCGCGCAAGGCAGGCGTGCGCGTCTACACCGAAACCGTCAAGACCGCCCAGGGGGAGCGCACTCGCGTGCGCGTCGGGCCGTTCGCCAGCCGCGAGGACGCCGAGCAGGCGCGCACCAGGCTGAAGTCGATCGGCGTCGAATCGGCGGTGGTCCCGCTGTAGCGATGCCGGTGGACGTTGCCGCGCTCACCGGCTGGGACTACTTCGTGATCGCCACGCTGCTCCTCTCGGTCGCAATCGGCCTGCTGCGCGGACTGGTGCGCACGGTGTTCGCGCTCGCGGGCTGGGTGGTCGCGCTGGTGGGCGCGCCGCTGGCGACCGGGCCGCTGCTGGCGGCCACCGGCTGGTCGCTGCCGCCGTTGTTCGTCGGCGTGCTGATCTTCTTTGCACTGCTGATCTCGGTGCGCCTGCTCGGCGGGTTGATCGCTCGCGCGCTGGCGAAAGTCGGCCTCGGCCCGGCCGACCGATCGCTGGGCGCGCTGCTGGGCGTGGCGCGGGCGCTGATCATCGTGACCGTGGTGGCGCTGGTGGGACGGCACCTCGGGGCCGATCGCGAGCCTGCCTGGCAACAGGCGCTCTCGCGCCCCCTGCTCGACGAACTGGTATCGTGGGTGACGCCATACCTGCCCGCGCGTTCGGAACCGGTGAAGCAGACCTGAACGCAGAATCTGGGAGCCTGTCATGTGCGGAATCCTCGGCGTCGTAGCGCGCTCCCCCGTCAACCAGCTGCTGTACGACGGCCTGCTGCTGTTGCAGCATCGCGGCCAGGACGCCGCGGGCATCGCCACCGCGATGGGCAAGGCGTTCCACATGCAGAAGGGCAACGGCCCGGTGCGCGACGTCTTCCGCACGCGCAACATGCGCGCGCTGCTCGGCCAAAGCGGCATCGCGCACGTGCGCTATCCCACCGCCGGCTCGGCGGGCAACTCCGAAGAGGCGCAGCCGTTCTACGTGAACGCGCCGTTCGGGATCATGCTCGCGCACAACGGCAACCTCACCAACTGGGAGCAGCTCAAGGACGAGATGTTCCGGCGCGACCGCCGCCACATCAACACCGACTCCGATTCGGAGGTGCTGCTGAACGTGCTGGCCAATTCGCTGCAGGCGGCCACGCGCGGCGTCTCGCTCGATCCTGACGCGATCTTCGCGGCGGTGGGCGAACTGCACGCGCGGGTGCGCGGCGCCTACGCCTGCGTGGCCCAGATCGCCGGCTACGGCGTGCTCGCGTTTCGCGACCCGCACGGCATCCGACCGCTCTGTTACGGCGTGGCCGAGACCGACCAGGGCGTCGAATACCTGGTCGCCTCCGAGTCGGTGGCGCTCGAGGGGCTGGGCTTTCGCATGGTGCGCGACGTGGCGCCCGGCGAGGCGATCTTCATCGACCTGGACGGCAACTTCCATTCGCGCCAGTGCGCCGCTGCCACGTCGCTCGATCCCTGCGTGTTCGAGTACGTCTATTTCGCGCGGCCCGACTCGATCCTCGACGGCGCCTCGGTGTACGCGGCGCGGCTGCGCATGGGCGAGTACCTCGCCGAGCGCCTGGCCGCCGAGCTGTGGCGCGGCGACATCGACGTGGTGATGCCGATTCCCGACACCTCGCGACCGTCGGCGATGCAGTTGGCGATGAAGCTGGGCCTGAACTACCGCGAGGGCTTCCTGAAGAACCGCTACGTCGGGCGCACCTTCATCATGCCGGGGCAGGCGGTGCGCAGGAAGTCGGTGCGCCAGAAGCTCAACGCGATGAGCGTCGAGTTCAAGGGCAAGAACGTGCTGCTGGTCGACGACTCGATCGTGCGCGGCACGACCTCGCGCGAGATCGTGCAGATGGCGCGCGACTCGGGCGCGAACAAGGTGTTCTTCGCGTCGGCGGCGCCGCCGGTGCGCTATCCGAATGTCTACGGCATCGACATGCCCACGCGCAGCGAGCTGATCGCGCACGGGCGCACCGACGAGGAGATCCGCGTCGCGATCGGCGCCGACGCGCTGATCTACCAGACCGTCGACGCGATGAAGCAGTCGGTGCGCGACGTGAACCCGCGGTTGAAGAACTTCGAGGCCTCGTGTTTCGACGGCGTGTACATCACCGGCGACGTCGGCCCCGAGTACCTCGACCGCATCGAGCGCGAGCGGCTGCTCGGGCCACCCGCCGGCTACGACGACGACGCGCCGAAGAACCAGATGAACCTGCAGTTCCCGGTGGTGGCCGATTGAGCGAGGGCGCGGCGCCGCCGCCCGCCGAGGGCGACGAATACGGCTTCGACACCCGCGCGGTGCGCGCCGGCTTCGAGCGCACGCCGTTCGGCGAGCACACCGAGCCGATGTTCCTCGCGTCGAGCTTCGTGCACGACAGCGCGGCGCACGCGGCGGCCAGGTTCGCCGGCGAGGCCGGGGGCTTCATCTACTCGCGCTTCGGCAACCCGACGGTGCGGCTGTTCGAGGAGCGGCTGGCCGCGCTCGAAGGCGCCGAAGACTGCCGCGCGACCGCCTCGGGCATGTCGGCGATCATGTCGGTGCTGATGAGCCTCACCCGCACGGGCGACCACGTGGTCTGCTCGCAGGGGGTGTTCGGCACCACGATCCAGCTGTTCGCGCTGTTCGCGCGCTACGGGATCGAGACCAGCTACGTGCCGCTGGGCGACCCGTCCGCCTCGGGAGGCGGCGATCCGGCCGAACACGAAATTGCTGTTCCTCGAGACGCCGTCGAATCCGCTGACCGAGGTGGGCGACGTGCGCGCGCTGGCGGCGATCGCGCGCGCGCGGGGCATCCCGCTGGTGGTCGACAACTGCTTCTGCACGCCGGCGCTGCAGCGGCCGCTCGAACTGGGCGCCGACATCGTCGTGCACTCGGCCACCAAGTACCTCGACGGGCAGGGGCGCGTGCTCGGCGGCGCGGTGCTGGGCTCGCACAAGTACGTCGCCGAGACGCTGCAACCGGTGGTGCGCTACTGCGGGCCGACGCTGTCGGCGTTCAACGCCCGGGTGCTCGCCAAGGGGCTCGAGACGCTGTCGGTGCGCATGGCCCGGCACTCGGAGAACGCGCTCGCGGTGGCGCGCTGGCTCGAGGCGCGCCCCGAAGTCGAGCGGGTGCGCTATCCGTGGCTCGAGTCGCACCCGCAGCACGCGCTGGCGCGCGCGCAGCAGCGCGCCGGCGGCGCGGTGCTCGCGTTCGACCTGAAGGGCGCCGACGACGCCGCCCGCAAGGCCGCGGCCTGGCGCGTGGTCGACGGCTGCCGGCTGCTGTCGATCACCGCCAACCTCGGCGACGTGAAGTCGACGATCACGCATCCGGCCAGCACGACGCACGGGCGCATGCCGATCGATGCGCGGCGCGAAGCCGGCATCGGCGAAGGCATGCTGCGCGTCGCGGTGGGCCTGGAGGATCCGGCCGACGTTTGCGCCGACCTGGCGCGCGGGCTTGCCGGCTGAGTCGTTCGGCGATTCAGCGGAAATCGCGGCTGCCGACGACGAGTTCGCCCAGCAGCGCACTGTGGTCGACGATGCGCTGCGCGACCAGGTGCCTGACCTGGCCGCCGGAGTCGGCGTCGCACTGCCAGGTGCCGTAGACCGTCATCAGCTGCGCGCCGAGCACCTCGCGGCGCTGGCGCTCGAACACGCGCGGCCAGACGATCACGTTGACCGCCCCGGTCTCGTCTTCCAGCGTGACGAAGATCGTGCCCTTCGCCGTTTCGGGGCGCTGTCGATGCGTGACCAGGCCGCTGGCGCGCGCCGGCCGGCCGTTCGGAAAGGCGCGCAGCGCCGCGGCCGTGGCGATGCGCAGGCGCTCGAGCCGCGGCCGCAGCAGCTCCAGCGGGTGGCGGCCCATCGGGATGCCCAGGCCGCGATAGTCGGCGACGATCTCGCGGCCCTCGGGCAGCGCGGGCAGCCGGGCCGGCGTCTCGTCGAAGCGGGCTTCGGCGAGCAGCGCCGGCATCGGCCGGATGCAGGCCGCCTCCCAGTGCGCCTGCGCGCGGTGCCCGGCCAGCTGGCGCAGCGCGTCGGCCTGTGCCAGCGCCTGCAGCTCGCGGGCGTCGAGTCGCGCTTCGCGGGCGAGGTCTTCGACGCTCTCGAACCCGAAGTCGTCGCCGCGCTCGCGCCGGCGCGCCGCGCGCGCATCGAGCAGCCGCTGCGCGCCGGCCTGCGACAACCCGCGCACGCGGTTCAGGCCCAGGCGCACCGCGGGCTGCGGGCGCCAGTCGATTGCGCTGCCGTCGGCGGGGGCGACGTAGGCGGGGGCGTGCCCCGGCGCATCGGTGGATGCGGCATCGGCCGCTGCAGCGGGGCCGGACTGCGGCGCCTCTTCGAGCGTGCTGTCCCAGTCGCTGACGAGCACGTCGACGCCGCGCACCTCGATGCCGTGCTCGCGCGCGTCGCGCACCAGCTGCGCCGGCGCATAGAAACCCATCGGCTGGCTGTTCAGCAGCGCTGCGAGGAAGGCCGCCGGCTCGTGCCGCTTGATCCAGGCCGACACGTAGACCAGCAGCGCGAAGCTCGCCGCGTGGCTCTCGGGAAAACCGTATTCGCCGAAGCCCCGGATCTGCCGGAAGATCGCTTCGGCGAACTCGCGCCGGTAGCCGCGCGCGAGCATGCCGTCGACGAGGCGCTGCTCGAACGGCTCGAGCCCGCCCTTGCGCCGCCAGGCCGCCATCGCGCGGCGCAATGCGTCGGCCTCGCCACCGGAGAAGCCCGCCGCGAGCATCGCCACCTGCATCACCTGCTCCTGGAAGATCGGCACGCCGAGCGTGCGCTCGAGCGCCGGGCGGATCTCGTCGCGGGGATAGACGACCGGCTCGAGCCCCATGCGGCGGCGCAGGTACGGATGCACCATGCCGCCCTGGATCGGGCCGGGGCGCACGATCGCGACCTCGATCACCAGGTCGTAGAAGCGACGCGGGCGCAGCCTGGGCAGCATGCTCATCTGCGCACGCGACTCGATCTGGAACACGCCGATCGTGTCGGCGCGCGAGATCATCTCGTAGGTGGCCGGGTCTTCGGCGGGGATGTCCTGGATGCGAAACGGCACCCCGCGTCGCTGCCCGATGAGCACGAGCGCGCGGCGGATCGCGCTGAGCATGCCCAGCGCCAGCACGTCGACCTTGAGCAGGCCGAGCGCGTCGAGGTCGTCCTTGTCCCACTCGATCACGCTGCGCCCGGGCATCGCGGCGTTCTCCACCGGCACCAGCCGCGTGAGTGCGTCGCGCGCGATCACGAAGCCGCCGATGTGCTGCGACAGGTGGCGCGGAAAGCCGCGCAGCGCGCCGGCCAGTTCGAGCCACTGCTGCGCGACCGTCGACGAAGGATCGAAGCCGGCTTCGCGCAGTCGTTCGGGCTGCACGCTGCGGTCCCACCACTGGTGCGCGCGCGCCAGCTGTTCGATGCGCTGCGTATCGATGCCCAGCGCTCGCCCGACGTCGCGCAGCGCCGAGCGCGAGCGATAGCTGATCACGGTAGCAGTGAGCGCGGCACGATGGCGGCCATATTTCTCGTACAGGTACTGGATGACCTCCTCGCGCCGCTGGTGCTCGAAGTCGACGTCGATGTCGGGCGGCTCGTTGCGCTCGCGGCTGACGAAGCGCTCGAACAGCACGCTGGCGCGCGCCGGATCGACCTCGGTGATGCCCAGGCAATAGCAGACCGCCGAGTTGGCCGCCGAGCCGCGGCCCTGGCAAAGGATGCCGCGGCCGCGCGCGAACTGCACGATGTCGGCGACGGTGAGGAAGTAGGGCTCGTACTTCAGCTCGGCGATCAGCGCCAGTTCGTGCTCGATCTGCGCAGCCACCGCCGGCGGCAGGCCGTCGGGGTAGCGCCCGGGCACACCGTCGAACACGAGCCGGCGCAGCCAGCTCGCCGGCGTGTGGCCGGCCGGGACGATCTCCTCCGGATACTCGTAGCGCAGTTCGTCGAGCGAGAAGCGGCAACGCGCGGCCACTTCGAGCGTCTCTTCGAGCAGCGCCGGCGGATACAGGCGCGCGAGCCGCAGCCGGCTGCGCAGGTGCTGCTCGGCATTGGACGCCAGCGCGTAGCCGAGCGCGGCCAGCGGCGTGTTCAGGCGGATCGCGGTGAGCGTGTCCTGCAGCGTCTTGCGCGAGCGCAGGTGATAGAGGACGTCGCCCACCGCCACCCGCGACAGGCCGGTGGCGGCGGCGACGCGTCGCGTGCTCTCGAGCAGCGCCGCGTCGTGGCCGTGCACCAGCAGCGGCACGCCGAGCCAGCAGCGGCCGTCGAAGCGCTCGCGCAGGAAGCGCGCATCGCGCAGCAGTTGCGCGCACGGGGAATCGACAGGCGGTGCGGGCGATTCGGCGGTCGAGTCGACGGCGATGGCCGGCGAGGGCACCAGCAGCGCGAGGCAGTCGTCGAGCCCGTCGGCGAGGTCGTCGGCGAGCAGCCGGTAGCGGCCCTTGTCGGCGCGCATGCGCGCGCGCGTGATCAGTTCCGAGAGGTTGCCGTAGCCGTTGCGCGAGGCGGCGATCAGCACCAGCCGCGAATCGCCGCCGAAGGCCTCGTTCAGCGAGAACTGCGCGCCGACGAGCAGCGGCAGGCCGACTTCGCGCGCGCGCAGGTGCGCGCGCACCACGCCGGCGAGCGAGCATTCGTCGGTGACGGCGAGCGCAGCGTAGCCGAGGGCGTGGGCGCGCTCGACGAGTTCCTCGGGGTGGGAGGCGCCGTTGAGGAACGAGAAGTTCGAGGCGCAGAGAAGTTCGGCGTACGGGGACAGCATCGGAGGCTGCTTGATACTGTATCAATATACAGTATACACTCGGCTTTCTCCGAGAGGCTCTGCGGACTCAATGTGGCAGCTGAAGGCGGATTTCGTTAACCCTCGAATTCACTGTGCGTATTCCGGCGCAACGTGGCCGAGCAATCCGGTTGAACGTGACCAGTGCATCTGCGAATCGAGAGGCCGCGCGACAATACTTGCCTGCACTGCTGCAAGTCATTAATTTAATGCGACTTATAGCCGACAAATGCCACGAATCGGGGGACCGACTGAATAACCGCAATCACCGATCGGACAGCGCACGTGCCACTCGCTTTGCGACACTGGCTTCGTTGCGAAGAGAGTGCTCCCAGATGCTCAGGACGCGCCAGCCGAGCGCGCGCAGGTGACGGCGCAGCCTGCGATCGCGCGCGCGATTGTAGGCGAACTTCTGTTTCCAGAAATCGGCGTTTGCGGTCGGCGGGGCGTAGCATCTTGGGCACCCATGCCAGAAGCAGCCGTCCACGAAGATCGCAACGCGTTGGCGGCGATACACGAAGTCTGGGTTTCCCGGCAACCGCTGGTGGCGTCGCCAACCCGCAAGCCTGTAGGCGCGAAGGATCTCCGCCAGCCCGGCCTCGGTTGACTTGTTCCCAGCGCTCCTGACGCTCGCCATGATCCGTGAGCGCTCCGGCGAGGTCACGAGGTACTTTGCACCCTTTGGCGACTGGATCTTCACACGCGAGCGTTGATCCAGCTCTCGAAGGTGGAGAGGTCATGCGACCAGAAGACGTGTACGCCGGCATCAAGCAGCCGGTACACGTCGCTGGGCTTGATCACACCCTGCAGAAGCGCGGCTGTTTCGACGAAACTTCCCCAGTGGTTTTTCCAGGCCACAGCCTTCTTGATGACGTCGTTGACACGCTTGACGGAGTTCGTCTCGTCGTTCGTCACCTTGCACTCCATCGCAAGTACGTAGGTGCCTGCGAGTCCGCATGCGATATCGACTTCCTGAGCCTGTGATGCATCCGGGCTCGCTGCAAACCTGGTCTTGTGCATGAACTCCTTCGGCGCCAACGCAGCTCGGGTGTCGATCAGGCTGCTGGGGCGTATCGACCAGCCCAACGCCTTCAACGAGGAAATCACCGATTGCTCTTGGAGCGCGGAAGCGGCCACCCGACGCTCAGTCGCAAACCGCTGGTTGGCGATGAGAGGAGCGATTGCCAGCTGAAGTCGCCTTACCTCCGGGACTGTCGGCGCTCGTCTCTCGGCAAGCCAAGGTGTAAGCGACCGCACGCGCCTTTCGTCGAAGGCCGCAGCGACTCCATTCGCAGCCTCTTCCTCCACTGGCGTCCCCTTGTTTTCTGAAGCCTTCGGCCACTCCGGGCAAATCAGTCTGAACTGATCCTGGCTCAATGGTGGCGCCATCAGGTGCCGGAAGACATGCATATAGGCGCCGTTCCCCTGCAGCGCCTTTCCGACATCCCGAAGATGGGAGGAAGCGATCAGTGCGTCTCCGATGTCCCGTCTCGCTCGGTGTATCGCTGCCAGCCACGCCTGAGCGTCGTTCGAAGGTGTCTGCGACCTGAGGTACTCTTCCTTCGCCTTGGATGCCTGCTCTGCGTGGAACTGCCGCAGCGGGTCTGTCGCTACGTTTGAGCGTGTCCGCGCAACTCGTGGTGGCGTCATTGTTCGTCGGTCCGGTAGCGCGTCGCGTCAGGCGGCAAGCCTACCTGAATCGAAGCGTCGGCCAGCCAGTCCACGGCGAAGGAGGGGAGATCAAGCCGCGACTCTTGTCCGGCGCTTGTTTGGCGCCTGCCGCCTTGACGGTCCGTTGCGGAGCTCTTCTTTGTGGGTGTACTGGATCGCCGACTCCAGCCGTTCATGGAGGGGCAGCAGTTTAATCGGCTTCGTCGGCGCCCCCTTCTTGGGTAAGGCCGACACGTGTTCCCGCATGGATTCTGCCACCGCTTGCGCAAGCATTGGCGGTACAGCGTTGCCGATCTGGCGATACTGGTCCGTTCTGTTGCCGGAAAAGACCCACTCCGGCGGGAAGCTCTGAATCGCGGCGCACTCCCTCGGGCATAACCGCCGGAGGCCCAAGTTCGGGTCCTTGATCCAGTCCTGCTGAGCGCTCGCAGTCACAGTGCGCGCGGGAAGGTCGAGGTCTGCAACGAATGCCCCTTGCTTGTAGCCCCAGTGCCCCCGGGTCTCGTTGCCTCGGACTTACCTGGGCTTCGGACTCCGGTTCCGGGCTTAAGCCCGCTCAGCTCGACTTCGAGACGAACGTTCGGTCGAATGATTTCGTCTCCCGTCGGCGGCGGGATCGACGCCAGGCAGTCCCGGAGAGGCACCCAAGGCAATAGTCCGTCGTCGGCGAGGTCGGGCGCCTTAGCGTGACTCGGCGACGGGAAGACGGGCCTGTCACCGACTCGGAATCCGATCATGATCAATCGGACCCTACGCTGCGCCACCCCCGTAGTCGGCTGCGTTGAGCATCTCGACGCTGGTCTGAAACCCCGCTTTCAGCAACGTCTCGCGTATGTGCTGGAGTGCGCTACCCGGTTTTCCGTCCGGTCCACGGGCAGTCAAGAGCCCCCGTACGTTCTCGAACACGAGCCAGCGCACGTCGAGTTCGCCAGCAATGCGGATGTAATCCCGGAACAAGCGCCCCCGGGGGTCTTCGAACCCGAGTTGGTGCCCTGCGCTGCTCCATGACTGACATGGGGGACCACCAACGACCGTGGACACGTCCCCCCGCCTGATCCCCGCCTTCGCGAGAATGTCGCGACCCGACGACTCCCTGACGTCGGCCTTTTCGATGAATGCACGTCCCAGCATTGCCGTGCCGTGGACGCGCTTGCCCTTGTTGACCTCGAGTGTGTCGATTGCGGTGGCGTCGATATCAGACGCATAAACGCAATCCCACCCGGCGGCTTCGAAGCCCAAGTCGAGCCCGCCAGCACCCGAGAAGAGGGAAACGAATTTCATGTTGCGCGACAAATCGTTGGTAAGTACGTCACGGTGCGCGGTCCGCCGACTCAGGCCCGCCGTGTGCGGGTGAGATTCTGCCTGCGATGTCATGCGGATGCGAGCCCACGAAGTCGATGAACTGGAATTATATACAGTGGCATATCGATCGAGAATCGTTCTTTCGGCTGAAGCGTTGCTGGAAAGCTGCTCTGACGGCGAGGCCCCGGAAGCGGCCGAGGCGGTTGCGCAGCGGTGCAGCGTCGATACGTCAGCCGGCTTGCGCGGTTTCTCAGGCACGGTTGACCAGGACGATGCCGATGGCGATGAGGGCGAGGGCGGCGATCAGCGTCGGGCCGACCGGTTCGCCGAGCAGGAGGGCGCCGGCGAGCACGCCGAACAGCGGGGTGAGGAAGGTGAACGCGTGCAGCGTGGTGGCGCGATAGCGCGAGACGAGCCAGAACCAGACGGTGTAGCTGGCCCAGGCGATCACGACGGTCTGGAACGCGAGCGCGGCCCAGACGATCGGGGTGGGGGCGAAGATGCCCGGCTCGCCGAACGCATACGACAGCGCGACCATCAGCGCCGCGGAGATCGCGAGCTGGTAGAGCAGTGTGGTCTCGGGAGGGGCGCGGCGCAGCGCGCTGGCCTTGATCAGTACGGTGGTCGCGCCCCACATGAAGGCGGCGCCCAGGCACAGCAGGTCGCCGATCAGGGCATTCGCGTCGGGCAGGGTGAGCCGGTCGCCGAACGCGAGGACCAGGCCGGCGAAGGCCGCCGACAGGCCGATCAGCTTGTTGCGCGTGATGCGGTCGCCGGGCACGAAGAAGTGCGCGCCCAGCGCGACGAAGAACGGTGCCGAGTACAGCAGCAGCACCGCGCGCACTGCGGTGGTGTAGACCAGCCCGACGAACAGGAACACGAACTCCGGGCCGAACAGCAGCCCGGCGATGACGCCGGGTACCAGCGTCTCGCTGCGCTCGCCCAGCGGGATGCGCCGCCACGCGATCCAGCCCACCAGCAGCAGCGTCGCGCCGATCGAGCGCAGCGCCGCCTGCCAGATCGGCGAGATGCCGGAGTTGCCCACTTTGGTGGCCACCTGGCCGAGGCCCCAGATCATGCACAGCAGCAACTGGGCCGCGGCCGCCTGGGGCGGGAGCGCGCGCGTGTCGTTCATCGCCGCGTTTATACGCGGGTTCGACCCGCTTGCGGGCGCGTCACGGTTCTGCAATATTCCGGGCAAGACAATAACGTGCCGCCCGCCCGGGCGGTGCGGCCCTCAGAAGCCGGCACCACTGGAGAGAACCCCATGAAGACATGCAGGCAGGGCGGCGTGGCCGCCTGGACGCGGCGCGCATTGGGCGCGGGCGCGATCGCCGTCGGGCTGGCGATGTCGTCGCCGGCGCTGGCGGTCACCGAGATCCAGTGGTGGCACGCGATGACCGGCGCGTTGAACGACAAGGTCAACGACTTCGCCGAGCGCTTCAACAAGAGCCAGGCCGACTACAAGGTGGTGCCGGTCTTCAAGGGCTCGTACCCCGAGACGATGACCGCGGCAATCGCGGCGTTCCGGGCCGGCAATGCGCCGCACATCGTGCAGGTGTTCGAGGTGGGCACCGCGACGATGATGGCGGCCAAGGGCGCGATCGTGCCGGTCGAGAAGCTGATGAAGGACGCCGGCGAGAAGTTCGACCGCAGCGCGTACGTGCCGGCGGTGGCGGGCTACTACACCAGCCGCAAGGGCGAGATGCTGTCGTTCCCGTTCAACAGCTCGACCACGATCTTCTACTACAACAAGGACGCGCTGGCGAAGGCGGGCGTCGACAAGGTGCCCGAGACCTGGCCCGAGTTCGCCGCCGCGATGGCGAAGATCAAGGCCTCGGGTGCATCGAGCTGCCCGTTCACCTCGAGCTGGGCGAGCTGGGTGCACATGGAGAGCTTCTCCACCTGGCACAACACGCTGTTCGCGACCGAGAACAACGGCTTCGGCAGCCTGAAGGCGCGCATGGCGGTGAACACGCCGCTGCACGAGCGCCACCTGAACAACCTGCTGAACTGGTCGAAGAGCGGGCTGTTCTTCTATCCGGGCCGCACCAACCAGGGCGACGCGAAGTTCTACAGCGGCGAGTGCGCGCTGTTCACCGGCAGCTCGTCGGCCTACGCGAACGTGAAGCGCAACGCGAAGTTCAACTTCGGCATCTCGAAGCTGCCGTACTACTCCGACGTGCCGGGCGCGCCGCAGAACACGATCATCGGCGGCGCCAGCCTGTGGGTGATGAGCGGCAAGAAGCCGGCCGAGTACAAGGGCGTGGCGAAGTTCTTCGCGTTCCTGTCCTCGCCCGAGCTGCAGGCCGAGTGGCACCAGAGCACCGGTTACCTGCCGCTCACGCTGGCCGCCTACGAGCTCACGAAGAAGAGTGGGTTCTACGAGAAGAACCCGGGCACCGACGTGTCGGTCCAGCAGATGATCGTGAAGACCACCGACAAGTCGCGCGGCGTGCGGCTCGGCAACATGGTGCAGATTCGCGACATCGTGCACGAGGAGATCGAGTCGATGCTCGGCGGCAAGCAGGACGCGAAGACCGCGCTCGCCAACATGAAGCGGCGCGGCGACGAGCAGCTCGCCCGCTTCGAGCGCACTGCCCGGGAGTAGCGCCTGGAAAAGCGCGTCGTCTTCCGCGCGACCGGCTGGCTGCCGGTCGCGCTGCTCGCGCCGCAGCTGGCGATCGTCCTGGTCTTCTTCTACTGGCCGGCGTCGCAGGCGCTGTTCCAGTCGGTCTTCATCCAGGACGCGTTCGGCGGCAGCCTCGAATTCGTCGGGATGGAGAACTTCCAGACGCTGTTCGCCGACGAGCTGTACCTCAATTCGTTCCAGGTCACCGCGGTCTTCTCGGTGGCGGTCACGGTGATCGGCCTGACGCTGAGCCTGGGGCTGGCGTATTTCGCCGATCGCGCGATCCGCGGCGCGCTGGCGTTTCGCACGCTGCTGATCGTGCCCTACGCGATCGCGCCGGTGATCGCCGGCGTGCTCTGGATGTTCCTGTTCAACCCGACACTGGGCATCGTCACGCACTGGCTGCGCGGGGCGGGCGTCGAGTGGGATCACGTGCTCGACGGCAACCAGGCGATGATCCTGATCGTGATCGCCGCGGTCTGGAAGCAGATCAGCTACAACTTCATCTTCTTCCTGGCCGGGTTGCAGTCGATCCCGAAGTCGCTGATCGAGGCGGCGGCGATCGACGGTGCGGGCGCCTGGCGCACGTTCCGCTCGGTGATCTTCCCGCTGCTGTCGCCCACCACCTTCTTCCTGCTGGTGGTGAACGTGGTGTACGCGTTCTTCGACACCTTCGCGATCGTCGACGCAGCCACCGCCGGCGGGCCCGGCAAGGCCACCGAGATCCTCGTCTACAAGGTGTACAACGACGGCGTCAAGGCGCTCGACATCGGCGGCTCGGCGGCGCAATCGGTGGTGCTGATGACGATCGTGCTGGTGCTCACCGTGGTGCAGTTCCGCTATGTCGAGAAGCGGGTCCGGTACTGAAGCAGCGCCGACCACGCCACACACCGCCCGCCGCTCGCCGCCACGCCGTCGCCCGTAACCATGCCCGATCGCAGCCTGTTCAGCCGTCTGCTCACTTACGCGGTGCTGGTGCTCGGCGTGGCGATCGTCGCCTTCCCGGTCTGGGTGACCTTCGTCGCCTCCACGCAGACGCTCGACCAGGTGATGGCGGTGCCGATGTCGCTCGCACCCGGCGACCGCTTCCTGCAGAACTACGCCGAGGTGCTCGCGTCGGGCGCCGGCAACAGCGGCGCGCCGGTGACGCGGATGATGCTCAACAGCCTGATCATGGCGCTGGCGATCGCGCTGGGCAAGATCGCGATCTCGCTGCTGTCGGCGTTCGCGCTGATCTACTTCCGCTTCCCCTTCCGGCAGACGGCGTTCTGGCTGATCTTCGTCACGCTGATGCTGCCGGTGGAGGTGCGCATCATGCCCACCTACCAGGTGATGTCCGATCTCGGCCTGCTCGACACCTACGCCGGGCTCACGCTGCCGCTGATCGCCTCGGCCACCGCGACCTTCCTGTTCCGCCAGTTCTTCATGACGGTGCCCGACGAGCTGGCCGAGGCCGCGAAGATCGACGGCGCGGGCCCGATGCACTTCTTCTGGCACGTGCTGCTGCCGCTGTCGCGCACCAGCATCGCGGCGCTGTTCGTGATCCAGTTCGTCTACGGCTGGAACCAGTACCTGTGGCCGCTGCTGGTCACCACGCAGGAGTCGATGTACCCGGTGGTGATCGGCCTGAAGCGCATGATCTCGGGCGGCGACGCCGCGATCGAGTGGAACCTGGTGATGGCCACCGCCGTGCTCGCGATGCTGCCGCCGGTGGCGGTAGTCGTGCTGATGCAGAAGTGGTTCGTCAAGGGACTGGTGGAGTCCGACAAGTGAGCTGGCCGTATCCGCGCAGGGTCGCGCATCGCGGGGCGGGCAAGCTCGCTCCGGAGAACACGCTGGCGGCGATCCGGCTGGGCGCGTCGTTCGGCTACGCGATGTTCGAGTTCGACGTGAAGCTCGCCGGCGACGGCGTGCTGGTGCTGATGCACGATGCCACGCTCGAGCGCACGACCGACGGCGCCGGGCGCGTGGCCGGCCACGCGTTCGGCGAACTGGCGCGACTCGACGCGGGCAGCTGGCACTCGGCGGCCTTCGCCGGCGAACCGATCCCGACGCTCGAACGCGTGGCTCGCTGGCTGCTGCGCAACGCACGGACGGCCAACATCGAGATCAAGCCGTGCCCCGGGCGCGAAGCCGAAACCGGCGCGGCGGTCGCGCTCGAGACGCGCAGGCTCTGGCAGGGGGCGGCGACGGCGCCGATCCTGTCGTCGTTCTCCGAAGAAGCGCTCGAGGCGGCGCGCCGCGTCGCGCCGGAACTGCCGCGCGCGCTGCTGTTCGGCGAGCTGCCCGAAGACTGGGCACAGCGCTGCCTGGCGCTGGGCTGTGTCGCGCTCGACGCGCACGAGGCCACGCTCGGCGAGCCGGTGATCGCTGCCGCGCATCGCGCCGGATTGCGGGTGATCGCCTATACGGTGAACGACCCGGCACGCGCCGATGCGTTGTTCGGCTGGGGGCTCGACATGCTGATCACCGACGCGGTCGACCTGATCGCACCCTGAGCCGGCAGCCGGCAGCCGCGCTCGCGCGGCGCTTCGGGGTTTCCCGCATTCGCTGCGGTGCGCCGGATGCGCTTGACTGGGGTCAAGGTGGGTATCGGGTTCGGGCTTACGATGGGCGCTCGCCCTGGGGAGACCGGAATGCCCTTGTCGGAAGCCCAGCTCGGCGAGCTGCTCAGCCAGATCCGGCAACGGCTCGCCGTGCTCGAAGAAGAAATCGCGCGCAAGCTCGGTCAGGCGTCCGAAGAGTTCTCGGCGTTCGAGCGCATCGGCGACAGCGGCGACCTGTCGTCGATTCTGGTCGAAGGCGAGGTCGAGATGTCGGAGGCGCTGCGCGACATCGACGAATGGCGCGGGCTGCGCGGCGCGCTGCGCCGCTCCGAAGAGGGCACCTACGGCGTGTGCATCGATTGCGGCGTCGAGATTCCGTTCGAGCGGCTGCGCGCCACCCCGATGGCGCTGCGCTGCGTCGATTGCCAGGTGCGCTCGGAGCGGCGCGAAGGGTCGCATCACTCGACCCTCTAACCGAACCGCCCGTGCACGAACCAGCCGCGACGCGCGTCGTCGGGCGCCAGGCGTTCGCGGTAGATCCAGTACAGCGCGTGATGCTCGTCTTCGGCGATGAAGTAGTCGCGTTGCACCAGCGAGGCGTCCCACCAGCCGCCTTCGATGCGCTCCGGGCCGGCCAGCAGGGTGAGCGCCGAATGCCACCAGGGCCGGTTGTTGCGTTCGCCGATCGCCACCGGTTCGCGCAGTAGCCACAAGGGCCTGGGCAGGCCGGCCACCGGGGCGTCGGCAATCGGTCTGGACGGACGGGAGCGACCCGCCGCGGCAGTTGTTTGCGACGCGCCCGCCGGCGGTGGCTGCCCGGGCGCATTCACCGCTTCCACCCGGTAGGCGATCTCGGGGCGATGGTCGGCCACCAGCGCCAGGCGCTGCACCTGGCGCGGGCCGAGTCGCGCCTGCAGCCGCTCGACCAGCCGCGCCAGGCTTTCGTGCGCGGTGTCGGTGCCCGGAAACAGCCGGGCGCTCGTGGCGGGCAGCGGCAGGACCTCGTCACAGCACAGGCGCAGCGCGCGCACCGGCGCCGGCAGCCGGGTGACCGCCAGTCGTTCGCGCAGCAGTGTGCACAGCCGCTCGGGATCGCGGCTCGGGTCGGCGAGCCGGATCGCCAGCAGCGTGTCGGCGCGCCGCTCGCTCGCGCTGCGCCGCTCGTGTTCGGCGTGCAGCTCGAACCCGCGCACCGCGCAGTGGCGCGCCGCCAGCCATCCGGCGAGTCGCTCGAGCAGGCGCCGCGCGGCGAACAGCAGCGCCTCGGCGTGTTCGACCTGCGACAGCAGTTCGAGTCGCGTCTCGAAGCGCTCGGGCGCCTCGAACCAGCGGCGCGGCTCGGGCTGGCGCCCGAGCGCGCGGTCGAGCTCGTCGAGCAGCGCGCGCCCGCAGCGGCGCGCAAGGCCGGCGCGCGGCAGGGCGAGCAGGTCGTCGATGCGGTGCGCGCCGATCGCTTCGAGGGTTTCGCGCTGCGCCCGGCTGCGGGTGAGCAGCGCCGCCGGCAGTTCGCGCAATGCGGCCTCGAGCCCGGTCTCGCCGGTCTGCAAGCCGTCGCGATGGCGCGCGAACAGCCAGGCTGCCGCGGCATTCGGCGCCGCGCCGATGCGCGCCGGGAATCCGAGCGCCTGCAGGCCCTGGCGCAATTGCGCGAGCAAGGCGCCGGCTCCGCCGAAGCAGCGCAGGCTGGGCGCCACTTCGAGCAGCAGGCCGCATGGACAGGGGGTGTCGTCGAGTTTGCCGAACGGCAGGTCGGCCTGCAGGCTGACCGCGGGCGTGAACTGCAGCGCCCAGGCGGCCAGCGCGTGAAGGGCCGCCTGCTCGCTCGCGCGGTCGCGCTCACGCAACTGCAGCGCCGGGGCGAGCGCCAGTGCGGCGGCACGCTTCATGCCGGGCACGACGCCCAGTGCGCGCGCGCGTTCGTCGGCGTCGAGGATCAGCAGCCGGTCGGAGATCGCCAGCGGCCAGGCATCACCCGAGAACGTGTGAACGGGTGCGGGCGCACCGCAGCGGGCAGCGTCGAGCGAGAGCCGGTCGAAGAACAGGCCGAACCACCACATTCTGGTGTGGGCACGCCCTAATTGAGCGTGCCTGCGCGCGAGGTGTCGTGGCGGGCGTGGATCGTGTGCATCGGGCGGGATTCGGCGCTTGCGGCGAGCGTGCTGGCGCGCGGGCGGATCGTGGAAACCGGCTGCGGCAGGTGAACGAGGATCGGGTCGGCCATCACCGGGCCGCGGCGCTTGAGGATCTGCACCGACAGGCGTTGATCGGGGCGCGGCAGCAGCAGCAGGCGCAGCGGCGCGGGCGAGGCTTCGAACTGCGCCGCCAGCGGCCGGAACAGGAAGACCGGGCCGCTGGCAGGCTGCGCAGCCGACTGCATGCGGCGCAGGTGCTCGGGGCGGGTGCGCTCCTGCGGCAACCAGGCGAGCAGGGCGCCGAAGGCCGCGCTCTTCAGGGTTTGCTCGACCGCCCACAGGCGATCGGCGGCATTGGGCGCCTGCACGACCAGCAGGTAGTCGAGGTCGATGCCGTGGCTGGCGAGCGCCGGGGCGTAGGGCTGCAGCGGCGGCGCCAGCAGCACGACGAAGCGGCGCTCGCGGGTGAGCTGGCGCAGCAGCGGCACCAGCAGGCGCAGTTCGCCGATGCCCGATTCGCGGCCGATCAGTTCGGTGAGCATGCCCGCCGGCCAGCCCGCGCCGGGCAGTTCGGCGTCGAGCACCGGGAACCCGCTGGACACGGCGGCGATGCCGGCATGTAACTGGCTGGCACGCCAGACCGCGGCGGGCAGGACCGACGACATGGTTGCCTCACAAGGCCTTGCCGCCGCGCAGCAGGCCGACCGCGATGCCTTCGAGCGCGAAGGCATCGCTGCGGGTGTCGATGATGATCGGCTCGAAGTCGGGGTTTTCGGGCAGCAGCTCGATCGTGTGGCCCTTGCGGCGCCAGCGCTTGACGGTGACCTCGTCACCGACGCGGGCGACGACGACCTGGCCGTTGCGCGCTTCGCCGGCGCGACGCACCGCGAGCAGGTCGCCGTCGAAGATGCCGGCGTCGCGCATGCTCATGCCGCGCACCTTCAGCAGGTAATCGGGCTTGTCGTGGAACAGGTTCGGGTCGATCGCGTAGCTGGCTTCGATGTGCTCCTGCGCGAGGATCGGGCTGCCGGCGGCCACCCGGCCGACCAGCGGCAGGCTGAATGCGATCTGTACCGCTCGCGGGGTCTCGTCGATCGAATCGGGCAGCAGCTTGAGGCGGATGCCGCGCGACGAGCCCGAAGCGAGTTCGATCACGCCCTTGCGCGCCAGCGCCTTCAGGTGCTCTTCGGCGGCGTTGGGCGAACGAAAGCCCAGTTGCGCGGCGATTTCGGCCCGGGTGGGCGGAAAGCCGGTGTCGGCGATGTGCTGCCTGATCAGCGCCAGGATCTGCTGCTGGCGCGCGGTGAGATCGCGCATCGGGGGCTCCGGGTCGGCGTGTTCGGGATCTGTATTTTTATACAGTATCGAGGGTTTTTCAAGCGGTATTGCCGCCGCGCCTCGAACAGGCCTCCGATGTGGCGGATCGCCGCCGGCATCGCGACGCCACTGTGCATTCATGGTGGTTTGTGGCAAAGTCGAAAAACGGACCGGCAACCCGGTCCGCGGTATTGCATTTCCCGGTTTGCTCGCTCAGGTGTCCCTCGAAATGCAATGAGTTCAACGGTCCGAGGAACGAGTTTCGATGGGAACCAAGATCTACGTGGGCAACCTGCCGTGGCGCGCGACCGACGCGCAGCTGTCGCAGCTGTTCGGCAATCACGGTGAAGTCATCGACGCCAAGATCGTCACCGATCGCGAAACCGGCCGCTCGCGCGGCTTCGGTTTCGTCACGATGGCTTCCGACGAGGCTGCACAGGCCGCTATCCGCGCCCTGAACGGCTATTCGCTCGAAGGCCGCAGCCTGGTGGTCAACGAGGCGCGCGAGCAGTCCGGCGGCGGCGGCTTTGGTAGTGGCGGCGGCGGCCGAGGTGGCGGTGGCTATGGCGGCGGTGGCGGCCGAGGTGGCGGTGGCGGTGGCGGTGGCTACGGTGGCGGCGGCGGTGGCCGTGGAGGCGGCTACGGCGGCGGTGGTGGCGGCGGCTACGGTGGTGGCGGCGGTGGTTATGGCGGCGACCGCGAAGGCGGCGGCGGCCGCGGCGGCCAGCGGCGCGCCCGCCAGTTCGGCCAATAGAAGGCCCTTTCTCCCTGCTGTCCTCATTGCTTCGCGCCGGTCCTGCCGGCGCGAAGCGTTTCAGGGCGTTGCGATCAGCGCAGCGCCACCACTTTCACGCCCGGAAGGCGCGAGAAGTCGCGCACGTTATCCGTCAGCACTGCGTGATCGAAGCAGCGTGCGGTCGCGCCGATCAGCGCGTCGTGCGCACCCACCGTGGTGCCCGACGGCAGGTCGGCCAGCATTCGTGCGTGGACCCGGGCGACCGCGGCGGTGAAATCCAGCGTGGGGATGGCTGCCTCGATGGCCTCGACGAAGGCTGCGCGCCTGCCCCGGCGCTTGGCCGAGTCGGCCTTGTGCACGCCGACCCAGAGCTCGGAGATCGTTACCGACGAGATGAAGGCGTCGCCGTGCTGCGCCCAGCGGGTGAAATCGATCCGCGCGTCGCTCTTCTCGGCGAGGATGAAGACGTTGGTGTCGATCACGAGGCCCATGCGTCGGCCCCTGCTTCGCCGACGGTGCGGTCGAGTTCGTCCAGATCGGCGAGGAAGCGGCCCGCATCGCCGGCGCCGAGCCGGGGCAGCGTTGCGAACAGGTCGTTGAGCCGCGCCACCGGAAACCCCGCCGGGGGTCCCGACGGCACGACCCGGGCGACCGTCTCCCGGCCGCGGCAGACTTCGAGCGAGATCCCGCGGTAGTGCACTTCGCTGAGCATCGATGACAGGTTGCGGGCAAATTCGGTGGCGGTGACGCGCTTCGAGGTCATGAGTGTGGAGCCTGACAATCAGATTTTCTGATTATTCTACTCCGACTGACGCTACCAGGACAGTCGGTCGAACGTTGCCAAGGCGTCGGCCGTCGGTCGTATCCGCGCGCCGTTCGCGTTCGGCTGCGCATCCCCCGCAATGGGTATGGACGGCGCGTCGCCGACTGCGCCCAATACGCATGAGTACCCATTCGGGGTTCTCGACTATTGGCGTAACCAAGGAGGAAGACCCGATGACGCACCAGGTGACCCGTGCCATCCCCGCGCTCGCCGCGCTGCTGCTCGCCGGATGCGCGGCTGCGCCGACCGAACCGGTTGCCGCGCCACCCGGCTACCTTGACCAGGCGCGCAACCTCGCGGCCACGGTGCCCGCCAACCTGCTCACCGTGCTCACCGACGAGCTGAACCGCAGCGGGCCTGCCGGTGCGATCGAGGTCTGTCGCGAGAAGGCGCCGCAGATGGCGCGCGCCGCGTCCGAGCGCTCCGGCTGGAACGTGCGCCGCGCGAGCCTGCGCAACCGCAATCCGAAAGGCGTGCCCGATGCCTGGGAGCGGGCCGCGCTCGAGCGCTTCGATACGCAGGCGGCCGCCGGCGCGGCAGCTCCGACCCTGGAGACCTGGCAGGTCGTCGACGAAGGCGGCCGGCAGGTGTTCCGCTACGCCAAGGCCTTGCCCACGCAGCCGCTGTGCGTGCAGTGCCACGGCAGCGTCGACAAGCTGAGCGAGCCGGTGAAGGCGAAGCTGCAGGCGCTGTATCCGGCCGATCGCGCAACCGGTTACCAACCGGGGCAGATCCGCGGGGCGCTGTTCCTGAAGAAGCCGATCTGAGTCGGCTCGGCGAGCGGGCCGCTGCGCCCGCTCACATGCCGGAGTAGTTCGGCCCGCCGCCGCCCTCGGGCGCGACCCAGACGATGTTCTGGGTCGGATCCTTGATGTCGCAGGTCTTGCAATGCACGCAGTTCTGCGCGTTGATCTGCAGGCGCTCGGTGCCATCGTCGTCCCGCACGAATTCGTACACGCCGGCCGGGCAGTAGCGCTGCTCGGGCCCGGCATAGCGCGCGAGGTTCACCGCGACCGGCACGGCCGGATCCTTCAGCGTGAGGTGGATCGGCTGGTTCTCCTCGTGGTTGGTGTTCGAGATGAACACCGACGAGAGGCGGTCGAAGCTCAACGTGCCGTCGGGCTTCGGATATGGGATCGGCTGGCACTCGGCCGCGGGCAGCAGGTACTCATGGTCGGGCTTCGTGGTGTGCAGCGTGAACGGCGCCTTGCCGCGGAACAGCACCTGGTCGATGCCCACCAGCAGCGTGCCGAGCCACAGGCCCTTGCCCATCGCCGGCTTGAAGTTGCGCGCGCGGTACAGCTCGTCGTGCAGCCACGATGCGCGGAAGGCCTCGGCGTAGGCCACGAGCTCGTCGCCCGAGCGCCCATCGGCCAGCGCCGCGAAGGCGGCCTCGGCGGCGAGCATGCCGGTCTTGATCGCCGCGTGGCTGCCCTTGATCCGCGAGCCGTTCAGGAAGCCGGCGTCGCAACCCACCAGGCAGCCGCCGGGGAAGACGAACTTCGGCAGCGAGTTCAGGCCGCCGGCAGTGATCGCGCGCGCACCGTAGGCGAGCCGCTTGCCGCCTTCGAGGAAGGCGCGGATCGCCGGGTGCGTCTTGTAGCGCTGGAACTCCTCGTACGGCGACAGGTACGGGTTGCGGTAGTTCAGGCCCACCACGTAGCCGACCGCCACCTTGTCGTCGCCCGGTGATACAAGAACGAGCCGCCGTAGGTGGCGCTGTCGAGCGGCCAGCCCGCGGTATGGATCACCAGCCCGGGCTTCGATTTCGACGGCTCGATCTCCCAGAGCTCTTTCAGCCCGATGCCGTAGCTCTGCGGATCGCGGCCGGCGTCGAGCGCGAACTTCGCGATCAGCTGCTTACCCAGGTGTCCGCGCGAGCCCTCGGCGAAGAAGGTGTACTTCGCGTGCAGTTCCATGCCGGGCTGGAAGCTGTCGGTGGGCTGGCCGTCGCGGCCGATGCCCATGTTGCCGGTGGCCACGCCCTTGACCGATCCGTCGGCGTGGTAGAGCACCTCGGCGGCGGCGAAGCCGGGGAAGATCTCCACGCCCAGCGCTTCGGCCTGCTCGCCCAGCCAGCGCACCACGTTGCCCAAGCGCACCACGTAGTTGCCGTGGTTCGTGAAGCACGCAGGCAACATCCAGTTCGGCACCTGGCGTGCGCCGGTCTCGGACAGGAACAGGAACCGGTCTTCGCTTACGACGGTGTCGAGCGGCGCACCGCGCTCGCGCCAGTCGGGCAGCAGCTCGTCGATGGCGCGCGGATCCATCACCGCACCCGACAGGATGTGCGCGCCGATCTCCGAACCTTTCTCGATGACGCACACGCCGATCTCGTTGCCTTTTTCGGCGGCGAGCTGCTTCAGACGGATCGCAGCCGCGAGGCCGGCGGGCCCGCCGCCGACGATCACGACGTCGTACTCCATCGATTCGCGCTCAATGTCCATGAAGTGGGCTCTCCGGGTGCCTCGAGGAAACGTGCAGCGGCCACGATTGTCCCGGAAACCGGCGATCGCGCGCAAATGGCGCGCCGCGTCGCATCGGCTAACATCGTGGCCGAGCCGCCTTCGTACAGGAGAGTCCATCGTGCCCACCCGCTTCGACCTCGACGGCAAGACCGCCCTCGTCACCGGTGCCTCCAGCGGGCTCGGAGCGCGCTTCGCGCGCGTGCTCGCCGACAACGGCGCGCAGGTGGTGCTCGCCTCGCGACGCGTCGAGCGGCTGAAGGAGCTGCGCGCCGAGATCGAGGCAGCCGGCGGCGACGCGCACGTGGTGGCGCTGGACGTCACCGATCCGGCGAGCATCCGGGCGGCGGTCGAGCAGGCCGAGAACGACGCCGGGCCGATCGACATCCTGGTGAACAACTCGGGGGTGAGCACGACGCAGCGGCTCGTCGACGTGAAGCCCGAAGACTTCGACTTCGTCTTCGGCACCAACACGCGCGGCGCGTTCTTCGTCGCGCAGGAGATCGCGCGCCGGATGATCGCGCGCGCGAAGATCGACCCGGAGCGCCAGGGGCGCATCGTCAACATCGCGTCGATGGCGGCGCTACGCGTGCTCGCGCAGATCGGCGTCTACTGCATGAGCAAGGCCGCGGTGGTGCAGATGACGAAGGCGATGGCGCTCGAGTGGGGACGCTACAACATCAACGTCAACGCGATCTGCCCCGGCTACATCGAGACCGAGATCAACGCGCACCATTGGCAGACCGAGGCCGGCCAGAAGCTGATCCAGATGCTGCCGCGCCGGCGTGTCGGCAAGCCCGAGGATCTCGACGGCGTGCTGCTGCTGCTCGCCTCCGAGCGGTCGAGCTTCGTGAATGGCGCGGTGATCGCGGCCGACGACGGGTTCGGGGTTTGACGGCGTAGCGCGGGCCACGGCGGCCGCGGCACGGCCTGCTACGTGCCGCCGAGCCGCCTGCGGATGCCTTCGCGGATGTGGCGCACGCCGAGCGCCACCGCGATCGCGATCGGCACGACTGCAAGCCCGGTGGCCAGTTGCGGGTCGACCGGCCAGCCGATCGCCTTCATCGCTTCGAACAGGTAGTGGGCGATGCCGGCGCCGTAATAGGTGATCGCCGCCACCGACAAGCCTTCCACTGTCTGCTGCAGGTGCAGCTGCAGCCGGGCGCGCCGGTTCATCGTCGCGAGCAGCTCCTGGTTGTGCCGTTCGCGCTCGATCTCGACGCGGGTGCGCAGCAGCGCGCTGGCGCGCGCGATGCGCTCGGCCACCGATTCGATGCGCCGCCCGACGCTCTCGCAGAACGCCATCGCCGGGTCGAAGCGGCGCTCGAGGAACGCGGTGAGCGTCTGCAGGCCGGGCAGCCGCTGCTGGCGCAGCTCGGTGCCGCGCTGGCGCACCAGCGAGTGGTAGGCGCGCGCGGCGCCGAAGCGAAAGCCCACCGAGGCCGCGATCCGCTCCACGGTGCCGGCGAGCCGGCTCACTTCGCCGAGCAGCGCCGGCTCTTCCTGCACCGGTGCCGATTCCAGCCTGCCGACCAGCGCGCCGAGCGAGGCCTCGAGCTGGTCGAGCTCGGCGGCGCTGGTGCGTGCCAGCGGGAAGGCGAGCATCGCCATCATCCGGTAGACCTCGACCTCGATCAGGCGCTGCACCACGCGGCCCGCGTAGGCGGGGCTGAGCGAACGATCGATCACCAGCACGCGGGTGAAGCCGCGCTCGTCGACGCGAAAGTCGGTGAACGCGCGAGCCGCGCCGTCGGCGATCGACGCGCCGGCGAGTTCGCTCGCACCGAACGTGTCGGCCGCGCCGATGGGGTCGTCGGACATCTCGCGCGCCGGCAGCAACGCGACGTGGACCGCGGCGATCAGCAGGCCAGGCAGCGTTTCGAGCCAGCCCTCGGGCAGCGCGTCGATGGCGGGGCGCGCGAACGGCGCGCGCGCGTCGCCGCCGTCGCAGTAGACGGTGTAGTCGTCGAATTCCCCGTGGCGCTCGCGCTTGAGGCGAAACGCGCCGAAGTCGGCGAAGAAGTGCCCGTCGCGCGTGTCGGGCGCGGCGATGCCGGCGATCGCGCACAGCCGCGCGAGCGGATCGTCGGCCGTGCGGTCCTCGATGCGCGCCGGGCGCAGCAGCGCGATGTGCGACACTCGCTGCGGCGTCGCCAGCGGCTGGCGAGGCCGTGCATGGATTTCGTTCTGCAGCGCGTCCCGGTCGGGATGGGCGATCATGATCAAGCGGCGTCGTGGCGATCGAGTCGGCCGCGGGCGCCGGTCGATGGGCGAGGCAAACAAGTGAGCGAGCGCATCCTGGTCTTCGAACTCGAAATGCCGATCCGCTGGGGCGACATGGACGCGATGGGCCACGTGAATAATACGGTCTATTTCCGCTACATGGAGCAGCTGCGCATCAGCTGGTTCGACACGCTGGGGTTCCGGCCGGAGCCTGCGGGCGAGGGGCCGCTGATCGTCAATGCGAGCTGCACCTTCCTGCGCGAGCTGCAATACCCGGGCACGGTGCTGGCGCGCCAGTATGTCGGGGCGATGGGACGCTCGAGCTTCGAGACCTTCGTCGACATGCTGCGCACCGACGATCCGCAGACGGTGTATGCGCAGGGGGCGGCGAAAGTAGTCTGGGTCGACTACTCGAAGCACAAGTCGGCGCCGCTGCCCGAATTCGCGCGCCAGGCGATCCTCGGGTCACGGCTGCGGTAACTGGCGCGTCGGCTCACGCTGTCGGCGGCGCGGGCGCACCGGGCGGGTCAGTCGGCTCGGGTCCGTGGCTTCGGGCCGGTTGGGGCGCCGAGAGGGCGGCCCTGCGCCCCTTCCGGGGCAAGAGGCTTCGGCCCCCGCTTCGCGGGGGCTTCCGGCGTCTACCTCGGAAATCCGCACCCGCGGCCGACGGGCGCTGCGCGCCCGACGGCGACGGGTCCCGCGGATTTCCTTTCGGTAGCCCGCCGCTCGCCTATTGCCCCGGAAGGGGCGCAGGGCCGCCCTCTCGGCGCCCCAACCGGCCCGAAGCCACGGACCCGAGCCGACTGACCCGCCCGGTGCGCCCGCGCCGCCGACAGCGTGAGCCTCTGGATGCCATGGTGGTGTTCGCGCATCGTGGATCGGCGCGTGCGATCGTGCGCACCCGAACGCCACGACGTCTCCAGAGGCGCCGGACCTGAAGCCGGGCCCGTTGCCCGGCAATAGGCGAGCGGCGGGCTACCGAAAGCAAATCGGCGGGACCCGCTCGTCCGCGCGCAGCGCGTACGAGGCGGGTGCCGATTTGCGAGGTAGACGCCGGAAGCCCCGCGAAGCGGGGCCGAAGCCTCTTGCCGGGCAACGGGCCCGGCAAGAGGCTTCGGCGCCGACGCACCTACTGCACGCCCGACACGTCGACCGGGCAGCCGGTCTTCGCGGCGACTTCTTCCTTCGTGACGCCGGGCGCGAGCTCGCGCAGCTTCAGGCCCTTTGGCGTCACGTCGAGCACGCCGAGGTCGGTGATGATCATGTCGACCACGCCCACGCCGGTGAGCGGCAGCGCGCAGGCCTTCAGGATCTTCTGTTCTTCGGTGCCGTCCTTCTTCTTCGCGGTGTGCTCCATCAGCACGATGACGCGGCCCACGCCGGCGACGAGGTCCATCGCGCCGCCCATGCCCTTGACCATCTTGCCGGGGATCATCCAGTTGGCGAGGTCGCCCTTTTCGCTGACCTGCATCGCGCCGAGGATTGCCAGGTTGATCTTGCCGCCGCGGATCATCGCGAACGAATCGGCCGACGAGAAGATCGACGAGCCGGCCAGCGTGGTCACGGTCTGCTTGCCGGCGTTGATCAGGTCGGCGTCGACCTCGTCGTCGGTGGGGAAGGGGCCGATGCCGAGCAGGCCGTTCTCGGACTGCAGCCACACTTCCATGTCGGCCGGCACGTGGTTGGCCACCAGCGTGGGCAGGCCGATGCCGAGGTTGACGTAGAAGCCGTCGCGCAGCTCGCGGGCCGCGCGCGCGGCCATCTGGTCACGGTTCCAGGGCATGTCGGTTCTCCTTATCGCGGCCGCGTGGTGCGCTGCTCGATGCGTTTCTCGGGCGTCGGGTTGTGCACGATGCGGTGCACGTAGATGCCGGGCAGGTGGATCTGGTCGGGATCGATCTCGCCGGTGGGCACGATGACCTCGACCTCGGCGACGGTGAGGCGGCCGGCCATCGCGACGTTCGGGTTGAAGTTGCGCGCGGTGCGCCGGAAGACGAGGTTGCCGGCGCGATCGGCCATCCACGCCTTCACCAGCGAGACGTCGGGCACCAGCGAGCGCTCCATCACGTAGGTGTGGCCGTCGAACTCGCGCAGCTCCTTGCCTTCGGCGACGATCGTGCCCACGCCGGTGCGGGTGAAGAACGCGGGGATGCCGGCGCCGCCGGCGCGCAGCTTCTCGGCGAGCGTGCCCTGCGGCGTGAACTCGAGCTCGAGCTCGCCCGCGAGGTACTGCCGCTCGAACTCCTTGTTCTCGCCGACGTAGGAGGCGATCATCTTGCGGATCTGGCGGGTCGCGAGCAACTGGCCCAGGCCGAAGCCGTCGACGCCGGCGTTGTTCGAGATGCAGGTGAGGTTCTTCACGCCGGAATCGCGCAGTGCCGCGATCAGCGCCTCGGGAATGCCGCACAGGCCGAAGCCGCCGACCGCGATCGTCTGGCCGTCGGCGACCACGCCCGCCGGGCTGCCGCGGCGCCCGGATATACCTTGCTCATCGATGTCCTCGCCTGGATCGTTTGGCCTTCGGCAGCGATTATAAGGGTCGCTACAATCCCACGATGACCGAACCGCGCGCGGCCCGCGCCGCCCACCCCCACGCTGCTCACTCTCACGCCGGCGCCCACGCGCACGGGGCGCACGCGCACGAGGCGCACGCGCACGGGGCGCAGGCGCACGGGGCCCACGCGCACGACGACCATGGCCATCCGCACCATCGCGTGCGTGCGCCGTCGCGGGCGCTCGGCTGGTCGGTGCTGATCGTGCTCGGCTTCGGCGTGCTGGAGATCGTGGTGGGCCTGGTGAGCGGCTCGCTGGCGCTGGCCTCGGACGGCGTTCACATGCTCACCGATGCGGCCGCGCTCGGACTGGCCTGGGGCGCGCAATGGGTGTCGCGGCGCACGCCCGCGCCCGAGATGAGCTTCGGCTACGGGCGCATCGAGCCGCTGGCGGCGCTGGTGAACGGGCTGTTCTACCTGGCGGTGCTCGGTTTCATCGTCCACGAGGCGATCGGCCGGGTGTATGCGCCGCATGCGATCGACCCGACGCTGGCGTTGCCGGTGGCGGTCTTCGGACTGCTGGTCAACGCCGCGGTGTGGCGGCTGCTGCACGGCGATCGCCACGAACTGAACACGCGAGCGGCGCTGCTGCACGTCATCGGCGACTTCGCCGGCTCGCTGATCGCGATCGTCGCGCTGGCGGTCGTCTGGTTCACCGGCTGGACGATGGTCGACCCGATCCTGACGCTGGCGATCTCGGCCCTGCTGCTGGTCTCGACGGTGCGCCTGCTGCGCGCGAGCGGCCGGGTGCTGATGAATGCCGCGCCCGAGGGCGTCGACCCGGCCGGGGTCGAGGCGTCGCTGTGCAGCCCGGCCGGGGTCGGCTCGCTACACGACCTGCACCTGTGGTCGCTCGGCGACGGGCGCCCGGCGCTGTCGGCGCACCTGGCGATCGACGACATCGCGCACTGGCCGCGCATTCTCGAGGAACTGAGGCAGACGATGGACGAGAAACACGGCATCCGGCACCTCACCCTGCAGCCCGAGGTTTCGCTCGACACGGCGCTCTCGCGGCTGCGCGAGGCGGAGGCCGAGCGCGACCTGCAGCGCGACATGGCCTTGCGCTTCGAGCGCGAGCTCGAGACGCAGCGGCGTGAGCTGGGCGCGGCGGTGCAGCGCGAACTCGGCGAGCCGCTGGCGGGGCTGCGCTCGATGGCCGAAACCCTCGGAGGCGCGGCTCGCGCGGCGCGAGCCCTCGCTGTCGGAGCTGGCGATGCTGGTGCGCCGCAGCGCCGACTCGATGGCCGCGTCGATCCGCGCGCTGCTGGCGCGGGTGCGCAGTCACGAGATGCAGGGCGAGTCGCTGCCCGACGGGCTGCGTGCGCTGGTGGCCGACTGGCGGTTGCGCCATCCGGGCGCACGCATCGAGCTGCTGCTCGAGCCCGCCGAAGACCACCGCTTCGGGCTCGGCGAACCTGCGGTCGAGACGCTGGCGTGGCGCATTGCCGACGGCGCGCTGGGGCGGGCGCTGGGGGAGCGCGGTGCCGACCTGGTGGTCGTCTCGGCGATCCGCGAGGACGACGAGCTGCGGCTGCAGGTGAGCGACGACGGCGAGCCATGGAACGCCGGCGACGATCGCGGTGCGGCGCGCGAGGCCTTCGACGAATTCGCTCGGCGCGCCGCTGCCTGCGGCGGCGGCTGCACGATCGCCCGCGGCGAGGCCGGCGGCACCGAAGTGCGCGTGCGGCTGCCGTGGCCGGAGCTGCGCGAAGAGCGGAAACAGGGCGCTTCGCCTGTATAATCGCGGTTTACCGGCCGAGCCTCATGACCAAATTCGTATTCGTCACCGGTGGCGTGGTGTCCTCGCTGGGCAAGGGGATCGCCGCCGCGTCGATCGCCGCGCTGTTCGAATCGCGCGGCATCCGGGTCACCCTGCTCAAGCTCGATCCCTACATCAACGTCGACCCGGGCACGATGAGCCCGTTCCAGCACGGCGAGGTCTTCGTCACCGACGACGGTGCCGAGACCGACCTCGACCTGGGGCACTACGAGCGCTTCGTTTCGGCGCGGATGCGCCGCACGAACAACTTCACCACCGGGCAGATCTACGAGTCGGTCATCAAGAAGGAGCGCCGCGGCGAGTACCTCGGGCGCACGGTGCAGGTCATTCCGCACATCACCAACGAGATCCAGGCGTTCATCGAGCGCGGCGCGGGCGTGGGCACGGACGAGGCCGCGCAGGTGGCGATCGTCGAGATCGGCGGCACGGTGGGCGACATCGAGTCGCTGCCGTTCCTCGAGGCGGCACGCCAGATGAGCCTGAAGCTCGGGCGCGGCAACGCCTGCTTCGTGCACCTCACGCTGGTGCCGTTCATCCCGTCAGCGGGCGAGCTCAAGACCAAGCCGACGCAGCACTCGGTGCAGAAGCTGCGCGAGATCGGCATCCGGGCCGACATGCTCATGTGCCGCGCCGACCGGCGCATCCCCGACGACGAGCGCGCGAAGATATCGCTGTTCTCCAACGTGCCGCTCGACTCGGTGATCTCCGTCTGGGACGCCACCAGCATCTACAAGATCCCGCGCATGCTGCACGAACAGGGCGTCGACCGCACGCTGTGCGAAATCCTGCGGCTCGACACGAAGCCGGCGGACCTCGGCGTCTGGGACCGCCTCGTGCACTCGCTCGAGAACCCGAAGCACGAGGTGCGCATCGCAATGGTCGGCAAGTACGTCGACCTCACCGAGTCGTACAAGTCGCTCAGCGAGGCGCTGGTGCACGCCGGCATCCACACCGAGAGCCGCATCCTGATCGAATACATCGACTCCGAACGCATCGAGGCCGAGGGGCCGGCGATGCTGGCCGGTTTCGACGCGATTCTCGTGCCCGGCGGGTTCGGCCGCCGCGGCGTCGAGGGCAAGATCAGTGCGATCCGCTACGCGCGCGAGAACGGCGTGCCCTATCTCGGCATCTGCCTGGGCATGCAGCTGGCGGTGATCGAGTTCGCCCGCGACGTCTGCGGCCTCGAAGGCGCCAACAGCACCGAATTCGACCCGGGCACGCCGCACCCGGTGGTGGGCCTCATCACCGAATGGCTCGACCGCGAAGGGCGCGTCGAGAAGCGCGACCCCCGCTCCGACCTCGGCGGCACGATGCGGCTGGGCGCGCAGCGCTGCCCGGTGCAATCGGGCACGCTGGCGGCCTCCATCTATGGCGAAGAGGTCAACGAGCGCCACAGGCATCGCTACGAGGTCAACAACCACTACGTCGAGCGCCTCGAGCAGGCAGGGATGGTGGTTGCGGCGCGCACGCCCGCCGAGGCACTCACCGAAATCGTCGAGCTGCCGCGTAGCGGCCCGGTGGCGCACCCGTGGTTCGTCGGAGTGCAGTTCCACCCCGAGTTCACCTCCACGCCGCGCGACGGCCATCCGCTGTTCCGCTCGTACGTCGAGGCGGCGATCGCACGCGCGGCGCAGCGGCCCGCGCGCAGCGAGCCGGGCGTGGTGAGACTGGCCTGAGGAACCCGCGCATGCGCCTGTGCGGATTCGAAGCCGGACTCGACCACCCGTTCTTCCTGATCGCCGGACCCTGCGCGATCGAGTCGCGCGAGCTGGCGCTCGAGACGGCGGGCCAGCTGAAGGAGATCGCCGGCTCGCTGGGCATCCCGTTCATCTACAAGTCGTCGTTCGACAAGGCCAACCGCAGTTCCGGCGCGTCGTTCCGCGGCCCGGGGCTCGACGAAGGGCTGAAGATCCTCGCGGAGGTGCGCCGGCAGATCGGCGTGCCGGTGCTCACCGACGTCCACGAGATCGATCAGGTCGCGCCTGTGGCGGCGGTGGCCGATGCGCTGCAGACGCCCGCGTTCCTGGTGCGCCAGACCGATTTCATCCGCGCGGCGGCGTCGACCGGCAAGCCGGTGAACATCAAGAAGGGCCAGTTCCTCGCGCCGCACGACATGAAGAACGTGGTCGACAAGGCGCGCGCGGCGGCGATCGAGGCGGGCGGCGGCGGCGACAACATCCTCGTCTGCGAGCGCGGCGCCTCGTTCGGCTACAACAACCTCGTCTCCGACATGCGCTCGCTGGCGATCATGCGCGAGACCGGCTGCCCGGTGGTGTTCGACGCCACGCATTCGGTGCAGCTGCCGGGCGGGCGGGGCACCTCGTCGGGCGGGCAGCGCGAGTTCGTCCCGGTGCTGGCGCGCGCGGCGATCGCTGCCGGCGTCTCGGGGCTGTTCATGGAGACGCACCCCGATCCGGCCCGCGCGCTTTCCGACGGGCCCAACGCGTGGCCGCTCGCCCGCATGGCCGAATTGCTGGCGACGCTGAAGGCGCTCGACGACGTCGTCAAGCGCGACGGCTTCGCCGAACAGTCGATCCACGAATAACGACCGAGAGGAAGACATCGCATGCCCGCCTACGTGATCGCCGACGTCAAGGTGACCGATCCGGAGAAATACAAGCAGTACATGGCGCTGTCGCCGGGGGCGATCGAGGCTGCCGGCGGGCGCTTCCTGGTGCGCGGCGGGCAGAACGAGGTGTTCGAGGGCAACTGGCAGCCGAACCGCATGGTCATGGTCGAGTTCCCGACACTTGCCGCGGCGCGCGCGTTCTACGACTCGGCCCGGTATCGCGAGGCGCGCGCGAAGCGCGCCGGCGCCACCGAATTCTTCAACATGGTGGTGGTGCAGGGAGTGGAGCCCGCATGAGCGCGATCGTCGACATCATCGGCCGCGAGATCATCGATTCGCGCGGCAACCCCACGGTCGAGTGCGACGTGCTGCTCGAATCGGGCGTCATGGGCCGCGCGGCGGTGCCTTCGGGCGCCTCCACCGGCTCGCGCGAGGCGATCGAGCTGCGCGACGGCGATCCGGCGCGCTGGCTGGGCAAGGGCGTTCTCACGGCGGTCGAGAACGTCAACACCGAAATCTCCGAAGCGATCATGGGGCTCGACGCGGCCGAGCAGGCCTACATCGACCGCACGCTGATCGAGCTCGACGGCACCGAGAACAAGGGCAGGCTCGGCGCCAACGCGATGCTGGCAGTGTCGATGGCGGTGGCCAAGGCCGCGGCCGAGGAGTCGGGCCTGCCGCTGTATCGCTACTTCGGCGGCTCGGGCGCCATGTCGCTGCCGGTGCCGATGATGAACGTCATCAATGGCGGCGCGCACGCGAACAACAACCTCGACCTGCAGGAGTTCATGATCCTGCCGGTGGGGGCGCCCAGCCTGCGCGAGGCGCTGCGCTACGGTGCCGAGGTGTTCCATTCGCTGAAGAAGCTGATCAACGAGCGCGGCATGTCCACCGCGGTGGGCGACGAGGGGGGCTTCGCGCCCAGCGTCGATAATCACGAGGCCGCGATCCGCCTGATCCTCGAGGCGATCGAGAAGGCCGGCTACGAGCCGGGCCGCCAGATCGCGCTCGGCCTCGATTGCGCCAGTTCCGAGTTCTTCCGCGACGGCCGCTACCACCTCGACGGCGAAGGCATGGTGCTGTCCGCCGAAGACTTCACCAACGTGCTGGCCACATGGTGCGACCGCTACCCGATCGTCTCGATCGAGGATGGCATGGCCGAGAACGACTGGGAGGGCTGGAAGCTGCTCACCGACGTGCTCGGCGACCGCGTGCAGCTGGTCGGCGACGACCTGTTCGTCACCAATACGAAGCTGCTGCAGCGCGGAATCGACGAGGGCATCGCCAACTCGATCCTGGTGAAAATCAACCAGATCGGCACGCTCACCGAGACCTTCGCGGCGATCGAGCTGGCCAAGCGCTACAACTACACCGCGGTGATCTCGCACCGCTCGGGCGAAACCGAGGACACGACGATCGCCGACATCGCGGTGGCGACCAATGCACTGCAGATCAAGACCGGCTCGATGAGCCGCACCGACCGGATGGCCAAGTACAACCAGCTGTTGCGCATCGAGGAAGACCTCGGCGACGTCGCTGCGTATCCGGGCCGCAAGGCGTTCTACAATCTGGGCTGAAGGCGCGCGGGGCGCGCCCGAACGAGGGAGCTCGAGCCGGATGCGCACGCTGGGCATCGTTCTCGCTTTGCTGCTGGTGCTGATCCAGTACCCGCTGTGGCTGGGCAAGGGCGGCTGGCTGCGCGTCTGGGAGCTCGACCGCCAGCTGCATGGGCAGCAGGAGGTCAACGCGCGGCTGGCCTCGCGCAACGGCGCGTTGCAGGCCGAGGTCGACGACCTGCGCGCCGGCAAGCAGGCGCTCGAGGAGCGGGCCCGCTACGAGCTCGGCATGGTCAAGCCGGGCGAGATCTTCGTGCAGATCAACGAGGCCGGCACGCGCCGGCCCGCCTCCGAGGAACAGATCCGCACCGCCGCGGTGGCCGCTCCGACGCGGCACTGAGAGGGCCCGACCGGCCGTGCGCCTCGGCCCGGCGCCTCTCGCTACGCTGCGCCCTGTCGCCCCTTGCCGCCCCGCGGCCCGGTGGGCGTACGCGGCCCGGCCGTTGGCGGGCAAGAGGCTTCGGCCCCGCTTCGCGGGGCTTCCGGCGTCTACCTCGCAAAATGGCACCCGCCTCGTACGCGCTTCGCGCGGACGAGCGGGGCCCGCCATTTTGCTTTCGGTAGCCCGCCGCTCGCCTGTTGCCCGCCAGCGGCCAGGCCGCGTACGCCCACCGGGCCGCGGGGCGGCGAGGGGCGACAGGGCGCAGCGCAGCGAGAGGCGCCGGGCCGAGGCGCACGGCCGGTCGGGCCCTCTCAGAGCCTGTGAATGAATCCGGCGTGCCCGAGCGGCTGGCCCGAACAGCGTCAATCGAGGCGCAAAGCGCAGCCGTAGCACGGGCTACGGCGAGCATTTGCAACGAAGAGTGGCGCCGTTCGGGACGGACGAGCGGGCGTGACGGATTCTTTCACAGGCTCTCAGTGCCGCGTCGGAGCGCCTTCCGGCGAAGGCGTCACAGCGTGGAACAGCGCGACGCTGTCGACCAGGTCGAAGCGATAGGCCTGGTTGCAGAACTCGCAGCGCACCTCGATTTCGCCGCGCTCGGCGAGGATCGCCTCGACCTCGTCGCTGCCCAGCATCCGCAGCATGTCGCCCACCTTGTCGCGGGTGCAGCGGCACGCGAAGCGGCATGGCCGATGGTCGAACGCATGCAGCGACTCCTGCCAGAACAGCCGCCGCAGCAGCTCGTCGGGGGCAGCGTCAGCAACTCTTCGGGGGCGACGGTGTCGGCAAGCTGCTGCATGCGGTTCCAGCCGTCGGTGTCGGGCTCCGGCTGGCCTCCCTCGTCGGGCAGGCGCTGCAGCAGCAGCCCGACCGCGCGCTCGCCGTCGGCGGCCAGCCACAGCCGCGTCGGCACCTGCTCGGAGCGCTGCATGTAGCGTTCGAGCACGCCCGCGACGGTGGCACCCTCGAAGGGCACGATGCCCTGCCACGTGGGCTTGTCGGGCGCGCTCTCGCGCGGATCGAGCGTGACCACGAAGCGGCCGCGACCCTCGGCGTCGACCAGCGCCGGCAGCGGCGCGCCCTCGGGAATCGACGCGCCTTCGCGCAGCTTCGCGGTGGCGCGATAGCCGCCGTCGGAACGGTACTCGACCACGAACAGCGCTACCGGGCCGTCGCCGTGGATCTGCAGCACCAGCGAACCGTCGAACTTCAGCGTCGCGCCGAGCAGCGCCGCGGCCGCGGACAGCTCGCCGAGCCGGTCGCGCACCGGCCCGGGCAGCGCGTGGCGCGCGATCACCTCGCGCCAGGCGCGGTCGAGCACGACCACTTCGCCGCGCACCGCGGCGCCGCGCACCAGAAGCGCAGCACGCCGTCGCCGGACAGCCCGGGGATCATCATGCGCGCGGCAGGCCGACGAGCGCGTCGCGGAACTGGCGCGCGCGCTGAACGTAGCGCCCGGCGCCCGCCCGCAGGTCGGCCACCTGGGTGTCGGTGAGCTCGCGCACTACGCGGCCCGGCGAGCCCAGCACGAGACTGCGCTCGGGGATGACCTTGCCTTCGGCAACCAGCGCGCCGGCGCCGATCAGGCAGTCGCGGCCGATGCGCGCGCCGTTCAGCACGATCGCCTGAATGCCGATCAGCGCTCCGTCGCCGATCGTGCAGCCGTGCAGCATCGCCTGGTGGCCGACGGTGACGTCCTCGCCGATCACCAGCGCGTAGCCGGGGTCGGTGTGCAGCACGCAGTTGTCCTGGACGTTGCTGCGCGCGCCCACGCGGATCGGCTCGTTGTCGCCGCGCAGCGTGCAGTGGAACCAGACGCTCGACTCGGCGGCCAGTTCGACCAGGCCGATCAGGTCGGCCGACTCGGCGACCCAGGCGGTCGGGTCGATGCGCGGCACGCGATCGCCGAGACGGTAAATCGCCATGAAACGAGGTTCCTGTGTCGGGGAAGGGGGCGGCGCGTCGCTGCGGGGCGGCGCCGGAAGGCTGCAGTTTAAGCGATCGGCGTGCCGCTCAGCCCCCCGCCTGCTCGCGCTCGCGCAGCACGCGCCGTTGCACCTTGCCGGTGGTGGTCATCGGCAGCTCGGCGATGAACTCGATCTCCTTCGGGTATTCGTACGGCGCGAGCTTGCCGCGCACGTGCTGCTGCAACTGATCGACCAGCGCCGGCGACGCGACGTGGCCCGGCGCGAGCACCACGAAGGCCTTGACCAGGTTGCCGCGCTCGGCGTCGGGCTTGGGCACCACCGCCGCGTTGGCCACGGCCGGATGGCGCACCAGGCAGCTCTCGATCTCGCTCGGGCCGATCCGGTAGCCCGCGGCCTTGAACATGTCGTCGGCACGCCCGCCGTACCAGAGGTAGCCGTCGGGATCGGCGGTGGCGAGGTCGCCGGTGCGGCACCAGTCGCCGCTGAACTTCGCGCGCGTGGCCGCGTCGTTGCCCCAGTAGCCGAGGAAGAACACCGGATCGGGATGACCGTGCCGGTCGAAGCGGTTGACCGCGATCTCGCCGAGCTGTCCCGGCGGCAGTTCGCGTCCGTCGTCGTCGAGGATCGCGACGCGGTGGCCCGGGTACGCGCGGCCGATCGACCCGGGGCGTGCGGGCCAGCGCCGCGCCGAGTTGCCGACCACGTAGTTGACCTCGGTCTGCCCGAACATCTCGTTGACGGTGACGTCGAGCGCGTCGCGGCACCAGTCGAACAGCGTTTCGCCTACCGCCTCGCCCGCGCTCATGATCGCGCGCAGCGCGAGCCGATGGCGCGAGCGCGGCTCGGGCGCGTGCTTCATCATCATCTTGAGCGCGGTGGGAAACAGGAAAGTGTTGGTGACCCGATGCCGCTCGAAAGCAGCTCGAATGCGCGCTCGGGCGAGAAGCGGCCGCGCTGCGCGACGATCGGGTACCCGAAGTACAGCGAAGGAAGCAGCGCGTCCATCAGCCCGCCGGTCCAGGCCCAGTCGGCCGGCGACCAGAAGACGTCGCGCGGGCGCGGGAACCAGTTCTGCGACGCGACGAAGCCGCTGAGGTTGCCGATCAGCGCGCGATGCGGGATCAGCGCGCCCTTGGGCGGGCCGGTGGTGCCGCTGGTGTAGATCAGCACCGCCGGGTCGGCGGCCAGCGTGTCGGCCGTGACGAAGCGGTCGCGCGCGCGAGAGAGCAGTTCGACGTAGTCGTGCTCGCCCGCCCGCAGCGCGGGGCGCTCGCCCGGGGCAGGCACCACCACCACGTGCCGCACCGATTCGCCGAGCGCGGCGCGAAGGTTGTCGACGTACTCGGCGTCGACGATCGCGACGACGGTTGCGCTGTCGTCGAGACGGAAGCGCAGCGCGTCGGGGCCGAACAGGATCGACAGCGGCATCGCCACCGCGCCGAGGCGGTAGATCGCCATGTGGGCGACCGCGGTCTCGGGGCGCTGCGGCAGTACGACCGCGATGCGGTCGCCGCGGCGCACGCCGAGCGCCGCGAGCGCATTGGCGAGGCGGTTCGCTTCGTCGTGCAGCCGGCGATAAGCCACGCGCTCGATGTGGCCATCGCCGTGGTCGACGACGATCGCGGTGCGTCGCGCGTTGCCCGCCCAGCGCGTGCAGCAGGCCTCGGCGATGTTGAAGCGCTCGGGAACGAGCCAGCGGAAGGTGCCGTGCAGCTCGTCGTAGTCGTCGCGTGCGGCAATCCTCATCGAGGCCCCCCGGGGTTTCTATAATGTCGGCAGGAACCCGTATTGTGCCCGCTTCCACTGTGTTGTCGTCCAGCTCCGGTGCCGCGTCGCGGCGGCCGGCGCGCGCGCCGCGCGCGGGCACCCGGGCCTACCGGCCGCGGCGCGCGAGCCGCTCGCTGTTCGTCGAGGCGCGAGGGTTGCGCCATCACCTGCGTTGCTGGGAGCCGCAGCGCAAGCAGGCGCCCCAGGCGCCAACCGTGTTCCTGCTGCATGGCTGGATGGACGTGTCCGCGTCGTTCCAGTTCGTGGTCGACCTGCTGCCCGACCACTGGCGACTGATCGCCCCCGACTGGCGCGGCTTCGGGCTCACCGACCGCAGCGGCGGCGACGCTTACTGGTTCCCCGATTACCTCGGCGACCTCGACGCGCTGCTCGACGCGCTCGCACCCGCGCAGGCGGTCGACCTCGTCGGCCACAGCATGGGCGGCAACGTCGCGGCGCTCTATGCCGGGGTGCGGCCGCAGCGGGTGCGTCGGGTGGTGAACCTCGAAGGCGTGGGCCTGAAGGCAACGCGCCCGGCGCAAGCGCCGGCTCGCTATGCGCGCTGGCTCGACGAACTGCGCGACGGCGCTGCGCTGCGCGACTATGCCTCGCGCGACGAGGTTGCCGCGCGGCTGATGCGCGGCAATCCGCGCCTGCGCCCCGAATTCGCCGGATTCCTGGCGCCGCACTGGGCGCGCGAGACCGCCGCCGGGCGCTTCGAGCTGCTCGCCGATCCGGCTCACCGGACCTCCTCGCCGATCCTGTACCGCGTGCCGGAGGTGGTGGCCTGCTGGCGGGCGATCACCGCGCCGGTGCTGTGGGTACTGGCCGAGCACACCAGCGAGGCGATGTCCTTCGTCCACGGAGCCGAGTACCGGCGCCGGCTTCGCGCGATCCGCTCGCTGCGCGAGGCGACGGTCGCCGGCGCGGGGCACATGCTGCATCACGACCGCCCGGACGAAGTCGCGCGCCTCGTCGTCGAGCACCTCGCTGGGGCGCCTGCTCCATGACGCTGCCTGGCGACCCCCTGCGGCTCAACGCCGACCTGCACGCGCATTCGCGCGTCTCCGACGGCGTGCTCGCGCCGGCCGAGGTCGCGCGGCGTGCGCACGCGCACGGCGTGCAGCTGTTCGCGCTCACCGACCACGACGAGGTCGACGGGCTCGCGGAGGCGGGCACAGCTGCAGCCGCGCTCGGGCTCGCCTTCGTGCCGGGCGTGGAGATCTCGGTCAGCTGGGGCGGCGAAACGATCCACGTGGTCGGGCTGCGCATCGATCCCGGGCATCGGCCGCTGCGCGAAGGGCTGGCGCGCACGCGCGGCGGCCGCGACGCCCGCGCGCGCGAGATGGGCGAGGACCTCGCGCGCGCCGGCATCGCCGGCGCCTACGATGGCGCGCTGCGCTTCGTCGGCAACCCGGCGATGGTGGGGCGCACGCATTTCGCGCGCTACATCGTCGAACTGGGCGTGTGCCGCGACGTCGCCGAAGTCTTCCGGCACTACCTGTCCGAGGGCAAGCCGGGCTTCGTCGCGCACCGCTGGGCGAGCCTCGCCGACGCGGTGGGCTGGATCCGCAGCGCCGGCGGCGTCGCGGTGCTCGCGCATCCGGGCCGCTACCGGCTCGACGAGACCGCGTTGTGGGCGCTGGTCGCGGCATTTCGCGACGCCGGCGGCGAAGGCATCGAAGTCGTCAGCGGCTCGCACACGCGCGACCAGTACCGCCGCTTCGCGCAGGTCGCGCGCGAATTCGGCCTGCGCGCCTCGCGCGGCTCCGATTTTCACGCGCCCGACGAGAGCCGCGCCGAGCTGGGCAGCCTGCCGCCGTTGCCCGATACGCTGGTGCCGGTGTGGCTCGACTGGCCCGAGGCCGCGCTGGCGGCCTCGCGCGCGCGGGCCGCGCGCGCCGACGCGGTGGCACGCGCATGACGCAGCGCTTCACGCTGCATCCGAAGAACCCGCAGGCGCGGCTGCTGCGGCAGGCCGCCGACGTGCTGGGCGCCGGCGGGCTGGTGGCGCTGCCCACCGACGCCTGTTACGTGCTCGCCTGCCGGCTGGGCGACAAGAGCGCGGTCGACCGGCTGCGCGCGATCCGCGGACTCGACGAACGGCACCTGCTCACGCTGATGTGCCGTGACCTGTCCGAGCTGTCGACCTACGCGATGGTCGACAGCCGTCAATACCGTTTCCTGAAGGAATGGGCCCCCGGCCCGTACACCTTCGTGCTCGACGCGACGAAGGAAGTGCCGCGGCGCCTGTGGAACCCGTCGCGGCGAACGATCGGGCTGCGCGTGCCCGACGCGGCGGTCGCCCAGGGCCTGCTCGAAGCGCACGGCGAGCCGGTGCTGTGCTCGAGCCTCATCCTTCCCGGCGAGGACGACCCGATCACCGATGCCGACACGATCGTCGAGCGCCTGTCGCGCCGCATCGAGCTGGTGATCGACGCGGGCGGGCAGGGCTTCGTGCCCACGACGGTCATCGACCTTACCGGCCCGGAACCTCTGGTGGTGCGCATGGGCTGCGGCAGCATCGAAGGCATGGTCGCGCGCGGCGCGGAGAGTTCGGTGCTGCGGGTGCGCTTCTGAACGCGCCGGCGCGTGTGCCCGGGCCGCGCCGGGGCCGGCTGCTACAATCTTCGACATGGATCTGAGCCTTCCGCAGCTGATCGCGGTCTATGCAATCCCGGTGATTTTCGCGATCACGCTGCACGAGGCCGCGCATGGCTTCGTCGCCGCGCGCCTTGGCGACCGTACCGCGCAATTGCAGGGCCGCGTCAGCCTGAATCCGCTGCGCCACATCGACCCGATCGGCACGCTGCTGGTGCCGGCGCTGATCCTGCTCGCGAGCAAGGCGGCGGGCGGGGCAATACTTTTCGGCTGGGCCAGGCCGGTGCCGATCGTGCCCTCGAACCTGCGCTCGCCACGCCGCGACATGGGCATGGTCGCCGCCGCCGGGCCGCTGGCCAATCTCGCGATGGCGCTCGGCTGGGGCTTCGCGCTCAAGCTGATGAGCGTCCTGGGCAGCGACGGCGAGTTCTTGCCGCGCATGGCGATCGCAGGCATCTTGGTCAATCTGGCACTGGCGGTGCTCAACCTGGTGCCGGTACCGCCGCTCGACGGAGGGCGCATCCTCACCAGCCTGCTGCCGGCGCGGCTTGCCGCGGCGTTCTCGCGGCTCGAGCCCTTCGGGCTGTTCATCCTGCTCGCGCTGCTGGCCACCGGCGTGCTGGGCTTCGTCGTCGCGCCGCTGATCGACATCGGGGTCGGCGTGATCGCGGCGCTCTTTTCGCTGTCCGACTGAACGACCGACCATGTTCACCGAACGAGTCGTATCCGGCATGCGCCCGACCGGCGCGCTGCACCTGGGTCACTTCCACGGCGCACTGAAGAACTGGGTGCGGCTGCAGTCCGAGCACCCCTGCCTGTTCTTCGTGGCCGACTGGCACGCGCTCACCACCCACTACGATTCGCCGGACGTGATCGGCGACAACGTCTGGGAGATGGTGATCGACTGGCTGGCCGCGGGCATCGATCCGCAGCAGTCGGTGCTGTTCATCCAGTCGCGCGTGCCCGAGCACGCCGAGCTGCACCTGCTGCTGTCGATGATCACGCCGCTGGGCTGGCTCGAGCGCGTGCCCACCTATAAAGACCAGCAGGAGAAGCTGTCCGAGCGCGACCTGTCCACCTACGGCTTCCTCGGCTACCCGCTGCTGCAGGCGGCCGACATCCTCATGTACCGCGCCGCCTGGGTGCCGGTGGGCGAAGACCAGGTGCCGCACGTCGAGTTCACGCGCGAGATCGCGCGCCGCTTCAACCACCTGTTCGGTCGTGAGCCGGGCTTCGAGGACAAGGCGCGCGAGGCGGTGAAGAAGCTGGGCAGCAAGCGCGCGAAGCTGTACCAGCAGATGCGCACCCGCTACCAGGAGCAGGGCGACGACACCGCGCTGCAGCAGGGGCGCGAACTGCTCGAGTTGGCGCAGAACCTGAGCATGGGCGATCGCGAGCGGCTGTTCGGCTACCTCGAAGGCAGCCGCAGGATCATCCTGGCCGAGCCGCAGGCGCTGCTCACCGAGGCGTCGAGAATGCCCGGCATCGACGGGCAGAAGATGTCCAAGAGCTACGGCAACTCGATCGCGATGCGCGAAGACCCCGAGTCGGTGCGCAGGAAGATCCGCACCATGCCCACCGATCCGGCGCGCGTGCGGCGCACCGATCCGGGCGAGCCCGAGCGCTGCCCGGTGTGGCAGCTGCACCTCGTCTATTCCGACGAGGCGACGCGCGAATGGGTGCAGGTGGGCTGCCGCAGCGCGAGCATCGGCTGCCTCGAATGCAAGCAGCCGGTGATCGACGCGATCCTCGCCGAGCAGCAGGTGTTTCGCGAGCGGGCACAACCCTATCTCGACGACCCGAGCCTGTTGCGCAACATCGTGGCCGACGGATGCGAGCAGGCGCGCAAGATCGCGCAGGAGACGATGCGCGAAGTGCGCGAGGCGATGGGGCTCGACTTCGACTGAGGCTGCCCGGCTGCGGCCGGCGACGGCGCCCCCGCCAGCCTACGCCGCGCTGTTGCGCGTGTCGTGCACCAGATGCATGCGGCGCAGCGTCGGCAGTGCTTCGAGAAAGTCCTTCAGCTGCTCGAACGGCAGCGGCTCGGCGATCAGCGAGCCCTGCACCTGGTGGCAGTCGAGCGAGCGCAAGCCGCGCAGCTCGGCCGCGGTCTCCACGCCCTCGGCCATCGCCTGCAGCCCCAGCTTGGAGGCCATCGTCGTGATCGCCTGCACGATCGCGGCGTTGCCGCGGTCGGCCGGCAGGTCCTGCACGAAGGTGTGGTCGATCTTGATGCCGTCGACCGGCAGGTTCTTCAGGTACGACAGCGACGCGTAGCCGGTACCGAAGTTGTCGATGAACACGCGCACGCCCAGCCGGCGCAGCTCGCCGATCAGCGCAATGGTGCGCTCGGGGTTCTCGATGAACGCGCTCTCGGTGAGCTCGAGCTGCAGCAGCCGCGCCGGGAAGTCGCGCTCCTGCATCAGCTCGGCCAGCGTGGCGAGGAAGCCCTCCTCGGAGAGCTGGCGCGCCGAGACGTTCACCGAGACCGCCAGGTCGGGCCAGGCCTCGATGCCCAGGCGCACGCGATCGTCGAGCGCGCGCCGGATCGCCCACAGGCCGATCTCGCGAATCAGGTTGCTCTCTTCGGCAGCCGGCAGGAAGCGGTCGGGCAACAGCAGGCCGCGGGTCGGATGGCGCCAGCGCAGCAGCCCCTCGTAGCCGATCACCGTGCGCTCGTCGATGTTCATCACCGGCTGGTAGTAGAGGTCGACCTCGCCGCGATGAATTGCGCTGGGCAGTTCGGCGGCCAGCTGCAGCCGCTCGGCGCGCTCGTCGGAGAGGCCGCCCGCGAAGAAGCGCACGTCGCCGCGGCCCTCGGATTTCACCTGATACATCGCGCTGTCGGCGCAGCGGATCAGCGTCTCGGCCTCCTGGGCGTCGTCGGGCGCCAGCGCCACGCCGATGCTCGCCGACAGGAAGTAGGCCTTGTTGGCCAGCACCAGCGGTTTCTCGATCGCCGCGAGCGCGCGCCGCGCGATGCGCTCGATCTCCTCGCGCGTGCCCGGGCGCACCAGCAGCGCGACGAACTCGTCGCCGCCCATGCGGCCGGCGACGTCGTCGGTGCCCAGCGCGGCGCGCAGCCGGCGCGCGACCTCGATCAGCGCCTGGTCGCCGGCAGCGTGCCCCAGCGTGTCGTTGATCAGCTTGTAGCGGTCGAGGTCGAGGTAGAGCAGCGCCGCGCGCTCGCCCGACTTCAGGCGCGATTCGAGCTGCTGCAGCAGGAACGCGCGGTTGGGCAGCCCGGTGAGCGCGTCGTGCATCGAGGCGAGCAGCAAGCGCCGCTCGGCCGCCTTTCGCTGCAGGTACAGCGACAGCGTGCGCGACAGCGTCTCGGCGGCCTGTCCGAGGAACGATTCGCCGTGGAATGCAACGGGGCCGAGGAACAGCAGCAGGCCGAGCGTGCGTCCCTGCTCGTCGCCGATGGGCGCGAGGAACGCCGCCTTCGCGCCCAGCGCGCCGGTGCGATAGCGGGTGACGAACGACGGATGCGCCTGCAGGTCGGTGATCCGGGCATGGCGCCCCTCGCGCCAGCACCTGCCCTCGACGCTGTCGTCGCCGGGGGAGAATTCGCCGGGCAGGTCGGAGACCATTCGGGTGAACGCCGGATAGCCCCAGCGTTCGCGCGCCGCCAGCCCGCGGTCGGTGCGCACCAGGTGAACGCCGCCGAGCCAGCCGAGCTTGCCGCACAGCGTGATGACGATCGCGGTGATCACGCGCGCCGGTTCGGTCTGCTCGCGCATGATGCCGGCGATGTCACCCTCGATTTCGAGCAGCATCCGCTGCTGCTTCTCGCGCGTGATGTCGCGACCGGTGCCACGGTAGCCGGCGAAGCGACCCGTCTCGTCGAACACCGGATGGCCGCTCAGCGACAGGTGGTACACGTTGCCCTGCGGATCGATCTGGCCGAACTCGAAGTTTTCGAACGGCTTGTGCGCCTCGCAGGTCGTGCGGTGGCTGTCCCAGTCGGGACGCAGGAAATCGGCCTCGGGCACCGCCCAGCGCCGCCGCCCGATCAGCACGCGCCGCCACGGGCCGATCACCGCGTCGAGCGAATCCGACAGGAACGACACGCGGTGGTGCGCGTCGGTCTCCCACACCCAGTCGGAGCTCAGGTGCGTGAGGTCGCGGAACTTCGCTTCGCTGGCCGCGAGCTGCTGCTGCATCGCGCGCATGCCGGTGATGTCCTGCACGATGCCGGCGAGGCGCACCGTGCGACCCTGCGCGTCGCGTTCCGGACGCGCGACGCTGCGGACCCAGGCTTGCTCGCCGCCCGGGCGTACCCAGCGGAACTCCACCCGTGCCTCGCGGCCGTCGCGCACCGCGCGACGGTGCGTTTCCTGCCAGCGAGTCCGGTCATCGGGGTGAATGTGCGACAGGAACGCGGCCGGCGCCGGCACGCCGGCCGCCGGGTCGACGCCGAACAGGCGAAACGCGCCGTCGCTCCACTGCAGCGTGTTGCGGCGCAGGTCGTGCACCCAGGAGCCGAGCGCGGCCAGTTGCTCGGCGGCGCGGCGGTGCTCGCCGAGGTCGCGCAGCAACGCGTCCGAGCTGCACGTGGCGCGCAGCGCGCTTCGCAGCGCCGGGCATAGCCCGGTCGCCGCGGCGATCGCGGTCAGCGCGGCTGCGGCGAGCGCGGCCTGCCGCGGCAGCAGCGACGGCGCGAGCCACGCGATCAGCGCCAGGATCGCGGCGAGCGCGAGCGCCGCCACGCAGGCAGCGAGGCTGCGCGAAGGCAGCCGGAAACTCGGTGAGGCGGCCAGCGGTTCGATCGTCGCTCTCCGGGTGTGATCGAGCGTAATGTAGCGGATCGCCCCGCCCGGAGCCGAGGAATATGTCCACCTTGCCAGCGATCCCGCACCCTGCCGCGCCCGCCGCGCCGTCGCCGTGGGTGCGTCGCTGGCTCGCGGAGGTGCCGGCCGGCGCGAGCGTGCTCGACTTCGCCGCCGGCTCGGGCCGGCACGCGCTGGAGGCACGGCGCCCGGGCCTGCGAGTGACCGCGATCGATCGCGATGCGGCGGCGCTGGCCCGCCCGGGCGAGGGCATCGTCACGCGCGTGGCCGACCCGGAGGGCGGCGAGTGGCCGTTCGGGCAGGAGCGCTTCGATGCGGTGGTCGTGGCGAACTACCTGTTTCGCGCGCGTTTCGCGCTGCTGGCCGCACTGGTCGCGCCCGGCGGCCTGCTCGTCTACGAGACCTTCGCGCAGGGCAACGAGCGCTTCGGCAAGCCGTCGAACCCGGCGTTCCTGCTCGCTCCGGGCGAGCTGCTGCAGCGCTGCCGCAGCGCCGGGCTGGCGGTGCTGGCCTACGAGCACGGGCTGCTCGCGCAGCCGCGGTCGGCCGTCGTGCAGCGCGTCTGCGCGACGCGCGCCGCCGGTCCCGAGGGGATGCGCGTGCTCGGATAGAATGCAGGTTTTTGCAAGCGACCAGCCATGATCAAGGGCAGCATTGTCGCGATCGTCAGTCCGATGCACGAAGACGGCAGCCTCGATCTCGAGAGCTACCGCCGGCTGATCGACTGGCACGTCGAAGAGGGGACGGCGGCGATCGTGGTCGTCGGCACCACCGGCGAATCGCCGACCGTCGATGTCGAAGAGCATGCGACGCTGATCCGCGTCGCCGTCGAGCACGCGGCCGGTCGCGTGCCGATCATCGCCGGCACCGGCGGCAACTCCACGCGCGAGGCGATCGAGCTCACCGAGTATGCGCACGAGCACGGCGCGCAGGGGTCGCTGCAGGTGGTGCCGTACTACAACAAGCCGACGCAGGAGGGCATGTACCGGCACTTCCGCGCGGTGGCCGAAGCGGTCGACCTGCCGATCGTGCTCTACAACGTGCCGGGACGCACGGTGGCCGACCTCGCCAACGCCACCGTCCTGCGCCTGGCCGAGGTGCCCGGCATCATCGGTCTGAAAGACGCGACCGGCGACATCCCGCGAGGCTCGGTGCTGCTCGCGCAGGCGCCCGCGAATTTCGCGGTCTACAGCGGCAACGACGACTCCGCGCTCGCCCTGATGGCGATGGGCGCGCACGGCGTGATCTCGGTCACCGCCAACCTCGCGCCCGGCCCGATGGCCCGGATGTGCGAATGCGCGCTCGCCGGCGACTGGGCGCAGGCGCTGGCGATCAACCGCCGGCTGCTGCCGCTGCATACCGACCTGTACGGCGAGGCCAACCCGATTCCGGTCAAGTGGGCGCTGGCCCGGATGGGCCGCATCGGCCCCGGAATCCGGCTGCCGCTCACGCCGCTGTCGCCCGAACGCCAGGAACTCGTGCGCTGCGCGCTCGAGCGCTCAGGAGTGCTCAATTGACGATGCAATTCCGTGCGGTCGCCGCGCGCGCGCTGCGCGCGGCCGCGATCCCGGCGCTGGCCGCCGCGCTGGGCGCCTGCGCAATCGGCGACACGATCGACGAGGCGAGCCGGATCGAATACAAGTCGGCCACGAAGGGGCCCTCGCTCGACGTGCCGCCCGATCTGACGAAACCGGCGGCCGACAACCGCTTCGCGGTGCCCGAGCGCAGCAAGCGCACCGCCTCCACCTACGAGAGCGCGCGCGCCGCCGAGCGCGCGGCGCCGGTTGCCAGCGCCGCGGTGCTGCCCAAGGTGCCGGGCGCGCACCTCGAGCGCGACGGCTCGCAGCGCTGGCTGGTGGTCGAGCTGCCGCCCGAGAAGGTCTGGGCGGTGTTGCGCGATTTCTGGCAGGACAACGGTTTCGTGATCAAGACCGCCTCGCCCGAAACCGGCATCATGGAAACCGACTGGGCCGAGAACCGCGCGAAGCTGCCGCTGGACTTCATCCGCTCGACCATCGGCCGCGCATTCGACAACCTCTACTCCACCGGCGAGCGCGACAAGTTCCGCACGCGCCTCGAGTCGGCCAACGGCAAGACCGAGGTCTACATCAGCCACCGCGGCATGATCGAGGTCTATACCTCGTCGGCGCAGGACAACACCGCCTGGCAGCCGAGGCCGAGCGATCCCGAGCTCGAGGCCGAGTTCCTGCGGCGCCTGATGCTGAAGTTCGGTCCCTCCGAGGCCGCGCCCACCACGGCCGCAGCCGCCGTCGCGAGCGATCACGCGCGGCTCGCCGTCAGCGGGGGAACGCAGGCGCTCGACGTCGACGAGGGTTTCGAGCGCGCCTGGCGCCGCGTCGGACTGGCGCTCGACCGCGGCGGCTTCACCGTCGAAGACCGCGACCGCGCGCAAGGCCTGTACTTCGTCCGCTACATCGATCCCGAGGTCGAGGGTGGCCGCGTCGCTGAAAAGCCCGGCTTCTTCTCGCGCATCTTCGGTTCGGCGAAGCCGCGTGCCGACGCGAGCCGGCAGTTCCGCATCCGGATCGAAGGCAGCGGCGAGAACAGCAGCCGGGTGAGCGTGCTCGCTGCCGACGGCAAGCCGGTCGGCGAGGTCGACCAGCGCACGGCCGAGCGAATTCTCGTGCTGCTGCGAGAGCAGCTGCGGTGACGGTGCGGTGCGCTTCGCGAGCCTGGGCAGCGGCAGCGAAGGCAACGCGCTGCTGATCGAAAGCAGCGACGGCATCCGCGTCACGCGGGTGCTGGTCGACTGCGGCTTCGGTCGGCGCGAGGCCGAGCGCCGGCTGCGTGGCGCGGGTATCGAGCCCGGGCAGCTCGATGCGATCCTGGTGACCCACGAGCACGCCGACCACATCGGCGGCGTGTTCAGGCTGGCACGCGCGCACGGCATCCCGGTGCACCTCACGCATGGCACGCTGCGGGCGGCCGCCGCGATGCCCGATGCGGCCGGCGAGGTCGAGCCCTTGCTGCGCGTGTTCGACTCTCATGCGCACTTCGACTGCGCCGGGCTGCGCATCGAGCCCGTGCCGGTGCCCCACGACGCCCGCGAACCGGTGCAGTACGTGATCGACGACGGGCGGCGTCGCCTCGGCGTGCTCACCGACCTCGGGCAGGGCACGCCGTACGTGGTGCGCGCGCTCGCGCGGCTGGACGCGCTGGTGCTCGAATGCAACCATGACGGGCAACTGCTCGCCGACAATCCGCGCTACCCGCCCGTGCTCAAGCGCCGCATCGCCGGAGCCTGGGGGCACCTCGACAACCGCGAGGCGGCGCGCATCCTCGCGTCGATCGACCGCTCGCGGCTGCGCACCGTCGTGGCCGCGCACCTGAGCCGCCACAACAACCGTCCCGAACTGGCCCGCGAGGCGCTCGCCTCGGCGCTGGAACCGGGCGCCGACGAAATGATCCGGGTGGCCGACCAGGACCGCGGCGTCGACTGGATCGCGGTCTGAGAAAAACAGAAACCGGCCGCAAGGGCCGGTTTTGGCAGGCCGGGCACTCGGGCCCGGCCGCGCGCGGCCGGCTCGCGCCGGCCGTGCGTGCGAAGCGTCGCGTATCGCGCGACTTACTTCTTCGCGGCTTCGGCGGCCTTGTCGGCGGCTTCCTTGGCGGCCTGCGCAGCCTTGTCGGCAGCTTCCTTGGCGGCGTCGACCGTGGCGCCGGCGGCGTCCTTGGTGGCCTCGACCGCGGCGGTCGCGCCTTCCTTCACGGCTTCGCCGGTCTTCTCGGCGGCTTCCTTGGCAGTGTCGACCGCCGCGCCAGCGGCTTCCTTCGCAGCCTCGGCCGGGGCGGGGGCCGGAGCGGTGGTGGCCGGCGCCGGGGCGGGCGCCGGGGCAGGCGCCTCTTCCTTCTTGCCGCAGGCGGCCGTGGTGACGACGATGATCGAGGCGAGGAGCAGCGATTTCTTCATGATGTGGTTCGTTCCCGGAAGGAAAGCACTGAGGGATTCAGCTTCGTCGCTCGGCGGTCCGCCATCGCGTCCGGGCGTGGCTCGGGTGGAACCCGTAGGTGTTAACCCGCACTGGATTGCCGATCGAAGGCCGAATTCTAGCAAACTCATGGCAGACGCCCCGGCTTCGGGCGGGGGGCGCCCGCGTGCGTATCACTGAAGCAACGATCGGACGCGCGCGCCGGGACGACCGGAAGGCGTCGGGATCGGGAGGCGTGCCGCGCGCCGTCTGCGGCCCGCGGCTACGGCGTCGTGGTTCCGCCGGCAGGAATGAACGCGTCCGAGAAGCAGGCGTCTTCGTGCAGGCCCTGTGCGACGAAGGCGGGGCGCGCCGCCTCGACCATGCGCACCGAGCCGCAGGCGTAGACCGAGAAGCCCGACAGATCGGGGAAGTCCGTCAGGATCGCCTCGTGAACGAGCCCCATGCGGCCGGTCCATTCGTCTTCCGGCGCCGGCTCGGACAATACCGGCACGAAGTGGAAGTTCGGGTGCTCGCGGGCCCACTGCTGCGGCAGTTCGGTCAGGTACAGGTCGCGGCGCCGGCGCACGCCCCAGTAGAGGTGCAGCGGCCGCTCGATGCCCATGCGGAAGGCCTGTTCGAGCAGGCTCTTGACCGGCGCGAAGCCGGTGGCGCCGGCCACGAAGATCAGCGGCTTGTCACTCGGCTCGTGCAGCACGAAGGAGCCCACCGGCCCCTCGAAGGTGAGCGGGTCGCCCACCTTCATCGATTCGAACACGCGCGTGGTGAAGCGCCCGCCCGGCATCAGGCGCACGTGCAGCTCGACCAGGTCGGTGGACGCCGAGGGCGTGGTGAACGAGTAGCTGCGCCGCGCGCCGTCCTCGAGCACCACGTTCAGGTACTGGCCGGCCTCGAAGTCGATCCTGCGGCCTTCGGGCAGCCTCAGTGCGACCAGCATCACGTCGTGTGCGAGCCGCTCGAGCCGCTCCACGCGGGCTTCGTAGGTGGCCACCTGCGTGCCGCGCGCCGCGGCGTCTTCCTCGTATTCGAACTCCACGTCGGAGAGGGCGCGCGCACAGCACAGCAGGATGCGGCCCGCGCGGCGCTCCTCTTCGGAGAGCGCGCTGGGCTGGTAGCCGGACATCTCGACCTGGCCGCCGATCATGGTCGCCTTGCACACGCCGCAGCCGCCCGAGCGACACTCGTAGGGCAGCGCGATGCCGGCGCGCAGGCCCGCGTCGAGCAGCGTCTCGCCGGCGCGTACCGGCGCGCCACTGGCGGCCCGGGTGCGCGGTCAGGTGATAGGCCTGGCCCTTGCCGGTGCGTGCCGGCGGCAGCCACGGCATTGCCATCAGCAGCACGGTGACGCCGGCACAGGCGATCCACAGCTCGAGCGGATCCCGGGCGTAGATCAGCGGGTAGACGGTGAGGTAGAACCAGTCGAAGTCCAGCGTCGTCGGCGCGGTGTGGAAGTCGGCGGGCGCCTGGCTCACCACCGGCTTGGCCAGCGCGAGCACCAGCAGCATCGCCACCAGGCCGTAGGCGAGCCGGCGCGGCGGCATCTGCGCGGCGCGTGGCACGCGCTGGGTGTGCACCCACAGTGCCAGCATGACCACCAGCGGGATGCCGATGTGCAGGAACGACAGCAGCGAGAACAGCCGGTCGGTGATCGCCTCGGGGGTGATGAAGTTGCGCGTCAGGATGCCGTTGAACACCGGCAGCGAGTCGAGCCACTCGGTGGTGCCGATCACCACGAACTGCGCCAGCTTGTCCCAGGGCAGCATGAAGCCGTTGACCCCCGACACGTAGACCAGCCAGAGGACGATCACCCCGGTGACCCACGAGAAGGCGCGGAAGCTGCGATAGCGGTCGAACGCGAAGTGGCGCGTCATGTGCAGCAGCATCGTGAGCACCATCGCGTCCGAGGCGTAGCGGTGCACGCTGCGCATGATGCCGCCGGCCCACCACTGGCCGTGGGTGATCGACTCCATCGATGCGTAGGTCTTGTCGACGCCGGTCTCGTAGAACACGTAGACGTACAGGCCGCTGGCGACGACGATCCAGAACATCCAGTAGCTGGTCGCGCCGAGGTAGTACATCGGGTTCAGCCGGTCGCCGAACACCCGGTTGCCGACGGCCTCCATCCGCAGGAAGAACCACTGCAGGAAGCCCTGGAGTTTCTTGAGCAACGTATATCTCCGTGAGGCCCGGCGGCGCGCCGGGCACAGCGCAGGCCGGCAGCGGCGCGGGCCGCTCACGGCGCGAAGAACATGCGGAAAAACATGCGGAACCTAGCGGCAACGCGGCGCCATTGCAAGCGCATGGCGACGCGGAAGCGACATTTCCGCCGCGCGATCGCGCACCGCAGCAGTTTGTGGATTGCCGCGGCGCCACAACCGGGTTACCTTTGATGCGCGTCAAGGCGGGTGCATGGTGCGGCCAACCATGATGGCCGGCGTTACCGAATCCGTTACCAATCTTTCGACAGGGAAGGGAGCTGCCATGGCTGACCAGGGTCGACCGCAGGCCGAAAAGCAGGAAGAAGAACGCATCCCCGTGATGCAGCAGATTCTCGACAACCCCTTCCTGCTGCTGTTCCTGGGCATCACGATCCCGACCGTTTTCTACATCCTCTGGGGAGTGATGGAGATCGCGGGAGTGCCGGTCACGCCGCTGGCCAAGTGATCGTTCGCGAGCAACCTGGAGAAAAACGTGAGCGCCATACTGCCCCCGCAGCATCGCATCTGGTGGAAGCAACCGGTCGACAAGATCGAGATCCTCTGGGTCGTGATCGCCTTCGTCTGGTGCATGATCATGTTCTTCATGATGCCTTACTGGCACGTGTTCGGTAAGCAGAACCTCTCGCCGGAAACCTACAAGGTCAAGCCCGAGTTGTTCGCCAAGGCCACCCAGGACATGGTGGACAAGTACAAGGTGCGCGAAGAAGGCGAGAACAAGGTGCCCGTGGTCGCGCCGCCGGCCGGCAGCGACGTCTACCTGATCGCCCGCCTCTGGGACTGGTGGCCGATCCTCGAGCTCGAGAAGGGCAAGACCTACCGGCTCAACCTCAGCGCCATGGACTACCAGCACGGCTTTTCGCTGCAGCCCGAGAACATCAACATCCAGGTGCTGCCCGGTTACCAGCACGTCGTGACCATCACGCCGAACCGCTCGGGACAGTACGCGATCGTCTGCAATGAATTCTGCGGCATCGGCCATCACAAGATGGTCTCGCGGCTCTACGTCAAGTGATCGGGGGAATCATGGCAACCGCTGAAGCCCAGTACCGAATCTGCCCCCGCACGGGGTTGCAGTTCCACAAGTCGGCCGAGTCGCTGATCAAGCTCAACGCGGTCGCGGCCGTCGTCGCGCTGCTGATCGGCGGCATCCTCGCGCTGCTGATCACGCTCACGCGCTGGCAGGCGATCCACCTGATCGACGCCGACAACTTCTACCTGTACCTCACGGCCCACGGCCTCGACATGCTCGTGGTCTGGATCATCTTCTTCGAGATCGCGATCCTGTACTTCTGCTCGTCCACGCTGTTGCGATGCCGGCTGGCCACGCCCAAGCTGGCGTGGCTCGCCTGGGCGCTGATGGTGATCGGCACGCTGACGTTCAACGCGGCGATCTTCAGCGGCAACGCGACGGTGATGATGACCTCGTACGTGCCGATGCCCGCGCACCCGGCGTTCTACCTCGGGCTGATCCTGTTCGCGGTCGGCGCGCTGATCGGCTGCTTCATCTTCCTGGGCACGCTGGTCGTGGCCAAGGCCGAGAAGACCTACGAGGGGTCGGTGCCGCTGGTCACCTTCGGGGCGCTCACGGCCTGCATCATCGCGATCTTCACGATCGCCTCGGGCGCGATCATCCTGATCCCCACGTTCCTCTGGTCGGTGGGCTACATCAAGCACATCGACCCGGCGATGTACCGGGTGATCTGGTGGGCCTTCGGTCACTCGTCGCAGCAGATCAACGTGTCGGCGCACATCGCGGTCTGGTACGCGATCGCCGCGATCGTCTTCGGCGCCAAGCCGATGTCCGAGCGGGTCAGCCGCTCCGCGTTCCTGCTGTACATCCTGTTCCTGCAGCTGGCCTCGGCGCACCACATCCTGGCCGACCCGGCGGTGGGCACCGAGTGGAAGATCTTCAACACCAGCTATGCGATGTACCTGGCGGTGCTCGCCTCGATGCTGCACGGCCTCACGGTGCCGGGCGCGATCGAGGCCGCCCAGCGCGAGAAGGGCTACACCAAAGGCCTGTTCGAGTGGCTGCGCAAGGCGCCGTGGGGCAATCCGGTGTTCTCGGGGATGTTCATGTCCCTGGTGGGCTTCGGCTTCCTCGGCGGCATCTCGGGCGTGATGATGGGCACCGAGCAGCTGAACATGATCATCCACAACACGATCTACGTGCCGGGGCACTTCCACGCCACGGTCGTGATCGGCACGACGCTGGCGTTCATGTCGCTCACCTACTTCCTGCTGCCCACGCTGTTCAACCGCGAGATCATCCTGCCAGGATGGGCGAAGCTGCAGCCGTACATCTTCGGCCTGGGCATGGGCGTGTTCACGCTGGCGATGATGGGCGCCGGAACTCTCGGCGTGCCGCGCCGCCACTGGGACATCACCTTCGCCGGCGCCGCGCTGCCCTACGAGTACCCGGGCACCGCGCTGCTGATGATCGCGATCTTCGGCGTGGCCGGTGTCATCGCGGTCGTGGGCGGGGGGATGTACATCCTGATCACGGTCGGCACGATCCTGTTCGGCAAGAAGCTCGACGCGGGTTCCTACTCCACCAAGGTCGTGCCGCTGCGCCTGCCGGTGCAGGCGGCACTCACCGGCCACGGTGGCCATGGCGGCGGCTTCGGCGTGCCGGGCACCTTCGTGTTCGCGCTGGTCTTCCTGGTGGCCTTCGTGCTGTACTACTTCGTCAACTGGAAGTACCTGTCCACGGTCTGGGGCCTGAGCTGAGCGCCGAGCCGTGCGTCTGAGCGACGAACGAACATGGCCGGGCCGCCGCGCGCGGCCCGGCGATGAGGCAAGCCAGCCGTGAAGGCCTTGCTGAACCTGTTCAAGCTGCGCATCGGGGTGGCGATCGCGCTCACCGCGGTCGCCGGCCTGATGGTCTCGCCCGGCAGCGCGCTCGAGCCCTGGCAGGGTTTGGTCCTGACGCTTGCGGTGCTCGTGTCCTCGGCGGCGGCGGGCGCGTTCAACCAGTTCTACGAAGTCGACCTCGACGCGCGGATGGCGCGCACCCGGCGCCGCCCGTTCGTGAGCGGGCGCATGCGCCACCACGGCGGCTGGCTTGCGCTCATCGTCGCGCTCACAGGCATCGCGGTGGCGGCGGCCTGGCTGGCCACCAACGCGAGCGCCGCGCTCTACACCTTCCTCGGCGCCTTCTTCTACGCGATCGTCTACACCGTCTGGCTCAAGCGCCGCAGCGCGTGGAACATCGTGATCGGCGGACTGGCCGGCAGCTTCGCGGTGCTGGCCGGTGCCGCAGCGGTATCGCCGCAGCTCTCGGCCGAGGCCTTGCTGCTCGCGCTGGTGCTGTTTCTCTGGACTCCTCCGCACTTCTGGAGCCTGTCGATTGTCTTTCGCGACGACTACGCGGGCGCCGGCGTGCCGATGCTGCCGGTGGTCAAGGGCGACCGCTTCGCCGCCTGGGCCATCTTCTGGCATGCCATCGTCATGGTCGGCTGCTCGCTGGCGCTGGCGCTGCTCGGCCCCGGCTGGCTCTACCTGGCCTGCGCCGCGGTGGGCGGCGCGCTGCTGATCCGGCGCGCATGGCTGCTCGCGCTCGCGCCGAATCGTGCCAACGCGATGGCGAGCTTTCACGCCTCGCTGATCCAGCTCTCGCTGCTGCTCCTCGGAACCATCGCCGACGGGTGGATGAGGGCGTCGCTCGGTGCCTGAAGCGGTGTCGGGCCCGGACACTTCCCGATCGCTCGCTGGCAGGCTGACAAACGTGCTGCTGGCGCTGGGCGCGTTCGCCTGCGTCGCGGTGGCGCCCGCCCGGGCAGATGCGCCCGATTCCGCGAGCCCGAGCCGCGCTCCCGACTATCGCCAGATCATCGCGACCAGCCAGGCCGCGATCGGCCGCCCGCTCGCCGACATCCGGATGCGCGACAGCAATGGCAAGGAGGTGCGCTTCAGCGACTACCAGGGGCGCCCGCTGCTGATCAGCCTGGTCTACACCGGCTGCTTCCAGGCCTGCCCGGTCGCCACGCAGTTCCTTGCCGAGGCGGTGCGCGAGGCGCGCCGGGCGCTCGGCGACGACAGGTTCACCGTCGTCTCGATCGGCTTCAACCAGCCGTTCGACAGTCCCGCCGCGATGGCGGCGTTCAAGCGCCAGAACCGCATCGGCGAGCCCGGCTGGCATTTCCTGAGCCCTGATCCGGTGCAGGTCGACGCGCTCACGGCGAACCTCGGATTCGTCTACGAGACGACGCCGAAGGGCTTCGATCACGTCACGCAGGTCACGATCGTCGATGCCGACGGCGTGATCTACCGGCAGGTCTACGGCGAGAACTTCGACCTGCCGATGCTGGTGCAGCCGCTGAAGGAGCTGCTCACGGGCCAGGCCTCGCGCGAGGTGACCCTCGAAAACGTCTGGGACAAGGTGATCCTGTATTGCACCGTGTACGATCCGCAGACCGGCGTCTACCGGGTCAACTACTCGTTGTTCTTCGAGATCTTCGCCGGCCTGACCACGCTGGGAGCGATCGCCCGGTTCACGATTCGGGAGCTGCGGCGGGCCAGGCGCGCCTGAGCGCGCGATCGGTTGTTTTCCCCGGGCTGTGCCAGAGCATGCCGCTGTTCCTGTCCACGAGTTCCGGCGATGCGCCGCCGCCCGCCGACGGCGTGGCCGTGCGCGCCTGGCGCATGGCCGAGCATGCGTTCGACCGTATCTTCGGGGTCGACGACAACCCGCTGCGCCAGCTCGGCGGGCTGGGCTTCTACCTGTTCTGGCTGATCGCGGTCACCGGCGGCTACCTGTACATCTTCTACGACACCAGCGTCGACGGCGCGCATGCGTCGGTCGAGGCGCTCACGCACGGGCAGTGGTGGGCCGGCGGCGTGATGCGCAGCCTGCACCGCTACGCTTCCGATGGGTTCGTCGCGGTGATCGTGCTGCACCTGCTGCGCGAGTTGATGCTCGGGCGCTTTCGCGGCTTTCGCTGGTATTCGTGGGTGAGCGGAGTGCCGACGCTTTGGCTCGCGGTGGCCGCGGGCGTGATCGGCTACTGGATGGTCTGGGACACGATCGCGCTGTTCGTCGCGACGGCCACTGCCGAATGGTTCGGCGCGCTGCCCGGCTTCGGTCCGGCACTGGTGCGCAACTTCATCGCCGAAGGCGCGGTTTCCGACCGTTTCTTCTCGCTGGTGGTCTTCCTGCACATCGGCCTGCCGCTCGTGCTGCTGCTCGCGATGTGGGCGCACGTGCAGCGGCTCACCCGCCCGCAGACCGGCACGAGCCGTGCCGTGGCGCTCGGGAGCCTGGGCGCGATGCTGCTGTTGTCGCTGGCGAAGCCCGCGCTTTCCGGGCCGCCGGCCGAGCTGATGCGGCTGCCGGCCACGCTGCCGATCGACTGGTTCTACATGGCGCCGATGCCGGCGATCTACGCGGCCTCGCCCGAGCTGGTCTGGGCGCTGAGCATCGGGCTGACGCTGCTGCTGGCCGTCGCGCCGTGGCTCGGGCGATCGGGCCGGCCGGCGCCCGCAGAGGTGGTTCCGCAATACTGCAACGGTTGCCGGCGCTGCTTTGCCGATTGCCCGTTCGCGGCGATCGCGATGGCCCCGCATCCGGGTGGCGAGGGCGAGATCGCGGTGGTCGATGCAGACCGCTGCGCGTCGTGCGGAATCTGCGCGGGCTCGTGCCCCTCCGCCGTGCCATTCCGGCCGGGCGCTCGCCCGGTGAGCGGCATCGACCTGCCGGACCTCACGGTGGGCGCCCTGCGCGACGAGCTCGACGCGGCCTTCCGGCAGCCCGGCGCGGCCGGCGCGACGCTCGTGTTCGCGTGCCGGCGCGGCGCGATGCCGCAGCCGCGCTCGGGGCTCGTGGTCTTCGGGTTGCCCTGTGCGGGCATGCTGCCGCCGTCGTTCGTCGAATACGGGCTGCGCGCGGGCGCCGCCGGCGTGGCAGTGGCCACATGCGCCGACGGGGATTGCGAGTACCGCTTCGGGGTACGATGGACGGCCGAGCGGCTCGCGGGAGAGCGCGAGCCGCGCCTGCGCCGCGGTGTCGATCGCGCGCGGCTCGCCGTGATCCACGCCGGCCGCGAGGACCGTGCGGCGCTGGAGGCGCAAATCGAATCGTTCGGGTCGCGGCTGGCCGCGACCGCGGCAGGATCGGCAGCCGGCGGCGTGCGCCGGCGTATTTTCGGAGGCAATGGACATGGCTAATTCGGTGCTGCGCTATGGCGGACAGGCGGTCCTGTACCTGCTGTTCGCGGCGTTCATCGGCTACTTCTCGACCGCGCCGGCCTACCAGCACCTGGCTCCCGACGAGGCGCTGTTGCGCCTGTCGTTCCGGCATCCGGGGCAGTTCACCACCGACTGCCGGGCGCGCAGCGCCGAGGAACTGGCGAAGCTGCCGCCGCAGCTGCGCGCGCAGATGGATTGCCCGCGCGAGCGTTCGCCGGTGCACGTGCGCGTCGAGCTCGACGGCAAGCCGCTGTACGACGACACCTTCCCGCCGGCGGGCCTGCGTCGCGACGGGGCGGCCAGCGGTTATCACCGGTTGGCGATCCCGGCCGGCGAACACGTGCTGCGCGTGCAGCTGAACGACGACGTTCGCGTGAAGGGCTTCAATCACGAGGGCGAGCGACGGATGAAGGTCGTGCCCGGGCAGGTCGTGCTGATCGACTTCATTCCCGACCAGGGTGGTGTGGTGATCCGATGAGGGACGCGCAGACGGCCGGCCTCCCGGGCGCGTTCGGCCGCACGCCGGCGGCGCCGCGCGACGATCGCTTCGACATCGGTGTTCCGGCCACCGAGCAGCGCACGATCGCGGCCGGCTGGCTGCTGCTGGGGGTGGCCGCGCTCATCGGCGCCGGCGTGTTCTCGATCCTGCTGGTGCTCGCGCGCACCCCGTTCGTCGCCAACCTGGTTCCCGCCGGCGACTTCTTCCGCGTCGCGCTGGTGGTGCACGTCGACCTCTCGGTGCTCGTCTGGTTCGTCTCGATGGCGGGCATGCTGTGGACGATCGACACCTCGCCGCGGCTGTTGTGGCTCGGATGGGCCGCGTTGTTCGCCGCGACGCTGGGAACCGTGTTCATGGCGGTGGCGCCGTTCACCGGCGCAGCCACCCCGGTGATGTCGAACTATGTGCCGGTCCTCGAGAACGACGCGTTCCTGTACGGACTGGTCGTGCTCGGCGCCGGCTTTCTGTTGCTCACGCTGCGCTCGTTCGTGGCGCCGGCGCGCATGAGCCTGCAACTCGACGGGGCCGATGCGCTGCGCTTCGGCCTGAAGGCGGCTGCGGTGTCGAGCGCGGTCGCGCTGATGGCGATGGTCTGGTCCATCGTCGAAGTGCCGCGCGAACTCGACGCGCCCACCTACTACGAGTTGCTGTTCTGGGGGCCGGGGCACGTGATCCAGTTCACCTGGACCTTGCTGATGCTGGTCGCCTGGGCCTGGCTGGCCACGCTCACCGGGTCGCCGTTGCCGCTGAGTCCGCGCGTGGTGGCGCTGGTCTATGCGATCGGGCTGGCTTCGGTGTTCCTCGCGCCGATCATCTACCTGAACTGGACCGTGCCGTCGGTCGAGCATCGCAAGATGATGACCTGGCTGATGCGCTTCGGCGGCGGGCTGGCGATCCTGCCGATGGTGCTGGCGCTGGCGGTCGCGCTCGCGCGGCGCGTCGCGTCCACGCCGGCGACGCGGCCGCTGCGCGCGTCGTTGATCACCTCGCTGCTGCTGTTCTCGGCGGGCGGGCTGATCGGCTTCCTCATCGAGGGTTCCGACGTCCGGGTGCCCGCGCACTACCACGGCTCGATCGTCGGCGTGACGCTGGCGCTGATGGGGCTGGCCTACGCGCTGCTGCCGCGCCTCGGGTACCGCGAAGCCACCGGCCGCATCGCGAACTGGCAGCCGTGGCTGTACGGCGGCGGCCAGTTGCTGCACATCCTCGGCCTGATGTGGTCCGGCGGCTACGGGGTGCAGCGCAAGGTCGCCGGCGCCGAGCAGACGCTGCGCACCACGCAGGAAATCTTCGGGATGGGCCTGATGGGGTTCGGGGGCATGCTTGCGATCGTCGGCGGCATCCTGTTCGTCTGGGTGGTGCTCGACAGCGTGATCGCCGCGCGGCGCGCCCGATGATCCGCGTCCTGGCGCTTCTCGCGTGCCTGCTCACGGTGTGCATCACCGCGTCGAGCGCATTCATTCGCCACGCGCAGAACGGCGTCGGCTGCGACGGCTGGCCGGCGTGCTATCGCGCGGCGCAGGCTGCCGCCGATGCGCGTGCCGCCGACGCGCGCGCCGCCGACGCTGCGCAGTCGCGCGCCACGGCGGACGCTGCCGCCGCCACCGCGCCCACGGCCGAGGCGTCGGGCGCGGTGCGCATCGCGCGGTCGCTGCACCGGGTGAGCGCTACGCTGGTGGGCGTGCTGGTGCTGCTCGTCGCGGTGTTCGGCTGGTCGTCGATGCGCGGCGCCGAACGGATCGCGGCGGCCGTCGCGCTGGGCGACACCGTGTTCCTCGCCTGGCTGGGGCGCTACACGCCGCACGATCTGCCGCTGGTCACGCTGGGCAACCTGGTTGGCGGGCTGCTGCTGGCGGCGGCGCTCGCCTGGATCGCGGCCGCGTGCCGCGGTCGACGTGCGGCGAGTGCGTTGGCCGGGCCGGCCGGGTCGGCGGGGTCGCTCACGCCGGGCACGGCCGGCGCAGCGCGCATCGCGCTGGCGGCACTCGCGCTGCTCGGCCTGCTCGCCCGGGGCGGCACGATGATCGGCGCGCGCCACGCAATCGATGCCTGCGACACGCCGCAGTGCACTGGCGCGCGTTTCGATCCGGCCGCGATGAATCCGGTTCGCGCGACGGTGGCGGTCGATACGGCAGCGGCGCGCGGCATGCACCTCGCGCACCGTGCGGTCGGACTCGTGTTCGCGGCGCTGGCCGCGCTGCTCGCGCTCAGGCTGCGCAGCGCGCGCCCGGCGCTCGCCGCGTGGCTGGCCGCGCTGGCGCTGGCGCAGATCCTGCTCGGCGCGGGCACCGCACTGGGCACGCAGGCGCTGACGACGGCCACGCTGCACAACGCGGTGGCTGCGCTGCTGGCGGCGGCTCTGGCCGCGGTGGCCGGCGGCCGGGAGGGCGCTCAGCCCGTTCCGGATGGCGCGCCAGCCTGAGCGCGCAGGTCGTACAGCAGTTGCAGCGCGTCGCGCGCGCTCAGCGCATCCGGATCGATCTCGCGCAGCCGCTCGAGCAGATGCCGCGCGACTTCGGCGTCGCGACGGGCGCCGGGCGCCGACGCGTCGCCGGGCGCATCGGTGTCGTGCGCATCGGTGCCGTCCGCAGCGACGCTGTCGGCGCCGGGTCCGGCAAAGCCGGGGCTGCCTCCTGCGGCATCGCGAACAGATCGAGCTGGTCGTCGCGCGAGCGGGCACGCGCCTCGAGCTCGCCGAGCAGCTGGCTGGCCGCGCGAACGACCGGCGCCGGCAGGCCGGCGAGCCGGGCCACCTGCAGCCCATAGCTGCGGCTGGCCGGGCCGTCGCGCACCTCGTGCAGGAACACGATGCCGCCGCGATGCTCGGCGGCGGCGAGGTGCAGGTTCACCGCCTGCGGATGCGTGGCCGCGAGTTCCGTCAGTTCGAAGTAATGCGTCGCAAACAGGGTCAGCGAGCGGTTGTGCGACAGCAGCCGCGCGGCGATCGCGTGCGCCAGCGCCAGCCCGTCGAAAGTCGAGGTGCCGCGGCCGATCTCGTCCATCAGCACCAGCGAACGCTCGGTGGCCGCGTGCAGGATGGCCGCCGCTTCGGTCATCTCGACCATGAAGGTCGAGCGTCCGCCGGCGAGGTCGTCGGATGCGCCGACGCGGGTGAAGATCCGGTCGATCGGCCCGATCTCGCAGGCGTCGGCGGGCACGAAGCTGCCGCAGCAGGCGAGCAGGGCGATCAGCGCCACCGAGCGCATGTAGGTGGACTTGCCGCCCATGTTGGGCCCGGTGAGCAGCAGCATGCGCCGGCTCTCGCGCATCACGCAGTCGTTCGGCGTGTACTGTTCGACGCCGGCTTCGACTACCGGATGGCGGCCCGCGCGGATCTCGATGCCGGGTGCTGCGGAAAAGCGCGGACGCACCCAGCGCAGCGTGTGCGCGCGCTGCGCGAATGCGGCCAGCACGTCGAGCTGCGCGGCCGCGCGACCCGCGCCCCGCCAGAGGGGCACCGATGGCGCCAGTGCGTCGAGCAGCGTCTCGTAGAGCTCGCGCTCGAGCGCGAGCGCGCGCTCGCGCGCCGACAGGGCCTTGTCCTCGAAGGCCTTCAACTCGGGCGTGATGTAGCGCTCGGCGTTCTTCAGCGTCTGGCGGCGACGGTAGTCGTCGGGCACGCGATCGGCCTGGCCGCGCGTGACTTCGATGTAGAAGCCGTGCACCCCGGTGTAGCCGACGCGCAGGGTCGCGATGCCGGTGCGCTCGCGCTCGCGCAGTTCGATTGCGGCGAGCATGCTGTCGCAGTCGCGGTCGATTCGGCGCAACTCGTCCAGCCCGGCGTCGTGGCCGTCGCGGATCACGCCGCCGTCGCGCGCCTGCGCGGCGGGTTCGTCGGCGAGCGCGCCGGCGATCGGTGCGAGCGCCGCATCGGGTATCTGCAGCGCGTCGCGCAAATCGCCGAAGAGCGCCGCGTCGAGGCCGGCCAGGGCGCGTGTGAAGGCGGCGCAGCGCCGGCTCGGCGTCGCGCAGCGCCGCGAGCTCGCGCGGCCGGGCCGAGCGTAGCGCGATCCGTGCCGCGATCCGTTCGAGGTCCGGCAGTTCGCGCAGGTCGGCAAGCATGGATTCATACAGCGGCGCTGCGGCGGAATCCTCGAGCATCGCGGGTGCCGCAGCGGGAGCGAGCAGCGCCTCGACACAGCCATGCCGGCGCGAGGCCTGCGGCTGCGAGCGCAGCGGTTCGAGCAGCCAGCGCCGCATCAGGCGTCCACCGGCGCTGGTCGCGCAGCGATCGAGCAGCCTGAGCAGCGATGCGCCGTCGTCGCCGCGCATCGGCTCGACGATCTCCAGGTTGCGCCGCGCCGCCGCGTCGAGCACGACGAATTCGTCGCCGGCGAACACGCGCAGCGCCTGCAGGTGCGAGGGCGAGCGCCCCTGTGTGCGTTCGACGTAGTCGAGCAGGGCGCCTGCGGCCGCGGTGGCCGAGTCGAGCCCCTGCGCGCCGAAGCCGGCGAGGTCGCGGGTGCCCAGCAGTGCGGTGAGCCGGCGCCGCGCGCGCGCCGCGTCGAATTGCCACCCGGGCGCGCGCGCGATCGCCGCCGCCGCGAGCAATTCGCCCAGCGCGACCGGCAGCGTGGCTCCCTCGGGGACGACGACCTCGGCGGGGCGCAATCGGTCGAGCTCGCGCGCGAACGCCTCGGGGGCGAGCTCGGCGAGCCAGCACTCGCCGCTGGCGACCACCATCCGGGCGAGGCCGAGCGGGCCCGAGGCGGCAGGGAGCAGCGCCAGCAGGATCCGGTCGTCGCGATCGGGCAGCAGCTGCGCGTCGGTCAGCGTGCCCGGCGTGACGATCCGGGCCACCTTGCGCTCGACCGGCCCTTTCGACGTCGCCGGATCACCGATCTGCTCGCAGACGGCGACCGACTCACCGAGCCGGATCAGCCGGGCCAGGTACTGCTCGACCGAGTGCACCGGCACGCCGGCCATCGGGATCGGCTCGCCGGCCGAGGTGCCGCGCTTCGTGAGCGTGATGCCGAGCAGGCGCGCCGCCCGCTCGGCGTCGCCGTAGAACAGTTCGTAGAAGTCGCCCATCCGGTAGAACATCAGCCGGTCGGGATGCTCGGCCTTCAGGCGCAGGTACTGCGCCATCATCGGCGTGTGCGCGGCGAGATCCTGAGCGGGATCGAGGCTGGCGTGGGTGACGTTCGGGGAAGGCACTTAGTAGCTCACGCGCGCGTAGTAGGACTTGCGCGAGGCCTCCAGGGCCTGTCCGAGCGTCACGATGCCACGCTGGCGCAGCAGCCCGAGCAGCCTCAGGAACACCTCGGCGGTGACGACGGCGTCGCCGATCGCGGTGTGGCGGCCGGCGACCTGCACGCCGAGGCGTTCGGCGATCGCCTCGAGCCGGTGCGAAGACTGGTTCGGATGCACCGCCTCCGCGAGCAGCAGCGTATCGAGGACCGGCTGGTCGAAGTGCGTGCCGGCGGCCGCCTCGGCGAGTTCGAGGAAGCGCATGTCGAACGCCGCGTTGTGCCCGACCAGCACCGTATCGCGCGCGAAAGCGTGAAACACCGGCAGCACCTGTTCGATCGCGGGCTGTCCGCGCACCATCTCCTGTCTGATGCCGTGAATCGGGATCGACGCGGCCGATATCGGCCGCTGCGGGTCGACGAGCTGGTCGAAGCGTTCGCCGCGCAACAGCCGGCCGTTGACGATGCGGACCGCGCCGATCTGGATGATCCGGTCGCCGCCCGACGGATCGAGGCCGGTGGTCTCGGTGTCGAAGACGGTGTACGTCAGTTCGGCCAGCGGCCGATCCTCCAGGGCGCGGCCGCTGTCGGTGGCGCGAAACAGGTCGAAGTCGTAGAACTCGGGCCGGCCTTCGTCAAGTGTCGGCGCCGGTTCGGGCACGGTCTGCGGATCGGGGGCGACCGGCACCAGGAATCGGAAGAAGGTCTGGTGGCGGGCCCGCTCGCGCTCGATCCAGACCTCGCCCCCATGCCGTTCGATCACGTCGCGCACCGACAGCGAAAGGCGGTGGTTGCCCATCTGCATCGGGTCGATCTGCCAGCCCATCAGGGTCTCGGTGCTTGCCGGGTGGCCGCTCCACACCAGGTCGAGGTGTGCCCGCGCGTCGGCGCGGGCGAGCCGCAGCTGCAGCACGCGCAGCCCGAACTGATCGACGAGGCAGCCAGCCAGGTAGACGAGCGCCTGCACCAGCGAATAGCTGTCGACCTTGAGCCACAGCGACGGGTCGATGTCGGAGGTGTCGACGGAGATTCCGAGGCCGGCCTCGATGCGGCGTGCCGCGGCCGACGCGAGGTCGGTGCCGAGCATGTCCTGCAGCGGCCAGTGCGGGGCGAGGTCGCCCGAACCGCTGCGCGCGGCCGCATCGAGCCGATCGCTCATCTTCGCGACCTCGTCGTGGATGACCTGCTGGAAGCGCTCGCGCAGCGCGGGTTCCAGGTCGGGGTACTTCGAGCATGTCGAGTGCCGCGCGCATGCTCGCGAGCGATGCACGGCTTCCTTCGACGAGGGACATCAGCTGGCGGTCGCGCGTCGACTGTTCGTCGAAGCGCTCGGAGATGTCCTCGAGCATCAGCACGAAGCCGGTCAGGCCCGGGGCGCCGGCCTGGCTGCCGGCCGTGTCGCGCCCGGTCTGCGGGGCGCGCACCGGCGCCATCTGGACCTGGACCAGGCGACCCGAGGCCCCCGTGGTCACGAACTGCGCCGACGGGCCCGGCGTGCCTGCGGCAGCGCGCACGATGCGCTGTTCGAGGGTGTCGAGGGCGTGCGCGACGAGCGCCCGGTCGAACAGCGTGTAGATCGATCGGCCCAGTCCGATGGCCTGCGCCCCACCGATCGCCTGCGGCTGCGGCGCCATGGCGCGAAACAGGGCGCGGGCGCTGTCGTTGTACAGCAGGATGCGTCCATCGCGGTTGCAGACGACGACGCTTTGCGTGAGTTCGGACATCAGCGCTGCGAGGCGGTTGCGCTCCTGCTCCACGCGCTGGCTCGCTTCGGCGACGTGGCGGGCGATGTCCTTGCCGAGCGAGCGGCGCTGCGTCGCCAGCGCATCGACCGCGCCGGCGAGTCGCTGCGCAGTCGCGCCGCGCTGCGTGCCCAGCAGCGGCGTGCCGGGGTCGGCGACGAGCGCCTCGGCACGTTCGGCGAGCCGCGCCGGCATCGCGACGTGCGCCTCGTAGAGCCGCCGTGCCACCGAACCGGCCAGCCACGCCCCGAGCAGCCACCAGAGCACGACGACGATGCCGCGGGTCTCGAGAATCGGCCCGAGCACGCGGCTCGCCTGGCGCTGCTCGGGCGTGAGTGTGAACCAGAACGCCGCGCACCCGAGCAGGATCCAGGCGAGCAGTGCGGCGCCCGGCGCAAGCGCCGCGGCGAGCAGCCTGCGGTCGATCCTCATCCGGAAGGTCCGAGCAGTTCGCGCACGGTGCTCAGCAGCTGCTTCGTCGAGAAGGGCTTGGTCAGGTACGCGTCGGCGCCCACGCCGAGCCCGCGCGCCTGGTCGGTGTCGCGTCCCTTCGCGGTGACCATCAGGATCTTCGTGTGGCGAAGCGCATCGTTCGCGCGCACTGCCCGGCACACGTCGAATCCGGACATTCCGGGCATCATCGCGTCGAGCAGCACGAGGTCGGGTTGCTCGCGCCGGATGGCCTCGAGCGCCTGTGTCCCGTCGCGCGCGACGCTCACCTCGAAGCCCTCGCGGCGCATCATGTACTCGAGCGACACCACGATGTTGGCTTCGTCGTCTGCGATCAGTATCCGTGCGGCCATCCGTTCTCCCGCTCCGCGGCGCACCCGCGGTCCATCCAGAAACTACCCCGAACCCTGCGCGGCTTCAATGCTCGTGCGCCACGGCAGCCAGAATGCGAAGCAGGCCCCCGCGCCCGGCGTGGAATCCAGCCAGATCCGCCCGCCGAGGTGCTCGACGATCCGGCGGCTGATCGCCGGGCCCAGGCCGGTGCCCGGCGGCCGCGCGCCCGACTCGCCTCCCTGGCGGAACTTCTCGAACACCAGCGCTTGTTCCGCGGCCGGTACGCCGGGACCGTTGTCCCGGACCGCGACCGTGAGTCCGCCTGCGTCGACGCTCGAGCGCAGCTCGACGCGGCCCCGGCCCTCGGGCACGAACTTCGCGGCATTCGACAGCAGGTTCAGCACCACCTGCATCAGGCGATCCGGGTCGGTGCGAAGCGAAACCGGCGTGGACGGAAGCTGCAGGGTCAACTGCGCCCCGCGTTCGCGGAACAGTTCCGCCGTCGCCTGCGCGGAGCGTTCCAGCAGGGCCCGCACATCGACCTCGCTGGCGTGCCAGTCGGCGCTACCCGATTCGATCTTGGCGAGATCGAGCACCTGGTTCACCAGGCGGCTGAGCCGCTCGGTCTCGCTGACGACGATCCCGAGGAAGGACTGGCGCTGCGCGGGCTCCATCTGCGGGTCCTCGAACATCAGTTCGGACAATGCGCGGATCGAGGTCAGCGGCGTGCGCAACTCGTGTGTGACCGACGAGATGAAGTCGTCCTTCATGTGGTCGAGGCTCTTGAGCTGCTCGTTGGCGGCGCGCAACTCGGCGCTCGCCTGCTCGAGTGACAGCGACTTTTCCTCGAGCGCGCGCGCGTAGCTGCGCAGTTGCGAGGCCTCGTCGAGGATGTTTATCACGTCGTCGATGGCAAGCGCTTCCTCGTCGACGACCGAAGCCACCATCACCCGCGCGGAGGCGCCGCCCACGGTGCCGGCAAGCAGGGTCTCGACGAACTGCACGAAGCGCGCGTCGGGCGGAACCTGCCCGAACGAGGGTATGCCCAGCGAATGCGCATACCCGTCGAAGGCCTGTCGGGCGCGCTCGGCGCCCAGAAAGCGGCTTGCGAGCCGCAGCAGGTCCTCGATGCGGGCGCGGCCACGCCAGAAGATCGGTGCGTTCGCGCCGGCGCTCGCGCCGCGCTCGAAGACGTCGACGAACAGCAGCGCCTGGCTCGCCTCGCTCGCCGACGGCGCCCGCCACAGCGACAGGCCGACGTACAGGCCGGCATTCGCGAGCAGGCTCCAGAACAGCGAGTGGCTCAGGTTGTCGAGGCCGCCCAGGCCGAACAGCTGTTCCGGCTTGAGCAGTTCGATGCCGAACGGACCGTGCACCAGGAAGTCGCCCGGCAGCCAGCCGGACTTGGCGACCGACGGCAGCATCAGCGTGTAGGCCCACAAGCCGAAGCCGGCGAACAGCCCCGCGAGCGCACCGAGGCGCGTGCCGCCGCGCCAGTAGATCCCGCCGAACAGCGCGGGCGCGAACTGCGCCACCGCCGCGAAGCTGATCAGTCCGATGCTGACCAGCGCGTACGCTTCGCCCGCGAGGTGGAAGTAGAGATAGCCCAGCAGCAGCACGATCACGATCGCGGCGCGCCGGATGCCGAGCAGCCACCCGGTGAGATCGCCGCCGGTGCGCGTGCCGACCCGGCTGGTACGCAGCAACACCGGCATCACCAGGTCGTTGCAGACCATCGTCGACACCGCGATCGTCTCGACGATCAGCATGCCCGTGGCCGCCGACAGGCCGCCGATGAACGCGATCAGCGCGAGGGCGGGCTGGCCGTGGGCGAGCGGCAGCGACAGCACGAAGCCGTCGGCATCCGGGCGGCCGGGACCGAACGCGAGCTGCCCACCGATCGCGATCGGCAGCACGAACAGGTTGATCAGCAGCAGGTACGAGGGAAAGACCCAGGCCGCCCGCCGCAGGTGCGTCTCATCGACGTTCTCGACGACCATCACCTGGAACTGGCGCGGCAGCAGCATGGCCGCCAGCATCGCAAGCACGGTGAGCGCGAACCAGCGCTCGTAGCCGAAGTCTTCCGATGCCGGCCCGCCTCCGAATCCGATCAGTGCTCGCAGCTCGGGCAGCGCCTGCGCGCGCGCCCAGATGTCGGCCATTCCGTCGAACAGACCCCAGGTGACGAAGACGCCGACGCTCACGAAGGCGAGCAGCTTCACCAGCGATTCGAAGGCGATCGCCGCGACCATGCCCTCGTGGCGCTCGGAGGTGTCGAGGTGGCGCGTGCCGAAGACGATCGTGAACGCCGCCAGCGCGAGCGCGACGTACAGTGTGCCGTCGAGCCACCAGGGCGCGACGCCCGAGCTGTCCTGGGTCGACGTCACGGTGAGCATCGCGTAGCCCGCCGAGATCGCCTTCAGCTGCAGCGCGATGTACGGCACGATGCCCACGACGGTGATCACGGTGACGAGCGCGCCCAGCAACCGGCTCTTGCCGTACCGGCTCGCGATGAAGTCGGCGATCGAGGTGATCCGGTAGGTCCGGGCGATGCGGATCATCTTGCGCACCACCACCCAGCCGACCAGCATCGCGAGGGTGGGGCCGAGATAGATCGGGAGGAACCAGATGCCCGCGGTGGCCGCCTGCCCGACGCTGCCGAAGTAGGTCCAGGCGGTGCAGTAGACCGCCATCGACAGCGAGTAGATCCACGCGTTGCCGATCAGCGACCGCCGCTGCGCGGCCCGCCGGTCGCCGTAGGCGGCGATCGCGAACAGCAGCAGCAGGTAGGCGAACGAGGCTGCAAGGACCAGCGGCGCGGACAGCATCGCTCAGCCGCCTTCGCGCTCGAGGGTCCAGGCGAGCAGGCCGATCAGGGCGGCCCAGATCGCGAACAGGGCCACCGGCAGCAAGGGCAGGCCGGCCACCGTGGCATCGCGGATCCACAGCGACATCAACGGGAAATCGAAGATCAGCCAGCCGGCAGCGAAGAGCGCCAGCAGCCGCTGCAGCCGCCGATCGGCCCGCGTGGTCTTCATCGCAGCACGTCCAGGCGGTAGTGCAGGCGCAGCCAGTGCCGGAAACGCCGGACGATGGCCAGCGCGTCGTCGAGCGCGTCGCGATCGAGCGTGCCGAGCGTGGACAGCCTCAGCCGGTTGTCCGGAGCCCGGCCGCTCGCCCGCTGCCGCAGGTTGGCGCCCAGCTTCAGGCCGATCAGGAAGTGCAGCGCATCGACGAGATCGCGCGCGAGCGCCTCGTCGAGCCTGCCCTGCGTAGCGAGCACGCGAAGCCGTGCCACGGTGCCCAGTTCGCGCACCCGGTATTGCAGCGCCAGCGCGCGCGCGCCATGGACCACGGGGAAGATGCCCAGCTTCTTCAGGTCGATCTCGGACTCGCCGTGCACCAGCGACTTCGCCAGCCGCACCCACCAGCCGTCGGGTTCGCCGAAGCGGTCGATCGCGCTCGCGAAGCGCGCGTAGAACAGGTCGGTGTCGAGCAGGATCTGGTCGACGTAGCCACGGGCCTGTTCGAGCAGTTCCGGATCGCCGGCGACCGCGCTTGCGTCGAGGAAGATCGCGAGGTTCATCGGCCCTTCGGGGTCGGTGCCGTGAATCCAGCGCTGCAACTGCGTACGGAAGTTCGCGAGCGGTTGGCGCCAGAGCGGGTTGCCCACCATGATGCCGCCGGGGCAGGGTGGGTAGCCGAAGCTGCCGAGCGTCTCGCCGAACCGTTCGGCCAGGGCATCGAGCCCCTCGAACGCGAATCCGTCGCGCAGCAGCAGCGCGTTGTCCTGGTCGGTCTTGACGATCTGCTCGCCGCGCCCCTCGCTGCCCATGACGAGCAGGCAGCTGTTCTCGCGCAGCGCCGGCGGGGCGATCAGCTCCCAGAGCCGGGCAAGCAGGCTGCGGTTGAGTTCGCGCACCAAGCCGCTGATCACCTCGACCCGCACGCCGTCGCCGTGCAGCGACTCGATCAGCTCGTCGATGCGCAGCGCGGCGTCGCGCAGGTCGGCGATCTCGTCGGCCTGCGCGACCTGCAGCGCGATCAGGTGCGAGTGGTTGGAGACGAAACTCATCAGCTCGAGCTGGCCGAGCACGCCGACCACCTCGTCGCCTTCACGGACCACGATGCGGTGCACCCGATGCCTGAGCATCGCCTGCATGGCTTCGAGGAGGGTCGAGTCGGCCAGGACCGAGAACGGATCGAAGTGCGCAAGCTCGCGCACTGGCTGGCCTGCGGCGGGCTCGGGCCGCAGCAGCGCGTCGCGAAGGTCCGTCGTGGTGAAGATGCCGAGCCGGTCGCCGTCGCGCACGAGCACCTCGGTGCGACCATGCGCGGCCAGCACCCGGCACACGGTGACCAGGTCGGTCGCCGCGTCGACGAACAGCGGCTTGCGCAGCCAGGCCTCCCGCACCTTCGACATCATCGACCGGCGTTCGCGATTGCGGCCGCGCCGCTCGCCTGCCCTGAGTCGCCGTGCCAGGTCGTCGAACAACTCCGCGGCGAACGCGGGGTTCGCGGCCATCAGGGCCTGGAGGCCGGCCTTGGGAATCCGGATTGCGGTCAGAGGCTCCAGCGCGACCAGCGAGCCGGTGTCGTCGCCCGCGAGCAGCCCGTGCAGGCCGGCGAGATCGCCGGGCAGGTACTCGGCCGAGGCATCGAATCCGTCGGCCGGCCGCGCTCGACCCGAGCGCACCAGCCATGCGCCGTCGTGCCGACCCGATGGCGCACGCAGGGCGCCACCCGCCGGAAACGCGAACTCGACGCAGGTTTCACGCAGGCGCGCCCGCTCGACCGGCGTGAGCAAGTCGAAAGGTGCGTGCCCGAACGGATCGGACACGTCACCCGCTGCAGGCGCGGCTGGCCGGTGCGCCATTCAGTGCGCGGATGCCTTCGCCGCGCCGATGCCGGTCTCGGAGCGCACCTTCTGCGCGAGAAAACCGGAGCGGTCCAGGCGCGCACGATCGCTGCGGTCGAGGATCGAGAACAGCCAGATCCCCAGGAACCCGATCGTCATCGAAAACAGCGCCGGCGAGGTGTACGGAAAGGCGGCCGATCCCTTCGGGTTGCCCAGCGTGGCCTCCCACACCGACGGCGACAGGAACAGCACCGGGAAGTTCGCCGAGGCGGCGATCGCCAGCCCGTTCTGGAAGCCGGTGATGCCGCCGCCGGCCGTGTAGAAGTCGGCGGCGGACTTCGTTCGCGACGCTGCCCACTTCGTGATGAAGAGCGTCGCGACGACGAACAGCGCGAACATGCCGATCGCCGTCCAGTTCGTCGGCTGCTTCCGGGTGGGGCCCAGGTCGCCCCCGGCCGCCCAAGCGGCCAGCGGAGCGCAGACCAGCGCGGCCAGCGTGACCGCGCGCATCGTCGGACCGGGGCGGCGGTTCATTTCAGTGCCTCCTGGGTGACGGCCTCGTTGAGGCGGTCGAACTCGCGATTGGCGCGATTCACGTAGAAGGCCGTGATCGCCACGGTGAAGACGATGACCCCGAAGCCGACCGGAATGCCGACCGTCACGACGCCCTGTCCGATCCGCGTCGCCAGGAATTCCTTGCCGAAGGCGACCAGCAGGATGAAGCCGTAGTAGACGATCAGCATCGCGATCGCGAGTTGCCAGCCGAAGCGCGAGCGTCTGCTCACCAGCGCCTTGGTAGTTGGGATCGGAGGCAATCTTCTCCGCGAGTCTGGCGTCCATCTCACCTCCTCGAATGCGTGTCGAAAACTGCCGCCCCCGAAACCGTATCGCAACGTGGGATCAGGCGCCATCGTGCCGGTACAGTCGATCGGGCGCAATGACACAGCGCAAGGCCCGGGCAGGTCGCCCGCAGGCGCTGCCTGGCGAAGCGTGCCGCCGCCGCCGGGTATCCTTTCCATTTCCCCGGAGGTTGCATGGCAGCATCGCGATCCAGGATCATGACGGTGACGCCGAACCCGGCGATCGACGTGTCGATGTCGACCCCGGAGATCACGCCCGAGCACAAGCTGCGCTGTACCGACGTGCGCCGCGACGCCGGCGGCGGCGGCATCAACGTCGCGCGCGTGCTCACGCGGTTCGGTGCGCGCTGCACCGCGGTCTATCCGGCCGGCCCGATTCTCGGGCGCCTGCTGCGCGAGCTGCTCGATGAGGAGGGGTGACGGGCGTCGCCATCGACGTGGCGGGCGAGACGCGCGAGAGCTTCACCGTGCTCGAGCGCGCGAGCGGCCGCGAGTTCCGCTTCGTCCTGCCCGGTCCGCACCTGCAGCATAGCGAGTGGCAGGCCTGCATCGACGCGGTTGCGGCCTGCGCCGATGCGCCCGCCCGGGTCGTCGGCAGCGGCAGCCTGTCTGCCGGGGTTCCGGATGATTTCTTCGCGCGCCTTGCGCGCGCGGCGCGCCAGCGCGGCGCCCGGATGGTGCTCGACACGTCCGGCGCGCCGCTGGCCGCGGCGCTCGCGGAGGGCGTCTACCTGGTCAAGCCGAACCTGCGCGAACTGCGCGAACTCACCGGCGAGGCGCTGGAGGACGAGGCCGACTGGGCGCGTGCCGCGCAGTCCCTGGTGCGAGCGGGAAAGGCGGAACTCCTCGCGCTGTCGCTCGGCCATCGCGGTGCGCTGCTCGCCGCGCGCGACCGGGTCCTGCGCGCGCCGGCGCTTCCGGTGGAGATCGCCAGCACGGTCGGTGCGGGCGACAGCTTCGTCGCCGCAATGCTGTGGCGTCTTTCCTCGGGCGGCACGCTCGAGGAGGCACTGGCGCATGGCGTTGCCGGCGGCACGGCGGCCCTGCTCGCGCCGGGCACGCGGCTCGCGTTCGAGGAAGACACCGAGCGGCTGGCGCGCCGGGTCGAAGTGCGCTCGCTGGCTGCCGGTTGATCGGCGCGCCGGGCGCGTCAGCCCGGCATCTCGGCGCTGGCCACCAGGAATGCACCGAGAAGCAGCTGTGGCGGCAGCACCCGCTCGATGGCGCGCGAGAAGATTCCACCTGACGGGAGGAAGATGGCCGAGCGCAAGCGCCATGCCGTCAGCGGCAGGGCGCCGAGCGCCGGTCTCAGCTCGTCCGGCGTATGCCAATGCGCGCCGCGGTAGGCGCCCCGGCCGCCATTGCGACCTTTTTTTTCGCGCCACAGCAGGCTGTGGCGGTTGAGCAGGCCGAGCACGAAGCGCCGGCGCGTGACGCGGGCGATCTCGGCGATCGCCAGCGGCCAGTCGTCGACGAAGCACAACGAGGCCAGCGCGACGGTCTGGTCGAACGCGCCATCGGCGAACGGCAGTCGGCGCGCATCGCCTTCGATGAAGGCGATGTTGCCCGGAGAATGCTCGCGCGCGAAAGCGAGGGCCGCGCGGTCGAGGTCGAGCCCCGTGACCGCGAGCCCGGCGCGCGCGAACTTCCGGCTGAACCATCCCGTGCCGCAGCCGACGTCGAGCAGGCTCGTGCGGGGGCGCATGTCGAGCCCGCGGCAGACCAGCCGCCATTCGCGCTCGCCGATCCAGCGCCCGCGCGGAGTCTCGTACCAGGCGTCGTAGTCGGCGGGGTCCACCGTGGGCGATGGCGCGATCGCGCCTACAGCGTGAAGTCGCCGCTCGCCTCGGGCTGGAACAGCAACTCGACGATGCGCAGCCTCTGGACGGTGCCGCCGGGAGCGCTCCACTCGGTCGTCTCGCCAATGCGCCGGCCGAGCAGCGCGGTGCCGATCGGCGAGAGCACCGAGACGAAGCCGGCCGCGGGATCGGCGTCTTCCGGATAGCAGACGGTGAGCTTGCGTAGTGAACCGTCGCGCGGATCCTCGACGCGGACTTGCGTGTACATCGTGACGACGTCGGCCGGCACCTGCCGGTTCGGCACGATGTCGGCGTCGTCGAGCACCGAATGCAGCGCGTCGCCGGAGGGTTGCTGCGATCGCGACAGAAGGCGGTCGATGCGCACGTGGTCGAGTTCGGTGAGCACGCGCAGGTCAGTGGCGGTACGGTTCATGGCGAATTCCTGTAGATGCGCCTTTCGGCGCACGGCGCGACCTGACCCCTTGTGGGGCCCGGCGATCAGTGAGGGTCGGAGAAAGTCTTGGGGTGGATCGCCGGGCTCAGTGGTCGAAGGCCGAAGTGCCGTTGCGGCTTGCGGCCCCGAACTGACGCCCGGGAGACGCGATGCGCGCGCGCGAGCGGCGCCCGGCGCCCGGATGGGCGGCGGCGCGGCGGCGCTGGCGGTTCGAATGCATCGCGTTCATGACTGGATCCACGGGCCAATGATAGCCCACCGCGGCATCGGGCGCCATCAGGCAGAATGCGGGTCGCCCATGGAACCGCTTTATCGACCCGTTCTCACCCCGCCGCGTCCGGCAGCCACGGTGGTGCTGCTGCGCGACAGCGATCGCGGCCCCGAAGTGCTGATGCTGCGCCGGCACGGCAACTCGGACGTGCTCGGCGGCGTCTACGTTTTTCCCGGAGGCAAGCTCGACGACGCCGACAGCGCCGACGCGTCGATCTCGCGCGCCGGCGCGCCGGCCGAGACGCTGCGCGCGCGGCTCGGCGAGTCCGGCCTCGACGCCCGGCTCGCAGCCGGCTTCTTCGTGGCCGCGTGCCGCGAAACCTTCGAGGAGGCGAGCGTGCTGCTCGCGCGCGACGCCGATGCGCGCCTGGCCGAGCGGGCGAACCGTCGCGCGCGCGAGGGGCTGCCGTTCGGGGCGCTGCTCGCCGAGTTCGGCTTGCAACTCGCCAGCGACGCGCTGGTGCCGTTCACGCGCTGGATCACGCCGAAGGTGCCGGCGATGATGAACAAGCGCTTCGACGCGCGCTTCTTCGTCGCGGCCTTGCCGGGCGGCCAGCAGGCGCGCCATGACGACCACGAGGCCACCGACAGCGTCTGGCTGACGCCGCGTGCGGCCATCGAGCGCTACCGGCGCCGCGAGATCGTGCTGGCGCCGGCGCAGATCATGAGCCTGGCGCAGATCGGCCGGCACGCCAGCGTGGCCGGCGTGCTCGACGAGGCGCGGCGCCGGCCGCCGCCAGTGATCGAGCCCGAATCGTTCGAGGCCGACGGCGTGCGCACCGCGGTCTACCCCGGCGACGAGCGCCACAGCGTGCCTGTGCGCGCGATGCCGGGCCCGACGCGGCTGGTCGTGCGCGACGGCCGTTTCGAGCCGCCGGGAGGATTCGATGCGTTCTTCGATTGACTATGGGCACGGCATCGTCGCGGTCGACTCGGGCTTCGTGCGCCCGATGCTCGACGCGGTGCATCTCGTGGTCGAGGGCGACCGCGCCGCGGTCGTCGACACCGGCTCGAACGACTCGGTGCCGCACGTGCTGGCGGCGCTCGCCGAGCGCGGGCTCTCGGCCGCGCAGGTCGACTGGGTGATGCTCACGCACGTGCACCTCGACCACGCGGGCGGCGCCGGCGCGATGATGGCGCGGTTTCCGAACGCGCGCCTGGCGGTGCATCCTCGCGGCGCGCGGCACATGATCGATCCGTCGCGCCTGACCGCCGCGACGATCGAGGTCTATGGCGCCGAGGCGGCGCGGCGGATGTACGGCGAGATCGTCCCGGTGCCGGCCGACCGAGTGGTCGAGATGCCCGACGGCGCGACCCTGTCGCTGAACGGGCGCCACTTCGAGTTCCTGGATACGCCCGGCCACGCCCGCCACCACGCCTGCATCGTCGACGAGCGCACCGGCCACGTCTTCGCGGGCGACACCTTCGGCCTGTCGTATCGCGAGCTCGAGCGCGACGGCCGCCAGGCGATCTTTCCGTCCACCACGCCGGTGCAGTTCGATCCGCCGGCGCTGCACGCGTCGATCGACCGCCTGCTCGCGCGCGCGCCCGGCGCGATCTACGTGACCCACTTCGGGCAGGTGACCGACGTGCAGCGTCGCGGTGCCGACCTGCATCGGCTGATCGACGCGCACGTGCACCTCGCGCTCGACTGCCGCGATGCCGGCCCCGGGCGCGGCGAGCGGCTGCGCGAGGGTGTGCGCGCGATGCTGATCGAGGAGGCACGCCGCAGCGACTGGCCGGTCAGCGGCCCGGCGCTGTTCGAGCTGTTCGAGCTCGACATCATGCTGAACGCCGACGGGCTGGCGGCCTGGCTGGATGCCGGCGCGCCGGGCGCGGGCCGATGAGCCGCGTCGCCTGCTGATACGGGCTTGCGCGCGCGCCGTCGGCGCCGCGGCTCAGCCCGGCTCGACGAAGTTCAGCGGCAACGCGGTGGTGTACTTGAGCTGTTCCATCGCGAAGCTGGAGCTGACGTCCGTGAGCTCGGCCACGCGGATCAGCTCCTTGTAGACCGCGTCGTACCCGGCGATGTCCGGCACCACCACGCGCAGCAGGTAGTCGATGTCGCCGCTCATGCGGTAAAACTCGACCACCTCGGGAATCTTCGCCACCCCGCGCGCGAAGCGCTCGAGCCAGCCCGGATTGTGCTGGCTGGTGCGCACCGAGACGAACACGGTGACGCCGACGTTCAGCTTCGCCGCATCGAGAAGCATCACCTGTTTGCGGATGACCCCGGCGTCGCGCAGCCGCTGGATGCGCCGCCAGCACGGTGTGGACGAGAGGTTGACGCGCGCCGCCAGCTCGGCGATCGGCATCGACGCGTCGTCCTGCAGCAGCTGCAGCAGCGCACGGTCGACGCGGTCGAGCTTCAGGCCGGGGCCGGCGGGCGCCCGGGCGGTGCGCCGGCGCGTGTCGCCGGCGGCTGCGCGGGCGGCGTTCAAAGCGCCTCGCAGGTGCGGCGAATCGCCTCGAGCGCGTACCACGGGGTCTGCGTCGGGATCGTGCAACCCGGCGAGAGGATGAAGCGCTCGCGCCCTGCCTGGCGCACCGCGTCGTGGATCTCTGCACGCAACTCGGGCAACGACTTCTCCACGATCGTCGATTCGTCGACGCCGCCCATCAGGCACTTGTCGGTCATGGTGCGCAGTTGCGCGAGCGACGGGTTGCCGGCGAGCCGATCGGACACGCTGAGCGCCTCGACCGGGTAGTCGAGCACGCGCGAGAGGTCGAGGTTCGTGCCGTGGATGTGCAGCACGCGGGTCATGCCCGACATGGCCTCGAGCATCCGCAGCTCGAACGGGCGGAAGAACTCGCGGAAGGTGCGATCGTCGATGCCACGCGACTGCGGCGGCGTGATCGCGCTGTTGACCGAAAAGAAGATCGCGTCGCAGCCGGCCTGCCGTACCGCGCCCATGTAGTCCTCCATGGTCCGGCAGACCGCGTCGAGCATCCGCAGCGATTCGCGCGGATGCCCGAACACCATCGATGCACGGGTGTAGCCGACCCTGCGCATGACCTGCTGGAAGGGGTCGAAGGTGGTCAGCATGATTGGCATCTCGTCGCCGAACTCGGCGCGCAGCAGGCGGATGCACTTCAACTCCTCGCTGAAGCTCTCGCGCGACATCGGTTCGCGCTCGAAGCGTAACATCTCGGTTGGCCCGGTGAGCGTCTCAACGCCTTCGGGGAGCGGATAGCGGAAGTCGTTGACGATCTTGCAGATGTCCCAGTCGCAGTCGCGCACGAAGCGCGCATGCCGCATCGCGTGCTCGGTGCCGCCGAGCCGGTCGGTGGCGAAATGGACCCAGGCAGTGCAGGGCGGCCGGTCCACCGGCGCGCCGGCGATCGCGGCCTGGAAGCGCTGCGTCCTGTTCATCGCGGCGCTCATTGGATCTTCGCGCCCGAGAACTTGACCACTTCGGCCCACTTGTGGATCTCCGCGTCCAGGTGGGCGGCCAGCCGTTCCGGCGTGCCGCCCAGCGGCTCCATGCCCATGCCGATCAGCTTCTCGCGCACCGCCGGATCCTTCAGGATGTCGTTCATCGTGGCGTTGAGCTTCGCCGCTGCCTCGTGCGGCGTGCCCTTGGGAAACAGCATTGCGAACCAGGTCTCGGACTCCACGCCCTTCAGCCCGAGCTCGGCCATCGTGGGAACGTTGGGCAGCACCGACGAGCGCTTGTCGGCCAGCACCGCCAGCGCCTTCATCTGGCCGGACTTGACGTACGGCGCCGCGCCGGTGACGAGATGGAACATCAGCTGCGTGTAGTTCGCCAGCAGGTCGGCGGTCGCCTTGCCCGCGGCGTTGTACGGGATGTGGACCATGAAGGTTCCGGTGCGCTTCTTGAACAGCTCGCCGGCGAGGTGCATCGAACTGCCGTTACCGGTCGAGCCGTAGTTCAGCTTGCCGGGCTCCTTCTTCGCGAGCGCGATGAACTTGTCGAGCGTATCGACGCCGAGCGCGTTGTTCACCACCAGCACGTTCGGAACTGCGCCGATCAGGATCACCGGGTCGAAGTCCTTCTGCGGATGAAACGGCAGGTGCGAGTACAGGCTGATGTTGGTCGCCAGCGTGCCGGCCCACGAGAACAGCACCGTCTGGCCGTCGGGGGCCGACTTGGCCGCCGCGGTGGCGCCGATGTTGCCGTTCGCGCCGCCCCGGTTCTCCACCACGAAGGGTTGGCCGAGCCGTTTGGTGAGCTCGTCGGCCAGCACGCGCGAGATCGGATCGGCGGTTCCGCCACCGCCACCGGCCGGGACGATGATGCGCACCGGCCTGGTGGGCCAGTCGGCTGCGGCCGACACGACGGGCATGGCGCTGGCGGCGATCGCGCACGCGAGTGTGCCGAGCAGGCCGGCGAGGCGCGGGAACATCCATTTCGAGATCATGGCGGGCTCCTTGTGTCGGTGTCGATGTAGTGCAATTCTAGAGAAGCTCGCCTGCGCGGGTGACCAGCGCGCTGGTGTCGAGCGCGCCCAGGCCAGCCGGGCGGGCCGCCTGCAGCTGGCTGCGCACCAGCGCGCAGATCGGCGCGGGACGGTCGACGTCGTCGGCCAGCGCGAGGAAGTAGCGCAGGTCCTTGTCCATCAGTTCGAGGCGGAACTGCGGCGAGAAGTCGCCCGAGATCATCTTCGGGATCTTGGTGCGCGTCAGGCGTGAGCCCGCCGCTCCCTCGCAAAGCGCGCGTTCGGCGGCCTGCAGGTCCACGCCGGCCGCGCGCGCGACCGCGATGGCCTCTGCGATCGCGGCGGTCAGCGTGCCCGCGAGCATGTTGTTGATCAACTTCATCGTCGCGCCGGCGCCGCTCGGTCCGGCGCGCACCGTCATGCGCCCCATCGCCGCGAGCAACGGCTGGGCGCGGTCGAGTGCAGCCTCGTCGCCGCCGGCCATGAACACAAGCTGCCGGTCGCGGGCCTGCGTGATGCTGCCCGACACTGGTGCATCGACGTGCAGCAGGCCGCGCTCGCGTGCCCGGGCGGCAACCGCACGCGACATCGCAGGGGTGTTCGTACTGCTATCCACGATCAGCGTGCCCGGCGCTGCGCTCTGCACTGCGGCGCCCGCGCCCAACATCACCGCGCGCGTCGCCTCGTCGTCGGAGACCATCGAGACCACGAAGTCGGCCGGGCGCACCGCCTCGGCGATCGAATCGCAGACGACGGCGCCGCGATCTCCGAGCGCCTCGGCGCGCGCCCCGGTGCGGTTGAACACGCGCAGCCCGAAACCTGCTTCGAGCAGGCCCGAGGCCATCGGCGCGCCCATGGCGCCCAGCCCGATGAAAGCAACCGTTCCATTCATCGTCCAGCTCCTCGTGCCGGGTTCATCAGCGCTCCGGCGAAGCGCAGGCTCCTGCCGCTCCGGGTGTCCAGGGCAGGGGGATCCCCTCCTCGGCGCAGGCGCGCACCGCCGCCAGCGCCGGCTCGATGCGCATGCCGCGGGCGGCCAGCCAGGTGTCGTCGTAGTAGCTCCGCAGGTAGCGCTCGCCGCTGTCACAGAGGATCGTGACAATCGAACCCCGCTCGCCGTCTTCGTGCATCTGTCGGGCCAGGTGAAGCGCGCCGATGAAATTGGTGCCGGTAGAGCCGCCGCAGCGGCGCCCGAGAACCTGCTGCAGGTAGCGGATTGCCGCCAGCGATGCGATGTCGGGCACCTTCAGCATCGCATCGATGGCGCCCGGCATGAACGAGCGCTCGACCTGAGGCCTGCCGATGCCTTCGATCAGCGATCCGTTCTGCAGGCGCAGCGACATGTCGCCACTGGCGTAGGCGTCGAAGAACACCGAGTTCTCGGGGTCGGTGGCACACACCCGGGTGTCGAAGCAGCGGTAGCGGATGTAGCGCCCGATCGTGGCGGTCGTGCCTCCGGTGCCGCAACTGCAGACAATCCATTTCGGCACCGGATGTGGCTCCTGGGCCATCTGCGCGAAGATCGACTCGGCGATGTTGTTGTTGCTGCGCCAGTCTGTCGCGCGCTCGGCGTAGGTGAACTGGTCCATGTAGTGTCCGCCCAGTTCGCGCGCCAGCCGCTCGGCCTCGCCGTAGACCGCCTGGGGATGCTTCACGAGGTGGCAGCGGCCGCCGTAGAACTGGATCGCCGCGATCTTCTCCGGCGACGTCGTCTCGGGGATGACCGCGACGAATTTCAGCCCGATCAGTCGCGCGAAGTAGGCTTCGGACACCGCGGTGGACCCCGAGGACGCCTCGATCACCGTGCTCTCGCGGTGCAGCCAGCCGTTGCACAGCGCGTACAGGAACAGCGATCGCGCCAGCCGGTGCTTCAGGCTGCCCGTGGGGTGACTCGACTCGTCCTTCAGGTACAGGTGCACGTCCGGCGTCGCCGGCAACGGCACCGGGATCAGGTGGGTGTCGGCCGAGCGGTTGAAGTCGGCTTCGATCGTGCGGATGGCGCCCGCCTCCCAACTCCGGGAGTCGGGGCGCTCGGGCGCGGCGACGACGCGATGCAATGATCGAATCATGGTGTCGTGAGAGCGAGAGTCGAGCGGGATCCGGCTGCGCCGGATTCGCGCGCCGGATTGTGTCAGCGCGCGACACCGTCATTGTCGGGCCGAATGCGGAGAAGATGCATGCCAATTGCACTGCGCAAGCAGCGAATTGAGGAACTTCTTTGCCGAGTTATGGCCGGATCCCGGAAAAAAATTCGCGCGTGGGATCGGGCAACCGGAATGGGTATGCTCGAAAGTATGCTGCGGCCGCGCGCCGCGCGGCTTCACCCCTGCGTCCGCACCGCCGGAGGCATGCCGCGCAGCAGCGCGATCATCGCCGCGAACACCTTCGGCGACCCGGCCACCACGCGCTCGGAGAACAGGTAGTCGGGTTCACCGTGGAAGTCGCCGATCAGTCCGCCGGCCTCGGTGATCAGCAGGCTGCCGGCCGCGACGTCCCACGGCGACAGGCCCATCTCGAAGAATCCGTCGAAGCGGCCGCAGGCGACATAGGCGAGATCGAGCGCCGCGGCGCCCGGGCGGCGAATGCCGCCGGCGCGCTCGGTCAGGCTGCGGAAGATCGCCAGGTATTCCTCGAGCTGATCGAGCTTGCGGTACGGAAACCCGGTGCCGATCAGCGCCTCGTCGAGCTTCTGGCGCCGCGACACCCGGATGCGCCGGTCGTTCAGGAACGCGCCCGCGCCCTTGGTGGCGGTGTACAGCTCGTCGCGGTTGGGGTCATAGACGACTGCCTGCGTGACCACGCCGCGCTGCATCAGCGCGATCGAGACGCCGTACTGCGGCAGGCCGTGGATGAAGTTGGTGGTGCCGTCGAGCGGATCGATGATCCAGATGTGCTCGGCGTGCTCGATCTTGTGCCCGGGGCCGGCGGCCACGCCCTTGACGAGATGGCCGGACTCCTCTGCTAAGATCGTGTGGTCCGGATACGCGGTGAGCAGGGTCTCGATGATCGCCTTTTCCGAGGCGTAGTCGACCTCGGTCACGAAATCGTTGCGCTGCTTGCGCGCCACCGCGAGTGTCTCCGGGTCGAGACTTCCGCGGTTGATGATCCGGCCGGCGCGTCGCGCCGCCCGGACCGCCACGTTCAGCATCGGATGCATGGGCGATCGGGCCTGTAGTGACTGAACAGAACCCGTCATTCTAAGGGATCGCCCCGGCAAGCCTTCACCGTCCCGCACCCGCGTGGTTCGACCGCGTCGAGTTCGTGCTGGTCGGCACGAGCCATCCCGGCAACGTCGGCGCGGCCGCGCGCGCGATGCGCGCGATGGGGCTGCGCCGGCTGGTGCTGGCCGCGCCGCGCGATCCGCAGGTCCGCGCCCATCCCGAGGCGATCGCCCGCGCCAGTCGGGCCCACGACGTGCTGGCGGCCGCGCGCATCGTCCCGTCGCTGACGCAGGCGCTGGCCGACCGCACGCTGGCGATCGCGGTGAGCGCCGAGACGCGGGAGTTCGGGCCGCTCGCGCAGACGCCGGAGGCCTGCGTGCAGCTGGCGCGCGACGAACTGGCTGCCGATACGGCGCATCGCGTGTCGTTCGTCTTCGGCGCCGAACGCACCGGCCTGTCGATCGAGGAAGTCGGCCTGTGCCGGGCGCTGTGCAGCATCCCGGGCGAGACGGACTACCAATCGCTGAACCTCGCGCAGGCCGTGCAGGTCATCGCGTACTGCCTGCGCGCGCACGCCGCCGCGACGCCTGCAACGCCTGCCACCGCGGGTACGCCTGCGCCCGGAACCGCCACCGCGGCACCGACCTCGCCGCACGCGACGCAGGCGCAGGTCGAGGCGCTCTACGTCCATCTCGAGCGCGCACTCACCAGCATCGGTTTTCTCGATCCGCGCCGCCCGAAGAAGCTGATGCCGCGACTGCGCCGGCTGTTCGCCCGCGCGCGCCTCGAGACCGAAGAAGTGGCGATCCTGCGCGGCATCTGCACGCGCATCGAAAGGCTCACCAGGGCTTCCCGATGAACCCTCGACGCATTCCGGCCGTCTGCATGCGCGGCTGGCCGCACTTGCCCGCATCGTCGCCGGGGGCAGCCGCAAAGCGCTTAAACTGAAACGTTACGACGAGTATCGGAGAGCACGGATGTTCGAGCGCCTGCGCGAAGATGTCACGGTCGTCCTGGAGAAGGATCCGGCTGCGCGGTCCGGGCTCGAAGTGCTGCTGTGCTATCCGGGCGTACACGCGCTCGCGATGCACCGGATGGCCCATGCGCTCTGGGGGCAGGACTGCACACGCTGGCGCGGTTCGTGTCGCAGTGCGCGCGCATGTTCACCGGCATCGAGATCCATCCCGGGGCCACGATCGGCCGCAGGGTCTTCATCGACCACGGCATGGGCGTGGTCATCGGCGAGACGGCCGAGGTCGGCGACGACTGCACGATCTACCGGGGCGTGACCCTTGGCGGGGTGTCGCTGCACGAAGGCAAGCGCCACCCGACGCTCGAAAAGGGCGTCGTGGTCGGCGCCGGTGCCAAGGTGCTCGGCCCGTTCACCGTCGGTGCGGGCGCGCGCATCGGCTCCAATTCGGTGCTGGTGAAGGCAGTGCCTGCGGGCGCGACCGCGGTCGGCATTCCGGCGCGCGTGATCGTCGAGGAAGCCGACCAGCGCCGCGAGGCGCAGGCGCAGAAGATGGGTTTCTCGGCCTATGCGGTCACGCAGGGTGGCGACGATCCGCTCTCGCTTGCGCTGCATCGGCTGATCGACCACGTCGCCGAGCAGGACCGCGCGATCGAGCAGCTGCAGGCGGCGCTGGCGCGGCTGGGCGCCGAGGTCAGCGAGTCGGGCGAGCCGCTCGATGCCCCGGCGCTGAACAAGATGGTCGAGTAGGACCGTCCGTAGCGAGCACGGGCTCTGGCCGGCCTCAACAGCCGATCGTCGACCAGCCCGAGGAATCCACCCGCAGGAAGCCGCCGCGCGCGGCGCGACCCGCGTGCCAGTCGGGCAGCACCCAGCGCCGCGCTGGCGCGCCGTCCAGTGCCCAGCGATGGCAGGCCGGCCGGTGCGTGTGGCCATGCACCATCGTGCGCACGCCGGCGGCGCGCATCGCCGCCTCCACCGCCTGCTGGTTGACGTCTCCGGGCTCGGCGCCACCCATCGCGCGCTCGGCCTGCACGCGGCGGCTTTCGCCGCGCAGCTCGCCGGCGATGCGCAGCCGCTCGTCGAGCGGCCGCGCGAGGAAGTCGCGCTGCCACGCGCCGGTGCGCGTCAGCGCGCGCGCGCGCTGGTAATCGAGGTCGTCGGTGCACTGCGCGTCGCCGTGCGCGAGCAGCACCGGCTCGCCGAACAGCGTGACGGTGCAGGGATCGTCGAGCATCACGGTGCCGGCGCGCGCGTGAAACGGGCGCGGGGCGGGCGTTGCCGCCGCCTCGGGGAACGCCACGCCGAGCAGGAAGTCGCGGTTGCCGCGCATTGCGTGCACCCGCACGCCGGAGGCGGCGAGCACGGCCAGCCGCTCGATCAGCTGCTGCGCGGCGGCGTCGGGCTGGTCGTCGCCCACCCGGGCCTCGAACAGGTCGCCGAGCAGGAACAGGTGACTCGCCGCGCGCGCCTGCGCGTCGAGCCGGTCGAGGAACAACGCTGCAGTGGCCGGATCGTGGTCGCCCAGGTGCATGTCGGAGCAGAACAGCGCGACCTCGCGCGCCGCCTGCCCGACGACGATCACTTGCCGCCGCCGACGACGGCCATCGAGTCGATGAGCACGGCGTCTACCGGCACGTCCTGGTAGGGGCCGACCGAACCGGTGCGCACCTTGCGGATCGCGTTCACCACGTCCATGCCGCTCACCACCTTGCCGAAGACCGCGTAGCCGTGACCGTCGGGTTGCGGATGGTTCAGGCCGGCGTTGTCGACCACGTTGATGAAGAACTGGCTGGTCGCCGAGTTCGGGTCGGCGGTGCGCGCCATCGCGACCCAGCCGGTGTCGTTCTTCAGGCCGTTCTTCGATTCGATCGCGATGGGCGCGCGCGTGGGCTTGGGCTTCATCTGGCTCTTGTACAGGTCGGCCGTGAAGCCGCCGCCCTGGATCATGAAGCTGCCGATCACGCGATGAAAGATCGTGCCGGCGTAGAAGCCGTCGTTCACGTATTGGAGGAAGTTCGACACGCTGATCGGTGCCTTGTCGGGGTAGAGCTCGATCACGAACTCGCCCATCGAGGTCTTCACCAGCACCTGCGGATTGGGCGCGGCGCCGGCGCCATCGGGCACGGTGGACAGGGCGACGACGAGTGCGCCGATCAGCGGCAGTCTCTTGAACATCATGGGCTCCGTGGGGGACGTGAAGCTGGGACACCGGGTGCTGCCGGCACGGCAGCGGCGGGCGCCGCCGGGGCGGGTGCAATCGCCGGGCGGCTGCCGGTGGGCGAGATCTTCGAGGTCAGTTCGCGGGCCAGCGCGAGCTTCTCGCGCGCGGCGCGATTGCCCGCGTCGGCGCGCACGGCGCGCTGGTAGGCGCGCTCGGCCAGCCGCAGGTGGATGTCGCCGAGGTTCTCGTTGGCCAGCGAGTACGTGGGCAGCGCGCGCACCGCCTCTTCGAGCGCCGCGCGGGCGCGGTCGAGTTCGCCGCGCGCCGCGTACAGCGCGGCCAGGTTGTTGTGCGGCTCGGGCAACTCCGGGAATTCCTGCGTGAGTGCCTCGAAGGTTTCCGATCGCCTCGTCGCTGCGTCCGCTGTCGGCGAGCACCACGCCGCGCTCGAAGCGCAACTGGAGGTCGTGCGGCACGGCCTTCAGGCCGGCGTCGATCGCCGCGAGCGCCTCTTCGTTGCGATGCTCGGCGAACAGCTTGCGCGCGGACTCGAGCGCGGCGGTGGCGGCGCGGGGCCCGGCGGCCTGCTCCGGCGCGGTCGCGGCGAGCGTCGCGGCGGTGGCGGGTGTCGCGGCGGCGGGTGTCGGGGCGGCGGCGGGCGCAGGCGTGGCGATGTCCTGCGCCCGTGCCGCGGGCGCGCCCCACGCGCAGAGAGCGGCGAAGGCGGCAAAAAGCAGGGTCGACGCTGCTATACTCGATCGCATCCGCGCATTCTAGCCAATCGAGCCGTGCCGGCCGCCCGCAGCCTTGCGCCCTGCAGCCGGCCGCGCGCGGCGATCCGACCGGCTCCGACCCATGCTCCGACTCTACAACTCGCTCACGCGCAGCAAGGAAGAATTCGTTCCGCTCGAGCCGGGCAAGGTGCGCATGTACGTCTGCGGCATGACGGTCTACGACTGGTGCCACGTGGGCCACGCGCGGGTGCTGGTGGTGTTCGACGTGGTGCAGCGCTGGCTGCGCGCCTCGGGCTACCGGCTCACCTACGTGCGCAACATCACCGACATCGACGACAAGATCATTCGTCGCGCGGTGGAGAACGGCGAGACCATCGCGCAGCTCACCGGGCGCTTCATCCGCGCGATGCACGAAGACGGCGACGCGCTGGGCGTCGAGCGTCCCGACCACGAGCCGCGCGCCACGCAGTACGTGCCGCAGATGCTCGGGCTGATCGACCTGCTCGAGAAGAACGGGCTGGCGTACCGCGCCGACGACGGCGACGTCAACTACGCGGTGCGCAGGTTTCCCGGCTACGGACGCCTGTCGGGCAAGTCGCTCGACGACCTGCGCGCCGGCGAGCGCGTCGCGGTCGACGACGCCAAGCACGATCCGCTCGACTTCGTGCTCTGGAAGGCGGCCAAGGCCGAAGAGCCCGACGAGGCGAAGTGGGAGTCGCGCTACGGACTCGGCCGGCCGGGCTGGCACATCGAGTGCTCGGCGATGGCCACCAGCCTGCTGGGCAAGACGATCGACATTCATGGCGGTGGCGCCGACCTGCAGTTCCCGCACCACGAGAACGAGATCGCGCAGAGCGAAGGCGCGCTGAACTGCCGCTTCGTGCGCTACTGGCTGCACAACGGCTTCGTGCGCGTCGACGACGAGAAGATGTCGAAGTCGCTCGGCAATTTCTTCACGATCCGCGAGGTGCTGAAGAAGTTCGACGCCGAGGTGGTGCGCCTGTTCATCCTGCGCGCGCACTACCGCAGCCCGCTCAACTACTCCGATGCGCACCTGGAAGACGCGCGCCAGGCGCTGCTGCGCCTCTACGGCGCGCTCTCCGACGAAGGCGCGGCCGCGCCGCCCGACGCCGCCCCGATCGACTGGGCGGAGCCGCACGCGGCGCGCTTTCGCGACGCAATGGACGACGACTTCAACACGCCGGTTGCGCTGTCGGTGCTGTTCGATCTCGCGAGCGAACTGAACCGCGCGCGTGCGCTATCGGGATCGGCCGATGCCGCCGCGCAGGCGCGCGTGCTCGAGGCGCGGCTGCGCCGGCTAGGCGGGCTGCTCGGCCTGCTCGGGCGCGCGCCTTCGGAGGTCAAGCGCAGCGGCCTGCACGGCAGCGACGCGGCGCGTGCCGGCGCCGGCGCGCCCGACGACGCGGCGATCGACGCGATGATCGCCGCGCGCGCCGCGGCGAAGAAGGCGCGCGATTTCGCCACCGCCGACCGCATCCGCGGCGAGCTCACCGCGCAGGGCATCGTCCTCGAGGACACGCCCGCCGGCACGGTCTGGCGGCGCTCGTGAACCGCGCCGCCGCATCGCGTTCTCCGAGCCAGCCGATCGCGGCATGAAGCCGTTCTGGATCCACTCGGGGCTGGCGCTGCTCGACGTCGACGAGCACGGAGGGCTGCGGGTCACCGACGCGTTCCTGCGCGCCTTCCTCGAGCGCCCGGAACTCGCGCCGATCGACGAATCGTGCGCGGCCGAGCGGGCGCTGCACGCCTCGCTCGTGGCCGAGCCGCGGCGCGCGCTCGACGCGGCCGGCGGCGGGCTCGATGCGATCGCCGACGCCGACGCGCGCGAGAACTGGCGGCTGTTCCTGCGTTTTCGCGACCGGCTGCTTGGCGCCCCGAACCTGCAGGCGGCCTACGTGGCGATCTTCGCCGATGCGCAGCAGGCCGGGCGCATCGACGTGCCGCCGCTGTTCGTCGGGCATCTCGCGCAGATCATCGTCCACCACATGCTGGCCGACAGCGAGGATGGCCTGCTGCTGCGCGTGGCCGAACTGTGGTTTCGCGAGCAGCGTGTGTCGCTGGTCGACAGCCGCGTCGTGCTCGCCGACCTCGAAACGGTGGAAGCGCGCGCCGGCGATCCGGGCCTCGGAAGCATCGGCCGCCTTCTCGCGCAGGCCAACGTGCCCACGAAGACCGCCGTGGGCGAAACCGACCTCGAGGTGATCGACCGCGCCAACGCGGCCGCGTATTTCGGGCGCGACGAGCGCCACGACTTCGCGGTCGAGATCACGCACGGGCGCACCGCGTCGGCGATGCTCTGCGACCTGGTGCGGCGCTGGATCGGGCACCTGCTCGGCGTGCCGGTGCGCGTGACCACCCTCTCGGCGATCGACGACGCGCGCTGGCGCTGGCACGTCGGGCTCGACGCGCAGGCTTCGGCGCTGCTCGACAGGCTGTACCGTGAGCAAGGGCTTTCGCCCGACGAACTGCGGCGCATCCTGCTGCTGATGCGGCTCGATTTCGAGCGGCTCGAAGACCAGGATCCGGCGGTGGCCGGCAAGCCGGTCTACCTCGCGCTGGCCGCCGACGAGCAGGGGGTGCTCAGGATGAAGCCGCAGAACCTGCTGTTCAACCTGCCGCTGCGCGGGCACTGATGAAGCCCGACTACTGGGACGACGCCTGCCGCACGCTCGCGCGCCGCGACCGCACGATGGGCCGGATCATCCGGGCCTGCGGGCCGGCGCACCTGATGTCGCGCGGCGACGCGTTCCAGACGCTGGCGCGCTCGATCGTCGGCCAGCAGATCTCGGTGAAGGCGGCGCAATCGGTCTGGGAGCGCTTCGCGGCCGGGGCGGGCGAGGTCGCTCCGGCGCGGGTCGCGCGGATGCGCCCGGCCACGCTGCGCGCCTGCGGCCTGTCGGGCCGCAAGGCCGAATACCTGAAGGATCTCGCTGTCCGTTTCGTCAGCGGCGACGTCGATCCGGCCCGCTGGCCGCAGGCCGACGACGAGGCGATCATCGAGGAGCTCTGTTGCGTGCGCGGCATAGGGCGCTGGACAGCGGAGATGTTCCTGATATTCAATCTGCTGCGCCCCGACGTCTATCCCGTCGACGACATCGGCCTGTTGCGGGGCATCGGAACCAATTATCGGGACGGGCAGAAGGTTTCGCGCGACGAGGCCCGCGCGCTCGGGGAGTCCTGGCGTCCCTGGCGCACCGTCGCCACCTGGTACTTGTGGCGCAGCCTCGATCCGCTGCCGGTGGAGTACTGATGAAGACCACGTTTCTCGATTTCGAGCAATCGGTTGCCGACCTCGAACAGAAGATCGAGGCCTTGCGCTTCGCGCAGGAAGACTCGGCGGTGGACATTGCCGAAGAGGTCGCGCGGCTCGAGAAGAAGAGCCATTCGCTGCTGAAGGACACCTACGCGAAGCTCACGCCGTGGCAGGTGGCGATGGTCGCGCGCCATCCGCAGCGGCCCTACACGCTCGACTACGTGCAGGCGATCTTCACCGACTTCCACGAGCTGCACGGCGACCGCGAGTTCGCCGACGACCCGGCGATCGTCGGCGGGCCGGCGCGATTCAACGGCCAGCCGGTGATGGTGATCGGCCACCAGAAAGGGCGCGACACCCGGGAGCGCGGCTACCGCAACTTCGGCATGCCGCGGCCCGAGGGCTACCGCAAGGCGCTGCGGCTGATGAAGCTCGCCGAGAAATTCGAGTTGCCGCTGCTCACCTTCGTCGACACCCCCGGTGCGTTTCCCGGCATCGGTGCCGAAGAGCGCAACCAGTCCGAGGCGATCGGCCGCAACCTGTACGAGATGGCGGCGCTGAAGGTGCCGGTCGTCACCACGGTGATCGGCGAGGGCGGCTCGGGCGGCGCGCTGGCGATCGCGGTGGGCGACCTGACGCTGATGCTGCAATACTCGATCTACTCGGTGATCTCTCCCGAGGGCTGCGCCGCGATTCTCTGGAAGAGCGCTGCGCAGGCGCCCGAAGCCGCCGAGACGCTGGGCATCACGGCGCATCGCCTGAAGGCGCTGGGCCTGATCGACCGGATCATCAGCGAGCCGGTGGGCGGCGCGCACCGCGACCCGGCACACATGGCGCAACTGCTCAAGCGCGCGCTCTCCGACGCGCTGCGCCAGTTCGAGGGCACGAGCCCGAAGGAGCTGATCAAGCAGCGGCACGAGCGCATCATGCACTATGGCAAGTTCAAGGAGATCGGGCAGGGCTGAGGCCCCGGTCGACGCGGCGCTCGCGGAGGCGCTGGGTCGGCTTCCCGATCGATCGACGCTGCTCGTCGCGTTCAGCGGCGGGCGCGACTCCACCGTGCTGCTCGACGCGCTCGTGCGCCTGCGCGGGCCGGCGCCGCTGGTCGCCTGGCACGTGCACCACGGCCTGCAGCCCGAGGCCGACCGATGGCTGGCCTGGTGCGAGCGCGAAGCCGCCCGTCATGGCGTGCGCTTCGGTCACACCCGGCTGGGCCCGGCGCCCGCGCGCGGCGAGAACATCGAGGCGTGGGCGCGCGAGGCCCGCTACGCGGCGTTGTGGGCGGCGCTCGCGCACCACCGCGGCGATGCGTTGCTCACCGCCCACCATGCCGACGACCAGGTCGAGACGGTGTTCATGCGGCTCGCACGCGGTAGCGGCCCCGAGGCGCTCGGCGGCATGGCGCCGGCCGAGCATCGCCCCGCAGGATGGCTGCTGCGGCCGCTGCTCGGCGTGGGGCGCGACCGCATCGAGGCCTGCGCGAAGGCGCGCGACCTGCAGTGGGTCGAAGACCCGATGAACGCCGACGAGGCCTTGCTGCGCACGGCGCTGCGCTCGCGGGTGCTGCCGGCACTGGCAGCCGCGGTGCCGGGCCTGTGCGACAACGTGCTGCGAAGCGCCGCGTTGCTGCGCGAAACCGGCCTGGCACTGCGCGCTGCGGCCGCGGCCGACCTGCAGGCCGCAGGCATGACCGCCGATCTGCGCACGCTCGACCGTTGCACGCTGGCCGCGCTGCCGCCGTTTCGCCGCAACGAGGCGGTGCGCGAATGGTTCCGCCTGCTCGCGCTGCCGATGCCCACGCAGGCGCGGCTGGCGCAATGGGTGGCGCAGATGCTGGTCGGAGGATCGGCCAGCGCGAGCGTCGAGGTCGCGCCGCTGCGCTTTCGTCGCTATCGCGATCGCATCGCGGCCGAACCCGCCCGCGCGCGCGACTGGCGCCGCGACCCGCCGCCGCCGGTAGCGCTGCGCTGGCGCGGCGAAGCGGCGATCGAACTGCCGGGCTGGGCAGGGCGGCTGGCGGTGCGCGCGAGCGACGAGCCCGGGGCGGTGGGCGCCGCCTGGCTGGCCGCGCAGCCGCTCGAGATCCGCTCGCCGCCCGCAGGCGCGCGCCTGCGGCCGCGCCACGGCGGCCCGAGCCGCACGCTGAAGAACCTTTACCAGGAGCGCGGCGTGCCGCCGTGGCTGCGCGCCGCGATGCCGGCGGTGTTCGCCGGCGAGCGCCTCATCTACGCCGCCGGCCTTGGCATGGATGCGTCGGAGCCGCCCGGCGAGGGCGAGCGCGTGCGCCTGCACTGGCGTCCGGACGAGCCCGGCGACCCGCGCAGCGCCGCGTTCGAGTCGGGGCCTGCCGTATAATTTCGGGCTTTTCGCGGCCCGCCCGGCGGCCGCGCCATCCTCCGGCAATCATGGCACTGATCGTTCACAAGTACGGCGGCACCTCGATGGGCTCGGTCGAGCGCATCCAGAACGTGGCCCGCCGCGTCGCCAAGTGGCGCGCCGCGGGCCATCGCATGGTGGTCGTGCCCTCGGCGATGTCGGGCGAGACCAACCGGCTGATCGCGCTGGCGCGCGAGATCCAGCCGCAGCCCGATCCGCGCGAACTCGACATGATCGCCTCCACCGGCGAACAGGTGTCGGTGGGGCTGCTGGCAATGGCCCTCAAGGCGCAGGGCACCGACGCGGTCAGCTACACCGGCTGGCAGGTGCCGGTACGCACCGACAGCGCCTATACCAAGGCCCGCATCCTGTCGATCGACGATGCACGCGTACGCGCCGACCTCGACGCCGGTCGCGTGGTCATCGTCACCGGCTTCCGGGGCATCGACGAGTTCGGCAACGTGACCACGCTGGGCCGCGGCGGCTCGGACACTTCGGCGGTGGCGATTGCCGCGGCGCTGAAGGCCGACGAGTGCCTGATCTACACCGACGTCGACGGCGTCTACACCACCGACCCGCGGGTCGTGCCCGAGGCGCGGCGCCTCGAGCGCATCACCTTCGAGGAAATGCTCGAGATGGCGAGCCTGGGCTCGAAGGTGCTGCAGATCCGCTCGGTGGAGTTCGCCGGCAAGTACCACGTCAAGACGCGCGTGCTCTCGAGCCTCACGCCGCCGGAGATTCCGCTGCAGGTCGAGGCCAATTCGGGCACCCTGATCACCTTCGAGGAAGACGCAAGCATGGAACAGGCGGTCATCTCCGGGATCGCATTCAGCCGCGACGAAGCCAAGATCACCGTGATGAACGTGCCCGACCGGCCCGGCATCGCGTTCCAGATCCTCGGGGCCGATCGCCGACGCCAACATCGACGTCGACATGATCATCCAGAACCAGAGCGTCGGCGGCATGACCGACTTCTCGTTCACCGTGCATCGCAACGAGTACCAGAGGGCGCTCGACGTGCTCGAGGGCAAGGTGCGCGAGGTGATCAAGGCCGGCGACATCGTCGGCGACCCGAAGATCTGCAAGGTCTCGGCCGTGGGCATCGGCATGCGCTCGCACGTGGGCATCGCCAGCCAGATGTTCCGCACGCTGTCCGAAGAGGGCATCAACATCCAGATGATCTCCACCAGCGAGATCAAGATCTCGGTGGTGATCGAGGACAAGTACATGGAGCTGGCGGTCAGGGCGCTGCACAAGGCGTTCGGGCTCGACCAGGCGGCGGGCGCGCTCGAGATGTGAAGCGTCAAGACGTTGTTGTCTGACGCGGACTTGAGTCTGCACATCGACGGCTTGCCCTCGATGCCTGCATGAAGGCGGTGACAGCGCCACGTTCTCAGCCGAGGTGCAGCGCGTGCGCACATCTTCCTGTGCATGCTCGCCTACTACGTCGCGTGGCACCTGCGAGAGGCGTGGCGCGAGCTGATATTCGCTGATCTCGATCAGGCCGCCAAGGCCGTGCGTGATCCGGTGGCGCCCGCGCTGCGCTCGCAGCAGGCGATGGACGAGTTGGCCCTCCGCACTTTCGAGGACGGCACGCCCGTGCACAGCTCCTCGACGCTGATGGCAGATATGGCCACGATCGTGCGCCATACCTGCCGCCCGCCCAGCGCGGGGGCGAGGCACCGACGTTCGAGATTGTCACCACGCCGACCGCCACTCGGCATCGGGCGCTCGACCTCGTTCAGCAGATCCGCGTGTAGACGGAAGCCGGAACCCCGGTCTCGCGCCAAGCACCAGGCGTACAAGGGGAAATGCAGCCGGCGGGTAGTGGAACTTCAGGCTAATGCGCTTCGAGTGTCTTCGCCCCCGACCGTCCGGGATTTTCCATGGCGCGTTCAAATTTTGGACGATCCAGTTGAGAGCGCGGCGTGACCCATGAATCCTGTGATGGTCGGGTTCGTTGTTTTCTCATGTATTTCAGGGACTTCCTGACGTGGAAAGGATATTGGCATGCATTGTGCTTAATGAGTTACGAGTGAGACATCCCTCTCGGCCATACTCGGAGACCGAACGGTCTGTCAACCTTCGCACCATCTCGAATTTCCACCGGAGGTACAGAATGGCTTTCGAAACTCTTCGGCTCAGTGACCTGATGGAAGGCGCCCGCAATGCATGCATCAACTTCGGCAACGTCAAGAAAGGTGAGAAGGTACTGATTGTCACCGACACCAAGACGGACTTTCGCCGGGTCGAGGCTGTCGCCTGCGTTTGCAGAGAAGCGGGGGCCGAGGTGACGACAATGATCATGAAGGCCGCGGAAATCCCGAATCAGGAGCCTCCGGCCACGGTGGCCGAGGCCATGAAGGCCGCAGATATCGTTATCGCTCCGTTGTTCATAACCATCAGCCATACCAAAGCGCGAAACGCCTGTATTGCCGCTGGTGCACGCTACCTTGGTATGTACGCCTACGATATCGAAGAATTGTCGTGCGAGGGTGCCCGTTTTCCGGCGGAGATCATCTTCCGGGTAACCCAGATCGTGCGCGACCAGTGGCTGAAGGGAAAGCAGATCACGGTTACATGCGACAAGGGCAGCAATCTCTCGGCAAAAATGGATCCTCAATATGTGGTGGGCTGGGAAGGTTGCATCGGACCCCTCGGCACCTATCACAAGAATGGAACCTGGCTCGAGCGGTTTGGAAACTTCGCCGGCGGCTTCGGGGTTGTGGGAGTTTGGCCGCAATGGACTTCCGAGGGGGTCCTCTATTTCGACGCGGCTCATACCATCAAAGGACGCCTGAAGACCCCGCTCAAATTCGTCGTGAAGGGCGGAAGGGTCGTGGATTTCGATGGGGACGCCGAAGTGGTGGACTTCTTCAAGGGTATCGTCAAGAAGTTCGGGCCCGATGCGAACCATATCGGCGAATTGATGATTGGCACCAATGCCAAAGCGAGACTCCATCTCGACGACGTTGCTCATGTCGAGGCTCATCGCCGCGCCGGAACGTTGCACTGCGCCATGGGTAACAGCATCGACAACGACATGCAGGTCTTTCCGGGCGTTCATTTGGATCAACTGATGATCACGCCAAATGTGTATATCGACGATGAGCCGTGCGTCTTGAATGGCAAACTCCTAGCCTATGATCTTCCCGAGATCCAGGAGCTTTGCCAAAAGCACGGTTGGACCGTATAGCGAACTGCGGGGAGGCGCGGGAAGAAGCGGCGCCTCCCGAGAGCAGCATTTTCGGAAAGCCCCAGGTCACGCTCTGTGCAGCCCAATTGATTTCTCCATGGCAGCGCGCCCATGAAGGCTGGTCAGTTCGTTCAGATCGGACCGGAAGAAATCCGAGCCCACGCATGAACTCGATATCGCGTTCGTCGTTCGAAATACTTCGGGCTTGGATTGCTCGATAGAGGAGTCGGTGTCCGATGCGCGCTCGACGTACTTTCCAGTTCGACGTGATCGACGAAGATCAACAGACCATTACGCTCGAGGGACGACTTCAAGACCCTTTTCACCATATCACCGTCGGGTTGGTCCTCGAAAAGCGGGGATTACGCATCGTATTGGCGACTGGCAGCATGGACCGAGTTCCCTATCCACTGGGTTGCCCAAGAAGTCTTTGCGCACTCGACAGGGTAAAGGGCCTCGAGATCCGGCCGGGATTCGTGCGGAGTCTGCGTTCGGCGCTCAGTGGCGAGTTGGGCTGTCCATATCTAGTCGAACTCACCGAAGGAATATGCAGATTTGCCCTGGTGGTCATCAAATCCGATGAAGCTCGGCAGATCGCAGCCACAGGCGACGACGAACGTTTCGCACTCTTGCGCAATGAGATGGGGGAGTGTGCCGGTCATACATTAGCCAAGGCACATCAACTACCCGACTGGCTCGAGCGGGAAATGAAGGACAAATCGCGTGATTGACAGGAAATACTGGAACGAGGCGATGGAAGGCCTTACGCTCGATCGCGTGCGATCGGTGCAGGTGGAGCGCCTTCGCAAACAGATTTCTTATCTGTATGACAATTCACCGCACTTCTTCAAGAGGAAATTCGACGTCATAGGCGTCCGACCCGAGGACGTCCGCACCTGGGAGGACTTCCGCAACCTGCCCGTCTTCCGCAACAAGGAAGAAGATCGTCTCGCCCAGGATGAATCGATGGAGCGGTACGGCCATCCCTACGGTACGTACCTCTGCGCGCCGATCGAGCAGGTTGTGCACATCTACTGCACTTCCGGTACCTCGGGCCTTCCGACGTTCTATCCATTCACCGAGCAGGATATGCGCCTGAACGATGAGTGCTGGGCGCGGAGTTGGTGGCGGGCAGGTTTGCGACCGGGCGACACCGTTCTTCATGGGTTTGGGCTATCCATGTGGTCTGCCGGAGTACCAGTCGTACGTGCTCTTGCCAACATGGGTTGCCGCCCCATTGCCGTGGGTGCCGAAGGCGGTCTGGAGCGCATGCTCATGTTCGCCAACCTCACCAGGCCGCGCGCGCTTGTCGGAACGCCATCATTGGCGGAGCTCATTATCGAGCGCTCGCCGACCATCCTCGGAAAACCTGCGGCCGAACTCGGGATCAAGACGATTGTCGTTGCGGGTGCCCCAGGAGCAGGCATACCTGAAGTGCGGAAGAAAATAGAGGAGGGCTTCGGCGGAGCCAAGCTGTTCGACTGTTCGCAAGGTTGCTGGGGCTTGGCAAACATCTCTTGCGATTCTCCCCACTACCATGGCATGCACGTCATCTCGGAAGACACGGCCATCTGGTACGACATCATCGATCCTGATACCAAGAAGCCACTGCCGATCGAGGATGGCGCCGTGGGCGAGGGTGTCATCACTTCCTTCGTGCACCAGGCCGCGCCGGCATTCCGATACTCCTTCGGGGACCTGATCCAGGTTTTTACCGATCCGTGTCCGGGCTGCGGCTTTACCGGACACCGTTTCAAGATCGTAGGGCGTGTCGACGACATGCTCAATGTGCGTGGTATCAAGGTATACCCCTCAGGCATCAAGAATGTCGTCGCCAACTTCATGCCCAGGGTCACCGGAGAAATGCGGGTCGTTCTAGACGCGCCCGGTCCCAAGGTGGAACCGCCCCTCCAGTTGAAAATCGAGCATGGCTCCGGTCTCGATCGTGATTCGCGGGATTCTCTCAAGGTCGAACTGGAAAATCGTATTCGCGGCCTACTGAAAGTCCGCTGCGAAGTCACCTTGGTACCGCCCGAGTCGTTGGAGCGCAGCACTCTCAAAGGCAAGCTGATCGAGAAAACCTATGAGAACAAGCCCTGAAGGTAAACCGGATGACTCGTTCGGGCCCTGCAGGATCGATGCGATGACGCGGCCGAGGAACGAAAGCCGATGTTCTTCCGCTCGATCCGACGCCGCGCTGCAGATCGGCAACATGTTTTCGTTCGAACAGGAGTAGGTCGAGATGGCTCTCCCGATTGTCGATGCAGAACGTTGCGACGGCTGCGGAGCCTGTGCAGATATCTGCCCGGTGAGTGTGTATCAAATGATCGACGGCAAGGCGGTAGTGGTCGCGGCCGAGGACTGCACGGCCTGTCAGGCCTGCATTCCGCCATGCCCGCAGGAATGTATCGTCGTACAGGACGACTGAAGAGATCCTCGCGGAACCAGGAGAACCTCATGCGCGCGATCGATGTTCATCTGCATCCAAGCACAGTTCCCATGGAGCGCACGCTCGGCAAGTACCGGGACGAGATGCTCAGGTATTACAGACGCACGACGCCGACACGGACCGAGGAGGAAATGGTCGAGGATTATCGCGCGATGGACGTCGTGGGTATCCCGGTCGCATTCGATGCCGAAACGGCCACGGGCGAGCCACCCTGCACGAATGATTACGTCGCGAGTCTTGTGACAAGATTCCCCGACGTCTTCATCGAATCATTCGCCTCCGTAGACCCATTGAAAGGTGAGGCCGCCACGCGCGAAGCAGTGAGGGCGGTAAAGGAACTTGGAATGATGGGAGTCAAGTTTGCCCCGCTCGTCCAGGGTTTTGCGCTGAACGATCGTCGTTTCTATCCGCTTTGGGAAACTATCCAGGGACTTGGCGTTCCGGTCCAGGTACACATGGGCACAACAGGCCTTGGCGCGGGAAGCCCGGGTGGGCTGGGAATAAAGCTCGAGTACGGACGGCCCATACCGTATCTGGATGAGTTCGCCGCGGACTTCCCGAATCTCCGGATCATCGCCTGCCACCCGGGTTGGCCATGGCACGACGAATTGATCGCCGTGCTCCTGCACAAGGGCAACGTGGTTTCGGAACTCTCGGGCTGGATGCCCAAGTATTTTCCGCCGACTCTGGTTCACGAGATCGGCGGGAGACTGCAGGACAAGATCATGTTCGGCTCCGACTATCCGGCGCTTTCGCCGAAGCGGTGGCTGGATGAGTTTGCGGACATGTTTCCACAATCCGTGCAGGACAAGGTTTTTCGCGATAACGCTCGACGTATTCTCGGGCTGAAGGTCTGATCCGTCCGTAAAAGGCATCGAGCGAGAGAAATTGATGAAAAAGATCTTTACGCCTGTCCAAGTGGGTCCGATGCTGTTGAAGAACCGGATGGTGACAGCTCCGAGTGTCACCTACAACGCAGCTCCTACGGGCGAAGTCACGCAGAGACAAATCGACATGTACGCCGCCCGGGCACGTGGCGGCTTCGGTCTTGTCACCGTGGAGGCGGCCACCATACGAGATGACGGATGTGCGTTCCCTTGTTTCCTCCGGATCGATCACCCAAGATACCTGCCGGGCCTGAGCCAGATCGTTGAACATATTCATCTCTACAACGCCAAGGCAGCAATTCAGCTCATTCATACAGGACGTAACGCGCAAAAGGTCTTCATCGACAAGGATCCGGTGGCTCCTTCCGACAAGATGATCTGGAGGGACAAGCCACGGGTCTTGTCCACAGCGGAATGTGAAGAGTTGATTGGCCTTTTTGCCGCGTCGGCGGGCATGGCAAAGAGCGTTGGATTCGACGCGATCAGCATTCATGGAGCCCTCGGGCACCTTCCCGCTCAGTTCCTCTCCCCGCTTACGAACGATCGCACCGACAAGTACGGCGATCGCACCCGCTGGGTCGTCGAGATGATCCGGGCTGTTCGAAAGGCCGTTGGTCCGCGGGTGGCGATCATTTACCGCGGTTCGGTCGATGAGTTCATGGAGGGTGGGTTGACGATAGAAGACTGGAAGCTGATCGCTCCGCTTCTGGCGGAAGCGGGGTCGACTGCATCGACGTGTATCCTGGCATCTTCGAATCGGTTCTCGAGGCAACGCTCCCTCTCTATTATCCGGAGGGCTACTACCTTCCGTTCTCCGAGAAGATCAAGGAAGCGGTCGGCATCCCGGTCAGCGTAGTCGGGAAGTTGATGAATCCGAAAGTAGCCGAGAAGGCGCTGGAGACCGGCAAGTGCGACCTGGTCAGCTACACGCGACCTATGTTTGCCGATTCCGAGATTCCCAATAAGATGATGCAGGGACGCTACGACGATATTCGTCGCTGCTGCGGTTGCGATCACTGCGTGGGCGACGGTTTCAGCGGAAGAATGACGGAATGCGCCATCAACGCCTCGTTTCAGCGTGAGGCAACGTACCGAATCGAGACTGCAGCGGTTCGAAAACGCGTTGTCATTGCAGGGGCAGGCGTGGGTGGCCTGGAAGCGGCAAGAGTCTGCGCCACACGCGGCCACGAAGTGCTTCTGTTCGAGAAGGAACCCGACGTCGGCGGCATGATCCGCGACGCGTCGAAGATGCCACGTTTGTACATGCGTGAATTGAACTACTCGGTGGAGTGGCTTTCAGGTCAGGCCAGGAAACTTGGGGTCCAGTTGAAGACGGGTCAGGAGGTCACGCCGGCGTTGATCGAAGATCTGAAGCCGGATGCAATCGTCGTAGCGACGGGTTCCCGACCGGTCGTTCCGGCAGAAATTCCCGGGATCGATCTGCCGCATGTCATGACCCAGGAGCATTACCTGAAACAAGGCGGGAAGGTCGAGGTGGGCAAGAACGTCGTGGTAATCGGTGGGCAGTTCGGCGCCGAGCTTTGTCTCTCGCTCGCCCGTGAGGGACGCAACGTGACCATGATCGAGGAGGGGCATGGGAATGTCGCGTCGGCTCCGTACCTGGTGAAGACCGTTACCCGGTATATCTATTGCAACGTTCACCTGAACAAGGATCAGGTGAATGTTCGAACGGGGATGAAGGTGAATGAAATCAGACCTGCATCGATCATATGCACGGACAGCGATGGCGATTCCGAGGAGTTTGCAGCCGACACGGTTTTTCTCTGCCTGCCGCGAGCGGCGGAGAATCGCCTGAGTGCGGCGCTGAAGGAGGAGTTCGCAGTCGGTGATGCTTATCATGCCGGAGCGGCATATAACGGCACGAAGCTCCAGTTGGGCGACAAGCCATGCGACCTCTATGAGCTCGGCGATTGTGTAGAGCCGCGCACCATGAAGGAGGCGATCCATCAGGCGTCCTTGTTCTGCCTGGCCATATAGTGCGACTGGAACAACGTTTCGTTACTGGGCGACGGAATCCCTTTTGTTCTGTTTCGCCAGATATCACTTGATCAATCTACAGGGAGTCGTAGTCGTGCCAGAGTCGCCTCAGCAAGGCCGCAAGGCTATACAGATCGGGTCCGGTACCGTTCTCTTGGTGGATTCGATGTCCGTGCTTTCCGCAACCGATGCGGAATCCGTAATCGTGTGTGCCGCGCCCTGCGATCGGGATTCGGTGACAAGAGCGCTCGTCGCTCGTCCAGCAGCGTTGTTTCTCGTTGGCACGTCCCGGGAAGTCGAATACTCCGGTTTCGCAGCCGCTGATGAGGCGGGTGTGCCTTGCGCCACGGTAGAGTTGGCTGTCGCTTCGCCGGCCGAACCCAAGGCCATGTGGAGTTCAGGGAAGCTCTCTGCAATCAATGCCGCCGCTCGCCGTAGAGGGGCAAAGGATGGCATGTCGGTACAGCAGGCCGCTGGCCTTCTCCTGGCGTGGCTGCGGGTAGCTTGAACGTGTAGACCAGCTGAATCGTCGGCCCTGCGGTATTCAGCTTGCCGCCGCAGCGGCCGGCTCCGATCGCTCGCGCGATCGCGGCAGCATCGCCGATACGGCGAGAAGCAACTCCTGCCAACCAAGGGGCGAAAAAAGTCGCCCGATGCGCCCGCGGGCGTTCGCCCGCAGCAGCCAGTGCGCGTTGTCGCGCCTGTACGCGGCATCGCAGGCACGCTTCGTCGCGACGATGGCGACGCGTTCGGCGTCTCGCAGGGCAACTGACACTACTGCGCGAAGTCGCACGCCCGGACGCGCTGTTTGGCGCGACATGATCCGGGTGACGCCATCCGGTTCGCTCGATTGACAGCGTGTTTAAGAATAGAACGGTGCACCACCCACCGAGCTTTCGGTCGAGTAACCCTCGAGCGATGGTTCAGGTGTTTTCTCAGTGTTTTCATGGACTTACATATTATCCATCCTGATGGCATGGTACTTGCATACAGGTCTGGGGGTGTGAAGGGGACGTGACAACGCGCGCCGGATCATTCGGAGCCAGAAGATGCTGGAGTTAACCCATTCTCGGGGGCGGTGGGGTGCGTGAATCCGCAAGCGACGGTCGGTGCGGCCGGTCGCAGCACCCTCTTGTCTGGCGCCGTCGAACGGGCTCTTCGCACTCGGAGTTCGTCGAAGCTTCGTTGCAGGGCGGCGCTTCACCTGACGCAACTCGATCACGAACCTGGTGCGCCAGGCAGTCGTCTCGCAAGCGCACTTGCGTCGCATGCGCCCCCACGGTTCTCGATCGCCTGTTGGGGAAGTCCTGCCGAATGCGGTGGGCGGGTTCGTCCTCGACTTTCAAATCAAGCAAAACGAGGAGGAGTGTGAATGGATCTGCACGGTTGGCTGCCCGACGCTGAACATCGACATTCGCTGAATCTCATGTCCGAAAAGACACGGCGACGAACATCCATCATTTCGATTGCCGTTGCGATGCTCTTTTTGCCGACGACACCGGCCCATGCATTTCAGTTCGCCACCAATAATGACGATCTGAGGGCTCGCTGGGACAACACCATCAAATACAGTGGGGCCTGGCGCCTGAAGGATCCATCCCGAAAACTTACATCCGATGCGAACCAGGACGACGGAAACCGCAACTTCGATAAAGGCCTCGTCTCGAATCGCGTCGACCTTTTCTCCGAGTTCGACCTGACGTATCGCAATGTCGGCTTTCGGGCAAGCGGAGCTGCGTGGTACGACACCGTCTACAACCGAACCAACGACAACGATTCACCACTCACCGCCAACGCGCTTTCCGTGTCTTCCAATCGCTTTACGGATGAGACAAGGAGGCTGCATGGAAGAAAAGCCGAATTGCTGGACTTCTTTGTATTTGGTAAAGCCGAGTTGGGCGACATGATGGCTTCTGGCCGGGTCGGCAAACACACGTTGCTCTACGGAGAAAGCCTGTTTTTCGGCGGTAATGGCATCGCGGTTGCCCAAGCGCCGATCGACATCGTCAAAGCGCTCTCGGTTCCGAATACGCAGTTTAAGGAATTGATGATGCCAGTGCAGCAAATATCAGGGCAACTGCAGATCAATCCTCGACTTTCCGTTGGCGGATATTATCAATTCAACTGGAAAGAGGCTCGCCTCCCGGGAGTTGGCAGCTACTTTTCAGGGGCGGATGTCCCGGGGGCCGGGGCAGAACGATTCTTCCTCGGAGTTCCGGCGCCTTTTCTCGTTCGAGACAAGGGAATCGAGGCGCGAGATTCCGGGCAAGGCGGTTTTCAGATTCGCATCCGCCCGGAAAATCAGGACGTCGAGTACGGTCTGTACGCGGTGAAATATCACGCCAAGGACCCGATTATCTATATGAATATCGCGCCCCCGCCTTCGCCGACCGGGCAAATGGGGTCCTATGGGCTTGTCTATCCGGAGGATATCAAGGCATTCGGAGCGAGCCTCACGACTACCGTGGGCGACATGAATCTCGGCGTAGAGGGATCGATGCGCACCAATATGCCTTTGGTGACCAGAGGTGGCGGCGTCGTCGCGGGACCGGGGGCTGACAACGACGACAACCCGGCATATCCGGTCGGCAAGACCTTTCACGCCCAAGCGTCGCTGATTTCGCTCCTGCATCCGACAACGCTGTGGGAGGGCGGAACGTTCATGGGGAAATTGCTTATAACCGTCGGCTTTCGATCACCAAGAATGCGGCTGCCTTGGATCCGAACAGCACCCGCGATGCGATGGCGATCCGCTTCATCTTCTCACCGGCGTATTTCCAGGTCATCGACGGTGTTGACGTCAATGTGCCGATTGGACTCGGTTACGGACTGTATGGACGATCATCAGTGATCAACCCGGGGTTCGGCGTGCACAAGGGTGGAGATTTCAGCGTTGGAATCAGCGCCGACTACAAGAAGACCCGGAGGTTCAGCGTTAATTACACCCACTACTTCGGATCCGAGGACAATTTCCTGACTCCGGCCAATTCGCCGGCTCCGGTCGAGTCCTACAAGCAGAACTACAAGGACCGAAACTTCATTTCATTTTCGCTGCAAACCACGTTCTAGGAACTCGGAGGATCGGTCTCATGATCAGCAGATCTGTAATCGCCCGCGCCGCAGTATGTGCCATGCTCGGCATCCAACCGCTGGCACACGCCGCGGTAACGGCAGAAGAAGCTGCCTTGCTGAAAACTACGCTCACGCCATTTGGCGCCGAACGTGCCGCAAACAAGGACGGTTCAATTCCGGCGTGGACGGGTGGATACACTACGGCACAGCCAAACTACAAGTCGGGAGATGGGCGTACTGATCTCTTTCCGGGAGAAAAGCCGAAGTTCGCCATCACCGCGAAGAACATCGACCAGCACGCGGATAGGCTCTCCGAAGGCATCAAGGCTCTCCTGAAGAAGTATCCGGATACCTTTCGTCTCGATGTCTATCAAACGCATCGCACCGCCGCGGCCCCGCAATGGGTATATGACAACACCTTCGCGAATGCAACGCGCGCGACAGTCGCCGACAAGGGACTACGCATCGAGGGCGCGTACGGCGGGATTCCATTTCCCATTCCAAAAAGCGGAATCGAGGCAATGTGGAATCACAAACTGCTCTATTTCGGAGAGTTCAATGGCATGAATGTCTCGGGTTACATCGGGACTTCGGACGGAAAGGTAGTTTATGCAAGCCGCGCGCGCAACATCATTCGAAATCCATACTACGATAAGAACGGTTCGCTGGAAAAATTCAAGGGCGAATACCAGATGATGCGCGTCTTTATCGACGGGCCCGCGCACAAGGCTGGGGAGCAGTTTCTCGTCGTCGACTCCCTGAACAAACCGCGGCAGGCGTGGCAATACCTGACTGGCCAACGGCGGGTTCGCAAGGCGCCGACCATTGGTTACGACGCGCCCGAAGAAGTCAATTCCGGGGTCGACTATTGGGACGAGGCCTACGGGTACTGGGGCGACATGGATCGCTACGACTGGAAGTTGGTCGGCAAGAAAGAGGTCTACATACCCTACAACAGCAATCGGTACTTCGAAAAATCGAACACCCGGGAGAAGTTGATACTACCCAATCACCTGAATCCGGATTTCGTCCGCTGGGAACTTCATCGGGTATGGGTGGTCGAGGCAACGCTTGCCGAAGGCAAGCGGCACGTCGTACCCAAGCGCCGGTTCTATCTCGACGAGGACACGTGGGGAGCCGTTCTCTCGGAAGGATGGGATGCGCAAGGCAATCTCTGGCGTCTGCAGATGACTCAGCCACTCGTTGTGCCTGAAGGCCCTTTTGTTTATCCGACTGTTCAATGGAACGTGTTCAATCTCCTGGCGGGGAACTATCTCGCGTCCTGTACAACCGACTGGGGCGATCCTGCGTATAACTATCACTTCAAGGTATACGACCGCATCTCGCCCGCGGAGTTCACTCCGGAGGCGCTGGCGGGGCAGGGCGTTCGCTGAGCGCTGTTTCATCAAAAGGAAGCCTGGAGGTCTGGCGCGGCCCACCAGGATTCCTTTCCTGACTCTCTGGAGGAGGCATGGATAGATGATTCGATTCAAGTCGATATCGGTCGGTGCGGGGATCTGCCTCGTTGCAATGCTTCCTCCCTGCGTAGGTTCTGGCGTCTCTGTGCATGCTGCTACGGCAGACGTTCTGAATAGCGCGAGCATGCAGAGCAAGCGTGCTGCCACACGAACGATGCTGGCAATTACCCGTGCCGGCGAAAGACTCGTCGCTGTAGGCGAGCGCGGCATCGTGCTTCTTTCCGATGATGATGGAAAAGCGTGGCGCCAGGCGCGGGTGCCCGTTAGCGTGACGCTTACCGGGGTTCATTTTCCTACCCCAGGCAAGGGATGGGTGGTCGGTCATGGCGGTGTGGTTCTGCACAGTGCGGATGCCGGGGAAACCTGGATCAAGCAACTGGACGGAATTCAGGCCGCCATACTCATCAGTGAGTTTGCACGGGGGAAAGCAAGAACCGAAGAACGCGCGTCGGCTCGGGCGATCCTTGCTGATGCTGAGCGTTTGGTTTCCGAGGGACCGGACAAGCCATTTCTGGACGTCTACTTTTTCAATGAAAGACGCGGCCTGGTAGTTGGCGCCTTCGGACTCGCATTTACCACTGATGACGGTGGACATCGTTGGAATCCATGGCTTTCGAACATCCCAAATCCGGGCGGCAAGCATCTGTATCGCATACATCCACGTACGGATGAACTGTGGATCGTCGGCGAACAGGGTGCCCTGTTTCGATCCCGAGATGGTGGCGAGAGCTTCGTCGAGGAGCGCATTCCGTATGTCGGCAGCCTTTTTCGGCATGATTTCCGACATGAAATGCAACCTGCTTGTCTATGGTCTTCGGGGTAACGCGTTTCATTCTCCGGACTGTGGTGAAAACTGGAAGAAGATCGGCAACGCAATAGAAGCCACCTTCACCGGAGGGGCGCGTTTGATCGACGGAACGCTGGTGCTCGTGGATCAGGCGGGACGGATCCTGCGGAGCACTGACGAGGGTCGAAACTTCGTGCCTCTGTCCACCAATCAGCCGTTCCCCTTGACAGGAATTACCCAGGGAGTCGACGGAAGCCTCGTACTCACCAGCGTACGTGGAGTCCTGCGTGTTTCTGTCGTCAAGCCGGGAGATTCGCAACGATGAGGCAAGGCAGCGTGCCCGGCGACCATGCGGAAGGTGGCTTTGAGGGTTTCGACCGGAACTCCGGGGTATGGCTGGAGCGCTTGTTGTTCAACAACCGGATTCTCGTGATCCTGTTGTGCCTGCTGGCGACTGTCGTGCTCGCCTTTCAGGCGACGAAGATTCAGGTAAATGCCGGCTACGAGAAGATGATTCCGGCCGGTCACGAATTTGTCGCCAATTATCTTGCTCATAAAGGTGATCTCTCCGGACTTGGGAATAGTCTGCGCATCGTCGTCGAAACGACTGAAGGTACGATCTTCGACGCGTCTTATATGGAGACATTGAGAAAGATCAATGACGAGGTCTTCCTTCTGCAAGGAGTGGAGCGCTCGCACATGAAGTCACTCTGGACACCATCCGTGCGATGGGTCGGTGTGACGGAAGAAGGGATGGAAGGCGGGTCGGTCATTCCGGATAATTTCGATGGATCACGCGCGAGCCTGAACCAGTTGCGAACGAACGTCGAGCGATCCGGACAGGTCGGGCAACTCGTTGCGAACGATTTCCGCTCCACCGTGATTGTCCTGCCGTTGCTGGAAAAGAATCCCGAAGGCAAGAAACTCGACTACTACGAACTCTCACAGAGTCTCGAACAACTGCGCAAGACTTACGAAACCGAATCGCTGAAGGTTCGCATCGTGGGATTCGCAAAGGTCGTCGGCGACCTGATAGAGGGTATCCGGGAGGTCATGCTTTTCCTTGCGATAACAGTTGGAATCTGCGCGATCGTTTTGTTCTGGCACACGAGGTGCGTTCGTAGCACCCTTCTGGTTCTATCGTGCTCATTGCTGGCTGTTCTATGGCTGCTTGGATTGCTGCCAACGCTTGGATATGAACTGGATCCCTATTCGATACTGATTCCTTTCCTGGTATTTGCAATAGGGATGAGCCACGGCGCGCAGAAGATGAACGGGATAATGCAGGATGTTGGCCGTGGAGCGCCTAGACTAGTGGCGGCGCGGAATACGTTCCGCCGACTTTTTGTCGCCGGCCTTACCGCACTGTTGGCGGATGTGGTCGGATTCGCCGTGCTCATGACAATAGACATTCAGGTAATTCGCGAACTCGCCGTTGGCGCCAGTATCGGGGGTGGCGGTACTGATCTTCACGAACCTCGTTCTATTGCCGATTCTCTTGTCGTACACGGGTGTCAGCGCGACAGCTGCCCAACGCAGCTTGCGCGAAGAGGTTGCAGCAGAACTCGACACCCATCACAGAAAGCATCCGCTGTGGGCGGCTCTCGATCACTTTACCCGGCGCCAATGGGCGATTCCGACTGTCATGTTCGCTGTCCTGATGGGCGCCGGAGCTTTCGTCGTTGCCCTGAACCTGCAGATCGGCGATCTGGAGCCGGGCGCGCCGGAACTACGGTCAGATTCGCGATACAACCGCGACAATGCCTTCGTTGTCAGCAGGTATGCAGCGAGCAGTGACATCTATGTAGTGATGGTCAAGACCCAGCCATTTCAATGCAACAGGTACGACCTGGTTGCACAGGTTGACGAGCTCGAATGGAAGCTCCAGCAGTTGCCTCAGGTGGAGTCCACCAACTCGTTCGCCGCTCTAGCGCGAATGGCGTCCGCCGGAATGAACGAAGGCAGCTTCATGTGGTACGACCTTCCTCGTACGCAAGGGCTGCTGAATTCGATAGCGGGTCGCGGAGCTCCAAGGGAGCTGATCAATCAGAATTGCGATCTGATGACTGTCTACGTCTACCTCAAGGATCACAAGGCAGAGACACTGGATCAAGTGGTCCAGGTCGTCACGAAATTCGCCGACGAGCACGACACGGCGGAGATTCAGTTCCTGTCAGCGGCAGGAAGTGCCGGTATCGAAGCGGCCACCAACATTGTAGTAAAGCAAGCGAACAATCAGATCCTGCTTCTTGTTTACGCTGCAGTAACCATCCCGGCGTTTGTCACCTTTCGCTCGTGGCGTGCCGTAATTTGCGCGGTTCTTCCTCTTACGCTTACAACGATACTCGCGGAAGCACTGATGGTAATTCTGGGAATTGGTGTAAAGGTCGCCACGCTTCCGGTCATTGCTTTGGGGGTCGGAATCGGCGTCGACTATTCGCTCTATGTCATGAGCGTGACGCTATGCGAGCTACGGCTTGGCCGGAACCTTTCGGAAGCGTACTACAAGGCACTTCAATTTACGGGCAAGGTCGTGGTGCTGACGGGTCTCACGCTTGCCATCGCAGTTGGTGCCCGGATCTTTTCTCCTATCAAGTTCCGGGCAGACATGGGCGTCTTGCTGGCCTTCATGTTTCTCTTGAACATGCTGGGAGCGCTGATACTGCTTCCTGCCCTGACGTGCATATTTGTCCCTGTCAGAATTCGCGCAGAACCCGGGAAACCGTCCTCGGTTGATGCGAAAAAGGCCTTCACGCTTCGCAGGGAATCGCCCGCCTCACTCGTAACGTCACGCTCGAATGGCGGGACATGATTCACGTGCCGAACCGAGATTCGAAATCGGGCGTTAGTCGCGATTTCATCCGCCTGGTTCCTGGAAAGGCGTTGGCCATGGACGCTGCATTTTGCGGAGCGGATGAGGAGATGACGGAATTTTCCCGCTCCGAGGAGGGATTTCATGGTCAATGCAAGAGAGTTCGCCGCTGAAGTATTCAGGTCCGTCGACGTCAAGGACGTAGGACAGTTCATGAACTATTTGTCCGAAGACAGCACGTTCGTCTTTGGAAATTCCGAACCGGTAGTCGGCCACACCGCGATCTTCGGGTATGTCAAGGATTTTCTGGGAATGGTCCGAAAAACCATTCACGACATCTTCGACGTCTGGCAGATCAACGAAGTAATCATAACCCGGATGTCCGTGACATATACGCGTCACGACGGAAGGAGAGCGTCCTACCCCTGCGTAACTGTTTGGGAAATGACGGACGGCCGTATCGCGGATTATCGGATCTACATAGACAATTCCGGGTTGTTCGCCGACCAGGGGAAAGCCGAATGAGCCGTCAAACCCGGCTGGTACGTCGAATCCGCAGCCGCGACGTTCAGACGCCACCTGCTTGAAGAACGAGATCGACACCCCTCTGAGACCGCACCCGCGTTGCTCTGGAAACGAAGACGCCTCATGACTCTCCATGTCGGGCTGGTGAACCTCTGCACGCTCACAGGGCGTTTACTGATTGCTCTGCTCTTTCTCGTGTCGGGCGTGGGGCTCATCGTCGCATTCCCCGCGGTTGCCGGAGATATGGGGACAAGAGGCATCCCGATCCCCAGTTCCCTCTTGGGCGTGACAATTGCACTGTGGCTTTTTGGGGGTACATGCCTGTTTCTCGGTTGGCGAACGCGTTCGGCGGCGGGTGCAATTCTTATTGCGATGATACCGATAACCGTTCTCTTTCACGCGCCGTGGGGGTCCGAAGCATTGGAGTTCCAAAACAAGCTGAATCACTTCCTGATGAATTTGGCGATCATGGGGGGGCTTCTTCAGATCATTGGATTTGGACCCGGGCCATTCAGCCCGGATGAACGCCGGCGTGTCGATGAGAATGCCTGAAATCAGGATATTCCGCTTCAACGGTTTCTATTCTGGTCAATGAAAGAGGAGCAATGAAGCAAGCTGCATTACGGACGATACTGTTTGCGCTTCCGCGTGTAATAAGGCGAGCCGCACGCATACACCGTGCATTTGCCGGTCACGTTCGCGAGAAAAGCTGTGTCGTGCAGATCATGCTGAAAGACCGAAGCATCGGGCGGTATTTTATTTTCAAAGACGGCAGGCTGCAATCAAGAGCCGGACTGCATTCGAATCCGGACGTAAAAATGACGTTCAAGGATTTGAGGATTGCGCTCCGCTTCATGACCGGTCGTGCCAGCCAGAGGGAAATTGTACATTCAGCAAAGAACTTCAAGGTGGTGATTGACGGACGAGATGAAATTGTCGTCTGGTTCATGCGTCTGATGAACGGATTACAGACGGCAGGTCTATCCTGGGGGACCCGTATCGACGGCGATACCGTGCGATACACGACGAATACCAACGGTGGCCCTTTGTTCGTCCACGTAAGAGACGGCCGAATCGTGCGGCTGACGCCGATCGATCTCGAGAAAGGTGATGCGCCGAGTTGGTCTATTCGCGCTCGGGGCAAGACCTTCACGCCGACGCGACGTGCGACCGTCAGCCCGCATGCGTTGGCTTTGAAGTCGACCGTTTACTCGGACAAACGTCTTCTGTATCCGATGAAGCGCGTGGATTTCGATCCCGATGGCGAACGCAATCCGCAGAATCGCGGTATCTCCGAGTACGTACGTATCTCCTCGGGACGAAGCGCTCGATATCGTGGCGAGCGAAATAAAGCGTCAAAAGCGGGTGCACGGCCCAGGATCGATCACGATCTTTCATGGAGCGCATCATCAGTGGGGGAACATCGGTTACTGGCTCAGCGCGTTGCTCCGTTTCGGAAACCTCATCGGCTTCACCCGTATGTCGTTCAGCCCTATCAGCTGGGAGGGATGGTATTGGGGGCGATGCATCATTTCGGCAACAGCCTGCGACTGGGACTTCCGGGGTTTCATGGAACCGTCGAGGACTGCCTCAAGGAAGCCGAGTTGATCGTTTTCTGGTCCAGTGACCCGGAAGCTACCCACGGCGTTTACGGCGGAGGCGAGGGAACGAAACGGCGTATGTGGGCAAAGCAGCTCGGCATCGAGTTCGTGCACATCGACCCGCACTTCAACGAGACCGCGCAGTTTCTCGGCGGAAAATGGATTCCGATAAAGCCTCGGCACCGATTCAGCCTTGGCCCTGGCGATCATGCATGTCTGGATCACGGAAGAGCTCTACGACAAGGATTTCGTCGCCAGTAGAACTACCGGATTCGAGGAGTGGCGCGATTACCTGCTCGGAGAAGGCGACGGCGTCGCAAAGACGCCCGAGTGGCAAGTGGGTGAAACCGGAGTTCCAGCCAAGGATGTTCGATCGCTCGCCCGCCGATGGGGTTCGAAAAAACCTACCTTGCCGCCGGAGGACTCGGCGCTGGCTTCGGCGGAGCCTGTCGGTCTGCAACTGGAATCCAATGGGCGCGCAACATGATCCTGATGATGGCGATGCAGGGGTGGGGAAAGCCCGGAGTGAACTTCGGCAATCTTCAGTTCGGAACCCCACTCGACCTTACGTTCTATTTTCCTGGTTACTCCGAAGGAGGAATCTCCGGCGATTTTCAATGGACCGCAAGCGGTGTCGAGAACTATGTGAGTATGCCGCACGTGCTGACGATGAATCCGGTCAAGCAGATGATCCCTCGCGAGAAGCTGACGGACGCGATCGTCGACGGGCATTGCAGGGGCTATCTGTGGGACGGCTCGTCTCCCGAAGCCCAATTTGTTCCGTTCGAATATCCGGCCCTTGGCTATTCACCGATTCACATGATGTACCGTTATGGCGGTTCGTCGTTTGCGACGACGATGGAATCGGCTCGTCTGATCGATGCATACCGTCATTCTTCCATCGAATTCGTCGTCAACCAGTCGATCTGGTTCGAAGGCGAAGCCGGGTTTGCCGATGTCATCCTGCCCGCCTGTACGCCACTCGAGAGATGGGACATCGGCGAGTGGGCCGGCGCCGGCGGATATCTGCATCATTGCCAGGATCAGCTCAACCATCGAATGGTCGTCTTGCAGCACAAGTGCATCGAGCCATTGGGCGAATCGAAATCGGATTACGAGATATTTCTGGCGATCCTGGAAAAGCTCGAACTTGGGACGATGTATTCCGAGGGATGTAGCGAACTAGACTGGTGCAAGCGCATCTTCGAATCCTCGGATATGCCGAACGTGATGACCTGGAAGCAGTTTCTCAACAAGGGCTATTACGTCGTCCCCGCTCCAGACGAGTCGGTTCGGGATCCGGTGTATTTTCGATGGTTTGCGGAAGGCAGGAAAAAGGATGTGCCAGAGCCGCACCCCATGCCGTCCCAGTATGGCGAGGAGTTCGGGTCGGGGTTGCAGCTGCAATCCGGGAAGATCGAGTTCGTATCGCAGTCGCTACTTCGCGGCGATCCGCACAACCCGGAGCGGCCGCCGTTGAACAGGTATATCCCGTCGTGGGAGGGGCCAGGCTCTGCCATTGCGGAGAGGTATCCGCTGCAGCTGGTGTCGTCCCATCCGAGATATAGCTTTCACACTCATGCCGATGGTAAGGGCAGTTACATCAACGACATATGCGATCACCGTATCCTGGTTGATGGCCATTATTATTGGATCTTGCGTATCAGCCCGGAGGATGCTTCCGCCCGGAAAATCCGCCAGCATGATCTCGTAAAGGTGTTCAACGAGCGCGGCGCGGTGATATGTGCCGCCGATGTCTCGTCGTTGATCGCGAGAGGGGGTGGTAAAGGCGCACGAATCGAGCGCGTCATTCGAACCGATTTTCAGGTCCGGCTCGTTGGTAGATCGTGGCGGCTGCATGAATGTTCTCACTCCTTCGCGAACCCAGGTGCCGAATACCGACGCCATCGCGCCGAACTCCTGTCTTGTAGAAGTCGAGAAGGCGAAGCAATTGGTCGAGGCCGCGGGATGAGCCAGTGGAATCTGATTGTCGACGTCGCTGAATGCGTAAATTGCAACAACTGCGTCCTGGCGACGAAGGACGAACATTGTGATAATGATTTTCCCGGCTATGCGGCGCCGCAGCCGCGGCAAGGCCATTATTGGATTGGAATCGAGAGACGGGTGCGTGGCAGTGGAGGCATGGTTGACGTTGCCTATCGACTGAGCACCTGCAATCATTGCAGAAAGGCGCCTTGTATCGGGGCAGCGGGGGATGGTGCAGTGTACCGGCGTCCGGATGGTATCGTCGTCATCGACCCCGCGATGGCCCACGGGCGGAAGGATATCGTTGACGCTTGTCCATACGGGGCGATCTGGTGGAACGATGCAAGCCAGATCCCGCAAAAATGGATATTCGACGCCCATCTACTCGATCAGGGTTGGAAGACGCCGCGCTGCGAACAAGCTTGTCCTACCGGAGCGATTCGCTCAGTCAAGGTCAGTAACGGAGAAATGGAACGTATTGCCGAATCGGAGGGGCTACGCGTGATTCACCCCGAACTTGGCACCGAGCCCAGAGTCTATTATCGAAATATGCACCTATTCGATAGATGTTTCATCGGGGGCAACGTGGTAGCAGAAGTGGCCGGCACTCTTGATAACGTGATCGGTGCCGGGGTGACGGTAAGTCTTGAAGGTGAAGCGGTTGCGGAACTCGAGACGGATGCGTTTGGCGACTTCAAGCTGGATGATCTGAGCCCGGGTAGCGGAACATATCGCATTGAGGCGTCTCACCAACGGTATGGAAAAGCGTCAGTAGAAATTTCACTGCACGAAAGTTGTCATGTAGGGTCGCTCGTTCTCTGTACATAGTCGGCCATGCGAAATTCATCTTAGCGTCGCCGCGACCGATCCCGATCGTATGCGCGACGATGACAGCATCATCGATACTGCGATAAGTGACTGCAGCGCTGCCGGCCACAAGGCGAAAAAAAGCCGCTTGATGCGTCCGCGAACGACCGCCCTCAGCAGCCAGCGCAGGTTGTAGCCCGCCGCACACAGCACCGCGTGCAGCGCATCGCCCAGAGTGCCCGCCAACCAGCATCGGTTCATCCGGTGATCGGCCTTCAGGTGTCCGATGGCAGGCTCGATCGCCTGGCGCCGTTTGAGCCACCGTCGCTGCTGGTTCGTCATCGACTTGAACCGACCCCGATGGATGATCTCCACACCGGGGTTGTCCGCGTCGACGCCGCGATAGCCCAGATCCACAATGACCTGTTTCGGCGTGCGTCCGACGTCTTCGAGAAGAATGCCGGTCTGTTCGAGCTGCGCCGACAGGATGTGCCCGTCGTACGACGGGTTGCCGGGGAAGGTGCGCGCTCCGACGATCAATCCGCGTCGGTGCGTGACGGCGATGCTCGCCTTCACGCCGAACTCGTAGGGCTGGCGAGCCTTCCCCTTGGCGATGCACTCGACTTCCGGAGCGTGCATCGCGTAGAGCTTGTTGTTGTCCTTGGGCTGCTGCGTGCGAATGCGCTCAGCGCGTTCCATCGTCGTCTGCAACCGGTGCAGCGTTGCCCCCGATTCGGTCGTGGCCGTGGCGATCTTCCTCTGCACCTCGCGCAGCACGATCCCGAGCACCGTGCGCTGGCGCCTGAGCACGCGGCGCAACCGCTTGTACTGCCTGGCGTGCGCGTAGCCGCCGGCGCGCCGGCGCAGCGCCTTGCCTTCGCGTGCGAAGGTCTGCTTGAGCGCGATGCCGGCCGCCTTCGCTGCCGTGACGACCTTGTGGCGTGCGATCTCCAGCAAGCGGCTGTCGGTCGGAAACGCGATCGCCTTCTCCTGGACTGTCGAATCCACGATCACGCGCTCGAACTCGTTCGGGCGCACCGCCTTCGTCGCTACCGCCGTGTCGATCGTTGCCTTGAGCAACTCCTCGACGCCGGCCTCGCCGATTGCGGTACGAAAGCGCCCGATCTGCGTGGCGTCGCACGGCGGGCGCGGCTCGTAGTACTCGTTGCCGCTGAAGTACTGCCAGACGACACTCTCGGCCCAGCGCTCGACCAGTTCCTCGTCGCTCAGGTTGAACGCGTGCTTCAGGTACAGCAGCGACGCCATCAGGCGAATCGACAGGCGCGGTCGTCCTGCTGCGCTCACGCCCGCGCCGACGAGCTGCGCGCGCGGGCCGAAGAGATCGACGTCATCGACGAGCGTGCCCGTGCGGTTCTTGTGCGCCAGCGCCGGTGCGAGCGCGGCTTCGATTCTCTGCCACGGCATACGCTGCGCCAGCACGGCCAGTGGATGACGCAGATCGATCATCTGATCGAGGCGGCTGCGGAAGAAGTCGTCGGTGGCCAATGCGCAAAACCTCAATCGGATCGCCGTGAAAAACTCCCGGGTTCTGCACCCGATTACAGCAGTTTCTGGGAGTTCACGCCACCCACAATGGGTCGGAAATCAAGCGCTGGCGCGGGTTTGCGGTGTTTCGCAGGGCCGACTACATAGTCGGCCCTGCGAACCGTCGCAAGGCCGCACCAGTGCTTGATTTCCGACCCATTTTAGGTTGCGTATTTCGGCGAACGTGACCGATCGTTTCGGTCGATCGTGACCGCGCATCACGGAGCAACGTGACCGTGCGTTTCGGCATCGTGACCGCGGGTTTCGGCGATCGTGACCGGCGAAGCGGCGACGGCATTGCGCAGGCTTGCAGTGTATCGGGTTGGACGGTGTCAGGACATCGAGGCCTCCCGCGTATCGATCGGCAAACGAACGCCAGGGGCCTGTGCCCGGGCTCGGGCGGCGGGCTTGCGGGTGGCGCCGGTGCGGCGCGACTCGCCCTCGAGCGTGAAGCGATGAACGCGCTGCATCAGCCGATCGAGGATCGCATCGGCGATGGTGGCGTCGCCGATCCAGCCGTGCCAATGCTCCACGGGCAACTGGTGGGCGATGATCGTCGCCCGGTGACCGGCCCGGTCGTCGATGATCTCGAGCAGGTCGTTGCGCGTCGTCGCATCGATGTTGCCGGTGCCCCAGTCGTCGAGGATCAGCACGTCGGTGCGGGCGAGCTGCGCGAGCCACTTGCCGAAGCCCCCGGCGCCGTGCAGCACGCGCGTAACTGTCCGAGAGTCCCCGTTCTATCGCGCCGTCGTCATTTCGACGATCCTTGCACGCAAGATGGACGAAGCGAGGATGCGCACCGATGGGAGAAGCAACCGAGATAGTCGAGCCGGCGCCGGCCGAGACGCCGCCGCCGCGAAGGCGGATCGATTGGCGAACGGGCAAGCAGACGCTGTGTCATCCGCGCTCGTTCTGGGAGGAGCACGAACGTCGACGCGCTGCGAGCGGGCTGTCGATTTCGCAGTACTGCGAGCAGCACGGCTTGGCGCTGTCGACGCTGCGGCGCTGGAGTGCGCGGCTTCAAGGACGAGGTGCCGGGCGCACGGCGAGTTCGCCGCGTGAGGCGAAGGCGCCCAGGAGTTCGGCGGGCTTTCTGCCGGTGCCGATCGTGCCCGCGCCGAACGATTCCGGCAGTAGTGTGAACGCGCATGATGCGTGCCCTCGAATCGAGGTGCTCACGCGAAGCGGCGCTCGCGTTCGCCTGTTCGGTGAGACGGCCGAGCGCGTGATGCAGGTCGTGATGTCAGAGCTCGCCGGGCAGCGATGATCCTGTCGTCGGCGATTCGCGCCTACGTGTGCTCCGAGCCGATCGACATGCGCAAGTCGATCGACGGACTGGCAGCGCTCGTGCGGCCGATGCTCGGGTGCGACCCGTTCTCCGGCCAGGTGTTCGTGTTCATCGGGCGGCGGCGCGACCGCGTCAAGTGCCTGCTGTGGGATCGCACCGGGTTCTGGTGCCTGTACAAGCGCATCGAACGCGGCCGTCTTCCCGATCCGCAGGCGATCGCTCTTCGCGGCATCGCGATGGGCGAGCTCAGCGCGTGGCTCGAAGGCATCGATACGCACCGCACTCGCACACTTGCAGAGGTGAAGGCGCGCCTTGTCGCATGAAGGAGAACACGTACCTCGACGATCGTCATCGCAGTACAACGTGATGCGGTAAAGAGCTTCGTATTGCATGGAGGATGCGATACGATTCGGGCATGCTTCTCGCGCTGCCCGATCGCTCCTCGCTGCCCGATGATGTCGAGGCGTTGAAGGACCTGCTGATCGAGACGGTGCAACGCGCGCAGGTCGCAGCGCTCGATGCCAGAGGCGCGATCGAACGACTCGAGCTGCAACTGGTGACGCTGCGTCGCACGGTGTTCGGCGTACGCTCCGAGCGCATCGCGGGCCGGGCCGATCTGTTCGACGAGAAGGTCGCGCTGCCGCTACCCCCGGAGAACAATCTCACCATCACCTACGAGCGTCGCCACCGCGGCGGTGGCCGGCCTGCGTTGCCGGAGAATCTGCCGCGCGTTCGCATCGAGTACGAACTCTCGGAAGTCGAGCGCGCGCAGTTCGCCCGCGTGCAGCCGATCGGCGAGGAGACGAGCGAGACGCTCGAATTCACCCCGGCACGCCCGGGTCGTGCTCGAGCACGCCCGGCTGAAGTACCGCTGCGAGGACTTCGAAGGCGCGAGCACCGTGCGCACGGCCACGGCGCACCCGTCGCCCCTGCCGCGATCCAACGCCGGACCGGGGCTGCTCGCGCACGTTCTCGTCTCCAAGTACGGCGACGGCCTGCCGCTGGCGCGCCAGGAGCGCATCTTCACCCGGCACGGCGCGGTGCTCTCGCGCAAGACGCTGTGCGACTGGGTGCTGGCGGCCTGCGAGTTGCTCGGACGGCTGCGCGCACCGCTGCACCAGCACATCCTCGGGGCGCCCGTGGTGTTCAGCGACGACACGACGCTCAAACTGCGTACCGAGGAGGTCCGGGGCCGCAGCGTGACGGCGCGCCTGTGGGGCTACGTCAGTGCAGGCTGGCAACGCAACGAATCGGATGCCTGGGTCGACTACCCCAAGGCGGTGCTCTACGAGTTCACCGAGGATCGGCGCGGCGAGCATCCGCAGCGCTTTCTCGCCCGCTACCGCGGCTACCTGCAGGCCGACGACTACGCGGGCTACCACGGGTTGTTCCGCAGCAGGCGCGTCTATCACGCTGCATGCTGGGCGCATGCCCGGAGAGGGTTTTTCGACATCGCGCGCAAGGACGCAACGCCCGGACTGGCACAACAGGCGCTGGACTGGATCCGGCAGATCTACCGCGTCGAGCGCGAGATTCGAGGGCGTCCGCCCGACGAACGACAACGCGAGCGTCAGCAACGCACCCGGCCGCTGCTGGATCGGTTCCGGCAGTGGCTCACCGGCATCGAGCGCGATCTGTTGCCCCGCGGGCCGATGGCGATCGCCGTGCGCTACGTGCTCTCGAACTGGCGCGCGCTGCTGCGTTTCACCCGCGTCGGAATGCTCGAGGCCGACTCCAACCTCGTCGAGCGTTGCATGCGCCCGGTCGCGGTGGGTCGGAAGGCCTGGCTTTTTGCGGGATCGAAGCGCGGGGGCGAGGCGGCCGCAACGGCCCTGAGCCTGATCGAGAGTTGCAAGCTCAACGGTATCGATCCCTACGCGTACCTGCGCGACGTGCTGGCCCGCATCGGCGGGCATCGCACCGATCGGCTCGCGGAGCTGCTGCCGTTTCACTGGACGCCGCTGCCTGCATCGCAGCCGGCGTAGACGCCGATGGTGCGCGCGCGGCGCAAAGGGCGCGCCGAAGCCTTGGGTCGGCACGAAGATCTCGAAAGTACCATCGTTGAGTTCGGCCTGCCCTTGATCGCGCAGTTGCCGCTGGACCCTCCCGGCAACTGTGCGAGCAGACCTTCGAGTTGATCATCCTGATCTGGAACGCGCACACGATGTCGCGCTTCTGGGGCGAGCCGCAGCATCTGGCCGCTCTCGAAGACACGATTCGGAATGCGCTCGCCGAAGGTGTCCTGCCGATCGACGCACTCGAAGCGTTCGAGGCGCTCAGCGCGCGGCGTCAGCACTCGCCGTTCGCGGACGACCCCCGTGCCGTCGGGCACCTGGGAGCTGCGCGAAACGGCAGCCGGAAGTGGAACCTGCACTGCGATGCGCGCATG
>JAOSJU010000002.1 GCA_027493945.1 Burkholderiaceae bacterium | reverse complement strand
CTCGTGAGCGTCTTGCGATCGATGCCGCGCACCTCGCCGAACGCGGCGTCCTCGACGGTGGCGTTGGGGTACTTCAGCTGCGCGCGCTGCAGCAGCCGCGCACGCTTGCGATCGCTGCGTGCGTTGAGCTCGCGATCCACGAGCAGGGCGAGCCGCTCCTCGAAGCTCATGGCGAGCGTCTCGGGTTGGCCCATCTGTTCGAGCAGTCCCTCGGCGAAGCCGGTCAGTTTGAGCGTGCGCAGGTGGGCGACGGTGGCGTGATCGAGCATGGTCGGTGTCCTCGGTGGATTCGATGTCATTGGTAGTAGCCGGGGCCGCGCACGTGGGCGTGCAGCGGGCTCGTCCAGCCGGAGTCGGTGCCTTGGGGGTCGAGCCGGTCGCGGTTGTTCGCGAGCACGTCGCGCACGTGGCGGTACTTGAAGGCGCCCAGTGCCAGCGTGCGCTCGCAGGCCGCCTCCGAGCCGCGCGTTGCCGTAGCGCTTAAGCCCTCAGCAGCCCCAAGCAGGCGCGGTAGCCGTGCTCGGGGTGCTTGTTGTGCGCGAGCAGCCGCGTGACGACCTCGCCCGTGGCCACGCCGATGCGCCGGCCCCCATTCGATCAGGCGCTGCGGGGTCCACTCGAGGTGCGCGCGGTGCGCCGCCGGCATGTGCGCCTCGATGGTCGTGAAGCCGCCGCGGCGAGCCGAGCGCGCGTGGCTGGCCACGCGGTTGCCGCGCAGCAGCAGCTCCACGGCGCGCTGGGTCAGGCGGGCTTCCAGTTGCTGGCCCACGAGCGCGTGCGGCACGCTGTAGCGGTGGCCGTCGATCCCGACGTGGTAGTCGATGTGCACCTTCACCGTCTTGAAGCGGGCGAGCTCATAGCGAGTAGGCGGCAAGGGCATGAGCGCCGGACGATCGAGCTCAGTGAACACGCTCGCGCGCGAGCCGGGCAGCTTCTGGTACGCCCGATCGTTCACCGACGGCAGCAGCGCTGCGATGGCCGCATCGGCCTGCGCGACGCTCTCGAAGCGCTCATGGCGCAGGCGCGCAAGGATCCAGCGGGTCACCACCTGCACCGAGCTCTCCGCGGTGGCCTTGTCCCTGGGCGAACGGGGCCTGGCCGGCAGGACCGAGGTGCCGTAGTGGCGGGCAAGGTCGCGCACGGTGTCGGCAGCGCGTGGCTCGTAGCGGTTCGGATCGACGATGACCGCACGCGCGTTGTCGGGCACGATCAGCTGCGGCACGCCGCCGTAGAAGGCGAGCGCGCGCACCATGCACTCGACCCAGTCCTCGAGCTTCTGCGCGCCCGTGGCGCAGGCGAAGGTGTAGCTCGAGGCGCCCAGCGCCGCGACGAACACCTGGGCACGCCCGCCGCCGTGCAGCGCAACGGTGGGGCCGGCGAAGTCGATGAACAGCTTCTCTCCGGCGCGCCGGTGCTGGCGCATCGAACGCTTCAGGCGCCGTGCGAACGCCTTGTAGTGCTCGCAGAACTGCGTGTAGCGCCACGTGCGCTCGTGCGGGTGGGCGGCAACATACTCCTCCCATAGCAGCATCAGCGTCACGCCCTTGCGGTCGAGTTCGCGGTGCACCCGGCCCCAGTCGGGCTCGACGAAGGGCGAGGTGGCCGGCGCGCGCGGCAGCAGCCGCGCGGCGAGCTGGCGCTCGTCCCACTCGCGCACCGTCTCCCAGTCCAGGCCGGCGGCGCTGGCCAACCCCAGGTACTTGGTCACCGCGCCCTTCGAGACCTACATTCCGCACTTCGAATGGCGTATTAGGTCGCAATTGCGCGTGCAATTTGGGCGGATCAGGGCTTGGCCGGATGTGCTGCGTCGATGAGTCGTTCGGAATCGGCCTCCCGGGCCCTGAGCAGTTTTTTTCACCAAGCGATAGTTGTCGATCGCTTGACGCAGCAACTTCGCCTGTTCGGGCGTGACGTAGCGATGCGCGATCTTGCCGGCGCGCATGCGACCCCACTCGTAGTACGGGCCGTGCCGCGCTGAAGGGTCAGACGCGCACCGGCAGTTCGGTTTGCCGCACTTCATCATCCGCTCGCTGAGCGAACCGGAGCACAGCAATTCGATCTCGCCGAGCCTTGCGCGCAGCTTTGCGATGCGCTGGCGCGCCGCGTCGACTTGCCCGGTCGAGGGTTTTTTCACCACGGAGGATGCATTCTTCGGCAGCGGTGGGCTTGATTCGACGGCGGTCTTACGTATGAGATATCACAAGAGCAATGGCAGAGCAACCCTCCCCCGACGCGCAGCTCGATCTGCTGACCGAGCGCCCCGGGCCCGCTACCCCTGCTCAACCACTTCCTCGATCGCAGCGGCGTGCTCGAGATCCTCGAGAAGCACGTCGATGGCGATGCGCGCTCGCACCGCTCCGCCGTTTCTCACACGCAGGCGCTGGGCGTGCTGCTGCGCTCGATCGTCGTCGAGCGCGAGCCGGTCTACCGCCAGCAGGAGACCGCGGTGTCGTTCGCCGGCGGCCTGTTCGGCCTGAGCACCGCCGACCTGTCGCACCTCACCGACGACCGCATCGGACGGGCGCTCGAGCGCTTGTTCGACGTGGACCGGGCGGCATTGCTGACCGAGGTCGTCGTCACGCTTGCGCGACGCTTCGGCGTGCGCTTCGATCGGCTGCACAACGACTCGACTTCGGTCTCCTTTTGCGGGCAGTACCGCGCAGCCTCGGGACGCAGCGTTCGCGCTCGTCGGGCACCTGCGATCACCTACGGCTACAGCAAAGACCACCGGCCCGATCTGAAGCAGTTGCTGTTCATCCTGACCATCGACGGTGAGGACGGGGTGCCGGTGCACTTTCGGTGCGCCAGCGGCAACGTCGCCGATGCCGTCACCCACATCGACACCTGGAACACGCTGCGCGAGATCGCCGGGCGCGCGGATTTCCTCTACGTCGCCGACAGCAAGCTGTGCTCACGCCCGAACATGGACTACATCGCGCGCCACGGCGGGCGCTTCGTGACGGTGATGCCGCGCAACCGCCAGGAGGATGCCCAGTTCCGGCACTGGATCCAGACGCATACGCCGCACTGGGAACTCGGCTGGCAGCGACCCAACCCGAGAAACGCCGAGGGCCCGCGCGACGAGTGGTACGTCTTTTGCCCCGAGGTGCCTTCGGCCGAGGCCTACCCCATCGTCTGGGTCTGGAGCACCTTGCTCACGCTCAGCCGGGGGCTACCGGCGCCAGAGGAACGTGGCCGCCGCCATCGATCACCTCGTGGACATCAAGCGCAGGCTCGGTGCGGCCCGCGCCCGTCTGCGCGGGGCTGCGCAAATCGATCAAGAGGTCGACGAGGTCCTCGCCCGCTATCAGGCCGGCCGATACCTGAAGGTCAGCCGCGTCGTGCGCGAGGAGCACGTCTTTCGCCAGGCGCGCCGCGGCAGGCCCGGGCCCGACACCGCCTACCGCAAGATCACCAAGCGGCGCTACGACATCGAGTGGACGCTCGACACCGAGGCCATCGCCTACGACCAGAAGTCCGACGGCATGTACCCGTTGATGACCAACGACCGCAGCCTGTCGGGCGCGCAGGTCCTCATCGCCCACAAGGGCCAACCTTGCATCGAGCGGCGCTTCGAGCAGCTCAAATCCGTGCATGAGATCGCGCCGGTGTTCCTGAAGAACGAATCGCGCATCGAGGCGCTGTTCACTGTCTACTTCCTCGCCCTCGTCGTGCAAGCGCTCATCGAGCGCGAACTGCGCCTCGCGATGAAGCGCCACAAGATCGACGCACTGCCGCTGTATCCGGAGAGCCGCGCCTGTCGTCGGCCCACGACCGAACACATCCTGCGCCTGTTCAGCCTCGCCGAGCGCCACACCCTGCGCGCCAACGGCGCCACCCTGAAGGTCTTCGAGCCCGAACTCACCGAACTCCAACTCACGGTACTCGAACTGCTCGGCGTGCCCGCTCGCGCCTACCGTCGAGCCAGCTAACCGTCGGTGCCTCCGGGGGCTGCTAATTCACCGCTATTGCGCGAATCGAAGTGCGGAATGTAGGTCGAGACACCGAGCGCGGCGGCAATGCTCTCGTGGGAGAGCTGCGCCTCCCACTTCAATCGAATCACGTCCTTGATCATGCGTAGAGCCATCCGTGGTTTCGGCACCGTCTCCCTCCTGTGGGCAAAACCGCCGAGGGTACGGGCCAGGATCCAGATCTCTACGCAATGCCACAGCCGACGCCGAGGCACCGGTCACGATCGCCGAAACGTTCGGTCACGTTGCCGAAACGGCCGGTCACGATGCGCCGAAACGCGCGGTCACATTCGGCCGAAATGCGCGGTCACATTGCCGAAACGGGCGGTCACGATGGGCCGAAATACGCAAGGTGGCCTGAACTCCCAGAAACTGCTGTAATCGGTGGCAGAACCTGAGAGTTTTCCGCAGCGATCCGATCGAGGTTTTGCGCATTGGCCACCGATGATCTTTTCCACAGCCGCCTCGATCAGATGATCGATCTTCGCCACCCGCTTGCCGTGCTCGCGCAACGCATGCCGTGGCAGAGAATCTGAGCCGCTCCGGTTTCCTGTACCGACCTGAACGCTGGTCCCCGAGGCGGGCAACGCCCCCGCGGCGCGCCGATCAGGCCTAGACTGACGTTCCACCGCCCGCCGACCGGACTTTCCCTTGTACGCCACCTGCAACAGGCCGGGAATCAATTGCCGGTGCCGGTCTCCGGCGTTTCGCAAAGCCGATTAAGTCGACTCCGGGACACCGACAAACAAGCCATTGATGTTCGCCAGATCATCCAGCGCCAGCACCCGGCGGCTCAACATGGAGGAGATTTCGGCGGAGAGAACCGGTGTCGTCAGGCACTCGAATTTAGCCTCTATTTCACGCGGAGAAACCGGGTTCTCAACCAACCCGCGGGGATTCAGGACAGTGCGCTCACAGGTACTCCCATAGCGTGTCCGGACCACTACGCGGGCACCACGCAAGCCTGAAAGGCCGTCGCTGAACCTCTTGTCCGAATGAACTGTCGTGTTGGACATCAGCCATCCCACAGGCGCTTTCAGCAGGTTTTGCAGCGACAATTCGCCAGGACCAAGCCGCCCTCTCAGAAAGACCAGCGCCAGACAGTACGGGATATTCTGCCGTAAAGATTGGACGGTACCCGGATCGCCGCTGGCAGTGTCCGCAATCGCCTGTGATGAAACGTAGACTTCGATTGCCTCAATGTCTTCCGGATGAAGACGATAAGCCACCTTCAGTTCGAGCGCTGCATCGATGGCCGCGTGCGTATTGATATCCGCAGCATGCAAGCGAACGTTCCTCGATCGCAGCGCGCTCCAAGCCAAACACCCGTTCGAAGGTACTTCAATTACGTCGTTGCATGTGGCATCGCCACCATACGGGACGGCCCAATGATAGGCTGCCTTCCCTACAGCAGCGCATGCAGACAGCACACCATTCAAGGCCGGTGGGGCTACCGGCTGGGACCATGCCATCGCCAGCGCGTTGGCCGTCGCATCAGCATTCAATCCGAGAATCCGCGCAGACGCGGCCGCTGCCGCGCATGATTCAATCAGTCCATTACTGCATGTGGCGCACGTTGGCTTCGACCGATTTCGCTCGAGGTATGTCGCCACCTCGTAGCCGGCAACGATGGCCGTCAGGAAATGCAGGCCCGACCGACCATGTTTCTCGCTCAATGACAGCGAAGCCGGAACGACGGCAGCGCTGACGACCATCCCGGCGGTGCCGATCGTGTCGAAAAAGACACAATGTGCGTCCGACAATACCGTTGGCAAGAGCTGCGTAGTACAGGGCGGTACGACGATTGGAACCGATCAAGGTGGCCTCCGACCGACCTCCTGCCAATCCCGCCAGATCCAAGTCGCGACGCGGATTCACTTCGTCCTGGGCACCCGCAATCGCACACCCCAGCCAGTCCAGGAAAACGTACTTGGCTGCGATAACGGTTTCCGGGGCGATCGCCGCCGAATCCAGCTCGACAATTTGCCTGGCCAAGTCGCGCCAGGTCACAGGAACCACCCGCTACCTTCATTCAAGATCACTGACATTCGACGACGCTTCCTCAGTGTCCGGGAGCACAAGCCACTGCCCGACGATATGACCGAATCCCCATCTCGAGACTCAGGGCGATGGAACACCCGGATCGTCGCTGCCATGAATGTGCTTCAGTTTGTTCCACAGCGTCGTACGACTAATTCCAAGGACTCGCGCCAGAGATGTTCTATTGCCACCCACGCGATGAATCGCCTGTTCGAGGATTTGCCGCTCCATGGCATCCATGGAGCCAAGGTCGATCGACAGCTTCCCTCCGCCATTCAACGGCGCCGGTGCAGAACCCACCTCGGATTCGAGCTCTGCCAGGAACGCATCGTCGTCCATGAATCGTGACCAAATGACATAACGCTCCAGAATATTGTCCAGCTCACGGACATTGCCCGGCCAGTGATAATCACGAAACCACGTCATCAGCTTTTCCGACGGGTATTTTTCGGTTCCATACATCCCGTGCGCTCTCCGGAGAAAATGCTCGACGAGGAGAGGGATGTCATCGCTGCGTTCACGCAGGCTAGGTACCGTCAGGCGCAGTATATTCAATCTGTAGTAAAGGTCTTCCCGGAACTTGTTGTCTTGAATCGCCTGCAGCAGGTTCTCATTGCTGGCTGCGATGACTCTTATGTCCACGGGTAATACCCGGTCTCCGCCGATACGCATCACCTGTCGCTCCTGCAGTACCCGCAACAGGCGTGCCTGCAGGTCCAGTGAGACCTTGCCTATTTCGTCCAGAAATATTGTGCCGCCGTGCGCCAGTTCGAAAAGCCCAGGTTTTCCCCCTTTGCGAGCACCCGTGAAAGCGCCACTCTCATATCCGAAGAGTTCGCTCTCCAGAAGACTCGGCGGCAGCGCCGCACAGTTGATGGCGACAAACGGACCCGTCTTGCGGACAGGGCTCAGATTATGAATTCCTTGCGCGAGCAGTTCCTTTCCGGTGCCGCTCTCGCCGATGATCAGTACAGTTGTCCGTTCGAAACTGGCGATCTCGCGTGCCTTGGTCAAGACGAAATGCATGGATGGGCTGCTACCAATGATCCGGTCCAGGGTGTACTTGGCCACCAGCCCCTGGGTATACAACTCCTTCCGGATCTGCTCCTCCATCCGCTGGATCTTCGTGATGTCCTGGAAGGTAACGACGGTGCCGACCGTCTCCTTATCGATGTCGATGGATGCCCTATTCGCAATAATCCTCTGGTCACCCACTTCCAACATGTAACCACGGCGCGGTCTGTAATCCTCGAGAAGTCGGGGCAGCACTGACGATTCGGTAGCGGCCGTGGCACCCTGCTGGATGCCAAGCAATCTCGCGGCAACCGGATTGCAGAGTGAAATCAGGCCTTGCCGGTTTACTGCTACGACTCCATCGTAGACATGATCGAGAATCGTCTGGAACAGCTGCCCCTTTTCCCGCTCCTGTTGTCTCGCACGAGTGACGGTCGTCGCGCGCTCCAACGCTTGTACCACCGCTTTTCGCCCGGTATGCACTACGATTCCCAGCATCCCTGCCCGGCGTGCGATCTCTGCTCCATAAGCACTGCGCATCACCAGAACACGGCTCCCTGACGCTTGTGCCCGGGCAATTTGCGCCTGAAATTGCGTGTGGTCGTTATAAGGAAACACCTGAACGGTGCAATTCAGAAGCTCCGTGAACCGGGCCACTTCAAAACCATGTGCCTCCCGCTGGTACAGCAAAAGGCCAATTTGTCTGCCGTGGTCCCGGGCCTGACGAATTGCGTGAAAATAGTCGGAGTCGGTCGGAGCAAGATGAACTATGGGCAGATCCACCGCCTGTTCTATGGCGCGAGCTGAGGCGTCTCGAGAGATGACCACCTCGATGGCCGGATTCTTTCGGACGACATTGCGCGCAAGCGTCGCGGCTTGTTCAAAAACCCCCTCGATCACTTCTACCTCGAGTTTCAGGCCGGCGGCAACCTCACGGCAAAGAGCGGACAACTCCGGAGTGGGGCTGTTGAAGAGTATCCTTGCGGTCACGACCTACCTTCCTCCTGTGCCCGGTGTGCGAGTACAGGGGTTCGATGGCAAGCCGACCCGCTCCCTACTGGTGGCCCTAGTGTAGTCGGCCCTGCGAAATTCAGCTTGCCGCCGCCACGACCAGCGCCGACCGCTCGCGCGATGGCGACCGCATCACCGATACGGCGAGAAGCAACTGCAACGTTGCCGCCGAAGACCCGGGGCGCCGGCCGCCCGGCGGGCCCCGGCCGGGCAGCGGGCTGCGGTACAATCGCGCCCGAGCCGGCATCGAGAGAGCGTTATCTCAATCGAAGCCCGGAGACGTGGCCGAGAGGTCGAAGGCACTCCCCTGCTAAGGGAGCATGCGGCCAAAAACTGCATCGAGGGTTCGAATCCCTCCGTCTCCGCCACGCTTTTGCGCGCGGCCCCGCAACGCGGCACCCGCTCAGCACGCTATCCACTGCCGAAGCTCGATCGAATTGCCGTCGGGATCGCGGATCTCGGCGCGCGCATAGGTGGGTCGAACCAGCGGCCCCCGGTGCATTCGACTTCCTTCATCTTCAGTTCGTCGAGTGCGCGCTGCATGTCGTCGACTTCGAGCGCCATCATCCGGTAGCCGAGGTGCTCGCCCGCGGCGTGCGGCGCCGGCGTCGACTCGGTGAAGGTCATCAGCTCCACCGTCGTGCCGCCGAGGTCGAGATAGACAATGTTCAGGCCGCCGGGGACGGTGAGACGCGAACGCACGCTGAAGCCGAGCACTTCGGTGTAGAAGCGCACCGCGCGCTCTTCGTCGGCGGTCACGAGCTCGATGTGGTCGATGCGCTTGAACATGCTCGCCCTCCTGTCCCTCGGGCCCTGGCCGGTAAGCGCAGCAATATACCGCACGCTTGTTCCATATATGAGATTGTCTTTCCCGAATCGCTGGATTTTTCGCGTGGTCTTTCGCGAATAGGCTTCGAAGAGAAGCGCCGAACCATTGCCAGGAGAGGAACAGTCATGAGCGTCAGACTTGCCGTCGTCTATTACTCCACCTACGGCACCAATCATCGGATGGCCTCCATCGCCGCCGACGCCGCAAGGGCCGCGGGGGCCGAAGTGCGGCTCCTGAAAGTGGCCGAAACGGCGCCGGCCGAGATCGTGGCCGCAACCGAGGCATGGAAGGCGCAGGCGGAGAAGACGGCTGACATTCCCGCTGCAACCGCTGCCGACATGGAATGGGCCAACGCCTATCTGTTCTCGGCTCCGACCCGCTTCGGGGTCATGGCGAGCCAGATGCGCGCATTCATCGATACGCTGGGAGGCGTCTGGGCGAAAGGCGGGTTGGCGAACAAGGCCGTGTCGGCGATGTCTTCGGCGCAGAATGCGCATGGTGGACAGGAAGTGACGCTGCTGTCGTTCTATGCCACCGTGCTGCACTGGGGCGGTATCGTGGTCGCTCCCGGCTACACCGATCGGTCGATTTTCAAGGTGGGCGGCAATCCGTACGGCTACAGCCATACGCAGGGCGCCGAGTTCACCGATGACGTGAAAGCCGCCATCGGCCATCAGGCGCGTCGATTGGTGGAAGTCGCGGGAAAGCTGCTCTGAAACGCGGCTGACAGCCATCGCCGGGGATCCGGCGCGGCCATTGCCGGATTCCGCCGGGATCAGGGGCGATTCAGTGCCGCCCTCTTATCGGAGGAGCGTCATGCCGGCGTGTCTGGCCGCATTCACATCGAACGTCAGCGTCTGCTCGCAGTCCGCTGATGCCGCGATGCGCTCGATCAGGCAATCGGCAAAGTCGGCCCGACCCGGATCGAACACCCTCGAGGCGCGAGCCACCTGCTCCGCGCGGTCGACGATGATCTGCCCGGCGCGCAGCAGAACATCCAGCGCCTCCTTGACCTGGTCGTCGGTCAGGCGGTAGCAGGACGTCAGCACCCAATAGAGCTCGACGATCGAAACGAGGCTGATGAAGCCGGGACGGTCCTCGGACAGGGATTCGATCAGTTTCGTGGCCTTGGCGGATTGGCTGGCGTCATCCTGCATGATGTAACGCACCACCACATTGGTGTCCAGTCCGATCATCGTGCCGCAGCGCCACGACGGGCAATGGCTTTGTTCATTTCGTCGATCGAGACGCTCTTCGCAGGCTTGCCGAACATGCCCTTGAGCTCACGCAAGCTTCGAGTCACGGCCACGACCTCATAGCGACCCGCTGCGATCTGGATGAATTCGAGTCGGTCTCCCGCATCCACTTTCATGTCGTTGCGAACGTCGACCGGTATCGTGACTTGACCTTTGCTGGTGAGTGTCGCAGTGGACATGTGGATTCTCCTCTTGCCTTACTTTAAGGTAAGGAGAAAGAAGTGTCAAAAGCAAAGTTCAGGCGCCAATTTGCGGCCGCCAGAGCTTGAACGACACATGTCTCGCCGCGTGAGCGAAGTCGTCGTCGGTGGAGAGCAAGGTCAGTTCGTGCCTGCTGCAGAGCTGGATGAGAAGTGCATCGATTGTTCCGACCTGAACTCCGGCCCTTCGACAGGAGTTGCGAACCTCGGCTGCAGCAATGTGGTCGTTTCGCTCCGGGGCAATGATCGGCAAGGCACGAAACCGTTCGACGATTGCCGCCGCCGCCCGTGGCCCTTTGAAACCTTGCAGGAGTTCCTGAAGTATCAGGCCAGTCGTCACGACGGCATCCGAGCCTGCAAGCGCATCTCGAAGCGCGCGCACCTCAGGTGCGTTGATCGAGCCATCCCGACGCAGCGCCAGGGACCAGACGCTCGTGTCGACGAGAAGGGTCATCGGCGACTGCGTTCGGCCTTGTAGTCATAGCTCGAGTCCCAGTCGAGCTTGCCAAAGAGCTCTGCCACCTTCTTCTGCTCCCGGCGCGCGATGAACTCCTTCAGCGCAAGGGTCACCGCGGCCTTCTTCGTCGGCTCTCCGCTGAGTTCGAGAACCTGCTCGAGGAGCTTGGGATCCAGCGCGAGATTCGTTGCCATGTGCATCTCCGTGTGTAAAAGCCTACACAATCGAGCGCTCACATGCAATCGTTGGTTGAACTCGTTGGTCGAACTCGCTCCGCTGACCGGTAGACCTTCGCAAGTGGACTTCTCCGGCGTGCTCCGGGTCAAGGATTCCTGACACCGCGTGCCCAGACCTGCCGACTGCAGGCTGCACGAACGGGCTCTACAGTGGTTCGTGCGCCCGCGGCGCGGGGCGAAGGGCGCCGCGAGCCGCAGGCACCACGTGAAGAGGTGCCCGATGAAGCCACACGAGTACATGATCGTCGGCGGCGGCATGACTGCCGCCGCCGCGGTCGGCGGCATCCGCGAGATCGACCCGCACGGCCGCATTGCCGTCATCTGCGCGGAGAAGCATGCTCCCTACGATCGCCCGCCGCTGTCGAAGGCGCTGTGGACCGGCCAGAAGACCGTCGCGGCCATCTCGCGCGACGTCGCGGGTCCCGGCGTGGAGATCCACCTCGGCAAGCGGGTCGTCGCGCTCGACGCGGCGAAGAAGACGGTCACCGACGACGCGGGAAACGTCCATGCCTGGGAGAAGCTGCTGCTGGCTACCGGCGGGGCGCCCCGGCGCCTGCCCTTTGCCGACGAAGGCACGATCTACCTGCGCACGCTCGATGACTACCTTCGGCTGCGCGAACTCGCCGATGGCGGCGCGAGCTTCGCGGTGATCGGCGGAGGCTTCATCGGCTCGGAGATCGCCGCGGCGCTGGCCATGTACGGCAAGCGCGTCACCATGGTGTTTCCCGACGAGGGCATCGGCTCGCGCATCTATCCCCGCAGCCTGTCGGCCTTCCTCGACGCTTACTTCCGGGAACGATCGGTGACCGTCCTGTCCGGCCAGTCGGTGACCGGCCTGCGCAGGGAGGGCGCACGCGTCGTGCTGTCGGCCGGCACGTCCGAGGTGTCGGCCGATGCGGTGGTGGCGGGCATCGGGATCCTTCCGGCGGTCGAACTCGCGCAATCGGCCGGGCTGGCCGTCGACAACGGCATCGTGGTCGACGAGTACCTGCGCACCGGCAATCCTGACATCCTTGCCGCGGGCGACGTCGCCAGCTTCTACAGCCCTGTCCTGGATCGCCGCCTGCGCCTCGAGCACGAAGACAACGCCAACACGATGGGGCGCGTGGCCGGGCGCAACATGGCCGGTCGGGCAGAGCCGTACCACCATCTGCCTTTCTTCTACTCCGACCTCTTCGACCTCGGCTACGAGGCGGTGGGCGAGCTCGATTCGCGCCTCCGAGGTCGTCGAAGACTGGAAGGAACCGTTCCGGAAGGGAGTGATCTACTACCTGCGCGAGGGCCGCGTGCGCGGCGTGCTGCTGTGGAACACCTGGGGCCGGGTCGAGGCCGCCACGGCGATGATCGCGTCGAAGGCCCCGCGCAGCCGCGCGCAACTCGTCGGGGCGATCAGCGACTGACTCCGCCAGGTGGTGTTGATGCCTTCGTTCGGGAGATCGAACGTATCATCGGACGCATGACCCGACTTGCGCCGACAGACTCCCCGGGCGCGAGGCCCGTTTCGGCTCGCGCGCTGGTTCGGTGTGCAGCGATCGTGCTGGGCATCGCGGGCACGGTGTTCGCTTCGATCGCCACCCCGGTGCAAGCCGCCGCACGCAACGCCGTCGTCCTCACGCTCGAAGGCGCGATCGGCCCGGCGAGCGCCGACTACGTCGTTCGCGGCATCTCGCGTGCGGCGCGCGACGGCGCCGCGGTCGTCGTGCTGCGCATGGATACGCCGGGCGGGCTCGACACTTCGATGCGCGAGATCGTGCGCGCGATCGTCTCCTCGCCGGTTCCGGTGCTCGGCTACGTCGCACCGGGCGGCGCACGCGCAGCGAGCGCGGGCACCTACATCCTCTACGCATGCCACGTCGCAGCCATGGCGCCGGGCACGAATCTCGGCGCGGCGACGCCGGTGGCGATCGGCGGCGGACTTCCGTTCGGAGGTGGCGACGGGTCGAAGCCCGCCGGCGACGGCGCGACGGGCCGCGACGACGACAAGGCGGCCAAACCCGAGGGGCAGGGGGCACCGACCGCGCGACGCAGCCGCGAGCCCGACTCGACGATGGCGGCCAAGGCGATCAACGACGCGGTCGCCTACATCCGTTCGCTTGCGGAGATGCGCGGGCGCAATGCCGACTGGGCCGAGCGCGCGGTGCGCGACGCGGCGAGCCTGTCGGCAACGGACGCCAGGGCGCAGCGCGTGATCGACCTGATCGCCACCAGCGTCGACGACCTGCTCGAAAAAGGCCGACGGGCGCACGGTGTCGGTCGGCAGCGAGCAGGTCGAACTGAAGACTCGCGGGCTCGCGCAGCAGGCGCTCGATCCCGACTGGCGCACGCAGCTGCTGTCCGTGCTGACGAACCCGAGTCTCGCGCTGATCCTGATGACGATCGGCTTCTACGGGTTGATCCTGGAGTTCATGCACCCGGGCGCGCTGTACCCGGGGACGATCGGCGCCATCTGCCTGTTGCTCGGCCTGTACGCGCTGTCGGTGCTGCCGGTGAACTACGCCGGGCTCGGGCTCGTGGTGCTCGGCCTGCTGCTGATGATCGCCGAGGCGTTCACGCCCTCGGCCGGGGTGGCTGCGCTCGGCGGTGCCGTGGCCTTCGTGCTCGGCGCGACGATCCTCATCGACACCGACGCGCCCCGCTTCGGCGTACCGTGGACATCGATCGGCGCGATCGTCGCGACCAGCCTCGCATTCTCGCTGCTGGTGCTGCGCATGCTGTGGAGCGCGCGCCGGCGACCGGTACAGACCGGAGAGCGCGGCATGCTCGGCGAGCATGCCACGGTCATCGAATGGAACGACGGTCGCGGGCGCGTGCTCGCCGCCGGCGAGCGCTGGCAGGCGATCGGCGACGCGCCGCTCGCGCCGGGTCAGCGCGTGCGCATCGTGTCGGTCGACGGGCTGGTCCTGCGCGTCGCCGCCGAATCCTGAACGTTTCGCAACGAGTTGCGAGGAGATCCCGATGCTGGTCAGCCTGGCCTTTTACGTGCCCATCCTCGTCATCGTCGTCGCGATCTTCGCGGCGTCGGTGCGCATCCTTCGCGAGTACGAGCGCGGCGTCGTCTTCACGCTCGGCCGCTTCACCGGCGTGAAGGGGCCGGGGCTCATCCTGCTGCTGCCGTACGTGCAGCAGATGGTGCGCGTCGACCAGCGCACGCTGGTGCTCGACGTTCCGACGCAGGACGTGATCTCGCGCGACAACGTCTCGGTGAAGGTGAACGCGGTCATCTATTTCCGGGTGGTGCAGGCGGACAAGGCGGTGATCCAGGTCGAGGACTTCCAGCAGGCGACGAGCCAGCTCGCGCAGACGACGCTGCGTTCGGTGCTCGGCAAGCACGACCTCGACGAGATGCTCTCCGAGCGCGACAAGCTGAACAACGACATCCAGGACATCCTCGACGCGCAGACCGACGCGTGGGGAATCAAGGTCTCGAACGTCGAGATCAAGCACGTCGACCTCGACGAGAGCATGATCCGCGTCATCGCCCGCCAGGCCGAGGCCGAGCGCGAGCGGCGCGCGAAAGTGATCAGTGCCGAGGGCGAAGAGCAGGCCGCGCAGAAGCTCTTCGAGGCTGCCGAGATCCTCTCGGCGCGCCCCGAGGCGATGCAGCTGCGCTACCTGAACACGCTCGCGGCGATCGGCACGCAGGGCAGCACGACGATCGTCTTCCCGTTTCCCATGGAGTTCGGCGACCTGCTGTCCGCCTTGCGCGGCACAGGGATGGCGGGCGCGGCCGACGACCGGCAGGCCGGCGCCCGGAAATAAGGGCTTTGCTCAGGCCGGCTGCCGCGGGGTAATTCTCTCCAACTCGTCCGCCAGTTCGTCCTTGGCACGGGCCGCATCGTGATCGAGTTGCAGCCCGGTCCAGAAGCTGTCGTTCAGGCCGAAGTATCGGGACAGGCGCAGTCCGGTGTCCACGGTGATCGCGCGCTTGCCGGCCACGATTTCGCTGATGCGCATCTGTGGCACGCCGATGTCCTTGGCGAGCCGATATGCCGAGATGCCCATCGGTCGGAGGAATTCTTCGAGCAGGATTTCGCCTGGATCAGGGTAGGGAACCTTGCGCATGTCGTTGGCTTTCAGTGATAGTCGATCTCCACGTCGCGTGCGCGACCGTCCACGAAGCGGAAGCAGATTCGCCACTGGTCGTTGATGCGGATGCTCCACTGGCCCCGGCGGTCAGCCTTCAACGCTTCGAGGCGGTTGTTGGGCGGAATCCGGAGTTCCTCGACCCGTACCACCCGGTTGAGTATCGCGAGCTTTCGCATGGCGACAGTCTCGATGTTCCTGAAGCGGGCGACGCGATGGCCGTTGAAGAGCGCTTCCGTGTCGCGACAACGGAACGTTTGAATCGGCATGAGCGAATACTATCGCGCGGAGATACTATCGTCAAACATGATCTCTGCGGTGACTCACGATTGGCTCACGCCGCGTCCAGCGCCCGGCGCACCGCCTGCGTGACAAGCCCGACGTCGGCATTCGGATTGGCGGCCACGTTCCTGAACCACGGCTCGCCTCCGAGCGTCGTCGTCGACGTGGAACCCGGGGGCAGCGCCTGCCGGATGCGTTCGAACGCTGTGGCGTCACGCGGGCGCCAGGCGACGATGGCCGTCTGCGGCGGCGCGAGCAATTCGAGGCGCGCGTCGTCGCGGACGAACTGCGCGAAGCGCCCGGCGAGCTCGACGCAACGCTCGATCCGTGCGGCAACGCCGCTTCGGCCCCGGGCGAGCAGCGTCGCCAGCAGCGGCACGGCGGTCGCGCCGTGCGAGCCCAGCACGCCGACGTTGGGCACGGCCGGTAGGCGCCGCCGAAGCTGATCGCCGCACTGGCCTTCGCGTTGTCGCGAAACAGCACCAGCGCGGATTCCTTGGGCTGGAACAGCCACTTGTGCGCCGAGACCGCGACCGAGTCGGCGCGCTCGATGCCGTCCAGTCGGGCAGCGTGGCGAGTGAGTCGCAGCGGCCCCGCCCAGGCCGCGTCCACGTGAGTCCACGCTGCGCGGTCCGTCGCGTCGAGCGGGTCGATGGCGCCGGTGCTCGTCGTGCCCGCGGTCAGCACCAGCGCTGCGCGCGACAGGTCGGCCGGCAACGCGTTGCGCAACAACACACCCGATCGATCCACCGGCAGCTGCCGGAAGCCCAGGCCGAGGAGGTGTGCCGCCTTGCCGACCGACAGATGCGCGCTCGCGGAGGCCACGACCTCGCGGATGCCGGCGCACTCGCGCGCGGCCCAGAGCGCGGTCAGGTTGGCCAGCGTGGATCCCGGCGTCATGTGGCCGCCCGACATGCCAAAGCAGGGCGCGAGCCACGCGAGCACCTTCGCTTCGAGTTCCCGCGCCGCGGGCGCGGTCGCCGGATGCAGCAGGTTCTGGTTCAGCGACGCGTTCCACAGCGTCGTGGCCCAGGTGATCCACGGGGTCGGAGGATCCATGTGCGCGAACGCGGTCGGGGCGTTCAACCGGGCTGCACGGCCCAGCACGATCGGCGCCAGCAGGTCGAGCGCCTGCCGGGCTCCGAGCCCCGCGTCCGGCAGATGTTCGGGCAGATGGTCGGGCAGGTCGACCGAACCGGCATCCGCGTGATCGCGGCGCAGCAGCTCGAGTGCGTGGCGCAGCCCTTCGTCATCGGCAACAAACTCGCGATCCATCGATGAGCCCCCTTTCTGCGAAACAGGTCGACAGCGCGGCATGCTGTCGCGGGCGGCGCACGGCCCGCGCCGCGCAACGCGCCGCAGGCCGTATCATTGCGCCCGGTTATGCGAAACGGAAGGAGGACTTCGCCGTGCCGATCTACGAATACGCCTGTCGCGACTGCGGCCACCGGTTCGAGACCACTGGTGCGCTCGGGCGCGACGCCCGAATGCCCGAACTGCCGTTCCGGCAGCCTGGACAAGCAGCTCTCGGTGTTCGCCACGCCGGCGGCGAGCGTGGCGGCGGCACCGATGCCGGCGCCCTGCGGTTCCTGCGGCCACCCGGACGGGCCGGGCAGCTGCGCGTTCGGCTGACTACGCCGCTGCGCTCGCCATTCCTCCTGCAGCCCGGGGGCAAGGGCCGGCGCGTAGCATAATCGCGCCTTTCCAACAGGCGCGAATGCGCGGGGCATCGATCGTGAACCAGAAGATCAGGATCGGCATCGCCGGCTACGGCAATCTCGGGCGCGGCGTCGAGGCGGCGATCGCGCAGAACCCCCGACATGGCGCTCGCGGGCGTCTTCACGCGGCGCGATCCCGCTTCGGTGCGCACGCTGGGTGCCCAGGTGCATCGGCTCGACGCGATCGACGCCTTCGCCGCCGGCATCGACGTGCTGGTGCTCTGCGGGGGCTCGAAGTCCGACCTCCCCGAGCAGGGGCCGGCGCTCGCCGCGCGTTTCAACACCGCCGACAGCTTCGACACGCACGCGCGGATCCCCGAGTATTTCGACGCGGTCGATCGCGCGGCTCGCGCCAACGACCGCACCGCGGTGATCGCAGTCGGCTGGGATCCGGGCCTGTTCTCGCTGGCGCGCGTGTACGGCGAATCGGTGCTCGCCGACGGCGCGACCTACACCTTCTGGGGCCGCGGGCTCAGCCAGGGCCATTCCGACGCGATCCGCCGGGTGCCCGGGGCGCGCGCGGGCGTGCAGTACACGGTGCCGGTGCCGCAGGCGATCGAGCGGGTGCGCAGCGGCGAGCGGCCGGCGCTGTCCACCCGCGAGAAGCACACGCGCGAATGCTATGTGGTGCTCGAAGAGGGCGCCGACGCGGCAGCGGTCGAGCGCGCAATCGTCACGATGCCCGACTACTTCGCCGACTACGACACCACGGTCCGATTCATCGATGCCGAGACGCTGCGGCGCGAGCACTCGGCGATGCCGCACGGCGGATTCGTGCTGCGCACCGGCAAGACCGGCGAGGACACCCCGCAGCTCGTCGAGTTCAAGCTCGAGCTCGACAGCAATCCGGAGTTCACCGCGAGCGTGCTCGTCGCGTATGCGCGCGCCGCGTTCCGGCTCGCGCAGGCCCGCGAGTTCGGCGCGCGCACCGTCTTCGACATCGCGCCGGCGCTGCTGTCGCCGAAGAGCCCGGCCGAGCTGCGCGCGCAACTGCTGTAGCAGGCATCGGGCCGCGCGGCCGCGGATCCTTGCAATAATCCGCGGCCATGCGGCGCCTGCACGCCTCCCCCTCGCGATCCGGCTCGGCGCGAACCGGTGGGATCTGCTCGCGGTTGCGCTGCTGCTCGGCGCGATCGCGCTGCTCACGCTGGCCGCGCAGCAGATGCGCGCGCCGCTCGGCACGCTCGAAGCCTCGGCGATTTCGCTCGACCCGGGACAACTGCCCGGCTACGCGCTGCGCACCACGGTGCGGATGTTCGCGGCGATGGGAGCGTCGCTCGTGTTCACGTTCGTGGTGGGCACGCTGGCCGCGCGCAACGCGCGCGCGAGATCGGTGCTGATGCCGCTGCTCGACGTGCTGCAGTCGGTGCCGGTGCTGGGCTACCTGTCGTTCACCGTCGTGCTGTTCCTGAGCCTGTTTCCCGGATCGGTGCTGGGTGCCGAGCTGGCGGCGATCTTCGCGATCTTCACCAGCCAGGTCTGGAACATGACGTTCAGCTTCTACCAGGCGCTGCGCACGGTTCCGTCCGACCTGTCGGATGCGGCGCGCTCGTTCCGGCTCTCGGCGTGGCAGCGCTTCTGGCATCTCGACGTTCCGTTCGCGATACCCGGCCTCGTCTGGAACATGATGATGTCGATGTCGGGAGGGTGGTTCTTCGTGGTCGCCTCCGAGGCGATTTCGGTGGGCGCGCACACGTTTCCGTTGCCGGGAATCGGTTCGTACGTCGCGGTGGCGATCGCCGATCGCGACCTGGCGGCGATCGGCTGGGCGCTCGCGACGATGCTCGTCGTCATCGTGCTGTACGACGTCCTGGTTTTCCGGCCCCTGGTGGCCTGGTCGGAGCAGTTCCGCCCGGGCCCGCTGCGCCCGGAGGGCGCGGCGCGCAGCTGGCTGCTGTCGGCGTGGCGCCGCACCGAACTGTTGCGGCGCGTGGACGCGCGTGCGCGACGCCTGCTGCGCACGGCGACGATGGGTCGCTTCGAGCGCCTGTGGCGCCTGGCGGCACCGTCGCGTCGCTGGGGTGCCGCCGCTCGCGGCATCGCGTGGTACGCGACAATGCTTGCGCTGGCCGCCGCAGGCGCCTGGTACGCGCTGCGCCTGTTCGGCGCGTTCGACGCCGCGGAGTGGCTGCGCGTGCTGGGCCTGGGCGGCGTCACGCTGGCGCGCGTGCTGGTCCTGACCGCGCTCGCGTTGCTCGTCTGGGTGCCGGTCGGCGTCGCCATCGGGCTGCGGCCGCGATGGACCGCGCGGGTGCAGCCGCTCGTGCAGTTCCTCGCGGCGATTCCGGCGAACCTGCTGTTTCCGCTGGCGGTGTTCGCGATCGTGCGCCTGCACTTGAACCCGGAGATCTGGCTGAGCCCGCTGATCATTCTCGGAGCGCAGTGGTACATCCTGTTCAACGTGATCGCCGGCGCGAGTGCGATCCCGCAGGACCTGCTCGAGATCGCGCGCAGCCTGCAGGTGAAGGGCTGGCTGCGATGGCGCACCGTGCTGTTGCCGGGCATCGCGCCCTATGCGGTCACCGGCGCGATCACCGCATGGGGCGGCGCCTCGAACGCGACGATTGTCGCCGAGGCGGTGCACTGGGGCGAGCAGAGCATCGTCGCCCACGGGCTGGGCGCGTACATCGCGGTGAACACCGAGGCGGGCGACTACGAGCGCATCGCGCTCGGCGTGGCGATGATGTGCGCCTTCGTGGTCGCCTTCAACCGCCTGCTGTGGCGACCGCTCTACGACGCCACCGAGCGCCGCTTTCGCCTGCAATGAGGCTCGATCCGATGCCCGACGAGCCTCTGCTGCGAGTCTCCGGGCTTTCCCGGCGCTTTCCCCGCGCCACCGGCGAGGTGCTGGTGCTCGACGCGATCGACATGGAGATTCGCTCGGGCGAGATCGTGGGCATTCTGGGGCGCTCGGGCTCGGGCAAGTCGACGCTGTTGCGCAGCATCGCGGGGCTGATTGCCCCGAGCGACGGTGGCGTGTTCTTCGAGGGCAGGCCGATCGAGGGGCCCGCCCCGGGCATCGCGATGGTGTTCCGGGGCTTCGCGCTGTTTCCGTGGCTGACGGTGCTCGGGAACGTCTCGCTGGGCCTGCGCGCGCTCGGCGTCGACGAGGACGAGGCGCGGCGCCGCTCGATCGCCGCGATCGACCTGATTGGCCTGGACGGTTTCGAAAGTGCCTATCCGCGCGAGCTTTCCGGCGGCATGCAGCAGCGCGTCGGTTTTGCGCGTGCGCTGGTGGTCGATCCCGTGCTGCTGCTGATGGACGAGCCCTTCTCGGCGCTCGACGTGCTTACCGCCGAGACGCTGCGAACCGATTTTCTCGACCTGTGGACCGAATCGAAGCTGAACATCCGCGCGGTTGTCCTGGTGACGCACAACATCGAGGAAGCTGTGTTCATGTGCGATCGCGTGATCGTCCTGTCGGCCAATCCGGGCAGGGTGCAGGCCGAGCTGCGCATCGAGCTGCCGCATCCGCGCGACCGGCTGTCGGCGCCGTTTCGACAGGCGGTCGAGGACATCTATGCGCAGATCACCGCGCGTGCGGGCGAGCCGGTGCGCGCGGCCGAGCCTCCGATTGCGAGACACCTGCGGGGCGTGTCGGTCAACGCGATGGCCGGCCTGCTCGAGACGGTTGCCGCCGCCCCGCACCGGGGCCGCGCCGACCTGCCGGAGGTGGCGCACCTGCTGCATCTGGAGCTCGACGAACTGCTTCCGGTGGCCGAGGCGCTGCACCTGCTCGGGCTGGCCGAGGTGGCGCAGGGCGACATCGTGCTGACGCCGTCCGGGCTCCAGTACGCCGAGGCCGACACCCAGCAGCGCAAGCGCATCTTCTGCGCGCATGCGCTGCGCGGCGTCCCGCTGGTGGCGTACATCCGCAGCGTGCTGCAGGCGCGCCCGAACGGACGGGCGCCGCGCGTGCGCTTCGAAGCCGAGCTCGAAGATCACCTGACGGAGCAGTACGCGCGCGAAACGCTCGACGTGGCGATCGAATGGGGTCGCTACGCCGAACTGTACGAATACGATGACGTCTCGGAATCGCTGGTGCTCGGGTCGGAGCCCGGTGCGGTGACCTGAAGCGGCCGGCCAGCGTCAGCCTGCGAACCAGCCTGCGGCGCTCGACCGGCGGCGCGCGCTATCATCGCCGCATGTCGCAACCTCGCCCTTCGATGATTCGCGAGGCCGGTGCGTGGCGCGCAAGCCTTTCCGGCGCCCTGGCGGGGCGGCTGCGCGCGATCCGGTTCGCGGCGGTGGTCGTGGTCACCGCGCTGTCGCCGTCGGTCTGGAGCCGCGACGCGCGCCTGGTTGCGGCGCGCCAGATCCACTTCTCGGCCTGGTTGCCGCTGCCGGGATTCACGCTCGCCTTTGCGGTGCTCGGCCTGGTGCTGGTGCGCATCGTGATCGGCACGGCGCAGGCTTACGGATTGGCGCAGTACGCGCTCGAACTCACGGTGCGCGTGCTCGCGCTCGAGCTGATCCCGCTGTTCGCGGCGCTGTTCGTCGGGCTGCGCTCGGGTGCCGCCACCGGCGCGGAGGTGGCGCTGAAGCACGTCGACGGCGAGTTCGAGCGGCTGGCGCGCGCCGGGCGCGATCCGCTCGCGGTCGAACTCGTGCCGCGCGCGGTGGGCGCCCCGGTGGCGGTAATGCTGCTCACGTTGTCGAACGGCCTGGTTGCGCTCGCGCTCACCTATGTCGAACTCTACGGATTGTCGCCATGGGCGGTGGGCTCCTTCGTTCGCGTCACCGGCCACGTGTTCGATCCTCTGATCGTGGCGGGCTTCCTGATCAAGACGATGCTGTTCGGCGTGGCGGTCGGGGCGATCCCGATTGCCGCGGCACTCGGCATCCGGCGCGAGCGCGCGCAGGTGTCGGCCGCGGTGCGCCGCGGCATGGTGCGGCTGGGCGCCGCGCTCGGGCTGGTCGAGATCGTCTTTCTCGGCGTCACCTACGCCTGAGGGCGACATGGCCGAAGACGAGCCGCGAAACGTCGAACCCGTGCGCAACGTCGGCGCCAAGGCGACGCTGCTGCTGGTGTTCACCTTCGGCCTGCTGGCGGCGTTCCTGGGCTACGTGCTCTATGCGCGCGGCACCTTCGAGGAGACGCAGCGCCTGGTGCTGATGGCCGACAACGCCGAGGGCGTGTCGGTAGGCTCGGACCTGACTTTCTCGGGCTTTCCGGTGGGCCGCGTGCAGCGCATCGAGCTGGCGCGCACCGGCCAGGCGCGCATCGAGGTCGACGTGCCGCGCTCGGCCGCCCAATGGCTGCGCGCTTCCAGCGTGTTCACGCTCGAGCGCGGGCTGGTGGGCGGGGCGCGGCTGCGCGCGTTCACCGGCGACCTCGGCGATGCGCCGCTTCCCGACGGCGCAGTGCGGCCGGTGCTGCGCGGCGACACCACCGACGAGTTGCCGGCGCTGGTGGCGAGCGTCAAGCGCCTGGTGGAGAACGTCGAGCGGATGACGGCCGAAGATTCCGACGTGAACCGTGGCCTGCAAGGCCTGCGCACGCTCACCGACCGGATGGGCGGGCGCTACGGGATGCTCACCGCGCTGCTGGGCAGCGAGGAAGAGGCGAAGAAGGTGATCGAGGCGATCGGGCGAGCGAACGCGGTGCTCGCCTCGGTCGACGCGCTGGCGCGCCGCCTCGACGGCCTCGGGCAGCAAGCTCGAGGGCACGCTGGCGACGGCCGACCGGCGCGTGCTGGGCGAGGGCGGCGTGGTCGACGAGACGCAGCGCGCGGTGCAGCAGGTCAATGCGATGCTGGGCGACGCGCGCCAGAGTCTCGCGCGGCTCGACGCGCTGCTTGCCGACGCGCAGGCGATCGCCGGCGACACGCGCGCCGCCACCGCCGACCTGCAGGCGCTGCGCGCCGAGATCGAGTCGAGCCTGCGCAAGGCCGGGCAGCTGATCGACGAGATCAACCGCAAGTGGCCGTTCAGCCGCGACACCGAGCTGAGGCTGCCGTGACGGCGCGACGCGCGTTGCCCGGCCTCGCCGCCGCGCTGGTCGCCGCCGCGCTGCTGGCCGCCTGCGCGAGCGGCCCGGTGCCGCCGCAGTGGCGGCTCGATGCGCGCGGCGCGCTCGACGCCTTCGAGTCGGCCTGGCTGCGCGGCGAGTCGCGCGTTGCCGCGCAGGAGTTCGCGCGGGCGCGCAGCGAGCTGGCGAGCACCGGCGACGCGCGGCTCGTCGCGCAGGCCGAGCTCACCCGGTGCGCGCTGCAGGTGGCGAGCCTCGAATTCGACGATTGCCCGGCCTTCCGGCCGTTGGCGCAGGATGCCGGCGCGGCCGCGCGCGCCTACGCGGCCTATCTCGGGGGCCAATGGGAGAGGCTCGACGCAACGCTGTTGCCCGCTGCGCATCGGGCCGTGGTGACGCAGCATCGGGCGGCGTCGACGCAGGGCGCCACGCTCGCCGCGATCGACGATCCGCTGTCGCGGCTCGTCGCGGCCGGGGCGCTGTTTCGCACCGGGAACATCGCGCCCGCGGGCATGGCCGCGGCGGTGGACACCGCCTCGGCCCAGGGGTGGCGCCGCCCGCTGCTGGCCTGGCTGGGCGTGCTGGAGAAGCGCGCCCAGGCCGCCGGCGATGCGCAGGCCGCCGACGCGATTCGCCGCAGGATCGAGTTGGTGCTCGACGCGGCCGCGAAACGCTGAAGCATCCGGCCGCTTGCGGCTCAGGCGCCCCGCTTGAAGACCGACAGCAATGCGCCGGCGACGATGAACAGCGTCCCGAAGACGCGGTTCATCAGCCGCACGTGCGCCGCGGACTCGAGGGCGCGCAGCAGGCCCGCCGCAATCGCCATGTAGCCGCCCATCACGACGAAGTCGGTGAAGCTCAGGGTCAGACCCATGATCAGGTACTGGGGCCAGAGCGTCGCGGAGACATCGAGGAACTGCGGCAACACCGCCAGCAGGAATACCAGGTACGCCACCCCGGCCCACTTGACGGCCTGGAACGCGGTGTGGGAGGTTGCCACCAGCGCGCCCAGGCCCATGGCGACCACCGTCAGCTGCGTCCAGATGCCCAGCACCAGCCCGACGGTCGTGACGTAGCCGCGACGAACGCCGTGATTCAGGCCTGCGCTCATCGCGGCAACCGCTCCCGCCCCCGGCGAGATGCTGATCGCCCACGATGCGAGGAAGAAGGCAAACCAGGTGGACCACTCCATGAGCGGATTATCGCTCGGGAGCGCATGGGCAGGGCGATGCGTCGTTGATGCAGGTCAGCATCGGCGTCGGCGATGCGGCGCAAGGTATCTGGCGCACCAGGCCGATGCGAGGGAGATGCCATGACCAGCGCTGCGGAGACCATCGTGAAGCAGGTGCGCGCGGCGCTCGAATACGAGCGCCGCGTCAACCTTCATCGCTATCCGCTGCGGATCGCAGTCGATGCGGGCGCGGTCGTGCTCGAAGGCGAGGTCGAGAGCGTGGCGGCCAGGAAGCGCGCGCTTCGGCTGGCTGCCGCGGTCGACGGCGTGCGCGGGGTGGTCGATCGCCTGCACGTCGCGCCAGTGCAACAGCGTGCCGACGGCGAGATTCGCGATGCGCTGGCCGCTTTGCTGCTCGGTGAGCCGGAACTGCGCGATTGCGCGATGCGGGTGCTCGCCAAAGGGCGAGCCCGGACGCTGCGCGACGTTGTCGCGCGCAGTGCCGGTGCGATCGACTTCGCCGTCCAGGACGGCGTGGTCACCTTCGAGGGTACGGTCATCAGCCTGTCGCACAAGCGGCTCGTCGGCGTGCTGGCCTGGTGGACCGCGGGTTGCCGCGACGTGATCAATTCGCTCGAGGTGGTGCCCCCGAGGAAGACAACGACGGGGAGATCATCGACGCACTGGGGCTGGTCTACGAGATCGACCCGGTGGTGCGCCGCGACCAGATCACGGTGGTCTGCCAGAACGGCGTGGTGACGCTGTCGGGCGCCGTGAGTACCGAGGAGGAGCGCCGCCGCGCCGAGTTCGACGCCTGGGCGCTGTTCGCGGTCGACGAGGTGGTCAACGCGATCGAGGTGAGGGCGGCGCCCTGAGGGTGGCGGCGCTGCCGCCACCGCTCGATCCGTCGCGCGCCCGGGGTTGCCGGGAACGCGTGAATTCCTTCACGATCCCGCCGCCCGGCGGCGCTCGATGACCGTTCGCCGCGGGCGACGGTGAACGATTTCCTCGGAAGGTGCCGCTCGGCGTCAAAAAATGACGCATCCGAGTAAGGCCATGAACACCCACACCGTCACATGGAAGTACCCCGATGGCTCGGGCGGCCAGTGCAGTTTCGGCGAATACGAGTCCGCGTTCGCCTACATGCTGGTCGTGGCCGAGCGATCCCCGCAGGCGCGGGTCTGGTTCGACGACGCGGTCATCCAGTTCGGAGACCAGCACGATGTCGAAGGGAGGCAGTCATGATTCGCTGGGCGCAGATTCTCTACTACGGCGCACGGATCACCTACCTCGAGTCGGTTCATCGCCGGGTGCTGCAGGCTGCACCGCACCACGCCGAAGCCGGCACCACCTGGCTGGAACTGCAGCACGCCCGCGGCGAGTTCGAGCTCGCCTGGGGACCGCGCGACTTCGTGTATTCCCGCCGGGCCGCCTGAAAGGCATCACCGCCCCGCGCCGCCAGGGGTGCGTCCGGAATACCATCGGTCCGATGGACCGATGGAACATTTGCCCGCTCCGTTCGTTGAACCGGGTGTCGCGGCGTTGACCAGTGGAGGAAATCCGCCTTGATGACGGCGGAAGACAGCCTGCTGGTGCAACGAGCCCGCGATGGGGACCAGCGCGCGTTCGCCGAACTGGTTCGCCGGCACCAGGACCGCGTCTTCCGCTTCGTGCTGCGGATGACCGGATCGCGCGACGAATCGATGGACCTGACGCAGGACACCTTCATGAAGGCATGGCAAGCGCTGCCGCGCTGGGAGCCGCAGGCGCAGTTCAGCACCTGGCTGTTCCAGATCGCGCGCAACGGCGCGCTCGACCTGCTGCGTCGGCGCGGGACGGTGGAATTCGTGCCGATCGAGGAAGATGCGGACTTCGCGGCGCAGCAGCCGGCGCCCGACGAGCAGGTCGATCTGCGGCAGCGTTTTGGGCTGCTGGACGCGGTGCTGCGCCAATTGCCGCCCGAGCATCGCGAGATCCTGTTGCTGCGCGAGATCGAGCAACTGTCGTACGCGGAAATCGCGACGACGCTGGCAATCCAGGAAGGAACGGTCAAGTCGCGCATTGCCCGGGCGCGGGCGGCGCTGCTCGAACGCTACGGACGTGCAACCGGGGAGCGTCACGATGCCTGAATCCTGCCCGAGGACGGTCGAGATCTCGGCCTACCTCGACCACGAGCAGAGCGCGGCCGAGCGCGCGCAGCTGCAGTCTCACCTCGCGGTCTGCGCGCAGTGCGGCGGGATGCTCGCAAGCCTGCGCGGGCTGCGCGACGAGCTTCGCGAGTTGCCCGAGGAAAAGCTCGGCTTCGATCTCTCCGAAGTGATCCGCCACCGGCTGGCGGCCACCGCCAGGCCCCGACCGGCGCCGCCGCCGCGGCGGCGCTGGTTCGAGTTCGTGCCGGTAGGCCTGGGCGCCGGGGCTGCGCTGTCGCTCGGCCTCTTCATGGGCATGGGGCTGATGGCGGGTTCGGCCGGCGTTGTCACGCCGCGGGTCGCGGCGTTGGCGGTGTTCGACCCGGTCGCGCCGGGCAGCCTGTGCGTCGGCACCGATGCCTGCTTCGCGCGGCCCGCGGGGGGCCGGGGAGTCGCGCGATGAAGGCATCCACGCTGCGCCTGGCGCTGATCCTGTCGCTACTGGTGAATCTCGGGGTGCTCGGGGCAGTCGGTTATCGGGCTTTCGGGCCGGGCGCGGTGCGTCATGAGGCAGGCGCCGCGGACGGCTTCCCGGGGCTGGCGCGCTACCTGTCGCTGTCGGACGACCAGCAGCACCGCTGGCACGATGCCGAGACGGCGTTCATCGGGCGGCTCGCGGACGGCGGCCGCGAGATCCTGCAGCGTCGCAACCGGCTGATCGACGAGATCTTCGCCGAGACGCCCGACGTCGCCCGGATCGAGACCGAACGCGCCGGCATCGCGCAGCTGCAGGACGAGCGCCAGCGGATCGTGATCGAGCAGCTGCTGCGCGAACGCGAGATCCTCGACGCGGGCCAGCGCGAGCGGCTTGCGCAGCTGCTGCGCAGCCAGCCGTCCGGCGTTTCGGGCTTCGAGCAGCTGCACCGGGACTGAGAGCCTGTGAACGCATCCGCCGCTCGGGCGCGGCGGATTCATTCACAGGCTCTGAACCGGCTTCGGCCAAGGGAACATTTCGCGTCGATCTTCGTTCAACGGGTCATGGCAGGCGCGAAGGGCGCGCCGGCCGTGCCACCCGAACACGGAGATGAACCGATGAATTCCCACGACACGACCGGCACCTCGACCCGGATCCGGCGCAGTCTGAGCGGCCTGCTGGCGGCCGCGGTCCTGACCGCCGGCACCCTCGCCGGCACCGCAGCCTGGGCGGCCAACGAGCATTCGCACGGGCACGACGCCCACGCGCTCGAACTGAACGCCGGCAAGAAGTGGACGACCGACGACCCGCTGCGCCAGGGCATGACGAAGATCCGCGACGCGGTGGGTGCGAAGCTGCCGGCGGTGCATCGCGGCAAGATGAGCACCGCGCAGTACGACGCGCTCGGCGGCGAGATCGACGCGCAGATCGCCCACATCGTGCAGAACTGCAAGCTCGATCCGAAGGCCGACGAGGTGCTGCACGTGATCCTCGCCGATCTGATGGCGGGCAACGAGATCCTGCAGGGCAAGCAGGCGAAGCAGAAACGCAGCGCCGGCGTCGTGAAGGTCGTGCACTCGCTCGAGCAGTACGGCAACTACTTCGACCATCCGGGCTGGAAAGCGCCGCAGGTCGCGCACTGACCGCCACGCCCGCGGCCTGGTCCGCTGGGTCTGTTGGGTCCGGGCCCGCCGGAGCGCAAGCTCCGGCGGGCCCGGTTTCATTCGGACTCAGCCCGCCAGCCGCTTGCGCCAGGCGGCCTTGAACAGGTCGAGCACGACGGCGAGGATCAGCGCGGCCGCCGCGGCCACCGCAAGGTCGTGCCAGTGAAATGCGCCGAAGCGGAACAGGGCAGTCGCGGGCGGCCATGACAGCGCCAGTGCGATCAGGCCGCCGGCGACTGCGACGACCCACAGCAGCGCCCGGTTCGGTCGCGTGATCTGGCGGATCGGGTGCACGCTCCAGGAACGATTCACCAGGACCAGTGCGAGGTTCGCGAGCACCAGCGCCACGAAGGCGACGGTGCGCACCTCGGCATCGGAGGCGCCGGCGCGCGCGGCGCCCGGTAGGTCGCTCCGACCAGCACGAACGCGAGCAGTCCCTGCAGCAGGCTCCAGGCGATCACGCCGCCGGAGAGAATCCGGCTGTCGGGCCTGCGCGGTGGGCGTCGCATCACGTCGGCCTCTTCGCGCTCGGCCTCGAAGACGATCGAGCAGACCGGGTCGATCACCATCTCGAGGAACGCGATGTGCACCGGCGAGAACACGATCGGCAGGCCGGTGAGCAGCGGCAGCAGCGCCATGCCGGCGATCGGCACGTGGATCGCCAGGATGTAGGTCATCGCCTTGCGCAGGTTGTCGTAGATGCGCCGACCCAGGCGCACGGTGCGCACGATCGAGCCGAAGTCGTCGTCCAGCAGCACCAGCGACGAAGCTTCGCGCGCCACGTCGGTGCCGCGGCTGCCCATGGCGATGCCGATGTCGGCGGCCTTCAGTGCCGGCGCGTCGTTGACGCCGTCGCCGGTCATCGCAACGACTTCGCCGGCGGCCGAGAGCGCCTGCACCAGCTGCAGCTTCTGCTCGGGCATGATCCGCGCGAACACCGAGGCGCGGCGCACCGCCTCGCGCAGCGCGGCCGGATCCATCTGCCGCATGTCGCTGCCGGTGAGCACCGCGCCGTCCTCGATGCCGGCGCGGGCTGCGATCGCCCGCGCGGTCTGCGGGTAGTCGCCGGTGATCATCACCACGCGAATGCCTGCCTCGCGGCACTCGCGCACCGCGTCGGGCACGCTTTCGCGCACCGGATCTTCGAGCCCGACCAGGCCGAGAAAGTCGAACCCGAAGCCCTGTGGCGACTCGGGCAGCAACGGCTCGTCGTGGCGCGTTTCGGCCACGCCGAGCACGCGCAGGCCGTCGGCAGCCATCTCGTCGACCTGGCGCCGCAGCGCCGCGACGTGCTCCGCGTCGAGCCGGCACAGCCCGGCAATCGCCTCGGGAGAGCCCTTGGCGGCGACCTGCCAGCCGCTGTCGCCGGCCGCCTGCCAGGCGTGCGTGACCGCGAGCATATCGGGGCGCAGCGGCCAGGCGTGCGCGAGCTGCATCGGCGGAGCCGCGCCACCGTTCTTCGCCTGCAGTGCATGGAACGCCTGTTCCATCGGGTCGAAGGGTTCGGGTGCGCTCGCGAGCGTGCCGGCGGCGAGCAGCCGCTGCATGGCCGCCGGCCACGGCGCCGGACCTGCTTCGGCCAGCCGCAACCGCGCCCCGGGCGTGCGCAGTTCGACGATCGTCATCCGGTTCTCGGTGAGCGTGCCGGTCTTGTCGGTGCACAGCACGGTGGCCGCGCCCAGCGTCTCGATCGCGGCGGCGCGCCGCGTGAGCACGCGCGCCTTCGACAGCCGCCAGGCGCCCATCACCATGAACACGGTGAGCACCAGCGGAAACTCCTCGGGAAGCATCGACATGCCCAGCGCGATGCCGGCCAGCAGCGCGTCGAGCCAGGAGCCGCGCAACCAGCCGAAGAGCAGCACCGCGAGCACCGAGCAGGCCAGGCCGACCACGGCCACCGCGCGCACGATGCCGCGCGTCTGCTGCGTCAGGCGCGGCGTGGCGCTCACGATCTCGCCCAGCGTCTGGCCGATGTGGCCGATGCGGCTGCGCGCGCCGGTGGCCTCGACGCATGCGATGCCCTGACCGCGCACCACCAGCGTGCCGGCGAACACCGTGGGCAGGTCGTCGCCGCCGGGCGTGAGCTCGGCCGCCGCGCCCGCCTGCCGCGGCTGCGTCGCGGCGGTCTTGCGTACCGGCACCGATTCGCCGGTGAGCAGCGATTCGTCGACCATCAGGTCGGCGCATTCGAGCAGCATCGCGTCGGCGGCCACGCGGTCGCCTTCGCCGAGCACGATCAGGTCGCCGCGCACCACTTCGCGGCCCGGAATGCGCAGCCTCTGGCCGGCGCGGATCACCAGCGCGCGCGGGCTGGTGAGGTCGCGCAGCGCCTCGAGCACGCGCTCGCTGCGGTTCTCCTGCACGACCGCGATCGCCACCGAGATCGACGCGAACGCGACCAGCAGAAGGGCCTCGGCGAGATCGCCGAGCAGCAGGTAGACGGCGCCGGCCGCGAGCAGCAGGCCGAACATCGGCTCGCGCACGACGTCGACCACGATGCGGCCCAGGCTGCGCACGCCGGGGCGCGGCAGCTCGTTGGGGCCCTCGACGCGCAGCCGCTCGGCGGCTTGCGCGGATGTGAGCCCGGTGCGGTCCGGTGTCAGGTCGGGCATCGGGCGCGATGCCCGGTCGCCGCGCGAGCGCCGAGCGCGATGGGCATTCCAGCTCCGGAAGTCAGTCGGACGTGCCGACGATGACGCTGGATGCCTTGAAGAGCGCGGTCACCGGCTCGCCCGGTCGAAGGTCGAGCTTGTTCGCGCTGTCGATCGTGACGATTGCGGCCACCGTGCCGCCGCCGGGCAGCTCGACGAGCACCTCGGCATTGACCGCGCCGGGTTCGACGCGCGCCACCTTGCCGGCCAGCCGGTTGCGGGTGGAAAGCTTCGCGGTGTCGCCATCGACCATCAGGAACACCGACGAGGCCTTCACCAGCGCGAAGGCTTCGCGTCCCGGCGCCAGCCCCAGGTTCTCGGTGCTCTCCCGGGTGACCGTGGCGATGATGCGCTGGTTGCCGGCGATCGCGAGCTCGATCTCGTCGTTGACCGCGCCGCGCCTGACTGCGGCGACCTTGCCGGCGAACTGGTTGCGCGCGCTGGTTTTCATGAGCTTCGGCTTTCCCGGGGATGCTGGCGTGCGGTCATTGTCGCACGCGGCCCGGCGGGCCCGGCGCAGGCTTCGGGGTCAGCCGGCCGGAATCAGCTGGTCGCGATGTCCGAAGCGCACCGAGTTGTCGACGAAGTAGAGGCGATCGGGGACGATCCGGTACCAGCGGACCTTCGCGAAGGCGGCAGCGATGGGTGCCGGCGCCCGGTCGGCGCTGCCGAGCACCGGGAACTTCGCGCCATAGACCGCGCGCGCGCGCTCGGCCTGCTCGCCGTGCAGTTCGCGGGCCTCGCCCTCGAGCTGGATGCCCTGGATCGCGGCCCAGTCGACGCACTCGTCCTGGATGGTGGCCGCCACGCGGGCGTGCGCGGCCAGTTCGGTGGCGTGCCGCGTCGCCGGCGCCGACAGGAAGTACAGCGTGAAGCCGTCGCTTGCGTAGAAAACCGCCGCCGCCCAGGGCCCGGCCGGGCCTTGCGTGGCGAGCGTCGTCACATGGTGCGCGCGCAGGTACGCGAGCACCCGTTCGTGGAGCGGGTCGGTCATCGACTGGCCAGCGTGGGCCGCGCGAGGCCGGCCGGCCCGTCTGGGTCGCCTGCCGCCGCCGATGCGCGCATCGGCGGGGTCGCGGGCGCCGCCGCGGATGCAGGCGTCGCCGCGGACGCAGTGGCGACCGGATCGCTGCGTGCCTCGTCGCCCTCGTGCAGGCGCTTGAGCCGGTAGGCGAGTTGCGGCCGGGTCATGCCGAGCATGCGCGCGGCCGACGACAGGTTGCCGCGCGCCTTGTCCACCGCGGTTTCCAGCAGCATCGCCTCGACCTGTTGAAGGGTCATCACCCCGTTGAATACCGCCTCGCACAGCTCCTTGCCGGTGGCCCATTTGCCGGAATCGAGGCCGCCGTGGACGTCGAGGCCGAACTCGCGGGCGCGCTCGTCGCTGCACGACGGGAACAGGTGGCCGACCTCGACCCTCGTGCCTGCGGGCGCGAGAATGACGCCGCGCTCGACCATGTTCTGCAGCTCGCGGATGTTGCCCGGCCAGCCGTAGTTGAGCAGCGCCCGCTTGGCCTTGTCGGTGAATCCGCGCAGCCTCTTGCCGTGGATCGCACAGTGCTTCTCGAGAAAGTGCCTGGCGAGCGGCCCGATGTCTTCCTTGCGCTCGCGCAGCGGCGGAATGTCGATCTGCCAGGCGTTGAGCCGGTAGAAGAGATCGGAGCGAAAGCGCCCCTCCTTGACCAGCCTGGGAAGCTCGCTGTTGGTGGCAGCCACGAGCCGGACGTCGACGCGCCGCGTCTTCTGGTCGCCGAGCCGTTCGAGCTCGCCTTCCTGCAGCACCCGCAGCAGCTTGCTCTGCGCGGGCAGGGGCAGGTCGCCGATCTCGTCGAGGAACAGCGTGCCGCCGTCGGCGCGCTCGAAGCGACCCGGGCGCGACACCAGCGCGCCGGTGTACGCCCCCTTTTCGACGCCGAACAGCTCGGACTCGACGAGCTCGTGCGGAATCGCCGCGCAGTTCACCGCCACGAAGGGGCGCGCGGCGCGCGGGCCCATCTGATGCAGCGCGCGCGCGAACAGCTCCTTGCCGACGCCGGTCTCGCCGAGCAGCAGCACGGCGATTCGCGTGTTCGCCGCCTGCCGCAACAGCTCGTAGGCGGCCCGAAAGCCGGGCGAGTTGCCGGTCATGTCGGCCGGCAGCTTGTCCCGGTCGTCGATCGACGAACGCAGCTGCGCGACCTGGGTCTGCAGGTCGAACAGCTGCTCGGCGATCGATTCGCGGCTGAAGAAGTGCTTGTGCGCGTCGGCGTCGGGCCACTCCTCGATCGGCTTGCCGATGATGCGACAGTTGTTGTGGCCCATGCCGACGCACTCGACCTCCTTGTAGAGGATCGGGCGTCCCATGAAGGCCGAGGTGTAGCCGCAGGCATAGCCGATCTGCGTCCAGCACACCGGCTCGGAGTGGGTGCCGTAGAAATGCCGGTGCCACTGGCCTTCCCGGGAGTTCTCCCAGACGAACTCGCCGTAGAAGCGGCCCGTGGGGCGGTCCATCTCGAGCCTGACCGGCACCACGCGAACGATGCCTTCGAGCGTGTGCAGGCGCGGGCCGGTCATGAACGCATCGAGGTCGTCGCGGCTCTCGGCGCGCGCGCGCGCCAGTTCGGCGTCGCGCACGCCCGACGCGTAGCCCATGCGGGTGAGCAGTCCCTGCGCGCGGTCCATCCCGAGCGTGTCGATCAGGTCCTTGCGCAGGCTCGCCTGTGCCTCGGCGTGCACGAGCAGCATCCGGTGCTCGTGCAGCCAGATCTGGCCGGTCTCGGCGCAGAAATGGACCTGCGCCCGCAGGTCGTCGTTGTCGACGTGGTCGTAGCCACGAAGCGTGGTCATCGCCTTGCTTCCGGCCCGTGAAGGGAAGAGATCACTTCTAGGCGCCGCCACCCGCAGGCGCCTTGATCGATGTCAACCGATGGGGCTCGTCGCGCAGAACGCTGCGCGAGCCGCTGCGCGGCCACGCTTCAGCAAATGATCAAACCGCCGCCGCGCGCCGCCGCGGAAATGATCAAACGAGCAAGGGTCGGCGGTGTCGCCCGTGGTCCGCGGGCGGCAGCGAGGCGTTGCACGGGCGTTCGGCTGTGCGGGTGCACCAATTGCCCCGCGAAGCCCGCTGCTGGCCGCGCGCGGCGCGATCGTCCGCGCCGACGGGCGGCCGCGTTGCTGCTGCGCGCAACGCGCGGTGGCACGGCGATTGCATCGATATCGCCATCGAGTCCCGGGCGCGTCGCAGGCCCGGCCGCCCGACGGGCATCCACGATCCAGGGGAGCAGGCAAGCGATGAAATTTCCAGTGCCGCACGAGGTCAAGGCGCAAACGATTCCTGGCACCGAGGGCTGGGAGCGGATGTATCCGTACCAGTACCAGTTCGTCACCGACGACGCCGCGCGCAACCAGTACGAGAAGGAGACGTTCTGGTTCTACGACGGGTTGCACTACCCGGAGCCGCTCTATCCGTTCGACACGATCTGGGACGAGGCCCGGTATTTGGCCCTGTCGCAGTTCAACAACCGGATCTTCATGGTGCCGCCGGTGCGCGGCGTCGATCACCGGATCATCAACGGCTACGTCTACATCTCGCCGGTGCCGGTGAAGGACCCGGAAGAAATCGGCAAGCGTGTGCCGAACTTCATGGAGCGTGCGGGCTTCTACTACAAGAACTGGGACGATCTCGAGGCGAAGTGGAAGGTGAAGATGGAGGCCACCATCCGCGAGCTGGAGGCGCTGCAGATTCCGCGGCTGGCCGAGATGGAGGACATGTCGGTGGTGACCGATGCGCTGGGCGCCTCCAACGGCTACCACCTGCTGAAGAACTACGACGACCTGATCAACCTCGGCATCAAGTGCTGGCAATACCACTTCGAGTTCCTGAACCCGGGCTACGCCGCCTACGTGTTCTTCCTCGACTTCGTGCAGAAGCTGTTCCCGAGCATCCCGACGCAGCGCGTCACGCAGATGATCTCGGGTATCGACGTGCTGATGTACCAGCCCGACGAGGAGTTGAAGAAACTGGCGCGGCGCGCGATCGAGCTGGGCGTGGACGAGGTCGTCACCTTCAGCCCCGAGTGGACCGACGTCGAGGCCGCGCTGAAGAAGCTGCCGAAAGGCGTGGAGTGGCTGACCTCGCTGAACCTGGCGCGCGAGCCCTGGTTCAACATTTCCACCGGCACCGGCTGGTTCCACCACGACCGTTCGTGGAACGACCAGATGAACGTGCCGCTGTCGGGCATCGCCACCTACGTCAGGAAGCTCGAGCAGGGCCAGAGCGTCGACCGGCCGACCGAGAAGGTGCGCGCCGAGCGCGATCGCATCACGAAGGAGTACCGCGACCTGATCGAGAAGGAAGAGGACCGCAAGCAGTTCGACGAATTGCTCGGCTGCGCGAAGACGGTGTTCCCGTACGTCGAGAACCACCTGTTCTACGTCGAGCACTGGTTCCACTCGGTCTTCTGGAACAAGATGCGCGAGGTCGGCGCGATCATGCAGGAGCACGGCGTCATCGAGGACGTCGAGGATGTCTGGCTGCTGCGGCGCGACGAGATCAAGTCGGCCCTCTGGGACATCGTCACCGCCTGGGCCACCGGCGTGACCCCGCGCGGCACTGCGACCTGGCCGAAGGAGATCACCTGGCGCAAGGGCGTGATGCAGAAGTTCAAGGAGTGGAGCGCGCCGCCGGCGATCGGCACCGCGCCCGAGGTAATCCAGGAACCCTTCACGATCGTGCTCTGGGGCGTGACCAACAAGTCGCTCGCCGACTGGGCGTCGGTGCAGGAGGTCGCCGACCCGAACACCATCACCGAGCTCAAGGGCTTCGCCGGCAGCCCCGGCGTCGTCGAGGGCAGGGCCCGGGTGTGCAGGACGGTGGGGGAGGTCGGCGAACTGCAGGAGGGGGAGATCCTGGTCGCGCCGACGACCTCGCCGTCCTGGGCACCGGCCTTCGCGAAGATCGGCGCCTGTATCACCGACGTGGGCGGGGTGATGAGCCACGCGGCGATCGTCTGCCGTGAGTACGGGATGCCGGCGGTAGTGGGCACCGGGCACGCGACGAAGGTCATCAAGACCGGCATGCGTTTGCGCGTCGACGGCTCGACCGGCGCGGTCACCATCGCCCGCTGAGGGTGGGCGCGATGGCCAACCTGGCTGACCCGATCGGCAGCGTGGCAGCCGGCGACGCGCTCGCCGGCGCCCCCGCGGTCTGCTGGTTCGAGGAGTGCCTGAAGGAGTCGGTGCCGCTGGTCGGCGGCAAGTGCGCGTCGCTCGGCGAGCTGATCCACGCGGGCGTGCGCGTGCCGCCGGGCTTCGCGCTCACCACCGCCGGCTTTCGCAGCTTCATGGGCGGCGCGGGGCTGGATCGCGAGGTCGCGGGGCTGCTCACCGATGTCGGCACGGGCGATCTCGACGCGCTCGAGCGCGTCAGCGCGGCGATCCGTGCGGCGATCGAGGCGCAGCCGTTCTCCACCGAGCTGGAAGACCTCGTGGCCGAGTGCTACCGCAAGCTCGCGGTGCGCTGCGGCCTGCCGGCGGTGCCGGTGGCGGTGCGCTCGAGCGCGACCGCCGAAGACCTGCCCGACGCGAGCTTCGCCGGCCAGCAGGACACCTTCCTGTGGATCCGCGGCGTCGACGAGGTGCTCGCGCACGTGCGTCGCTGCATCTCGAGCCTGTACACCGCGCGCGCGATCGCCTACCGGGCGAACAAGGGGTTCTCCGAGCGCGACGTGGCGATCAGCGTCGGCGTGCAGAAGATGGCCAACTCGTACACCGCCGGCGTGATGTTCACGATTCATCCGGCCAACGGCGATCGCTCGGTGATCGTGATCGACTCGAACTTCGGCTTCGGCGAGTCGGTGGTGTCCGGCGAGGTCACGCCGGATCACTTCGTGGTCAACAAGATCACGCTGGACATCATCGACCGCACGATCTCGTGCAAGGAGCTCTGCTACACGGTCGACCCGAAGACGCAGACCTCTCGGGCGGTGGAGGTGCCGTTCGAACGCCAGCGGGTGCAGTCGCTGATCGACGACGAGATCACCGAACTGGCGTGGATGGGCAAGCAGATCGAGAAGCACTACGGTCGCCCGATGGACATCGAATGGGCGGTCGACAAGGACCTTCCCTCGGGCGGGAACATCTTCATTCTCCAGGCCCGGCCCGAGACGGTCTGGAGCAGCCGAAGCCAGGCAGCCGTGACCGGATCGGCGGGATCGGCGATGGACTACATCCTCTCGAGCCTTCTGCAGGGCAAGAAAGTGAACTAGGTCAACCAGGCAAACGTTCTGACAACGGAGCACACATGAACGCAAGGACGGAAGTGGGGCTGATCGACGACCTTCGCAGCTACATCGCTGCGCTGGAGGCCAACGGCCAGCTGCATCGCGTGAAGGCCGAGGTCGACTGGAAGTACGAGCTGTGCCACGTCTCGAAAGTCAACGAGGAGAAGAAGGGTCCGGCGCTGCTGTACGAGAACGTCAAGGGGCATTCGATTCCGGTGTTCACCAGCGCGTTCACCACGCCGGAGCGCATCGCGATCGCGCTCGAGCAGGATCCGGGCCTGACGATGTGCCAGCTCTCGCGCAAGTGGATGGAGCTCACCACCAAGCAGATGGTGAAGCCGACCCACGTCGAGAACCCGCCGGTGATGGAAAACGTGATCGAGGGCGACGCGGTCGACCCGGAGAAGTTCCCGGTGCCCTGGTTCTACCCGGACGACGGCGGGCGCTTCTTCGTCACCGCCGGCTATCTGGTGACGCAGGACCCCGACACCGGCTGGACCAATCTCGGCACCTACCGCTCGCAGGTGCTGGGCAAGAACATCCTCGGTTCGCAGATCATCAAGGGCAAGCATGGCGACATGCACATGAAGAAGTACCAGGAGCGCGGCGAGCTCATGCCGGCGGCGGCGGTCGTCGGCTGCGACCCGGTGCTCTTCCTCGCGGGCTCCACGCTGGTGAGCGCGGGCACCGACGAGTACGACATCGCCGGCGCGCTGCGCGGGCGGCCGGTGCCGGTGTTCAAGTCGGAGCTCACCGGGCTCACGCTGCCGGCGAATGCGGAGATCATTGCCGAAGGCTGGATCGACCCGAACGAACTGATGGACGAAGGTCCGTTCGGCGAGTACACGGGCTACTACTCGGGCAACAAGGGCAAGGACTACCCGAAGCCGGTGCTGCGCGTGAAGCGGATCCTGCACCGGAACAAGCCGGTCTTCTGGTCGACGACGGTCGGCAAGCCGATCAACGACATCCACATGATCCAGTCGCTGAACCGCACCGGCGCGCTCTGGTACGACCTGGAGACGATGCGCGTTCCGGGCATCCAGAGCGTGTACCTGCCGGCGGCCGCCACCGGCCGGTTCTGGGCGGTGGTCTCGGTCAAGCAGATGTATCCCGGGCACTCGAACCACGTCGGCAACGCGGTGATCGCGAGCACCACCGGCCACTACGGGCTGAAGGGCGTGATCGTCGTCGACCACGACATCGAGGCCGACGACATGGACCGGGTCTGGTGGGCGCTGGCCACGCGCTTCGACCCGAAGCGCTCGGCGCAGATCATCGACCGGGGACGCTCGACGCCGCTCGATCCGGGCCTGCCGATCGAGGCGCGCGACATCACCAGCCGGATCATCCTCGACGCCTGCACGCCCTACGAGTGGAAGAACAAGCCGGAGGAGATCTTCATGGACCGCGCGATGCTGCAGCGCGTGTCCGACCGCTGGAACGAGTATGGCTTCCCCGGCGTGAGCCCGGTGGCCGACATGATCGGGCGGCTGACGCGGCCCGAGGTCAAGAAGAAGTGACTGGAGAAGAGAAGGGGGAAGGGGGAAGGGAGAAGGGGGCCGGCGGAGATGAAGAAAGGGATCGTGATCGTCGTCAACCTCGATACCCGGGGCGAGGACATCGTGTTCGTGAAGGATCTGATCGCTGCGCGCGGGCACGATCCGATCCTGCTCGATTTCAGCATGGAGGAGCCGCCCCCGTTTCCCGGCGACATCCGCACCGAGGAGGTGGCCGCGCGCGGCGGGCTTCCGATCGAGGTGGTGCGCGAGAAGTACCGCAGCGACCGCGACGCGGCCACCGACAACCAGATCCGCGGCGCGGCGGCAATCGTCGACGATCTGGTGCGCCAGGGCAGGGTGCACGGCATCATCGGCATCGGCGGGGGCACCGCGACGCTGGTGGCTACCTCGATCATGAAGCGGCTGCCCTTCGGCATGCCCAAGCTGATGGCTTCGCCGATGGCAGCGCACCCGGCCTACGTCGACCAGTACGTGGGCACGCGCGACATCACGATGCACCACACGGTGCTCGACATCGTGAAGATGAACCCGCTGCTGCGCGCGCAGATCGTCAACGCGGTCGGCGCGATCTGCGGCATGGTCGAGATGACGCAGGGCACGAACATCCGGTTCGACAAGCCCTGCGTGGCGGTGTCCTCGTTCGGCTTCGGCGAGATGGCGGTGCAGGCGGCGCTCGGCATGCTCGAGGAGGCGGGCTTCACGCCGATCGTCTGCCATGCGCAGGGCAAGGGCGATCGCGCAATGGAGGAGATGATCCGCGACGGCGCGTTCCACGGCGTGCTCGACATCTGCATCGGAGGGGTGATCGAGCACCTGTTCAAGGGCAATCGAGATCCCGGCCCCGACCGGCTGATGGCGGCGGTCGAGACCGGCATCCCGATGGTGCTCGCGCCCTGCGGGCTGGACATCCTGTCCTACGGCGGCCGGGCCGACATGCTCGAGAAGACGAAGGACCGGCCGCAGTACGTGCAGGATCGCCTGCGCGTGCAGGTGCGCACCACTGCCGACGAGTTGCGCCAGGCTGCCGACGTGATCGCCGGGCGGCTGAACCGCGCGCGCGGTCCCTCGGACCTTTCTCGTGCCGACGAAGGGCTGGTCGTCGCTGGACCGCGAGGGCCGGCCGATCCACGACCCGCTGGCCGATGCGGCCTTCGTCGCGCGGTTGCGCGAGCGGCTGGACGAGCCCGGGCGCCTCAGGGAAGTCGACCTGCACCTGTACACGCCCGAGTTCGCGCGCGCCGCGGTCGACGAGTTCGTGGGACTGTTCCGACAGGCGCAGGCACCGGCGCTCGCCGCCGCCGCGCAGGAGTAGCGGCGATGCTGGTGCGCAACTGGATGCATCCCGAGCCGATGACGATCCCCAGCGACACGCTGGTGTCCGAGGCCAAGCGGCTGATCAGCGACAACAACCTGCACGCCCTGCCGGTGGTCGACGACGGGCGCCTGCGCGGGCTGGTCACGCGCGCGAACCTGCTGCGAATGGGGCAGTTCGTGCTGCGCACCCAGGATCCCGACGAGTTCGCCTTCTTCGTCACGCGGCTCAGGGTGCGCGACGTGATGGTGCGCAACCCGGCTACCGTGCAGGTGAACGACACGATGGAGCATTGCCTGCGCCGCGGCCAGGAGCTGGGCGTCGCGCAGTTCCCGGTGATGGACGGGGAGCGGGTCGCCGGCGTGATCTCGGCCAACGAGATTTTTCAGCTCGCCGCGCATTGCCTGGGCGCCTGGGAGCGGCGCAGCGGCGTGACGCTGGCACCGACGCGGCTCGGGCCCGGGGTGCTGGGGCGGATTACGGACGTTGCCGAGGCAGCGGGCGCGGTCCTGCAGGGCATCTATCCGATCGGCTCGCACGGCGCGCAGGTCGTGGACGAGTATCCGCACAAGCGCGTGATCATCCGTTTCCACGCCGAGGACGTCTCGCTGGTGGTCGGGGCGCTCGAGGCCGCCGGCTTTCCGGTGATCGAAGCGGTGGATGCCCGGCGGCATCCGCAGGCCGCATGAACCATGAACGAGGAAGGTCGAACATGAGCTTGCCATTGGTCGTGGCCATCACCGGCGCCACCGGCGTCGTCTACGGGGTCGAGCTGCTGCGCGTGCTCAAGGAGCTGGGGCAGGAGACGCACCTGATCCTGAGCGAGGCGGCCGGGATGAACCTGGCGATCGAAACCGACCACTCGCTCGAAGAGGTGCGCGCGCTCGCCGACGTCGTCTATCCGAACAAGGACGTGGGCGCCGCGGTGGCCAGCGGGTCGTTCCGCACGCGCGGCATGATCGTCGCGCCGTGCACCGTCAAGACGCTGTCGGCGATCGCGAACTCGTTCACCTACAACCTGGTCGTGCGCGCCGCCGACGTGACGCTGAAGGAGCGCCGCCCGCTGGTGCTGATGGTGCGCGAGACGCCGCTGCACAAGGGGCATCTGGAGCTGATGACGCGCGCGGCCGACTGCGGCGCGACGATCCTGCCGCCGATGCCGGCGTTCTACCATCGGCCCGAGTCGATCATGGACATCGTGCACCAGAGCATCGGCAAGGCGCTCGACCAGGTCGGCGTCGAGCACAAGCTGTTCCGCCGCTGGAGCGGCCACGATCGCGGCGCGGCGCTCGAGGCGCCGCAGGCCGAGCGCAGCGCGCTGCGGGTGGCGACCGGCTGAGCGTCGCAGCAACCGGCGCCGCGCAATCGGCCGGGCGCCGCAGGACGGGCCGGGCGCCGCGCACCCGGTCGCTGCCGGCGCTCAGCGGCAGCGCGCCAGGATGTCCTCGGGAATCGGCACCGCGTGGATGCGCTTGCGGTCGACCGGGTCGCGCATGCAGAAGGCGCGGGTCTCGTGACTCTCGCAGATCAGGTCGTCGCCGCGGTGGATCGTGTGCTTCTGGACGAACACCTTCGGCCGCCATTCCTCGACCTCGGTACGGATCTCGAGCGTCTCGCCGTAGGTGGCGCTCTTGAAGAAGCGGGTATGGTGCTCGAGCATCGGCGTGCCGATGATGCCGTTGATGCGCTTCGAGCTCATGCCACGGCGGCACCCCGAAACTCATGAAGAAGTGCAGCGACGCCGCGTCCATCCAGCGGTGGTAGCGGGGAAAGAAGACGATTCCGGCGGGATCGCAGTCGCCGAAGCGCACTTCGACCTTCATCGTCGTGGTCTTGCTCATGCGGAATGCCTGTCGCAGATCGAAGGCGCCATCATAGGGCCTGATCGTTGCCGCGAGCGGCGCATTGACACGCGCAGTCGCCAGTCGCAGACTGATTGCTTCTCGTTTCCCCGGGAGGCTGCCATGGGCGCACGCACGATCATCTTCGGCGCCGTCGCATCGGTCCTGGTCGCGACGGGCGTGACGCAAGCGGTGACTGCCACGGCGGCGGCCCGGCAAGGCGATCAGGTCCGGCGCGGGCAGTACCTCGCCGAGTTCGGCGGCTGCAACGACTGTCACACCCCGAAGCTGATGACACCCCGCGGACCCGCTCCGGACGCCTCGCGCCGGCTGTCCGGACACCCGGCCGACGCGCATTTGCCGCCCGTACCTGCCGCGGTGCTCGCGCCCGACGGTTGGGGGGCGCTCGCCTCGCCCGACCTGACAGCCTGGGCCGGCCCCCCGGGGCGTCAGTTTCGCGGCCAACCTCACACCCGACAAGGAAACCGGCCTAGGCGCATGGACGGCGGAAGCATTCATCCGGACCATGCGCACCGGCAAGCACCTCGGAGTCGGGCGCGAGCTGTTGCCGCCGATGCCCTGGTTCGCCCTGAACGCGCTCACCGACGGCGACCTGAAGGCACTGTTCGCGTACCTTCGATCGATCGAGCCGGTCCATAACCGGGTGCCGGCGCCGATCCCGCCCAAGTAGCGCGGGCGGTTCGCGGCGCCCGGATCAGGAGTCCTGGACGAGCTTGAGCCGCTGCACCTTTCCCGAGGGGCCGCGGGGCAGTTCGTCGACGAAGCGGATCTCCCGGGGCGTCTTGTAGTGGCCCGGTGTGCCTGGCAGAACGCGCGCAGTTCCTCGCGCAGCGACTGCTCGTCCTCGGGGCTGCGGGCGCGCCGCTCCTCGCGGACGATGACGCAGGCGAGGATCTCCTGGCCGTAGTGCCGGTCGGGCAGCCCGACCGCGGCGGCGTCGGCCACTGCCGGGTGGCGCAGCAGCACCTCGTCGATCTCGCGCGGGGCGATGTTCTCGCCGCCCTTGATGATCAGCTCCTTGATCCGCCCGGTGACGTAGAAAAACCCGTCTGCGTCGCGCCGCCCGAGGTCACCGGTGCGCAGCCATCCGTCGAGGAAGGCCGAGCGGGTGGCGTCCGGGTCGCGGTAGTAGCCGCGGGTGACCTGCGGCCCGCGGATCAGGATCTCGCCGGTTGCGCCGTCGGGCAGGGGCCGGCCCTGCGCATCGACGATGCGCGCCTCGCAACCCGAGGGCCGGCCCACCGAGCCGATGCGGCGCGCTCGCGGATCGATCGGGTTGCTGAAGGCCGGCGCCACGGTTTCGGTCAGGCCCATCGTCTCGATGATGCCGATGCCGAATTTCGCCTCGAAGGCGCGGTGATGCTCGGGCGGCAGCGCGGCCGAAGCGGAACGGCAGAAGCGGATCGCCGCGAGCTGCTCGCGCGACGGCGAATCGCCCTCGAGCAGGTAGCTGATGATGGTGGGCACCACGTTGATCCAGCTGCAGCGATGGGCCACGACCATCGGCCAGAAGCGGGCCGCCGAGAAGCGCGGCGCGATCGCCAGGCTGCCGCCGTGCGCGAGCGGCGCGAGCATCGTCACCGCGAACGCGTTGATGTGATAGAGCGGCAGCACCGCCGCGACGCGATCGGCGGGACCGAGCCGGTGCTCGCGGCTGATCGCGTGCGCGTTCGCGGCGAGGTTGGCGTGCGTGAGCATGACCCCCTTGGGCTTGCCGGTGGTGCCCGAGGTGTACATCAGCAGCGCGAGGTCGTCCGGCGAAGGCGCCGCTTGCGGCGCGTCGCGCTGGCCTTCGCCGTCGGCTTCCACCTCGCCGGGGATCGTCGCCGCATCGGATTCCACCTCGACGATCGCGGGCATCGGGTCGCTGCCGGCCAGGATCTCGCACAGCCGCGCTGCCCAGTCGGGCGAAGCGAAGATCAGCCGGCAACCGGCGTGCCCGATCACGTAGCGCATCTGCTCGGGCTGCGACAGCAGGTTCACCGGAACGACTGCGCGACCGCAGTACATCGCGCCCATCAGCAGCCGCACCGTCGCGATGCCGTTGGGCATCACGATCGCCACGTTCTCGCCGGCGCCGATGCCGTGGCGCCCGAGCAGCTCGCCGATGCGCCGGCACGACGCCTGCAGCCCGGCGAAACCGAGCGTGCGGCCGGTTTCGGTGGCGACCAGCCGGTGGCGTCGCCCCGGTCGGCGGCCCGCGCGTCGACCAGTGCGGTGACCGTGCGCGGATCGTCGGGACAGTGGTGCTCGATGCCCATCGCCGCGCCGTTCAGCGTCCGTGCTTCGCGAAGAAGGCGCCGAGCAGGTCTTCGAGCCCGGGTACCCGCTCCGGGATCGGCCGGGCGATGCGCGTGACGTTCATGTAGTGGCGCACGTTCAGGTTGTCGCTGAAGTTGTTGCCGCCCCAAGTGCCGCATCCCATCGACAGCGAGAAGGGCAGGCCGTTGTCGAAGCTGCCGCCGGTGGCGATGCAGTGCATCTGGTTGACGATCACGCGTGCCACCGGCAGGCGCAGGCCGAGCTCGAGCGCGCGGGCGTCGACCGTGCTGTGCAGGCCGACCGAGTGCCCGGCGCCCATGTAGGCGTAGATGCCCTGCACGATGCGCCGCGCGTCGTCGAAATCCTGTGCGACGTACAGCGCGAGCACCGGCGAGAGTTTTTCGCCCGAGAACGGGTGTGCCGGGCCGTAGTCCGACTCGGCGACCATCAGCACGCGCAGGCCGGCGCGCTGCGCGAGCTCGTCGAAGCCGGCGACCGCGGCGATCTCGCGGGCGGACTTGCCGATCACGTCGGCCGAGAGCTTGCCGCCGGGCCACATCGCGCGCTGCAGCGCCGCCTTGCGCGCGTCGTCGAGCAGCACCGCGCCGCGCGCGGCGAGCGCGGCGACCAGCCGGTCGCGCGCGGCGCGCACGACGACGACGCTGTTCTCGGACGAGCAACTGGTGGCGTTGTCGAAGGTCTTGGAGCGCACGATGCGCCCGGCTGCCGCCTCGCAATCGGCGGTCTCGTCGACGATCGCCGCCACGTTGCCTGCGCCCACGCCGAAGGCCGGCGTGCCGCAGGTGTAGGCGGCGCGGACGTTGCTCTGCGAACCGGTGGCGACGACCAGGTCGGCCTCGCGCATCAGCGCCGCGGTGGCTTCCTTCGTGATCGCGCCCGGCAGCATCTGGACCAGGTCGCGCGGCGCGTCGATGCGGTCGAACTGCGCGTGGATGAACTCCAGCAGCTTCGCGCAGGTGCCGCGGCCCTTCGGGCTGGGCGCGACCACGACCGCGTTGCGCGCCTTCAGCGCGTTGAGGATCTTGTTGGCGGGCGTGGCCCCCGGATTGGTGGACGGCGTGATCGCTGCGACCACGCCCACGGGCCGCGCGATCTCGACCAGGCCGAGCTCCGGATACTCGGCGATCACGTCGACCGTCTTCATGCCGTGCAGGTCGCGCAGCAGGCCGAGCGTCTTGCGATGGTTCTTGCGGATCTTGTCGTCGACGTTGCCCACGCCGGTGTCGGCCACGGCCAGTTCGGCCAGCTCGCGGTTGCGGCCCGGCTCGAGGATCGCCCAAGCGGCGGCCGCGACGACTTCGTCGACGCGCACCTGGTTCCAGCCATCGGCGATCGCCTGCGCGGCGCGCGCGCGCCGCACGACCTGCCGCACCGCTTCCGCGGTCTCGTTTGCGGTATCGCTCATGCCTGTCTTGTCCTCTCGGGAAAGCGCGCGTTGCGACGTTTCTGTTGCACCGCGCGCACGAGCGGCCAGAGCAGCCCGGCGAGGGCGAGCAGCATCACGGCGGCGCTGATCGGACGGCGGAACAGCACCGTCCAGTCGTTGTCGAAGCTCACCATCATGGTCATGAAATTGGTTTCGGCCAGCGGCCCGAGGATCGTGCCCAGCACGAGCGGGGCGATCGGGAAGCGGAAGCGCTCGAACAGGTAGCCCACCAGGCCGAAGGCGGAGATCACGTACAGGTCGGACAGGCTGTTGCGCGCGGCGAACGCGCCGACGAAGCAGAACACCACCACGAAGGCCGAGACGATGGCCTCCGGCGCATCGAGCACCTTGCACAGCGGCTTGATCGCGAAGTAGCCCAGCACGCACATGCCGATGATCGACAGGAACACCGCCGCGAACACCGTGTAGACCAGGCCGGTGCTGCTCACGAACACCTGCGGGCCGGGCTGGATGCCGTGCAGCAGGAACGCCGCCAGGATGATCGCGGTGGCGCCGCTGCCCGGGATGCCCATCGCCAGCAGCGGCACCAGCGCGCCCCCTACCGACGCGGTGGCCGCCGACTTGGCCGCCACGATGCCCTCGGGCGCTCCGGTGCCCAGCTGCTTGCGGTTGGCGCCGTACTGGCTCTCCAGCCCGTAGGCGACGAAGGCCGAAACCGTCGCCCCGGCCCCCGGCACGATACCCACCACCACGCCGGTGAGCGTGCCGCGCAGCAGCGTGAACTTCATCCGCGCGATTTCGGCCCAGCGCGGCAGCGCAGTGCGAAAGCGCGCCTGCCCGTCGCCCGCCGCGCCGGCTTCGGAGGCAAAGCCCGCGCGCAGCCGCGTGAGCACTTCGCCGATGCCGTAGGCGCCCACCATCACCAGCAGGAACTCGATGCCGTCGAGCAGGAACGGCTGCTCGAAGGCGAAGCGCTCGGCGCCGTAGATCGCGTCCACGCCCACCGTCGCGATCAGCAAGCCCATGCACAGGCTCACCAGCGCGTTCACCACCGAGTCGCCCGACAGTGCCACTACGCTGATCAGTCCGAAGAACAGGATCGCGAAGAACTCGGGCGACGAAAAGCTCAGTGCCACGCGTGCCACCGGCTCGGCCATCGCCACCATCATTACCGCCGAAGCAATTCCGCCGATGAACGAGGCGGCCAGCGACCAGCCCAGCGCGCGCGCGGCCTGCCCTTGCGCGTCATCTCGTAGCCGTCCCACAGCAGCGGCACGTCCATCGGCTCGCCGGGAATGCGGAACAGGATCGAGGTGATCGCCCCCGCGTAGGTGCCCGAGGCGTACATCGCGGTGAGCAGGATCAGCGCCGGACCCACGCCCATCTTGTAGGTGAAGGGCAGCGCCAGCACCACTCCCATCACCAGCGTGAGCCCGGGCAGCACCGCCACCAGCATGCCCAGCACCAGCCCGATGAGCAGCACCAGGAAGTTCAGCGGCGTGAGCACCGTCGCCACGCCGCCGAGCAGGTGCGTCAGCACGTCCATCGTTCGTGCTCCTTCAGCTCACGCCGAGCAGGCGCAGCAGCGCCAGCGATACTTCGCGAAACGGCCCCGCACCCGGGGGCAGCGAGATGTAGGCCACGCGCATGAAGATCACGATCAGCGCGAAGCTGCCCGCCACTCCGATCGCGCACGCCAGCAGCGGCCGCCTCAGGCCGCCGATCAGCATGAACGCCGCCAGGAACACCGCCGTGGCCACGAAGAATCCCAGCCAGTCGACGCCGAGCGCGAACGCCGCGATCAGGACGATTCCGGCCAGCAGCCGCCCCGGGTACTCGCGCTGCGGTTGCTGCCCCGAGTCCGGCGTAGCGCCGGCGGCCGCCGCCGTCTCCTCGGCGACCGGCGCGGGCCCGGCCGGGTTCTGATGCAGCTCGCCGGTGAGCCCCTCGGCGGTGAAGCTGCTCTTCACCACCAGCCGCTTGACAACCTCGTACAGGCACAACGCGCCCATGATCACGATGATGGCCTTCGGCCAGAAATCGGGCCCGATGCGCCGCCCGCCCTCGGCGGCGCGCGTGTCGATCTGCATCGCCGCCCAGTACAGCAGCGCCGAGACCAGCAGCATCACCAGGTGCGGCAGCGCATGCCTCATGCGTCGCGTCATCTGCGTCGTTCCTTCGGGCTGCCGGCGTCAGGACTTCGCGGGCATGTTCGACTCGATCCGCCCGAGCTCGGTCGCGAGGAACGCCGAGGCCTTGTCCGCCGGAATGTAGCTGTCGGCGAACGCGAGCTCGTCCGTGAGGTACTGCCGGAAGTCGTCGGTTCGCGCCGCCTTCTCGATCGCCGCGGACAGCGTGGCCACGTGCTTCGGGTCGGTGCCGGCGCGCACGACGATCGCCCTGAACTGGCTGATTACCAGCGTGAAGCCCGAGTCCTTCGCCAGTGGGATCTGAGCATAGCCGGTCTGCGGCTGGTCGGCGAAGAACACGACCGGGCGCATCTGCCCGCTCGAGAGAAACGAGCGCACGTCGCCGGCCTGCTCGATCACGATGTCGGCGTGGCCGCCGAGTACCGAAGTGTAGCGTTCGCCGGGAGCGGCGAAGGGCACCACGCGGAACTTGTAGCCCTTCGCGTTCATCTGGTTGACCAGGATCTCGTCGACGCTGCCGAAGCCGGTGACGCCGACCTTCAGTTCGTGCGTGCGCGCGTCGGCGAGCAGTTCGGCGAAGTTCTTCCACTTCGCGTCGTTCTTCACGAACAGCCCGCTGGGCTGGCGGATCATCACGCCCAGCGGCGTGATGTCGGAGAGTTTCCAGCGGCCCTTGCCGCCGGCAAGCGTGGCGAGCGTGTCGCCGATCAGAATGCAGATCGTCTGGCCGTCGGCCGGTGCCGACAGCAGCTTGGCGGTGCCGGTGTTGCCGGTGGCGCCGGGGATGTTCAGCACCGGGAGCGACACCTTGAGCTCGGCCTCGAGCAGCTTTCCGGTGCGCCGTGCCAGCTGGTCGGCGCCGCCGCCCGCGCCCCACGGCACGACGAATTCGATGGGCCGTGACGGGAACTTGTCTTCGGCCCGCGACAGCGCCGGCGACAACGCAAGCGCGCCGGCGGCCGACAGCAGCGCGCGGCGCGAAGGATCGGGTTTGCGGGAGAGTGCGGGTCGGTTCGGTGCAGGCATCGTGGTCTCCTCGTCGGTACGGGCGCTCGTCCGGATGTCACGCGCGCGGGGCCTTTCTCGGGGAGCGGATCGATCTTCGCCGGGCGCGACGGTTGAATCATGTTAGGTGGAATTGCGCTGCAACAAAGTCCCGATTAATGTAATTTGCGATGCACGACGGACATGGAGACTCGAATGCAGAGCAATCAGTCCAATGCGGCGGCGGTGCGGGCGTTCCGCGTGCTCGAGGTGGTCGCCGCGCAGAGCGACGGCTGCACGCTCGCCGAGATTGTCGAGGCGCTCGCACTGCCCAAGCAGACGGTGCACCGTCTCGTCGGTCAGCTGCAGTCGGCGGGGCTGCTCACCCGCGAGCCCGCGGGGCGTCGGCTGCAACTCGGCGTGCGTGTCGAGCGCTTCGGAGTCGACGCGTTGATGAACGGCCCGTTGCGCCAGCAGCGCCGCGCGATCCTCCAACGACTCGTCGACACGATCGGCGAGACCTGCAACCTGACCGCGCTCGCGGGGATCGACATCGTCTACCTCGACCGCGTCGAGACTTCGTGGCCGCTGCGGATGATGCTCGTACCCGGATCGCACGTTCCGCTGCACGCAACCTCGAGCGGCAAGCTGTTGCTCAGCCTGTTGCCGAAGTTGCAGCGCGAGCGGCTGCTCGCACAACTGTCGCTGCGCGGTTACACCGGTTCGACCATCGTCGATCCCGAGGTGCTCGCGCGTGACCTGGCCGAGACGCGGCGGCGACGCATCGGCATCAACCGCGCCGAGCATTTGCGCGGCCTGAACGGGATCGCGGTACCGGTCATGCTGGATCGGCAGCGCGCATGCGCGGCGGTCGCGGTGCAGGCCCCCGAAGGGCGCATGACGCTCGACGAACTGCTCGGCCAGGTGCCGCGGCTGCGCGAGGCGGCCGACGCGATGCGCGCGACTTTCGGATAGAGGCGGCAGGGTTTCGCCCCGGTTGACAGGCCGGCGCGGCACCACGCATATTCGACGCCGATCACGAACAGAACGCGGCGGCTGCCCCTTTTCGGGAGGCGCCTACGACAGAGGAGACGGCATGGCGGGCACGGTCAGGATCGGGGCGGCACTGGTGGCGGCGCTGGCATTCGCGTTCGGCGCGAGCACCGGCGCGAACGCGCAGGAAATCAAGATCTCGCACCAGTTCAAGGCGAACGCCGACGGGCGCGACCTCGCAACGCGGGTGTTCGTCGACGAAGTGACGAAGCACGACAAGAACATCAAGTTCCGGATCTTCCCGTCGAGCTCGCTGGGCATCAAGCCGGTCGCGCAATTCGACGCGCTGCAGAACGGCACGCTCGAAATGGCGGTCTTCCCGATGTCGTACGCGGCGGGCAAGGCGAAGGAATTCTCGGCGGTGATCCTGCCGGGCACGATCCCGAACCTCGACTTCGCGATGCGCCTGAAGAAATCGGCGTACCAGGAAAAGCTGCAGGCGCTGGCGCACAGGAACGGCGTGCACATCGTCACCTGGTGGTGGACGCCGGGCGGCTTCGCGGCGAAAGACCGCGACATCACCGATCCGAAGTCGGTGGCGGGCCTGAAGATGCGCGCGGCCGACCCGACCTTCGAATCGATGCTGAAGGCCGCAGGCTCCTCGGTGGTCAGCATGGCCTCGAGCGAGCTGTATCCGGCGCTGCAGTCCGGCGTGCTCAATGCGACGCTCACTTCGGCCGAGACCTTCGTGAGCATGCGGCTGTACGAGCAGACGAAGCACGCCACGGTGCCCGGCGAATACACGCTGTGGATGCTGATGCAGCCGCTGGTGATGTCGAAGCAGCACTGGGACAAGCTCACGCCGGCGCAGCAGAAGATCTTCGAGGAGGCCGCGGCGAAGTCCGACGAATACTTCCTGAAGCTGCAGCGCGAGGCCGGCGAGAAGATGGCCGAGGCCTATCGCAAGGCCGGCGGCAAGGTGCACCAGATGACCAAGGCCGAGTTCGACGAGTGGCTTGCGCTGGCCAAGGAAACCTCATGGAAGGAGTTTGCCGCGCTCTCTCCCGAGGCCAAGGACCTGATGGACGCGCTGCTGCAGGTGAAATAAGCCGCGCATGCGCGCCTTCATTCGGGCGGTCGACCGTCTCGGCGACGCTCTGGCGGTCGTCGCGGCGGTGCTGCTGGTGGCCGCCTCGGTCGTCATCACCTGGAGCGTGATCTACCGGGCGCTGGGAAACTCCACTTTCTGGGAGATCGAGTTCTCGGTCTACATGATGGTGGCGTCGCTGTTCCTGGCCTCGCCCTACACGCTGAAGACCAACGGCCACGTCGGCGTCGACCTGCTGTCGCACTACCTGCCGCAGCGCCACCGCACGCGGCTGGCGATCGTCGTGGCGATCGTCGGCCTGCTGGTGTGCCTGTATCTGGCGGTGCTGGGCGGCGAGCTCGCCTGGGAGTCGTTCCTGCGCGGCGAGCGCACCGAGAGCACCTGGGCGCCGTACAAGTGGCCGCTGTACCTGACCATGCCCGTGGGGCTCGGCCTGACCGCGCTGCAATACGTGGTCGAGCTGATTCGCTCGCCCGAGCCGGAGAGCCTCGCGCATGACTGAAATGCAGGTGGGGCTGCTGATCCTCGTGATCACGCTGTTCGTGCTGTTCTCCGGCCTGCCGATCGCTTGGGGGTTGACGCTGGTCTCGGTGGGCTTCCTGGTGGCGTTCCAGGGATTCGGCAGTCTCGCCAACGTGCCGATCGTGATGATGGACGAGCTGGCCTCGTTCGCGCTGCTGACGATCCCGCTGTTCGTGCTGCTGGGCGCGGCGATCGGATCGTCGGCGGCGGGGCGCGACATCTACGAGTCGCTGCATCGGTGGCTGGCGCGGATGCCCGGCGGCCTGGTGATCGCGAACATCCTCGCCTGCGGCGTGTTCTCGGCAATCTGCGGCTCGAGCCCGGCAACCGCCGCGGCGATCGGCAAGGCCGGGGTTCCGGAGATGCTGCGCCGGGGCGTATCGCCGGCACTGGCTACCGGTTCGATCTGCGCCGGCGGCACGCTGGGCATCCTGATTCCCCCGTCGATCACGATGATCCTCTACGGGCTGGCGACCGAAACCTCGATCGGGCGCCTGTTCCTGGCCGGCATCGTGCCCGGCATCCTGCTGGTCGTGTTCTTCTCGCTGTACGCGTGGGTGGCCACGCTGCTGTCGCGCCGCGGGGTCGAAACCGAGGTTGCCGGCTACACGCTGGCCCAGAAGATGCACGGGCTCGGGCGCGTCACGCCGTTCATCGCGATCATCATTGCGATCGCTTACGCGATGTACGGGGGCATCGCCACGCCGTCGGAGGTGGCAGCAATCTCGGCGGTGCTCGCGCTGATGCTGGTCGTCGCGATCTACCGCGCCTGGCGCGCCGACGACCTGTGGCGGATCATGAGTGAGACGGTGCGCGAATCGACGATGATCCTGATGATCATCGGCGCGGCGGCGATTTTCTCGTACATGATGTCGCTGCTCTACGTCACGCAGACCGCGGCACAGGCGCTGGTCGACCTCGGCCTGAACCGCTGGGTGCTGATGCTGGCGATCAATGCGTTCCTGCTGCTCGCGGGGTGTTTCCTGCCGCCGGTGGCGATCATCGTCATGGTGATGCCGATCCTCACCCCGGTGCTCGAGGCCAACGGCTTCGACCTGATCTGGTTCGCGGTGATCTTCACGATCAACATGGAGGTCGGGCTGATCACGCCCCCGGTCGGTCTGAACCTCTACGTGCTCAAGGGCGTTGCGCCGCAGGTGCCGCTCACCACCGTGCTGCTGGGCGCGATGCCGTTCGTCGCGATCATGCTGCTCACGATGGTGCTGCTGGCTTTCGTTCCGGAAATCGCGACCTGGCTGCCTGGCCGGATGATGGGCGGGTAGGGCGGCCCGGCGGCGCCGGGCGCTCCGGACGGGGATGCGGACGCACTGTTCGGCGGAAGCGCCTGGTCGGCGCACGCGGGGCCCGGACCGTCGGCCCCCAGGCGGTTGCTTCGCTTTCTCGGACAGGCGCCGACTCGCGCTGCGCGCTCTATCGCCAATCGATCATCAGCCATCGTGTCCACGAGCTTCGGGAATTCAATAATGTAATTGTTCGTCGTATATAGATGGAGTATTCTCGACATCAGGATTGTTGGCTCTCGCCGCCGCCACGCCGACCATGACCCCGATCGATGTGCGTCTTCCGACTTCCGGACGCTCCGGCACCCCGGCGCGCAGCCTCGCGCAGCTGCAGGTCTGGCTCGAAGCGACCGCCGAACTCCCCGAGCGCGACCGGCGCGACGATCGATCCGCGATCCGCGCGCTGTGCGCGATGCTCGGCACCGACGCGGCGTCCACGCCGGCCGACGCGGCGGAACTCGACCGTCGCCTGGCCCGGGTACCGAAGCCGGCCCGGGGCCGTTCCGACAAGACGGTGGCCAACATCCGCTGGCGGGTCAGGCGAGCGATCGCACTGCAAGGGGGCGCAGCCGCGCCCCCGCCGCGGGGCACGACGCTGGCGCCGCGCTGGGCAGCGCTGCGCGAGCGCCTGCCGACGCCGAGGCTGCGCTACGGCCTGTCACGACTGATCCGCGAGGCGTCGGCGGCGGGCGTCGAGCCCGAGCAGGTGTCCGGTGCACTGGTCGACGCGATCGCGCGGCGCATCGCGGCGACCGCGGGCGAAGCCCGCTCCCGGGCCTTCCGCAATCAGGCGGCGACCTGCTGGAACGAGGCGGCGGGCGCGGTCGCGGGCTGGCCCCGGGTGCGGCTCGCGGCCCCGGTGCGCCCGGCGCGGCCGCAACGGCTGCCGCTCGACGCGTTCCCGGTTACGTTCCGGCGCGACCTGGAAAGCTATCTCGACTGGGCAGCGCGCTCGGGGCGGCTTGCCCGCGACGGCTCGCCGCGCAGCCTGTCACCGGCCACGGTGCGCCTGCGCGGCGAGCACCTGCGGCTGGCGGCATCGGCGCTGGCACGCCGCCTCGGGTACACGCGGCGGGTGATCGACCTCGCGGCACTGGTCGAGCCGGTCAACTTCAAGCTGGTGCTGGGCGAATACCTCGGAGAGGGTGGCGAGCGACGTGCCGGCGCATTCGTGCGCGGACTCGCGGTCACCTTGTTCGGCGTCGCCCGCCAGTGGGTGAAGGCGCCCCCATCGCAGCTCGACCAGTTGGGGCAAGCCAAGCGGCGCCTGGGCGGTGCGGCACCCGGCCTGGCCGAGCGCAGTCGAAAGGCGGTCGAGCCGTTCGCCGACCCGGCGGCGCTCGCGGCACTGCTGGCGCTGCCCGAGCGTCTGTTCGCGGAAGCGGCCGGGGGCCGCTCGCTGCAGCCGCGGGCGGTGCGCAAGGCGCAACTCGGGGTGGCCATCGCGTTGCTGCTCGCGGTGCCGCTGCGCCTCGGGCAGCTGGCCGGTCTCAGGCTCGGGCACGAATTGCGTCGGCCCGCGGGGCGCCAAGGACCGATGTCGCTCGCGGCGGGCGGCGTAGCGCCGGCGCTCGCGCCCGAATGCCCGATCGCCGGGTCGACGAAGGCGATCGTCGACGACTACCTCGACCACTGCCATTCATCGTTGCTGCCGAACCCCGACGGATGGCTGTTCGCGCGGCCCGACGGATCGCGGCTCGGCGAGGCGGCGCTGCGCCACGGCATCGCCGCCGAAACGCGCCGCGTGATCGGCATCGCGCTGAATCCGAGCGGGTTCAGGCACCTCGCCGCTGCGCTGGTGCTGAACGACAGGCCCGGCGACCTCGACCTAGTCGGGCAGCTGCTCGGCCACCGCGATCGGCGCACCACGGCATGGCTGTATGCCGCGCCGGGCCTGCCCGGGGCCGCCGCGGCCTATGCTGCGGCGCTCAATCGCCGTGCAGGAACACCACGAGCGCGTTGAGCACGAAGGCGAGCAGCGCCCCGAGGCTCACCCAGCTCGTGGTTCGCAGCACCCGGCTGCCGGGGCGCAGCACCAGGCCGATCGTCGCGAGCGCCGTCATCACGAGCGCGGAGAGGGCCGTCAGTGCGTGCACCGGAGAGACATCCGAGAGCAACGGGTGACCCGGGTAGAACAGATCGTCGATCGCGATGATCGCGGTGTTGAACAGGTTGCTGCCCAGCAGGTTGCCCACCGCGAGGTCGATCGAGCCGATGCGCAGCGCCGCGATGGTCACCGAGAGTTCGGGAAGCGTGGTGACCAGCGCCACGAACAGCGTGCCGACGAAGCTGCGGCTCCAGCCGAGGTGGTGCGCGAGCTCGATTGCAAGGAACGGCAGCCAGATGCCCGCTGCCACGACGACGACGGCGGCGAGCGCGAAGCGGATCACTGCGCGTCGCAGCATCGGGGCCGCCGGATTCGCCGACCGCGGCGCAGGCTGCAACGAGCGGTCATGCAGGAAGATCGCGCGCAGCGCGAAGAGGTAGAGCGCGATCAGCAGCGGCGTATACCAGCCGACGTGAAGCGGCACCGCCGGCAGGCCCATCGGGGCGCCGGTTCCGAGCAGCAGCCCGAAGGTCACCAGCGCGAGCAGCAGGACGCCGAACGCGGCCGACAGCAGATGGGTTGCGGCGATGCGCCGGTACAGCGGCTCGCCGCGATGGAGCAGGTCGAGCATGCCCACCATCATCAGGTTCAGCACGCAGGCGCCCAGCGCGTTGCCCACCGCGACGTTCGGTGCCGCGGCGACGGTCACCGCGGTGACGCCGCTGGCCAGTTCCGGCAGCGAGGTCACCACCGCTACCAGCGCCAGAGCCGATCCATCCGCCGCTCAGCCCGGTGGCCTGCGCGATCACGTCGGCGCTGCGGCAGACCTCGCGGCCGGCCACCGCGATCACCGCGCCGCAGGCGACGAACTTCGACCAGACGACGAGGATGGCGGGGTCCATGCGGGTAGCGGCTCACTGGCTCGGGCGATGCCGCGACTCTATCCCCATGAGCGCCCCGGCGGACGCCGGAAGGCTGCGCGCGAGGCGTAGCATGGGCGTTTGCCAACCGAGGGGGAGGGTCGAGCGATGCCGACCCGCATCGAGCCGGTGGCCGTCGAGCCGACCGGAGTCGGGCAACAGCAGAGCCTGCGGCAGCGACTGTTCGACTGCCGGGCATGCACGCTCGCGCTGATCGAGGGTTTGAGCGACGCCGACGTCACGGTCCAGTCGATGGACGATGCGAGTCCGTCGAAGTGGCATCTCGCGCATACCACCCGGTTCTTCGAGGAGTTCGTGCTCGGTCGGTACGCCGCGGGCTACCGGGTGGCGGACTCCCGCTATCGGTTCCTGTTCAATTCGTACTACGAAGCGGTCGGACCACGCCAGCCGAGGCCGCGGCGCGGGATGCTGACTCGCCCGGCGATCGGCGAAATCGTCGATTACCGGCGATACGTCGACGAGGCGTTGTCGGCGCTTCTCGCGGGACCTCTGCCGCTGGCGGCGCTCGAGGTGGTCGAACTGGGCATCCAGCACGAGCAGCAGCACCAGGAGCTGCTGCTCACCGACCTGCTGCACCTGTTCGCGCAAAACCCGCTGAGGCCGGCCTGGCGCACGGTGCACAGGGCTGACGCCGCGGCCCCGCTGCTGGCGGCCGTCGACGCGTCGCCGGCGCCGCGCGCAGCGGCCGTTGCGACCTGGGTCGACTACGACGGCGGCCTTTTCGAGGTCGGGCACGAGGGCAGCGACTTCGCGTTCGACTGCGAACGGCCGCGCCATCGCGTGGCGCTGGCGCCGTACTCCCGCCAACCGGCTCGTGACCAACGGCGAGTGGTGCGAGTTCATCGCCGATGGCGGCTACCACGAGCCGCGCTGGTGGCTCGCGGACGGCTGGGCCAGGGTGCAGGCCGAAGGCTGGCAGGCCCCGCTCTACTGGGAGCGGCGCGACGGCGCGTGGACGCAGATGACGCTGCGCGGCGAGCTCGCGCTCGACCCGACAGCGCCGGTTTCGCACATCTCGTACTTCGAGGCCGACGCCTTCGCGCGCTGGCGCGGCGCACGGCTTCCGACCGAGCACGAATGGGAAGTCGCGGCCCGCACGCAGCCGATCGACGGCAACCTGGCATCGAGCGGACGCTTCCGGCCGCGGCCCGCGGCGCTGGATGCGCAGGCACCGCTGCGCCAACTCTACGGCGACGTCTGGGAGTGGACCGCGAGCGCCTTCTCGGCGTATCCCGGCTTCCGGATCGCCGAGGGGGCGGTCGGCGAATACAACGGCAAGTTCATGTGCGGCCAGTACGTGCTGCGCGGCGGCTCGTGCGTGACGCCGCGCGGGCACCTGCGTCCGACCTACCGCAACTTCTTCTATCCGCACCAGCGCTGGCAGTTCACCGGCCTTCGGCTGGCCCGCGACCGGGCCTGAGCGCTCGCGACGGAGCGGGCACCGGGCGTGACGGACCGGGAGTGACGGGCTTTCGTCGTGCCGGCCGAAGGAGAATAATGTTCGTTCCACACCCGGACGCATGGGAGGCCGACATGCTCGGAAACGCCCTGGTCACGACGATGCTCCCGGTGATCGACCTGGAGCGGGCGCGCCGCTTCTACGAAGGCGGGCTGGGCCTGTCTCCGCTCGGGCAGTCGCCCGACGGCAAGTTCAGGTACCGCTGCGGCGGCGCCACGCTCGCACTGTTCCCGAAGCCCGAAGGCACGCGCGCGGAACACACCGCGGTCAGCTTTGAGGTGAAGGACATCGCCGCGGAGATCGCCGAACTGCAGGCGCGCGGCGTCGTCTTCGAAGACTACGACCTGCCCGGCCTGAAGACGGTCGATCACGTCTGCGTGCTCGGCGCCGAGAAGGCGGCGTGGTTCAAGGACACCGAGGGCAACTTCCTCTGTATCCACGAGAACCTTGCCTGATGCCCTCCGATCCGGAGCGCGACGCGCTGCTCGCCGGACTGCGCGCGCCGCGCGCGTGGATCGCGCCGAAGTTCTTCTACGACTCGCTGGGCTCGACGCTCTTCGACGCGATCACCGAGCTCGACGAGTACTACCCCACGCGCACCGAGCGCGCGATCCTGCGCGCGCGCGAACGCGAGATCGCCGCCGCGTTCGGATGCGAGGGCTGCACGCTGATCGACCTGGGCGCCGGCAACGGCGAGAAGGCGGCCGGCCTGTTCGGGGCGCTGCGTCCGCGCCAGTACGTTGCGGTCGACATCTCGGTCGATTACCTGCGGCAATCGCTCGAGGCACTGCAGCGGCGCTTCCCGAATGTCGTGATGACCGGCGTCGGCGCCGACCTGACGCGACCGCTGGAGCTGCCCGCGCGCATTGCGCGCGAGCGGCGCCTGTACTTCTATCCGGGCTCGTCGATCGGCAACTTCACGCCCGACGAAGCGCAGCGCTTCCTCACCGGACTGCGCGCCCAACTCGACGACACCGGCGCACTGCTGATCGGCATCGACCTGGTGAAGGACGCCGCCACGCTGCAGGCCGCCTACGACGATCCGCTCGGCGTGACGGCGGCGTTCAACCTCAACGTGCTGCGCAGGGCCAACCGGATCGCCGGCACCGATTTCGTGCTGGCCGACTGGCGCCACGTCGCCTTCTTCGATGCGACGCACAGCCGCATCGAGATGCACCTGGAGGCGCGCCGCGCCCTGCGCGTGAGCTGGCCAGGCGGCGAGCGCCGCTTCGCCGCCGGCGAGCGGATCCACACCGAGAACTCGTACAAGTACCGGCTCGACGAATTCGCCGCGCTGCTCGGGCGTGCGGGACTCGGGTTGCAGGCGAGCTGGACCGACGAGCGCGACTGGTTTGCGGTGTTGATGGCGCGGCCGGCGACGTGGAACGGGGCTTCGAGCGCAGCCGCGCCCGATGATGCCGATTGAAGCGACGCGGCCATGAACCGATGACGATCATCCGCGGACGACTAGGGCCTGTTCACACTACGATCGTCCCCGCGCCGGGGCCTGCCGGGCCGCCAAACGAGGCGCCGGCGACGCGCGTGGCGGTGCCACGCAAGGAGCCGGCAACGAAGTGTGGCGGCCCGGCAGGCCCCGGCCCGGAGGGTGAGTGCGAAAAAAGCGCGCACTCCGCGTTGCAAATGCTCGCCGTGGCCCCGCCACGGCTGCGCTTTGCGCCTTGATTGCGCGCTTTTTTCGGACTCACGCGGGGACGATCGTAGTGTGAACAGGCCCTAATGCGTTCGATGACGATCCTGGCTGCGGCGATCGCGATGTCGCCCCTCGCTGCCCTCGCGGCCGACAACGCGATCACGCTCTACGGCGGCTATCGCAGCACCGGCGGATTCACCGACGTCGACACCGGACAGTCGATCGACGTGAAGGCCTCGGGCAGCATCGCTGCGAGCTTCGACTTCGCGGTGGACGCCAGCCGCCAGGTGCAGTTCTTCGTCTCACACCGGGGCTCGAAGTTCGAGGTCGGCGCGCCGCCCGGCTCGGCGGCGGCGACCCTGAACGGCCGGTCCATTTCGGTGACCTACCTGCACATCGGCGGCACCAACTTCTTCGGCGGTCCGATCGGCCGGGGCCCCTACGTGGCCGGCGGTTTCGGGGCGACGCAGTTCAGCCCGGGCCCGAGCGGCTACTCGAGCGAATGGCGCCCGTCGATGAGTCTCGGCCTCGGCTACCAGTTGCCGCTTGCCGCGAACGTGGCGCTGCGCTTCGAGGCGCGCGCGTACTTCACGCTCGTGAACAGCGAGGGTGGCCTGTTCTGCTCGGGCGGCTGCATGGTCACGATCAAGGGCGACACCTTCACGCAAGGCGAGGCGCTGATCGGCCTGTCGATGCACTTCTAGCCCGGTCGGCGCGGGGTGACGTAGTTCCTGTCGCTCGACCGCCGAACGGCGCATTTTTGGCGACAATCGGTCGACGGAAGTTCCGACTGTCGCTGCGCAGCGCCGCGTCTCCCGGAGCCCACGCTCGACCTGGGGCCGACATGGCGCCCGGTCACGTTCGGGCGAGGAGGGAAGAGCGATGCAAGGGGCCGACTGGAATCTCTACATCCTGCTTGCCGTGTTCTGGCTGGTCTTCGTCCTGTGGCGGCACGGTTCGCGCTGATCGGCGGACGCAGGCAGGCACGCATGTGGTTCGACGTGACGAGGCGCAGGTTCTCGATCGAGCAGATCGTAGCCGCCCTGCGCCAGGCCGAGGCGGGCACGCCCGAGGCCGAGCTGATCCGCCGGCTCGGGATTTCGCCGCTGACCTTCAGCCGCTGGAAGAAGCTCTACGGCGGGATGCGGCGCGCCCCGTACCGCCCACCCGGCAGGCCAGGTCAGGGACTCGCACGGCGGCCGACCGGCATCAGGTAGAGGGCCTTCTCGTTCGCCGGCAGGCGCAACAACTCCGCCGTGCGCGCCTCGTCGAACGCGCCCATCACCGATGCACCGAGGCCTCGAGCGCCTGCACCTGCAGGAACCTCTCACGTCGGAGGCGAATTACCCCGGGGTAATTCCGCGCCTGTTGGCCCGGCCAGAAAGAGAAAGGGGCTAGCTCTAGCTAACCCCTTGATTTGACTGGCGCGCCCGGCAGGATTCGAACCCACGACCCCCTGGTTCGTAGCCAGGTACTCTATCCAACTGAGCTACGGGCGCTAAGCCGCGCAGTATAGCACGCGCGCCCGATCCTCAATGCGCCGCGTTCGGGAAGAACAGCTGCTCGCCGTTCACCTTGTAACCGGCGATCGTCGCCTGGCCTTCGGCCGAGACCAGCCAGTCGATGAACTTCTGGCCGGCTTCCTTCTTCACCTGCGGGTGCTTCTGCGGGTTCACCAGCATCACGCCGTACTGGTTGAAGAGCCGCTTGTCGCCCTCGACCAGGATCGCGAGGTCGCCGCGGTTCCTGAACGACAGCCAGGTGCCGCGGTCGGTGAGCACGTAGGCGTTCATGCCGGCGGCGGTGTTCAACGTCGGGCCCATGCCGGAGCCGGTTTCCTTGTACCACTTGCCCTTGCCGGGGGCGAGGTCGACGCCGGCGGCCTGCCAGTAGCGCAGCTCGGCGGCGTGCGTGCCGCTGCGGTCGGCGCGCGATGCGAACGGGGCACCCGCGGCCGCGATGCGGCGCAGCGCCTCGAGGATGTCCTTGCCGCCGGCGATCTTCGCCGGGTCGCTCTTCGGGCCCGCCAGCACGAAGTCGTTGTACATCACCTCGAAGCGCTTCACGCCCGCGCCCTCGGCGATGAACTTCTCCTCGGCCTTCGCGTCGTGCACGAAGACCACGTCGGCGTCGCCGCGCCGGCCGATGTCGAGCGCCTGGCCCGTGCCTACCGCGACGACCTTCACCTGGATGCCGGTCTTGCTCTCGAACGCGGGCAGCAGGTGCTTGAACAGGCCAGACTGTTCGGTCGACGTGGTCGACGCGACGGTGATCGAGGTCTGTGCCTGCGCGGCGCCGGCGGCGCCCAGGCCGGCGGCGAGCAGCATCGCGCCGGCGAGGGCGGCGAGGCGTCTCCTCGGTTGTGGGGTCAGGCGGCGGTCAGTTGCCATGGCAGGGCTCCTTGAAGGAAGTGGCGGGCCTCGCTGGTGCGAGGACGATCGAAGAACGCGGCGGCGGGCTGGCGCTCGAGCAGCCGGCCGTGATGGATGAACACCACTTCGTCGGCCAGTCGGGCGGCCTGGCCCAGGTTGTGCGAGACGATCAGCACCTGGCAGCCGCTGGCGCGGATGTCGCCGATCAGCTGCTCGACCTGGTCGGTGGCCGATGGATCGAGGCTCGCAGTGGGTTCGTCGAGCAGCATCAGTCGCGGCTCGGTGAGCCAGGCGCGGGCGAGTGCGAGTCGCTGGCGCTCGCCGCCGGAGAGCTTCAGCGCGGGCGCGCCGGCGAGCGAGCGCAGCCCCACGCGGTCGAGCATCTGCAGCGCGCGCTCGCGCCGGTCGCCTCGCGAGCGGCCGCGCGGATCGGGCACCAGAAGCAGGTTCTCCAGCACGCTGCCGCGAAACAGCGACGGGTGCTGGAAGACGAGCGCCTGTCCCTCGAAGGCCAGGCCCTTGCCGGGAGGCGGGCGTCCCTCGAAGCGCACCTCGCCCGAGTCGGGTTCGAGCAGGCCGTGCGCGGTGCGCAGCATCACCGACTTGCCGGCGCCGTTGGGGCCGATCAGCGCGCACACGCGCACGCTGTCGTCCCATTCGAAGTCGATATCGTCGAGCACCGTGCGCCCGGTGGGGCGGAACGACACCGCGCGCAGGCGCAGCAGCGGCTCAGCCATGGCGCAGCATGGCCGCGGCGCGCACGCCGCTGGCGAGGATGTTGAGCGCGAGCACGAGGCTCATCAGCACGATGCCCAGCGCGATCGACAGCGCCATGTCGCCCTTGCTGATCTCGAGCGCGATGGCAGTGGTCATCACCCGCGTGGCGCGGTCGATGTTGCCGCCGACGATCATCACCGCGCCCACTTCCGAGATGGCCCGGCCGAGCCCCGCCAGCACCACGGCCACCAGCGAGAAGCGGCAGTCCCACAGCAGCACGCGCACGCGCGCGGCCATCGGCACGCGCAACGAGCGCAGCGTCTCGCCGTGCTGGCGCCAGGCATCCTCGACCGTCTGGCGCGCAAGCGCGGCGATCAGCGGCAGCGTGAGGCAGGTCTGGGCGACGATCATCGCCGACGGGGTGAACAGCAGGCCGAGCGAGCCGAGCGGGCCGCTTCGCGACAGCAGCAGGTAGACCGTGACGCCGACGATGACCGCCGGCAGACCCATGAAGGTGTTCAGCAGTACCACCGCGGCGCTTCGCCCGGGGAACCGCGCGACCGCTACCAGTGCGCCCAGCGGCAACCCGATGAGCGTGGCGATGGTCACGGCGGTGAGGCTCACGCGCAGCGACAGCGCGACGATCTCGAGGACGTCGCTCTCGAAGGACTGGAGCAGGCCGATCGCCTGCACGAGCGATTGCGTAAACACCGCCACAGTATAGGCAATCACGCAGCCGCATGATTCAATAGGAATTCGATTGCATATATGGAGTTTCGATGCTTCGGCTCGTTCATGGCATTGCGTTGAACGTCGGCGACGAGTCGCTCGACCTGTCCGGGCTCGCGCGGCTGTTGTGCGAACTGGAGGCCGTGCCGCGGGTCAGCGCGGCCGCCGCGGCACTGGGAGTTTCTTATCGCAACGCGTGGGGCAAGCTGGTGCGCGCCGAGCGGCTGCTCGGGGTGCCGCTGGTCGAGCGCGTCAAGGGGCACGGCAGCCGCCTCACCGAGGCCGGCGCGGCGCTGGCTCGCGCCGGCGCCCGCTTCGAGCGCGAGGCCGCGCGCCGGCTGGCCGGGCCGGCCGATGCAATGGCCGCGGTGCTCGATGCGCTGCCGCGGGCTGCCGCGGCGCCGGCGCTGCGGCTGGCCGCCAGTCACGACCTGCTGCTGCAGGAGGCGCTGTCGGCCGACGAGGCCGGCGGCATCGGCGTGCGCTTCATGGGCTCCGAGCATGCGCTGGCCGCCCTCGCGGCCGGGCAGGCCGAGCTGGCGGGCTTTCACCTGCCGCAGCCGCTGCCGCCGCTGCGCCTGCGCCCGGCGCCGTTTCGCGACGCGCGGCTGTTCGTCGAAGCGGTGATGCGGCGCGAGCAGGGCTTGATCGTCGCGCGCGGCAATCCGCTGCGCGTGCAAGACGTGGCGGACCTCGCACGCACCGGGCTGCGTTTCGTGAACCGCCAGCGCGGCGCGGCCACGCGTGCCTGGTTCGACCGCCTGATCGCCGAGCGTGGCCTGGCGCCGCGGCAGATTCGCGGCTACGAGCGCGAGGAGTTCACGCACTTCGCGGTGGCGGCGGCGGTCGCCGCCGGCGCGGCCGACGCCGGCTTCGGGCTGCGCGCCGCCGCCTCGCAGTTCGGCCTCTCGTTCGTGCCGGTGGGCACCGAGCTGTACTACCTCTGCGGCGCGCGCTCGCTGGCGGAGGTGCCGGCGGTGAAGGCGCTGGTGCGCGCGCTGCGCACGCGCGCTCGCTCCACGCCGGGCTACGAGCCGGTCAGTTCGCGCGCGAAGCGCCGGCCCTGAGCGCGATGCGCATCAGGTCGGCCATGGTGCGCGCGCCCAGCTTGTCCATGATGTTGGCGCGGTGCGCTTCCACCGTCTTGATGCTGATGCCCGGGTCGTCGGCGATCTGCTTGTTCAGCCGGCCGGCGACAATCAGTTCGAGCACCTGACGCTCGCGCCCGGTGAGCCGCTCGATGCGCACGCTGGCGTCGCGGTCGCTGTGCAAATCGCGCTGCGCGGCCGCCGCGCGGGCCAGGCAATCGGTGACCAGCTGGCGCAGCTGCACGTCGCTGAACGGTTTTTCGAGGAAGTCGTGCGCGCCTTTCTTCATCCGCGATACCGCCATCGGCACGTCGCCGTGGCCGGTGATGAAGATCAGCGGCAGCGCCGAGCCGCGGCGCACCAGCTCCTCGTGCAGCTCGAGCCCCGACATGCCGGGCATGCGCACGTCGAGCAGCAGGCAGGCGACCGGCTCGGGGTCGGGCAGGCGCGCCAGGAACTCCTCGGCGCTGGCGAAGGTGCTCACCGGAAGCCGTTGGCTTCGAGCAGCCAGCGCATCGAGTCGCGGACCGCTTCGTCGTCGTCGACGACGTAGACCAGGCCCGCGGCGCCGGCGGGCGGGCTCTCGAGATGCGCGGGTTCGGGAGAACGACTGGTGCTCATGGGGCGCAAGGATGACACAGGTTTTCAGGCGGTGTCGGCGACGGCGGGTACCCGGGAGGCCATCGGCAGCGTGAAGCGGAAGCTGCAGCCGCCGGCCGCGGGGCTCTCGGCCCACAGGCGGCCCTTGTGCGACTCGACGATCGAGCGGCAGATGTTCAGTCCGATGCCCATGCCCTCGGCCTTGGTGGTGAAGAAGGGCTCGAACAGCCGTTCGCGCGCGTCGCGTGGCAGTCCGTTGCCGTGGTCGGTGACGCTGAACTCGGCGTGGCCGTCGGCCAGCTCGACCGCGAGCCTGACCACGCGCGGGCGATCGGCGGGTGCGTCGCGCATCGCCTCGATGCCGTTCTTCAGCAGGTTCAGCAGCACCTGCTCGATGAGGATCGGATCGGCATAGAGCGGCGGCAGCTCGGCGGGCATTTCGGTAACCACCTGGATGCCGAGACGGCGCGCGTCGATCTCGGCCAGCCCGACCGCGTCGGCGACGATCGCGGCGATCTCGCAGCGGCGCCGCTCGGGCTCGCTGCGCTTGACGAAGTTGCGGATGCGCCGGATCACCTCACCGGCGCGCGCCGCCTGCGCCGCGGTCTTGGTCAGCGGCGCGAGGAGCTCGTCGGCCGGCATCGACTCGCCGGCGGCCGCGCGCGCGCGGATGCGCGCCGACAGGCCCATGCAGTAGTTGGCGATCGCGGTGAGCGGCTGGTTCAGCTCGTGCGCGAGCGACGAGGCCATCTCGCCCATCGTCACCAGCCGCGCGGTGCGCTGCAGCTTGCGCTCCTGCTCGCGCTGCTGCTCCTCGATGTCGCGCCGGCGCGTGACGTCGGTGGCCACCAGCATCTCGACCGCGCTGCCGTCGACCCAGCGGATCTGGCGGCTGCGCACCTCGAACCAGCGCCCGAGCGTGGCGTCGAAAATCTCGGTCGGACCGTCGGGCACATCGATGTCGCGGGTGGCGAGCAGCGATTCGTGGCGGCGGCTGTCGGCGCCGAAGAGCCGACGGTACATGCGGTTGGCGAACAGCAGTTCGGCGTGGTCGGCGCTGCCGTCGAGCGGCCGCGCCACCACCGACACCGCCGCGTCGAGCTCGTCGAGCACCGTGGTGAAGCGCTCGTGGGCCGCGGCCAGCTGCTCGCGGATGCGCTTGGGCTCGGTGACGTCGGTCATCGAGGTCATCCAGCCGGTCTGGCGGCCCCGGCGGTCGATCAGCGGCGAGACGTACATCCGCGCGTCGAACAGCGAGCCGTCCTTGCGCCTGACCTTCACCTCGAAGCCGCTGGGAGGCATGTCGCCTCGCAGCACGCGTGCCAGGTTTTCGTGGTTGGCCTCGGTGCTTCCGGGCGGCCAGTACGGGTAGGGCGGCAGCGAGCCGACCAGTTCGCTCGCCTCGAAGCCGACCATCCGGCAGAACGCGCGGTTGACGTAGGTGATGCGCCCGTCCATGTCGAAGGCGCGCATGCCGGTGAGCATCGAGTCTTCCATCGCTTCGCGGAAGGCGGTCTGTGCCGCCAGCGCGAGCTCGGCGTTGCGCCGCTCGGTGACGTCGCGCGCCACGGCGTAGAGCAGCGGGCGCGGCGCTTCGGCGTCGGCGTCGCGGCGCAGCGACCAGTGCAGCCAGCGCCACACCGTGGGTGGCGCCGACGCGTCGGTCGGCATGCCGCCCGCCGCCTCGAAGCCGGTGCCCGACCGGATCGCGTGCGACGGATCGCGCGCACGAAAGCGCGCCTCGAAGCTCGCCGAGCTCGCGCCCGGCTCGGCGATCTGCGCCAATGCGGTCGTCACCTGGACGCGGTCGTCGGGGTGCACCCAGCGGTCGATGCGCCGGCGCCGCTCGCCGGCGCCCAGCACGCTTTCGAACGCGGGGTTGCCGCGCACCAGCGTGCCGTCGAGCTCGAACACGCACAGCGGGTCGGGCGACAGCGTGAACAGCCGGTCGCGCTCGTATTCGGCGAACAGGCGCCGGCGTGCGTGACGCCAGAGCATCATCAGCGTGGCGAGGATCGCCAGCGACAGGCCGATGACCGCCGCCACCAGCGAGCGGTCGATCAGGTGCGGCTGCATGTCGTACGCGAAGGCGCGCAGCCTCACGCCGTGGCCCGGCGGATCGAGCGGCAGCTCGTAGCTCAGGTGCGCGAGGTCGATCTCGAACAGCGACGAGCTGACCAGGTTGTTGCCGTCGCGATCGACGATCGACAACTGGTAGCGGTCGCGGATCGTCTGCAGCAGCGAGCCGCCGAGCATGCGGTTCAGCGAGTAGCCGACGATCGCCGCCCCGGTGAAGCCGGAGTCGTCGTAGATCGGCGCGTGCAGTTCGACCAGCACGTCGCTGGCGGGGCTTGAGAAGGGCCGTGTGAACACGGGCCGCTGGCGTTGCCGGATCTCGTCGAGCGCCTCGACCCCGGCCGCGTCGGTGATCGAGGCCCCGCGCGCACGCGTGCCGATCGGCACCACGCCGCGGGCGTGCCCCGACCACAGGACCCGCCCGTCGGCGTCGACCAGCGCCACGTAGACCGCCGACATGCGGCGCGCGAGGAAGTCTTCGACCGCCTTGGCGGCGGCGCCCGGGCTGCGGCGCGCGCGCGTCATCCATTCTTCGGCGACCAGGCCGACCTCGTCCTGGTCGTCGCGCAGTTCGCGGCGCAGCGCGGTCTGCGCGCTGGCCACGTCGCGATAGAGGGCCTGCTTCTGCTGGTCGACCTCGACCTCGCGCAGGTACCAGAAGAAGCTGGCCATCAGCAGCGCGAACAGGCCGATTCCGAACGCGTGCGTGAGCGACAGCCAGCGGATGGCGCGCATCTCGGCACGTCGGGTCGAAGGGTCGTTCGGCGTTTTCATGGCGCGATCAGGCAGTGTACCTAGTGTCGTGAGTTGCAAATACGTGGCGTCGAGATTCGACCAGACGGTGATGATCGTGCGGCCGATCCGCCATGGCAGATACCGGGTGGTATCTGCCATGGCGGTCGGGCGTGCGAGGGCGCCGTCTGGTCGAACCCCTTCGGGGCGGGTCGAAACGGGGCGGGCACTGCGTTACGCAAGCGGGTCGATACCACCCGGTATCGACCCGCTCGCGCGCCTTGTTCCCGCCCCGTTTCGACCCGTCTCGACGCCACGTATTTGCAACTCACGACACTAGTGTGGGCGGCGCGCTTGCGGAGGGTCGATGGGGATCGGCCCTCGATGGTGGACGAAATACCACGATATGGGAAAACGTTCCTCGATATAAAAATTTGCCTTGTCATTTGCGGGGGCTCTTCCTAGAATCGGACACAACGATCCAACGCAGGAAAGAGGAGATTCCATGTCAGCGCTTCCGTCGCGGCCGCTGGCCGCCAACGACCCGCAGGACGCCGACGCCGTCGAGACGCAGGAGTGGCTCGACTCGCTGGAGGCGGTCATCGACCGCGAAGGGCCGGAGCGCGCGCACTTCCTGCTCGAACGGATGATCGAGAAGGCGCGCCGCTCGGGTGCTTTCATCCCGTTCTCGGCGAACACCGCCTACGTCAACACGATTCCGGCGCACCTGGAAGCCCGCTCGCCGGGCAACGCCGCCTACGAGGAGCGCATCCGCTCGTTCATCCGCTGGAACGCGATGGCGATGGTGGTGCGCGCGAACAGGCACAACCCGCCCGACGGCGGCGACCTCGGCGGCCACCTGGCCTCGTTCGCGTCGCTGGCGACGATGATCGGCACCGGCATGAACCACTTCTGGAACGCGCCGCACGAGGGGCACGGCGGCGACCTGGTCTATTTCCAGGGGCATTCGGCGCCGGGTTTCTATGGTCGCGCATTCCTCGAGGGGCGACTCACCGAGGAGCAACTCGACCACTTCCGCCAGGAGGTCGGCGGCAAGGGTTTGTCGTCGTACCCGCACCCGAACCTGATGCCCGAGTTCTGGCAGTTCGCGACGGTGTCGATGGGCCTGGGCCCGCTGATGTCGATCTACCAGGCGCGCTTCCTGAAGTACCTGCACGCGCGCGGCATCGCCGACACCAGCAACCGCAAGGTCTGGGTGTTCTGCGGCGACGGCGAGATGGACGAGCCCGAATCGCTGGGCGCGATCAGCCTGGCCTCGCGCGAGAAGCTCGACAACCTGATCTTCGTCATCAACTGCAACCTGCAGCGCCTGGACGGCCCGGTGCGCGGCAACGGCAAGATCATCCAGGAGCTCGAAGGCGATTTCCGCGGCTCGGGCTGGAACGTGATCAAGCTGATCTGGGGCTCCTACTGGGACAAGCTGCTCGCCCGCGACAAGGACGGCATCCTGCAGCGAGTGATGATGGAGACCGTCGATGGCGAATACCAGGCCTACAAGGCCAACGACGGCGCGTTCGTGCGCAAGCACTTCTTCGGCAAGCACCCGAAGCTGCTCGAGATGGTCTCGCGGATGACCGACGAGGACATCTGGCGGCTCAACCGCGGCGGCCACGACCCGCACAAGGTCTACGCGGCATTCCACGCGGCCTACCACCATCGCGGGCAGCCCACGGTGATCCTGGCCAAGACGGTGAAGGGCTACGGGCTGGGCCACGCGGGCGAAGCGAAGAACCCGACGCACCAGTTGAAGAAGCTCGACGCGGAGTCGATTCGCATGTTCCGGGATCGCTTCAGCATCCCGATTCCGGACGAGCGCCTCGACGAGATTCCGTTCTACATGCCCGATCCGGAACTCCCGGAGATGAAGTACATGATGGAGCGGCGTCGTGCGTTGGGCGGCTCGTTGCCGCAGCGGCGGCGGCGCGCGAGCGAGACGCTGGCGGTGCCCGGCCTCGAGATGTTCCAGGCAGTGCTCGAACCCACTGCCGAAGGGCGCGAGATCTCGACCACGCAGGCCTTCGTGCGCGTGCTCACCGCGCTCACCCGCGACAAGACGCTCGGGCCGCGGGTGGTGCCGATCGTGCCCGACGAGGCGCGCACTTTCGGCCTCGAAGGCATGTTCCGCCAGCTCGGCATCTACGCGCCCGAAGGGCAGAAGTACACGCCGGTCGACAAGGACCAGGTGATGTACTACCGCGAGGACGCGGCCGGGCAGATCCTGCAGGAGGGCATCAACGAGGCGGGAGCGTTCTGCTCGTGGCTCGCCGCGGCGACGTCGTATTCGACGAACGACCGCATCATGATTCCCTTCTACACCTACTACTCGATGTTCGGCTTCCAGCGCTTCGGCGACTTCTCCTGGGCCGCCGGCGACATGCAGGCGCGCGGCTTCCTGCTGGGAGGCACGGCCGGTCGCACCACGCTGAACGGCGAAGGTCTGCAGCACCAGGACGGCCACAGCCACGTGCTGGCTTCGACCATCCCGAACTGCGTCTCCTACGACCCGACCTTCGCGCACGAAGTGGCGGTGATCATCCACCACGGCCTGAAGCGCATGGTTCAGGAGCAGCAGAACGTCTACTTCTACCTGACCATGATGAACGAGAACTACGCGCACCCGGGGCTGCGCAAGGGCGACGAGGAGGGCATCGTCCGCGGCGGCTATCTGCTGCGCCCCGGCGCGAAGAAGGCCGAGCATCGGGTGCAGCTGCTCGGCTCGGGCACGATCCTGCGCGAGGTGCTCGCCGCCGCGGAGATGCTCGAACAGGACTGGGGCGTCGCGGGCGACGTCTGGAGCATCACCAGCTTCACCGAGCTGCGCCGCGACGGCCTCGACTGCGAGCGCTGGAACCTGCTGCACCCGGCCGACAAGCCGAAGCAGCCGTACGTCGCGAAACTGTTCGAGAAGACCCAGGGGCCGCTGGTCGCGTCCACCGACTACATGAAGATCTTCGCCGACCAGATCCGCCCGTTCCTGCCGCGGGGCCGCGGCTACCACGTGCTCGGCACCGATGGCTTCGGGCGCTCCGATTTCCGCTACCGGCTGCGCGAGCACTTCGAGGTCGATCGCCGCTTCGTGGCGGTCGCGGCGCTGAAGTCGCTGGCCGAGGAGGGGGTCATCACGGCGAAGAAGGTTGCCGAGGCGGTCCGCAAGTACGGAATCGACCCGTCCAAGACCAATCCGCACCACGCCTGAGCGGCTCCTTCACGAGGCAACGTCGACATGGCAACGATCGAAGTGAAGGTGCCCGACATCGGTGATTTCAAGGATGTCGAGGTGATCGAGGTGCTGGTGAAGCCGGGCGACCGTGTGGAGGTGGAGCAGTCGCTGATCACGGTGGAGTCGGACAAGGCGTCGATGGAGATACCGTCGTCGTCGGCCGGGGTGGTGAAGTCGCTGAAGGTGAAGATCGGCGACAAGCTGTCGAAGGGCTCGACGGTGCTCGAACTCGAGGAGGCTGCCGGGGCGAGCGCAGCGGCGGCCGCGCAGGCGCCGGCGGTGCCTGAAACCCCCGCGGCGGCGGCAGAACCGGCCGCGGCCACGCACCCGGCACCGGCCGAGCCTGCGCCGATCGAAGCAGAAGCCGGCACCGCGCCTTCGGATGCCGCGGCTGCGGTTTCCGGGCCCGCGCCGGCGCCTGCGCGTCAGGCGCCGCCTGCCGCGAGCCTGATCGGCAACGGCGCCGACGCGGTGGTGGTCAAGCCGCACGCGTCGCCGTCGGTGCGCCGCTTCGCGCGCGAACTGGGTGTCGACCTGTCGCTGGTGCGCGGGTCGGGGCCGAAGCAGCGCATCCTGCACGACGACGTGCGCGAATGGGTCAAGGGCGTCGTCGCGCAGGCCGGCGCGCCGGCCGCGGGCGCCGCGCCCGCGGGGGAGCGGCGCTGCGCTCGGGCTGATTCCGTGGCCGCAGATCGACTTCGCGAGCTTCGGGCCGATCGAGACGAAGCCGCTCGCGCGCATCCGGCAGATCTCGGCGGCCAACCTGCACCGCAACTGGGTGATGATCCCGCACGTCACCAATCACGAGGAGGCCGACATCACCGCGCTCGAAGACTTGCGCGTGCAGTTGAACCGCGAGAACGAAAAGCAGGGCATCAAGGTCACGATGCTGGCGTTCCTGATGAAGGCCTGCGTGGCGGCGCTGCAGAAGTTCCCCGAGTTCAACGCCTCGCTCGACGGCGAGTCGCTGGTGCTCAAGCGCTACTGGCACATCGGCTTCGCGGCCGACACGCCCAACGGCCTGGTGGTGCCGGTGATCCGCGACGCCGATCGCAAGGGCGTGCTGGAGCTGGCCCGCGAGACCGCCGCGCTCGCCGCGAAGGCGCGCGAGGGCAAGCTCGCGCCCTCGGAGATGCAGGGCGGAACCTTCACCATCACGAGCCTGGGCGGAATCGGCGGCACCTCGTTCACGCCGATCATCAATGCGCCGGAAGTCGCGATCCTCGGCGTGAGCCGCTCGGCGATGCGCCCGGTCTGGGACGGCAGCGCGTTCCAGCCGCGGCTGATGCTGCCGTTGTCGCTGTCGTACGATCATCGCGTGATCGACGGCGCGGCCGCGGCGCGATTCAACGTGTACCTTTCGCAACTGCTCGCCGATTTCCGGCGCGCAGTGCTGTAGTTCCACGACCCTGGACCCATCATCGCGACGAGCCGCCCATGAGCCAGACGATCGAAGTGAAGGTGCCCGACCTCGAATGCCGCCTGCTGGTGCTCGGCGGCGGGCCCGGCGGCTACTCGGCGGCCTTCCGCGCGGCCGACCTCGGCCTGGACACGGTGCTGGTCGAGCGCTACGCGACGCTGGGCGGCGTGTGCCTGAACGTGGGCTGCATCCCGTCGAAGGCGCTGCTGCACGTCGCCTCGGTGATCGACGAGGCGCGCCACTTCGCGCGCGCCGGCGTCGAATTCGACGCGCCGCGCATCGACCTCGACCGGCTGCGCGCGCACAAGGCGGCGGTCGTGGGCAAGCTCACCGGCGGGCTGTCGGGGATGGCGAAGTCGCGCAAGGTGCGGGTGCTGCGCGGCTACGGTCATTTCCTCGATGCGAACCACCTCGAGGTCGAGCTCACCACCGGTGCCGGACAGGACAAGACCGGCGAGAAGCAGGTGGTGCGCTTCGAGCAGGCGATCGTTGCCGCGGGCTCGATGCCGGTGCGGCTGCCGTTCCTGCCCGAAGATCCGCGCATCGTCGATTCCACCGGGGCGCTGGAGCTGCCCGCGGTTCCGAAGCGGATGCTGGTGATCGGCGGCGGCATCATCGGCCTGGAGATGGCCACCGTCTACGCGACGCTGGGCGCGCGCATCGACGTGGTCGAGATGCTCGACGGGCTGATGACCGGCGCCGATCGCGACCTCGTCAAGGTCTGGCAGCGGCACAACGAGAAGCGCTTCGACCGCGTGATGCTGCGCACGAAGACCGTGCGCGCCGAGGCCGCGGCCGAGGGCATCCGCGTCTGGTTCGAGGGCGAGGGCGCGCCCGCCGAGCCGCAACTCTACGACCTCGTGCTGAGCGCGGTCGGCCGCGCGCCCAACGGCCGCAAGATCGGCGCCGAGCGCGCCGGCATCGCGGTGGGCGAGCGCGGCTTCATCGCGGTCGACCGTCAGATGCGCACCAACCTCCCGCACGTGTTCGCGATCGGCGACATCGTCGGCCAGCCGATGCTGGCGCACAAGGCGGTGCACCAGGGCCACGTGGCCGCCGAGGCGGCGGCCGGACAGAAGAGCTTCTTCGACGCGCGGGTGATCCCGTCGGTCGCCTACACCGACCCGGAAATCGCCTGGGCGGGCCTGACCGAGGACGAGGCGCGCGCGCAGGGACTGGCGGTCGGCAAGGCGGTGTTCCCGTGGTCGGCGTCGGCCCGCGCGATTGCCAATGGGCGCGACGAGGGATTTACCAAGCTGCTGTTCGACGAGCAGACGCACCGGATCGTCGGCGGCGCGATCGTCGGCACGCACGCGGGCGACATGATCGGCGAGATCGCGCTGGCCATCGAGATGGGTGCCGACGCCACCGACATCGGCCGAACGATCCATCCGCATCCGACGCTGGGCGAGTCGATCGGCCAGGCTGCCGAGGTTCACGAAGGCACCTGCACCGACCTCCTGCCCAGGCGCAAGCGTTGAGCGCAGTCCCGCGTGAGGGGCTGCCGATTCGGCATGAGTCGCTCGTGGGAATCTCGATCCCGTTTACACTTCGCGCATGTCCCGCCCGGCGGGCATGATCAGGGTTATCCCGGGCCGTGCGCTGGTGGCCCTTCATCAACGAAAACTGGAGCACCACACGATGGATCGACGTTCCGTGATCAAGAATGCCGGGATGGCCGGCATTCTGGCCGCCGGCGTGGCACCGGCCGTGCATGCGCAGGAAGCGGTTCGCTGGCGCCTTGCCACGAGCTTTCCGAAGGCGCTGGAAACCCTGCACGGCTGCGCGGTGAAATTCTCCGAAACCGTCAAGGCCCTCTCGGGCGGCAAGTTCGAGGTGTCGGTTCACCCGGCCGGCGAGCTGATTCCCCCGTTCGGCATCGTCGATGCGCTGGCCAACGACACGATCGAGATGGGTGAAACGGCCGCCTACTACTACACCGGCAAGGATCCCGCCTTTGCGTTCAGTTGCGCGGTGCCGTTCGGCCTGACTGCCAACCAGAACCTGGCCTGGAAGGACCAGGGCAACGGGCGCAAGCTGCTCGACGAGCTGTTCGCCAAGTACAACTTCTTCACGCTGAGCGCGCTGAACACCGGCACGCAGATGGGCGGCTGGTTCCGCAAGGAAATCAAGTCGCCGGCGGACCTCAAGGGCCTGAAGATGCGCCTGGGCGGCGGTGTGTTCGGTGAGTCCATGGCGAAACTGGGCGTGGTGGCGCAGAACATGCCCGGGGGCGAGGTGTACCGGGCGCTGGAAAAGGGCACGCTCGATGCGGCCGAATTCGTCGGCCCGTACGATGACGAGCGGCTCGGCTACAACAAGGTCACCAAGTTCTACTACTACAACGCGTGGTGGGAGGGCGGCGCGGACCTCGACTTCTTCATCAACAAGAAGGCGTTTGCCAAGCTCTCGCCCGAGAACCAGGCGATCGTGCGGGCGGCGGCGGCGGTGGCCTACAACGACGGCACGACCAAGTACCGGCGCTCAATCCGCCCGCGCTGAAGCGCATCGTCGCCAGCGGCATCAAGTTCCTGCCGTTCCCGAAGAGCGTCGTCGAGGCCGGCTTCAAGGCCGCGCAGGAAGTCTACGCGGAGCATTCCGCGAAGTCGCCGGAATTCAAGAAGATCTTCGACGACCTGCGGGCCTTCCAGCGCGACCAGATCCTCTGGAACCGCGTGTCCGAGCTGCAGTTCACGCAGACCATGGCTTCGCTGAAGATCTGACGCAGCCTCAGGGCGGCTGCGCCGCCCTCGAAGAAAAAACCGCGGCCCGGGGCCGCGGTTTTTTTCGACCGGAGCGAGCTTGCGACCCGTGATCCGGGTCGATTGCCCGGTGCGGGCTATGGCTTCTCGATCGGTTTCCCGAGAGCCTTCACCGGATCGTCCGCGTCCTCGTTCTGCGGCGGCGTGTCGGTGTTGTCGCTGTCGCCCGCCGCCGGCGCGTCGGCGCTGTCACCGTCGCCCGATACCGGCGCGCCAGCGTCGAAGCCTGGCGCGCTCTCGAGTTGCTGCAGGATCCGCGTGCCGACCGCCTCCATGTCGCCCTCGGGCTTCTTGTCGAGATTGCCGGTGACCGGGGCAGGGAAGGCGATCAGGACCGCGACCATCGTCAACTGAAGGATCAGGAAGGGAATGGCACCCTTGTAGATCTGCATCGTCGTGACCGGCTCCATCGTCCTGCCCGTGACGTTGTCCACGTAGGGCTTTTCGGGGGCGACCGACCGCAGGTAGAACAGCGCGAAGCCGAACGGCGGGTGCATGAACGAGGTCTGCATGTTGACCGCGAGCAGCACGCCGAACCAGATCAGGTCGATCCCCATCTTGTCCGCGATCGGCGCGAGCACCGGCACGACGATGAACGAGAGCTCGAAGAAATCGAGGAAGAACGCCAGCACGAACACCAGGATGTTCACGAAGATGAGAAAGCCCAGTTGTCCGCCGGGCAGCTTGCTTAACAGGTGCTCGACCCACACCGGACCGTCGGCCGACTGGAACACCATGCTGAAGATGGTCGCGCCGACCAGGATGAACATGACGAACGAGGACAGCCGGGTGGTCGTCGCCAGCGCCTGCTCGAGCAGCTGCCAGCTGAGGCGTTTGCGCAGCACCGCCATGACGAGCGCACCCATGGCGCCCATCGCGCCGCCTTCGGTCGGGGTGGCCACGCCGAGGAAGATCGTTCCCAGGACCGGGAAGATCAGCAGCAGCGGCGGAATCAGCACGAAGGTCACGCGCTCGGCCAGCTTCGAGAGCAGGCCCAGATGCGTCAGCCGGTTGACGACGGCGATCAGCCAGGCGACGAACACGCCGCCGCACATGGCCACGACGATCTTTTCGTCGGTCGGCACGTGCTCGACCAGTTCGCCCTGCCACCCGGTATGGACCGCTTCCATGTGCTGCCCGAGGAACACCGCCACCGTGGCCGACAGCGCGGCGAGCACGGCGAGCGAGCGATAGCCATGGCTGCCGTTGGGTTCCCGGAACGTGCGTGCCTCGGGGGGCAGCGCCGGGACCGTGCTCGGCTTGAAGATGGCCAGGAAGACCACCCACAGCACGTACAGGCCCATCAGCGCGAAGCCCGGAACGAAGGCGCCCTTGTACATGTCGCCCACGCTCTTGCCCATCTGGTCGGCCAGAACGATCAGCACCAGCGACGGCGGGATGATCTGCGCCAGCGTGCCCGAGGCTGCGATCACGCCGCTGCTCAGGCTGCGGCTGTAGCCATAGCGCAGCATGATCGGCAGGGAGATCAGGCCCATCGAGATCACCGAGGCCGCGACGACCCCCGTGGTGGCGGCGAGCATGGCGCCGACGAAGATGACGGCCAGCGCCAGGCCGCCGCGCAGGGGGCCGAACACCTGTCCCACCGAATCGAGCAGGTCCTCGGCCATGCCGCTGCGCTCGAGGATCAGGCCCATCAGCGTGAAGAACGGCACGGCCAGCAGCGTCTCGTTGGCCATGATGCCGATCAGGCGGAACGGCAGCACCGCCAGGATGGCCGACGGGAAGATGTCGAGCGCGACGCCGAGCACGCCGAAGAACAGCCCCGCGGCGCCCAGGCTGAAGGCGACCGGAAAGCCGAGGATCAGGAACAGGATCAGGCCCCCGAACATGATGGGGGCGAAGTTGGCAGCGATGAATTGCATGGTGCGGGCGCCGGTCGCGGTCAGTGCGCCCGGGCCGACGCGCCAGCCCGGCTGCCGCCGTCGGCCTGCTGCGCGCGCAAGGCCTCGGCGAGTGCCTCCTCGTCGCTCTTCTCGGTGCGCTTCTCGGTCGGGTCGGGACCCGCCCCGCGGAGGAACGCGATGCACTTGATCAGTTCCGACCATCCCTGCAGCAGCAGCAGCGTGAAGCCCACGGGAAGTGCCAGCCATACCGGCCAGCGGATCAGGCCGCCCGGGTTGCCCGACATCTCTCCCGATACGAACATGTCGATCGCCTGCGGTGTGCACAGGTACAGCGCGACCAGGCATATGGGAGTCAGGAACAGCGTGTAGCCCACGATGTCGATCCATACCCGCACGGTCTTGGGCAGGTGGCTGTTGACGACGTCGATGCGCACGTGCTCGCGATGCAGCAGCGTGTAGCCGGCAGCGGCCAGGAACGACCAGGCGAACAGGTACCACTGGGCCTCGAGATAGGCGTTCGAACTGGTGTCGAACAGCTTGCGCACGATGGCGTTCAGGGCGCTGATCGCGGTGGCGGCAAAGATCAGCCAGATCACGTACTTGCCGACCTGGGCGTTCAGCCAGTCGACGGCGCGCGAGAATTTCAACAAGGTTTGCATCGACTCCGTCCCATGTCGAACGCCGCATTGTAAGAGGGCGCCGGACCTCCCGAGCGGCAGCCGCGGGTTTCCCCTCACGGCTGCGGCGGTTTGCCGTTCTCGTCGGGGGGTTCGGGCGAGCCCGACTGCTCGCCGGGTTCGACTTCGCGCATCTCGACGTCGATGACGTCCTGGGCGCGCGCGGGCGGGGGCGGCCTCGTTGCGCGCAGGCCGAAGCGGTTGGCGAGCCAGACCGCCGCGCCGATCGCCAGCGCGGCGGCGAGCGCGAGCGCCGCGAACAGCGCGGCCAGCAGCGCGCCGAACGCCAGCGCGGCGACGGCAGCCACGCGTTGCAGCAGTGCGATCAGGCGGTCGATCACCCCGGGCTCCTCATTCCGGATCGGACTGCGCGGGGCCCTCGTCGGGCGAGGCGGCCAGCGGGATCGGGGTCGCCATCACCTTGTCGACCCGGTTGCCGTCCATGTCGACGACCTCGAAGCGCCAGTTCTCCCGGTGATGGTGTCGCCGGTCTGCGGCATGCGCCCGAGCATCAGCATCAGCATCCCGCTGAGCGCCTGGTAGCGCTCGCGCTCCTCCTCGGGCAGCGTGCGAAGGCCGAGCCGGTCCTTCAACTCGGGGACCGGGATCAGGCCGTCGAGCAGCCACGAACCGTCTTCGCGCCGGTAGGCCCAGCTGTCGGATCCGTCGGCGCTGGCGAACTCGCCGGTGATCGACTCCATCAGGTCGTGCAGCGTGATCAGGCCCTGCACCTCGCCGAATTCGTCGACGACCATCGCGATCTGCGTGTTCGACGAGCGGAAGTTCTCCAGCAACTCCATGCCGGTGAGGGTCTCGGGCACGTAGAGAGCTTCCGACAGGTCCTGCGTCAGGTCGATCGGCACGCCGCGCAGCGACTGCGCGAGCAATTGCCTGCTGTGGGCGAACCCGAGGATCTCCCCGAAGCCGTCGCGGCACACCGGGAAGCGCGAATGCGGGGTGTCGAGGACCTTGGCGAGATTCACCGGCAACGGATCTTCGACGTCGAGGCAGACGACGTCGGCGCGCGGCACCATCAGCGACGAGATCTGGCGATCGTCGAGCCGGAAGACGTTGCGCACCATCGCATGCTCGGTCTGCTCGATCACGCCGGCGTCCGAGCCCTCGGCGAGCAGCGCATGGATCTCCTCCTCGGTGACCGAGGGCAGGCGGTCGCTGCGCGCGCCCAGCGCGCGCAGCACCAGTTCGGTGGAGGCCGACAGCAGCCGCACGAAAGGCCTGGAGATCGTGGCCAGCAGCGTCATCGGGCGCGCCACCCGCCGCGCGATGCCTTCCGGGTCGATCTGCCCGAGCCGCTTGGGCACCAGCTCGCCGACGACGATCGACACGTAGGTGACGACCACCACGACCAGCGCCGTGGCGGCGTAGCCGGCCCACGGCTCGCGCACGCCCAGGCTCTCGAGCCAGTCGGCGAACGGCTCGGCGAGCGCCGCCTCGCCGAAGATGCCGTTCAGGATGCCGATCGAGGTGATGCCGATCTGGATCGTCGACAGGAAGCGGTTCGGGTCGGCGCCGAGCGCCAGCGCGGCCACGGCGGCGCGGTCGCCTTCGTCGACGAGCTTCTGCAGGCGCGCCTTGCGCGCGCTGACCAGTGCGATCTCGGCCATCGCGAGCAGGCCGTTGAGGACGATCAGCCCGAGGAGGATTGCGATTTCCATCAGGCGCCGCGCGCAGGCGGCACCCGGGCCGCGGAAGGCTGTAGAGGGGGCGATTATACCGGTCGACCCCGAACGCGTCGGGGGATTCCCTGAGTCCGGCACTGCGGCACGGGCCTTATCATCCGCAGATTGACGACTCGAGGAGCATCGGAATGATCAAGGGCATGGTGAAGGCAATCGTTGTCGCGGCCGCGCTGGGCGTGGCGGCACTGGCGTCGGCGCAGAGCACGCGCCTGTCGATCGGCACCGGCGGCACGGGGGGTCTACTATCCGATGGGCGGCGGCATGGCCGCGATCCTGTCGAAGTACGTGCCCGGTTGGGAGGCCACCGCCGAAGTCACCGGCGCGTCGGTGGCCAATCTGCAGCTGATCGGACAGGGCAAGCAGGACATCGGCTTCACGATGGCCGACGCCGCCTGGGACGCGGTGAGCGGCCTGGCCAGGTTCAAGGACAAGAAGGTCGAGGCGCGCACGCTGATGGTGCTGTACCCGAACAAGATGCACGTGGTCACCACCGAGGCGAGCGGCATCAAGTCGGTCACCGACCTCAAAGGCAAGCGCATCTCCACCGGCGAGCCCAACAGCGGCACCGAGGTGATGGCGCTGCGGCTGCTCGAGGCGGCCGGCATCGACAAGGACGTGCAGCGCGAGCGACTGTCGGTCGCCGAGGGCGTCAACGCGATCAAGGACCGCAAGATCGACGCGCTGATCTGGGTGGGCGGCCTGCCCACCGCGGCGATCACCGACCTCGCCACCACGCCGGGCATCACGGTGAAGCTGCTCGACCACGCGCAGTACGCCGACGCGATGAACAAGAAGTGGGGGCCGCTGTACGTGAAGGGCACGACCCCGGCCAATACCTACAAGGGACAGACCGCCGACGTGAGCAACCTCGACGTCTGGAACCTGCTGGTGGCCGACAGGAAGATGAGCGACCAGATGGCGTACACGATCGTCAAGACGCTGATGGAGAAGAAGGACGAACTGGTCGCCGTGCACCGCGAAGCGAAGAACATCACGCTCGAAGCGCAGGCCTCCGGCTCGCCGATTCCGTTCCATCCGGGCGCGCGCAAGTACTTCGAAGAGCGCGGAGTGAAGATGCCCAACTGACGGGTCCCACCGTTATCCCGCATCCCGCCCAGGCTGCCGCGCGCCAAGGCTCATGACATCGAGCGACGAAGCCCCGGGCGGGGCCGGGGCGGTCAGCGACGAGCGGCTGCGCGCGGCCGAGCGCTTCGTCGAGGAGGAAGAGGGCGCCGTCAGCCGCTTCGGCGGCGTGCTCGAGGCGCTGATCACCACGCTGCTGGTGATCATGTCGCTGTTTCACCTGTATGCCGCGGTGGCGATCGTGCCCACGCTCACGCTGCGCCCGGTGCACGTCGGCTTCATGCTGCTGCTGGTGTTCCTGATCTACCCGGCAACGCCGCGGCTGCGCAACCGGCTGATGTGGTACGACGTGCTGCTGGCGCTGGTCGGCGTCGCCACGATCGTGCACATCGTCCTGGGCGGCGACGACTTCTGGGATCGCAGCACGATGCCCGACCGGCTCGACATGGTCTTCGGCGCGCTCTTCGTGCTGCTGGTGCTGGAGGCGGCGCGGCGCTCCACGGGCTGGATCATGCCGGCGGTGGTGCTGCTGTTCGCCGCCTACGCATTCCTCGGGCCGTGGTTGCCGGGGCACTGGGCGCATCGCGGCTACGACGTCGAGAGCATGATCGGCGTGATGTACATGTCGCTCGAAGGCATCTTCGGCACCGCGATCGACGTCTCGGCGACGCTGATCATCATGTTCACCATCTTCGGCGCCTTCCTGCAGCATTCGGGCGCCGGCAAGTTCTTCCTCGACTTCAGCTTCGCGCTGATGGGCGGGCGCCGCTCGGGCGCCGGCCGCACCGTGGTGCTGTCGTCGTTCCTGCTGGGCGGGCCGTCGGGGTCGGGCGTCGCGACGACGGTCACCATCGGCTCGGTCGCCTGGCCGATGCTCCAGCGGGCCGGCTACGACCGCAACGCGGCGGGCGGCCTGCTCGCCGCGGGCGGGCTGGGCGCGATCATCTCGCCGCCGGTGCTCGGCGCCGCCGCGTTCCTGATCGCCGAGTTCCTGAAGATCTCGTACCTCGACGTGCTGAAGATGGCGGTCATCCCGACCTGCCTGTACTACCTGTCGCTGTTCATCATGGTCGAGATCGACGCGCGCAAGTACAAGTCGGCCGCGGCCGAGATCGCGTTGACCGCCACCGCCGGGCAGCTGGCGCGCCGTTTCTGGTTCCACTTCCTGTCGCTGGTCGCGATCATCGGCTTCATGGTCTACGGTTTCTCGCCGCTGATGTCGGTGTTCTGGGCCACGGTGACCGCATTCGTCGTGAGCTTCTTCGCGCCCGAGACCGCAATGTGGCCGAAGAAGCTGGTTGCGGCGCTCGCCGACGGCTCGCGCCAGGCGCTCAACGTCGCGGCCACGTGCGCGGCCGCCGGCATCATCGTCGGCGTGGTCGGCAAGACCGGGCTGGGGCTGAAGTTCAGCTCGATCGTGATCGCCTACGCGGGTGGAAACCTGCTTCTCACCGCGATCTACACCTCGCTGATCGTCTGGATCATCGGGCTTGCTGTGCCCGTGACCGCGAGCTACATCATCTGCGCGGTGATCGCCGCGCCCGCGCTCACCAAACTGGGCGTGCCCGATTTCGCGGCGCACATGTTCATCTTCTACTACGCGGTGCTGTCGGAGGTGTCGCCGCCGACCGCGCTGTCGCCGTTCGCCGCGGCCGCGATCACCGAGGGCGACCCCTACCGCACCACGCTGCAGTCGTGGAAGTACACGCTGCCCGCCTTCCTGCTGCCGTTCGTCTTCGTGCTCGAGCCGGCCGGCGCGGGGCTGCTGCTGATGGCACCGGCCGGAGTGGGCTGGCCGCAGGTCGCGTGGATCGTGCTGACCGCCACCGCGGGCATCGCGGCGCTGGCCGGCGGCGCGCAGAACTGGGTGCTGGTGCGCTGCCTGCTATGGGAGCGGCTGGCGATGATCGCCGCGGGCCTGCTGCTGGTGTACCCGCATCCGATGGCCGACGGGATCGGGCTGGCGCTGCTTGCGGCCGCGCTCGTCTCGCAGTGGCTGCGCAGCCGGAGGGCGCGCAGCGTGCCTGTCGCCTGAGAGCATCCCAGGCCCCCGTCGGGGCGCGGCGTTCGCGGAGAAACAATTTTGCGCTACAAGGGGAACGGCAGCGCCGAGATGACCGAATACGCATTGGTGCGAGCCTGCAGCGGTGACCGCCGCTGCAGTGCGAGCCCGCCTGAGAGCATGGTCCGGGGATCGTCGGCGACAGTGGTGAGCACAGTGATGTGCATCCCGTTCATGAGATCGAGTCGAATTCGACGACTCCCATGGCGCTGCCGTTCGACGACTATCTTGGAGCGAACGATGGCGATGCGCAAGCGCGACGATGATCTGGTGTTTCCCAACGCGGCGGGGATCGACGTGGGAGGATCGAGCCACTGGGTGGCGGTCCCTCGACACACGTGTGAGGAGCCGGTACGCGAGTGCGGTGCGATGACAGACGACCTGACCGCGATGGCCGACTGGCTGCTGGCGTGCGGTGTCGATACGGTGGCGCTGGAGTCCACTGGGGTGTATTGGATCCCGGTGTACGAGGTCTTGGAGCAGCGCGGTCTGAAGGTCTTCCGGTCGATGCGCGGCAGATGAAGTACGTGCCCGGGCGCAAGAGCGACGTGCAGGACTGCCAGTGGCTGCAGCGCCTGATGAGCCAGGGGCTACCTGCGCGCGGCATTCCGCCCGACCGACGAGGTCTGTGTGGTGCGCGCGGTGGCGCGCCAGCGCGACGTGCTCCTGGTCGAGCAGGCCAGTTGGGTGCAGCGCATGCAAAAGGCGCTGGTCCAGATGAACATCCAGCTCACCGAGGTGCTCACCGACGTGATGGGCACGACCGGGCAGGCCATCATCCGCGCCATCGTCGCCGGCGAGCGCGACGCGCAGATCCTGGCGCGGCACCGCCACAGCCGCGTGAAGGCCAGCGAGCACGACATCGCCAAGGCGCTCACCGGCAACTGGCGCGACGAGCACCTGTTCGTGCTGCGCCGGCACTGGCGATGTACGACGACATCGCGCGCCACCGGGCGAGTGCGACGCCAAGCTGCAAGCGCTGCTGAGCCAGCTCGGTTCGGCCCGGGTCGATCTCGGCCGGGCGCCGCGCGCGGGCAGCAAGACGCGCGCGCAGTTCGACCAGCGACAGATCCTCGGCCAACTGGGCTGGCGTCGATCTCACGCGCATCAACGGCCCGGGGCTGGCGGCGGTGATGAAGATTCTCTCGGAGATCGGCCCCGACCTGAGCCGCTTTGCCAACGTCAAGCACTTCTGCTCGTGGCTGGGCTTGTGCCCGGGCACCAAGATCAGCGGCGGCAAGGTGCTGTCGGCCAAGACCAAACGATCGGCCAACCGGGTGCGTCAGGCGCTGAAGATGGCCGCCATGAGCCTGTCGCACAGCGATTCGGCGCTCGGCGCGTTCTACCGCCGAATGTGTGCGCGCATGGACAAGCCACGTGCCAACACCGCCACGGCCCACAAGCTCGCCCGCATGGTCTACTTCATGCTGACCCGCGGCGAAGCCTATGTCGATCAGGGCCAGCAGAACTACGAAGCCCAGCAGCGCGAGCGCAGCATCGCGGCGCTCAAACGTCGCGCCGCCGCACTCGGCTTCGCAGTCATGCCAACGACCGCGACGCCCGCATGAAAACGCCCCTCAACCTGTTTTGTTTCTCGTGAGCGCGCGGGCGGTCTGGCAGGCGGCGCGGTGCCGGGCCGATCAGGCTTCGACAGACCCCGACGGTGCGTCGCCGCCCGGTTCCGCGGACAGGCGTGCGCGATGCCGCGCGATCGCCGCGCGCACCTGCCGCGGCGCGGTGCCGCCCACGTGATCGCGTGCGGCCACCGAGCCTTCGAGCGTGAGCACCGCTGCCACGTCGGCGTCGATCAGCGGGCTGAATTCGCGCAGCGCGTCGAGCGGCATTTCGGAGAGGTCGACGCCGCGCTCGGCGGCGCTGCGCACGGCGCGCGCGACCGCCTCGTGCGCGTCGCGAAACGGCAGGCCCTTCCTGACGAGGTAGTCGGCGAGATCGGTGGCGGTGGAGAAGCCCTCGGCCGCCGCCCGGCGCATTCGCTCGGGGCGCACCTGGATGCCGGCCACCATGTCGGTGAAGATGCGCAGCGTTTCGAGCAGCGTGTCGGCGGTGTCGAACAGCGGCTCCTTGTCTTCCTGGTTGTCCTTGTTGTAGGCGAGCGGCTGGCCCTTCATCAGCGTGAGCAGCCCCACCAGGTGGCCGAAGACGCGGCCCGACTTGCCGCGCGCGAGTTCGGGCACGTCGGGGTTCTTCTTCTGCGGCATGATCGACGAGCCGGTGCAGAAGCGGTCGGCGAGGTCGATGAAGCCTACCCGCGGCGACATCCAGAGGATCAGTTCCTCCGAGAGCCGCGACACGTGGACCATGACGAGGCTGGCGGCCGCGCAGAACTCGATCGCGAAGTCGCGGTCGGACACCGCGTCGAGCGAGTTCTCGCACAGGCCCTCGAAGCCCAGCGCACGCGCGACCCGTTCGCGGTCGATCGGATACGAGGTGCCGGCCAGCGCGGCCGCGCCCAGCGGCAGGCGGTTCACGCGGCGCCGGCAGTCGGCGAGGCGCTCGGCGTCGCGCGCGAACATCTCGACGTAGGCGAGCAGGTGGTGGCCGAAGGTGACCGGCTGCGCGACCTGCAGGTGCGTGAAGCCGGGCATGATCGTGCCCGCGTGGGTCTCGGCCAGGCCGACCAGCGCGCGCTGCAGCGCTGCCAGTGCGCCGCGCACGTCGTCGATGGCGGCGCGCAGCCACAGCCTGATGTCGGTGGCCACCTGGTCGTTGCGCGAGCGCGCGGTGTGAAGCCGCTTGCCGGCGTCGCCGGCCAGCTCGGTGAGCCGCTTCTCGATGTTCAGGTGAACGTCTTCGAGATCGATCGACCAGGTGAATTCGCCGCGCTCGATCTCGCCGCGGATCGTGGCCATGCCCCGGACGATCGCCGCGTGATCGGCGTCGCCGAGCAGCCCCACGGCGTGCAGCATGGCGGCGTGCGCGAGCGAGCCTTCGATGTCGGCAAGAGCGAGCCGGAGGTCGAACGACACCGAGGCCGTGTAGCGTTTGACCAACTCGCTGACGGGCTCCGAGAAGCGCGCGGACCACGCTTCGGATTTCTTGGCAAGCTGATCTGTCATAATCGTTTGCGGCAGAGGAGAGGCCTCGAGAGCCGAATTATACGGACCGCCCCGTCGGCTTCGGCCGAGGCAGGCGCTCCAGCGCAGCAAGGGAACCATCGATGAGCGACCCGGGGTCCGCCGTTTCGCCCGAAGCGGTGCCTGCCGGCGGGCCGGCCGCGCAGGCGTCCGGACCCCCGCGGCGGCGCCTCACCGACGGGGCAGACTTTCCGATCCTGCCCGATTCCTGCAACCTCGGCACGATGGCGCGGGTGCTGTTGCCGCTGAACCTTGGCGTGGTGCTGCTGGGCTGGCTGCTGCCGGCGGCGGGCGTCGAGCACTGGCCGATGTTCGAGACGGCGCTGCGCGTCGACGCGGTGGCGGCTGCGGCCTTGCTGCTGCTGTGCCCGTTGCGCCGCACGGTCAACGGCGCTCCCAGATACGCCCAGTGGATGGTCGGGCTCGGGGTGCCGGCCGCGCTCGCCGCCGCAGTCGCGCTGGCCACCGCGCAGCCGCCACAACCGGGGGCGGCCGCGCTTGCCGGCTGGCTCGCGCCGCGCGCGCTGCTCGCGGCGGCGATCGCATGGGGGCTGATCGAATACCTGCGGCTGCGCCAGCTGTCGCTGCAGCCGTCGCAGGCCGAAGGCCGGCTTCAGGCGCTGCAGGCGCGCATCCGGCCGCATTTCCTGTTCAACAGCCTGAACACGGTGCTGGGGCTGATGCGCAGCGACCCACGCAAGGCCGAACGCACGCTGGAGAACCTCGCCGACCTGTTCCGCGTGTTCATGAAGGACAGCCGCGAGCTGGTGCCGCTCGACGACGAGGTGCTGCTGTGCAAGGAATACCTCACCATCGAGAAGCTGCGGCTGGCCGAACGGTTGGCGGTGCGCTGGGAGCTCGACGGCATGCCTGGCGACGCGCTGCTGCCGTCGCTGCTGTTGCAGCCGCTGATCGAGAACGCGGTCCACCACGGCATCGAGCCGAGCCAGGAGCCGGGCGAGATCCGCGTCGCGATCGCCCGCAGCGGCGACCGCGTGCGCGTGGAGATCGCCAATCCGCTTCCCGAGGCGCCGCCGAGCCGCCCCGGCAATCACATGGCGCTTTCGAACGTGCGCGAGCGCCTCGACCTCACCTTCGATGTCGAAGGCCAGCTCGATACCAGCACCGACAACGGCCAGTTCCGGGTGATCGTCCATTTTCCCTACCGCAAAGAGAGAAGACGCCGAGATGCCAGACGCTCCTTCGATCCTGATCGTCGATGACGAACCGGTCGCGCGCTCGCGGCTTCGCGAGCTGCTCGCCGACCTCGCCCCCGAGTTCCCTCACCGCATCGTCGGCGAGGCCCCCAACGCGCCCGAGGCGCTGTCGCAGATCGAGGTCGCGCAGCCGCAGATCGTGCTGCTCGACATCCAGATGCCCGGCATGACCGGCATCGAGCTGGCGCGGCACATCTCGGCGCGCGCGCAGTCGGGCGACACGCCCCGGCCGATGCCGCTGATCATCTTCGTCACCGCGTTCGACGAGTTCGCGGTCGACGCGTTCGAGGTCAGGGCGATCGACTACCTGCTCAAGCCGGTGCGCGCCGAGCGCCTGAAGCAGGCGCTGCAGCGCGCGCTCACGCGCATGCCGCAGGAGCACGCGCAGGCGATCGACCAGCTCGCGCGCGCCACCAACACGCGGCGGCGCCACCTGTCGGTGCACGAGCGCGGTCGCGTCATCCTGGTGCCGCTCGAGCAGGTCGTCTACCTGAAGGCCGAGCTCAAGTACATCACGGTGCGCACGAAGGAGCGCGAGTTCCTGATCGAGGAGTCGCTCACCTCGCTCGAAGAGGAATTCAGCGACCGCTTCGTGCGCATCCACCGCAACGCGCTGGTGGCGCGGCCGTCGATCGCCGGCTTCGAGCGCGTGATGCCGCAGGGCGAAGCCGACGGCGGCGACCCGTTCTGGCAGGTGGTGCTTCGCGACGTCGCCGAACGGTTGCCGGTGAGCCGGCGCCAGTGGTCCACGGTGAAGAACCTCGTCGGCTGACGATGGGCGGATTCGCCGCGCCGACGCGGCTGGTCATCGCGTCGCGCCAGAGCAGGCTGGCGATGTGGCAGGCCGAGCACGTGCAGGCGCGCCTGCAAGAGCTCTACCCGCGGTGCGAGGTCGCGATTCTCGGCATGACCACCGAGGGCGACCGCGTGCTCGATCGCGCGCTCAACGAGATCGGCGGCAAGGGCCTGTTCATCAAGGAACTGGAAGTCGCGCTGATCGAGGGGCGCGCCGACCTCGCGGTGCATTCGCTGAAGGACGTGCCGATGGAGGTCGCCGAGCCGTTCGCGCTGGCGGCGATCATGGCGCGCGAAGATCCGCGCGACGCGTTCGTCAGCGCGCGCTACGCGTCGCTCGAATCGCTGCCGGCCGGCGCGCGCGTGGGCACCTCGAGCCTGCGCCGCGCGGCGCAGATCCGGCGCGCGTTTCCCGCGCTCGACGTGCTGCCGCTGCGCGGCAACGTCAACACGCGGCTGGCGCGGCTCGACGAGGGGCGCTACGACGCGATCGTGCTGGCGGCCGCCGGGCTCGAGCGCCTCGGACTGGCCGAGCGCATCCGCGCGGTCGTGCCGCCGACGCTGTGCCTGCCCGCGGCGGGGCAGGGGGCGCTGGGCATCGAGACGCTGGCTGCGCGCAACGACCTGCACGCCCGGCTCGCGCCGCTCGACCACGCGCCCACCGCCGTCGAGGTCCACGCCGAGCGCACCGTCTCGCGACTGCTCGGCGGCAGCTGCCGCGTGCCGCTGGCCGCCTGGTGCGTGTCGACGCCGCAGGGCGGCCTGAAGCTGGTCGCGCGGGTCGCGGCCGAAGACGGCAGCGCGATGGTCGAGGCGGTGACCGAATCCGCTGGCGCCGATCGCGAAGCGGCCGAGACGATCGGCCGGCAGGCGGCGCGCTCGTTGCTCGAGCAGGGCGCCGCGCGATGGCTCGGGTCGTCCTGACGCAGCCCTGGCCGCGGGTGTGCGGCATCGAGCAGCAGCTTCGCGAACTCGGCCACGAACCGCTGGCGCTGCCGATGTCGCGGATCGTCGAGCTGGTCGACGATCCCGGCGTGGCCGGGGTTGCGGCGCGCCTGTCCGGATTCGATTGGGTGATCATGGTCAGTCCGGCTGCGGTGTCGGCGGCGGCGCGCCTGACGGGCGGTCGCTGGCCCGAAGGCACCGGCGTCGCGGTCGTCGGCCCGGGCAGCCTGCAGGCGATCGCCGAGTCCGGGCTGGGGATCGACCCCGGTCGGGTGCTGCGGCCCGACGGGCCGCGCTTCGACGCCGACGCGCTGATCGACACGCCACCGCTGCGCACGCCGCGCGGCCTGCGCGTGCTGGTGCTGCGCGGCCACGACGGCAGCGAGGGCTGGATCGCACGGCTGCGCGCCGCAGGCGCGACGGTCGAAACCTGCGAGATCTACCGGCGCGAGCCGCTCGAGCCGGACGCCGCCGCGTTGGCGGCGTTGCGTACGCTGCTCGGCGCCCGGCCCGCACCGGTGTTCGTGTTCACGCAGCGCGACGCGGTCGAGCGGGTCGACGCGCTGCTCGAGCGCGCCGGGCTCGCCGCGCGGGCGCACGAGGCGCCGGCGCTGGCGATCCACGCGCGCATCGCGGCGGCGCTGCAGGCCCGCGGCTGGCGCGAAGTGCGCGCGATCGAGCCCGGCAATCCGGCACTCGTCGCCGCGCTAGAATGGCTGCCCGATTCCCCGAGCAGCCACAGTGTCTGAGCCGGACAAGGCCGTATCCGACGGAGAGCCGCACCCCCCGGCGCGTCCCCCGAATTGACGCAAGGTCCTGCGCAGGCGCCCGCGGCGGGTTGGCGCAGCCTGGTGCCGTGGATGGCGCTCGCGGTGGCGGTCGCCACCGCGGCCTGGACCGGATCGCGCCTGGGCGCGCTCGAATCCGAGGCGGCGCGCCGGCTGCAGGCCGGCGAGCAGCGCGTCGCACATCTCGAGGGCGCGCTCGAGCACGCGCAGGCGCAGCTGCGCGACGCGCAGAACCGCACCGCGGTGCTCGAAAGCAAGGTGCTCGAGGCCGCCGGCCTGCAGGCGCAACTCGGGAAGCTGTACCGCAGCCCGGCCAGCGATTCCACCGACGTGCTGCTGGCCGAGTCCGAGTCCGCGCTCGCGCTGGCCAGCCAGCAGCTCGCGCTGGGCAGCAACCCGCAGGCGGCGCTCGGCGCACTGCAGGAGATCGAAACGAGGCTGCGCCGCCAGGACGACCCGTCGCTCGGCGGGGTGCGCCGCGCGCTGCAGCGCGACATCGACCGCCTGAAGGCCTTCCCCGCCGCCGACATCGGTTCTCTCGCGCTGCGCCTCGACGGGCTGCTCGGCTCGGTCGACCAGCTGCCGCTGCTGGCCTCGGTGCGCGCGCCCGGGCAGGCGTCGGCCGAGGCGCCGGCCGCCGGCTTGAACGCGCTGCGCGGCGAGTTGCAGCAGCTGTTTCGCGTGCGCCGGGTCGACGTGCCCGACGCGGCGCTGCTCGCGCCCGAGCAGGCGTACTTCCTGCGGCAAAACCTGCGGCTGCTGCTGCTCAACGCACGGCTCTCGCTGCTGTCGCACAACGACGCGCTGTATCGCAGCGACCTCGAACGCGCCATCGGCTGGATCCGCGACTACTACGACGACCGCAATCGCGGGGTGGCCGGGGCGACGGCGCAGCTGCGCCAGATGCTCGGCGCGCGCATCGCGCTCGAGCCGCCGACGCTGGCCGAGAGCCTGGCCGCGGTGCGCGCCGCGCGCGCCGTGCGCGAAGCCGGGCGCTGACGAGCGCAGGGGCGACGAGGATGCGGCGGGTCATCTGGAGCATGCTGATCGTCTCGGCCGCCGTCGGCCTGGCGATGCTGATGCGCTTCAACAACGGCAACGTGGCCGTGCTCTGGCCGCCGTACCGGATCGACGTTTCGGTGAACCTCGCGGTGCTGGTGCTGGTGATCGCGTTCCTGGTCTTCCATCTGCTGCTGGTCGCGATGTCGAACGCGCTGAACCTGCCGGCGCGGGTGCGCGAGTACCGCGAGCGCCGGCGTCGCGAGAGCGCGCTGGCCGGCCTGCGCGACAGCCTGCTGGCGCTGTTCGAAGGCCGCTTCGGGCGCGCCGAGCGGCTTGCGCAATCTGCGCTCGGCGACCGCTCGCTGGCCGGCGCCGCCTCGCTGGTGGCCGCGCGTGCGGCCCACCGGATGCGCGAGACCGAGCGTCGCGATCGCTGGCTCGAATCGGCGGGCGAGGAGCCGGGGGCGACCAACGCGCGGCTGATGACCGCGGCGGAACTCGCGGTCGAGGATCATCGGCCGGCCGACGCGGTCAGCGCGATCGAGACGCTGCAGGCCGGCGGTCCGCGCCACATCCACGCATTGCGCATTGCCTTGCGCGCGCACGAGCAGGCGGGAAACTGGGAGGCGGCGATCCAGGCCTTGCGGCAGATCGAAAAGCGCGCTGCGCTGCATCCGGCGGCGATTCGCGGGCTGAAGATCCGCGCCTACCGTGCGCTTTTCGCCGCGCGCCGCGACGATCCCGGCGCGGTGCAGGCGCTGCATGCGTCGATCGCGCCGGCCGATCGTGGCATCGACGAGATCGCCGAGGCGGCCGCACAGGCGTTCGCAGCCGCGGGGCGCCCGGAGCAGGCCGCGCGGATCGTCGAGCAGGCGCTCGAGACGCGCTTCGTCGCGTCGCTCGTGTCGCTGTACGCGCAGCTCGATGCGATTCTCGCGCGCGAGCGGCTGCGCAGCGCCGAGGGCTGGCGCAGCCGCTACGGCGACGAGCCGGTGCTGCTCAGGGCCCTCGGGCGGCTGTGCGCCGCGCAGGAACTCTGGGGCAAGGCCGAGGAGTTCCTGTTGCAGTCCGCGCGCATGGCGCCCGAGCGCGAGACGCAGCTGCTGCTGGCGCAACTCTACGAGCGACTGGACCGCGTCGGCGAGGCCAACGCGCGCTTCCGGCTGGCGGCGCTCGCCGGGCCCGACGCGGTGCCGCTGCCGGGCGCCGCGGTCAACCGTGACGCAGCGCCACCGTCTTGAGCGCGGTGAACGCGTAGAGCGCCTCGAAGCCTTTCTCGCGACCGTAGCCGCTGCGGCCCACGCCCCCGAAGGGCAGTTCGACGCCGCCGCCCGCGCCGTAGTTGTTCACGAACACCTGGCCCGCGCGCAGCTGGCGCGCCAGCCGCAGCTGGCGCGCCCCGTCGCGCGTCCACAGTCCCGCGACCAGGCCATACGGCGTGCCGTTGGCGAGCGCGACCGCATGCGCCTCGTCGTCGAAGCGGCTGACCGCCAGCACCGGCCCGAAGATCTCCTCTCTGGGCCGGGCGATGAGCCGGCGGCACGTCGGCCAGCAGCACCGGCGCCTGATAGAAGCCCTCGGGCGGCGCGTGGTCGACGACGGCGCCCTGCGCGGCGAATTCGAGCCCCCCGGCCTGGGCCTCGGAGAGGAAGTCCCAGACGCGCTGCTGCTGGCGCCGCGACACCAGCGGCCCGAGGTCGAGATCGGCGTGCGCCGGTCCGGCACGCAGCGCGGCGAAGCGCTCGGCGAGCATGCCGAGCACCCGATCGTAGGCGGATGCCTCGACCAGCACGCGGCTGCCCGCCGAGCAGGTCTGGCCGGCGTTCTGCACGATCGCGGCGACCAGCACCGGCAGCGCCGCCTCGATGTCGGCGTCGGCGAACACCAGTTGCGGTGATTTGCCGCCCAGTTCGAGCGTGACCGGGCAGTGGTGCGCGGCGGCCGCCTGCGCGACCCGGCGACCGGTGTCCGGCGAGCCGGTGAACGAGACGTGGTCGATGCCGGGATGCTCGGCGAGGGCCTGGCCGGCCTCGCTGCCCAGGCCGGTGACGAGGTTCAGGGCCCCCGGCGGCAGCCCTGCCTGCGCACCGAGTTGCGCCACGCGCAGCAGCGACAGGCAGGCATCCTCGGCCGGCTTGACCACGCAGGCGTTGCCGGCGGCGAGCGCGGCGCTCACCGAGCGGCCGAAGATCTGCATCGGGTAGTTCCACGGGATGATGTGGCCGGTGACCCCGTGCGGCTCGCGCAGCGTGAGCACGGTGTAGCCGTGCCGATAGGGAATCGTCTGGCCGTGCAGCTTGTCGGCGGCGCCCGCGTAGAACTCGAAATAGCGCGCCAGCGCCTGCGCGTCGGCGCGCGCCTGCGCCAGCGGCTTGCCGGTGTCGTTCGACTCGATGTCGGCGAGCGTTTCGCGATCCGCCTCGACCAGGTCGGCCCAGCGGCGCAGGATGCGGCCCCGTTGCGCGGCGTCGGTGCGTCCCCACGGACCGGCGGCAGGCTCGGTGCCGGTGCCGTCGAAGGCGTGGCGCGCGGCACGTACCGCGCGGTCGACGTCGGCGGCGGCGCCGCGCGCGATCTGCGCGAACACGCGCCCGTCGGACGGGTCGATCACCGGCAGGCTCTCGCCCGAAACCGGCGCGATCGCCTCGTTGTCGATGAACAGCGCGTGGCGTTCGGTTGCCTGGAGCATGATCGGCCTCTTCGAGTCGTGGCAGGCGGCGCATCGCCGCCTGCGCACCGGCAGACATTATCCGCGAGCGGCGCCGTCGGTGCCTCGACGCGCGAAGTCCTATAAACTTGCGCGTTTCCCGGCGCCCCCGCGCGTCCCGCTCCCCCGCACGCCATGAACCTCGACCGCGTCGATCCGGGCCGTCGTCTGCCCGACGAATTCAACGTCATCATCGAGATCCCGATGAACGCCGACCCCATCAAGTACGAGGTCGACAAGGATACCGGGGCGCTGTTCGTCGACCGTTTCATGACCACGGCGATGCACTATCCGTGCAACTACGGCTACGTGCCGCACACGATCGCCGGCGACGGCGATCCGGTCGACGTGCTGGTGATCACGCCGTTCCCGGTGGCGGTGGGCGCGGTGGTGCCGTGCCGCACGCTGGGCGTGCTGAAGATGGAGGACGAGGCCGGCGTCGACGCGAAACTGCTCGCCGTGCCGATCGACCGCATCCTGCCGATCTACAAGCACTGGAAGAAGGCGACCGACATCGCGCCCGAGCGGCTGGCCATGGTCCGGCACTTCTTCGAGCACTACAAGGATCTCGAGCCCGGCAAATGGGTGAAGGTGCTGGGCTGGGGCGACGTCGCCGAGGCGACGCAGGAGATCGTGGCGGGCGTTGCGCGCTACGAGGCCGCAACCGAGAAGCCGAAATTCTGATGCCGCGCGAGTCCCTGACCGAATCCGCGCCACGCAGGCGCCTGCCGTTCGCATCCGCGCCGCGCCGGCGCTTGCCTTTCATCATCGCCGCACTCGCCGCCGCGTCGCTGCTGGTGGCCGGATGCGGGCGTGGCGCGCCCGGCGAGGCGCAGGGGCCCGGGGCGGGCGCACCCCCGCCGCTGCCGGTGACCGTGCTCGAGATGCAGTCGCGCAAGGTGCCGATCGCGCTTCGAGGCGGTCGCGCGCACCGAAGGCTCGCGCGAGGTGGAAGTGCGGGCCCGGGTGGCGGGCATCCTCGAGAAGCAGCTGTTCCGCGAAGGCGAGCCGATCCGGGCCGGCGCGCCGATGTATCGCATCGAGCGCGCGCCGTTCGAGATCGCGCTCGCGCAGGCGCGCGCCGCGCTCGCCGAGGTGCAGGCGCGTGCCGATCGCGCGCAGCTGGAGGCCACCCGGCTGCAGAAACTGCTCGCCGAGCGCGCGATCAGCCAGCGCGAGTACGACGACGCGCTGTCGTCGCGGCAGCAGACCCAGGCAGGGCTGCTGATTGCCGGCGCCGCGGTGCGCCAGGCCGAGCTGAACCTGTCGTACACGGCGGTCGACGCGCCGATCTCGGGCATCGCCGGACGCGCGCTGCGCTCCGAGGGCAGCCTGGTCACTCCGGGCGGCGACAGCGCGCTGCTTGCCACGCTGACGCGCACCGATCCGATCTGGGTGCGCTTTGCGCTCTCCGAGTCCGAATACGCGCAGCTGCGCAGCGTCGACGAGCGCGTGGCGAAGGTCGCGCTGACACTGCCCGACGGCAAGCGCCATGAAGGTGCGGGCCGACTGAATTTCACCGGATCGACGGTTGATCCGAAGCTCGGCACCGTGCAGCTGCGCGCCGAATTCGCCAACCCGTCGCTGGCGCTTCTGCCGGGCCAGTACCTGAAGGCGCGCGTCGAGATCGGCGAGCGCGAGGCCTTCGTGGTGCCGCAGACCGCGGTGCTGCAGACCGACCGGGGCCGCTTCGTCTGGGTGGTCGACGCCTCGAACCAGGCGAACCTGCGCCCGGTGGAGACCGGCGGCTGGGTCGGTCGCGACTGGGTCGTGCACAAGGGCCTGCAGGCGGGCGACCGCGTGGCGATCGACAACCTGCTGCGGCTGCGCCCGGGCGCGACGGTGCAGCCGAAGCCACAGGCCGAGGCGCAGGCCGGCGGCGCTGGCGCGGGTCCCGGCACGGGCCCTGGCGCAGGCGCCGGCGGGCCGCGCTGAGTCCGCCGAGTCCGCCGCATGTCGCGTTTCTTCATCGACCGGCCGATCTTCGCCGCAGTCCTGTCGATCGTGATCGTGCTTGCGGGGCTGGTCGCCTCGCAGGTGCTGCCGGTCGCGCAATACCCGGAGATCTCTCCGCCGACGGTGACGATCACCGCCAGCTACCCCGGCGCGAGCGCCGAGACGCTCGCGAAGACGGTGGCTGCGCCGATCGAGGAGCAGCTCTCCGGCGTCGAGGGGCTGGTCTACTTCGGCTCGAGCTCGTCGTCGAACGGCACGGTGGCGATTACCGCGACCTTCGAGGTCGGCACCAACGTCGACCAGGCCACCTTCAACATGAACAACCGCGTGCAGCTCGCGCTGCCGCGGCTGCCCGACGAGGTGCGCCGCAACGGCGTGACGGTACAGAAGCGCTCCAACGACATCCTGATGGTGATCGCGCTCAGCTCGCCCGACGGGCGCTTCGACACGCTGTACCTGTCGAACTACTCGTCGCTGAACCTGGTCGACGAGCTCAAGCGGCTTCCGGGCGTGGCCGACGTCACGATCTTCGGCGCGCGCGACTATTCGATGCGGATCTGGCTCGACCCGGGCAAGATGGCCCAGCTCGGCGTCACCACGTCGGACGTCGCAGCCGCGGTGCGCGCGCAGAACGCGCAATACGCGGCCGGCAAGATCGGCGCCGAGCCCGCGCTGCCGGGCCAGAGCCCCGGTCTACACGGTCACCGCGCAGGGCAGGCTGATCGAGCCCGAGCAGTTCGGCGAGATCGTGGTGCGCGCCGCCGGCCCGGCCGGCGTGCTGCGGCTGAAGGACGTCGCGCGCATCGAACTGGGCGCGCAGAGCTACGACGCGTTCAATACGCTCGACGGCAAGCCGACGATCGGCACCGCGGTGTTCCTGCAGTCGGGCGCCAACGCGCTCGACGTCGCGAAGTCGGTCAAGGCGCGGATGGCCGAGCTCGAGCGCGATTTCCCCGAAGGGCTCGATTTCATCGTGCCGTTCGACACCACCCGCTTCGTCGAGTCGTCGATCCACGAGGTCACCAAGACGATCCCCGGAGGGCCGCGGCGCTGGTGGTCCTGGTGGTGTTCCTGTTCCTGCAGACCGCGCGCGCCACTTTCATCCCGATGATCGCGGTGCCGGTCTCGCTGATAGGCACCTTCGCGGGGCTGTGGTTCTTCGGCTTCTCGATCAACACGCTGACGCTGTTCGCGATGGTGCTGGCGATCGGCATCGTCGTGGACGACGCGATCGTCGTGCTCGAGAACGTCGAGCGCCTGATGCGCGAGCAGCGGATGTCGGCCTACGAGGCCGCGATCGAGGCGATGCGCGAAGTGTCGGGCGCGATCGTCGCGATCGTGCTGGTGCTGTGCGCGGTGTTCGTGCCGGTGGCCTTCCTGGGCGGCATCGCGGGCCAGCTCTACAAGCAGTTCGCCGTGACGGTGGCGATCGCGGTGGTGCTGTCGGGCTTCGTCGCGCTCACCCTCACGCCGGCGCTGTGCGCGCTGATGCTGCGGCCGGGCGACCACGAGTCGAAGCTGTTCCGGCCGTTCAACGCCGGCTTCAACGCGCTCACCCGCACGTTCCTGCGTGCGGTGAACCTCGTGCTGCGCCGGCGGCTGATGGCGATGCTGGCCTTCGTCGGCGTGCTCGGGCTGCTGGCGCTGCTGTTCACGCGCATTCCGGGCAGCTTCGTGCCGCCCGAGGACCAGGGCTACGTGATCGGCGCGGTGATCCTGCCCGACGGCGCGACGCTCGAGCGCACCGGCAAGTCGGGCGCGAAGCTGCAGCAGATGTTCGCCGATCACCCGGCGATCGAGCACATGTTCGTGGTCGTCGGCTTCGACCTGATCGGCGGAGGCAACAAGACCAATGCCGCGACGATCTTCGTGCCGCTGAAGGACTGGTCGCAGCGCACGCAGAGCGCGCCGCAGGTCGCCGGCGAGATCTTCATGCGCGGCATGGCGCTCACCGACGGCATGGCGCTGGCGTTTAACCCGCCGGCGATCCGCGGCCCGGGCACCGCCGGCGGCTTCGAGGTCTACGTGCAGGGGCGCTCCGATCCCGACCCGATGCGCCTGCAGCAGGTGTTGCAGGCCTTCATGACCGAGCTTGCGGCCAACCCGAAGCTGCAGGGCATCAACAGCTTCTTCCGGCCCACCGTGCCGCAGCTGATGGTCGAGGTCGACCGCGAGAAGGCGCTGTCGCTCGGCGTGCCGGTGCAGGAGGTCTTCGACGCGCTGCAAAGCACGATGGGCACGCTGTACGTGAACGACTTCAACAAGTTCGGGCGCACCTATCGCGTGCAGCTGCAGGCCGACGCGAAGTACCGCGCCAGGCCCGAAGACCTCGGCCACGTCTTCGTGCGCTCGGCCTCCAGCGGCGAGATGATTCCGCTGAAGGCGCTGATCACCACGCGCAGCGTCGTCGGCCCCGAGCAGCTCGAGCGCTTCAACGGCTTCGTCGCCGCCAAGGTGCTGGGCGCCGGCAAGCCCGGTGTCAGCTCGGGCGACGCGATTCGCGCGGTCGAGGAGGTCGCCGCGCGCGTGCTGCCCGCGGGCTACCAGATCGCATGGACCGGGCAGGCGTTCCAGGAAAAGCGCACCGGCAGCGCTTCGGTATTCGCGTTCGGCTTCGCGATCGTGATGGTCTACCTGATTCTCGCCGCGCTCTACGAGCGCTGGGGGCTGCCGGTGGCGGTGCTGCTGGCGGTGCCGTTCGCGATCACCGGGGCGCTGGGCTTCGTGTTCCTGCGCGGGCTCGAAAACGACATCTACTTCCAGATCGGGATGGTGGTGCTGATCGGGCTGGCGGCGAAGAACGCGATCCTGATCGTCGAATTCGCGCAGCAGGGCTTCCTCGCCGGCAAGGCGCCGGTCGAGTCGGCGCTGCAGGCGGCGCGGCTTCGCTTCCGTCCGATCGTGATGACTTCGCTGGCGTTCGTGCTGGGCGTGGTGCCGCTGGTGCTCGCCTCGGGCGCCGGAGCGGCGGCTCGCCGCTCGATGGGGACGGGCGTGTTCGGCGGCATGATCGTGGCGACGTTCGTCGCCACGGTCTTCGTGCCGATGTTCTTCTCGGTCACCGCGCGCCGGCGGCGCGAGCGCGACGCCACAGCGACGCCGGACGCCCACGGAGAAGGGCAATGAGGCGCTTGCGGCGGGCGGTGGCCCGCGTGTTCGGCCTGGCGTGCCTGGCGGCGTTCGCCGCAGCCGGCTGCACCATGGTCGGGCCCGATTACCGGCGGCCGGCCCAGGAGCTTCCCGATCACTTCGTCGACGCGCTGCCGGCCGATGCGGCGGCCGCGCAGGCCGGCGCCGCGCTGCACGCGGAATGGTGGACGCTGTATCGCGACGCGCAACTCGACGCGCTGGTCGCCGCCACGCTCGCACGCAATCCCGACATCCGCCTGGCGATCGCACAGGTCGACGAGGCAGAGGCGGTGCTGCGCGAGGCCTGGTCGGTGCTGGTGCCGCAGGTCGACCTCGGCGCGAGCGCTTCGCGCTCGCGCGTGAGCACGATGGGCGCGCAGCCGGTGCCCGCGGGCGTGCCGCTGGTGCGCAACGACCGCCGCATCTCGCTGTCCACCGCCTTCGAGCTCGACCTCTGGGGCAAGCTGCGGCGCGGCGTCGAGGTGATCGACGCCCAGCTGATGGCGAGCCGTTACGCGCGCGACGTCGTCGCGCTGAGCCTGGCGGGCGCCACCACGCAATCGTGGTTCGTGTTGCGCTCGCTCGACGCGCAGATCGCGGTGTCGCGCGAGAGCGTGGACACCCGTGCCGAGACGCTCGAACTGGTGCGCGCGCGCGCCCGCGGCGGCGTGGCCTCCGATCTCGACGTGAACCAGGCCGAGGCCGCGCGCGCCGAGGCGGCGCTGCAACTGATCGAACTCCAGCGCCAGCGCGCCGCGATCGAGCGCCAGCTCGGCGCACTGGCCGGCCAGCCGGGCCTGCGCGTGCCCGCCGGCGACCTGCGCACGATGCCGGTGCCGCCGTTGCCTCCGCCCGGGTTGCCGTCGACGCTGCTCGACCGACGGCCCGACATCCGCCAGGCCGAGGCCGCGTTGCAGGCGGCCAATGCGCGCATCGGCGTGGCGCGCGCCGCGATGCTGCCGACGATCTCGCTCACCGGTTCGTACGGCGGGCAGAGCGCCGAGCTGTCCGACCTCCTGAACAGCGGCGCGCGAATCTGGTCGCTGGGCTTCGGCCTGTCGCTGCCGATCTTCGACGCCGGGCGGCTGCAGGCGCGCGCCGAGCAGGCCGAGGCGCGCGAGCGCCGTGCGCTCGCCGGCTACCAGAAGTCGATCGAAACCGCGTTCCGCGAAGCGGGCGACGCGCTGGGAAACAGCGAGCGTACCGTGGCGGCCGAAGGCGACCTGCAGCGCCGGCTCGACGCGGCGCGCAACGGCACGCGGCTCGCGCGCGCGCGCTACGAGGCGGGCTATTCGGGCTACCTCGAACTGCTCGATGCGCTGCGCACGCAGAACGACGCCGAACTGGCGCTGATCCGCAATCGGCAGGCGCGGCTCTCGTACAGCGTCGACCTGATGAAGGCGCTGGGCGGCGGCTGGGACGCTCAGTCGGCCGTGGGCGCACGGTAGGGCGATCGCTCGCGCAACTCGTCGAGGTACGCGCCGACCATCGCGTCCTCGCGCTGCAGGAACCGATCGATCGCCTGCGCGAAGGCAGGCTCGGCCAGCCAGTGCGCCGACACGGTGGGCACCGGCTCGAAGCCCCGCGACACCTTGTGTTCGCCCTGCGCGCCGCCTTCCACCACGCGCAGGCCCGATTCGATCGCCGTCTCGATCGCCTGGTAGTAACAGGCTTCGAAGTGCAGGCAGGGCACCGGCTCGACCGCGCCCCAGTAGCGACCGTACAGGCGCTCGTCGTCGTGCACCAGCAGGCTCGAGGCGACCGGGCGGCCGTCGCGCTCGGCCAGCACCAGCACCAGCTGCCCGGCGAGCGATTCGCCGATGCGCTCGAAGAATTCCTGGTTCAGGTACGGCGTCGCGCCGTGCGCGGCGTAGGTCGCGCGGTAGCAGCGGGTGAAGAAGGCCCAGTGCGCGGCGCCGATCTCCCGGCCGCGCAGGCGGCGCAGCCGCACTCCCGCCTCGGCGACCTTGCGCCGTTCGGCGCGGATCTTCTTTCGCTTGGGCTGCGCGAGCGTGGCGAGGAAGTCGTCGAAGCGGGTGTAGCCGGCATTGCGCCAGTGGAACTGCACGCCGTGGCGCAGCATCAGGCCCGCGTCGTGCAGCGCCTGCGCCTCCTGCGGACGGGGGAACAGCACGTGCAGCGACGACAGCCGCGAGGAGCGCGCCAGCGCGAGCAGGGCCTGCGCGGCTGCGCCGCGCGCCTGCGCGTCGCGCGCGGCCAGCCGGGTGCCGGGCACCGGCGTGAACGGTATCGCCGAAACGAGCTTCGGGTAATAGCGCAGGCCGTGGCGGCGGTATGCGTCGGCCCAGGCCCAGTCGAAAATGTATTCGCCCCAGGAATGCAGCTTCAGGTAGGCGGGCACCGCCGCGGCCAGCGCCCCCGAGCCGTCGCGCAGCAGCAGGTGCCGCGGAATCCAGCCCGCGGCCTCGCCGACGCATCCGGACGATTCGAGCGCGCGCAGGAACTCGTGGCGCACGAACGGCTGCGCCTGCGCGCGGCCGGCGCCGGCCGCGGCCAGCGCGTTCCACTCTGCGGCGTCCACGCCACGGAGGTCGTCGAGAACCTGCGTGCGATAATCGGCGCCCACCCGACCGGCAGACAAATGGCTTTCCCTCCGATGCGAATCGCCGCTGCGCAACTGAACCAGGTCGTCGGCGATTTCCACGGCAACGCACAACGGATTATCGCCGCTGCGAAAGAGGCGGTCGCGCGCGGGGCGCGGGTATTGCTCACGCCGGAGCTGTCGCTCAGCGGCTATCCGCCCGAAGACCTGCTGCTGCGCGAGGCTTTCCACACCGGCTGCGAGCGCGCGCTGGCCGCTCTGTGCGAGGCCACGGCCGAACTCGACCTGCACCTGCTGGTCGGCCATCCGCAATCGCGCGAAGGGCAACGCTACAACTGCGCCAGCGTCGTGCATCGCGGGCGCGTGCTGGGCCGCTACGGCAAGCACGACCTGCCGAACTACGACGTCTTCGACGAGGAGCGTTACTTCGAGCCGGACAACCGGCCACTGGTCTTCGAGGCGGGCGGCATCCGCTTCGGCGTGCTGATCTGCGAAGACTTCTGGTACCGCTACGCGCCCGAGTGCGCGCAGGCCGCCGGCGCGCAGGCGATCCTCGGTGCTGAACGCTTCGCCGTTCCACATGGACAAGCAGCACGTGCGGCTCGACGTCGCGCGCGAGAACGTCTCGGCGCTCGGCCTGCCGATGCTGGCGGCCAACCTGGTCGGCGGGCAGGACGAGCTGGTGTTCGACGGCCTGTCGTTCGCGCTCGATGCCGGCGGAGAGCTGCGGGCGCAGGCACCGGCGTTTCGCGAGGACCTGCTGGTGATCGACGTCGACGGCGCGCAGCCGCCGCGCTTCGCGGCCGGAGCGATCCAGCCCACGCCGGCGCTCGAAGAGCAGGTGTACTCGGCGCTGGTGCTGGGCGTGCGCGACTACGTCGGCAAGAACGGCTTTCCCGGCGCGATCATCGGCCTGTCGGGGGCGTCGACTCGGCGCTCACGCTGGCGATCGCGGTCGACGCGCTGGGCGCGCAAAGGGTGCGCACGGTCATGATGCCCTCGCCCTACACCGCGGACATTTCGCTGGACGACGCGCGCGAGATGGCTCGCCGCGTCGGCGTGCGTTACGACGAGATTCCGATCAGCGGCTGCTTCGATGCGTTCCTCGGCGCGCTGGCCGACGAATTCCGCGGCCTGGCATCCGACACCACCGAGGAGAACATCCAGGCGCGCATCCGCGGCACGCTGCTGATGGCGCTGTCGAACAAGTACGGCTCGATCGTGCTCACCACCGGCAACAAGAGCGAGATGGCGGTCGGTTATTGCACGCTGTACGGCGACATGGCCGGCGGCTTCGCGGTGATCAAGGACATCTCCAAGACGCTGGTGTACCGGCTGGTGCGCTGGCGCAACGCGCAGGGCGCGATCGTGCCCGAGCGGATCATCACGCGCCCGCCCTCGGCCGAACTGAAGCCGAACCAGACCGACCAGGATTCGCTGCCTGCGTACGAGACGCTCGACGCGATCATGAAGATGTACATGGAGGAGAACTGCAGCGTCGGGCAGATCGTCGCGGCGGGTCACGCTCGCGAGACGGTCGGGCGCGTGGTGCGGCTGATCCAGGTCAGCGAATACAAGCGCCGCCAGGCGCCGGTGGGCATCCGGGTCACGCATCGCGCCTTCGGCCGCGACTGGCGCTACCCGATCACCTCGAAATTCCGCGAATGAGCAGGGCCAGGTCGCCGGCCATCGCGATACCCGGACGGCTGCGCGGCGCGCAACGCGGCGGGCGGTCCGGACTCAGGTACGATTGACGAATGCAATTCACAGCAAACCCGGAGCAACGATGAAAAAAGTGACGGCGATCATCAAACCGTTCAAGCTCGACGAGGTGCGCGAGGCGCTCGCCGAAGTGGGCGTCACCGGTCTGACCGTGACCGAGGTCAAGGGGTTCGGGCGCCAGAAGGGGCACACGGAGCTGTACCGGGGCGCCGAGTACGTGGTCGACTTCCTCCCCAAGGTGAAGGTCGAAGTGATCATCGCCGACCCGGCGGTCGAGTCGGTGATCGACGCGATCGTGCGTGCGGCGCGCACCGGCCGAATCGGCGACGGCAAGATCTTCGTTTCGAACGTCGAACAGGTGGTGCGCATCCGCACCGGCGAGACCGGCGAAGCGGCGGTCTGAGCCAGGGGTGCCTCAGCCGCCGGAACGTGCGGCGCCTGCGCCGGGGGCGCCCAGCAGCCGGCGCAAGCCCCGCAGCAGCCCGCGTACGAGCAACGCGGCGGCGGCGAGGAACAGCAGCAGCAGCACCAGGAAGACCGCCGGGTGCGCGAGGGCCAGCCAGATGCCGGCGGGCACCAGCGCGTCTTCGCCGAGCGACACCGCGAGGTTCGAGAAGGGCTCGGGCGACGTATTGACCGCCGCGCGGGTGCCCGACTTCGCGAAGTGCGTGGTGGCCGCCACGGTGCCCCCGAGCAACGCCGCAGCCAGCGTCGCTGCGGTACCCGAGTCGCCGAAGACGGCCGCGGCCAGCGCCGCGCCGGCCGGGATGCGCACGAAGGTGTTCAGTGCATCCCAGAGACTGTCGAGCCACGGCAGCTTGTCGGCGAACAGTTCCACCAGCGCCATGAACCCCGAGGCGCCGAGCACCAGCGGGTGCGCGAGCAGCGCCAGGTGCTCGGGAAGCGGCCAGCCGCCGAAGCGGCCCAGCATCCCGAACAGGAACACCACCAGGTACAGCCGCAGGCCCGCACCCCAGGCGAGCGCCGCCGCCAGCGCGAGGTCGGGCAGGTGGCGCACCAGCGGCCCGGGCAGCTGCTGCAGCAGCGTCTGCAGCCACGCACCCGCCTCAGGCATCGAGGGGCCTCGCTGCAGGGGCGCTTGATACACTCGTTTCCATGCAAGCCATTGTGCCAGCGACCGATGCGCTTCCGCGCGCCGGTGCGGTGCTGCTCGCCGCGGGGCGCTCCACGCGGATGGGCGGCCCGAACAAGCTGCTGCTCGGGTTCGACGGCGAGCCGATGGTGCGGCGCACGTTGCGCACGCTGCAGGCGGTGCCGCTCGATCCGGTCGTGGTCGTGCTGGGGCCCGCCGCCGACGCGGTGCGGGCCGCGCTCGAAGGCATGCCGGCCTTCGTCAGCTGCAGCGCGCCGCAGGCCGAAGACCACCAGGTCTCGGTCGACGCCGGGCTGCGCGCGCTCGACGCGCCGGTGGAGGCGATCGTGATCATGCTCGCGGACCAGCCGCTGCTCGACGCGGGCGACCTGCGCTGGCTGCTGGGGCAGTGGAGTGCGCGTGCGCGCGGCGGCGCGGTGGTGCCGGTGTTCGCGGGCCGGCGCGGCAATCCGGTGATCGTCGACGCGGCGCTGCGCGCGCCGATCCTCGAAGCCGGGCCCGCGGTGGGCGCACGCGGCTACCTTGCCGCGCATCCCGGGCTGGTGCACCGCGTCGAGGCGCCGAACGACCATTTCGTGGTCGATATCGACACCGCCGACGACCTCGCGCGGCTGGCCCGGCGAGGCCTGCGCGGCGCGGTTCCGGGCCCTACCTCGCCGGCAGCCTGAGCAGCACGATCAGCGCGCCCGAGCCACCGTCGTTGGGCCGCGCCCGGCAGAACGCGAGCACCTCCTGGCGCTGCACCAGCCAGCGCGGCACCTTCGCCTTGAGCACCGGCTCGCGTCCGACCGAGCCCGGGCCCTTGCCGTGGATCACCCGCACGCAGCGCCATTCGTCGCGCAGCGCGCAATTGAGGAACGCAGTGAGCGCCTCGCGCGCCTCGTCGGCGCGCAGCCCGTGCAGGTCGATCTGCCCCTTGACCGTCCATTCGCCGCGGCGCAGCCGGCGCACTACATCCGGCCCGATGCCGTGGCGCCGGTATGACAGCGCCTCGTCGGTCTCCGGGTACTGCTCGATGCCGATCTCGTCGGACAGCGATGCGACGAGCACCGCGCGCTCGTCGAGTTGCCGCTGGCGCGGCACGCTCGCCGGGGCAGGGCGGTTCGGGTCGGCGCGGCCGGCCGGCGGCAGCGGTACCGCGTCGGCGACCGCCTCGCGAAACAGGTTCGCCTCGCGCGCCAGCCGGTTCGCCTGCTCGCGCTGCCGGCGTTCGGCTTCGACCTGCTCGCGGGCCTGCGCCTTCAGTTGCGTGGCCAGCGGCCCGAGCGCGGCCAGCCCGTCGATGCGCTCGCTGCCGGGCCGGCGCCGCGCGCGACTCATCCTTCCTGCAGCGCCTCGAGATGGCGCTGAGCGTCGAGTGCGGCCATGCAGCCGGTGCCGGCGCTGGTCACGGCCTGGCGGTAGACGTGGTCCTGCACGTCGCCGGCTGCGAACACGCCGGGCACGCTGGTGGCCGTGGACTGTCCGCTGCTGCCGCCGCGCGTGAGAATGTAACCGTTGGCCATCTCGAGCTGGCCTTCGAACAGCGCGGTGTTCGGCGAGTGGCCGATCGCGACGAACACGCCCGAGAGCGCGAGCTCGCTGGTCTGGCCGCTGCGGCTGTCGCGCAGGCGCACGCCGGTGACGCCGCTCGCGTCGCCCAGCACCTCGTCGAGCTCCTCGAACCAGCGCACCTCGACGTTGCCGTCGCGCGCCTTGGCCATGAGCTTGTCGACCAGGATCGGCTCGGCGCGGAAGCGGTCGCGCCGGTGCACCACGGTGACCTTGCGGGCGATGTTCGACAGATACAGCGCCTCTTCCACCGCGGTGTTGCCGCCGCCGATCACCGCGACGTCCTGGTTGCGGTAGAAGAAGCCGTCGCAGGTGGCGCAGGCCGAGACGCCCTTGCCCATGAAGGACTGCTCCGACGGCAGGCCCAGGTATTTCGCCGAGGCGCCGGTGGCGATGATCAGCGCGTCGCAGGTGTATTCGCCGGAGTCGCCCACCAGCCTGATCGGCTTCTCGCCCAGCTTCGCGGTATGGATGTGGTCGAACACCAGTTCGGTGCCGAAGCGCTCGGCGTGCCTCTGGAAGCGCGCCATCAGGTCGGGGCCCTGCACGCCGTCGGCGTCCGCAGGCCAGTTGTCGACCTCGGTGGTGGTCATCAGTTGTCCGCCCTGCGCCAGCCCGGTGATCAGCACCGGCTGCAGGTTCGCGCGCGCGGCGTAGACAGCCGCGGTGTAGCCGGCGGGGCCGGAGCCGAGGATCAGCAGGCGGGCGTGGCGAGTGGTGGGCATGGGCGGAAGAATGGCCTGGGCGTTGTAAAATACTCAAAAAATCATTGGCTTATCGGCCCGATCTTTGAGCGCTTTGTGATATTTGGCACTGCTAGGGCAGAATTATAGGAGTGCCGCGCCGGGTTCCGGGCGTCGGGCAGCGACGATTGCGAGGTGGGTATGGCTCACGAAGAAAACAAGGCGTTCCTGCGAAGGGTGCCCTTGTTGTCCAGTCTCAACGAACAACAACTCGAGACGCTGGCGGCCGGCAGCGCGCGGCGCAACTTCCCGAAGGGTCGCACGATCGTCGCCGAGGGCGAACCGTCGCAGTCGCTGTACATCCTGCTGTCGGGGCGCGCGAAAGTGCAGCGTTCCGACTCCGAAGGCAAGGAGGTCATCCTCGCGGTACTGGGGTCGGGCGACTTCTTCGGCGAGATGAGCCTGATCGACGAGGCCCCGCGGTCGGCCAGCGTGATCACGCTCGAGTCCTGCGATTTCATGTCGATCAACAAGGACGCGTTCCGCTCGATGCTGATGCAGAGCAACGAGATGTGCATGGCGGTCATGCGGGGCATGGTCAGGCGCCTGCGCGAGGCCGACAAGAAGATCGAGACGCTGGCGCTGCTCGACGTCTATGGGCGCGTGGCGCGGGTGCTGCTCGACTTCTCCGAACTGGTCAACGGCGAGCGCATCGTGAAGAACAAGCTGCCGCGCCAGGAAATCGCAAAAATGATCGGTGCCTCGCGCGAGATGGTTTCGCGCGTCATGAAAGGGCTCGAGATCGACGGCTACATCGTGCCGCTTCCCGAAGGGCGGCTGATGCTGCGCGAGAAGATCAGCTCGTACATCAGCTGAGCGGGCAGGGGAGCTACGATCGCGATGGCACGAGCCGCTGCAGTCGCCGCGTCCTCCGCGAGGGCAACTTCGGGGCGCAACCCGTTCGCCGCCGGCTTCGGGCTGCCTGCGCGTGCGCTGCGCCTGGTGCAGGAAGCGTTGTGGATCGGACTGGCCGCGCTGGCCGCGTTCCTGCTGCTGATCCTGCTCAGCTACGACAAGGCCGATCCCGGCTGGTCGCACGCGGTGGTCGCTCGCGCGATCTCCAACGCCGGCGGGCGCGTCGGCGCCTGGTTCGCCGACCTGCTGCTCTACCTGTTCGGACTGAGCGCGTATCTGGTGGTCGTGCTGCTCGGCGTGTCGGTGCTGCGCGGCCTGCGCACGCTGCGGGCGAGCGCGCCCGAGGCGGTGCCCGCGCAACGCTTCGCCTGGGAGCGCTGGGTCGGCTTCGGCCTGCTGCTGCTGGGCTGCGTGGGCATCGAGTCGGCACGGCTGCACAGCCTGCAGGTCGACCTGCCGATGGGCCCGGGCGGCATCGTCGGCGCGGTGATCACCGATCCGCTGTTCGTCGCACTCGGCCCGGTCGGCGGCACGCTGGTGCTGCTGGTGCTGGTGGCCGCGGGCTTCAGTCTGTGGAGCGGCTGGTCGTGGCTGACGATCTTCGAGCGCATCGGCTTCGCGCTCGAATGGTCGGCGCAGCGGCTGGCGGGAGCGGTGGTGGCGCGGCGCGACCGGCGCATCGGCGAAGTCGCGGCCACCGAGCGCGACGAGCAGGTCCAGGTGAAGCGGCGCATCCTCGACGACGATCCCGAGCCGGTGCGCATCGAGACGCCGGTGCCGCGCATCGAGCGCTCCGAGCGCGCCGAGGCCGAGCGGCAGAGCGTGCTGTTCGTCGACCTGCCGGCCGACACGCAGCTGCCGCCGGTGTCGCTGCTCGACGAGCCGCCGGTGGCCGCCGAGGGCGTCTCGCAGGAGACGCTCGAATACACGTCGCGGCTCATCGAGAAAAAGCTGTCCGACTTCAACGTCGCGGCCAACGTGGTCGCTGCCTATCCGGGCCCCGTGATCACCCGCTATGAGATCGAGCCGGCCACCGGCGTGAAGGGCAGCCAGATCGTCAATTTGTCGAAGGATCTCGCGCGCGCGCTGTCGCTGGTGTCGATCCGCGTGGTCGAGACGATTCCCGGCAAGAACCTGATGGGGCTCGAGCTGCCCAACGCGCGCCGCCAGACGGTGCGGCTGTCCGAGATCCTCGCCTCGCAGGTCTACGCGACCAGCGCGTCGCCCATCACGTTGGCGCTGGGCAAGGACATCGCCGGCAACCCGATGGTGGTGGATCTCGCGAAGATGCCGCACCTGCTGGTGGCCGGCACCACCGGCTCGGGCAAGTCGGTGGGCATCAACGCGATGCTGCTGTCGCTGCTCTACAAGAGCGATCCCACGCAGGTGCGGATGATCCTCATCGACCCGAAGATGCTCGAGATGAGTACCTACGAGGGCATCCCGCACCTGCTCGCGCCGGTGGTCACCGACATGCGCCAGAGCCGGCAACGCGCTGAACTGGTGCGTCGCCGAGATGGAGCGGCGCTACCGGCTGATGAGCAGGCTCGGCGTGCGCAACCTCTCGGGCTACAACCACAAGATCGCCGAGGCCGAGAAGCGCGAGCAGCTGGTCCCGAACCCGTTCTCGCTCACGCCCGACGCACCCGAGCCGCTTGGCCGGCTGCCGCAGATCGTGGTCGTGATCGACGAGCTGGCCGACCTGATGATGGTGGTCGGCAAGAAGATCGAGGAGCTGATCGCGCGCCTGGCGCAGAAGGCGCGCGCGGCCGGCATCCACCTGATCCTCGCCACGCAGCGGCCTTCCGTCGACGTGATCACCGGACTCATCAAGGCGAACATCCCGACGCGCATCGCGTTCCAGGTCTCCTCCAAGATCGACTCGCGCACCATCCTCGACCAGATGGGCGCCGAGTCGCTGCTCGGCCAGGGCGACATGCTCTACCTTCCGCCCGGCGGAGGCGTGCCGGTGCGCGTGCACGGCGCCTTCGTCGCCGACGGCGAAGTGCACAAGGTGGTCGAGCACTGGCGGCAGCTGGCCGAGCCGCAGTACGTCGAGGGCATCCTCGAAGGCGGCGTGCCCGAGGAAGCCGATCCGGGTAGCGCGGTCGGCTTCGGCGGCCTGTCGCAGACGCTGGCCGAGGCCGGCGTCGACGGCGAGGCCGACCCGATGTACGACCAGGCGGTGGCCGTCGTGATGCGGCACAAGCGCGCGTCGATCTCGCTGGTGCAGCGTCACCTGCGCATCGGCTACAACCGCGCGGCGCGCCTGCTCGAACAGATGGAGAAGTCGGGGCTGGTCTCCGCGATGGCGTCCAACGGCAACCGCGAGCTGCTGGTTCCGTCGTCGCAGGACGCTTGATGAACGATCGGCGGCGGTTCGTCGCGGCGTTGCCCGCGGCCGCCTTGCTGGGGCTGGGCGCGGTCTCGCCGGCGGCGCGTGCCGCGGCGCTCGGGCAGCTGCGCGCGTTCCTGGCCGACACCCGCTCGGCGCGCGGCGAGTTCACGCAGAAGGTGCTGCGCGCCGACGGCAGCGTGGCCGAGTCGAGCAGCGGCGACTTCGCGTTCGCGCGCCCGGGCCGCTTTCGCTGGGAGGTGCGCAAACCCTTCGAGCAGCTGCTGGTCGCCGACGGCCAGCGGCTCTGGTTCTACGACAAGGACCTGAACCAGGTCACGGTAAAGCGGCTGTCCGACTCGCTGGCTTCGACGCCGGCGGCGATCCTGTTCGGCGATGCCGACCTCGAGCGCGACTTCACGCTGCGCGAACTGGCGCCGCGCGACGGCCTCGAATGGGTCGAGGCGCTGCCGCGCAGCAAGGAGGCGGGCTTCGAGCGCATCGAGCTCGGCCTGCGCGACGGCCTGCCGGTCTCGATGGAGGTGGCCGACGCGTTCGGGCGCACCACGGTGTTCGGGTTCCACGCGATCGCGCGCAACGCTGCGCCGGCGCCCGAGCTGTTCCGGTACGCGCCGCCGAAAGGCGTCGATGTCGTCGAGCAGTAGCGCGTCGGCGCCGCCGGCTGCGCCGGGCGATCCGCTCGGGAGCATCGACACGCCCGCGCTGGTGCTCGACCTCGACGCCTTCGAGGCCAACGTCGCGGCGCTGCATGCGCATGCCGCGGCCCGCGGCGTGCGGGTGCGCGCGCACGGCAAGGCGCACCGCTGTCCGGAGATTTCCAGAAGGCAGATCGCCGCGGGCGCCGTGGGCGTGTGCTGCCAGAAGGTCGGCGAGGCCGAGGGCTTTTCCGAGGCCGGCATCGCCGACATCCTGGTGAGCAACGAGATCGTCGATCCGGCCAAGCTCGAAAGGCTGGCGAAGCTCGCGCGCCGGGTGCGACTCGCGGTCTGCGTCGATCATCCCGACGCGGTGGCCGCGCTCGCGCGGGCCTGCGGGCGGGCCGGCACGCGGATCGACGTGCTGATCGAGCTCGACGTGGGCCAAGGGCGCTGCGGCGTGGCCACGATCGACGAGGTGGTGGCGCTGGCCCGGGCGGTCGCGGCGGCCTCGCCGGCGCTGCGGCTGCGCGGCCTGCAGGCCTACCACGGCAGCGCGCAGCACCTGCGCACCGCGCAGGCCCGTTCGCAGGCGATCGCGGCCGCCGCGCGCCGCGCGGCGCTGGCGCGCGACACGCTGCGCAGCGCCGGCTTCGGCTGCGACGAGGTGAGCGGCGGCGGTACCGGCACCTTCTCGCACGAGGCGGCCTCGGGTGTTTACACCGAGATCCAGCCGGGCTCCTACGCGCTGATGGACCTCGATTACCGCGCCAACGAGCCGGACGCGACGGCGCCGGCGATGCGGCAGGCGATCGGCGTGATGATGTCGGTGATGAGCGTGCGCGCCGGGCACGCGGTGCTCGACGGCGGCCTGAAGGCGGTGTCGGTCGACTCCGGCCCTCCGGCGGTGCGCCTGCCCGGATGGCGGGCGAGCGGCGTCTCCGACGAGCACACGGTGATCGAACCGGTGGAGGCCGGGCGCGAAGCATCCGCCAGCGACGGCGGCGCTGCCGGCGCCCCCGCGCCGCTGCTCTCGCATCTGCCGGTGCTGGGCCAGCGTTGCGTGCTCGATCCGGGACACTGCGATCCCACCGTCAACCTGCACGACTGGGTGGTCGCGTATCGCGGCGACCGGGTCGAGGCGGCCTGGCCGGTCCTGCCGCGCGGCGCATCGCGGTGAACATCCCGAGGCTGCGGTAAGCTCGCAGCTTCGAGCAGCAACCGGAGATCCGTTCCGATGAGCAGCGTGGCACCGGCGGCGCCCGCGTCCGGTTCCGGCGACACGCGCGTCATCGTGGTCGTCGGAATCGCGCACGCCGTTTCGCACTTCTTCCACCTGATCCTGCCGCCGCTGTTTCCCTGGCTGAAGGACGCCTTCGGCCTGTCGTACTCCGAGCTGGGCGTGGTGGTCACCGTGTTCTTCGTGATCTCCGGCATCGGCCAGTCGCTCGCCGGTTTCCTGGTCGATCGGGTCGGCCCGGTGCCCGTGATGCTCGGTGCGATCCTGCTGTTCGCGGTCTCGGCGGCGGTGCTCGCGGCCGCACCGGGCTACACGGGGCTGCTGCTGGGCGCGGCACTGGCCGGCGTCGGCAACGCGTCGTTCCATCCGGTCGATTACTCGATCCTCAATCGCAAGGTGTCGGGGCCGCGGCTCGGTCACGCCTACGCGGTGCACGGCATCACGGGCAACCTCGGCTGGGCGGCTGCGCCGGTGTTCGTGGTGACCATCGCGCAATTCGCCGGCTGGCGCGAAGCCTTCGCCGCCGCATCGCTGGTGGCGCTCGCGGCGCTCGCCGTGGTCTGGTTCAACCGCGACGCGCTCGAGACACCAGTGCATCGCGCCGCGGAGGCGGTCGGCCCGGGGCGCGGGGCGGCCGGCGGCACCTTCGACTTCCTGCGGCTGCCGGCGGTGTGGCTGAGCTTCGGCTTCTTCTTCGCCTACGCCGTCGCACTGGGCGGGGTGCAGACTTTCGCGCCCGAGGCGTCGCGGCTGCTGCACGGCGTGCCGCTCGAATGGGTCGCGCTGTGCCTGACGATCTACATGCTGGGCAGCGCGGGGGGCACGATCGTGGGCGGCTTTCTCGCGAGCGACCCGCGCCGCGCCGAGCGCGTCATCGGCGTGTGCTTCGGCCTCGCCGCGCTGATTGCGGTGAGCGTCGGGCTGCTGCCGTGGCCGGGCTGGATGGTGCCGGCGCTGTTCGGCCTGATGGGCGTGTGCGGCGGCATCGCCAATCCGTCGCGCGACATGCTGATCCGGCGCGCGGCGCCTCCCGGGGCGACCGGCCGCGTCTACGGCGTCGTCTACTCGGGGATCGACGTGGGCATGTCGATCGCGCCACCGATCTTCGGGCTGATGATGGACATGGGCATGCCGGCGCTGGTCTGGCTCGGCGTCGCCTTTGCGCAGGCCACGCTGATCGCCGGCGCGTTCAAGGCCGGGCGCGCGACGCGGGTGCGCGATGCCGCGCCGGGCGCCGCCTGACAGGCCGGCGGCCGAGTCGCCGGCGGCTGGCGGCGACCTCCTTGCCGCTGGCGGCGAGGGCCGCGCGGGCACCGGCGGGTTCGCCACTGGCGCCGCGGACGACGACGCGCCGCTGGCCGAGCGGCTGCGGCCGCGATCGCTCGACGAGGTGATCGGACAGTCGCATCTGCTCGGCCCGGGCAAGCCGCTGCGCGTGGCCTTCGAGTCGGGGAGGCCGCACTCGATGATCTTCTGGGGCCCGCCCGGCGTCGGCAAGACGACGCTGGCGCGGCTGATGGCCGACGCGTTCGACGCGCAGTTCATCGCGATCTCGGCGGTGCTCGGCGGCGTGAAGGAGATCCGCGAGGCGGTGAGCGCCGCGCAACTCGCGCGCGAGCGCGGACTGCGCACGATCCTGTTCGTCGACGAAGTGCACCGCTTCAACAAGGCGCAGCAGGACGCGTTCCTGCCGCACGTCGAAAGCGGCCTGTTCACCTTCATCGGTGCGACCACCGAGAACCCGTCGTTCGAGGTGAACGGCGCGCTGCTGTCGCGCGCGCGCGTCTACGTGCTCGAGCCGCTGTCGGTCGACGAGCTCGCGACGCTGTTCGAGCGGGCGGTCGCGCGCGAGGCGCAGCGTCGCTCGGCGATCGGCTTCGACGCCGCGGCGCGCGAGCGGCTCGTCGGCTGGGCCGACGGCGACGCGCGGCGCCTGCTCAACGCGATCGAGATCGTCGCCGACGCCGCGCGCGCGGCCGGGCGCGACACCGTCGACGGCGCGTTCCTGGAGGATGCGCTGTCGCAGAACCTGCGCCGCTTCGACAAGGGCGGCGAGGCCTTCTACGACCAGATCAGCGCGCTGCACAAGTCGGTGCGCGGCTCCGACCCGGATGCCGCGCTGTACTGGCTCGCGCGCATGATCGACGGCGGCGCCGACCCGCGCTACCTCGCGCGGCGCATCGTGCGCATGGCCAACGAGGACATCGGCCTGGCCGACCCGCGCGCGCTCGCGCTGGCGCTCGACGCGGCCGAGGTCTACGAGCGCCTGGGCTCGCCCGAGGGCGAGCTCGCGCTCGCGCAGGCGATCGTCTACCTCGCCTGCGCGGCGAAGTCCAACGCGGTCTACGTCGCCTGGAACCGCGCTCGCGCCTTCGTGCAGCAGCACGGCTCGGCGCCGGTGCCGATGCACCTGCGCAACGCGCCGACCCGGCTGATGAAGGGGCTGGGCTACGGCAAGGGCTACCGCTACGCGCACGACGAGGCGGGCGGCTACGCGGCCGGCGAGCGCTACTTCCCCGAAGGCGTCGAAGCGGCGCGGTTCTACGAGCCGGTCGAGCGCGGCCTGGAAACGAAGATCCGCGAGAAGCTCGCCTGGCTGCGGGCGCGCGACGCCGGCGCGACCGAAGGCGAACCGCGCGACTGACGCTCGCGGCGTCGGTTTCATGCGCCGGCGAGGCTCGCCCATCGGTCGCGAGCCAGCTTGCGCGCCGTCAATCCCGTCGACGCGCATCCGCGCCGCAATGTCGCCAGGCCGCGCGCGTCGCGCGGCCACGCTCTTGCCGGGGGCCACGATGGGTTCTACGAGGGGATTGCGGCTGCTCGCCGCGGGCGCGGTTTCTTTGCTGCTATGGGGATGCGGCGGTGGCGGCGGCGGCGACGGCAGCAGCGCCATCGTGATCGCCGAGACCGCGAAGGCGTACTGGAACGACGAGGCAGCGGGACGCTGGGCCTTCGTGCAGACGGACCTTCGGCCGGGCGGGGCGAGCGGCCGGATCAACCTGGTCACGGTGAGCGGCACGCAGACGGTCGGCCAGGTCGTGGCGACGCGATTCGTTCACAGCAGTTCGCTGTTCGACGACGAGTCGGTCGACGAGCTCCGCTATTTCGACGGGCAGGCGATCCGCGCCGTCGGCGAAATCGACATCGGCACCGGGCCGATCCCGGGTAGCTACGCGGAGTTGCCGGCGCCCATGCTCGACGGTGTTCCGACCACGGTGCTCGACCAGAGCGCGAGCGTGGGCGACATCGATTTCGACGGCGTGCCCGACGCGGGCCGCCTGCTGATCGTGACGACGCTCGGCACGGAGGCGACCCGCACCGTGCCCGCCGGCACGTTCTCGAACGTCGTGCGCGCTCGCACAGAGATCACGGTCACCATCACGCTGAGCTTCGTGAAGCAGACGGTCACCGTCACCGGAGTGATGACCACCTGGTACGCGCCCGGCGTGGGGCCGATCCGGCGCGAGTTCATCGACCCGGACCCGGATCTCAGGGCGCCGAACAACGTGGCCTACGAGGAGCTTTCGGGCGTTTCGATTGCGGCGCTCGAGGCCGGGGTCGTGCCGGGCTACGTGGCGCTCGACGGGATCGGTGCGGGCGGCGACAGCGATCAGGCGGGCATGCCGTCGATCGCGAGCGGCGGGGAGCGGATCCTCGTCGCATCGCGCGGAGTCGACGCGGGTGGTGCGGCCGGGCTGTACGGCGCGATCCTCGGCACCGATGGCGCGGAGATCTCCCGCCGCACGCTGGTCGAGCCGTCCACGGGCTCGTATCTGCAGATGCAGTCGGCGGCCGCCTTCGACGGGCAGAACTTCCAGGCGTTCTGGGTGAGGCCTGACGGCGTGCTGGTCGGACAACGGGTGTCGGTCGATGGCACGGTGCTCGGCACGGCCGGCGGCACGCCGGTCGTGGTCGGGGGGCAGGATCGATCGCGCGCATCGCGGCCGCGAGCGACGGCAACGCGGTGCTGCTGGTCTGGGAGCGCAAGGACAGCAACAGCGTGCTCGAGGGCGCGATCGTCGACCGCAACGGCAGCACGACTGCGACGGTCGCATTGGGCAGCGGGCAGGACGACGAACTGGCTGCCGCCTGGTCGTCGGGCACCTATCTGGTCACCAGGCGGTCCGGCCTGACTCCTTCGGATGCGATCCGGTTCGCGCGCGTGAGTCCGGCCGGAGCGGTCACGCCGCCTGCCGGCACGTCCGCGGACCCGATCTGGAGCCCGATCCCGATCGAGTCGACGCACCGGACGGGCGTCCGGGTCGTCGCTCGCGCCGACGGCTTCTTCGTCGGCTGGGCGAGCTGGAACGAGCCGCCGAATCCCGGGGTGTCGAGCACGCTCCGGGGCAGGCGTATCGGCAGCGACGGCAGTCTGCCCGATGCCGCCAGCGTGCCGATCGATCCGGTGCCGGTTGCCGGGCGCGAGCAGGGCGTCGCGCTGGCGAGCGGCGGTTCAGGGCTGCTTGCGGGCTCGGTGTCCGAGTGGACGCTCGATCGCCTCCTGACTGCCGACCGTGCCCGCGCGGTGAGGGCGCCGGCAGCCGCTGGCGCCCCGTCGTTCGGTGACGCTGCACCGTACTGGTACACGGGGTCGGGCACCGATGCCCCGGACCTCTGGCCGGTGGCGGTCGGTGTCGGCAACAGCTTCGTGTTCGCGTGGCTGGAGAATCGGCAAAGCGGCGCGGCCACGAGCGATCGGGTGCTGGCCACCTTCGTCCATCCGCCGGCGTCGCGCTGAGAGCTCGATCGCCGGTGCGCCGGCGGGCTTGCTACACTCGCCGTCCGGCTCCTTCGATCGCTGCGACTGCCCCGGCCGCCCCCGGCCGGCGCGGTCGCAGCGCCGCCTCGCATCCATGCTCGACATCGCCCAGCTCCGCAAGGATCCCGACTCGGTCGCCGCGCGCCTCAGGCTGCGCGGCTACGAACTCGACCTCGACGCCTTTCGCGCGCTCGAGACCGAGCGCAAGGCATTGCAGGTGCGCGCCGAAGACCTCCGGGCGCGGCGCAACGCGCTGTCGAAGACGATCGGCCAGCTGAAGTCGCGCGGCGAAGACGCCTCGGAGGCGCTCGCCGAGGTCGCCGGCCTGGGCGACGCGCAGAAGGTCGCAGCCGAAGAGAACGACCTCGTCCAGGCGCGGCTGCGCGAGTGGCTGCTGCAGGTGCCGAACCTGCCGCACGAGTCGGTGCCCGCGGGCCGCGACGAGCGCGACAACCGCGAGGTGCGTCGCTGGGGCCCCGACGGCCCCGAGCCGAAGCCGCTCGGCTTCGAGCCGCGCGACCACGTCGACGTCGGTGCGCCGCTCGGGCTCGACTTCGAGACCGCCGCGAAACTGTCGGGCTCGCGCTTCGCGGTGATGAAGGGACCGGTCGCGCGCCTGCATCGCGCGCTGGCGCAATTCATGCTCGACGTGCAGACCGGCGAACACGGCTATACCGAGTGCTACACGCCCTACGTCGTCAACCGCGAGACCCTGCTCGGCACCGGCCAGCTGCCCAAGTTCGAACAGGACCTGTTCGCCGCGAAGAAGGGAGGACAGGAGGGCGAGGGCGAGACGCTGTACCTGATCCCCACCTCCGAGGTGTCGCTGACCAACTTCGTGCGCGACGAGATCGTGCCGGCCGCCGCGTTGCCGATCCGGCTCACCGCGCATACGCCGTGTTTTCGCTCCGAGGCGGGCTCGTACGGCCGCGACACGCGCGGCATGATCCGCCAGCACCAGTTCGACAAGGTCGAGATGGTGCAGATCGTGCACCCCGACACGTCGTACGACGCGCTCGAACAGATGGTCGGCCATGCCGAGTCGATCCTGAAGAAGCTCGGGCTGGCGCATCGGGTGATGCTGCTGTGCGCCGGCGACATGGGCTTCGGCGCGGCCAAAACCTACGACCTCGAAGTCTGGTTGCCGGCGCAGAAGGCCTACCGCGAGATCTCGTCGGTCTCGAACTGCGAGGCGTTCCAGGCCCGGCGGATGCAGGCGCGCTTCCGCGGCGCCGACGGCAAGACCGGCCTGCTGCACACGCTGAACGGCTCGGGGCTCGCGGTCGGACGCACGCTGGTGGCGGTGCTCGAGAACTGCCAGCAGGCCGACGGCTCGGTGCGGGTGCCCGAGGTGCTCGTGCCGTACATGGGCGGGCTGCGGCGGCTCGGACCCTGAAGCGCCCTTTGCTATACTGCCGGGCTTCGCGTGACGACCAGCGCGGAATCCGGAAAGGTGGCAGAGTGGTCGAATGCGCCGGACTCGAAATCCGGTTTACGGTTACACCGTAACGTGGGTTCGAATCCCACCCTTTCCGCCAGAGCCCCAGGATTTGTGCGGCTCTCCAGAGGTTCGGCGCAGAAACCCGCTGCCTGACCCATCAATTCGGCACTGCTATTCGGCTTCAACCGAAGTCTGTCGAGCGTTGGAGCCGCAAGAACTACCGCGGGCGCCGTGCCCGCGGGCAGGTCATCCGTACATCGTCTCTTGGAGACCCGAAACCCGAATCGAGGCTGAGCGCCCGATTCAGCGTCGCTTCAGGCGCACCGCCGGACGATGGCGTTACGGTCGAAGAAAGGCCGCGATTCACCATCGAGGTAAAGCGATCATGCGTGTCAACACTCTCGTCGCCGCCCTGGTACTGGGCAGCGGCATCCTCGCGAGCGGGACCCTGCTCGTTCCTGCCTTTGCCCAGACCCACCGCGGCATTGACGCCAGCGGGGCCAACGGCGAGGCCCTCGGCCGACGCTGCACGAGGTGCAGCTCAAGCTGGATGCCATGGGCTACCGCGACCTGACGAAGATCTCGCGCGAGCGCGACGCGCTCAAGATCAGGGCCACTGATTCGCAAAATCGTCGGGTGGATATCCATGTCGATCCCGTCAGTGGCGCGGTCTTCGATACCGAAATCAGGCGCAGCAGGAGTGGCCCCACCGAGACCGATCGGGCCTCCTGGCTGACGATGCACCAGGTGCAGGTCAAGCTCGAAGCCATCGGCTATCGCGACATCGAGGAGATCGCTCGCGAACGCAATTGCTACAAGGCGAAGGCAACCGATACGCAGGGGCGGCGGGTAAAGCTGGCCGTCGCTCCCCGAACCGGCGAAGTCATCGAGGACAGGTAAGCGGCTCGAAATCCCGCAGCCGATGCGCCTCGAGCGCCAGCCGCCGCTTGCGCTCGATGCGGGAGGTGCGGTCGCAACCGCCGCCGCTTTGTGGCGAAAGAGCAGATCTTCTTTTCGAAGACGAGGAAAGGCTCAACTGTCGCGGCCCGATCAGATCAACCGATGAAGTCGTCGTCGAGCCTGGCCCCTCGTCTGGCCGGCGACATCGCCCGTTCCTCCTCCGTCGCACGCGCCGCGCGCTCGTTGCCGTGCCCTCGCCGAGCACGCCCGCGGTGCTCGATGCCCTCATGCGCGCCGAACGCGAGTACCACGACAGGCTCATCCGAGGCAGCCGAGCCGAAGCGGCGGTCGCCGCGCATGAGGTGCGCTACCATGGCGGCCGCCGCGCGGTGCGCCGTCGACCGCGCACCGTCAGCCGCCGCGCGCGGCGTCCGACCGGAGGGGCAGCGTGGGCAAGGGCAACGCGTTCGAGCGGGACAAGCTGATCCGCTTCCACCACTGCGATCCGGCAGGGATCGTCTTCTACCCGCAGTACTTCATCCTGTTCAACGAACTGGTCGAAGACTGGTTCAACCACGGGCTGCGGCACGACTACGCGGAGATGGTCTATCGCCAGCGGCTCGGCACGCCGATGGTGCGCGTGGAGTGCGACTTCCTGTCGCCGAGCAAGATCGGCGAGATGCTCACGCTGAGCCTGCTCGTGCAGCGCCTCGGCCGCAGCTCGCTCGGGCTGACCGTCGAGGGCGTCGCCGGCGGCGTGCCCAGGGTGCGGGCGCAGCTCACCGTCGTGCTGGCCAACGTCGACACCCTTCGCTCGGTGCCGTTTCCGCCCGAGCTTCGCGCCGGCATCGAGCGCTACCTGGCTGCCGCCTGAGGGCCGACGCCGCACGGGCCGGCGCAGGGCGGCGGCGCCCGCGCGACCGCCGTGCCGGGTCCCGGCTCGACGATTCCGTGCGGAAAGTCCTGTCCCGCGCCACGGCTGTCGGCGGAATTGACACCCGGGCGGCTAACTTGTTCACTGATCCGGCGTATCGGTTCCGATAGCATCGCCCCTGTCGCCACGAGCCTGGCCGCGCGCTCCGGCATTCCGGAGCACCGGTTGCACGACTCGCGCCAGAAGAAGTCGATGACCGAATCGGACCTTTCGCTTCCCCGACCTCCGCCGCGCCCGCTGCTGTTCGCGCGTGCCCGCGAATCGCTCGCCGACGCGTTGTCGGCGGCGGTGACCGAGGCGCTGCCGAAGATCGCCGACGAGCTCGATGCGGTGGCCGACCGGGCGATCGACGGCCGCGAGCGCCAGGTGCTGATGGGCGCTGCGCAAAGGCTGCGCCGCGAGGGCGCGACGCGGGTGACGCAGGTCGCCGATGCGCTCGCCCGGCGCGCCAACCGCTGCCTCGAGGTTTCGCGCCGCGACGACCAGGACGCCGATGCCCGGGCGCTGGCGCTGATCGACGACGAGGAGCTCGAGACGCAGATCCTGGCGGCCGATCTCGCGCGCGCGGCGCGCGAGCGCGCCGGCGTGGTCTATCCGCGCTACGCCGCCCGATTGCGGCAGGTGGTCGAGCGCGACTGGGGCGACGACGAGACGAATCCGCTGGGCGCGCGCACGCTCGCAGGTGCCGCGATCGCGTCGCTGGAGGGCATCGTCGACGGCGCGCGCCTGCGCGCCGCGCTGCGGCAACTCGCGCTGGCCACGCTGGCCGAGCCGATTGCCGAGGCGATCGCGCGCGCCGATCGGCTGCTCGATGAAGCGGGGGTGCAGCCGCCCGAGCCGCCAGCGCCGCCCGTCGGCGCCGAAACCGCGGCGGCGCCCGAAGCTGCCGCCGGTGCCGTGCCCGAAGTCGAAGCGGCCGCCGCGCCCGAATCCGGTACGAGCCGGGACGACGACGGCGCGATGCCGCCGACCGTTCCCGGCCTCGACGAGTGGCCGCCCGCCGCGTCGGTGGGTGGCGAAGCGTCGGCGCAGCCGCTGCCGCCCGGCGAGGGGCACACCGGGGAACCGCTTCCCGAACTGCCCGGCGTCGAGCGCCGCGGCGCCGGCGTTCCTCGCCCGGTGGACGTCGTGCTGCAGGCCGAGCGCGATGCGGCAACGCTCGGCAGCTCGCCGCTGGCGGGTGCGCCGCCCGGCGAACGGCTGCGGGTGCTGCCCACGCTGCAGCCGGTCGTCGAGATCGAGCGCGACGCGGTGGCCTTCGCGCACGCGATCGGCGCGATGCCGTACAGCCGCCAGGCGCGCGGCGAGTTCTTCGGCAACGTGCGCACGCGCATGCGCGAAGCCAGCGCGGCGCCCGCGCAGGTCGCGGTGGTCGACCCGGTGGCCGCGATGTTCGACTACGTGATCGACGATCGCCGCCTGCCCGAAGCGGCAAAGCCGCTGGTCTGGCGCCTGCAGCAGCCGGCCGTCGCGCTGGCGCTGCTCGATCCGGCCTACCTCGGCGACGATCCGCGCTCGCTGCGCAAGCTGATCGAGCACTTCGGCGCGATCTCGACCGCGTTCGGCGACGACATCGTGCGCGGCAGCGAGCTGTACCGCCGGCTCGAAACCGTGGTGCGCGCGGTCGAGATCGTGTCGAGCGCGCTTCAGTCGCGCTCGGCAGTGATGGCGCAGCAGGTCGAGAAGGAATACTCGCGCGCCGCGCGCAGCGTCGGCCAGCTGATCGACCGCGTCGTGCGCGAGCGCCGCTCGCTCGAGGAGACGCCGGGGCGGCGCAACCGTCGCGACTACGGCAGGCGCCCGACTCGCGAGCGCGAACGACTGGTCACCGAGAACCTGCGCGCGATGCTCGAGGAGCGGCTTGCGCGGCACCAGGCGCCCGACTCGGTGCGCGATTTCGTCACCAACGTCTGGCTGCGCCACATGCGCACCGCGGCCTTGCGCAACGGCGAGGAGAGCGCCGAGTTCCGCGTCTCGCTGCAGGTGGTCGACGACCTCCTGTGGAGCCTCGACGCCAACGGCGAGCGGCGCAGCCGCCGCGAGCTCGCGCAGCGCATCCCGCCGCTGATCCGCCTGATGACGCAAGGCGTGCGCGAGATCGGCGCGAAGGACGAGGAGTTCAAGTCGTTCTTCGACGAGCTGTTCCTGATCCACCTCAGGCGCATGCAGCGGCGCGATCGCGAGCGCGGCGCGAGCACGCGCGTGCGCGTCGACCGGGACGCGGGGACGGGCGCGGTCACTGCAGCCGCGGTGCCGACGCTGGCGCAGCCGCTCGGCGGCGAAACGGCGATCGCCCCCGGCGAAACGCAGCCGCCATCGCCTCCGAACGCAGCGCCGCCGGCCGCGGCCGAGGAGGGCACCGAGCGGCGCCTGCTCGAAATTCTCGATTCGCTCGACCTCGGCGACCTGCCGGCCGTTCCGCGACGCAGCGGCCTCGCGCCCGGGCAGGCGCTCGAGCAGATCCGTCGCGGCGACTGGGTCGAACTGGCGACGCGCGACCGCGGCAGCACCTATCTGAAAGTGGCATGGATCAACCGCCGGCGCACCGTGGCGCTGCTGGTGCGCTACGGGGACCGCCGCGCGATGTCGCTGCGCATGGAGGAGCTGCGCGCGCGTTTCGAGCAGGCGCGCGCGTTCCTGCTCGCTGGCGACTGACTGCACTATAATTCTTGACACGATTTCGCGAAGGAATTACGGTTCATGCGCCGCCCGCTCCCTGACCAGGGCAGGCGATGTCTCGCGCGGCGGCGCTCCACCGGTCTCCCGTGCCTCCCGAAGCAGCGTTGCCGATGCGGCGCGCGGCCGCGCGATCGGGATCCGGTCGACGCCGCGTGCGGAATCGGGGAAGCTCCCCGGTTGCGCTCGTACGGCTGACAGCGCAATCTTCGTCGGCTATGGTTCGCAGGTCGCCAGCCATTTTTCCAGCACAGGAGAGCTTTCGATGAACAGGAGACACACAGTGAAGCTGGCCGCAGCCGCGGTGGTCGCCGCGATGGCAGGCACGGCCGCGGCGCAGGGCAAGCCGGTGAAGGTCGGGTTCATGCTGCCGTACACCGGCACCTATGCCGCCCTGGGCACTGCGATCGAGAACGGCTTCAGGCTGTTCATCGAGGAGCACGGCGGCAAGCTGGGCGGCCAGTCGGTCGAGTTCGTGCGCGTGGACGACGAGAGCGACCCGTCCAAGGCCACCGACAACGTCAACAAGCTGATCAAGCGCGACCAGGTCGACGTGGTGGTGGGCACGGTGCACTCGGGCGTCGCGATGGCCATGGCGAAGGCAGCCAAGGACAGCGGCACCCTGCTGATCGTGCCCAATGCCGGCGCCGACGCGGTCACCGGCCCGATGTGCGCGCCGAACATCTTCCGCACCTCGTTCTCGAACTGGCAGCCCGGGTTCGCGATGGGCGAGGTGGTCGCCAAGCGCGGCCACAAGACCGCGGTCACGATCACCTGGAAATACGCGGCCGGCGACGAGAGCGTCAACGGCTTCAAGGAGAGCTTCACGAAGGCCGGCGGCAAGGTGATCAAGGACCTCACGCTGCCGTTCCCGAACGTGGAGTTCGAGGCGCTGCTCACCGAAATCGCCTCGCTCAAGCCCGATGCGGTCTACACCTTCTTCGCCGGCGGCGGCGCGGTCAAGTTCGTGAAAGACTACGCGGCCGCGGGTCTCGGCAAGACGATCCCGCTCTACGGCGCCGGCTTCCTCACCGACGGAACGCTCGAAGCCCAGGGCGACGCGGCGCAGGGGCTGCTCACCACGCTGCACTATGCCGACGGGCTCGACAACCCGAAGGACAAGGCGTTCCGCCTCGCGTACGCCAAGGCCTACAAGCTGCAGCCCGACGTCTACGCGGTGCAGGGCTACGACGCCGCGCAGCTGCTCGGCGCCGGCCTGACGACGGTCAAGGGCGACATGGGCAAGCGCGACGCGATGTACGCGGCGATGGCCAAGGCGCGCATCGACAGCCCGCGCGGCGCCTTCACGCTGTCGAAGTCGCACAACCCGGTGCAGGACATCTACCTGCGCAAGGTCGAGGGCAAGGTGAACCAGGTGCAGGGGTCGCGGTCAAGGCGCTGGCCGATCCGGGGCGCGGCTGCCGCATGTGAGTCGCCGAGTGCCCGCTGCCGCGCGGCCGCTGGCCGTGCGGCAGCAGGGCCTGCACGGCTGGCCCCTGCGCGGGGCGGTCGCAGTCTCGAGAGCCCCTGGCGCATGGATCCCGTCGTCTTTCTCGTTCAATGCCTGAACGCCGTCCAGTACGGCCTGCTGCTGTTCCTGGTCGCCAGCGGCCTCACGCTGATCTTCGGGATCATGGGCGTGATCAACTTGGCGCACGGCAGCTTCTACATGATCGGCGCCTACATGGCGTACGCGCTGGCGCCGCTGGTCGAGCAGACGCTGGGCGGCGGCTTCTTCGCCACGCTGGCCGTCTCGATCGCGATCTCGGTCGCGCTGGGCTATCTGCTCGAGTGGGTCTTCTTCAGCTACCTGTACGAGCGTGAGCACCTGCAGCAGGTGCTGATGACCTACGCGCTGATCCTCGTCTTCGAGGAAACCCGCAGCATCCTGGTCGGCAACGACGTGCACGGGGTGCGCGCGCCCGATTGGCTGGCGGGCACGCTGCCGCTGGGCGAACTGATGACCTATCCGGTCTACCGCCTGTTCATCTCGGCGGTGTGCGTGGTGGTGGTGATCGCGCTGTTCTGGGTGATCACGCGCACCCGGCTCGGCATGACGGTACGCGCCGGCGCCTCCAACCGCGAGATGGTCCGGGCGATGGGCGTCGGCATCAAGTTCCTCTATCGCGTGGTGTTCTCGGCCGGAGTCGCGCTCGCGGCGCTCGCCGGCGCGATCGCCGCGCCCGTGTCGTCGGTCTATCCGGGCATGGGCAACCAGGTGCTCATCATCTGTTTCGTGGTCGTGGTGATCGGCGGCATCGGATCGATCCGCGGCGCGCTGGTGGCTGCGCTGCTGGTCGGGTTCGTCGGCACTTTCGGGGCGGTCTTCTTTCCACAGGCTGCCGGCGTGCTGGTCCTACGTGCTGATGGCGGTGATCCTTCTGTGGCGGCCCGAAGGGCTGTTCCGCACCGTTTGAGAGCCCCCCGATGAGCGGTCTGTCCTCGCGCATCGTGCCGGCCATCGTCGCCGCGCTGGTGCTCGCAGCGTTCCCGATGTTCGGCGGGAAGTTCGCGATCGACCTGGTCACGAAGATCATGATCCTCGCGATCTTCGCGCTCAGTCTCGAGTTGCTGGTCGGCCAGACGGGCCTGGTGTGCTTCGGTCACGCCGCGTTCCTCGGCATCGCGGCGTACACCGCGGCGCTGCTCACGCCGCAAAGCGGCCCGGCTCCGCTGCTGATGCTGCTTCCGGCAGCGGTGCTCGCCGCCGGGGGCTATGCACTGGCGGTCGGGGCGCTGTCGCTGCGCACGCGCGGCATCTATTTCATCATGGTGACGCTCGCCTTCGCGCAGATGGCCTACTACGTGTTCCACGACACGAAGCTGGGCGGCGGCAGCGACGGCATCTACGTGTACTACCGGCCGGTTCTGTCGATCGGCGACTGGCAGCCGTTCGACCTCGACAGCGGCCACACCTTCTACTACTTCGTGCTCGTCTTCCTCGCCGTCACGTTCGTGCTGCTGGCGTACCTCGTGCGCAGCCGCTTCGGCAGGGCGCTGGCCGGCATCCGCGTGAACGAGCAGCGCATGCGTGCGGTCGGGTTCGCCACCTACGGCTACAAGCTGGCGGCCTTCGTGCTGGCGGGGATGTTCGCCGGCCTCGCCGGATTCCTGCATGCGCTGAAGGACGGTTTCGTGAGTCCCGAACTGCTGTCCTGGCACCAGTCGGGCGCGGTGCTGATCATGATCATCCTCGGGGGACTGGGAAGCCTGCACGGAGCGGTGGTGGGGGCGTTCGCCTTCGTGCTGCTGCAGGATCTCTTCCAGTCGGAGGCGATCTTCGGGGCGCTGGCGCAGCACTGGCAGCTCACGCTCGGCTTCACGATCATCGCCTGCGTCGCGCTGATGCCCGACGGCCTCGTCGGCATCGGCCGGCAGCTGCGAAGGCGCGTGGCGAACCTGCGGAGGCTGCGCAATGCCTGAGCCGCGCGGGGGCCAGGTGCTGCTGCGCGCGCGCAACGTCTCGCGCAGCTTCGGCGGCCTGAAGGCGGTCGACGACGTCTCGGTGGCGGTGCGCGAGGGCACGGTCCATGCGGTGATCGGCACCAACGGCGCCGGCAAGTCCACGCTGATCAACCTGCTGTGCGGCGAGATCCAGGCGAGCGAGGGCACGGTGGAACTGCTCGGCCGCGACGTCTCGCGGTGGTCGCAGCCGCGGCGCGCGCAGGCCGGGCTGGGCCGCAGCTACCAGCGCAACACGATCTACGCGCCGTTCACCGTGTTCGAGAACTGTCGGCTCAGTGCGCAGGCGCGGCTGCAGCGTCCCTGGGACTGGTTCACGCCCGCCTCGACGTGCGCGACGAGCCGCGCCGCCGCGACCCACGCGCTTTCGAGCGCGCGGGGCTCGCCGCGCAGGCGCACCTGATCGCCGGCACGCTGTCGCACGGCCAGAAGCGCCAGCTCGAAATCGCGATGTGCCTGGCCACCGGCCCGCGCGTGCTGGTGCTCGACGAACCGCTGGCCGGGATGGGTGCCGAGGAGTCCGAGCGCATGCTGTCGCTGCTCGAAGGGCTGAAGGCCGAGCACGCGATCCTGCTGGTCGAGCACGACATGGACGCGGTGTTTCGCGTCTCCGACGAGATCACCGTGATGGTGAATGGCCGCGTCATCGCCACCGGCAGGCCCGAGGAGATCCGCGCCAACGCCGACGTGCAGACCGCCTACCTCGGCGAGGAGGGCGCGCACTAGCGGCCCCGGGCCGCGCCAGGCGCACCGGATCGATCATGGCCGAAACGCTCATCGAGATCAGCGACCTGCACGCCTATTACGGGCAGAGCCACGTGCTGCGCGGCGTGAACCTGCGCATCGAGGCCGGCGAGGCGGTGGGGCTGCTGGGCCGCAACGGCATGGGCAAGACGACGCTGATCCGCGGCATGCTCAGGCTGATGCGCGCGACCACCGGACGCATCGTGGTGCGCGGCCGCGACTGCAGCGCCGAGCGCCCCGATCGCGTCGCGCGCATGGGCATCGGCTACGTGCCCGAAGGGCGCGGCATCTTTCCGAACCTCTCGGTGCGCGAGAACCTGCTGATGGCGGCGCGCCCGGGCCTGCGCGGGCAGTCCGACTGGACCTTCGAGCGGGTGCTCGAGACCTTCCCGCGCCTGACCGAGCGGCTGCATCACGGAGGCAACCAGCTCTCGGGCGGCGAGCAGCAGATGCTCGCGATCGGCCGCGCGCTGATGACCAACCCCGACCTGATCGTGCTCGACGAAGCCACCGAAGGGCTGGCGCCGCTGATCGTGCGCGAGATCTGGGGCATCGTCGCGGGGATCCGCGCGAGCGGGATCGCGTCGCTGGTGGTCGACCGCAACTATCGCGCGGTGCTCGCGCACACCGACCGTTGCGTGGTGCTCGAACGCGGCCACGTGGCGCTCGAAGGCGACTCGAAGTCGCTGGCGGCCGACGAGGGCGCGCTGCAGGCCTATCTCGGGGTTTAGGGCCTGCTCACAGGCCCTGGTCGGGGGTGAACGTCACGATGTGATCGGCGTCGAAGCGCACGCCGATCCGCTCGCCGACCGCGTGGTTGTGGTGGCTCGGCACCAGCGCGAGCAGCGTCTGGCCGCTGGCCAGCCGCAGCGTGTAGAGGAACTGCGCGCCGCGGAAGGCCTTGCGCACCACCTCGGCCTGCATCGGGCTGCTGTCGTCGTGCACGACGTCGTCGGGGCGCAGCAGCACGGTCACCTCGCCGTGCAGGTTGGCGGTGGCGCCGGCGATCGCCTGGTCGGTGCGCAAGTGAATCGGCAGCGTACCCAGTTCGAGATGCACGAAGGTGTTGCCGTCGCGGTGCTCGAGTCGCCCGGGCAGGAACGCGCCGAGGCCGACGAAGTCGGCAACCTGCCGCGTTGCCGGCTGGTGGTAGAGCCGGTAAGGGGTGTCCCACTGCTCGATGCAGCCGGCATCCATGACGCCGACCCGGTCGGCCAGCGCGAAGGCCTCGTACTGGTCGTGCGTGACCAGCAGCGCCGTCGTGCCGTGCCGCTTCAGGATCTCGCGCAGGTCGAGCGCGAGGCGCTCGCGCAGGTCGGGGTCGAGGTTCGAGAACGGCTCGTCGAGCAGCAGGATCGCCGGCGATGGCGCGAGCGCGCGCGCAAGCGCCACGCGCTGCTGCTGCCCGCCCGACAATTCGTGCGGAAAACGCCCGCCGATCCCCGGCAGGCCGACCAGCTCGAGCATCGCGGCCACGCGAGCCGGCCGCTCGGTCACCGGCAGCGCACGCAGCCCGAAGGCGACGTTGGCGGCCACGTCGAGATGCGGGAAGAGCGCGTAGTCCTGGAACACCACCCCCACTCCGCGCTGCTCGGGCTCGACCCACTCGCGCGGCGAGGCCACGCAGCGCTTGCCGATGTGCACCGCGCCGCGGTCGGGCCGCACGAAGCCCGCGATCGTGCGCAGCGCGGTGGTCTTGCCGCAGCCGGAAGCGCCGAGCAGGCAGCCGATCTCGCCGGGGCTCAGCTGGAACGCCAATCCGTCGAGCACACGGACCTCGCGCGTACCCTCATGGAACGCGACGTGCAGGTCGTCGACGCGCAGCGCGGCCGCACCAAGCGCCGCCGGCGGATTCGAAGCCATTGCAAATACCTATAATTCCCGTTCCCGGATTGTAGTGCCAGTCACCCCGTGCAAAGCCGCCCTCCCGAACCGCTTCCCGCTCGCCGCTGGCTGCGCATCGATCCGTCGCTGGGTTTTTCGCCGAGATTGCTCGCCCTCGGCTCGGTGCTCGCCGCGCTGGCGGTGGCCGCGCCGATCGCCGCGGTGCTGTGGCTGGCGTTGGCGCCCGGCGCGTCGCAGGCCGAAGGCACGCTCGCGCACCTGTTCGGCACGGTGCTGCCGTACTACACGATCACCACCGCGAAGCTCGCGGCGGCGGTGCTCGCCGTGGTGCTGCTGATCGGCGTGGGCACCGGCTGGCTGGTCGCCGCCTGCGAGTTCCCGGGCAGGCGCGCACTGTCGTGGATGCTGGTGCTGCCGCTGTCCACGCCCGCGTTCGTGATGGCCTACGCCTACACCGATTTCCTGGCCAGCTTCGGCCCGCTGCAGACCGGCTTGCGCCGGATCACCGGCTGGGAGGTCGGCGACTACTGGTTCCCCGACATCCACTCGTGGCCGGCGGCCGGCACCTTCCTCGGGCTTGCGCTGTACCCCTACGTCTACCTGCTCGCGCGTGCGGCGTTCGCCGACCGCAACCCCTCGCTCGCCGAGGCCGCGCGCTCGCTGGGCCTGAGTCGCCGGCGCGTCTGGTGGCGCGTCACCTGGCCGGTGGCCCGGCCCGCGGTGGTCGCCGGCTGCGCGCTGGCGATGATGGAGACGCTGGCCGACTTCGGCACGGTCGCGTACTTCTCGGTCGACAGCTTCACCGCCGGCATCTATCGCGCCTGGCAGGGCATGGGCGATCGCGGCGGCGCGGCGCGGCTGTCGGCGATGCTGCTGGCGATCGTGATCGTGGTGCTCGCGCTCGAACGCGGTCAGCGCGGGCGGATGCAGTTCTATGTGCGCAGCCCGCGGCCCGAGCCGCGCCGGCGCTTGCACGGCGCGGCCGCCTGGCGCGCGACGCTTGCCTGTGCGATTCCGGTCGTGCTGGGCTTCGTCTTGCCGGCGGCGCTGCTTGCGTGGGCCTGGATCGGCGGCGGCGGCGTGCTCGATGCGCGGCTGCCGCGCTGGATCGCCAACACCGCGCTGCTGGCCGCCTGCGGTGCGGCGATCGTGCTGCCGGTGGCGCTGGTCGCCGCGTATTCGGCGCGCGTCGCCTCGTCGCCCACGCTGCGCGCGGCGCTGCTGTTCTCCAACACCGGCTACGCGTTGCCCGGCGTCGTGCTCGGCGTCGGATTGCTGATCCTGTCGGGGGCGGTGGATCGGGCGCTGGCGCCGCTCACCGGCGCGCTGGGCCTGCCGGCGCTGCTGGCCGGAGGCAGCATCGCGGCGGTGGTCTACGCGTACGCGGTGCGCTTCTTCTCGGTGGCCTACCAGGGCGTCGAGTCGGGGCTGGCGCGCATCAGCCCGTCGATGGATCACAGCGCGCGCAGCCTCGGGCGCCGGCCGCTCGAGGTGCTGCGCGAGGTGCACTGGCCGCTGATGCGCCGAAGCGTCGGCGCCGCGTCCCTGCTGGTGGCGATCGACTGCCTGAAGGAGCTGCCGGCGACGCTGGTGCTGCGGCCCTTCGACTTCGACACGCTGGCGGTGATCACCTACCAGTTCGCGTCCGACGAGCGGCTCGCCGAGGCGGCGCTGCCGGCGCTGCTGATCGTGCTCGTCGGCGTGGTGCCGGTGGTCTGGCTGTCGCGCGTCGCGCTCTCGGAGCGGTCGCGAGCTGATGTATAATAATCGTTTGCAGGCGCGTAGCTCAGCTGGTTAGAGCACCACCTTGACATGGTGGGGGTCGTTGGTTCGAGTCCAATCGCGCCTACCAGGGATACCGCGGCGCGCGTCGGCGCCGACAACTCCCCGCCATGGTCGTCATCACGCTCCCCGATGGATCGCAACGGCGCTTCGATGCGCCGCCCACGGTCGCCGAGGTCGCCGCCTCCATCGGCGCCGGGCTGGCCAGGTCGGCCATCGCCGGCAAGCTCGACGGGCGCCTGGTCGACACCTCGCATCGCATCGAGTCCGACGCCGCGCTGGCCATCGTCACCGAACGCGACCCCGAAGGGCTGGAGATCATCCGGCACTCCACCGCGCACCTGCTCGCGTACGCGGTCAAGTCGCTGTTCCCCGATGCGCAGGTCACGATCGGTCCGGTGATCGACAACGGCTTCTACTACGACTTCTCGTACAAGCGCCCGTTCACGCCCGAGGACCTCGCCGCGATCGAGGCGAAGATGGCCGAGCTCGCGAAGAAGGACGAGCCGGTCGTGCGCGAGCTCTGGGATCGCGACGAAGCGGTGAAGTTCTTCGAGTCGATCGGCGAGAAGTACAAGGCCGAGCTCATCGCGTCGATTCCGGCGGGCGAGCCGATCACGCTGTACCGCGAGGGCGACTTCGTCGACCTGTGCCGCGGCCCGCACGTGCCGTCCACCGGCCGGCTGAAGGTCTTCAAGCTGATGAAGCTCGCCGGCGCCTACTGGCGCGGCGACTCGAAGAACGAAATGCTGCAGCGGGTCTACGGCACCGCCTGGACGAAGAAGGAAGAGCAGGACGCGTACCTGCACCGGCTCGAGGAGGCCGAGAAGCGCGATCACCGCCGTCTCGGGCGCGAACTCGACCTGTTCCACATGCAGGAAGAGGCGCCGGGGCTCGTCTTCTGGCACCCGAAGGGCTGGGCCATCTGGCAGCAGGTCGAGCAGTACATGCGGCAGGTCTACCGCGACTGCGGCTACCAGGAGGTCAAGGGGCCGCAGATCCTCGACCGCAGCCTGTGGGAGCGCACCGGGCACTGGCAGAACTACCGCGAGAACATGTTCACGACCGAGTCGGAGAACCGGCACTACGCGCTCAAGCCGATGAACTGCCCCGGGCACGTGCAGATCTACAAGTCCGACCTGCGCTCGTACCGCGACCTTCCGCTGCGCTACGGCGAATTCGGCCAGTGCCACCGCAACGAACCCTCCGGCGCGCTGCACGGCATCATGCGGGTGCGCGGCTTCACGCAGGACGACGGCCACGTCTTCTGCACCGAAGAGCAGATCCTCGACGAGTGCGTGGCGTTCACCGCGCAACTGCAGGCGGTCTACCGCGACTTCGGCTTCGGGCAGATTCTCTACAAGGTCGCTACCCGACCCGACAAGCGGGTGGGCACCGACGAAGCCTGGGGCCGTGCCGAGCAGGCGCTGATGGAGAGTCTGCGCCGCGCCGGCTGCGAATTCGCGATCTCGCCCGGCGAGGGGGCGTTCTACGGCCCCAAGATCGAGTACACGCTGAAAGACGCGATCGGCCGCGAATGGCAGTGCGGCACCATGCAGGTCGACTTCAACATGGCGGGGCGCCTGGGCGCCGAATACGTCGCCGAAGACAACACCCGGCGCGTGCCGGTGATGCTGCACCGGGCTATCGTCGGCTCGCTCGAACGTTTCATCGGCATCCTGATCGAGCATCATGCCGGTGCGCTGCCCATGTGGCTGGCGCCGGTCCAGGCGGTGGTCATGAACATCACCGACGCCCAGGCCGACTACGCGAGCTCTGTTGCGGAAACGTTGAGAAAACAAGGGTTTAGGGTGCAGGTCGATTTGCGGAACGAAAAAATCAACTATAAAATTCGCGAAAGCAGCCTGCAGAAGATCCCGTATCTCCTCGTCGTCGGCGACAAGGAGCGACAGGCTGCCAAGGTGGCCGTGCGCGCGCGCGGGGGGCCGATTCCGGCGTCCTCGACGTCGGGGCGTTCGCGGCGCGACTCTCCGAAGACGTCGCGCTCAAGCGATCCAACCCGCAATGACCGGCAAGCCGGGCGTGCTTCGCGCAGCGAAGCATTCCGGCGAGCCGATCGGCGTCGTCGCACGGCCGTTGTATTTGTCCTTTTGAAGGAGAACGCAGCATCGCTACTGCTGAACGCGCGCATCGCATCAACGGTGAGATCAACGTGCCCGAGGTGCGCCTCGTGGGCGTGGAGAACGAACCGATTGGCATCGTGAGCCTGAGGGAGGCCATGCGCATGGCCGAAGAGGGCGAAGTCGACCCGGTCGAAATCGCGCCCCAGGCCGTTCCTCCCGTCTGCCGCCTGATGGACTACGGAAAGTTCAAGTATCAGGAGCAGAAGCGCCAGCACGAGGCTCGCCTGAAGCAGAAGGTCATCCAGGTCAAGGAAGTGAAGTTCCGGCCCGGCACCGACGAAGGTGACTACGCGGTGAAGCTGCGCAATCTGCGGCGATTCCTGGAAGAGGGCGACAAGGCGAAGATCACGCTGCGTTTCCGGGGCCGCGAGATGGCGCACCAGGAGTTCGGCGTGCGGTTGCTCGAGCGGGTGCGCAACGATATCGACGACCTCGCGGTGGTCGAGCAGATGCCCCGGCTCGAGGGGCGGCAGATGATCATGGTCATCTCGCCGAGGAAGAAGAAGTAGCAGTGGTGAATGGCGCCTTCGGGCGCCGAACAAGCCCAGGCGGGTTCCCGAAGCGCCGGCACGTTGCCGGACACCCGACGCGGCATTAGAAGAGAAGGCAAGGGGTCATCATGCCCAAGATGAAGACGAAGAGGGGCGCTGCAAAGCGCTTCCGCGTGCGCGCCTCAGGCAGCGTGAAGCGGGCTCAGGCGTTCAAGCGCCATATCCTCACGAAGAAGACGACGAAGAACAAGCGCCAGCTGCGCGGAACGATGAGCGTCCACCCCGGGGACGTCGATTCCGTCAAGGCCATGCTGCCGTACGCATAAGGAGAGCGCCATGTCCCGAGTCAAGCGTGGAGTCACGGCGCGCGCGCGCCACAAGAAGGTCATCGCCGCCGCGCGCGGCTATCGCGGTCGTCGCGGCAACGTCTATCGCGTGGCCAAGCAGGCGGTCATGCGTGCCGGGCAGTACGCGTACCGCGACCGGCGCAACCGCAAGCGCGTGTTCCGCTCGCTGTGGATCGCGCGAATCAACGCCGCGGTGCGCGAGCACGGCATCACCTACAGCAGGTTCATCAACGGGCTGAACCGCGCGGCCATCGGTCTCGACCGCAAGGTGCTCGCCGACCTGGCGGTCACCGACAAGCCTGCGTTCGCGGCGATCGTCGCCCGGGTGAAGGCCTCGCTCGGCGCGGTCTGAGCCGCGCCGGTCGCTGCGTCGGGCCGGGCGGCCAGGCGCCGCCCGCCGGCGGACACGACGGGGCCCTCGTGGCCCCGTTTTACTTGCACCACACCGATTCCTCCCACGCCATGCCGAATACAGACAGTTCCCAGCCGTCGACGCCGGGCAACGGCGCCTCCGCATCCGCGCGCTTCGCGCCGATGGTGGCGCAGCTGTCGGCCGAAATCGCCGCCGCGCGCAACGCGCCCGAGCTCGCTAACGCCAAGGCGCGCGCGCTGGGCAAGGACGGAGCGCTCACCGCCGAGATGAAGAAGCTCGGCGCGCTGGCGCCGGCCGAGCGCTCGGCCGTCGGGCGCGAGCTCAACGAGGCGAAGCAGGCGGTCGAGCGCGCGGTACGCAGCCGCGAGGCGGCGCTGGCGCGCGCCGAGCTCGACGCCCGACTCGCGCAGGAGGCGATCGACGTCACCTTGCCGGGGCGCGGCGCGGGCACCGGCGGGCTGCACCCGCTGACGCTCACCATCGAGCGCATCGAGGCGATCTTCCACTCGATCGGCTTCGACGTGGCCGACGGCCCGGAGATCGAGGAAGACTTCTTCAACTTCACCGCGCTGAACACGCCCGAGAACCACCCGGCGCGCTCGATGCACGACACCTTCTACGTCGATGCGCCCGACGGCAAGGGCGGGGGCCTGCTGCTGCGCACCCACACCAGTCCGGTGCAGGTGCGCTATGCGCGCCGGCACCAGCCGCCGATCAAGGTGATCGCGCCGGGCAAGACCTATCGGGTCGATTCCGACGCCACGCACTCGCCGATGTTCCACCAGTTCGAGGGACTGTGGATCGACGAAGACGTGAGCTTCGCCGACCTGAAGAGCGTCTACGCCGATTTCCTGCGCCGTTTCTTCGAGCGCGACGACCTCGACGTGCGTTTCCGCCCGTCGTACTTCCCGTTCACCGAGCCCTCGGCCGAGATCGACATGCGCTTCGCCGACGGGCCGCTGGCCGGACGCTGGCTGGAGGTAAGCGGCTCGGGCCAGGTGCACCCGAACGTGGTGCGCAACTTCGGCCTCGATCCGGAGCGCTACATCGGCTTCGCCTTCGGCTCGGGCATCGAGCGGCTCGCGATGCTGCGCTACGGCGTGGGCGACCTGCGCATGTTCTACGAGAACGACCTGCGCTTCCTGCAGCAGTTCAACCGATAAGTCGGAAGGCCTCCAATGCGTGTCCCGGAAAGCTGGCTGAGAAGCTTCGCGTCGCCCGATTGGTCGGGCGCGGAGATCGCCGACCGCCTCACGATGGCCGGCCTCGAAGTCGAGGAGACGAGCACCGCGGCGCCGCCGTTTCGCGGCGTGGTCGTGGCCGAGGTGCGCAGCGTCGCGCGCCACCCGAACGCGGACAAGCTGTCGGTGTGCGAAGTCGACGCCGGCGAAGGCCGGCTGCGCACGATCGTCTGCGGCGCGCCGAACGTGGCCGCCGGCATGCGCGCGCCCTGCGCGCTGCCCGGTGCCGAGTTGCCCGGCGGCCTGGCGATCAAGCCGGTGAAGATGCGCGGCGTCGAGAGCCACGGCATGTTGTGCTCGGCGCGCGAGCTCGGCCTGTCGGAAGACCACAGCGGCCTGATGGCGCTCGCGGCCGATGCGCCGGTGGGTGCCGACCTGCGCGACGCGCTCGCGCTCGACGAGCTGGTCTACACGCTCAAGCTCACCCCCAATCTGGCGCACTGCATGAGCGTCTTCGGCGTGGCGCGCGAGCTGTCGGCGATCTCCGGCGCACCGCTGCGCGAACCGGTGTTCGAGCCGGCGCTGGTGGCGATCGACGACCGCCTGCCGGTGCGGGTTGCCGCCCCCGACCTGTGCGGCCGCTTCTCCGGGCGCGTGATCCGCGGCGTCGATCCGCGGGCCCCCACGCCCGCGTGGATGCGCCAGCGCCTGGAGCGCGCAGGCCAGCGCAGCATCTCGGCGCTGGTCGACATCTCGAACTACGTGATGCTCGAGCTCGGGCGGCCCTCGCACGTCTTCGACCTCGATCGCATCGAGGGGGACTCGAAGTGCGCTGGGCGCACGACGGCGAGCGGCTGAAGCTGCTGAATGGCCAGACGGTCGAGCTCGCGGCCGACGTGGGCGTGATCGCCGATGCCAGCCAGGTCGAGAGCCTGGCCGGCATCATGGGCGGCGACTCGACGGCCGTGTCCGACGACACCCGCAACGTCTATCTCGAGGCCGCGTTCTGGTGGCCTGCGGCGATTGCCGGGCGCTCGCGTCGCTACAACTTCGCCACCGACGCGGGGGCGCGCTTCGAGCGCGGTGTCGATGCGGCCACCACCGTCGACCATCTCGAATACGTCACCCGGCTCATCCTCGAAGTCTGCGGCGGGCAGGCCGGGCCGGTCGACGACACGATCACCGGCCTGCCGGCGCGCGAGCCGGTGAGCCTGCGCGTGGCGCGCGCCCGCAAGGTGATCGGCGTCGACATTCCCGAGGCCGGGATCGCCGCGGTCTTCGAGCGGCTTCGGCTGCCGGCGCGGCACGAGGCCGGACGCTTCGAGGTCACTCCGCCGTCGTACCGCTTCGACCTGCAGATCGAGGAAGACCTGATCGAGGAGGTCGCTCGCATCTGGGGTTACGAGCAACTGCCGCTGCGCCCGCCGAGGAGCGGCGTGTCGATGCGGCCGATGCCCGAGGCCCGGCGCACGATCGGCGCGTTGAAGCGGATGGTGGCGGCGCGCGACTACCAGGAGGCGATCCACTACAGCTTCGTCGCCGGCATGCTCGACCGGCGGCTGACGGGCCGCGAGCCGATCCGCCTGCTCAACCCGATCGCCGCGCAGATGGACGTGATGCGCACCACGCTCTGGGGCGGGCTGCTCGAGACGCTGCGCTCGAACCTCAATCGCAAGGCGTCGCGGGTGCGCCTGTTCGAGGTCGGACGGATCTTCCTTGCCGACGCCTCGGTCGCGGCGGGCCCGCAACAGGTGCACGGGGTTGCGCAGCCGCGCCGGGTCGGCCTGCTGGCCTTCGGCCCGCAGCTCGACGAGCAGTGGGGCGCTCCCGCGCGCCGCGTCGACTTCTTCGACGTCAAGGGCGACCTCGAAGCCATCGCCGGATCGGCGCTCCGGGTCGAGCCGGCCGCCCACCCCGCGCTGCACCCCGGGCGCAGCGCCCGCGTACTGATCGGCTCCCGCGAAGTCGGCTGGCTCGGCGAGCTTCATCCGGCGCTCGTCCAGGAACTCGAACTGGCGCAGCCGGCAGTCGTCGCCGAGCTCGACCTCGATCCTCTACTGGAACGTATCGTTCCGGTCTATGAGGATGTATCGAAGTTTCCGCCGGTGGTCCGCGACCTGTCGATCGTCGTCGACAGCGACCGCCCGGCTGCCCGGTGTTCGCCGAAATCGCCGAGGCGATAGCTGGCGAACCCGCCGCGCAGATCGTGAAACACGTCAAATTGTTCGACGAATATCGCGGTAAGGGATTGGAAAATAAGGAAAAAAGTCTTGCCTTCCGTTTGTGGATGCAAGATACTCGTCGCACCTTGAGCGACGCCGAGGCGGCGGCCGCGGTCGATGCGATCGTCGCCCGACTGGCACGCACGATCCACGCCAGGCTCCGCTCCGGCTCCTGATTCCCAACGACAGTCGGGCTGCGGATTCGATGCGAGTAACGGATACGATGACCCAGTTTGGCCGGGCGGTACCCGACCCGCAGCGCGAGGCGGCGAGCGAGCCGCAGGCGGGCGCGACCCGGTCCGTCGATCTTCCCGAGCCCGCGTTGGACGCGGACGCTCTTACGCTGACGAAAGCCGAGCTTGCCGAGATGCTGTTCGAGCGCGTCGGGCTGAACAAGCGCGAAGCCAAGGACATGGTCGAAACCTTTTTCGACGAAATCCGCGATGCGCTCGAGCGCGGCGAAAGCGTCAAGCTGTCGGGCTTCGGCAACTTCCAGCTGCGCGACAAGCCGCAGCGGCCGGGGCGCAACCCCAAGACCGGCGAGGAGATCCCGATCTCGGCTCGACGCGTGGTCACCTTCCACGCCAGCCAGAAGCTGAAGTCGCAGATCGAGGAGGCGGGCCACTGACGCTTGCCCCGCGCGCGTCCAGGCCTTCTCCAGCACGGTCGAGCATGCAGAACAAGTCCGAACACAAGGCGCCGCTGCCGCCGATCCCCGCCAAGCGCTACTTCACCATCGGCGAGGTCAGCGAGCTGTGTGGCGTCAAGCCGCACGTGCTGCGCTACTGGGAGCAGGAGTTCACCCAGCTGCGGCCGATGAAACGGCGCGGCAATCGTCGCTACTACCAGCATCACGAGGTGCTGCTCGTGCGGCGCATCCGCGACCTGCTCTATGAGCAGGGCTTCACGATCAGCGGCGCGCGCAACCGTCTTGGCGAGAACCCGCAAAACGGCAAGTTGCGCGACGCGGCGCCCCCGGCCGCAGCGACCGGCGCCGAAGCAGCGCAGCCCGCAGCGCCGATGGCCGGCAACGTCGACCTCGACGCGATCCGCGAGGAACTCAGGCGCGCGCTCGACCTTCTGCGCTGACCGTCGCTCCTGCCTCGCGCTCGCCCTCGCGGCGCTCGCCCTCGCTTCGTTGCGGCGCCGACTGACGGATCGCCGACAGCAGGTTGCGGCGCAGGATGGCCGACGCGGTGAGTACCCCGCTCATCAGTGCACCGCCCACACCGCATGAGACGATGTCCTGGCCCGTCAGGTAGAGGCCTCGTATCGGTGTCGCCGGCTTCAGGAAGCGCTGCCGGAAGCGCTGCGGCGAGTGCTCGATGCCGTAGATCTCTCCCTGCCCGTAGTTGCAGAAGTGCCGCGTCGTCAGCGGCGTCGAGAGCTCGTACCAATCGACCTTGCCGCGCAGTTGGGGCAGTTGCCCGAAGAGCGTTTCCAGCATCCGCTGCGCGAGTCTCTCCTTGAACGCCTCGTACTCCTCGCCGCGATCTTTCCAGTGCGTGTCCTGCCAGCGCTCGAACCAGGCATACGGCGCGAAGGCGACGACGTCGACCGTTGCGCGGCCCGGGTGGCGCCGCTCGAAATCGGGGTCCTTCGCGGAGGGGAAGGAGATGAAGGCCATCGGAAGCGCGGCATCGGGGTCGTCGTTCATCGCAGCGAAGCTGCGTTCGTGGTCCTCGTGCGAATAGACCCAGATGTTGTGCTTCGGAAGGCGCAGCGCCTGCGCGTTCTCGCGAAAGCCGACGTACAGGCACAGGTGCGCGATCGAAGGTCGCACGGTGTTCAGCGCCTGCGACAACCCGTGACGGCGGGCGAGATCCTGCGGCAGCAGGCGGCCGAAGGTGTTGACGACACCGGCGTCGCTGACGACCACCGGCGCGCGGATCGTCGCCCCGTCCAGCGCCATCCTCACGCCGACGACGGAGTCGCCTTCGACCGCGATCCCGGCGACCTCCGCATTGATCAGCAGGCGCCCCCCGCCTGCCTGGATCACCGGCACGATCGCGTCGACGAACACGCCCGAGCCGCCGACCGGGTACCGGGCCCCGTCGAGGTAGTGGCTCGCGACCATCGCGTGCACCAGGAAACTCGACTCGGCGGGGGCAGGCCATAGTCGCCGAACTGCCCGGCGAGCACCGCGATCAGGCGCTGGTTGCGCGTGAAGCCCTCGAGCACCTCGCGCGTGGTGCGCCTGGCCCACGCCTGCGTCCTGCGCCCGAGCAGCGGGCCCGCCAACGCCCCGATCGGTCCCGGCAGCGCCTTCCCGGCCATGAATCCGCTCAGCCCCGAGAGCGCCTCCCGCAACGCCGCGAGGTAGGCGTCGATCGCCGCTTCCTCGCCGGGGAAGTACGCCTTCATCGCCGCGCGGAAGCGTTCGCGGCCCTTCGGGAAGTCGTAACTGTCGCCGCCGATGACGATGCGATCGTAGACCTCGCCCATGTCGGCCCATTCGATGCCGCCGTCGCCGACCACGTCGAACACCGCGCGCAGCATCGATCCCGGTCGCACGTTGCCGATGTAGTGGACGCCGACGTCCCACTCGTAGCCGGGGCGCCGGAACACGTGGGTGAAGCCGCCCGGCGTGTAGTGCCGCTCGAGCACGAGCACCTTCCTGCCGCCGTATTTCGCGAGCAGCGCGGCCGTCGCGAGGCCGCCGATGCCCGACCCGATCACGATCGCATCGAAGGCGTCGGCGACCGGGTAGCGTTTGTAGGGCTCGAGGTCGGACGGGGTGCTGCGCCTGATGACCATGCGAGGGCTCCTGCGTCGCGGCTGGACGATGCGCGCCGGCGCCCTGCAGTGTGGCACGCGCGGAGCGAGGCGCGGAATGCCTGCTGGTATACTTCGTCGCTTCGGGGCGTAGCGCAGCCTGGTAGCGCACTTGCATGGGGTGCAAGGGGTCGCGAGTTCGAATCCCGCCGTCCCGACCAGTCAAACCAAAGGGTCGGCTCCCGCAAGGGGCCGACCCTTCGTACTTTGTGCGCCCGGCAGGGGCGTACTGCTGCGGGTTACGCAGGCTGCAGCCGGTGCGCCGGCGCGAGGAAATACACCGCGCCCGCCAGCAGCAGCAGATACACGATGACCGACGACCAGCCCATCGCGTTCATCAGGCCGGACATTACGCCCCAAAGGCTGATCAGTGTGCCGAGGCCGAAGCCTGCGGCCGAGCCGACCAGCATGGCGCGAATCGCCCGGTCGTCGCGGACGTGCCGCCCGAGCCAGACGATGAGCGCCCAGCCGACCAGCGCCGAGCCGAAGAAGCGTATCTGCATCAGGTTGTCGGCTTCGGCCGCCTCGCCGTGCAGGGTCAGCATCACGCCCGGGACGATCAGGAACAGCAGACCGTAGACGAGACCGACAATCGATGAGATCGACAGAAAGGTGCTGAGCTTCATGGGTTCTCCTTTGCGGAGTGAATGACATCGCCGGAGATGGCGGCGTCGAAGCCTGGGACCCTGGAATTCCGATCCTCTGCGATCTCGTCGGACTATAGGCCCACGTGGCGCACCGTGCAATGTCCGGCATCGCCCCGATGGCGAAAGGTGGCCACCGGTCCCGGTCCCGGCCCGCACCGGGTCGGCGCTGCCGCGTCGCGCATCGGAGACAGCGCGGCTTCGCAAAGAGGCGAGCGCACCGCGCTCTCGCCTCCGCCGGTCCGTGTGCCCCGGCCGCTCGTCGCATCACCGGTGAAACAGCATGCACGAGCAGCCTTCGCGACTCGCGCAATGCCGCGGCTTGATGCACAGTCGGGCTCTCTCCCTCCTTTCTGATACCGCCCATGTCCCGCCTCGGGATCGTTTCGCTCGCGCTGCTGTTCGCCGTATCGGTTCTCCTGCTTGCCTCGATGCACGCTCCGAATGCGGACGCGGCGTCCGCGCCCGGCGGCGTCATGGCCCTGCTCGCGGCGGTTGTCCCGGCCGCCGGCTGGGCGTGGCGACGCCGCCGCGCGGGCGACGCGGACCCGCCCAAGGGGTCGCCCGCGCATACGGACGACGCGGCGCTCCAGATGACGTCCGAACGAGGGTCGCAACGAGCCATTCCGGCCGCGCCTGCGGCACCGCAGTCCGCCGGGGTCAGGCGGGCGACGACTCCTCCGGAGCCCGCGGCCGTGCCCCACGCCGAGGCTACGCGTCGCGTCACGCCGATTCACGCCACCTTCGACGCCTATCGCCGAGCGCTCGAGCGCGACGAGTTCACGCTGTATTACCAGCCGAGGGTGCGGTTGGCCGACGGTGAGGTCACCGGCTATGAGGCGCTGCTGCGCCGGACGCGGGCCGAAGGCTCGGAAGGCGCCGCCGCGCTCGTGGAGCAGGCGGAGAAATCGGCCTTCGGGCCCCGGCTCGGCGAATGGATACTGCGCACCGCTGCGCGACAAAGCCTCGCCTGGCACGAGTCGGGCGTCACCGTGCCGATCGCGGTCAACGTCTCCACCAGCCAGTTCTGCGATCCCGGCTTTCTCAGACTCCTCGGCGACCTGGTCTGCATCGACCCGGCGCTGCCTCTGCACCTCGAGCTCGAGCTGGCGGAGGCCGCGCTGACGCTGCAAGGCGACGGCGCTTCGCAGACGCTTCGCGAGCTCGCCGCGATGGGGTTCGGGGTGCAGATCGACCAGTTCGGCACTGCCGCCTCGAACCTGCATCGCCTCGGACAGAACCCGGTGCGCGCGCTGAAGATCGACCGCTCGCTGGTGCTGGCCGCGCCGATCGACGCCGAGGCCGGTCGGATCGTCCGCGCTTCGGTCGCGCTCGCGCAGGCGATGGAGCTCAAGGTGATCGCGGTGGGCGTGGAGACCGCCGAGCAATACCGGTTCCTGCAGAGCTGGGGATGCCACGAGGCGCAAGGGTTCCTGTTCATGCCGCCGATGGCGCCGGCGAAGGCGCTGGAGGTCTGGCGCGGCCAGGAGCCGCGGTGAGCCGACGGCATCACGTCGCAGTGCCCGCTGCGTGCCGAGGCGTGAAGGCGTATCGGATCGTCGCGGTCTTGGTGTTCGCCACGGTCGTGGCCGGGGCGGCACACGCAAGTTCTGGCCTCGAAGACCCGGCCGGCGGGCGCACGGGTACAGCCGCGTCGCCGGTCTTCGGGACCTTCGAGGCGCCTCCGTTGGCGATCCGTACGCCCGACGGCGCTCTGGCCGGCTATCTCGGCGACTACCGCGACGCACTGCATCGTGCGACCGGATTGCGCTTCGAGATCCGCTTCCATCGCAGCCTCGCCGAATCGAAGCAGACGCTGAGCGACGGCCAGGTCGCGCTGCGCGGGCCGCTGGTCCTTACGCCGGATGTACCGCTGCGGGGGAGCTTCACGCAGCCACTTGAACGACTGCCGATGGAAATTCTCGTCGGCTCGACCGGTGGCTCGCTGTCGGGCAGCCTGCAGGGACTGGCGCGCAAGCGCTTCGTGGCGCTGCAGTCGGGCCGACTCCCCGGATTCTCCAACGATGGGCCCGCGCAGCCCCGTCTGGTCGCCTTCGAGACCGACGTGGATGCGCTCGAGGCCCTCGGCCTCGGGCGGATCGACGCGGTCATGCTGGAAAGCGGGCGTGCCGCTCACCACCTCGGGCAGCTGCACCTGTCGCAGATCCGCGCGGTTGGCAAAGCGCCGTTCGCGTACGAGCCCGCAATTGCGGTTGCCGAGGACCGGCCCGCGCTGCACGCTACGCTGGAAGCGGGCATGCAGCAGCTGCCGCGATCGGGCCTGTCGCAGATCCGCCGCAAGTGGCTGGAGCTGCCGCCAATGCCCTGGCACCGCAGTGGCTCGGCCCTGATCGTCGCCGCGATGCTCGCGCTCGGACTGATGGGCACGAGCGTCTTCTACTCGCTGAAGTTCCTGCGGCAAACGCAGCGACGAGGCCGCCAGCTTCGGGAGCAGCGAAAACGCCTCGAGCGTTCGGAACGAATGTACCGCGCGCTCGCGAGCAGCATCTCGGACATGGTGACGATCCATCGCTCGGACGGCAGGATCCTCTATGCGTCGCCGTCGACGCTGGGCCTGACCGGGTACGACCGGCGCGCGCTTCTCGGGCGCAACCTCGTCGAGTTCCTGCATCCGGACGACCGGGCCGATGCGCAGGCCGCATCGGCAGGACTGGGCCCGGGCGTCGAGCAGCGCAGGACATTGCGCGTCCGGTGCAGGAACGGCATGTACCGTTACTTCGAATCGGTCGCGAAACTGTTCGATGCCGGGCACCACGGCGAGTTCATCGTGGTCTCGCGGGACGTGACCGAGCGCATCCGGGTCAATGCGGAGCTGAAGCAGGCGCACGAGCGCTATCGCCGCCTCGCTTTTCACGATCTTCGCACCGGCCTTCCCAATCGCGTCGGACTCGCCGCCCGGATGCGCGATGCGGTCCGGGCGGCGCGCCGCGGCAGCCGCGCGCTGGCGGTCATGTTCCTCGACATCGACAACCTGAAGACCGTCAACGATGCGCATGGCTACAGCGCAGGCGACGAGATCGTCGAGGCGCTGGCCGCACGGCTCGTGGCGGCCACCCGCGGCCACTGCGAACTGGCGCGCGCCGGCGGCGACGAGTTTGTCGCGATTGTCGACGAGAACGAACCGGCCGCGCTCGAACGGCTGGCATCGATCATGATCGATGCGTGCGTCCAGCCGATCCCGCTCGGGGATGACCATGTGTACCTGTCGGCGTCGGTGGGCATCGCGCGCTACCCGTCGGACGGCATGGACGGGGAGAGCCTCGTCGCCTCGGCAGGCATTGCGCTGCGGGCGGCCAAGGACGCCGGAAAGTCGACCCGGCGCCACTACGATACGGAGATCGGGCGCCGCGCGACCGGTCGCGCGGCGTCGCTGCGCAATCTTCGGGGTGCGTTCGAGCGCGGCGAGTTCTCGCTGCACTACCAGCCAAAGGTATCGCTGGAAACCGGGCGAATCTGCGGCTACGAGGCGCTGCTGCGATGGGAGACCGCCGATGGACCCCGCGGCACGTTCGAGCTGGTTGTCGCAGCCGAGCAGTCGGGCTTCATCACGACGCTGGGCGACTGGGTGCTGCGCGAGGCCGCCCGCCAGAGCCTTGCCCGGCGGGCAGCTGGGGCGGCCTGCCCGATCGCGGTCAACGTCTCGGTCGCGCAACTCAACGACCCGCGCTTCCTCGCCGCGCTGCGTGAGCTGACGGCCCAGGATCCTGCGCTGCCCGGGCAGCTGGTGCTGGAACTGACCGAGTCGACGCTTGCGGCGGAGGTCGACCGCACGCTCGACACCCTCGACGCACTCTCGGCCATGGGTTTCGCGCTGCACATCGACGACTTCGGCACCGGCTTTTCGAGCCTGGCGCGGCTGTCGCGGATGCCGGTAAGCGCGCTGAAGATCGACCGATCGTTCGTGACTGCGACGCCCGGGGATACCGACGCCTGCGAGATCGTCAGGGCGGTCGTGGCCCTGGCACGAAGCCTGCGACTGCAGGTCGTCGCCGAGGGTATCGAGACGCCCGCGCAACTGCAGTTCCTGCGCTCCTGCGGGTGCGAACAGGGACAGGGCTACCTGTTCGGGCACCCGATGCGCCCCGCGGAAGCGTTCATGCTGTGGCAGGATCCGCTGCCGCTTGCCGGCCGCGCCGCGGCGGCCGAAGCAGTGTTGCAGGCTTGAGCGCTGCGTCATAATGCCGGCCGCGTGCCGCGGTTGCCGCCGCCGTGTTGCGGCGGCGGTGCGGCTGCCGTTCCCCGCCGCCGTCCCCGGAGCCCCGATCGCATGGCCGTCCACCCGTTCCACCTCGCATTCCCGGTCCACGACCTCGCGTCGTTGTTCGCAAAACAGGCTTCGCCATGAACCCTCGGGTCATCGTCTTCGCTCGCGTGCCGCGCGCCGGCGAGGTCAAGACGCGCCTGGCTCGCGCGATCGGCGAGAGTGCCGCGCTCGCCCACTACCGGACGATGCTGCGCGACACGCTGGCGGCGGTGCGTGCGGCGCAGGTGCAATCGCCGGGGATCGAGGTCGAGCTGTGCATCCTCGGCGACGACCGCGACGGCGACTGCGCGCGGCTGGCCGCGATGCACGGCTTCGCGCTCGGCACGCAGGTCGGCGCTTCGCTGGGCGAGCGCATCGACGCCGCGCTGGCGCGCGCGCTCGACGAGGGCAGGGTGCCGGTGCTCGTCGGCAGCGACGTCGTCTCGCTGTCGGCCAGCGACCTGCACGACGCGTTCGAGGCCTTGCGCGAGCGCGATGCGGTGTTCGGGCCCACCGAGGACGGCGGTTACGCGCTGGTGGGACTCAGCCGCCGGGTCGCGCACCTGTTCGAGGACATGCCCCGGGGGCGCGACACCTTGATGGCCGCCACGCGGCGGCGCCTGCAGGAGAGCGGCGCGCGGTGGTCGCAACTGCGCACGCTCTGGAACGTGGACGAGGAGCCGAACCTGCGGCGCTGGCTGGCCGGCTGACCGCGGGTGTTCAGGCCAGCGAGCGTGTGACGCGCCGCACGGGCGCTGCGAAGATCTGTTCGAGCGGCGCGGCGCGGCCGATCCAGTCGCCCCGGATGTGGTCGACGCCGATGTCGGTGAGCCGGTCGAGGGTGTCCTGGTTGTGCACGTGCTCGGCCACCGTGCGGATGTTCAGGCGCCGCGCCACCCGCACCGTGGACAGGACGATCTCCTCGTCGATCGGGTTCGACACCAGGTTGCGGATGAACGAGCCGTCGATCTTCAGGTAGTCGAGCGGGAAGCGCTTCAGGTACTCGAAGGTGGCCAGCCCGGTGCCGAAGTCGTCGAGCGCAATGCCGAATCCCTCGGCCTTCAGGTCGTCCACCAGGCGCGAGGCTGCGGCCGGATTGCGGATCGCCTCGCTCTCGGTGATCTCGAAGACGATCTTGTCGGCGGGAATCGCGTAGAGCGCGCGCTGCTCGCGGATGAAGCCGGCGATCGTGCCGTCGCTCATCGTGAGGCCCGACAGGTTGATCGAGCATTTCCAGGTGCGCGCCAGCGCCTCCGGATGGTCGGCGAGCCAGGAGAAGATCTCGCGGATCACGCCGCGGTCCATCGTCGGCGTCATCTGCGCCTGCACCGCCAGCGACAGGAACTCGGGCGGGCGGATCAGCCCGCCGTCGCGGTCGAGCAGGCGGATCAGCACCTCGTAGGAGAGCATCCCCTCGGGCGCCTCGGGATCGATCATCGGCTGCGCGTGCAGCTCGAAGCGCTTGTCGCGGATGGCCTCGCGGATGTGCTCGATCTTGCCCTGGTGCGCGCGCCGCGCGTCGATCATCGTTTGCGACAGCGGCTCGACGAAGAGTTGCGGGTCGCGCACGCTGGCGGCGATCGCCATCGCGTCGGACAGCGACATCAGGCAGTCTTCGCTGTTGATCAGCGCATGGCGATCGACCAGCAGGCCGCCCACGCACAGCTGCAGGCGCACGCTGCCGTGTTCGGTCTTGAACAGCTGGCCGTTGAGCTGCGAATAGAGCTCGCGCGCGACCGCGCGCACGTCGGCGACCGATTCGGCCTCGACCATCAGCGCGAAGCGCCCCGCCGAAAGCCGCGCGGCGGCCTTTGCGCCCGGCTGGTGCATCAGCAGGGCCGCGGCGTCCTGCTCGAGCTGCAGCGCCCGGATCGGGCCGCACAGGTCGTTCAGCGTGTCGAAGTTCGACAGGTGCACGCCGATCAGCCCGTAGTCGGGGCGGGTGGGTATCGACAGGCGCTCGCCGATCTCGGCGATCAGGCCGCGATCGTTGAGCAGTCCGGTCGACATGTCCTGGCGCGCCTGCTGCGCGACGCGCGCGAGCGCGAAGCGGCGGTCGGTGGCGACGGCCTGCAGCATCTGCGCGACGATCACCGCCGAGAACACCAGCATCGAGGCCTCGAGCGCGCGGAAGAAGTCGTCGTGCGACTGGGCCACCTGGTGGGCGCGCGCAATCAGCAGCGGAATCGCCGTGGCCGCCAGCGACAGCGCGGTGGCGCGCTCGCTCATCCGGATCGCGGTCCAGGCCACGATCGGAAAATAGAGGAAGGCCAGCGCGTAGGCGTAGCTCTGCTGGCCGAACATCGACACCATGACGCCGGTGCCGATCACCAGCAGCGTGAGGAAGAAGGCCGGCGCGTCGACCAGTGCGCGCTGCGACAGACCGGGTTCGGCCTCGGCGAGCGAGTCGCCCATCCAGGCGAGCAGGGCAGGCGCGATCAGCAGGATGCCCAGCGCATCGACCAGCCACCAGACCATGAAGCGGTGCGCAGGATGGGACGCGGCGAACAGTCCGCTCCACTGAAGGCCGAGCGTGGCCAGCAGCGCGTCGACCGGCGCGGCCAGCAGCGTGACCACGCCCACGAAGCGCACCGCCGCTTCGAGGCGGTACTCGGCCGGTTTCCAGTTGTTGAGCCGGCGCAGCGTGCCCACGGCGAGCATCGGCCCGGCCACGCTGGCCGCGAAGGTGACGAGCGTCGGTCCGATCGCGCCGAACTCGACCCAGGCCCACAGTGCGCCTCCGATGGCCGGGGGCACGGCCCAGCGCAGGCCGTTGCGCCAGGCGAACGTGAAGGCGACGCCGGCGCAGGGCCAGATCAGCAGCAGGTCGGCCGCGTCGAACGAGATCAGCTTCGCGATCAGGCAGGCGACGAACGCGATGCCCGTCGACAGCAGCAGCCGCGGGAACGGCGGCAGCCCGCCGCCGCTGGCGTCGGTGCGCGAGGTGAGGTCGGACTGGAGCACGGAGTCGGCGAGTCGATGCCTGCCGAAGTGTAATCGACTCTGCCGCACCGCGGACGGGCCAGCCGATGGCCGGCCCGTCCGCCCGTCCGCGCTTGCCGTCAGGCTGCGAGCAACTCGCGCAGCACGAACGGCAGGATGCCGCCGTGCCGGAAGTAGTCGACCTCGATCGGGGTGTCGATACGCGAGAGCAGCGTGATCGAGCGCGTTGCGCCGTCCTTGCCCGTCACCGTCATGCGGATCGACTGCTGCGGCTCGAGCTTTTCGGGCACCAGGATGTCGAAGGTCTCGTCGCCGCGGATGCCGTGCGATTCCCAGCTCTCGCCGGCCCGGAACTGCAGCGGCAGCACGCCCATGCCGACCAGGTTCGAGCGGTGGATGCGCTCGAAGCTGCGTGCGACGACCGCCTTCACGCCCAGCAGCTGCGTGCCCTTGGCCGCCCAGTCGCGCGAAGAGCCGGTACCGTATTCCTCGCCGCCGAACACCACGGTCGCCATGCCCTCGCGCTGGTAGCGCATCGCAGCGTCGTAGATGTACATCTTCTCGCCCGAGGGCTGGTGCAGCGTCAGGCCGCCTTCCTCGCGCGTGCCGTCGGCGTTCGGCGGGATCATCAGGTTCTTGATCCGCACGTTGGCGAAGGTGCCGCGCATCATCACCTCGTGGTTGCCGCGACGCGCCCCGTAGGAGTTGAAGTCGGCCCGCTTCACGCCGTGTCCCACCAGGTACTGTCCGGCCGGCGAGGCTTCCTTGATCGAGCCGGCCGGCGAGATGTGGTCGGTGGTGATCGAGTCGCCGAACAGCCCGAGCGCGCGCGCGCCGCGGATCGCGTTGTCGGCGGCGGCCGGCTCCATGCCGAAGCCGGCGAAGAACGGCGGCTCGGCGATGTAGGTCGACTTCGGCCAGTCGTAGACCTGGCCCGACGCCGTGGGAACCGCGTTCCACAGCTTGTGGTCCTTCGTGAGGTCGCTGTACAGGCGCCTGAAGGTCTTCGCGTTCATCGCGTACTTCATCAGCGCGTGGACCTCGTCGGAGCCTGGCCAGATGTCGCCGAGGTAGACGTCGCGGCCTTTCTTGTCCTTGCCCAGCGGCTCGGTCATCAGGTCGACCGACATGCTGCCGGCGATCGCGTAGGCGACCACCAGCGGCGGCGAGGCGAGGAAGTTGGCGCGCAGGTTCGGATGGATGCGCGCCTCGAAGTTGCGGTTGCCCGAGAGCACCGCGGCGCACACCAGGTCGTTCGCGGCAATCGCCTCGTTGAACGCCGGGGTGAGGTCGCCGGCGTTTCCGATGCAGGTGGTGCAGCCGTAGGCGGCCACGTTGAAGCCCAGCTCGGACAGGCAGGGCAGCAGCTTAGCGCGCTCGAGGTAGTCGGTGACCACCCGCGAGCCGGGGGCGAGCGAGGTCTTGATGTGCGGCGCGACCTTCAGCCCGCGCGCGACCGCCTTCTTCGCCAGAAGGCCTGCGGCCAGCAGCACGCCGGGGTTCGAGGTGTTGGTGCACGAGGTGATCGCCGCGATCAGCACGTCGCCGTTTTTCAGGTCGACGCCGTCGGCGGTGGGGAACGCGCGCCCGAGTTCCTCGGCCTTCTTCGCGAAGCCGTTCTGGGCCACTGGCCGGGTGAACAGGTCGGCGAAGGTGGACTTCACGTCGCCGATCTCGATGCGGTCCTGGGGGCGCTTCGGGCCGGCGAGCGACGGTGCCACGGTGGCGGGGTCGAGCTCGACGACCTTCGAGTAGTCGAGCTGGCCGGCCTTGGGCACGCCGAACAGCTTCTGGGCCCGGAAGTAGCTCTCGAACGCGTCGATTTCCTCCTTCGTGCGGCCGGTGCCCTCGAAGTAGTCGATCGTCTTCTCGTCGACCGGGAAGAAGCCCATCGTCGCGCCGTATTCGGGCGCCATGTTGCCGATCGTCGCGCGGTCGGGCACCGCCAGCGAGCGGGTGCCCTCGCCGAAGAATTCGACGAACTTGCCCACGACCTTCTCGCGTCGAAGCATCTCGGTGATGGTGAGCACCAGGTCGGTCGCGGTGCAGCCCTCGCGCAGCTTGCCCTTCAGGTGCACGCCGACCACGTCGGGGGTCAGGAAGTACACCGGCTGGCCGAGCATGCCGGCCTCGGCCTCGATGCCGCCCACGCCCCAGCCCACCACGCCGATGCCGTTGATCATCGTCGTGTGGCTGTCGGTGCCGACCAGCGAGTCGGGGTAGTAGATGCCGTCCTTGCGGTGCACGCCGCGCGCGAGGTACTCGAGGTTGACCTGGTGCACGATGCCGATGCCCGGGGGCACGACCTTGAAGGTGTCGAACGCCTGCATGCCCCACTTCATGAACTGGTAGCGCTCGGCGTTGCGCTCGAACTCGAGCTCCATGTTCAGCGCGAGCGCGTCTGGGCGGCGGAAATGGTCGATCATCACCGAGTGGTCGACCACCGGGTCGACCGGCACCAGCGGCTCGATCAGCTTCGGGTTGTGGCCCATCTTCGCGGCCACGCCGCGCATCGCGGCCAGGTCGGCGAGCAGCGGCACGCCGGTGAAGTCCTGCAGCACGACGCGCGAGACGACGAACGGAATCTCGTCGACGCGCTTGTCGTTCGGCTTCCAGTTGGCCAGCTGCTCGACGTGGGCTTCGGTGATCTTGCGGCCGTCGAGGTTGCGCAGCACCGACTCGAGCACGATGCGGACCGACACCGGCAGCCGGTTCACGTTCGGGAACTTCCTCGCGAGCGCAGGCAGCGAGTGGAAGCGCCCGGTCTTGCCCGACTTCAGCCGGAATTCCTTCAGCGTGTCGAACGCGTTGCTTGACATGTTCCGGATCTCCTCAGATGACGTAGAGGTCGACGTATTCGTTGACCGGCATCGCCTCGAGCGCCTTCTGGTCGAGCGAGGCCTCGAGGATGCGCTGCTGCTGCTTCGCCGGGAAGCGCCGCGCGAGGTTGGTGCGGAACTTCTGGACCAGCACCGGGATGCCTTCCTTGCGGCGGCGGCGGTGGCCGATCGGGTACTCGACGACGACTTCCTTCAGCTTCTTGCCGTCGGCGAACTCGATCGTGATGCCGTTGGCGATCGAGCGCTTGTCCGGATCGAGGTAGTCCTTGCTGAACTGCTTGTCCTCGACGCAGCTCATCTTCGCGCGCAGCGCGTCGATGCGCGGATCGGCAGCGACGCCGTCTTCGTAGTCTCCGGCGGTGAGCCGGCCGAAGATCAGCGGCACGGCCACCATGTACTGGATGCAGTGGTCGCGGTCCGCCGGGTTGTCGAGCGGCCCCTTCTTGTCGATGATGCGGATCGCCGACTCGTGCGTGCGGATCGTGATCTTGCGGATGTCGTCGACCGGGCGGCCAGCCTTCTTCAACTCGCCGTGCAGCGTCATCGCGCACTCGACCGCAGTCTGTGCGTGGAATTCGGCCGGGAACGAGATCTTGAACAGCACGTTCTCCATCACGTAGCTGCCGTAGGGGCGCTGGAACGCGAATTCCCTGCCCTCGAACAGCACGTCGTAGAAGCCCCGGGTCTTTGCGGTGAGCACCGACGGGTAGCCCATCTCGCCGGTGCGCGCCACGAGTGCCAGGCGCACCGCGCGGCTCGTGGCGTCGCCGGCCGCCCAGCTCTTGCGACTGCCGGTGTTCGGCGCGTGCCGGTAGGTGCGCAGCGACTGGCCGTCGACCCAGGCGAGCGAGACCGCGTTGATCAGCTCGTCGCGGGTGAGCCCCATCAGCATGCCGCAGACGGCGGTGGAGGCGACCTTGACCAGCACCACGTGGTCGAGCCCGACGCGGTTGAACGAGTTTTCCAGCGCGATCACGCCCTGGATCTCGTGGGCTTTCACCATCGCCTCGAGCACTGGCGCATCGTGAGCGGCGCCTTGCCCGCCGCGACCGCGGTGCGGCTGAGCCAGTCGGCCGTGGCGAGGATGCCGCCGAGGTTGTCCGACGGGTGCCCCCATTCGGCGGCCAGCCAGGTGTCGTTGAAGTCGAGCCAGCGGATCATCGCGCCGATGTCGAACGCGGCCTGCACCGGGTCGAGCTGGAACTGCGTTCCGGGCACCTTCGCGCCGTTGGGCACGACGGTTCCGGGCACGACCGGCCCCAGAAGCTTGGTGCATGCCGGATACGACAGGGCCTCCAGGCCGCAGCCGAGCGTGTCGATCAGGCAGGCGCGCGCGGTCTCGATCGCCTCCTTGCTGCGCACCTTGTATTTCAGCGTGTAGTCGACGATGTCGACCAGGGCCTTGTCCGGCTTCGGCCGGCTCGTCGCGATGTGGGCGCCCATGTTGCGTGTGTCCGTCGGGGTAGGGGGATCGGGATGCGTTTACCTGCGCTTGTCGAGCGGCACGAACTTCAGGTTCTCGGGACCGACGTAGTTGCCGCTCGGCCGGATGATCTTGTTGTCGATGCGCTGCTCGATCACGTGCGCGGTCCATCCGGAGGTGCGCGCGATCACGAACAGCGGCGTGAACATCGCGGTGGGCACGCCCATCATGTGGTAGCTGACCGCGCTGAACCAGTCGAGGTTCGGGAACATCTTCTTCGCGTCCCACATGACGGTCTCGAGGCGTGCGGCGATGTCGAACATCTTCGTGTTGCCGGCCTCCTTCGAGAGCTTGCGCGCGACCTCCCTGATCACCGCGTTGCGCGGATCGGAGACCGTGTAGACCGGGTGGCCGAAGCCGATGACGACCTCCTTGTTCTCGACCCGGCGGCGGATGTCGGCCTCGGCCTCGTCGGGCGTGTCATAGCGCTTCTGGATCTCGAAGGCGACCTCGTTGGCGCCGCCGTGCTTCGGGCCGCGCAGCGCGCCGATCGCGCCGGCGATCGACGAATACATGTCCGAGCCGGTTCCGGCGATCACGCGGGCAGCGAAGGTGGACGCGTTGAACTCGTGCTCGGCGTACAGGATCAGCGACGTGTGCATCGCGCGCACCCACAGCGCCGGGGGCTCGCGCCCGTGCAGCAGGTGCAGGAAGTGGCCGCCGATCGAGTCGTCGTCGGTCTCGACCTCGATGCGCCGGCCGTTGCAGGAGTAGTGGTACCAGTAGAGCAGCATCGGGCCCAGGCAGGCCATCAACCGGTCGGCGATGTCGCGCGCGCCGGCGAGGTTGTGATCGTCCTTCTCGGGCAGGTTGCAGCCGAGCGCGGAGACGCCGGTGCGCATCACGTCCATCGGGTGCGCCGAGGCCGGCAGCCACTCGAGCGCCGCCTTCACGTTCGCCGGCAGCCCGCGCAGCGCGCGCAGCTTCGCCTTGTAGCCGGCCAGTTCGGCGCGGTTGGGCAGCTTGCCGTGCACCAGCAGGTGCGCGATCTCCTCCGAACTCGGCGGCCTCGGCGATGTCGAGGATGTCGTAGCCGCGGTAGTGCAGGTCGTTGCCGGTGCGGCCCACGGTGCACAGCGCGGTGTTGCCGGCGGTGACTCCCGAAAGCGCGACCGACTTCTTCGGCTTGAAGCCGGGGTTCTGGGTCTCGTTGCTCATGGTCGTTCCGTGTGGGGCGCGCTCACTTCGGGCGCGTGAACAGCGTGTCGAGCTTGCGCTCGTAGTCCCAGTAACCGATCGAGTCGTACAGTTCCTGGCGTGTCTGCATCGTCGGCACCGCCGCCTGCTGCGTGCCGTCGCGGCGCAGTGTGCGGTAGACGTTGTCGGCCGCCTTGTTCATCGCGCGGAATGCCGAAAGCGGGTAGAGCGCGATCGCGACGCCGGCGCCGCGAAGCTCGTCGACGGTGAACAGCGGCGTCTGGCCGAACTCGGTGATGTTGGCCAGCACCGGCACCTTCACCGCGTTGGCGAAGCGCCGGTACATCGACAGCTCGGTCATCGCCTCGGGGAAGATGCCGTCGGCCCCGGCCTCGACGCAGGCCACCGCGCGCTCGATCGCGCGTTCGAGGCCCTCGACCGCCAGCGCGTCGGTGCGGGCCATGACGAAGAAGTCGGGGTCGGTGCGGGCGTCGACGGCCGCCTTGATGCGGTCGGCCATTTCGTCCTGACTGACGATCTCCTTGCCGGGGCGGTGGCCGCAGCGCTTCGCGCCCACCTGGTCCTCGATGTGCATCGCGGCCGCGCCCGCCCTGGCCAGCGACTTCGTGGTGCGCGCGACGTTGAACGCCGAGGCGCCGAAGCCGGTGTCGACGTCGACCAGCAGCGGCAGGTCGCAGACGTCGGTGATGCGGCGCACGTCGACCAGCACGTCTTCGAGCCCGGTGATGCCGAGGTCGGGCAGGCCGAGCGAGCCGGCGGCGACGCCGCCGCCCGACAGGTAGATCGCGCGAAAGCCGGCGTGCCGGGCGAGAAGCGCGTGATTGGCGTTGATCGCGCCGGGAATCTGCAGCGGCTGCTCGGCGGCGAGCGCGTCGCGGAACTTGCGTCCTGGGGTGCTCATGACGGGCCTCAGCCCAGCAGGTGCTTGACGCCGTCGCGCTCCTCGAACAGCTCCTTCAGCGTCAGGTCCATCCGCGCGCGGCTGAACTCGTCGACCTCCAGGCCGCTCACGCGCGTGTACTCGCCGTTGGCGCAGGTGACCGGAACGCCGTAGATCACGTCCTCGGGGATGCCGTAGGAGCCGTCCGACGGGATTCCCATCGTCACCCACTTGCCCTGGGTGCCCAGCGCCCAGTCGCGCATGTGGTCGATCGCCGCGTTGGCCGCCGAGGCGGCCGAGGACAGGCCGCGGGCCTCGATGATCGCCGCGCCGCGCTTGCCCACGGTGGGGATGAAGACGTCGCGATTCCAGGCATCGTCGCCGATCATCGCCTTGACCGACTGGCCGCCGACGGTGGCGAATCGGTAGTCGGGGTACATGGTGGGGCTGTGGTTGCCCCAGACGGTCATCTTCTCGACCGCGTCGACCGGCTTGCCGATGCGCGCGGCCACCTGCGAGAGCGCGCGGTTGTGGTCCGGGCGCAGCATCGCGGTGAAGTTCTTCTTCGGCAGGCCGGGGGCCGAGCGCATCGCGATGTAGGCGTTGGTGTTGGCCGGGTTGCCCACCACCAGGATGCGGCAGTCGCGGCTGGCCGCTTCGTCGAGCGCGCGCCCCTGTACGGTGAAGATCGCGCCGTTGGCCTCGAGCAGGTCCTTGCGCTCCATGCCCTTGGTGCGCGGGCGCGCGCCCACCAGCATCGCGTAGTCGGCGTCGCGGAAGGCCACCTTCGGGTCGTCGGTGACGACCACGCCCGCCAGCAGCGGGAACGCGCAGTCTTCGAGTTCCATCACCACGCCCTTGACCGCGGGAAGCGCCGGGGTGATATCGAGCAACTGAAGAATCACGGGCTGGTCTTTTCCGAGCATGTCGCCGTTGGCGATCCGGAAAAGCAGGCTGTAGCCGATCTGGCCGGCGGCGCCGGTGACGGCGACGCGCTTGGCGGGCTTGGACATGGGACGACCTTTCGTGGGGGAGGGGTGAAACCGGGGACGGCGGGTAGTCTAGGATCGGCCGTCGCCAGTGTCAAGCCTCACAGATATCTTATATAAGACATAAGAAACTAGACATCCGAGGGGCGGGCGTGGTTCAATCGCCGCCATGAGCGAGGCCTCCCGGACAGCGCGACACGACGACGGCACGGCCTCCGCGGCCGGCGCCGGGCCGACTTTCGCGCCGCTGTATCGACAGATCCGCGAGCTGCTGCTGCGTGGCCTGCAGTCGGGCGAGTGGAAGCCCGGCGAGGCGATTCCCAGCGAGGTGGAGCTCGCGGCGCGCTACCGCGTGAGCCAGGGCACGGTTCGCAAGGCGATCGACGAGCTGGCCGCCGCAAACCTCGTGGTGCGCCGGCAGGGAAGAGGCACGTTCGTCGCTTCGCACCGCGAGGTGCGCACGCAGTTCCGCTTCCTGCGCCTGCGCCCCGACGAGGCCGATGCGGGTGCCGAGGCGCGCGCCGTGGCCGGCGCCGGCGAAGCGGGGCCGGGCATGGTCATGACCAGCCGCGTGCTCGAATGCCGCCGGCTACGCGCGCCCAGCGAGGTGGCGCGCGCGCTGGGGCTGCGCGCCGGCGAGGCGGTGGTGCTGATCCGCCGGCTTCTCGAGGCCGACGGCGAGCCGACGGTGCTCGACGAGATCTGGCTGCCGGGCTCGCGCTTTCGCGGGCTCTCGGCCGAGCGCCTCGACGCCTGGCACGGCCCGCTCTACCTGATGTTCGAAACCGAGTTCGGCGTGCGCATGATCGGCGCGGCCGAGCGGCTCAAGGCGGTCGCGGCCGATCGCGGCCGCGCGCGTACGCTGCAGGTGGAAGACGGATCGCCGCTGCTGCTGGTCGAGCGCGTCTCGCACACCTACGGCGACGAGCCGGTGGAGTTGCGGCGCGGCTACTGCGTGACGCAGCGGCACCACTACTACAACGAGTTGAGCTGAGCGCGGCCGGCGCCGCGGGAGACGCGCCGCAAAACGCGCGTTGGCGAAGCGGGCGTTTGGTGCATTGCGCCAAATTGGTTCAGAATACGAAGGTTTTGCGATCAACGGGGGCGATATGGCCGACGCGCTGGACAAATCGATGCTGCGCAATCCGCAAAGCGGAGCCCGACCCCGCTTCCGCAACATCCACATCACCGACATCGCCCTCCGCTACCGGCTGCCGCTCGCCGCGCTGGTCTCGATCCTGCACCGCATCAGCGGCGCGCTGATGTTCCTCGTCGGCCTGCCGTTCGTGCTCTACCTGTTCCAGCAGAGCCTCACCTCCGAACTGAGCTTCGAGACCTGGCGGGCGGTGGTCTCGAACTGGTTCGCGAAGCTGGTGCTGCTCGGCCTGATCTGGGCGTACCTGCACCACTTCTGTGCCGGCGTGCGCCACCTGCTGATGGACATGGATATCGGGATGACCAAGGCCGGCGGCCGTACTTCAGCGGCGATCGTGCTGGCGGTGAGCCTGGCGCTCACGCTGATCATCGCGTCGAAGCTGTTCGGCCTGTTCTGACCACGGTGGCCACAATGACTGACAAACGAATCGTCGTCGGCGCGCACTACGGCCTGCGCGACTGGCTCGCGCAGCGCTTCACCGCGGTCGTGATGGCCGTCTATACGGCGGTGCTGCTCGTTTCGCTGCTGGCGCTGCCCGAACTCACCTACGGCACCTGGGCCGGGCTGTTCGCGTCGCAATGGATGAAAGTGCTCACGCTGGTGGCGCTGCTCGCGCTCATCTGGCACGCCTGGGTCGGCGTGCGCGACATCTACATGGACTACATCAAGCCGATCGGCCTGCGGCTGGCGCTGCAGGCGGCCTCGATCGTGCTTCTGATCGCCTACGCGTGCTGGGCAGTCATCATCCTCTGGAGCGTCTGAGATGGCCGACGTGCTGAACCAGCTCTCGAACAACCTGCCGCGGCGCAAGTTCGATGCGGTCATCGTCGGGGCCGGCGGCGCGGGCATGCGCTGTTCGCTGCAGCTGGCCGAGGCCGGCTACGACGTGGCGGTGCTCTCGAAAGTGTTTCCCACCCGCTCGCACACGGTGGCCGCGCAGGGCGGCATCGGTGCGTCGCTGGGCAACATGAGCGAGGACAACTGGTACTGGCACATGTTCGACACCGTGAAGGGGTCGGACTACCTGGGCGACCAGGACGCGATCGAGTTCATGTGCCGCGAAGCGCCGAAGGTCGTCTACGAGCTCGAGCACTTCGGCATGCCGTTCGACCGCAACCCGGACGGCACCATCTACCAGCGACCCTTCGGCGGCCATACCGCCAACTTCGGCGAGAAGCCGGTGCAGCGTGCCTGTGCGGCCGCCGACCGCACCGGCCACGCGCTGCTGCACACGCTGTACCAGCGCAACGTGCGCGCGCGCACACAGTTTTTCGTGGAGTGGATGGCGCTCGACATCGTGCGCGACTCCGAAGGCGACTGCGTCGGGGTGGTCGCCCTCGAGATGGAAACCGGCGAGCTGCTGATGCTCGAGTCGAAGGTCACCGTGTTCGCCACCGGAGGGGCCGGGCGCATCTTCGCGGCCTCGACCAACGCGTTCATCAACACCGGCGACGGCCTGGGCATGGCCGCGCGGGCCGGCATCCCGCTCGAGGACATGGAGTTCTGGCAGTTCCACCCGACCGGGGTGGCGGGCGCCGGCGTGCTGATCACCGAGGGCGTGCGCGGCGAGGGGGGCATCCTGCTGAACAAGCAGGGCGAGCGCTTCATGGAGCGCTACGCGCCCACGCTGAAAGACCTGGCTCCGCGCGACTTCGTCTCGCGCTCGATGGACCAGGAGATCAAGGAGGGCCGCGGCGCGGGCCCCCACGGCGACTACGTGCTGCTCAAGCTCGACCACCTGGGCGCCGAGACGATCATGAAGCGGCTGCCGTCGATCCGCGAGATCTCCATCAAGTTCGCCAACGTCGACCCGATCACCGACCCGATTCCGGTGGTGCCCACGCTTCACTACCAGATGGGCGGCATCCCCACCAACTACCACGGCCAGGTGGTCGTACCGAAGAACGGCAACCCCAACTCGGTGGTGGGCGGCCTGTACGCGATCGGCGAATGCGCCTGCGTGTCGGTGCACGGCGCCAACCGGCTCGGCACGAATTCGCTGCTCGACCTGGTCGTGTTCGGGCGCGCGGCCGGCAACCACATCGTCGCCTCGAAGGCGAAGGATGCCAGCCACAAGCTGCTGCCGCGCGACGCCGGCGACGCCGCGCTCGCGCGGCTCGCCAGGCTCGACGGCTCGACGTCGGGCGAAAACACGCAGGACGTGGCCAGCGACATCCGCCGCGCGATGCAGTCGCACTGCGGCGTGTTCCGCACGAAGGAACTGCTGGCCGAGGGCGTGCAGGTCATCGGCGCGATGGCGGCGCGCGTCGACGCAGTGCACCTGAAGGACAAATCACAGGTGTTCAACACCGCGCGCGTCGAGGCGCTCGAGTTGCACAACCTGCTCGAGGTCGCACGCGCCACGATCGCCTCGGCCGAGGCCCGCAAGGAAAGCCGCGGCGCGCATGCGCACCGCGACTACCCCGAGCGCGACGACGTCAACTGGCTGAAGCACACGCTGTGGTACTCCGACGGCAACCGCCTCGAGTACAAGCCGGTGAACGTCAAGCCGCTCACCGTCGAGACGTTCGAGCCGAAGGCACGCACCTTCTGAGACAACCGACATATCGCGAAGCGCAGGAGCCCCGATGAGCGCAGTGGTCGAATCCCCGGAGAGCGCGGCGTCCGCCGCGCATGGCAGGCGGGTCGTGAAGTTCTCGATCTATCGCTACGATCCCGACAAGGACGCCCGGCCGTACATGCAGGATCTCGAGGTCGAGCTCGGGTTCACCGACAAGATGCTGCTCGACGCGCTGTTGCGCATCAAGCAGGTGAAGGACGACTCGCTCGCGTTCCGCCGCTCGTGCCGCGAAGGGGTGTGCGGCTCCGACGCGATGAACATCAACGGCAAGAACGGCCTGGCGTGCATCACCAACCTGCGCGAGCTGAAAGAGCCGATCGTGCTGCGGCCGCTGCCCGGCATTCCGGTGATCCGCGACCTGATCGTCGACATGACGCAGTTCTTCGCGCAGTACCACTCGATCCGGCCGTACGTGATCGACGACACGCCGCCGCCCGAGAAGGAGCGGCTGCAGTCGCCCGAGGAGCGCGAGCAGCTCGACGGGCTGTACGAGTGCATCCTGTGCGCCTGCTGCTCCACCGCCTGCCCGTCGTTCTGGTGGAACCCCGACAAGTACGTCGGGCCGGCGGGGTTGCTGCAGGCCTACCGGTTCCTGTCCGACAGCCGCGACCAGGCCACCAGCGAGCGGCTCGACGACCTCGAGGATCCCTATCGCCTGTTCCGCTGCCGCTCGATCATGAACTGCGTCGACGTCTGCCCGAAGGGGCTGAACCCGAACCGGGCGATCAACAAGATCAAGGACCTGCTGGTCCGGCGCTCGGTCTGAGCGCCGGCGGCGAGCAGGAGCGCGGGCCGATGTCCGGGGGCGCGCACCAGGCCGACGAGGCGCGTCGGCGACGGCTGCGCTGGCGGGCACGCCGCGGGCTGCTCGAGAACGACCTGGTCATGGCGCGGTTCTTCGAGCGCTTCGAGTCGAGCCTCACCGACGACGACGTCGCAGGCCTCGATCGGCTGCTCGACCTGGGCGACGGCGAACTGCTCGACCTGATCCTCGGTCGGTGCGAGCTCGATGGCGGGGCGGCCACCCCCGAAGCGCAGCGGGTGCTCGCGATGCTGCGAGGCGTCTGACCCGCGCGGGAACGATGAAACATCCGGGGCAGGGACGACCCTGACCCTCAACTCCAAGGAAGAGTTCCATGACCGTCCAGCACAAAGCCACGCTCTCCTTCTCGGATGGCACGCCGCCGATCGAGTTCCCGATCTACCACGGCACGGTCGGCCCGGACGTGATCGACATCCGCAAACTGTACGGGCAGACCGGCAAGTTCACCTTCGACCCCGGGTTCATGTCGACCGCGGCCTGCGAGTCGAAGATCACCTACATCGACGGCGACAAGGGCGAGCTGCTGTACCGCGGCTACCCGATCGAGCAGATCGCCGAGCACTGCGACTACCTGCAGACCTGCTACCTGCTGCTGAACGGCGAACTGCCCGACGAGGCGCAGCGACTCGACTTCGACCAGCGCGTGACCCGTCACACGATGGTGCACGAGCAGATGGCGCGCTTCCTGCAGGGGGTTCCGCCGCGACGCGCACCCGATGGCGGTGCTGGTGGGCATGGTCGGCGCGCTGTCCGCCTTCTATCACGACTCGCTCGACATCAACAATCCGGAGCACCGCTTCATCTCGGCGATCCGCCTGATCGCGAAGATGCCGACGCTGGTGGCGATGGCCTACAAGTACTCGACCGGCCAGCCGTTCATGTACCCGCAGAACCACCTGTCGTACGCGGCGAACTTCATGCGGATGATGTTCGCCACGCCCTGCGAGGAGTACAGGCCGAACGACGTGCTGGTGCGCGCGCTCGATCGCATCCTGATCCTGCACGCCGACCACGAGCAGAACGCCTCCACGTCCACGGTGCGGCTGGCCGGCTCCTCGGGCGCCAATCCGTTCGCCTGCATCGCCGCAGGCATCGCCACGCTGTGGGGCCCGGCGCACGGCGGCGCGAACGAGGCCTGCCTGGTGATGCTCAACGACATCCAGAAGATCGGCGGCGTGGAGAGAATCGGCGAGTTCATCGACCAGGTGAAGGACAAGAACTCGGGCGTGAAGCTGATGGGCTTCGGGCACCGCGTCTACAAGAACTACGACCCGCGCGCCAAGCTGATGCGCGAAACCTGCCATGAGGTGCTCGCCGAGCTCGGCCTGCACGACGACCCGCTGTTCGCGCTGGCGATGAAGCTGGAGAAGATCGCGCTCGAAGACGACTACTTCGTCTCGCGCAAGCTGTACCCGAACGTCGACTTCTACTCGGGCATCGTGCAGAAGGCGCTGGGCATCCCGACCGAGATGTTCACCTGCATCTTCGCGCTGGCGCGCACCGTCGGCTGGATCTCGCAGTGGAACGAGATGATCGCCGATCCCGACCAGAAGATCGGCCGCCCGCGCCAGCTGTTCACCGGCTACGTGCGGCGCGACGTCAAGGCGCCGGCGAAGGCGGGCAAGTAGCGCGCGGCCGGGCCCGTTCCGGCCCGGCCTCAGCGCAGCGAGGCGTTGATCCGCTCGAGCATCGCGCCGCCCGGACACAGCGCGACCTCGTCGAGCCGGTTCATCGCGGCCTTCGGCGTGCCGATGCGCTCGTGCAGGTCGCCGGCGTCGGCGTCGACGAACAGCAGGCCGGTGACGATTTCGCCCCCGGCCTGGTGCGCCATCACGTGGTTCATCGCGGCGATCCGGTCGGTCGGGTCGAAGTCGTCGGCGAGCTTGCGCAGCCTCAGCGTCGACCCGTCGTGCTGGACGATCGCGGTGACCTCGCCGGGCGGGCAGTCGGCGGTGATCTCGCTGCGCGCGGGCATGAAGTCGATGCGGTTGACCGCCTCGTTGTGCTCGCGCACGTAGTCGTAGCTCTTCGTGCTGCCGGCGTGGTTGTTGAACGCGACGCAGGGGCTCACGACGTCGATGAACGCCGCGCCGCGATGGGCGAGCGCGCCTTCGATCAGCGGCACCAGCTGCGCCTTGTCGCCCGAGAAGCCGCGCGCGACGAAGGTCGCGCCCAGCTGCAGCGCGAGCAGCACGAGGTCGATCGCCGAGTCGTTGTTGAGCACGCCGCGCCTGGACTTCGAGCCCCGGTCGGCGGTGGCCGAGAACTGCCCCTTCGTCAGGCCGTAGACGCCGTTGTTCTCGACGATGTAGGTCATGTTCACGCCGCGGCGCATCAGGTGCGCGAACTGGCCCAGCCCGATCGACGCGGAGTCGCCGTCGCCCGAGACGCCGAGGTAGAGCAGTTCGCGGTTGGCGAGGCTGGCGCCGGTGAGCACCGACGGCATGCGGCCGTGCACCGAGTTGAATCCGTGCGCGTTGCCGAGGAAGTAGTCGGGCGTCTTGCTCGAACAGCCGATTCCGGACAGCTTGGCCATGCGGTGCGGCTCGATTTCGAGGGTCCAGCAGGCCTGGACGATCGCGGCCGAGATCGAGTCGTGGCCGCAGCCGGCGCACAGCGTGGAGATCTTGCCTTCGTAGTCGCGGCGGGTGAGGCCGAGACGGTTCTTCGGCAGCGTCGGGTGGTGCAGGGCGGGCTTGGGCAGCCAGGTCATGGCGGGAACCTCAGGCGACCTTGCCGCGCACGAGCGGCTTGACGTTGGCGCCGGACAGGCGCTCGGCGATGGCTTCGGTGATGAAGCGCGCCGTGATTGGCGTGCCGTCGTAGTGCAGCACCGGCACCAGTCGCGCCGGGTCGACGCCCAGCTCGTTGACCAGCATGGTGCGCAGCTGCGCGTCGCGGTTCTGCTCGACGACGAACACGGTGGCGTGGGCCGCGATGAACTTCGCGACCTCGTCGCCGAACGGAAAGGCGCGGATGCGCAGCGTGTCGACGTCCATCGAGCGCCCTTCGAGCGCTTCGATCGCCTCGCTCATCGCCGGGCTGGTCGAGCCGAAGTAGATCACCCCGACGCCGGCGGGCCGCGGCGCGCGCCGCTCGATCGCGGCGGGCACCAGCGATTTCGCGGTCTCCCACTTGCGCAGCAGCCGCTGCACGTTGGCCACGTAGTCGGCGCCGGCCTCGGAATAGCGGGCGTACGCGTCCTTCGTGGTGCCGCGGGTGAAATAGGCGCCGCGCGCCGGATGCGTGCCTGGCCAGGTGCGGTACGCGATGCCGTCGCCGTCCACGTCGAGGTAGCGGCCGAAATCGCGACCGTCTTCGAGCATGCGCGCGCTCATCACCTTGCCGCGGTCGTAGCGGCGGCTGTCGTCCCACCTGAACGGGGCGCAAAGGCGCTGGTTCATGCCGATGTCGAGGTCGGTCATCAGGAACACCGGCGTCTGGAGGCGGTCGGCGAGGTCGAGCGCCTGCGCGGCGAACTCGAAGCATTCGCTCGGGTCTTCCGGAAACAGCAGCACGTGCTTCGTGTCGCCGTGCGAGGCATAGGCGCACGACAGCAGGTCGGCCTGCTGGGTGCGTGTCGGCATGCCCGTGGACGGGCCGCCGCGCTGCACGTTGATGATCGTGGCCGGGATCTCGGCGAAATAGGCCAGGCCGATGAACTCGGTCATCAGCGACACGCCCGGGCCGGAGGTGGCGGTGAAGGCGCGCGCGCCGTTCCAGCCTGCGCCGACCACCATGCCGATCGACGCGAGCTCGTCCTCGGCCTGCACGATCGCGAAGCGGTTCTCGCCGGTTTCCTTGTCGACGCGCAGCTTCGAGCAGTACTTCTGGAACGCCTCGGCCACCGACGACGACGGCGTGATCGGATACCAGGCACAGACGGTGGCGCCGCCGTAGACGCAGCCCAGCGCCGCGGCGGAGTTGCCGTCGACGAAGATGCGGTCGCCGACGTTGGCCGCGCGCCGCACGCGCAGCCCGAGCGCGTCGTCGAGGTGCTCCTGCGCGTAGTGAAAGCCCTTGCGGAACGCGTCGAGGTTGGGCGTGAGCAGCTTCTCCTTGCCCTTGTATTGCTCGCCGACGAGCTGCGCGATCACGGCCGGGTCGATGCCGATCAGCGCGGCCAGCACGCCCACGTACATGATGTTCTTCAGCAGCTGGCGCTCGCGCGGCTCGCTCCAGGCCGCGTTGCAGATCCCGGTGAGCGGAACGCCGATCGTGCGGACATCGGCGCGGAACTTCGACGGCGGCAGCGGCTTCGTGCTGTCGTAGAGCAGGTAGCCGCCGGGCTCGATTTCGGCGATGTCGCGGTCCCAGGTCTGCGGGTTCATCGCCACCAGCAGGTCGACCCCGCCGCGGCGCCCGAGGTGGCCTTTCCCGGTGACGCGCACCTCGTACCAGGTGGGCAGGCCCTGGATGTTCGACGGAAAGATGTTGCGCGGGCTCACCGGCACGCCCATGCGCAGGATGCTCTTCGCGAACAGCTCGTTGGCCGAGGCCGAGCCGGAGCCGTTGACGTTGGCGAACTTGACGACGAAGTCGTTGACGGCTTCGATGCGCTTCATCAGGCAGCCTTCCTTGCGGGCGTGCGGCAACCCGGCCCGGCGTGGGTGAGGTTGATCAGGTACTTGCGCATGTCCCAGGGCGCCGGTGGGGCAGCGCTCGGCGCACAGCCCGCAGTGCAGGCAGACGTCTTCGTCCTTGACCATCGCCCGGCCGGTCTTCAGGCCGGTGGCGAGATACAGCGGCTGGCTGTCCTCGAGCGCGGGCGCGCGCAGGCTCGCGCGCAGCGCGTGCTCGTCGCCGCCGGCCGGCAGCATCGTGAAGGTGATGCAGTCGGTGGGGCAGACATCGACGCAGGCGTCGCATTCGATGCACTGCTTCGCGGTGAAGACGGTCTGCACGTCGCAGTTCAGGCAGCGCTGCGCCTCGCGCAGCGCGGTCTGCGCGTCGAAGCCGAGTTCGACCTCGACGCGGATGTCGCGCAGCGCCTGGTTCACGTCGCGCCACGGCACCTTGTGCCGCAGGTCGCGCGCGACCTCGTTGTCGTAGCTCCACTCGTGAATGCCCATCTTCTGCGAGACGATCGTGACCGCCGGGGCCGGGCGCTCGCGGACGTCTTCGCCCTCGAGGAAGCGGTCGATCGACACCGCGGCCTCGTGGCCGTGGGCCACCGCCCAGATGATGTTCTTCGGTCCGAAGGCGGCGTCGCCGCCGAAGAACACCTGCGGCAGCGTCGACTGCATCGAGACGCGGTCGAGGACCGGCAGGCCCGAGTCGCCGAACTGCACGCCGAGGTCGCGCTCGATCCAGGGGAACGCGTTCTCCTGGCCGACCGCGATGAGCACTTCGTCGCAATCGAAGTCCTGGTCGGGCTCGCCGGTGGGCACGAGGCTGCGCCGTCCGTGTTCGTCGAAGCGCGCCTCGACCTTGCCGAAGCGCATGCCGGTGAGCCGCCCGCCGGAGTGCAGGAACGCCCTGGGCACGAGGAAGTTCAGGATCGGGATGCCCTCGTGCATCGCGTCTTCCTTCTCCCACGGCGAGGCCTTCATCTCGTCGAACCCGGATCGCACGATCACCTTGACATCGTCGCCGCCCAGGCGGCGCGCGGTGCGGCAGCAATCCATCGCGGTGTTGCCGCCCCCCAGCACGATCACCCGCTTGCCGATGCGGTCGACGTGGCCGAACGACACCGACGCGAGCCACTCGATGCCGATGTGGATCTGCTCGGCGGCCTCGGCACGCCCTGGAAGGTCGAGGTCGCGGCCGCGCGGTGCGCCGCTGCCGACGAACACCGCGTCGAAGCCCTGCGCGAGCAGCGCGCGCAGCGAATCGACGCGCTCGCCGCCGCGGAACTCGACGCCGAGGTCGAGCACGTATCCGGTTTCCTCGTCGATGACTTCCTCGGGAAGCCGGAAGCGCGGGATCTGCGTGCGGATCATGCCGCCGGCGCGGGCGTCGCGATCGAAGACCGTGACCGCGTAGCCCAGCGGGACGAGGTCGCGCGCGACGGTGAGCGACGCAGGTCCGGCGCCCACGCATGCCACGCGTCGGCCGTTGGGCCGGGCGGCGCGCCTGGGAAGACGGTCGCGGATGTCGTCCTTCAAGTCGGCGGCGACGCGCTTGAGCCGGCAGATCGCCACCGGTTCGGGTGCTTGCGCCTGCTGCGCCTCGACCCGGCCGCGCCGGCAGGCGGGCTCGCAGGGCCGGTCGCAGGTGCGGCCGAGCACGCCCGGAAAGACGTTGGCGTGCCAGTTGACCAGGTACGCGTCGGAATACCGGCCGGCGGCGATCAGGCGGATGTATTCGGGGACGGGCGTGTGGGCCGGGCACGCCCACTGACAGTCGACCACACGGTGGAAATAGTCGGGGTCGCGGATATCGGTGGCCTGCAACGTCTCCTCCTGTGCGCAGCGCACGGATCGGCCGCGTGCGCGCGCGGCGTTTTCGTCTTTTCCGTCCGGCCAGTCTACTCCGCACGTCGGGGCGCCGAAAGCTCCGCCGGGCGGTCGACGGCCGCAGCGTGTCGGAATCGCGCAACCGTACGGCGGGCGCCGGTTTGCCCGTTGCGCGGCGGCAGTGCTACCGTGCCGGCGGCGTCTGCGGGACGAATCCACTTCGAAGAGGAGAGAAACGAAATGATCCATGGCCGTGTCGTTCGCATGGTTGCCGGGGCGGTGGTCGCCGGCCTTCTGGCATCGACGATGCCCGCACCGGCGCAGGCGCGCGTCGTGAGCACCGAGGAAGCGCTGGCCGCGACGCCCGCGTCCGACCGGGCGGCGCTCGAGGCGCTGCTCGCCCGCGACGACGTTCGCGCGCGGCTCGAGGCGCTCGGCGTCGATCCGCGCCAGGCCATCGAGCGCGTGCAGGCGCTCGACGACCAGCAGGCGCGCGAGCTGGCGGCGCGCATCGACGAACTGCCGGCGGGTGCCGGGATCGTGGGTGCGCTCCTCACGATCTTCATCGTGCTGCTGATCACCGACATCCTCGGCTTCACCAAGGTCTTTCCGTTCACCCGCTCGGTTCGTTGAGGGCAGGGCGTGCCGCCGCTGCCGCCACGCTGGCGGCAGCGCTGCTGCTCGGCGGCTGCGCCGCGCCGCAGACCGCGGCGCTGATGGCGCCCGCCGCCGCGCCGGCCGCGGCGCAGGTGCAGGCGCTTCCGCGGATGGCCAGCGTGCCCGGTGTGCCGTTCCACGGACAGGACGACTACCAGTGCGGCCCGGCCGCGCTGGCGATGGCGCTGGGCGCGATCGGGCGCCAGCGTTCGCCCGAGTCGCTGCGCGACGAGGTCTACCTGCCCGCCCGCCAGGGCACGCTGCAGGCCGAGATGCTGGCGCTGCCGAGGCGCGAAGGCCTGCTGGCGATCCCGATGCCGGGCGAGCTTGCCGCGCTGCTGCGGGCAGTCGCCGACGGCTACGCAGTGGTTGTGTTCCAGAACCTCGGACTGTCGATCATGCCGGTCTGGCACTACGCGGTCGTCGTCGGCTACGACCTGGATGGCGAGCGCATCGTGCTGAATTCGGGCCAGACCGAGTCGCTGGCGATGTCGATGTCGACCTTCGAGCGCACCTGGGCGCGCGGCGGCTACTGGGCGATGGTGGTCGCCACGCCGCAGCGCATTCCGGCATCTGCTTCCCAGCGCGATGCGCTGCGTGCGGCAGTGTCGCTCGAGCGCAGCGACCGCGCGGCGGCGCTGGCGGCCTACCGCACGCTGCACGAGCGATCGCCGCAAGACCGGCTCGCCGGCTTCGCCCTGGGCAACGCGCAACTCGCCGGCGGGCAGCCCCGCGATGCCGCGCAGACCTACCGTGAGCTCTTGCAGCGACATCCCGACTTCGCCGACGGCTGGAACAACCTCGCCGAGGCGCTGGCTTCGGTCGGCGAACGCGAAGCCGCGCGCGAGGCCGCGCAGCGCGCAGTCTCGATCGGTGGTCCCGGTTTGAAAACCTATCTCGAGACCGCGGCGCGGCTGCGCTGACGCCGAGTGGCGCGCCCCCGGCCGGTTGGGCGAAACGGCAGGGGCGAGGCCCGGCCGGCACGCGCTGTCCGGGCAAGAGGCTTCGGCCCCGCTTCGCGGGGCTTCCGGCGTCTGCCTCGCAAAATGGCACCCGCGGCCGACGGGCGCTGCGCGCCCGACGGCGACGGGTCCCGCCATTTTGCCTTCGGCAGCCCGCCGTTCGCCAATTGCCCGGACAGGGCGTGCCGGCCGGGCCTCGCCCCTTGCCGTTTCGCCCAACCGGCCGGGGGCGCGCCACTCGGCGTCAGCGCAGACGTTACCGCTCAGCGCGGTCGCGCGCTCGCGTTGAGTTGTTGCGGGCCGGGTTCGGGGGCCGTTGGCGCGAGGGCCGCAGGCGCGCAGAGCGGCTGGCGTGGGGCCGTTGGCGCGAGGGCTGGGCGGTGCGCCTTTCGGGGCAATTGGCGAGCGGCGGGCTGCCGAAAGCAGATCGGCGGGACCCGCTCGTCCGCGCGCAGCGCGTACGACGCGGGTGCCGATTTGCGAGGCAGACGCCGGAAGCCCCGCGAAGCGGGGCCGAAGCCTTTGCCCCGAATGGCGCACCGCCCAGCCCTCGCGCCAAGGGCCCCACGCCAGCCGCTCTGCGCGCCTGCGGCCCCTCGCGCCAACGGCCCCCGAGCCCGGCCCGCAACGACGGCCCGGAGCACGCCGGTGGTAACATGACGGCACCCGCCAAAGCTCGCCGCCATGACGTAAACACCCGTCGTCACCACCGCTGAATCTCGAATCGCCGATCCGGAAGCCGGACGCGATTCGTCGGCGCCGTCGCAACGCGGCCGTCCGAGCATCTTTGACGAGAAACTCGTTCCGAAAGGTGAAGAACCATGATGAAAGCGTTCCAGTCGAACTCGTATCTGTTCGGCGGCAATGCCCCGTACGTCGAGGAGCTCTACGAGAGCTACCTGAACAACCCCGGCTCGGTTCCCGAGGCCTGGCGCGCCTGGTTCGACAGCATGCAGGCCGTGCCTGCGGCCGACGGCAGCACGCAGACGCGTGACATCGCGCACGCGCCGATCGTCCAGTCGTTCGCCGAGCGCGCCCGGGAAGGCACGCTGCAGCCGCGGATGATGGGCGGCGATGCCGCCACCGCGCGCAAGCAGGTGTTCGTCCAGTCGCTGGTCGCGGCCTACCGCAACCTCGGCTCGCGCTGGGCCGACCTCGATCCGCTCAAGCGCCAGGAGCGCCCGGCGATCGCCGAGCTGGAGCCGGCGTTCTACGACTTCACCGAAGGCGAGCACGCCGACATCTATTCGGCGGCCAACACCTATTTCGGCTTCGACAACGCGCCGCTGCGCGACATCGTCAAGGCGCTGCGCGACACCTATTGCGGGTCGATCGGCGCCGAGTTCATGTACATCAGCGACCAGGCGCAGAAGCGCTGGATCCAGGAGCGGCTCGAATCGACGCGCGCGCGCCCGAGCTACAGCACCGACAAGAAGAAGCGCATCCTCGACCGGCTGACCGCCGCCGAAGGGCTCGAGCGCTACCTGCATACCCGCTACGTCGGCCAGAAACGCTTTTCGCTCGAAGGCGGCGAGAGCTTCATCGCGGCGATGGACGAGCTGGTGCACCGGGCCGGCGAGGCCGGCATCCAGGAACTGGTGATCGGCATGGCCCATCGCGGCCGCCTGAACGTGCTGGTGAACACGCTGGGCAAGATGCCCGGGGAACTGTTCGCCGAGTTCGAAGGCCGCCACGCCGACGACCTGCCCAGCGGTGACGTCAAGTACCACAAGGGCTTCTCCAGCGACATCTCCACCGCCGGCGGGCCGGTGCACCTGTCGCTCGCGTTCAATCCCTCGCATCTCGAGATCGTGAACCCGGTGGTCGAGGGGTCGTGCCGGGCGCGGATGGTGCGTCGCGGCGACCGCAACGGCGACCACGTGCTCCCGGTGCTGGTGCATGGCGACGCCGCCTTCGCGGGGCAGGGCGTCGTGATGGAGACGCTGAACCTGGCGCAGACGCGCGGCTACGGCACGCGTGGCACCTTGCACATCGTGATCAACAACCAGATCGGCTTCACCACGTCGGATCCGCGCGACACTCGCTCGACCATTTACTGCACCGACGTGGTCAAGATGATCGAGGCGCCGGTGTTCCACGTGAACGGCGACGACGCCGAGGCAGTGGTCTTTGCGACGCAGCTGGCGCTCGACTTCCGGCAGCGCTTCCGCAAGGACGTGGTGGTCGACATCGTCTGTTTCCGCCGCCTCGGGCACAACGAGCAGGACACGCCGGCGGTCACGCAGCCGATGATGTACAAGCAGATTGCCGCGCATTCGGGAACGCGCAGGATCTACGCCGAAAAACTGGTCGCGCAGGAAGTGGTCCGCGAGTCCGACGCCGAGGCGATGATCGCTGCCTACCGCACGGCGATGGACGAGGGCAAGCACCGGATCGACCCGGTCATCACCAACTTCAAGAGCAAGTTCGCGGTCGACTGGCTGCCTTTCCTGAACCGCAAGTGGACCGACAACGCCGACACCGCGGTGCCGATCGGCGAGCTGCGCCGGCTCGGCGAACGCATCACGACCGTGCCGTCGGGCTTCAAGCTGCATTCGCTGGTCGAGCGGGTGGTGAACGACCGGCGTGCGATGGTCAACGGCGAGCTGCCGCTCGACTGGGGCATGGGCGAGCACATGGCGTTCGCGTCGCTGGTTGCGTCCGGCTTCGGCGTGCGCCTGTCGGGCCAGGACTCGGGGCGCGGCACGTTCACGCATCGTCACGCTGTGCTGCACGACCAGAACCGCGAGAAATGGGACCAGGGTGCCTACATTCCGTTGCAGTTCGTCGCCGACAAGCAGGGCCAGTTCATCGTCATCGATTCGGTGCTGTCGGAGGAGGCGGTGCTCGCCTTCGAGTACGGCTACGCGTCGTCGGACCCGAACACGCTGGTCATCTGGGAGGCGCAGTTCGGCGACTTCGTCAACGGCGCGCAGGTGGTCATCGACCAGTTCATCGCGTCGGGCGAAACCAAGTGGGGCCGCGCCTGCGGCCTGGTGATGATGTTGCCGCACGGCTACGAGGGGCAGGGGCCCGAGCATTCGTCGGCGCGCCCCGAACGCTTCCTGCAGCTGTGCGCCGAGAACAACATGCAGGTCTGCCAGCCGACCACGCCGGCGCAGATCTTCCACCTGCTGCGGCGGCAGATGATCCGCATGTTCCGCAAGCCGCTGGTGATCATGACGCCGAAGTCGCTGCTGCGGAACAAGGACGCGGTGTCGTCGCTGGACGAACTCGCCCGCGGGGAGTTCCGCACGGTGATCGGCGAGACGGTCTCCACGATCGACCCGAAGAAGGTCAAGCGCGTGGTTGTCTGCACCGGCAAGGTCTACTACGACCTGCTGGCCGCGCGCCGCGAGCGCGGGCTCGACGACGTGGCGCTGGTGCGTGTCGAGCAGCTGTACCCGTTCGCGCACAAGGCGTTCGAGGCCGAGATGAAGAAGTTCCCGAGCGCCTCGCAGGTGATCTGGTGCCAGGACGAGCCGCAGAACCAGGGAGCCTGGTTCTACGTGCAGCACCACATCGCCGAGGCGCTGAAGGAGGGCCAGAAGCTCGGCTACGCCGGGCGCGCGCCCTCGGCTTCGCCGGCCGTCGGCTACTACGACAAGCACTATGCGCAGCAGAAGGAGCTGATCGCCGCGGCGCTCGGCGAGACCCGTTCGCGCAGCAAGAAATCGAACTGAACCGAATTCCTCCCCGGAGAACAGGCAAATGGCTCTCATCGAAGTCAAGGTTCCGCAGTTGTCGGAATCGGTGGCCGAGGCAACCCTGCTGCAGTGGTACAGGAAGGCCGGCGAGGCGGTGGCTCGCGACGAAAACCTGATCGACATCGAGACCGACAAGGTCGTGCTCGAACTGCCGGCGCCCGCGGCCGGAGTGCTGGCTCGGGTGCTCAAGGGCGACGGCAGCACGGTCGTGGCCGGCGAGGTCATCGCGACGATCGACACCGAGGCGAAGGCCGAGGCGGCTGCACCTGCAGCCGCGCCCGCGGCGACGGCAGCTCCGGCGCCAGCCGCTGCCCCGGCGGCCGCGGCGCCTGCGCCGGCGGCGGCGCCGAGAGCGGGCGCGAAGGCGGGCGTCGCGATGCCGGCCGCGGCGAAGCTGATGGCCGAGTCCCGGCTCACGCCCGCGCAGGTGGCCGGTACCGGCCGCGACGGGCGCATCACCAAGGGCGACGTGATCGCCGCGACGGCGGCGGCGGCCGCGCGGCCGGCGGCGCCGGCGATCGCGACCGGCGTGCCCGCCGCTGCGCTGCCCGACGTGCGGCCCGCGCTCGACGTCTCGAAGCTGCTCGAAGGGCGGCCCGAGCAACGCGTGCCGATGTCGCGGCTGCGCCAGCGCGTGGCCGAGCGGTTGCTGCAGTCGCAAGCGACCAACGCGATCCTCACCACGTTCAACGAAGTGAACATGCAGCCGACGATGGAGCTGCGCAAGCGCTACCAGGAGCGCTTCGAGAAGGAGCATGGCGTGCGGCTCGGCTTCATGTCGTTCTTCGTGAAGGCGGCGGTGCACGGGCTGAAGAAGTACCCGGTCGTCAACGCGTCGGTCGACGGCAACGACATCGTGTATCACGGCTACTTCGACATCGGCGTGGCGGTGGGTTCGCCGCGCGGCCTGGTCGTGCCGGTGATCCGCAACGCCGACCAGATGAGCTTCGCGCAGATCGAGAAGCAGATCGCCGACTACGGCAAGCGCGCGCAGGACGGCAAGCTCGGCATCGAGGAGCTGACCGGGGGCACCTTCTCGATCAGCAACGGCGGCGTGTTCGGCTCGATGCTCTCGACGCCGATCATCAACCCGCCGCAGTCGGCGATCCTCGGCGTGCACGCGACGAAGGAACGCGCGGTGGTCGAGCACGGGCAGGTGGTGGTGCGGCCGATGAACTACCTGGCGGTTTCGTACGACCACCGGATCATCGACGGTCGCGAGGCGGTGCTGTTCCTCGTGGCGATCAAGGAGGCGCTCGAAGATCCGTCGCGCCTGCTGCTGGATCTCTGAGCAATTCAGGCCCGCATATGGACCCGGTGTTCCGTAAGAAAAATCAATGACTTACAGAACGTTTTCTTGAGAGGAGCGCGCGGACATGGCCCAGACATACGACGTCGTCGTCATCGGTGCGGGTCCCGGTGGCTACATCGCCGCGGTGCGCGCCGCGCAGCTCGGCTTCAAGGTCGCGTGCGTCGAGAAGTGGCGCAACGCGAAGGGTGAACTCGCGCTCGGCGGCACCTGCCTGAACGTCGGCTGCATCCCGTCGAAGGCGCTGCTCGGCTCGAGCGAGGTGTTCGAGAAGACGCGCCATCACCTCGGCGAGCACGGCATCTCGGCCGACGGCGTGAAGCTCGACCTGGCGAAGATGATGGCCCGCAAGGAGGCGATCGTCTCGAAGATGACCAAGGGGGTCGAGTTCCTGTTCCGCAAGAACAAGATCACCTGGCTCCAGGGCCACGGCCGCTTCGTCGGCGCGGAGGACGGCGCGTTTCGCGTCGAGGTGCTCGACGATGCCGCCGAGGGCGCTGCCGCGATGGCCCCGCAGCTGGTCGACGCGGTGAACGTGATCATCGCCACCGGCTCGAAGGCGCGGCACCTGCCCGGGGTGCCGGTGGACAACCAGCTGGTCTGCGACAGCGAGGGCGCCCTGTCGATTCCCGAGGTGCCGCGGCGCCCGGGCGTGATCGGCGCCGGCGTGATCGGGCTCGAGCTCGGGTCGGTGTGGCGACGGCTCGGCGCCGAGGTCACGATCCTCGAGGCGATGCCGACCTTCCTTGCCGCTGCCGACGCGGGCGTGCGCAAGGAAGCCTGGAAACAGTTCACCCGACAGGGGTTGAAGATTCACCTCGGCGCGCAGATCGCCTCGGTGCAGGCCGGCAAGCGCGGCGTGAAGGTCGACTGGACCGACGACCGGGGCGCGGCGCAGGTCCTCGAATGCGACCGGCTGGTCGTCTCGGTGGGTCGGGTGCCGAACACCGACGGCCTGGGGCTCGAGTCGATCGGCCTGTCGGTCGACGAGCGCGGATTCATCCCGGTGGACGAGGGTTGCCGCACCACGGTGCCCAACGTCTGGGCGGTCGGCGACGTGGTGCGCGGCCCGATGCTCGCGCACAAGGCCGAGGACGAGGGCGTGATGGTGGCCGAGCTGATCGCCGGCCAGAAGCCGCACATCGACTACAACTGCATTCCGTGGGTGATCTACACGTCGCCGGAGATCGCCCGGGTGGGGCGCACCGAGGAGCAGTTGCAGGCCGAAGGACGCGCCTGGAAGTCGGGGCAGTTTCCGTTCTCGATCAACGGACGGGCGCTGGGAGTGGCCGCACCCGAGGGCTTCGTGAAGGTGCTCGCCGACGCCGCCACCGACGAGGTGCTCGGCGTGCACGTCGTGTCGGCCGCGGCCTCGGACCTCATTGCCGAGGCGGTGCTCGCGATGGAGTTCAAGGCGTCGGCCGAGGATATCGGCCGCGTCTGCCACCCGCATCCATCGATGTCCGAGGTTTTGCGCGAAGCGGCGCTCGCCGCCACCGACAAGCGCTCGCTGAACATGTGACGACTGCCTCGACGTGAGCGTGATCGAGGCTTTCCGGGAGGCACTTGCCCGGCGCGGCTTCGTGGCCGACGCCGCCCAGATGGCGGCGGCCGGCCGGCTGCAGCGCATGCACGACGAGTTCGTCGCGTACAAGGCGCAGCGCTCGAACCGGCTCAAGAAGCTGATCAACCGACCGCCGGTGCCGCGCGGCGTCTGGCTCTACGGTGGCGTGGGCCGCGGCAAGAGCTTCCTGATGGATAGCTTCTATGCGTCGATTCCGGTGGTGCGCAAGACGCGGCTGCATTTCCACGAGTTCATGCGCGGCGTGCACCGCTCGCTGCAGGACCTGAAGGGGCAGGCCGATCCGCTCGACGCGGTCGCGGCGCGCGTTGCGCGGCGCTACCGGCTGATCTGCTTCGACGAGTTCCACGTCTCCGACATCGCCGACGCGATGATCCTCGAGCGGCTGATGCGCGCGCTGTTCGCGCACGGCGTGACCTTCGTGATGACCTCGAACTACCATCCGGACATGCTGTATCCGGAAGGGCTGCACCGCGCGCGCGTGCTGCCCGCGATCGAACTCATCAAGGCCAACGTCGACGTGATCGAGGTCGACGCCGGCACCGACTACCGGCGACGCTCGGTGGCCGGGGTGAGCGCGTATCACTGGCCGCTCGGCGCGGCCGCCGATCGCGCGCTGCGCGACGCCTTCGCGGCGCTGGCCGAGGCCCGCGACGAAGAGCCGCGGCTGATGATCGAGCATCGCGAGATCCGGGCGCTGCGGCGCGCCGGCGGCGTGGTCTGGTTCGACTTCCGCACGCTGTGCGGCGGCCCGCGCTCGCAGAACGACTATCTCGAGATCGCCAGCCAGTTCCATGCGGTGATCCTGTCGGGCGTGCCGCGGATGGGCGCGGCGATGGCCTCGGAAGCGCGCCGCTTCGTCTGGCTGGTCGACGTCCTGTACGACCGGCGCGTGAAGCTCATCATGTCCGCCGAATGTCCGCCGGCGGAGCTCTACACGGAGGGCGCGATGGCGGCCGAGTTTCATCGCACCGTGAGCCGGATCGTCGAGATGCAGTCGCGCGAGTACCTCGAGGCCCCGCGCCGCGAGGCCGGTGCCGAACTGGCCGGCAGCTGAGAGGCCGGCAGCGATGACCGCCGCAGCTCTTCGGCAGGTGCTGGCAGCGACGCTGGTGCTGGCGGTGGCGCTGGCCGCAACCCCATCGGCAGCGGCGCAGGGGTCGGACGCCGGCAGGGCGCCGGCCGACGTCGGCGAGGCGCGAAAGGCGCTGGTCGCGATCGAGCGCGAGCGCGCGGAAGTCGCTGCGCGACTGCGCGCCGACGAGGCCGAGTGCCGCCAGCGCGTGCTGGTCAACGACTGCCTGCAGCGGGTGCGCGAGCGCCAACGCCGCCAGGCACAGGTCCTGAAGGATCGCGAGGCGGCGGCACGCGCGGTTCTGCGCGAGCAGCAGGCGCGCGACGACAATCGCGCGCGTGCCGAGGCGGCGGCGCTGGCCGAAGACCCGGGCGCCGGACAGCGCCGGCGCGACGAGGCGGCGGCGCGCCAGCAGCGGCGGATGGCCGAGCATCGTGCCCGGGAGGAACAGCGCGCGGCGGGCGAGACGCGCAGGGCCGGCGATGCCGAAGCGGCGCGCGCACGCCAGGCCGGGCGCGAGGCCGACGCAGCGCGCCGCCGCGCGCAGGCGGGCGAGCGGCAGGCGCAGGCCGCGGAGCGCGCGGCGCGCCACGAGCGCAAGCTGCGCGACGTCGAGCGCCGCAACGCGGAACGCGATCGCAATGCGGCCTCGCGGCGCGATCAGGCGCTGCGGCGCGACGCCGAACGCCAGGCTCGGGCGGCGGCGACCGGCAGCGGCCATGCCGCGCCGACACCCCCGACGGCACCGTCGACGGCTCCGGCTCCGGCACCGTCGACGGCTCCGGCAGCAGCGCCGAAGGATTGAGTTGCGCCGACGCGGCGACGTATCATGCAGCAGCGATCCTGCCCGGCCACGACCCTCATGCCATGAATGAAGACTTCGGCCCCGAGTCGCCCGGCGCCGCTGCGCTCCCCCGCCGACGCGATCCGGCAGCGCATCGCCGAGCTGCAGCTCGAGCACCGCGGCCTTGGACGCGATGATCTCCGCGATCGGGGAGCAGGCCCGCTTCGACGAGCTTCAGCTGCGGCGACTGAAGAAACGCAAGCTGCGCATCAAGGACGCGATCACGCTGCTGCAGATGCAGCTGGTGCCGGACGAGCCCGCCTGATGCGCGATTCCGCGGCCGCTGCGCGGCTCGACGCCGCGGTGGCCGCGGCATTCCTGCCCGACGGCCCGCTGGCCCGGGCGCAGCCCGGTTTCGTGTTCCGCGCGGGCCAGCGCGAGATGGCGACGGCGGTGGCGGCGGCGATCGCCGCGGCCGCCGGCGCCGGCGGCACGGACATCCCTGCGACGCTGGTTGCCGAAGCCGGCACCGGCACCGGCAAGACCTTCGCCTACCTGGTGCCGGCGCTGCTGTGCGGGGGCGGGTGCTGCTCAGCACCGGCACGCGGACCTTGCAGGACCAGTTGTTCCATCGCGACCTGCCGCGGGTCCGCGAGGCGCTCGGTGTGGGCGCCACGATGGCGCTGCTCAAGGGCCGTTCGAACTACGTCTGCCGCCATCATCTGCGCCGCAACCTGGCCGAAGGCCGCTTCGAGCGCCGCGAGGACGTCGCGGTGCTGCGCCGGATCGAGCGCTTCGCGGCGATTTCGGCGAGCGGCGATCGCAGCGAGGCGCCGGGCATCGCCGAGGATGCGCCGGCGTGGGCGCATGCGACCTCGACCCGCGAGAACTGCCTTGGCCAGGACTGCCCGGACTTCGCCGACTGCTTCGTGTTCAAGGCGCGCCAGGCGGCGCAACAGGCGGACATCGTGGTGGTGAACCATCACCTGTTCTGCGCCGACCTGGCACTGCGCGACGAAGGCGTCGCCGAGCTGCTTCCGACCACCGACGCGCTGATCTTTGACGAAGCGCACCAGTTGCCGGAGATCGCGACCCAGTTCTTCGGGCGCAGCGTCTCGACGCGGCAGCTTGCGGAGTTCGCGCGCGACCTGCTGCGCGTCGGCCTGGCCGATGCCCGCGACGCGGCCGACTGGGCGCAGCTGGCGGGGACGATCGAGCAGGGGCTGCGCGTGCTCAGGCTGGCGGCCGGCAGGCCCGGACGCCTCGATGCGCAGCAGTTGCGCGGCCATGCGGCGCTGCGCGAGGCGGTGGGCGATCTCGTCGCCGCGCTCGCGCTGCCGGCGCTCGCCGCTGCGGCCGAGCGCAGCCGCGATCTCGCGCGACTGCGCGTGCGCGCGGCGGAACTGGCGCAAGGCCTGCGCAGCTGGCTCGCCGGCCTCGATCCCGATGCGGATGCGCAGCGCTTCCGGTCGGCCCTCGATGCGCCGGCGGGCGCACCGGGCGAGGCGCAGGACGAAAGTCCCGCGCAGCACGAAGACGCCGATTCGCCGTCGATCCTGTGGGCCGAGGTGCACCAGTCCGGCGTGACGCTGCATCGCACGCCGCTGTCGGTGGCCGGCACCTTCAGGCGGCATCGCGAATCGGCGGCGCGCGCCTGGATCTTCACCTCGGCGACGCTCGCGGTGGCCGGTCGCTTCGATCACTTCACCTCCGCGATGGGGCTGGAGGAGGTGCGCACGCTGTGCTGGGAGAGCCCGTTCGACTTCGCGCAGCGCGCGTTGCTCTACGTGCCGCGCCACTGTGGCGATCCGGCCTCGCCCCGGTTCGCGCATCAGGTGGCCGCCGCGGCCTGGCCGCTGATCGAGGCCAACCGCGGCCGCGCGTTCGTGCTGTGCACGAGCCTGCGGATGGTCGAGCAGCAGGCCGCGCTGCTGGGCGAGCGGATCCGCCAGTCGGGGCTGGAGATCGAGTTGCTGGTTCAGGGCCAGGCTTCGCGGCCGGCCCTGATCGAACGCTTCCGTACGCTGCGCAGCCCGGTGCTCGTGGGCAGTGCCAGCTTCTGGGAGGGGGTGGACGTGGTCGGGCCGCAGCTGTCGCTGGTGATCATCGACAAGCTGCCGTTTGCCGCGCCCGACGACCCGATTCTGCGCGCGCGCATCGACGCGATGCGCCGTGCCGGCGGGGACCCGTTCCGCGAGATCCAGTTGCCCGCCGCCGCGATGGCGCTGAAGCAGGGCGCAGGCCGCCTGATTCGCTCGGAAACCGATCGTGGGGTGCTGGCGATCTGCGACGAGCGGCTGCTTGCGCGGCCCTATGGCCGCAGATTGGTGGCGAGCCTGCCGCCGTTCCCGATCACGCGCGACGAGGAGGACGCCCTGGCGTTCTGCGTGGTCGGCGCCGGCGCGCTCAGCGCCACACCTGCCACCAGCGACGATCGTCCTGCGGCAGGCCGGTCTTGAGCAGTTCGCTGTCCGGGAAGCTGCGCCGCATCACGCGCTCGGTGTCGGCGCGCAGGTCGTCGAGCCCCAGCTTCTCGTACGAGCGAACCAGCAGGTAGAGCGCCTCCTCGAGTGCCGGCGCTTCCTGGTAGTCGCGGATCACTTCCTGGGCGCGGTTCGCGGCAGCCACGTAGGCGCCGCGGCTGTAGTAGTAGCGCGCGATGTGCACCTTGCCGCGCGCCATCGAGTTCACCAGGTAGCGCATCCGCGCCTCGGCGTCGGGTGCGTACTTGCTGTCGGGAAACCGGGTGATCAGGTCCTTGAAGGCGTCGAACGACTCGCGCAGCGCCACCTGGTCGCGCTCGGAGAGGTCCTGGCTGCCCAGGCGGGCCATCAGCCCCTGCTGCTCGTTGAAGTTGACCAGGCCCTTCAGGTACAGAGCGTAGTCGTAGGCCGCGTGGTTCGGATGCAGCTTCATGAAGCGATCGATCGCGGCCAGCGAGAGCGCTCGCTCGTTCTCCTTGAAATGCGCCCAGGCGATGTCGAGTTGCGCCTGTTCGGCCCACTGGCCGAACGGATAGCGCGCCTCGAGCTTCTCGAGCATCTTGATCGCCGACTGGCGATTGCCCGAGGCCATCTCGTCGCGAGCCTCTGCATATAATCGCTCGGGTGTCCAGCCGAGCGTGGCGTCGGGCGCCTCGGCGGTGCCGCAGGCGGCCAGCGACACGACGGCGAGCGCGGTCAGCGCGCGAAGCCAGGGCACGAATCCTTTCATGAGTTCGATTATAGCCAAGCCCCCGAGGATCCCCGCCCGCCCGAGGTGCCGCTGCTGGATCTCATCGAGATCGACGCGGCCGGCGCCGCGGGCGAGCGCCTCGACCGCTTCGTCGCCTCGCGCCTGCCGCAGGTGTCGCGCACGCGGCTGCAGCGCTGGATCGCGCTCGGGGCAGTGCGCTGCGACGATCGGGTGCTGCCGGCGAAGACGCGGCTGCGCGGCATCGAGACGATCGTGGTCGAGCCCCAGCCGCGCGAGGCCGACAGCGCGTTCGGCCCGGAGCCGTTGCCGATCGACGTGCTCCACGAGGACGATCAGCTGATCGTGCTGTGCAAGCCGGCGGGCCTTGTGGTGCACCCGGCCGCCGGCAACTGGCACGGCACGCTGATGAACGGTCTGTTGTTCCATCGCCCTGCGCTGGCCGCCTTGCCGCGCGCCGGCATCGTGCACCGGCTCGACCGCGACACCAGCGGACTGCTGGTGGTGGCGCGCACCGAGCACGCGATGAGCACGCTGGCCGCGCAGCTGGCCGATCGCAGCATGGGACGGCGCTACCTGGCGCTCGCCGACGGCCGCTGCCCGGCGCACGGCTGCATCGACGCGGCGATCGCGCGCGACGAGGACTCACGGGTGCGCATGGCGGCGGTGCCGGCCGGACGCGGGCGCGCGGCGCGCACCTGGTTTCGCACGCTGGCCCGGGGCCGGATCGGCGAGCGCGAGGTGAGCCTCCTGGAGTGCCGCCTCGAGAGCGGGCGCACCCACCAGATCCGCGTTCACCTGCGCAGCATCGGCCATCCACTGGTTGGCGACACCCTCTACGGCGGCCCCGTGCTGGCGGGTTTCGCGCGCCAGGCCTTGCATGCCTGGCAGCTGCGGCTGCGTCATCCGGCCGATGGGCGATCGGCCAACTGGAGTTCGCCGATGCCGGCCGACATGGTCGAGTTGTGCGCGGCCGCCGGCATCGATGCCGACGCGGCGCAACGCGCGGCGGCAGCGCCGTTCGAACCGCAGGAATCCCGATGACACACGCCTTCGTGCCGCCGCCTGCCGGCCTGGCCGAACTGGTTCCCGATTGGGAAGCCCCGCCGCAGGTCAGGGCTTTCGTCACCGGGCGCCGCGGCGGCGTGAGCCGCGGCCCGTGGGGTCTCGCCGACGGCAGTCCCGGCGGGCTGAACCTGGGCGCCCGGTGCGGCGACGATCCGGGCGACGTCGCGCGCAATCGTGCGCGGCTCCAGGCCTGCCTGCCGTCGGCGCCGCGATGGCTCGAGCAGGTGCACGGCGCGGCGGTACACCTCGCCGGCCCGGATCCGGCGCCCGGGGTCGCCGAGCCGCGCGCCGATGCGGCCGCGACCAGCGCTCCCGGGGTAGTGCTCGCCGTGCTCACGGCCGACTGCCTGCCGGTACTGCTGGCCGATACGGCGGGCAGGGCGGTGGCGGTGGCGCACGCCGGATGGCGCGGGCTCGCACTGGGCGTGCTCGAGCGCAGCGTCGAGGCGCTGCGCGGCCTCGCCGGGCCCGATGCGGAGGTGATCGCGTGGCTCGGGCCGGCGATCGGTCCGCGCGCGTTCGAGGTCGGCGAGGACGTGCTGCACGCGTTCTGCGATCAGGATCCGCAGTGTGCCGGCGCGTTCGCGCCCAGGGTACGCGACGGCAAGTGGTTCGCCGACCTGTACCGACTGGCGCGAACCCGGCTTGCGCGCGTCGGCGTGCGACGAGTCGGTGGCGGAGGATACTGCACCGTCGAGGAAGCGCAGCGCTTCTACTCGTACCGGCGCGATCGCGGCAGCGGGCGCATGGCCTCGCTGATCTGGCTCGAGCCGCGCTGAACGCGGCCGGCGGATCGGCCTCGCCGGCTGCCGCGCGGTTTCGCTGCACTGCGTTCGCTGCACTGCGTTGACAAAATCGTCTCGCGGTGCAGAATGCCTCTGAAGGTCGGCCGAATCGAAGCGGAGAGAAGGATGCCGGATGCATCGCGAAGGAAGGTAGCCGCAGGTTCGCGGCATCGCAACACGAAGGCATCGGTATCCTCGAAAGCTCCGTCCGTGACGACCGCCGGGCCGGCCGCGAAGGCGACGGGGAAGGCGGCTACGAAGGCGACCGGAAAGGCCACCGGGAAGGCCGCCGCGAGCGCGGCAGCGAAGGCGACCGGGCAGCGGTCGGCGAAGCGCGCCGCACCACGCGCCGCATCGGGTTCCCGGAAGTCCGCGCCCGCTGCGGGCGCGAGGCGGGCGACTTCGCGCGCTGCGAGCGGCCCGTCCACGGCGTCTGCAGCGGCGGGCCTGCCGACTCCGCCGGTGCATTTGTCGAGCGAGCGGCTCCGGGAGATCCAGGCCGAATACGTTCAGCGGCTGGGCGCGCTGATGGGCGGCGCCGCGCTGCCGGAGTCGCGCGACCGGCGCTTCGCCGGTGACGCCCGGAAGCAGGGGCCGTACGCGTGGGCGGTCGGGTTCTACCGGCTCAACGCCGAGTTCATGCAGAAGCTCGCCGAAGCGGTCGAGGGCGACAAGCAGGCGCGCAACCGGATCCGCTTCGCCACGCAGCAGTGGGTCGACGCGATGTCGCCAGCGAACTTCCTGGTGACCAACCCGGAGGCGCAGCAGCGCTTGGTCGAAACCCGCGGAGAGAGCCTGCGGGCGGGCATGCGCAACCTGTTCGGCGACCTGAATAAAGGACGCATCTCGCAAACCGACGAGAGCGCCTTCGAGATCGGGCAGAACGTGGCGACTTCGCCGGGCTCGGTGATCTACCAGAACGAGCTGATCCAGATCGTCCAGTACGCGCCGTCGACGCCTACCGTCGGCAGCAGGCCGCTGCTGATGGTGCCGCCGTGCATCAACAAGTTCTACATTCTCGATCTGCAGCCCGAGAACTCGCTGGTCGCCTACGCGGTGGCGCAGGGACACACGGTGTTCATGGTGTCCTGGAGGAACGTGAAGGCCGACCTCGGGCATCTCGGCTGGGACGACTACATCGAGTCCGGCGTGATCGAGGCGATGCGCGTGGTGCGCGAGATCTCGGGGCAGCCGCGCATCAACGTGCTGGGCTTCTGCGTGGGCGGCACGCTGCTCGGCACCGCGGCCGCGGTGCTCGCGGCGCGCGGCGCGCAGTGGATCGAGTCGTTGACGCTGCTCACCACCTTCCTCGATTTTTCCGAGCCCGGCGTGCTCGGCGTGTTCATCGACGAGAACTTCGTGGCCTACCGCGAGTCGACCATCGGAGGCGGCGGCCTGGTCCACGGGCGCGAACTGGCGGTGACCTTCAACTTCCTGCGTCCGAACGACCTGGTCTGGAACTACGTCGTCAGCAATTACCTGAAGGGCGAAGCGCCACCGGCGTTCGACCTGCTCTACTGGAACGCCGACAGTACCAACCTGCCCGGGCCGATGTACTGCTGGTACCTGCGCCACACCTACCTGCAGAACGAGCTGCGCGAACCTGGCCGGCTGATCTGCTGCGGCGTGCCGGTCGACCTGGGCGAGATCGACGTGCCGACCTACATCTACGGTTCGCGCGAAGACCACATCGTTCCCTGGCACGGCGCCTACGAATCGACCCAGCTGCTGTCGGGACCGTTGCGCTTTGTCCTCGGCGCGAGCGGGCACATCGCCGGCGTCATCAACCCGGCCTCGAAGGGCAAGCGCAGCCACTGGATCGGCGAGACGCTGCCCGACGTCGCCGACGACTGGCTCGCGGCGGCCACCGAGCACCCGGGCAGCTGGTGGCCCGACTGGGCGAAGTGGCTGGCGGGCTTCGCCGGCGAGCACGAGCCCGCGCCGAAGCAGCCCGGCAACGCGCACTACCGGCCGATCGAACCGGCGCCCGGCAGCTACGTCAAGGAGAAGGCCGACTAGCAAGGCAGCAGCGAGAGTCACCGGCAAGCGTGCGAGAACCGGACGGGTCGGCGGCGGCCCGTCCCGCGACATCCCAGAGGAACGAGAGGAAGACAGACATGAGCTCGAGAATTGCCTACGTCACCGGCGGCATGGGCGGAATCGGCACCGCGATCTGCCGGCGCTTCCACGACATGGGCTTCACCGTGATCGCGGGGTGCGGGCCGACCCGCGACCACGCGAAGTGGATCGCCGGGCAGAAGGCCGCCGGCTACACCTTCCACGCTTCGGTGGGCAACGTGGCCGACTGGGAGTCCACGCGCGCGGCCTTCGAGAAGGTGAAGGCGGAGATCGGCGTGGTCGACGTCCTGGTGAACAACGCGGGCATCACCCGCGACGGCGTGTTTCGCAAGATGTCGCTCGACGACTGGCGCTCGGTGATCGACACCAACCTGAACTCGCTGTTCAACGTGACCAAGCAGGTGATCGACGGCATGCTCGACCGCGGCTGGGGCCGCGTCATCAACATCTCGTCGGTGAACGGCGAGAAGGGACAGTTCGGGCAAACCAACTATTCGGCGGCCAAGGCCGGCATGCACGGGTTCACGATGGCGCTCGCGCAGGAGGTCGCCAGCAAGGGCGTCACGGTGAACACCGTCGCGCCCGGTTACATCGCCACCGACATGGTGATGGCGGTGCGCGAGGACGTGCGCGACAAGATCATCCAGTCGATCCCGGTGAAGCGGCTCCGGAAAAGCCGAGGAGATCGGGTCGATCTGCGGCTGGCTGGCCACCGACGACGCGGGCTTCACGACCGGGGCCGAATTCTCGTGCAACGGCGGCCTGCACATGGGTTGATGGAGAACGTGATGGCGAATGCCACCCGGTTGATCAAGAAGTACCCGAACCGTCGCCTGTACGACACGCAGACGAGCGCCTACATCACGCTCGCCGACGTCAAGCAGCTGGTGCTCGAGAACGAGGATTTCAGGGTCATCGACGCCAAGAGCAACGAGGATCTCACGCGCAGCATCCTGCTGCAGATCATCCTCGAGGAGGAGGCGGGCGGCGCGCCGCTGTTCTCCTCGGGCATGCTGGCGCAGATCATCCGCTTCTACGGCCACGCGATGCAGGGAATGATGGGGGCCTACCTGGAGAAGACCATGCAGGCGTTCGTCGAGATCCAGAACAAGATGCAGGAGCAGTCGAAGGGCTTCTACGACGCCAAGGGAATGCCGAACCCCGAGATGTGGGCGCAGTTCATGTCGGTGCAGGCGCCGATGATCCAGACGATGATGGGCAACTACATCGAGCAGAGCAAGAACCTGTTCGTGCAGATGCAGGAGCAGATGCAGGCGCAGACCCGCAACATGTTCCAGAACTTCCCGTTCCCGGGCGCGCCCGCCCCGGGCGGCGGCCAGGCGACCTCCGAGAAGAAGTAGGCACCGCGGTCGCCCGCTCGCTGGCGGGCGGGTTTGCGGGATCGGCGGGCCCGAGTGGGGGTCGGCCGGGTCCGGGCGGTACAATCCCGCCCGAAGGATGCCCACGCCGCCTCGCGCGGCGTTTTTTCTGCGCGCCCGCGGCCACGATGGTCCGCGCTGCCGCGCCCACGAGCCGCACGAAAGCCCGATGAGCCCCGTCCAGAAACCTGCCCCGCGGCGCAGCCGCAAGTCGTCGCCGAAGGTGGGCTTCGTCTCGCTCGGCTGCCCCAAGGCGATGGTCGATTCCGAGCGCATCCTCACGCAGTTGCGCGCGGAAGGCTACGAGATCGCCGGCGACTACGGCGGCTCCGACCTGGTCGTGGTGAACACCTGCGGCTTCATCGACGAGGCGGTGCAGGAGTCGCTCGACGCGATCGGCGAGGCGCTGGCCGAAAACGGCAAGGTGATCGTTACCGGCTGCCTGGGCGCGCGGCGCGGCAGCGGCGGCGGCACGCTGGTCGGCGAGGTGCACCCGAAGGTGCTCGCGGTCACCGGCCCGCACGCCGCCGACGAGGTGATGGAGCACATCCACGCGCACCTGGCGAAGCCGCACGACCCGTTCGCCGACCTCGTGCCGCCGGGCGGCGTGAAGCTTACGCCGCGCCACTACGCGTACCTGAAGATCTCCGAGGGCTGCAACCATCGCTGCACCTTCTGCATCATTCCGTCGATGCGCGGCGACCTGGTCAGCCGGCCGATCGGCGAGGTGGTGCGCGAGGCCGCGGCGCTGGTTCGGGCGGGCGTGAAGGAACTGCTGGTGGTCTCGCAGGACACCAGCGCTTACGGGGTCGACGTCCGCTACCGCACCGGGTTCGTCGGCGGCCGGCCGGTGCGCACGCGGATGACCGAGCTGGTGCGCGAGCTCGCCGGGCTCGGAGCGAGGGTGCGCCTGCACTACGTCTATCCGTATCCGCACGTCGACGAGGTGCTGCCGCTGATGGCCGAGGGCAGGGTGCTGCCCTATCTCGACGTCCCGTTCCAGCATTCGCATCCGCGCATCCTGAAGCTGATGAAGCGGCCGGCCAGCGGCGAGAAGAACATCGAGCGGATCCGCGCCTGGCGCGCGATCTGCCCCGACCTGACGATCCGCAGCACCTTCATCGCCGGTTTCCCCGGCGAGACGGAAGCGGAGTTCGAGCACCTGCTGGCGTTCCTGCGCGAGGCCGAGCTCGACCGCGTGGGCTGCTTCGCCTGGTCGCCGGTCGAGGGCGCCGCGGCCAACGCGCTGCCGGGCCAGTTGCCCGACGAAGTGCGTGAGGCGCGGCGCGCGCGGTTCATGCAGGTGCAGTCGGAGATCAGCGCGGGCCGCCTGCGGCGCCGGGTCGGCACGCGCTGCACCGTGATGGTCGACGCGATCGAGCGCGACGCCGAGGCCGGAGCCTGGCGCGCGGCGACGCGCTCGGCCGGCGAGGCGCCGGAGATCGACGGACTGGTCTACGTCGCGCTCGACGGCGAGGCGCAGGCGCGCGCGCTGCCGCCGGGCAGCGAGCTCGCGGTGCGCATCGTCGACGCCGGCGAGCACGACCTGTTCGCAGTGCCCGCCTGATTCCCTCCGGCGCTGTCCGCGCGTCGCGGCACAGTCGCGCGGTGGCTGAGTCGGCAGAGCGCGCGCTTCAGCGGCGCCGTCCGTCGCGGCCGGCGGCCGCTGCGAGTGCGGCGCCCGCGAGCAGTACCGCGGCCGCCAGCCACGACGGCGCCGCGAACGAGCCGCTGCGCTCGGCGAGCCAGCCGCCCACGGCGGGCCCGACGATCTGGCCGAGGCTGAACGCGACCGTCATCCGCGCGATCGTCTGGTCGGGGCGATCGGGCGCGAGTTCGCGCGCGGTGGCCAGCCCGAGCGCGGTGATCGCCATGAAGGTGCCGCCGAGCAGCGCGCCCCCGACGAGCAGCGCTGCGGCGCCTTGTCCCGCCGCGGCCAGCGCGACGCCGATCGCCTCGAGCACGAAGGCCGCGACGATCGCCGCATAGCTGCCGGTGCGCGCGGCGACCTTCGCCCACAGCCAGTTCGACGGGGCGCCGGCCAGTCCCACCACCGCCCAGGTCCAGAATTCCAGCGCCCGCGCGTCGGGCAGCCGGCGCACCATCACGACCAGAAAGGTCGCGGTGATCACGTAGCCGAAGCCCAGGCATCCGTAAGACCAGACGAGCCGCGAGAGCGCGCGCCGGTCGGCGGCCGAGCGGCCGGGATCGGCGTGCGGCGGCGGCGCGGCGCCCGGCGGGCGGTCGAGCACGCGCCAGGGCGCGATCGCCAGAAGCACCGACAGTCCGGCCAGCGCCCACCACAGCAGCGCCGCGCTCCAGCCGGCCTCGCGGCCCGCGTACACCAGCAGCGCGGAGGCTGCGATCCCGACCCCGACCCCGCCGTAGAGCAGGCCGCCGAGCATCGGGCGTCCTTCGCGCGCGGCGATCTCGAAGACCACCGCCGAGGTGAACACCAGCACGAACGCGCTGGCCACGCCCGAGGCGAAGCGCACCGCGGCCCAGCCGCCCGCGCCGATGTCGAGCGCCATCGCCGCGGTGGTGAGCGCGCTCGCCGCCAGGCCGGCGCGCAGCCAGCCGATGCGCTGCCGGGCGAAGGCCGCGCGCGTGGCGAGCAGCGCGCCGAGCAGGTAGCCGAGGAAGTTGGCCGAGGCGATCAGCCCGGCCGCCGACAGGCCGATGCCCGACTCTTCGAGCATCGGCGGAAGCATCGGCGTGTAGGGCGAAGCGGCCGATGCCCATCGCCATTGCCAGCGCGCAGGCACCGGCGCTGGCGGCGACGAGGCCTGCCACCGCCACGGCCGCGGCGCCCCCGCTGCCTGCCGCGCCGCGGCTCACGGCGCGGTGGGCAGCTGGTCGACGAACCAGTTCAGGATCGCGTCGAGCCCGCAGTGGTTGATCGCGTGCGTGGTTTCGGAGTGCACGATCGGCTTGGCGCGGTAGGCTACCGAGACCCCGGCGATCGACATCATCTTCAGGTCGTTGGCGCCGTCGCCGACCACGATCGCCTGAGCCGGAGTGCAGCCGATCGTCGCGCAGGTTTCCTCGACCGTGCGCCGCTTGACGTCGGCGTTGACGATTTCGCCGAGCACGCGCCCGGTGAGCCGGCCGTCGACGATCTCGAGCGTGTTCGAGCGGGTGAAGTCGAGGTGCAGGCGCTTGGCCAGCCGTTCGGTGAAGAACCTGAAGCCGCCCGAAACCAGCAGGATCTTCAGGCCGGCTGCGCGCGCCGCGACGATCAGCGCCTCGGCGCCGGGCGACAGACGCACGCGCTCGTCGTAGACGCGCTGCAGCGTGGACTCGGGCAGCCCGGCGAGCAGCGCGACGCGCCGGCGCAGGCTTTCGTTGTAATCGGGGATCTCGCCGCGCATCGCCGCTTCGGTGATCGCCGCGACCTCGGCCTTGCGGCCGGCGAATTCGGCGATCTCGTCGATGCACTCGATGGTGATCAGCGTCGAGTCCATGTCGAACGCGATCAGCCGGAAATCGGAAAGCCGCGCCGACAGCGGCACGATCTCGGCGTCGACGCCGACGCGCTCGGCGATCTCGCCGACCTGGTCGCCGTCGATGGTCACCGGCTCCCGGTAGCGAGCTGGGGCAGGTGCAGCATGGGCGCGCGTCCCAGCGCGGCGCGAAACGCGTCGACCGCGGCGTCGGAGAGCCGAGGGTGCTGGACCACCAGCCGGCTCATCGCGGCGTTCTCCGCGCGCTTGCGTTCCTCGCGATGCTCATGCCGTGGCCGCCTTGCCGCGCAGGCCGGCGAGGATTTCGCGGATGCGCTGCAGCCGCGAGTCGAGGTCGGGCGTGGACAGCGTGAAGCGCAGCCGGTCGGGGCCGGCGAGCTTCACGTCGCGGCGCGACTGGATGAAGCGGATGATCGCAGCAGGCTCGATCGGCGGATCGGGAACGAACTGCAGCACGATCGCCTCGGCCGCGGCGTCGATGCGCGAGATGCCCAGCGGCTGCGACGCGATGCGAAGCCGGTGCGTCTCGACGAGCGCGCGGGCCGCTTCGGGCAGCTTGCCGAAACGGTCGACGAGTTCCTCGCGCAGCGTGTCGAGCGCGTCGGCGGTGCCGCAGTTGGCCATCCGCTTGTAGAGCGTGAGCCGCTCGTGCACGTCGTGGCAATAGTCGGCCGGCAGCAGCGCCGGCACGTGCAGCTTGATCTCGACGGTCGCGGCGAGCGGCGCGGAGAGGTCGGGCTCGCGGCCCGCCTTCAGCGAGCGCACCGCTTCGTTCAGCATGTCGGCATAGAGGGCGAAGCCCACCTCCTGCATGTCGCCCGACTGCGATTCGCCGAGCACTTCGCCAGCACCGCGGATCTCGAGGTCGTGCATCGCCAGGTAGAAGCCCGAGCCGAGCTCCTCCATCGCCTGGATCGCGTCGAGCCGCTTGGCCGCGTCGCGCGTGATCGCGGACTCGTCGGGAATCAGCAGGTACGCGTAGGCCTGGTGGTGCGAACGGCCGACGCGCCCGCGCAGCTGGTGCAGCTGCGCGAGCCCGAAACGGTCGGCGCGATGCATCACGATGGTGTTCGCCGTGGGCACGTCGATGCCGGTCTCGATGATCGTCGTGCACAGCAGCACGTTGAAGCGCTGCTGGTGGAAGTCGCGCATCACGCGCTCGAGCTCGCGCTCGGGCATCTGGCCGTGGGCGACCGCGATGCGCGCCTCGGGCACCAGCTCGGCGAGCCGGGCGCGACGGTTCTCGATCGTCTCGACCTCGTTGTGCAGGAAATAGGCCCGGCCGCCGCGCTTGAGCTCGCGCAGCAGCGCCTCGCGGATCGTGCCCTCGGACTCGTGGCGCACGAAGGTCTTGATCGCCAGGCGCTTCTGCGGCGCGGTGGCGATCACCGAGAAGTCGCGGATGCCTTCGAGGCTCATCGCCAGCGTGCGCGGGATGGGCGTGGCCGTGAGCGTGAGCACGTCGACTTCGGCGCGAAGCGCCTTCAGGGCCTCTTTCTGGCGCACGCCGAAGCGGTGCTCCTCGTCGATGATCACCGGGCCGAGCCTCGGGAACTTCACGTCGGACGACAGCAGCTTGTGGGTGCCGATCACGATGTCGACGCGCCCGGCATTGATGTCGGCCACCGCGGCGCGGCTCTCCTTCGCGGAGCGAAAGCGCGACAGCTCGACCAGCTTCACCGGCAGTTCGGCGAAGCGGTCGCAGAAGGTCTGGAAGTGCTGTTCGGCCAGCAGCGTCGTGGGCGTCAGGATGGCGACCTGCTTGCCGTCGGCCACCGCGACGAACGCGGCGCGCAGCGCCACCTCGGTCTTGCCGAAACCGACGTCGCCGCAGACCAGCCGGTCCATCGGCTTGCCCGACACCATGTCCTGGACGACCGCGTGGATCGCGGCACGCTGGTCGGGCGTCTCCTCGAACGCGAAGCCGTCGGCGAAAGCTTCGTAGTCGCGCGCGGCGAAGCCGAACGCGTGGCCGGTGCGCGCGGCGCGGCGCGCGTACAGGTTCAGCAGCTCGGCGGCGGCGTCGCGCGCGCGGCGCGCGGCGCGCGTGCGCGCCTTTTCCCACTGGTCGGAGCCGAGCTGGTGCAGCGGCGCGTCCTCGGGACTCGCGCCGCTGTAGCGGCCGATCACGTGCAGTTGCGACACCGGCACGTACAGCGTGGCCTTGGTTCGCGTAAGTGAGATGCAGGAACTCGGTCGGCCCGTCGCCGAGGTCCATCGTCGCCAGCCCCTCGTAGCGGCCGATGCCGTGCTGGGCGTGCACCACCGGGTCGCCGACCTTCAGCTCGGAGAGGTCGCGAATGATCGCGTCGACGTCGGTCTGCGATTCGCGCCGGCCGCGACGCGCACGGCGCGCGGTGCCGGCGAACAATTCCGACTCGGTGAGCACCGCAATGCCGGCTTCCGGCAGCGCGAAGCCGTCCTGCAACGGGCCGGCGACGAGCGCCGCCTGCGCCTCCCCGTCGGCGAAGCCGGCCCAGTCGTCCAGGGCCGGCAGCGTCAGCCCGTGCTCGGCGAACAGCTGCGCGAGCGTCTCGCGGCGTCCGGCCGACTCGGCCACGACCAGCTTGCGCAGCGCCGCCGATTCGACGAACGCCGCCAGCCGTTCGACCGGATTCGCCGCGCGGCGATTCACCGACACGTCGGGCGGCGCCGACCCGAAGGAGGCCGCCGCGCCCGGCTGCTCCGACGCGTTGCTGTCGGCCGCCGTGGCGCGCGCGATCGCCCAGCGCCCGAAGCGGCGCGCCTCGACGAAGAACCGGCCGGCGTCGAAGAACAGTTCGTCGGGGCGCAGCAGCGGCCGTTCCGGGTCGTGCGACAGGAAGCGGAAGCGCTGGCTCGCCTCCTCGGCGAAGCGGCGCGCGGCCTCGTCGACGTCCCCGTGCGTGACCACCAGCGCGGCCGCGGGCAGGTAGTCGAACAGCGTGGCGGTGTTCTCGTGAAACAGCGGCAGCCAGTATTCGACGCCGGCCGGCGCGATGCCGTTGCCCACGTCGCGATAGACCGTGCTGCGCGACGGGTCGCCCTCGAAGCGCTCGCGCCAGCGGCTGCGGAACGCGGTGCGCGCGGCTTCGTCCATCGGAAACTCGCGCCCGGGCAGCAGGCGCACCCGCTCGATCGGATACAGGCTGCGCTGCGTGTCCGGGTCGAAGGTGCGGATCGAGTCGATCTCGTCGCCGAACAGGTCGAGCCGGTAGGGCAGCGCCGAGCCGGTCGGAAAGAGGTCGATCAGGCCGCCGCGTACGCAGTACTCGCCCGGATGCACCACCTGCGAGACGTGCTCGTAGCCGGCCAGCGTCAGCTGGCCGCGCAGCCGAGCCTCGTCGAGTCGCTGCCCCTTGTGGAAGAAGAAAGTGTGCGAGGCGAGGAACGACGGCGGCGCCAGCCGGTGCAGCGCCGTGCCTGCCGGCACCAGCAGCACGTCGCAGTCGCCGCCCTGCAGCGCGTAGAGGGTGGACAGCCGCTCGGAGACCAGGTCCTGGTGCGGCGAGAAGGCGTCGTACGGAAGCGTTTCCCAGTCGGGCAGCAGCAGCACCCGAAGCCGCGGGGCGAACCAGCGGATCTCCTCGGCGAGCCGTTGCGCATCGGGCGCGTCGGCGGCGACGATCGCCAGGGCCCGGCCGGCAGCGGTCTCGCGCACGGCAAGCCGGGCCAGCAGCAGCGCGTCGGCGGATCCGTGGCAGCGCGGCAGCGTGCGCACCTGGCCTGGCGAGGGCGCGGGTTGCGCATCGAGCAGGGCGTCGAGTGCGGCCGGCGCGCGGGACGAGGCGTCGCGCAGCGGGGCGCGGGCCGCGCCGGCGGCCTGCGCGGACGGCAAGGCGTGGGTGGTCAAGGGAATGAACGGCGCAGGCAAGACTACAATTCTAACTTTTCGCCGGCTTCGACGTCGGCAGACCTTCACGCCGTGTCCGGAGCAGCCGCCCGATACTTTGCAGTGATCCCCGCCGCGGGCGCCGGTACCCGGCTGGGCGCGGCGCAGCCGAAGCAATACCTTGCGCTGGGCGGGCGGGCGATGCTGCGCTGGAGCGTCGATGCGCTGCTCGCCGCGCCGTGGATCGAGCGGATCCTCGGTGGTGGTCGGGCCCGACGATCGGCGCGCGACGGCGCTGCTGGACGGGCTGGCGCGCGTCGAGGTGCTCGCTGCCGGTGGTGCTGCCCGGCGCGATTCGGTGCTCGCCGGACTGCGCGCGCTGGCCGGCACGGGCGCGCGCGACGACGACTGGGTGCTGGTGCACGACGCTGCACGGCCCGGGCTGGCGCCCGCACTTCTCGATCGGCTGCGCGATCGCCTCCGGGAAGCGGCGGCCGGCGGATTGCTCGCGCTGCCGGTCAGCGACACCGTGAAGCGCGCCGCCGACGACGGTCGATCGGTCGCCGCCACGCTCGAGCGCGAGCGGCTCTGGCTGGCGCAGACGCCGCAGATGTTCCGGCTCGGGCTGCTGCTCGACGCGCTGGGCGCGCACCCCGGGGTCACCGACGAGGCGGCGGCGGTCGAGCGCGCGGGCCACGCGCCGCTGCTGGTCGAAGGCGCGCGCGCGAACTTCAAGGTGACGACCGTCGAGGATCTCGAACTGATGCGCGCACTGCTGGAGCGAAGATGAACATCCGGATCGGGCAGGGCTACGACGTGCACGCGCTGGTGCCCGGGCGCAGGCTGGTGATCGGCGGGGTCGAGGTGCCGCACAGCCACGGCCTGCTCGGGCACTCCGACGCCGATGTGCTGCTGCACGCGATCACCGATGCACTGCTCGGCGCGGCCGCGCTCGGCGACATCGGCCGGCACTTCCCCGATACCGACGAGCGCTGGCGCGGCGCCGACAGCGTGGCGCTTCTGGCGGAGGCGGCGCGGCGGGTGAACGCGGCCGGATGGGATGTCGGCAACGTCGACGCGACGGTGATCGCCCAGGCGCCGAAGCTCGCCAACTACCTGCCGCGGATGGCCGAACGGATCGCCGTGGCACTCGGCGTCGGCGTCGGGCAGGTCGGCGTCAAGGCCAAGACCGCCGAGCGGCTCGGCTTCGCCGGGCGCGGCGAGGGGATCGCCGCGCAGGCGGTGGCGCTGCTGGTGGCGCGCCCGGTGGGCGCTTGAGGCAGGTCAACTGACGCCGGCCTGCCGCGGCGGCCGTGCTGCGGCGCGCGCGCGGCCTTTCGGTACACTGACCCCTTCGCGAGCCGCGTCACCCCGTGCAGGCCCCGGGGCGCGCTTCCGGCCCGCACCAACCACAAGGGGGAGACGACGATGGGCGAACAGACGAAGTTCCTGCTCGACGAGAGCCGCATTCCGAAGCGTTGGTACAACATCCAGGCCGACCTGCCGAAGCCGCTGGCTCCGGTGCTGCACCCCGGCACGATGAAGCCGATCGGGCCCGACGACCTCGCGCCGCTGTTCCCGATGGCGCTGATCATGCAGGAGGTCACGACCGAGCGCGAGATCGACATTCCCGAACCGGTGCGCGACATCTATCGCCTGTGGCGCCCGAGCCCGCTGGTGCGTGCCCGCCGGCTGGAACAGGCGCTCGGCACCCCGGCGAAGATCTTCTACAAGTACGAGGGCGTGAGCCCCGCCGGCAGCCACAAGCCGAACACGGCGGTCGCGCAGGCGTTCTACAACCGCGAGGCCGGCATCACGCGCCTCTCGACGGAAACCGGGGCCGGTCAGTGGGGCTCGTCGCTCGCCTTCGCCGGGGCGCTGTTCGGCATCGACGTGACCGTGTTCCAGGTGCGCGTCTCCTACGACCAGAAACCGTACCGGCGCGCGCTGATGGAGACCTACGGGGCGCGCTGCGTCGCGTCGCCGTCGAACGAAACCGATTACGGGCGCGCGGTGCTGGCGCAGCGCCCCGATCATCCGGGCAGCCTCGGCATCGCGATCTCCGAGGCGGTCGAAGTCGCCGCGAAGGACGACGGCACCAAGTACGCGCTCGGCTCGGTGCTCAATCACGTGATGCTGCACCAGACCGTCGTCGGCCAGGAGGCGATCGAGCAGATGCAGATGGCCGACGCGTGGCCCGATGTGATCATCGGCTGCACCGGCGGCGGCTCGAACTTCGCGGGGCTCGTGTTCCCGTTCATCGGCCAGGGCCTGCGCGGCGGCAAGAAGTCGCGCGTCGTCGCGGTCGAGCCCGCGGCGTGCCCCACGCTTACCCGCGGCAAACTGGCATACGACTTCGGCGACACCGGACACATGACGCCGCTGGTGAAGATGCACACGCTCGGTTCCACCTTCACGCCGCCGGGCTTCCATGCGGGCGGCCTGCGCTATCACGGCATGGGGCCGCTCATCTCGCACCTGCTCGACCTGAAGCTCATCGAAGCCGTCGCCTATCAGCAGACCGAGTGCTTCGCTGCCGGCGTGCAGTTCGCGCGCACCGAGGGCATCGTCCCGGCACCGGAAGCGAACCACGCGGTCAAGGCGGCGATCGACGAGGCGCTGCGCTGCAAGCGCGAGGGGCGTTCGGAGACGATCCTGTTCAACCTCTCCGGGCACGGCCACTTCGACATGGCCGCCTACATGGCCTACAGCGCGGGATCGCTGAGCGACCAGTCCTACGACGAGAAGGAACTCGCGATGGCGCTGGCCGGCCTGCCGAGCGTGCCCGAACCGGCCTGAGGGTCCGGGCGCGTCGGGGGCGCCCACGCGCTCCGGCGGCGCGCCCGCGGCAGGCCCACGCGTGAAGGACCGGATGCAGGTTGCGGCGACGATCGCGCACGAGCATGCCTGGGTGGCGGGCGTGCTCCGCGCGCCGGCCACCGCAGCACAGTGGCGCGTCTGGCTCTATCCGGCGGCCGAGATCGTGCTCGGATGCTCGCAGCGCGCGCTGCACGCTGAAGTGGCGCGGCGCGCGCCGCCCGGCATCCCGGTCAGCGTGCGCCCGTCCGGCGGCGGTGCGGTGCTGGCTGGGCCCTGGATGGTCGGCGCGAGCGTGGTGCTGCCGCCCGACGATCGGCTGCTCGCCGAAGGGCTGGTCGGCAGCTATCGATGGCTGGGCGAATTGCACGCGCAGGTGATGCGCGAGGCCGGCGTCGACGCGCGCGCGATCGCGCCGCAACCGGTGTCGCAGCCGTCCGTGGCGCGGCTGACGCAGCAGTCGCCAGTGCAGCCGTCGCAGCCCCGGAGCGGCCAGGCGACGACCGACACGGTTCGCTGGGCCTGCTTCGGCTCGCTGTCGCCGTGGGAGGTCACGGATGCGGCTGGCCGCAAGCTCACCGGCCTGGCGCAGCAGCGCCGGCGCAGCGGTGTGGCGTTTTCGGCCGGCACGCTGATTTCGCGCCCCGACTGGAGATTGCTGTGCGAAGCGCTGGGCGCGCCGGACGATGCGCTGCGGCTCGAGCGCCTGACCGGCGCCTGCGACGAGGCGCCCGATGCCGCGGCGATCGATGCCCTCGCGTGGGCCGAACGCCTCGATTGCGCGCTCGCGGCCGCACTCGACTGATCGCGGACGACTTGCCCGCGCCCGCCGGACAACGTCAGAGCGCGCGCGCCAGCGCCTCGTCGAGCACCCGCACGGCGCGATCGACGTCCTGCAGCTTGTCCAGCCCGAACAGGCCGATGCGGAAGCTGCGGAAATCGTCCGGCTCGCCGCACTGCAAGGGCACGCCCGCGGCGATCTGCAGGCCCTGCTCGGCCAGCTTGCGGCCCGAGTGGATGTCGGGATCGTCGGTGTAGGCGACCACCACGCCCGGCGCCTCGAAACCGGCCGCGGCCACGCTGGGGAAGCCGCGCGCGGCGAGCGCAGCGCGCACCCGGTCGCCCAGTTCCTGTTGCGCATCGCGGGCCCGGCCGAAGCCGAAGCCTTGCGTCTCGAGCATCGCGTCGCGCACCCGCACCAGCGCCTCGGTGGGCAGCGTCGCGTGGTACGCGTGGCCGCCGCCTTCGTAGGTCTGCATGATCTGCAGCCACTTGCGCAGGTCGCAGGCGAAGCTGGTCGAGCGGGTCTGGTCGATGCGCTCGCCGGCGCGCTCGCCCAGCATCACCAGCGCGCAGCACGACGGCCCGCTCCAGCCTTTTTGCGGTGCGCTGATCAGCACGTCGACGCCCGACTCGACGATGTCGACCCACATGGCGCCCGAGGCGATGCAGTCGAGCACGAACAGCCCGCCGGCCGCGCGCGTGGCGGCCGCCACCGCACGCAGGTAGGGTTCGGGAAGGATGATGCCGGACGCGGTTTCGACGTGAGGCGCGAACACCACGTCGGGGCGCTCGCGCTCGATCGCCGCGACCACCTCGTCGATCGGGGCGGGCGCGAACGGCGCCTGCCGGCCCGGTTGCGAGGGCCGCGCGGCGAGCACGGTGGCGCTGGCGGGAATCGCGCCCATCTCGAACATCTGCGTCCAGCGATAGCTGAACCAGCCGTTGCGGATCACCAGCACCTTGCGCCCGGTCGCGAACTGCCGCGCCACCGCCTCCATGCCGAAGGTGCCGCTGCCCGGGACGACGATTGCCGCCGTGCCCCGATAGACCTCCTTCAGCACCGCGGAGATGTCGCGCATCACGCCCTGGAAGCGCCGCGACATGTGGTTCAGCGTGCGGTCGGTGTAGACCACCGAGTATTCGAGCAGTCCGTCGGGATCGACTTCGGGGCGCAGGCCGGGCATCTCGGGATTCCGTCGAATGGGCTGGTGATCGCGCCGCCGGCCGCTCTCAGTCGAGGTCGGCCACCAGCGCGTTGCGCACCGCAGCCGGCAGCGGGCTCGCCTCGGCGCGGTAGTTCTCGTGATCGACGCCGACCGACAGCGCGGCGCCGCCACGCAGCGCGGCGGCCATCGCGTCGGTGAGCTCGAACCGGACGAAGTGTACCGCCGAAGTCTTTTCCTCGTTCTCGCGTTCGAGATCCTCGTCGGCGATCGCGTAGACGCGCGGCGCGCCCTCGACCTGCACCCAGAGGCGATCTTCGACGCCGCGCAGCCGCGCCAGCTCGCGGCGCCGCACGTCGACGTCTTCGTACTCGATCAGCATCGTCGCCTTCAGGTTGCGGCCGTCGGGAATCAGCGGGTTGTAGGCTTCGAGTTCGTGCTCGATGCCTTCCTCCTCGAAGATCTTCTCGATGCGCAGCATCTCCTCGGATCTGGTAGCGCACCGTCAGCTCGTCCTCGAACAGCAGCGTGACGTGCGCACCCAGCGCCACCTTGCGGCTCTTCTTGTGCTCGATCACCTTGCGCCGGAACTCGGGCCGCGCCTTCGCGTAGGCCTCGAGCGTCATCAGCGATTCACGGCTCACCTTTGCCATGGTCGTTGCTTCCTTCATCGATTCAAGCCTGAACAGGCCCCAATCCGTACGCGATCCGCAGCAGCGTGAGCGGATGCGCAAGCTTGCCCGCGACCGCTCGCCCGGCCTCGGTCATTCCCTGCTCGATGTGATGCCCGGCGAGCTGGCAGTCGGAGGCGATCCAGTCGGGCTCGCCGCCGGGGTGCTCGCCCATCTGGCGGAACACCGGCTTGCCGATCTTCTTCGCGATCTCGTGATACTCCTTCTTCACACCCCAGGTGCCGGCGTGCCCCGAGCAGCGCTCGATCGTGTTCAGGTTCGTGCCCGGGATCGTCTGCAGCAGCTCGCGCGTCTTCTGGCCGACGTTCTGCACGCGCAGGTGGCAGGCGACGTGGTAGGAGACCCTGCCCAGCGGCTTGGGGAAGTCGGTCTTCAGCAGTCCGTCCTTCGCGCGCAGCACGAAGTACTCGAACGGGTCGAACATCGCTTCCTGCACCGCCTTCACCTCCGCGTCGTCCGGAAACATCATCGGCAGTTCCTGCTTGAACATCAGCGCGCACGACGGGATCGGCGCCAGGATCGCGTAGCCGGCGCGCGCGAGCTTCGCCAGCGCCGGAATGTTCTTTTCCTTCAGGGCCGCCACCGATTCCAGGTCGCCGAGCTCGAGCTTGGGCATTCCGCAGCAGGCTTCCTTCTCGGCCAGCACGTACGGAATCTCGTTGTGGTCGAGCACGGCAGCCAGGTCGTGGCCGATGCCGGGCTCGTTGTAGTTGACGTAGCAGGTCGCATAGATCGCGACCTTGCCGGGGGTGCGCTCGCCGTTGCGCACCGGGTGCGGCTTCGACGGCGCGGCATACGAGCGGAACTTGTCGCTGGTGAACGGCGGCAGCCAGGCGTCGCGGTGCACGCCGATCGCCTTCTCGCCGAACTTGCGCGCGGTCTTGTTGCGGCTCAGCGCGTTGACCGCCTGCACCACCACCGGGATGCCGGCCAGCGTGCCGTTGCGATCGGTCGACGAGAGCTGCACGTCGCGAAACCGCGTCGGCGTGCCCTGGCGGAACTGGATCGCCTTGCCGCGCAGCATCAGGTGCGGGAAGTCGACGTTCCACGGGTGCGGCGGCACGTACGGGCACTTGGTCATGTAGCAGACGTCGCACAGGTAGCACTGGTCGACCACCTTCCAGTAGTCCTTGCGGTCGACGCCGTCGACCTCGCCGCTGGAGGACTCGTCGACCAGGTCGAACAGGGTCGGGAACGCATTGCACAGGCTCAGGCAGCGCCTGCAGCCGTGGCAGATGTCGAAGACGCGCTGCATCTCGTCGAGCGCCTTCGCCTCGTCGTGGAACGCGGGGTTCTTCCAGTCGAGCGGGTGGCGGGTAGGAGCTTCGAGCGAACCTTCGCGTACAGTCATCGTCGTTCCCGGCGTATGCCCGGCGCGCGGCGGGGCAGGGTGAATGAAAAGGGGAGCTCCGGGCTCCGGAGCTCCCCTCGCGCTTGTCGCGGGCCGCAGGCGCCCGGGTAGCCGGACGGCGGACCTGCGGGTGTCAGGCCAGCGTCTCGAGGGCCTTCGCGAACTTGTTCGCGTGCGAGCGCTCGGCCTTGGCCAGCGTCTCGAACCAGTCGGCGATCTCGTCGAAGCCTTCCTGGCGCGCCGCCTTGGCCATGCCCGGGTACATGTCGGTGTACTCGTGCGTCTCGCCGGCGACGGCCGACTTCAGGTTGGCCTGCGAGGAGCCGATCGGCAGGTCGGTGGCCGGGTCGCCCACTTCGGCCAGATAGTCGAGGTGGCCGTGCGCGTGGCCGGTCTCGCCCTCGGCGGTCGAGCGGAACAGCGCAGCCACTTCCGGCTGGCCTTCGACGTCGGCCTTGTTTGCGAAGTACAGGTAGCGGCGGTTCGCCCGGCTCTCGCCGGCGAACGCGTCCTTCAGGTTCTGGTGGGTCTTCGTGCCTTTCAGGCTGGGCATGGAAGTCTCCTTTTTCGAAAGGGTGGGGGGAGGATGCTCTCGGCCGCGCGCGACGCGGCGGCCGGCCCGATCGAATGTATCAACGTTCGATTGGAAACTCCAATTGGAGATTCAAATGCAATTGATTGTCTTGGGCTATCGGACGGATTCGCGCCCGGCCTCAACCATGCCCCGGTAGTCGGGCAGGGTCAAGCTTGCGGACAGGCCTCCGGCGGGAAGGTTGAGCAGGCGCAAACCGCCGCCGTAGCGGCGCGCCAGGCGCTCGACGATCGCCAGCCCGAGCCCGGAGCCGCCGCTTTCGCCGCGCGCGCTGTCCATCCGCGCGAACGGTTCGAGCAGCCGGTCGAGGTCGGCCGGGGGCACGCCGGGGCCGTGGTCGCGCACCTCGATCGACAGGCCGTCGGCCGAGCGCCGCGCGCGCAGCTGCACGTGCGCAGGCTTGCCGGCGGCGGTGCGTCCGTAGCGCATCGAGTTGTCGATCAGGTTGGCGAGCGCCCGGTGCAGGTCGGTCGGGTCGCCGATCCAGTTCAGGGCGTCGCCCGCGTCGATCTCCAGTGCCAGTTCGCCCGCTTCGACCGCAGCGCGGTAACCGTGCTCCGGGCCCGAGAGCAGCGCTGCGACGTCGACCCGTTCGGTGCGTGGCGGCTCGGCGATCCGCGCGTACTGCACGAACTGCCCGACGATGCGGTCGATGCGCTCGATGTCCTCGGCCATCGATTCGCGCTGCCCGGCCTCGAGCGGTGCCAGCTCGATCTCCATTCGCAGCCGCGCGAGCGGGCTGCGAATGTCGTGCGAGATGCCCGCCAGCGCGAGCGAACGATCGGCGTCGAGCCGGGCCAGGTCGCGCGCCAGCCGGTTGAAGCGGCGGTTGAGCGCGGCGATTTCGGTCGGGCCCTGCTCGGCCAACGGCGGCGGCGCCTGGCCGCGGCTCAGTCGGGCGATCGCGCGGCTCAGGTCGGCGAGCGGCCGGTTGACCAGCCGCGAGATGAGCAGCGCTCCGAGCAGCGACAGGCCCGCGGCGATCACGCCGAGCAGGCCGAGCCCCGGTCCGAACTGGCGCTCGACCCGGGCGCGCGGCAGGATCAGCCAGTAGTCGTCGCCGTCGATCTCGAAGCTGATCCACACTGCGTCCACGCCGTTCACGCGGCCGGCCACGCGCGTGCCCGCGCCCAGCAGTTGGCGCAGCCGCGGCTCGAGCGCGCGCAGCCGCGGACCGGTGGCGGCGTCGTCGATGCGGTCCTCGGGCTCCTTCGGCAGGACCCGAACTTCCTCTTCGTGCGCGAGCTGGTCGAGCAGGCCGAGCCGGCGATCGGGCTCGGCGCTCACCAGCGCCGAACGCGTCAGGTTCACCACCGATGCGACCTCCCAGGCCAGGCGCTGCTCGGGCGGCGTGCGGTCGAGCAGGCCGGCGATTCCCAGCGTCGCTCCGAGGCTGACGCCGATCAGCAACGCGAGCAGCAGGAAGGTGCGCCAGAACAGGCTGATGCGCTGCGCCGGGGCGCGCGCGCCCGCCGTGTCGGCGGCCTGCGACCTCATGCGCCGTCCGGGACGAACACGTAGCCGACGCCCCAGACGGTCTGGATGTAGCGGGGTTGCTGGGGATCGTCCTCGATCAGCTTGCGCAGGCGCGAAACCTGAACGTCGAGGCTGCGGTCGTAGGCGCCGTATTCGCGGCCGCGCGCCAGCGTCATCAGCTTCTCGCGCGACAGCGGGGTGCGCGCATGCTGCACCAGCACTTTCAGCACCGAGAATTCGCCGGTGGTGAGCGGCACCGGCTGGCCGTCGCGCGAGAACGCGCGCGTAGCCAGGTCGAGCCGGAACGGGCCGAAGCTCACCTCGATCGGCTCGGCCGACGGCGCGCCCGGAAGCTCGGCAGGCGGCTGGCGGCGCAGCACCGCATGGATGCGCGCGAGCAGCTCGCGCGGATTGAACGGCTTGGGCAGGTAGTCGTCGGCGCCAACTTCCAGGCCGATGATGCGGTCCACGTCGTCGCCGCGCGCGGTGAGCATGACGATCGGCGTGCGGTCGTTGGCGCCGCGCAGCCGGCGCACGATCGACAGGCCGTCTTCGCCGGGCAGCATCAGGTCGAGCACGATCAGGTCGAAGTGCTCGCGCAGCAGCAGGCGGTTCATCGACGGCGCGTCCTGGGCGAGGCTGACCTCGAACTGGTTCTCGCTCAGGTAACGGCGCAGCAGTTCGCGCAGTTTCGGGTCGTCGTCGACGACCAGTAGCTTGCGGGCGGCTTGGCTCATGGCAGCAATGATAGCCGCGGGGCAGCGCGTGGCGCGCCCGGCACGCCACGGCTGCAACATCCGCTGCGGCCCCGGCTGCGACTCGTTACCCGCTGTTACACCGTTTACCGCCGACAGGGCTGCGCGCGATGCCCGCGCTGTCTAGAATGCCCTCATGCCCACGCAAGTTCCCATGCTCGTCGATCCGCACGCTTCGGGCGCGGCGCGAAGCCGGCTGCCTGCGAACGCACGGTCGGCGGTGCGCCGGCGCCTGGGCAAGACGCTGCTGGCGGCCGTGCTCGCGCTGGGCGCCGGCGCGGCAGTGGCGCAGCCGTTCTTCGCCGGGCGAATGAGCCCGGACGAGCGCGAGCGGATGCGGCGCGAATTGCGCCAGCAGCAGCAGCCGGAGCAGGGCCGATACGAACGCGATCCCGGCCGTCGCCCTCAGCGGATGTCGCCGAGCGAGCGCGAGCAGTTGCGCCAGCAACTGCGCGAGGCCAGGCCCGACGATCGTCGCGGGCGGGGGCGTCGGCGCGACTAGACCGCGCATGGGCGGGCGACGATGGTGTCCAGGGCGCGGCGGCGAGCGCGCCGGCAGACCCGTAGAATTCGTCGCGTGGCCCCATCGCATCCTGCTTCGCCCCCGAGACGCCCCGTCGCCGACGGCGCGCCCGAGGCGCGCGTGCGCCTGCTCGCGCTCGCGACTTCCGGCGACTGGTGTTCGGTGGCGCTGCACCGTCACGACACCGGCGTCGACGAGAGCGAGTGCCTGTCGGAACGGCTCGGCGCCGAGCAGTCCGGGCGCATCCTGGCGATGGTTCGCGAAGTGTGCGGCGGTGCCGGCGTTGCGCTCGACGAAATCGATGCGATCGCCTTCGACGCGGGCCCGGGCTCGTTCACCGGCCTGCGCATCGGCTGCTCGGTGGCGCAGGGGCTGGGCTTCGCGCTGCGCCGCCCTGTGCTCCCGGTCGACGCACTGTCCGCGCTCGCCTGGCAGCGGCTGCGCGCCAGCGGACGCATCGCGGGCGATGTGCTGGTGGCGACCGATGCGCGCATGGACGAGCTCTACGTCGCGATGTACCGGCTGCGGCTCGACGGGCACGCGCAGTGGGGCGAGGCGCTGATCGAGCCGCGCGTGGTCGCGCGCGCCGGGTTCCTGCCTGCGCTCGCCGCATGCTGGCCGGGCGCCGGCCGTCGACCGGAAGAGGCGGCGCCGCTGCCGGCGCAGGTTCTTCCCGGCGGCAACGCCTGGCGCGCGCTCGGTCTGCTCGACGAATGGAGTGCGCATCACGGGCTCGTGCGCGCGCCGCTCGCGCCTGCGAGCGAGCAGGCGTACGTGCGCGCGGACGCGCTGGCCGAGATTGCGCTGCGCGACTGGCGCGCGGGGCTGGCGATCGACGCATCGGCGGCCGCGCCGCGCTACGTGCGCGACAAGGTCGCTCTCGATCGCGACGAACAGCGCGCGCTGCGGCTGCGGCGCGCGCAACGCGCCTGAGAAGCCGTGAGCGCGCTGCCGAAGCTTCCGCAGACCTCGCCCGATGCGCGGACGGCGCCGCGCCCGGTGCTGCGGGTGCGCGGCATGCGCGCTGACGATCTCGATGCGGTCATGCAGATCGAATCCGCGATCTATCCGTTTCCCTGGACCCGCGGGAACTTCGCCGACTCGTTGACGGCGGGCTACGACGCATGGGTCTTCGCAGCGGCCGAAGGGGCCGGGCGGGAACTGCTGGGCTACGCCGTCGTGATGTGGATTCCCGACGAGGTGCACCTGCTCAATCTCAGCGTGGCCGGCGCGATGCACGGCCGTGGCATCGGCCGGGCAATGCTCGACTGGCTGATGCGCGATGCCTGGCGCCGCGGCGCGCGCGGCATGATGCTCGAAGTCAGGCCGTCGAACCAGGCGGCGATCGCGCTGTACCGCAACGCCGGCTTCGCGCAGATCGGCGTGCGCAAGCGCTACTACCCGGCGCCCCACGGCGCCCGCGAGGACGCGTGGGTGATGTTCAGGCGGCTCGACGATGAATGAGTCGCAGCGACGCGCCTGGGAAGCGCTCGGGCTCGGGCCCGTCTGGCGTCTGCGCCAGCGGGCGGGGGACCCGATCGCGGTGCAGACGCCCGCGGTGGAAGCGATGGACTGGCCGCCGCTGCGCGCCGCGGTGGCTTCGTGCCGCGCCTGCGCGCTATGCGACACACGCACCCAGGCGGTGTTCGGGGTCGGCGACGAGCACGCCAGCTGGATGGTGATCGGCGAGGCGCCTGGCGCCGAGGAAGATCGCCGCGGCGAGCCGTTCGTGGGCAACGCCGGGCGCCTGCTCGACCAGATGCTGGCCGCGCTCGGCCTGTCCCGCGAGCGCGACGTGTTCATCGCCAACGTGCTCAAGTGCCGGCCGCCGAACAACCGCGATCCGTCGCCCGACGAGATTGCGCATTGCGAGCCGTACCTCCAGCGCCAGATCGAGCTGGTGTCGCCGCGGGTGATCGTGGTCGTCGGGCGCATCGCCGCTCAGGCGCTGTTGCGCACCGAAGCCTCGCTCGCCAGCCTTCGCGGGCGCGTGCACCGCTACCGGATCGGCGAGCGGACGATCCCGATGGTGGTCACCTACCATCCGGCCTACCTGCTGCGCAGCCCGCCCGACAAGGCGCGCGCCTGGGCCGACCTGTGCCTGGCGCGCCGGGCGCGCGACGAAGGGCAGGGCAGGCCCTAATGCTTGCTCTGGCCGATCAGCGCGACCGAGTCGAAGAGGCGCTGGTTGGCCGCGTGCAGCCGCATCACCGCGAGCATCGTCAGCGCGACGAACGCGCCGAAGACCACGATCACCGGGTTCACGCCGAGCTCCATGCGCAGCAGCAGCGAGTACAGTCCGAGCATCAGCAGGATGTTCAGGTTCTCGTTGAAGTTCTGCACCGCGATCGAATGCCCGGCGCTCATCAGCACGTGTCCGCGGTGCTGCAGCAGCGCGTTCATCGGCACGACGAAGAACCCGGCCATCGCGCCGACCAGCACCAGCAGCGGAAACGCCACCCATTCGGAAGACACCAGCGTCATCGCCGGCACGACCAGGCCCATCGCCACGCCCACCGGCAGCACGCGCAGCGAATCGCGCAGCCGCACCACGCGCGCGGCGAACACCGCGCCGATTGCGATGCCCAGCGCGACCACGCCCTGCAGGATCGCGGCACGACTGAGCGGCAGGCCGAGCGCGTGGCGCGCCCAGTCGAGCACGATGAACTGCAGCGTCGCTCCGGCTCCCCAGAACAGCGTGGTCACTGCCAGCGAGATCTGGCCGAGCTTGTCTTTCCACAGCACGCGGCAGCAGCCGAGGAACTCGCGCATCAGCGTGAACGGATTGCGTGCCTGCTGCGGATAACGCGCGCCGGTGTCGGGAATGCCGAGGTTGAACGCCGCGGCGATCGCGTAGAACACCGCGATCACCACGATCGCCGATTCGGCCGGCGTGTCGATGCCGGTGTCGACCAGCGGCAGGTCGAAGGCCAGCAGCGTCCCGGCGATCGTCGGGCTGATCAGCGCTCCGCCCAGCACCGTGCCCAGGATGATCGAGCTGACCGTGGTGCCCTCGATCCAGCCGTTCGCGGCGACCAGCTTCTCGGGCGGCAGCAGCTCGGTGAGGATCCCGTACTTGGCGGGCGAGTACGCCGCCGCGCCGAAGCCGACGACCCCATAAGCGAGCAGCGGATGAATCGTGAAGAACATGAGCGCGCAGCCGACGATCTTCACCAGGTTGGTCGCGAACATCACCCGGCCCTTGGGCATCGAGTCGGCCAGCGCGCCCACGAACGGGGCGAGCATCACGTAGGAGACGGTGAAGAACAGCTTGAGCAGCGGCTTCATCCATTCCGGCGCGTGCATCTCGATGAGTAGCGCGATCGCGGCGATCAGCAGCGCGTTATCGGCGAGCGACGAAAAAAACTGCGCCGCCATGATCGTGTAGAAGCCGCGTTTCATCCGGAAAGGGCTCTCGTGTCTCCGTTCGAGCGCCGGCTTTCCGCTCTCACGGGCGGCTTGGCCGGTCTGCCGGCGCGCCGTGCCGTGCGACCGATGGTCCCGATGCTGAGCGCGGGTCGGTTTATACCACGATCATCCGCCCCGACCGTGTGTATAGTTGACGCATCCCGCCTGCCTGTCCCCGATGCCCCGTCCGATCCGCGCTACGGTCTCGATTCCTGCGATGCGCCACAACCTGGCCCTCGCGCGCGAGCGGGCACCGGGCAGATTCCTCTGGGCGGTGGTCAAGGCCAACGGCTACGGCCACGGGCTGGCCAACGCGGCGCGCGGCTTCGCCGCGGCCGACGGGCTCGCGCTGGTCGAGTTCGACGGTGCCGCGCAGTTGCGCCGCGAGGGCTGGAGCGGCCCGGTGCTGATGCTCGAAGGCGCCTTCGATCCCGTCGACGTTTCCCAGGCGGCGCGCGAGGGGCTGTCGCTGGTGGTGCACGAGGCCCGTCAGGTCGACTGGCTGGAGACGCTGGCCGAGCCCGCGCCGATCGAGGTGCTCCTGAAGTTCAACAGCGGCATGAACCGCCTCGGCTTCGGCCACGACGCGTTTCGCGAGGCCTTCGCCCGGCTCTCCCGACTGACCTGGGTGAGCCGGCTGACGCTGATGACACATTTCGCCAATGCCGACCTCGACGGCGGCGCCGACGACGCGTTGCGCCGCTTCGAGGCGGCAGCCGAGGGCCTGTCCGCGCCGCGCTCGCTGGCGAATTCGGCGGCGACGCTGCAGGTGCCCGGCGCGCACGGCGACGCGATCCGCCCCGGCGTGATGCTCTATGGCGCCACGCCGTTCGGCGAGGGCGATGCGCGCGCGCTCGGCCTGCGCCCGACGATGCGGTTCGAATCGCGACTGATCGCCGTGCAGGAGCTGGTTGCCGGCGACGCGGTCGGCTACGGCTCCACCTTCCGCGCGTCGCAGCCGATGCGCATCGGCGTGGTCGCCTGCGGGTACGCCGATGGCTATCCGCGTCACGCCCCCAGCGGCACGCCGGTGGCCGTCGACGGCGTGCGCACCGCCACGGTCGGGCGCGTCGCGATGGACATGCTGATGGTCGATCTCGGGCCGGTGCCGGGCGCGCGCCCCGGCTCGGCGGTCGAGCTGTGGGGCGAGATCGTCCCGATCGACGCGGTTGCGCGGGCGAGCGGCACGATCGGCTACGAGTTGATGTGCGCGCTCGCGCAGCGGGTGCCGCTGCGCGTCGAAGTCGGCTGATCGCGGCGCCGACGATGGCAAGGGCGAAGACGCAGTACGTCTGCGGCGAATGCGGAGGCGCTACGCCGAAGTGGCAGGGGCAGTGTCCGCACTGCGGCGCCTGGAACACGCTCGGCGAGACCGCGGTGGCCGCCAGCGCCGAGGGCCACCGTTACCAGTCGCTCGCGCCCACCCAGGAGGTGGTGATGCTCGACGCGGTGCCGGCGCAGCAGGCCGGGCGGGTCGGCACCGGCATCGACGAATTCGACCGCGTGCTCGGCGGCGGGCTGGTCGAGGGCTCGGTGGTGCTGATCGGCGGCGACCCGGGCATCGGCAAGTCCACGCTGCTGCTGCAGGCGCTGGCCCACCTGTCGGCCTCGCTCGAGGTGCTCTACGTCACCGGCGAGGAGTCGGCCTCGCAGGTCGCGCTGCGCGCGCAGCGGCTGGGCGCGGGCGACGCGCGCCTGCCGCTGCTGCCCGAGATCGAGCTCGAGCGCATCTGCACCGCCGTGCAGCAGCGCCGGCCGGCGGTCGTGGTGGTCGACTCGATCCAGACGCTGTATTCGTCGCAGTTGCAGTCGGCGCCGGGCTCGGTCGCGCAGGTGCGCGAATGCGCCGCGCAGCTCACCCGCCTGTCCAAGCAGCTCGGCGTGGCGATGGTGATGATCGGCCACGTGACGAAGGAGGGCACGCTCGCGGGCCCGCGGGTGCTCGAGCACATGGTCGACACGGTGCTCTATTTCGAGGGCGACACGCACTCGTCGTACCGGCTCGTGCGCGCGTTCAAGAACCGCTTCGGCGCGGTCAACGAGCTCGGCGTGTTCGCGATGACCGATCGCGGCCTGCGCGGGGTGGCCAACCCGTCGGCGCTGTTCCTGTCGCAGCACGCCGAGCAGGTGCCGGGCTCCTGCGTGCTGGTCACGCAGGAGGGCACCCGCCCGCTGCTGGTGGAGATCCAGGCGCTGGTCGACACCGCGCACGTGCCCAACCCGCGACGCCTGTCGGTCGGGCTGGAACAGAACCGGCTGGCGATGTTGCTGGCGGTGCTGCACCGGCACGCGGGCATCGCCTGCTACGACCAGGATGTCTTCGTCAACGCGGTGGGCGGGGTGCGCATCGGCGAGCCGGCGGCCGACCTGGCGGTGCTGCTCGCGATCGTCTCGTCGCTGAAGAACCGCGCGCTGCCGCGCGGCTTCGCGGTCTTCGGCGAGGTCGGGCTGGCCGGCGAGATCCGTCCCGCGCCGCGCGGCCAGGAGAGGCTGCGCGAGGCGGCCAAGCTCGGCTTCTCGCGGGTGCTGATCCCGCGCGCCAACGCGCCGAAGCGCGCCTTCGAGGGGCTCGAGGCGATCGGGCTCGAAGCGCATCGACCAGGCGCTGGACGCCGCCTGGCGCTGAGGATCCGCGCCGAGCCCGCTTACGCGCGCTCGTTCGTCGTGCGAACAGCCCCCGGCTGCGGCGCCATGCCCAGGCTGGCAATGATGCCGGCAGCGGCTTGCCGGCCGCTGCGCACTGCGGCTTCGATCGTGGCCGGATAGTCCGGCCAGGTCCAGTCGCCGGCGAGCCACAGTCCGGGCGCTTCGCGGGCATAGTGGTCGCAGGCCGGGCGGGGCAGGCCGGGCGTGCAGCGGAAGGTCGCGCGGCGCTCGGTGACGACGCGGATCGCCGATGGCGCCGGGCCACCGAACGCGTCGCGCAGCTGCGCCGCGACGCCTTCGGCGAGGGCTTGCGCGGAGACGTCTTCGATCCGGCTCGCCGCGCTCACCACGACGCCGGCCACGCGCGCCGCGCCGATGTCGCCGCGGTCGAACACCCACTGGCCGTAGCGCCCGCGCGCCGGATCCTCGTCGAGCATCAGCCAGCGCGCGAGCGGCGGAGCCTCGCCGGACGGCCACAGCGCCCAGGCGGTGGCGATCGGCTCGGGCACGAACGCCTGCAGCGCGGCGAGGTCCAGGCCGAGACGGCCCAGCGGCGCTGCGGCCGACCATGGCGGCAGCGCCAGCAACAGCGCAGCGAACGGGCTCTCGTCCGCGTCGACCCGCCATCCCGACGACGACGGCCGCAGTTCGCGCACCGTGCTGCGCAGCCGGATCGTCGCGCCGAGCGCGCGCAGCCGCGCGAGCCCCGGATCGGGCAGCAGCGCGCCCAGCGGCGCGTCGGGCGCGACGAAGTCGCAGGCGCCGCTCGACGCGCCCAGCGTGTCGCGCAGCACCGCGGCGAAGCTGCGCGCACAGGCCTGGGTGGGCAGCGTGTTCAGCGCGCCGACGCACAGCGGTGCCCACAGTTTCGCGACCAGGGGGCGCCGGCTGGCGCAGGCGCGCCAGCAGCGCCGCCACGGTCTCGTCGGCGGGGACTTCCCAGCGCGTGCGCCGCAGCGCGCGCATCATTCGCAGCATCGCCGCGCGCTCGCCCCACGCGAGCCCGCCGCCGCGCAACAGGCCCCAGGCCAGGTGCAGCGGTGCCGGCAGCGGCGCGGCGCGCAGCGACAGTCCGCGCGCCGACACCAGGTGCAGCCGGTGCCGCTGCAAAAGCGGGCCGGCGCCGAGCCTGTCGAGCAGATCGAGCGTTTCGCGGTACGCGCCGACGATCAGGTGCTGGCCGTTGTCGATGGCGATCGGGCCGAGCGGCGTGGCCAGCGTGACGCTGCGCGCGCGCCCGCCGGCCTGGGGCGCCGACTCGAACAGCGTCACTCTCAGCCCCGCCTCGGCCAGCGCCAGCGCCGCCGACAGGCCGGCCCAGCCGGCACCCACCACCGCCACCGCGGGCGGCGCGGACGGCGTCCTCATATGCGCGGCATGCGGCCCGTCACCCAGGTCTTCCACGCAAGCCAGAACTTGCGCACCGGGGTGAGCGAGGTGCGGTGCGTGAGCACCCTGAATCCGTCGCGTTCGATCTCGTCGAGCAGCCGCGCGTAGATCGCCGCCATCATCAGGCCGGGGCGCTGCGCGCGCCGCTCCGATGGCTCGAGCAGCGCGAACGCCTGCCGGTAGTGCTCGCGCGCGCGCGCCGCCTCGGAAGCGCATCAGTTCGACGAAGCGCTCGCTCGGCCGCGACGCGAGAATCTCGTGCACCGCAACGCCGAAACGCTGCAGGTCCTCGATCGGCAGGTAGACGCGGCCCTTGCGCGCGTCCTCGCCGACGTCGCGGATGATGTTGGTGAGCTGGAACGCCAGTCCGAGCCGCTCCGCGTATTCGAGCGTGGCAGGGTTGCGTGCGCCGAAGATCCCGGCGGCGAGCACGCCCACCACGCCGGCGACGCGGTGGCAGTACAGCCGCAGCCCCTCGAAGTCGGGATAGCGGTCCTGCTCGAGGTCCATCTGCATCCCGTCGATGATCGTCGCCAGCGCGTGTCGCGTGATCGAGCACGACTGCAGGTGCGGCGCCAGCGCCAGTGCGACCGGATGCTGGGGGTCGCCGGCGAACAACCGGTCGACCTCGCCGCGCCACCAGTCGAGGCGCGCGCGCGCCACCTGCGGGTCGCCGGCTTCGTCGACCGTGTCGTCGACCTCGCGGCAGAACGCGTACAGCGCGGTGATCGCCCGCCTGCGCTCGGGGGGCAGGAACAGGAAGCTGTAGTAGAAACTCGAGCCGCTGCTCGCGGCCTTCTCGGCGCAGTATTCGTCGGGCGTCATTTCGGCGCTTGCCACCAGAGCCGCGCCAGTGCCGGCGCGTCGCGCCATCCGAGCGACGGACGGTGAGCGATCGGATCGTGGCCCGCGGCGCGCAGGCGATCGGCCACGCGCAGGCCGCCGGCGACGATCGCGCGCAGCTCGAGCGACAGGCGCCACGGCACGCGCTGCGACAGTACCGCGCCCGACTCGAGCAGTGCGCGCGCGCGCTGCAGCTGCCCGGCAAGGAAGTGCGCGAGCGCATGGCTGGCGTGCCCGGCGTCCACCGAGCGCGCGACATCGGCCTCGGACAGGCCGGCGTCGTGCAACTCGTCCAGGGGGCAGGTAGAGGCGGTCGCGGCGCCAGTCCGGGGCGAGATCCTGCAGGAAGTTGAGCACCTGCAGCGCGGTGCAGATCTCGTCGGAGGAAATCCGCGTGAACGCGTTCCAGGTGCCGAACAGCCGCAGCATCAGCTCGCCGACCGGGTTGGCCGAGCGGCTGCAATAGTCGGTGACGCTGCCCCAGCCCGGATGGCGCACCGTGCCGACGTCCTGCGCGAATGCCGACAGCAGTGCGCGCAGCGGCTCTACCGGCAGCGCGTGGGCCTGCAGGTGCGGGCGCAACTGCGCGAGCACCGGCGGATCGTCGGCTTCGCCGCGCAGTGCGCGATCGAGCGCATCGAGCGCCGCCAGCCGCTGCGCCGGCGAGGCGTCGCCCTCGTCGGCGAGGTCGTCGGCGTGGCGTGCGAACCGGTAGATCGCGGCGACCGCCGGGCGCAGCCGCGCCGGCACGAGCAGCGACCCGACGGGGAAGTTCTCGTAGTGGTCGACCGAGGTCAGCACGGCGGGTGGCATGGCCGCGATTGTAGGCCCGGCCGGATGCGTGGCGCCGTGACCCCGTGCTGCATCGTTTAGAATCACCGGTTTCGCGGCCGTGGCGGAATTGGTAGACGCACCAGGTTTAGGTCCTGGCGCCGCGAGGCGTGAAGGTTCGAGTCCTTTCGGCCGCACCACGGCACACTGCGATCCTGGCGGATCGCCCCCATATTCGAGATCCTGGATGACCCGAGATGGCAACCCAACTTGAAACGACCGGCGCGCTCGAGCGCAAGCTGGCCATGGCCGTGCCGGTGGCCGAGATCAACCGGCAGGTCGTCGAGCGCCTGCGCAAGCTGTCGCGCAACGTCAAGATGCCCGGCTTCCGGCCCGGCAAGGTGCCGATGAAGATGATCGAGCGGTCCTACGGTCCGCAAGTGCATGCCGAGGTGCTGGGCGATGCGGTCTCCAGGGCGTTCAGCGAGGCGGTCGACGAGCACAAGCTGCGCGTGGCCGGCCAGCCGCGGATCGAATCGCGCGAGGGCGTCGCCGAGCACGAACTCGGCTTCACCGCGACCTTCGAGGTCTACCCCGAGATCGCGTTGGGCGATCCCGCCGCGCTCGAACTCGAGCGGGTGTCGTGCCCGGTGGGCGAGGCCGACGTCGACAGGACGATCGCGATCCTGCGCAAGCAGCGCGTGAACTGGGCGGCAGCCGATCGCGCGGCGCAGGATGGCGACCGCGTCACGATCGACTTCACCGGCACGATCGACGGGGTCGCCTTCCCGGGCGGATCGGCCACCGATTTTCCGTTCGTGCTGAGCGAAGGGCGCATGCTCCCCGACTTCGAGACGGGCGTGCGCGGCGCGGGCAGCGGCGAGACGAAAACCTTCCCGGTCGCTTTCCCGACCGAATACGGCTCGGTCGAGCTCGCCGGCAAGACCGCGCAGTTCGAGGTCACGGTGAAGCAGGTCGAGGCGCCGCAGTTGCCGGAGGTCGACGAGGCATTCGCCCGCCAGCTCGGCGTGCCCGACGGCGACCTCGCGCGGATGCGCGCCGACATCCGCGCCAACCTCGAGCGCGAAGTCGCGCAGCGGGTGCGCGCACGCAACAAGGGCGCCACGATGGAGGCGATCGCCGGGCTCGCGAGCTTCGAGCTGCCCAACGCGCTGATCGAGGCCGAGGGCAATGCACTGGGCGAGCGCGCGATCGAAGACCTCAGGCAGCGCGGCATCGACCCGAAGAACATGCCGCCGATTCCGCCCGACACCTTCCGCGATCAGGCCGAGCGGCGCGTGCGCCTGGGCCTGATCGTGGCCGAGATCGTGCGCGCGCACGGTCTGCAGGCCAGGCCCGACCAGATCCGCAAGCAGATCGAGGAGTTCGCGCAGGCCTACGAGAATCCCGCCGAGGTGGTGCGCTACTACTTCAGCGACCGCGACCGGCTGGCCGAGGTCGAGGCGATCGTCGTCGAACAGAACGTGGTCGACTGGGCGCTTTCGAAGGCGCGCATCACCGACCGCGAGCTCGCCTTCGACGAACTGATGTCGGCCGGCCAATAGCCCCCGATCCCGAATCGACGGAGCCAGACATGACCTTCAACAGCGTGGTGGAAGACCTTGTCAACGCCCACCGGCGCAGCGCCAGGAAACGCAGGGGCTGGGCATGGTCCCGATCGTCATCGAGCAGAGCGGGCGCGGCGAGCGCGCCTACGACATTTATTCGCGGCTGCTGCGCGAGCACGTGATCTTCCTCGTCGGCCCGGTCATGGACCAGTCGGCGAACCTGATCGTGGCGCAATTGCTGTTCCTCGAGTCCGAGAACCCGGACAAGGACATCTCGTTCTACATCAACTCGCCCGGCGGGTCGGTGTCGGCGGGGCTCGCGATCTACGACACGATGCAGTTCATCAAGCCGGCGGTCAGCACGCTGTGCCTGGGCATCGCCGCGAGCATGGGCGCGTTCCTGCTCGCCGCAGGCACGAAGGGCAAGCGCTTCGCCCTGCCCAACGCGCGCATCATGATCCACCAGCCCTCGGGCGGCGCACAGGGCCAGGCCTCCGACATCGAGATCCACGCGCGCGAGATCCTCTACACGCGCGAGCGGCTCAACCGCATCCTCGCCGACAAGACCGGGCAGCCGATCGAGCGCATCGCGACCGACACCGATCGCGACAACTTCATGTCGTCCGAAGATGCGGTAAGCTACGGACTGATCGACAGGGTTTTGTCGAGTCGGGGCGAAGGTGCCTGATCGGCGGCACGCCGTCGGGCACTTCAGCGGGCACCCTGGCGGGCATCGGCGGCCGCGGCGCAGCCGGCCGTCCGGCAGGCCGGAGCGAACATGACGGACAAGAAGGGTTCCACGGAGAAACTGCTGTACTGCTCCTTCTGCGGCAAGAGCCAGCATGAGGTGCGCAAGCTGATCGCCGGTCCGTCGGTGTTCATCTGCGACGAATGCATCGAGCTGTGCAACGACATCATCCGTGACGAAACGCAGGCCGACAGCACGGCGGGCAGCCAGAAGGGCGGCCTGCCGACGCCGGCCGAGATCTGCGGCATCCTCGACCAGTACGTGATCGGCCAGGAGAGCGCCAAGAAGATCCTGTCGGTGGCCGTCTACAACCACTACAAGCGGTTGCGCCACACCGGCAAGAAAGACGAGGTCGAACTCGCCAAGAGCAACATCCTGCTGGTGGGTCCCACGGGCTCGGGCAAGACGCTGCTCGCGCAGACGCTGGCGCGCCTGCTCAACGTGCCGTTCGTGATCGCCGACGCAACCACGCTCACCGAGGCCGGCTACGTCGGCGAGGATGTCGAGAACATCATCCAGAAGCTGCTGCAGAACTGCAACTACGAGGTCGAGAAGGCGCAGAGCGGCATCGTCTACATCGACGAGATCGACAAGATCTCGCGCAAGTCCGACAACCCGTCGATCACCCGCGACGTCTCGGGCGAGGGCGTGCAGCAGGCGTTGCTCAAGCTGGTCGAGGGCACGGTCGCGTCGGTGCCGCCGCAGGGCGGGCGCAAGCACCCGAACCAGGATTTCGTCCAGATCGACACGACCAATATCCTGTTCATCTGCGGCGGCGCGTTCGACGGCCTCGAGAAGGTCATCCGCAACCGATCAGAGCGCTCGGGCATCGGCTTCGGCGCCGAGGTGCGCAGCGCCAGCGAGCGCGCGGTCGGCGAGGTGCTGCGCGAAGTCGAACCCGAAGACCTGGTCAAGTTCGGCCTCATCCCCGAACTGGTCGGGCGGCTGCCGGTGGTGGCCACGCTCGACGAGCTCAACGCCGATGCGCTGGTGCAGATCCTGGTCGAGCCGAAGAACGCCCTGGTCAAGCAGTACCAGCGGCTGTTCTCGATGGACGGCGTCGATCTCGAGCTGCGCCCGGCCGCCCTGCAGGCGATCGCCCGCAAGGCACTCAAGCGCAAGACCGGTGCGCGCGGACTGCGCTCGATCCTCGAGCAGACCCTGCTCGACATCATGTTCGACCTGCCCAGCCTGCAGAACGTGCAGAAGGTGGTCGTCGACGAGAACGCGATCGAAGGCGACGGCAAGCCGCTGGTCATCTACGCCGAGACGCCGCGCGTTTCCGGCTCCAACTGACGTTTCGCGGCCGATCGATACCCGATCGGCCCCCGTTCGGCGACGATCGCCGACGCTGCGCGGGTCGCTGGCAGCGGCGTAAGCCGGTGCCCGCCGCTGCGACCGTTGCGGATTGGCCCCACGTCGCGGGGGCGTCGTGCGGGCGTGCAGCCCGAATCGTCGTATCCTCGACCGGCAGAACTTGAAATCCCCGCTGGAAGCGCCACATCGGCCGGGAGGTCCACATGGAGAACCGAATGTCCGAAGAGCAGGTCCCCGCCATCCAGTCGCTGCCGCTGCTGCCGTTGCGCGACGTGGTGGTGTTTCCGCACATGGTGATCCCGCTGTTCGTCGGCCGGCCGAAGTCGATCAAGGCCCTGGAGGCCGCGATGGAGGTGGGCAAGAGCATCATGCTGGTGGCGCAGCGCAATGCCTCGAAGGACGAGCCGGTCGCCGAAGACATCTACGAGATCGGCTGCGTCTCGAACATCCTGCAGATGCTCAAGCTGCCCGACGGCACGGTGAAGGTGCTGGTCGAGGGCGTGCGGCGCGCGCGCATCCTGGGCGTCGACGACAGCGGCGCGTTCTTCAGCTGTGAGCTGGCCCCGGTCGAGCCGCCCACGGCCGAGAGCCCCGAGACCGAGGCCCTGCGCCGCGCGATCCTCGCGCAGTTCGACCAGTACGTGAAGCTGAACAAGAAGGTGCCGCCGGAGATCCTGGCGTCGCTGGCCGGCATCGACGACGCCGGCCGCCTGGCCGACACGATCGCCTCGCACCTGCCGATCAAGATCGAGCAGAAGCAGAACATCCTCGAGACCAACGAGGTGTCCGAGCGGCTCGAGAAGCTGCTCACGCAGATCGAGACCGAACTCGACATCCTGCAGGTGGAGAAGCGCATCCGCGGGCGCGTGAAGCGCCAGATGGAGAAGAGCCAGCGCGAGTACTACCTGAACGAGCAGGTCAAGGCGATCCAGAAGGAGCTCGGCGAAGGCGAGGAAGGCGCCGACATGGACGAGCTCGAGAAGAAGGTCAAGGCCGCGCGCATGCCGAAGGAGGCGCTGAAGAAGGCCGAGGCCGAGCTGAAGAAGCTCAAGCTGATGTCGCCGATGTCGGCGGAGGCGACGGTCGTGCGCAACTACATCGACACGCTGGTCGGCCTGCCCTGGCGCAAGAAGAGCAAGATCAACAACGACCTGGCCAACGCCGAGAAAGTGCTCAACGAGGACCACTGGGGCCTCGAGCGGGTCAAGGACCGCATCCTCGAATACCTGGCCGTGCAGCAGCGGGTCGAGAAGGTCAAGGCGCCGATCCTGTGCCTGGTCGGACCCCCCGGCGTCGGCAAGACCTCGCTCGGGCAGTCGATCGCGCGCGCCACGAACCGCAAGTTCGTGCGCATGGCGCTGGGCGGCGTGCGCGACGAGGCCGAGATCCGCGGCCATCGCCGCACCTACATCGGATCGATGCCGGGCAAGATCCTGCAGAACCTCGCCAAGGTCGGCGTGCGCAACCCGCTCTACCTGCTCGACGAAGTCGACAAGATGGGGATGGACTTCCGCGGCGATCCGTCGTCGGCGCTGCTCGAGGTGCTCGATCCCGAGCAGAACTCGACCTTCGTCGACCACTACGTCGAGGTCGAGTACGACCTGTCCGACGTGATGTTCGTGGCCACCGCCAACACGCTGAACATCCCGCCGGCGCTGCTCGACCGGATGGAAGTGATCCGCCTGTCGGGCTACACCGAGGACGAGAAGGTCAACATCGCCCGGCGCTACCTGCTGCCCAAGCAGATGAAGAACACGGGCCTGAAGGCGAGCGAGGTCGCGATCGCCGAGAGCGCGCTGCGCGACATCGTTCGCTATTACACGCGCGAGGCCGGCGTGCGCTCGCTCGAGCGCGAGATCAGCAAGATCTGCCGCAAGGTCGTCAAGATGCTGCTGCTGAAGAAGCAGGAGAAGAAGATCAGCGTCACGAACAAGAACCTCGACAAGTTCCTGGGCGTGCGCCGCTACAGCTTCGGTATCGCCGAGAAGGAGAACCAGGTCGGGCAGGTCACCGGCCTTGCCTGGACCGAGGTCGGCGGCGAGCTGCTCACGATCGAGGCGGCGGCGATTCCCGGCAAGGGCAAGACCACCTTTACCGGCAAGCTCGGCGACGTGATGCAGGAGTCGATCAAGGCCGCGATGACGGTCGTGCGCAGGCGCGCGCAGCGCCTCGGCATCAACGACGACTTCCACGAGAAGAGCGACATTCACATTCACGTTCCGGAGGGCGCCACGCCGAAGGACGGCCCGAGCGCGGGCATCGCGATGACCACCGCGCTGGTGTCGGTGTTGAGCGGCATCCCGGTGCGCGCCGACGTCGCGATGACCGGCGAGATCACGCTGCGCGGCGAGGTGCTGGCGATCGGCGGGTTGAAGGAGAAGCTGCTCGCTGCGCACCGCGGCGGCATCCGCACGGTGCTGATCCCCGAGGAGAACGTGAAGGATCTCGCCGAGATTCCCGACAACGTGAAGAACAGGCTCGAGATCGTGCCGGTCAAGTGGATCGACCGCGTGCTCGAGATCGCGCTCGAGCGCCAGCCGCAGCCTCTCCCCGAAAAGGCTCCGGCGGCGCCGGTCGCCACGCCGGCGCCGGCTTCCGGAAGCGGCAGCGACGTGGTCACGCACTGAGAAGGAATACGGCGCTGGTACAGAGGGAAATCGGACCTTTTCATCGCCGCTGCTCGGCTTGACAGTGGCGGGGCCCGGCGATTTAATACGGCTCCGCCTTGCCGCGCCAGCGGCCGCCAGAAGCAGCAACATCCGAAGCGCGCCGTGCTACGCGTGCTCGTCCAACATGATTCCGCAGTGAGGGGGCATTCCGTGAACAAGACCGAACTGATCGACCATATCGCGAAGCAGGCCGACATCTCGAAGGCCGCCGCGGGTCGCGCGCTCGAGGCGCTGGTCGGCGCAGTACGCACGACGCTGCGCAAGGGCGGTACCGTGACGCTGGTCGGGTTCGGAACCTTCGCGGTGGGCAAGCGCGCGGCGCGCAGCGGGCGCAACCCGCGCACCGGTGCGACGATCCGCATCAAGGCGGCGAAGGTACCGAAGTTCCGTCCGGGCAAGGCGCTGAAAGACGCGATCAACTGAGGGCCTGACGACAGGCCTCCAGGCGCGCCGCGGGCGCGGCCGGTTGATCGACGCGCTCCCGCTCGTATATAATCATCGACTTCGCTGCGCATCGATCGATGCGGGAAGGCAAGCCCGGGAAACACCGGGACGAAACCGGCCCGCGAACGGTGCCCCGATCGGGGGTGCCTAGCTCAGCCGGTAGAGCGGCGCCCTTACAAGGCGTAGGTCGGGAGTTCGAACCTCTCAGCACCCACCAATCGCCAGGCAACGCGGGCCAGCAACGCGGGCCGGGCAACGCGGCGAAGGCGAGCGAAGGAGCAAGAGCGAAGAATCAGGAGTGGTAGTTCAGTCGGTTAGAATACCGGCCTGTCACGCCGGGGGTCGCGGGTTCGAGTCCCGTCCACTCCGCCAAGACCCGAAGGGCGAACGAGAGTTCGCCCTTTTTTTTCCATCCGGCCTTCATCTGGCAGGTGCGCATGTTCGATACGGTCAGGAAACACCAACGGCTGATGCAGTTCCTGCTGCTCGTGCTGATCTTTCCGGCATTCGCATTCTTCGGCATCCAGGGCTACGACCAGTTCTTCTCCGACGACGGCACGGTGGCCACCGTCGGCGCGAGCAAGATCAGCCGGCAGGAATACGAGCAGGCTCATCGCCGCCAGATCGAGCAGCTGCGCCAGATGCTGGGCGAGCGCTTCGATTCGTCGATGCTCGACAACGACGCCGCGCGCGCGCAGATCCTCGACGGGCTGATTGCGCAGCGCGTGCTGCTCGCCGAGGCGATCGACCAGCGCATCGCGGTGCCCGACGAGCAGCTGCGTCGCGCGATCGCCGCGATTCCCGGCCTCGTCGGCAGCGACGGCAAGTTCGACATCGAGCGCTACCGCCAGCTGCTGCGCTCGCAGGGCAAGAGCGAGCAGATGTTCGAGAGCGAAATGCGCGGCGACCTGGCGCTGCAGACGCTGCCCGAGGCCATCTCGCAGACGGCTTTCGTGCCGGCCTCGCTGGTCGATCGGATGATCGCCCTGGGCGAGCAGACGCGCGAGGTGCGCGCGCTGCTGTTTCCCACCGACGACTACGCCGCGAAGGTGAATCCGAACGACGAACAGCTGCTCGCGTACTACGAGCGCAACGCGCAGGCCTTCGAGGTGCCCGAGAACGCGCGCGTCGAATACCTGGTGCTCTCGGGCGACGCGGTGGCCAGGCAGATCGAGGTGTCGGAGCAGGATGCGCGCGCCTACTACGAGCAGAACAAGGCGCGCTACGGCACGCCGGAAGAGCGCCGTGCGAGCCACATCCTGATCGGGGTCGAGCCGGGCGCGAGCGAGGCGCAGAAGAACGCGGCGCGCGCCCGGGCCGAGGAGTTGCTCGCGAAACTGAAGGCGGGCGCCGATTTCGCGGCGCTGGCCAAGGCCGATTCGCAGGACCCGGGCTCGGCGCCTTCGGGCGGCGATCTCGGTTTCTTCACCCGCGACACGATGGTCAAGCCGTTCGCCGACGCCGCGTTCGCGCTGAAGGAGGGCGAGACCAGCGGCGTGGTGGAGTCGGAGTTCGGCTTCCACGTCATCAGGCTCACCGCGATCAAGCCTGCCGCGCAGCGCGACTTCGAATCGGTGCGCGCATCGATCGAGGCCGAGATCCGCGCGCAGAAGGCCGCATCGCGCTTCGCCGAGGCGGCCGAGACCTTCAGCAACCTGGTCTACGAGCAGGCCGACTCGCTGGCGCCGGCCGCGCAGCGCTTCGGCTTGCAGGTGCAGAGCGCCGACGGGGTGGGACGCTCCGGCACCTCGGCGCTGCCTCGCGAGCACGCGCTGAACAACCCGCGCCTGCTCGCCACGCTGTTCAGCGCCGACTCGATCGCCGGCAAGCGCAATACGGAAGCGGTCGACGTGGGCGGCAACACGCTGGTCTCGGCGCGCATCGTCGAGCACCACCCGGCGCGGCGCAAGCCGTTCGAGACGGTCAAGGCGCAGGTGCGCCAGCTGGTGGTGCACGAGGAGGCGCACAAGCTCGCGGTGCAGGCCGGCGAAGCGCGGCTGAAGGCGCTGCGTACCGGCGAAGCGCCCACCGGCCTGTCGGCGCCGCGCACGGTCACGCGCGCGCCGAGCGACGCGACGCCGGCCGCCGCGATCGACGCGGTGTTCGGCGCGGCCTCCGATCCCTTGCCCGCGTTCGTCGGCGCCGATCTCGGCGAGCGGGGCTATGCGATCTACCAGCTCGTGAAAGTGAACCTGCCCGACCCAACGCGCGTGGCCCAGCGGCGCGACACCTATCGGCAGCAGTTGCAGCAGGTGTATGCACAGCAGGCGCTGGGCGACTATCTCGAATCGGTGAAGGCGCGCTCGAAGATCGTTCGCCATCCCGAGCGTCTGGCGGGCTCGGAAAACCGCTGACCGCTTTCGGGGCGAGCGCCTGTCCACACTGCGGACGGCGCGGCGCCGTTCGTGGTGTCGACCCTAACGGCCGATCGCCAGCACGCGCCGCGCCGCCTCGTCCAGCGCAGGCTCGTCGGCGCCGGCCAGTTCCACCGACTGCGCTTCGTCGATCCGCAGGTAATTGCGCTTCATCGAACGGTCGTAGGCCGGGTCGTAGTGTTGCGCGAGCATCGACTCGACGAAGGCCTCCCAGCGGCAGGCATCGGCCATCGCCTTCCAGACCTCGATCTGGCGGCGCCCGTGTAGCGATGTGAGCCGCTCGAGGCGCTCGAACAGCAGCGCCGGGTCGTCGACGAAGTGACGGTATTCGCGCAGCAGCAGCGCGGCGCGCACCGGCATGCCGGCGTCCAGGCGGATGCAGGGCGCCGAGCGCATCGCCGCGATCAACGCGTCGGGCACGTGGCAGCGGCCGACGCGACGGCTCTCGGATTCGACGAACACCGGGCGCGTGCGATCGAGGCGTCGGATCGCGTCCCACAGGCCGGTCTCGAAGCCCTTCTGCGACGGCTGCGGCGCGCCGGGCATGGGGCCGAGCACCGAGCCGCGGTGACGGGCGATCGCCTCGAGATCGAGCACCTGCGCGCCTGCCGCGGCCAGTCGCTGCAGCACCAGGCTCTTGCCGGTGCCGGTGCGCCCGGCCAGCACGCGCACGCGAAGCTCGGCCGGCCAGTGCCCGAGGTCGTCGAGCACGCGGCGCCGGAACGCGCGATAGCCGCCGTCGATCACCGCGGTGCGCCAGCCGATGCGTGCAAAGACGGTGGCCAGCGCGCCGGAGCGGTTGCCGCCGCGCCAGCAGTACACCAGCGGGCGCCAGTCGTGCGGTCGATCGGCGAACAGCTGCTCGATCAGCGAACCGACGTTGCGTGCGACGATCGCCGCGCCGGTGCGCCGCGCCTCGAAGGCCGAATGCTGCTTGTGGATCGTTCCGACCTGCGCGCGTTGCGCGTCGTCGAGCACCGGCGCGTTGAGCGCGCCGGGCAGATGGTCTTCGGCGAATTCGGAAGGGCTGCGCGCGTCGACGATGGCGTCGAAGTCGTCGAGCCGGGCGACGGCCTCGTCGATCGGGAGCAGCAGCGGGTCTTTCATCGAGGCAACGCACCGGGGCGGGCACCGGCCGATGGCGGCAGGTGCGGGCGATTCTAGCAGCGCCCGATGGGCCCGTCCGCCACGTACAATAGCCACAAGGGAACCCCACGATGAAAGTCTTCGATCTCGCCTGCGAGCACGACCACCGTTTCGAGGGCTGGTTCGGGTCGACGCAAGCGTTCGACGAGCAGCTCGGGCGCGGCTTCGTCGAATGCCCGGTCTGTACGAGCCGGGCGGTGCGCCGGATGCCGAGCGCGCCGCGCCTGAACCTGTCCTCGGCGCCCGAACCGCGGCCGCAGGCGCAGTCCGCGCGCGACATGGAAGAGAAGGGCCGGAAGGACCAGAAGGACCGGAAGGACGAGAAGGGCCAGAAGGGCGGGGAGGTCGCCGCGGCGATGCCCACGCCGCAGCAGCTGCAGGCGCTGTGGATGAAGATGGCCCGGCACCTGGCCGAGAACACCGAAGACGTCGGCGAGCGTTTTGCCGACGAGGCGAGGCGCATCCACTACAACGAGGCACCCGAGCGCGGCATCCGCGGCGTGGCGACCCGCGAGCAGCGCGCCGAGCTCGAGGACGAGGGCATCGACGTGTTCTCGTTCCCGCTGCCCGCCGCCGCGAAGGAAACGCTGCAGTAGCGCCTGTTCACAGGCTGCGGCGCTTCAGCGCCGCGCGTACTGGGTGGCCCCGAACAGGTTCTCGCGGCCCTTGTCATCCAGCGGCTTGCGCCGGTCGGCCAGCACCGTGAGCGCACGCACCACCGCGGCCCGCTTGCCGATCGCCTCGTACCAGCGCTTCACGCCGGGATAGTCGGCCGGGTCGATGCCCTGGTTGGCGTGCGAGCGTATCCAGGGCCAGGTCGAGATGTCGGCGATGGAATACTGGCGTCCGCCGAGATACGCGCCGGTGGCTTCGAGCCGCCGGTCGAGGACGCGATACAGCCGCGCGGCCTCGTTGGTGTAGCGGTCGATCGCATAGGCGATCGGCTCGGGCGCATAGATGCGGAAGTGGTGCGCCTGGCCGAGCATCGGGCCGATTCCGCCCATCTGGAACATCAGCCACTGCAAGACCTCGTACTTGCCGCGCGTGCTGCGCGGCAGGAACCTGCCGGTCTTGCCGGCGAGGTAGACGAGGATCGCGCCGGACTCGAACAGCGAGATCGGTCGGCCGTCGGGGCCGTCGCTGTCGACGATCGCCGGGATCCTGTTGTTCGGGCTGATCTCCAGGAACCGGGGCGAGAACTGCTCGCCGGCGCGGATGTCCACCGCATGCACGGCGTACGGCAGGCCGCACTCCTCGAGCATGATGTGGACCTTGTGCCCGTTGGGCGTCGGCCAGGTGTAGAGGTCGATCATGACGGCCGTCCTCAGGTGCTACGCTCAGGTGCCACGATCAGGCGCCGCGCGCCGGTTGCGCCTGCGCGGCGCCGGGCACCGGCAGGTGCTTCGCGAGTTCGAGCTTGGCGATCGCGTTGCGGTGGACCTCGTCGGGGCCGTCGGCCAGGCGCAGCGTGCGCTGGTGTGCGTAGAGCGACGCGAGCGGGAAGTCGTCGCTGACGCCGGCGCCGCCGTGCGCCTGGATCGCCCAGTCGAGGATCTGGCAGGCGATGTTCGGCGCGACCACCTTGATCATCGCGATCTCGGCCTTCGCGACCTTGTTGCCGACCGTGTCCATCATCCAGGCGGCCTTCAGCGTGAGGAGCCGCGCCTGGTCGATCATGCAGCGCGCGTCGGCGATGCGTTCGTGCCAGACGTTGTGCGCGGAAATCGGCTTGCCGAAGGCGGTGCGCGAGGACAGCCGCTTGCACATGTACCCGAGCGCGCGCTCGGCCACGCCGATCGAGCGCATGCAATGGTGGATGCGCCCCGGGCCGAGCCGGCCCTGCGCGATCTCGAAGCCGCGCCCCTCGCCGAGCAGGATGTTCCCCACCGGCACCCGTACGTTCTCGAAGTCGACTTCACAGTGGCCGTGCGGGGCGTCGTCGTAGCCGAACACGTTCAGCGGCCGCACGACGGTGATCCCCGGCGTGTCGGCCGGCACGACGATCATCGACTGCTGCTGGTGGCGTCCGGCGTCCGGGTCGGTCTTGCCCATGAAGATGTAGACCTTGCAGCGGGGGTCGCCCGCTCCCGAGGTCCACCACTTGCGCCCGTTGATCAGGTAATGGTCGCCCTGGCGCTCGATGCGCGCCTGGATGTTGGTGGCGTCGGAGGACGCGACCGCGGGCTCGGTCATCGCGAAGGCCGAGCGGACCTCGCCGGCGAGCAGCGGGTCGAGCCAGGCACGCTTGATCGGCTCGCTGGCGTAGCGCTCGAGCGTTTCCATGTTGCCGGTGTCGGGCGCGTTGCAGTTGAAGACCTCGGGCGCCCAGGTGACGCGGCCCATGATTTCGCACAACGGCGCGTAGTCGAGGTTCGACAGACCTTCGGGCACCCGCGTGGACTTCGGCAGGAACAGGTTCCACAGGCCGGCTGCGCGCGCCTTCGGCTTGAGTTCCTCGACGATCTTCGTCGGGATCCACGCGTTGCCGGCCCGCCGGTTGGCCGACACCTCCTGGTAGAAGCGGCGCTCGTTCGGATAGACGTGCTCGTCCATGAAGGCCAGCAGGCGCTGCCGCAGTTCGAGGCATCGTGCCGAGTATTCGAATTCCATGGCGTTCTCCTGTGTCAGCGCACGCGCTGCGCGATGTCCCAACCCATTTCGGCGAGCGGGCGCGCACGCCGTCCCGCGTCGATCGCCTGCGCGCTCGCGGCCGTGCCGTCGACCGCGCGCTTCATGATTCCCTGCAGGATCGCCGCGAGCCGGAACATGTTGTAGGCGAGGTAGAAATCCCAGTGCGCGAGCGTGGCTGCCGGGTCGCGCCCGGTGCGCCGGCAATACGCCTGCACGTAGTCGCGCTCGGCCGGGATGCCGAGCGCCGCGTGGTCGAGCCCGGCGATGCCGCGGAACTGCCCCGGCGCGATGTGCCAGGCCATGCAGTGGTACGAGAAATCGGCGAGCGGGTGCCCCAGCGTCGACAGCTCCCAGTCGAGGATCGCGCGGATGCGCGGCTCGCGGCGATCGAAGATCAGGTTGTCGAGCCGGAAGTCGCCGTGCACGATCGAGGTCTCGTCGCCCGGCGGCACGTGCTGCGGCAGCCATTCGATCAGCCGGTTCATCGCGTCGATCGGCTCGGTCTCCGAGGCTTGGTACTGCCGGCTCCAGCGGCCGATCTGGCGCGTGAAGTAGTTGCCCGGCTTGCCGAAGTCGCGCAGGCCGATCGCCGCGTAGTCGACCGTGTGCAGCGCGGCGATCACCCGGTTCATTTCGTCGTAGATCGCGCTGCGCTCGGAGTTCGACACGCCCGGAAGCGACTGCTCCCAGAGCACGCGGCCTTCGACGTACTCCATGATGTAGAAGGCGCGCCCGATCACCGATTCGTCTTCGCACAGCGCGTGCACGCGCGCCACCGGAATGCCGGTTCCGGCGAGCGCCGCGAGCACCCGGTATTCGCGCTCGATCGCGTGTGCGGAGGGCAGCAGCTTCGCGACGGGCCCGGGCTTGGCGCGCATCACGTACGCCGCGCCTGGCGTGGACAGCCGGTAGGTGGGGTTCGACTGCCCGCCCTCGAGCAGTTCGATCGTCAGGGGTCCGGCGAAGCCGGGCAGGTGTTCGCGCAGCCAGGCCGACAGCGCATCGGCGTCGACGCGATGACGCTCGGGAACCGCGACGGTGCCGCTGTGGGCGGCGTCGTTGTCGGCGGCACCGGCGGTGGACGGATCATCAGCCACGGATCCTCCGTGCAAGGGGACAGTGCATTCAGCGGCCGCCCGCGTCGCGTTCGAAGCGCGGCGGGCGCCGGGCGAGGAAGGCCTCGATGCCTTCGCCGCCGTCGTCGTGAAACAGCGCCGCGACGAAGTTGTCGCGCTCGTGTGCCGCCAGTGCGTTCACCAGCCCCAGCGCGTGCAGGCGCGGCGCGCCGATCGGCTGGCCGCTGGCCAGCAATTCGTAGGCGAGCGGGTAGGGCAGGCGGGTCGCGAGGAAGTGGCTGGCGCCGCCGTCGCCGGTGAGGCCCCGTTCAAGACGATTCATTGTGCCCTTTGTTGAGCGGCGCACCCAATTCGCTGCGTTTCAGTACTTCATTGTGCCTGGAGATGTCGCTCCATTACCCATCCCGGCATGGCCATCATCCAGCCGAATGATCCGATGCGAGCACGCTTGGGGGACGATACAAAGGGAAGCCGGAATACGGGATCGATCGCGAATGATCCGGTACCTCGTAGAAGGAGGAGCGGCTGTTGTTGTGAAGCCCGCCATCGATGCGGATGCTGGCGCCGGTAATGTAGCTGGCAGCCTCGGACAGCAAGAAAGCAACTGCAGCCGATACCTCGGATTCGTTTCCGTGCCGCTTCAAAGGTACGTGACTTCGGACATTTCGTAGCACTTCATGTGCGTGCTCGGGGTACGTGTCGAGGCCCGACGACGCGATGAAGCCGGGAACGACATGGTTCACACGGACCCCGGCATGTGCCCATTCGACCGAGGCCGTCATCGTGAAGTTGCATTGCCCAGCGCGAGCCGCTCCGTTGTGGCCCATCCCTGGCATCCCGAGTTCCCAGTCCGCTCCGATGTTCACGATTGAACCGCCGTGCTCACACATCCACTGTCGGTATCCTTCCCGCGACATGAGAAACGTTGCGGTCATGTTGTTGGCGATCACCGCGTTCCAGCCGTTCAGACTGAGGTTCTTCAGCTCAGAAGGAAACTGCCCGCCCGCGTTGTTCACCGGGCCATTGATCCTTCCTGCCCATCGGAGCACGGCCGAGACAGCGGCGACGACGGCCTCCTCGTTGCGCAGGTCGCAGGCGTGCGTCATGACAAGGCGGTCGTCGGCGCCGAGTTCCTCGCGCACGCGCTCGAGCTTCTCCCGGGTTCTGCCAATAAGTGCGATTCGAGCCCCAAGCGAAGCGAGTTCGTGTGCGATGCAGCGTCCGATGCCGCTTCCGCCGCCTGTCACGACAAAAACGTTGTTCTCGAACAGACCTGGCCGAAATACGGACCGATATTTCATTTCCTCTCCGGATGAGCCTCAATTGTCGAGATCAAGCACCGAGCCATGCGCAGGTGCATATTCTTCTAATGGAATACAGGTGTCGTGCACTACGCCACATCGTCCTCCGGATGTTCGATCACGGGGTTCACGCTCCGTGATCGAGCACGGCTAGCCGGCCTTCTTCCAATGGGTGACCATCCAAGGCGGCAACTTGTATTCGACCAAGCCCGGCACAGCGCTACCGTCCGATCGTTTCGTCGCCCACCATATGACCGACTCGCCGTTCGGCGGCAACCATTGTCCTGCCGATGCGCCAGAGTAGCCCGACCCGTATCGCACGTCGTGGTTCTTGTCAAACACGAGTCGGCCTGAGGTGCCGTCGAAGTCCGTCTTCTCGAGTTCCGGCACGACGGCGTCCGCCTCGATCGTCTTTGCACGCTCGATGGCTTCGGCAAGCGGCAGGATCGCGTTGTAGCTGCCCGCGGCGGTCAGGATCGGATTTACGCCGTGCTTCTTCCTGAATTTTTCGACGAAAGGTACGGTGCGCTTCGAGAACGGCGCCGACGACGATGTCAGGGTCACGCCGAGGTACGCTGCCGATCCTCCGGTTGCTTCCCAGAATTTCGCGCCCTCCGCCTCGACGTTGACGCCTGTTACGGCGACCGGGATCTGGAGCTCGCCGATCTGCCTGTAGACCGGAATCGCCACGGGTCCGGACGTCATCGGGATCAGGATCTGCGCGCCTGCAGCGCGGATCGCACCGAGCTGGGCGGACACGTCAAGGTCCTTGATCGACATTCTCCAGAGACCGACCACATCCATCCCCTTTTCGGGGAATATCTTCTGGTAGGCGGGGATCTGGGAATCGAGCCATTTCGCCTCTTCGAAAAGCAAGGCCACTTTCGGCCGCGCGATGCCGAGGTCCCGCCTGATGATGCGGCCGAGCTCCAACGCGCTCTCCACGACCATGTCGACGATATAAGTGGCCGATATCGGCGATGGGCGGAAGAAATACTTGTATCGTGCGTAGTTCCGGCCCACTCGCGCGGTGATCTCGGGATGAGAGCCGGATCCTCCGAGCAGAAAGATGGTCTTGTAGTCCATGGCGACCTCCTGCATCGCCATGATTGCCGAGGAACTTGCCCCCCCGACGAGGAAGTTCACCTTGGAGATCGTGATGGCACGCTCGACCGCCGACGTCGCGTCCACGGTGCTGAGGATCTCGTTCGTATCCACCCGAACGAGCTCGATCGGGTGCTTCGTGCCATTGACGTTGATGCCGCCGCCCGCATTGATCTCTTCGGCGGCGATCTCCGCGCCGTACCAGGAGTGCTCGCCCTGCACGTATTTCATGGGCCCCACGATCCCGATCCTGATGGGCTTGCCGGCCGCGCGTGCCGGGCCATGTGCCCCACCGATGCCAGCTGCCGTTGCGGCCGCGTATCCCATCAGACGGCGTCGACTGATCTTCCAGCTCATACCGGAGTCTCCTCTCTGTGTCGTTGACTGACTTACAACCCCAGATACGTCTTCCGAATCATGTCGTCGGACAGTAACGCTTCCGGAGTACCCGACGCGATCATCTGGCCCTGCGAAAGCACGTAGCTTCGCTGGATCAGCTTGAACGCAAAACCGATGTCCTGCTCGGTGACCGGGACCGTGATCCCCATTCGATGGATATCCTTGATCCGCTCGCAAAGAAGATCCTTGACGAGCGGCGCAAGCCCTACCGACGGCTCGTCGATCACGAGCAGCTGCACATCCGACATCAATGATCTGCTGATTGCCAGCATCGTCCGTTCGCCACCTGAGAGGATCCCGGAGATCTGGTTCTGGCGTTCCTCGAGGATCGGAAAGAGCTCGAAGACGCGCGCGAGCCGCTCCTCGACCACCGCCTTGCTCCTAGCCAGGTAGGCCCCGACCTCGAGGTTCTCCCGGACGGTCATCTCCCTGAAGGGACGCCCGCGCTCGGGGCAGAGCACGAGCCCGCGACGCACGATCTCGTTCGGAGGTAGATGCGAGATCTCCTCCCCATTCAGGAGCACGCTCCCGCGCAGAGTGATTTTCCCGCCGACAGTTCCCTTGAGCGACTCACGCTCCCAGCCAACCAGACCGACGATCGCCCGGAGCAGGGTTGTCTTCCCGGCACCGTTCGGACCGATAATGCCGACGACCTCGCCCTTGCCGACCTCGAGCGCGGCGTTGTTGAGGACCGTCGCCTGGTCGTAACGAACCGACAGGCCCTGAACTTTAAGCTGCAAGGCTGTTGTCCCTTCCGAGATAGGCTTCGATTACGGCATCGTTCTTGACGATCTCTTCCGGCGACCCGATCGCGATGATCTTGCCGAGGTTGATGACGATCACCCTGTCGACGATCGACATCAGTTCGGAAAGCTTGTGCTCGACGATCATCATCGCCGGTCCTTCGCTATGGAGACGACCGAACCGGCCTCCCTTGTGAAGTCGCTTGAGCGAGCGCGCGACCAGTCTTGCTTCGGTCGGATTCAGGCCGCCCAGGGGTTCGTCGAGCAGAAGCAGATCGGGTTCGGTCGCGATCGCCCGTGCGAGCTCGAGTCGCTTGAGGTCGCCGTGCGACAGCACCGAGGCTGATTCCTTCGCAAGATCGGCGATGCCGCAGAATTCGAGGGCATTGGCCGCGCGCTGCTCGACCGTCTTCACCCATTCGCCCTTCCGCTTCGATCGAGGTGACAGGCATCCGACCATGACGTTGGCGATCACCGGAAGGTGCCGGAACGGTCGCACGATCTGGAACGTGGAGGCGAGCCCCATGTTGACCGTCTTGGAGATCTCCTGCCCCGTAATGTCGGTGCCTTTGAAGAGGATCTGTCCGGAGGTCGGCCTGAGGACACCGGCAATGAGCCGCATCAGCGTCGACTTCCCGGCGCCGTTCGGCCCGATGATCCCGACGATCTCGTCGTGATGGATCTCGAAGTTCAGGTTGTTGGCCGGAAGGATCCCGCCGTATGCCTTGGTCAAGTTCCGGACGACCAAGAGGGGTTCGTGCATCACTGGGTCTCCTCACGGATCTCTCGACGAGAGACCTTGCCGATGTCCGTTCTGGGGATTTCCCCGACGAACTCGATGATCCTCGGAATTTTGTAGTGAGCCAGCTTGTCCTCGCAGAACTCGAGGATCTGCCCCTCGGTCAGGAGTCCGTGCGCGTCGGTCTCGAGGACGATCACCGCCTTGACGTTCTCGCCGACCTTCTGGTCAGGCACGCCGACCACCCCGACACTCTTGATCATCGGGTGCGCCATCAATACCTCTTCGACCTCGCGCGCAAACACCCGCAGGCCCTTGTACTTGATCAGGTCGCGCTTTCTCTCGTAGAAGTAGAAGTATCCGTCGTCGTCGACCCGGGCGATATCGCCTGTTCGCCACCAGGTGATGCCCTCGATCACCGCCTGGCATTCCCGGGTGGCTTCCGGACGCTTCCAGTACCCGAGTCCGACCTGCGGGCCCCCGTACCCCGATCTCGCCTTTCTCGCCGGGTGCCGCGTATGCATCGACGTCTGGATCCAGAAGGACGGCCGACACGCCCGCCATCGGCTTCCCGACGGAGCCGACACGCTGCGCCCCAAGTGGATTCATGTGCGTGCCGCCGGTCGTTTCGGTCATCCCGTATCCCTCGGTCAGGGTCACGCCCCAGCGAGTCTTCCATTCGTTGGCCGTGTGCTCGTGAAGCGCATCGGCGCCGCAGATGAGGACCTTGAGACGTCGCCAGTCGATCCGTCCCGATTTCTCGAAGTCCTTCAGGGATTCGTAGATTGCCGGCGCGCCGACGAAGAACGTGGCACCGTATCGGATGATCGCTTGCACGATTTCGTCCAGGTCAGGGGTGGTGAGAACAACCTGTGTGTAGCCGTTCAGCGTGCACAGGATCAGGCTCAGGCTCTGCCCCGCGGCATGGTAGAAGGGCATGTACGAGACGCTGGTTTCCTTGCCCTCCTCGAGACACGGCAGCGACGCATTCAACTGAAGAAGGTTCGCCACGACGTTGTGATGCGTGATCTGGACACCCTTGGGAGCGCCGGTCGTTCCGCCTGTGTACGGCAAGGCGATGAGGTCACGTTCAGGATCGATGTCGACCCGTGGCGGCGTGGCATCCGACCTCGAGATGAGTTCACCGATCCGGTGAATGCGTCGGTTGTTGTGGTGGCCGGACTGATTTTTCGCCTTGTCCGTGTAGACGTTCCGCAGGATGCTCTTGCCGAAGAGCTTGCGTGTGAGCGGCAGGGATTCGGTGACATCGACGAGGATCACCTCGTCGACCAAAACCCCCGACTTCTCGATCGTCTCGTAGAGCATGTCCATGCATACGACAACCCCGGCACCACTGTCCTCGAGTTGGTGCTTGACCTCCGAGGAAACGTACACCGGGCTGATCGGTGTCACCACCGCACCGATCTTCGCTGCCGCAAAGAACGTGATCGCGTATTCGGGCGAGTTCAGCAACATCATTGCGATTCTGTCGCCTTTGCGAACGCCCAGTCCCATGAGGGCGCCAGCCAACTTGTCGACTTTCTCGCGTAACTCCCGGAACGAGAACTTGCGACCATAGAAGACGATCGCGGTTCGATTCGCCCACTTTCCCGCCACGGTGTCGAAGAGATCGCCGATCGTCGTAACGGGAAAGGAAATCCCCAGCCCCTCGACGACCGAGGCGCGCGAACGCTCGCTAGCAATGTCTGGATCGTTCGTGTTGTCTCCCATACCGTCTCCTAATTGCTCGCAAGTTCCTGTTCGTGCGCTCACCTGCATTGCCCTTGGTCACGCAGGCCTGGCGGGATCGGCATCGGCCGGGTCCAGTTCACGAACCAGAGGGGCCCCGCACGCCCTGCAGTGCTTGCGGGCCGAGAAGTTGACGACCTTGCAGCGCAGGCACTTCGTTTCGATTCTGTCGATGACCCAGACAGCGAGGCCCTCCGGCATGAACAGCAGGGTCAGAATCAGCACACTGCCGAATGCAATGATCTTGTAGGGTTCCGCCTGCTCCGCCAGACTCAGGAATTCGATCGTCGGATACAGGATGAAGACACCGGCGACGGCGCCATAGATCGTCCCGATTCCGCCGAAGATGCTCCAGAGCACGACCTGGAACGAAAAGAAGAGATCGAACATGCCGGGGCCCGCAACCCGGATGAAGTGCACGTACAGTCCGCCGGCGATTCCGGCGAAGAAACCACTGACAGCGAACGCGAGGAGTTTGTACCGGACGCTGTTGATCCCGGATGCCCGGGCGGTGATTTCATCCTGACGTATCGCGTGCAGGATGACGCCGATCCGGATGATCTTGCTCTTCGGGTCGGCGAGCTTCCACATGACGAGAACCGAAGCGACGAACACTGCAATCACGACATAGTATGCGGTCACCCGGGATTCGGCCAGCGAGCGGACACCGGACAATCCGACCTCGCCGCCGGTGAAGTTCGGGAACACGAACACGAGCGCGCTTGCGATGACAGGGAAAGCCAGCGTCACGAGCGCCGGTAGATGCCGCGCAACCTGAGCGCCGGCAATCCGACAGTGACCCCGATGACCATCGCACCGAGTGCGCCGAGCGGAATGCCGAGCCAGGGCCCGATGTCGGCATGAAGGTTCATGAGCGCGGCCAAGTAGGCGGCCACGCCGAAGAACAACCCGTGGCCCAGGTTGAGTTGGCCCGTCACGCCGGAGAGCACGTCCCAACTGGCGGCGTAGATCGCGAAGATCGCCGCGAGTGCGATGATCCGGAGGTAGTACGGATTCGGCGCCACGAACGGCACGAGCAGGAGTACCCCAAGGAACAGTACCGCGATGACGCGGCCTGGTATGTCGATGACCTCGCCGCGGATCCAGGAGACGAGGAGCGCCAGGTTACCCTTCATCAAATGCGCTCCTCTTCGAACACGACACCACGCAACCCTTCGGGCCGGATGAGCAGTACGACGATCAGAATCAGCATGGCGGCCGGTGCGGCCAGGTAGCCGCCGCTTGGCAACAGATTCACCACGATCGCCTCGGTGTAACCCAGGACGAAGGCGCCGATGACACTTCCGCCGATACTTCCGAGCCCACCGATGACCACCGCCGCGAGCACAATGGTGAGTGGCTGAACCCACATCAAGGGGCTGAGAACCTGGATCGGGGCGACCACCGCGGCGGCCAGCGCTGCGAGAGCCGTCGAGATCCCCATAACGACGAGCAGGATCCTGCTGATGTCGATGCCCATCAGCGTCGCCACTTCCCGGTCCTGGGCGACGGCACGAATGGCTTGCCCCAACGATGTGCGCGTCAGCAGCAGCCAGAGGCTCAGCAGCACCACCCCGCACATCAGGATCGCGATCAGATGCTGGTGTGTCACCCCGGAGCCGAACAGGGTGACGAATCCCTTGCTGAAGGGCGGAATTCCTCGATAGTGGCCGCCGACCGTCAGGAGCAGCACTTCCTGGAGAATGAGGGCCACGGCAACCGAGATGATCATCACCGCGTTCTGGTGTTCCTTCACTCTGTCGTACAGGAGCTTGAAGACGAGCATGCCGAACGCGGTGGTGACGATGATCGCTCCGATGATGGACAGCAGGAGCGGTAACTGGAAGGCGGAAATTCCGGCGAGGATCAGGAAGGCCGCGAGCATGTATAGCGCCGTATGCGCCATGTTGAGAATCCGCGTCACGCCGAAGATCAATGCGAATCCGACGCTGAGAATCGCGTACACGCCGCCAAAAACGAGGCCGTTGATTGCGATGTCGACAATCTTCGTCATGACCGGGCACAACTGGTGAGGGGCTGGACGCCGTTGTCGCGATAACCAGTATCGAACCCCGGCTCAATGGGCATGACGCGGCTCATGTTCCGATTCAGCCAGGATGAACTGTGCGATATCCGTCACCTTCAGGCGCCCGTCGAGGTTTTCGCTCTTGACGGCATCGTCGAGCATCTTCGAGCACATCGGGCAGGCCACAGCAATGATCTCCGCGCCTGTTGCGGCGGCCTCGCGAACCCTGACGCGGGCTGCACTGTTCACGCCGCCGCCGAGCAAGTCGGTGTAGAAGTTTCCAGATCCTCCGCCGCAACAGAACGAATTCCGGCGACTTCTCGGCATCTCGACCAGGTCCGCGCCTGCAGCCGACAGGCTTCGCCTCGGCGCCTCGAACTCGCCGTTCTTCCGGCCGAGGTAGCACGGGTCGTGATAGGCGACCCGCGAGGTTTGCGAGCGTGGGGCTACGCCTGTCGCATCCCGCGCAGGATCGACCGAATCGCGCCGGCCGACCCTGAGGGCGAGATCCTTCGTGAGCTGCGTGTAGTGCCAGACATCGAACTTTCCGCCAAGCGAAGGATAGTCGTTGGTGAAGCAGTTGTAGCTGTGAGGATCCAGGCAGATTATCTTGCGCACGCCGGCGTCGAGAAAGGCGTCGATATTGGTCTTGGCCAGATGCTCGAACAATGCCAGTTCACCCATTGCCTTCACGTCGTTGCCGTCGCTGACTTCGCGCTCGCCGAGGATGCCGAAGGAGATGCCTGCGGCGCGCAGCAGTCGCGCGACCGAGCGCGCCATCGCCTGACCTCTTTCGTCGTACGATCCGACGTCGCCGACATACAGCAGGAACTCATGCCCAGGTCCGAACTGCTCGACTCCCGATTTTCGAGCCCAGTCGCCGCGCCGTTCCGGTGGCTGCCCGAACGCGTTACCGGTGGCGATGAGCGCCTTGAAGACATCGCGGGCTGCAGGGGGCGCCAGCGAACTCTCGACCAGATCGGCACGGAGCGCACGTGCAACCCGCGGTACGTCGATAATATGCTCGCCGGTTCGCGAAAGTGCATTGCAGTTCGTTGCGCATGCCCCGCAATCCGTGCAGCGGTAGAACGCATTGGCCATCGCACGCGAGAGGTTGACGTGACCCTCCAGAAGATCCTGGGCCACGGTGACCATGCCGCGTGGCATGCCGCTCTCGAACCCGATCCGGGTGGCGAAAATCGGGCACATCGCCTCTTCGTCGCGTTCCCAGATGCCGCGACAGACTCCACACCCGACGCATTTGTAGACGTTTTCGCGAAGCGCAAGAAGATTGATCAGCATGAATCAGATCTTCCAGAGCGACGGCATCAGAATATCGTTCGGATCCAGCGCCATCTTGATGTTCTTCATGAACTCCCTGTACTCGGGAGACCACATCGAGGCGTTCAGCGCCGCCGGCTCACCCTGGCACGCCTCGGTGAATCCACCGAATTCCTGTGACATGATGCGGTGCAACTGGTGGAAGGTCTTCTTGTAGAGGACTTCGCTGACCGTGTCGCGCGTTGTCCCGTTGCCGAAGTAGAGCAGCACGCCCGTGATCGTCGTGGACCGGAGAAAGGGGACCGTAAACTCGACCCGCTTCACGATGGGAAGTTCCTCGAGTTCGATGTCGATCAGCTTGTTGAGTGTCGCCAGATATGCCAGGGTGCTCGGCCGTGGGATCAGCGCTTCACCGAAATAGGTCATCGCCGAGCCGCTCTGAAGCACTTGCTGGCCCAGCCGCCGTGCAGAGAACATTTTCGCGATCCGGGTGATGTTCGCGCCATCTTTGGCGACGCCCCCGCCGTGTTCGGCGACGATGCCGTCGGCGATCGAGCGCTTCAGTGCGACTTCCTCGTCGCTATGTCCCCTGATCACAACGAAGAAATGCCATGTACCGGCTGGCTCGCGAAACGCCAGGAGTCGTGTATAGGGAAACGGCGCAGTTTCGACCAGCCGCGTATACGCCGCCCACATCCGTTCCGAGGAGCCGATCTCGTAGGCGGCCTGAAAGTAAGCGGTAGGCGCCGGATGCAGCGAGTAGGCCGCCTCGGTCTTGATGCCAAAGGCCCCTCCATCGCCCACGAACATTCCGGTCATGTCGGGACTGCCCGCCTCGCGGTGCAGTGTCTTCGGCTGCCGCACGTTGGTGCCCGGCCCCCGCCGGTCCGGACCACCAGGCCGGTGGGCAACACCACCGTGAGACCCAGCAAGTACGCGTTCATCGGCCCGGCGGTGGCGACGTCCGACGGCTCGCCGCCCCCGAGAAAGCCACTGCAGACGCCCCCGATCGTGTCCATGTGAACCGGGACGTCCACCGCGAAGAAATGCAACCCGCGCTTCCGGGCTTCGGCCTGCACGTTTGAGAGGATGGCCCCTGACTGCGCTGTGACCGTCATCGCCTCGCGGTCGATGTCGATACGATTGAGCCGGGTGGTGTCGAGCAGGATGTTTCCGTCGTGGCCGACGTGATGCGGCGGGAAGGCCGCAGCGCTGCCGCCTCCGCCTTTGGGCACGACCGGGGTGAGCGACTCGTTCGCCAGGCGCATGATCCGCGCGACCTGATCGCTGTCTGCCGGCCTGACGACAATGCCGGGGACTCTACCCCGGCTGCCGCCGCCGAGTACCTGGAACGGCCCGCGCGTGTACGATCTGCGTACGAAATCCTCATCGGCTACGTGGTGCACTCCCACGATCTCGCTGAGGGGTCCGAGCAGTGGATGCGATTCGCCCACGTTGCTCATATGCCAACTGAATTCATACATTCCCCTCCGTGCTGGGGAGTCTGGCTGCATGCTCGAGTCGCGCCCGTCTGCAATGCCATACGCCGTCCGCGATGACGTCGTTCGCCGAATGGGGCGTCCGTCCTGATCGTGGCGCCTCGGATGCAGGTCAGCTCGAATAGCTCGCGCTCATTCCCGCACGAACGTCCATCTGGATTCCGTACGCCGGGAACGGATAGCGCAGCCCGTTCCGGGAGAGCGCCCTCATGCCATTGATTGCCGCCTCCAGAAATTCGGGTGGAAGCGCCATGAGCATTTCCTCGTCGGTCACACCGCCATATCGACGTTCGGCGAAACACGGAATCGACAGACTCGGTTGCCTGGTCACCAGGGCTCGGCCCCAGGAGTCCGCACAGGCGGACTCGCCTACGACGCTCCAGTCGAAGCGGCGATAGCCCGACCACTGAAGGCCGTTGATGAAGTACATCATCGCACCGGGTGTCGCGTAGAAGAGGACGATGTCGGGCTCGGGAATGCGGCCAGAGGCGATTGGGGAGGTTGCCAGAGCCGCGTACCGTCCATCCGGTACACAGTGCATTGCCTGCTGGTGGGCCGAAGCATCGGCCTGCGTGGCGTACCAGACGCCAGTCATGTGCTGGCCCGATTTCCACTCGGGGTCCTTGGCATTGCCCAAGCCGACCACCGCCCGGCACTGGGGGCCAACGAGATCGTCCGAGGTGACGCCCACCGTCCAACCCAGACGCGCCGTCTGCGCAACAAGCTGGTCCAGCGTGTATACCGCCTTCGGGCGACGGATCTTCGGGATCGCCTCCATCTCATCTCGACGCTCGAACAGCTTCATCCCGAACGGCACCGACCTCAGCTTCAGTAGCTGGTCGAGCTCGGCGACGATCGTCTTCCAGTCCTGGCCGTCCATCTCCACCTCCTCGGGAATGCCGCGTATTCGGGCAAGCCTCGTTCGCAGCGTCGGGAAATCCTGAAATTGCGTACCGGGCAAAAGCCGAAGAACGAATCAGGTTTCGGAAAGTCTATAAGACTCGTCTTCAAGATGTCAATGCCTGAGAATCTGGATTTTGCAGAGAGAAGAAGTAGGATGTATCAACCGTCATCTTTGCAGGATGACATTGAAGCAGGAATCGTTCACGATGACACATGATACAAAAATTGAATGCATATTCGGGTTTATTGACAGCATGATTCGGCCGGCCATATAGTTGTTGCCCCGAGCAGGCGTGACATGTGTCGATCGAGCCAGGATCTGCCCGGGGGAAGTCGCGAACGGGCTCGCCCGCCGTTCGAGGCGGCAGCGATGGGATGGAGAAACGCCGGGGCCGACCGCGAAGTGCCGGGCCGGAAGATGCAGACTTTCTCAAGGACCCCGTGATGACTCACGAAGAAGTGCCTCGATTGGATGGCGATGCGTTTGCCAAGGTGCAGGGTATCGTCGGGGTCGCGAACGCCTCGCGGCGCCCGGAAGATCTGCTGACCTACATGAGCGACTCGTACTCGCTCCTGATGCGCCGCGAAGTGCCGCTACCAGAATGCGTGGTCATGCCCGAGGAGACCGACCAGGTTCAGGCGCTGATGAGGCTGGCAAACTCATGTGGCATCCCCGTGTATCCGCGCAGTTCCGGGGTCAACATCGCGGCGTCGGCGATTCCGTACCGGGGCGGAATCGTTCTGGACCTGAAACGGATGACGCGGATCTGGGAGATCGACGAGGACACCATGACGGCGACCGTCGAGCCCGGGGTGAGCTGGGGCAAGCTGCGCAAGGAGGCCAATCGCGTGGGGCTGGACGCGATGCCGATCCTCGGCCCCTACCGGGGCGGCCCGGTCGGGAACTTCCTGCTGACGAACGTCACCGCTTACTCGAGCAAGCGCATGGCCGATCGCGCGGCGACGCTCGAGGTGGTTATGCCCAATGGGGAGCTGCTGCGCACCGGCTCATGGGCAGGGGAGCGCGGCGACTTGAACCGCTACTTCCGGTATGCCTATGGGCCGGACCTGACCGGCCTGTTCAGAGGCAGCCTGGGGAACTTCGGCGTCGTTACCAAAATGGTCACGATGCTTCGGCCCAGGATGCAGCATGAGGATGTGGCTCTCTACGGATTCGACGACTTCGATCAGGCGATGGGTGCCCTCAAGCATCTCGAGAGGCTTGACATCACACGATATGCATTCTTCTTCAGCGCGAGCACCTGGAAGCATGTTTTCCTGAGTCCGAAGGCGATTCTCGATCCCGTCGAGAGAGGGCGCGTCGAGGCGCAGTTGCCAGCCTTTCTGATGTCGACCGGGCTCGGCGGCATGTCACGCCAGTTCGAACTTAATCGGGAGTTAGTCAACGATGTTCTCACGAGCGAAGGAGGGAGGGAGCTCGTGCTGGGCGCCGAATTGACGTCGATTGCTCGTGAGTTGTCCGAGGGCGGAAGCCAGAAGGTCCTGCGCATGTTCACACCGTACACCGGCTTCATGCCCCTCATCGCCTGCGTTCCGCCCAGGCATGCTGCCGGAATCCGGCGTTTGGGCGCGGACCTCGCGAAGAAGTACGAATTGCTCGACCCGGTGGATGGCAGCCCGCTGGACCCCGAGGTCATCGTCATCCCCTACGATCGCTGCTCCACGGTCTATGTCGAGCAGGAGTTCCTGTTCAATCGGCAGGATCAGAGCAGCGTCGACCGGGCCGGCAACTGTATCCGCGAAGCATACAGCCGTGCGACTTCGGAGTTCGGTGCCGTGCATACCATTCCCAACCGGAGCTTGCTCAAGCGGATAAATCCGGCCTATGCCGAGATCCTCAGCGCGCTCAAGCACGTAGTCGATCCCTCCGGCATTCTGCAAGGGGGGGCCTACTCTCTGGAGTAGAAGTCATCCCGCGGCAACCAGGTCGAATCGCGTAGCAAGCCGGAGAAAGATCCCATGTTGAGCGAAGTAAGCAGCAATGTTGCCAGTTGCCTGAAGTGCGGAGCCTGTCGACTCGATTGGAAGACGAGCGAGCCAATCTGCCCATCGGGGATGCAGTTCGGCTTCGATTCGCACTACGCGATCGGGCGCGTGTCGCTGGCCGGGGCGGCGTTGGCGGACCGTGCGGTGCTCACTGCTGACGCGATGCGAACGGTCTTGAGCTGCACAAGCTGCGGCGCCTGCGACGTGCAGTGCAATCCCACGGTCGGCGTCGAGCCCTTGCGGGTCATCGAGGCGCTCAAACAGGATGGGTTTCAGGCAGGCGCCTTGCCGCCAGAGCTCAGGGACTTCCTCAAGAGCGTCAGTGTCTACGGAAATCCGTATCGACTTCCCCAGGAGGAGCGCGGTCGCTGGGCGGGGGGCATGGGTATCGAGAAGTACGCACATCACGACTACCTCTACTACGTCGGAGACGTCGGATCCTACGACGAACGGGGCATCAGGCTGGCGCGCAATGTTGCCAGGCTATTGCAGGCCGCAGGCGTGTCGTTCGGAATCCTGGCGGAAGACGAACACTGTGACGGCAACGAGGTGGAAAAGGTCGGCGAGTGGGAACTGTTCGAATATCTGGCGGGGCAGAACATCGAGCAATTCCGCTCCCTCGGCGTGACCCGGATCGTCACGCTGTGCCCACACGCATTCAACGCGATGAAGGTCACCTACCGGCGGTTCGGGGCTCAGTTCGAAGTTCTTCACTACACCCAGTTGCTGACGCAGCTGTTGCGTGATGGAAAGCTCGTTCCGAAGAAGGCAATGCCGTCCCAACTGACCTATCACGACCCCTGCTTCCTCGGCCGTCACAACGGAGAGTTCGATTCGCCGCGTGAGGTTCTCGACGCGATCCCGGGTGTGAAGCGAGTCGAGATGGAGCGGTCGGGCGAGCATGGCATGTGCTGCGGCGGCGGCGGCGGAAACTTCTTCACGGGTCTTGTTGGGCTGGGGCCACGCAGCCCGGGTCGCAGCCGCGTTCGCGAGGCGCAGGCGACAGGAGCGAGGATCCTGGCGGTCGCGTGCCCGAATTGCAACAACATGCTGGAGGACGCATCGCGATCGGAGGCTCTTTCAGAGCAGATTGCCATCCGGGACGTGGCAGGGCTGCTGCTCGAGGCGATGGCTCTGGATACCGAGGGTGCCCGGATCGACGCAGGCACTGACCGACCATTCCACCACCAAAGGAGATGACTCATGGCTCAGGACGATTTCGACTGGAAGGCGTTCCAGAAGACGTTGCAGTACACCGACGAGGAACTGGAGATCTTCAGGAACGATCCGAAGCGCGCCGCGGCGGCGAAGAAGATGTTCTCGAAGGAGGTCCTCGAGAACGATCTCGTCGTCGAGGTTACGCATTCGCATGGCTGCAGCGCCCGCCTGAAGCCCGGCGACAAGCTCTTCTTCAAGGCACTCTCGCTACTGGACTTCGAGCGCAGCACGCGGAACTGGTGCGCGCATGCGATGCTCCCGATTCCACAGTTGGCGAGCATGGCACAGGATCGCTTCGTTGCGGGGCAGCACGACACGGAGATGGTCTACAACCACTTTACCTGCGGCGACTGTGGCGTCCGGGCTGGCGGCTGGGGGCAGGTCGTGATGAAAGCGTATCTCGCCAAGCGTGAGCCGCGCAAGAAGGGCGACGAACCGGCCGGATCTCCCTCCGAGAGCGCGAAGGGCTGACCGCCGACCATCTTTGAATTGCCTCTGCACGGGGTTCCGTTCCGCTGTCGAACACGGCGGGGCGGTGTCATTGCGTTGCGGGAACTCTCACGTCTGCTTGCCGCGGCACGAGCCATCGCGTACCGGAACATGACCACGGCGTCAGGCATGCCGCAGCCGTGGCGCGCAGCATCATTCCGTTCCACACCTACTGGAGAATATCGTGCCGTTGAAGCATTCCCTCGATCTTAGCGGCCGCAAGGCGATTGTTACTGGCGGCTCACGCGGGCTCGGGCTGCAGATCGCCGAGGCACTCGGCGAGATGGGTGCCGAGGTGGTGCTCACCGCGCGCAAGCAGAACGAACTCGACGCCGCCGTCGCACACCTCGCGAACATGGGGGTGAAGGCACACGCAATTTCGGCCGACCTGGGCAAGCCCGAAGCGGTGCACGCATTCGTCGATGCGGCGCTGGCGAAGCTGGGGCATTGCGACGTCCTGGTGAATAACGCCGGGGCGGCATGGGGCGCCCCGGCGGCCGAGTATCCGCTCGAAGCGTGGCAGAAGCTGGTTGACCTGAACCTGACCGGCGTTTTCCTGCTGACGCAGGAGATCGGCAGGAAATCGATGATTCCGCGTAAGTATGGCCGGATCCTGATCGTTGCGTCGGTTGCCGGCCTGCGTGGCAATCCGGTCGGTACCTACAATACGATTGCCTACAATACGACCAAGGGCGGATTGGTGAACTTTACGCGTGCGCTCGCCGGCGAATGGGGCGAGTACGGCATCACCGTGAATGCGCTCGCTCCGGGCTTCTTCCCGTCAAGGATGGCCCGCGCCACGCTGGCGGCGTTCGAGGGAGGGGTCAAGGCAGCCACGCCATTGAAGCGTCTCGGTGATGACGAGGACCTGAAGGGCGCCGCGGTGCTGTTCTGCTCGAATGCCGGCAAGCACATCACGGGGCAGATCCCGGCGGTCGACGGTGGTATGACGGCTGTCTGAGGGCAGATTAGCACCCGGGTCGATACGGGCCCAACACGCGGTTCAGCAATGTGACAAAAAATATCAAACTCACACGGGAAGAGAAGGCCAGTCTCACCATCAGCCGCCTGCTGCGTGCAGCAGCGGAAGCCATCTCGGACCGCGGCTTTGCGGGTGCGAGTGTCGCGATCATTGCGAACAAGGCCCAAGTGGCCACGGGGTCCTTCTACACTTATTTCGAATCACGGGAGGCCTTACTCCAGGCGATCATCACGGCCCAAAGTCACGAACTGAGGCGACAGGTCACCGCGGCGGTGATGGTGAAGGCGCCTTTCTTCGTCCGCGAGGAGCGCTCGTTCCGGCAATATTTCCGGTTTATTCGAAGCAATCCCTCCTTCATCCGTCTCCAGAACGAGGCTGAGGCGTTCCTTCCAGACGCTTACGAGGGCATCAAAAGGGAGATCATAAACGGGTATCGAAAATCGCTGCTCAAGGCAAGCAAGAATGGTGAGATTCGGGCAATAAAGGGCGTCGAACTCGATGGCGTTGCGCTCTTCTTGATTGCGGCGAAACACTACTACGGGCAGCAGTACCTGGCTCTGTGCGACAGGAATGGTGAGATCCCCGACAGGATCGTGGAGATTTACATGAACTTTGTCCGGGGCGGGCTCGAACCGAAACCTCGAGCGGCGGCATCAATCTCGCAGGGCCGATGAATTTGGGGCGCCCCACATTGCCGGAGAAGGCTTTGCGCTCGACATCCCGCGCGACTGCGCTTCAGCCAGCGTTCCTCCCGTTTGTCCTTCTCGCGGGTGCAACTGCCGCGCCAGTTCATGCACGAAGTTCGTAGAACGCTAGCGCGGGGCTGTGTATCGGGAGTGCATCGAAGTAACTGAATCCGACGTCCGCGGCGAGGCGGCGCGCCTGCGATGGTCCCCAGCACGCGCCTAATCCTGGCCCGCCCTGTGCGAGCGACTGCGGAATGCAGTGCAGACAGCTTATCGAGTAGAGCATCCGGCCGAACGGATTCTCGCGATTGCGCTCGAGGCGATCGTCCATCTTTGGTTCCACCATCAGGTAGCTGCCACCTTCGTTCAGCGCGCTGCGGATCAGCGCCAGCACTCCTCGGGGGTCGGGCAGATCGTGGACGACATCGAATGTGGTGATCAGATCGTAAGTGCCCTGCCTGGCCAAAAGGTCGGCAGACGCATGGATGAATCGAACGCGCTGGGCGACACCTCCTTCGTGCGCGTGACGGCGGGCGATTTCGATCGATAGCGCATCGAGATCAATTCCTTCGATATGCGCCATCGGGAACGCCTTCGCAAGGATCACCGGAACCACGCCGGTACCACAGCCGACGTCGATTGCGCGGCCACCAGCATGAAGCCGCCGAACGACCTCGGGCATTGTCGGCAGCCAGGACTGGACGAGTCGGTTCTCGTAGACCGCGCGGTTCATCCTTTCGAACGCGAGCGGCAGATTCTCGCCGAACTCGGTGAACGAGATACCTTCGCCTCGCTCGAATGCTGCGACCAATCGCGGCGCGATTGTCACCGCGCCGAGCACGCCAGCGAACATCCCGCCGAGGTAATACTCGGAGGAGCGATTGGTCAGGAACATAGCGTGCTCGTCGGGCAACTCGAACTGGTTGCGAGCAGAGTCGTGCGCGATGTATCCCGCGCAGACCATGGCCGAGAGCCACTCCTCAACGTATCGTGAGTGAATTCCAGTTCGCCGGACCAGATCGGCAGCGCCCAAGGGGCCGGCGCCCGCCATCGCCTCGAACAACCCCGTGTGGTCGCCCACGAAGACCAGCGCCGCGGCCATTGCGGTGCCGACGTCGCCGACCACCTTCTGCATGAATTGCCGTGAACGTTCCTTGTTCATCGCGCCTTCCCGAATAGACCAGTAAACCTCGATCGTTATCGACCAGACACCGATTGCGAAGGCGGCGGCCGTCTCTCACAAAGGGAAAGGTTAGCAGACAACCCGGTGTGTTCGGGATTCGTTATAAGGAAGCAGCCAGTTGCCTTCCGCAGGAAAGCTGACTGCTGCGTGGGTCAGGGCCAGAGCACATATGCCAACCGCAGTGCATTCAGCGGCCGCCCGCGTCGCGTTCGAAGCGCGGCGGGCGCCGGGCGAGGAAGGCCTCGATGCCTTCGCCGCCGTCGTCGTGAAACAGCGCCGCGACGAAGTTGTCGCGCTCGCGCACCAGCTGGTGCGCCAGCGCCTCACGCTCGTGCGCCGCCAGCAGCGACTTGATGCGGCCCAGCGCGAACCCCGGGCCGTCGGCGAGTTCGGACGCGCGCGCCAGCGCCGCCGCCAGCGCTTCGCCGCGCGGCGCCAGCGCGTTCACCGGGCCCAGCGCGTGCAAGCGCGGCGCGCCGATCGGCTGGCCTCCGGCCAGCAGTTCGTAGGCGAGCGGGTAGGGCAGGCGGGTCACGAGGAAGTGGCTGGCCCCGCCGTCGCAGGTGAGCCCGACCTTCACGTACGACATGACGAAGCGCGCGTCCTCGGCCGCGAACACGAGGTCGCAGGCGAGCACCAGCGAGAAGCCCGCTCCGGCGGCGGCGCCCTCGACGGCCGCGACGACGGGCTTCGGGCAATCGCGGATCGACGCGATCCACTCGGCGAGCAGGTCGATCGAGGCGGCCTGCACCGACGGGTCGGCCGCGCGGTTCTCGCGCAGGCGATGCAGGTTGCCGCCGGCGCAGAAGTGTTCGCCTTCGCCGGCGAGGACGATCGCGCGCACGCCGTGGTCTTCGCTGGCTGCGCGCAGCGCCTGGGCGCCTTCGCGGTAGACGTCGGGGTGCAGCGCATTGCGCGCCTGCGGATTCGAGATGCGCAGCAGCAGCACTTCGCCGCGGCGCTCGGACAGCAGGCGCGCCGCCATGGGTTCAATCCTCGTGCAGCAGCGACAGGCCCAGTTGCGCACGCCGGCGCAGCCAGCCGCCGGGGCGGTAACGCGGGTCGCCGGTGAGCCGGTGCAGGTTCCCGAGGATCTCGAGCACGGTCGCCGCGCCCAGCGCGTCGCCCATCGCGAGCGGCCCGAGCGGATAGCCCAGGCCGGTGCGCACCGCGGTGTCGATGTCGGCCGCCGAGGCGATGCGCTGCTGCGCGATCTCGGTGCCGATCGAGACGATCATCGCGAGCACGCGTTGCGCGACGAAGCCGGGACTGTCGCGCAGCATCGAAACCGGCGTGCCGTCGGTGGCGAACAGCGCGTGCGCGGCGTCGCGATACTCCGGGCGCGTGGCGGGCGTGGGCATCAGCACGCGACGCTTGCAGCGACCCGGGGCGATCGGGAACAGCGTGTCGACCGCGACGGTGCGCGCGGCCGGCAGGCCGGCCGCAGCGGCGGCCGCGCTGGCGTCGAGCCCGAGCGGGGCGACGAGCACCAGCGCGTGCTCGCCCGGCTGCCCGGTGTCGTGCACCACGCCCTGCAGGGCAGCCACCGCTTCGCGCAGCATCGCAGCGCGCGGCCCGGGCGCGACCCAGACCGGTGGCCTGACCGCGACCGTCGGCGGCGGCGCTTCGGGCGAGGCCTGCTGGCGCCCGTCGGGGTACCGATAGAAGCCTTCGCCCGCCTTGCGACCGGTGAGGCCGGCGGCCAGGCGCTGCGCGGCGATCACCGACGGGCGAAAGCGCGGCTCGTCGTAGAACTGGCGGTAGATCGATTCCATCACCGGCTGCGAGACGTCGAGGCCGGTGAGGTCGAACAATTCGAACGGGCCGAGCTTGAAGCCCTGTCCGTCGAAGCCGACCTGCTCGCGCAGGATCCGGTCGATCGTCGCGATGTCGGCGACGCCCTCGCCGAGTGCCTTCAGCGCCTCGGTGCCGAAGCCGCGCCCCGCGTGGTTGACGATGAAGCCGGGCGTGTCCTGCGCGACCACTGCCAGGTGCCCGGTGAGTCGGGTGAGCGCGGCCAGGCGCTCGACCACGGACGGATCGGTGCGCATGCCGTCGACGACCTCGACCACCTTCATCAGCGGCACGGGATTGAAGAAGTGCAGGCCCGCGACGCGCTGCGGCCGGCGGCAGGCCGCGGCGATCGCGGTGACCGACAGCGAGGAGGTGTTGGTGGCGAGCACCGCGTCGTCGGCGACGATTGCCTCGAGCTGCACGAACAGCTCGCGCTTGGTGTCGAGCCGCTCGACGATCGCCTCGACGACCAGGTCGCAGTCGGCCAGCGCGGACAGTGCGTCGGCCGGTTCGAGCCGCGCGCGCGCGGCCGCCGCGGCCTCGGCGCTCATGCGGCCCTTTTCGACCTGCCGGGCGAACACCTCGGCGAGGCCGGCGATCGCCGAGCCGACGGCCGCCGCGTTGTTGTCGTGCAGGCGCACCGCGATGCCGCTCTGGACGAACAGCTGGGCGATGCCCCGGCCCATGGCGCCGCTGCCGACGACGCCGATCCGCTGGAAGGGTGATGTGCTCATGCGGGGATTCTACTGGAGCGCCGCGATACACTGGCGCATCGAACCACGAGGGGACTCGCCATGCTGGTACTGGCCGGCTTCGCCGTCAGCAACTACTACAACAAGGTCAAGCTCGCGATGCTGGAGAAAGGCATCGAGTTCACCGAGGAGCTGAACTGGGCGAGCAAGGACGAACCCACGCTCGAGGCCAGTCCGCTCGGCAAGGTGCCGTTCCTGCGCACGCCGCAGGGCACGCTGTGCGAGTCGCAGGTGATCCTCGAATACCGGAGGACGCGTCTCCGCAGGTGCCGCTGCTGCCCGCCGACCCGTTCGAGCGGGCGAAGGTGCGAGAACTGGTCGCGTTCATCGAACTGCATCTGGAGCTGGTCGCGCGCCGCGTCTACGCGCAGGCGTTCTTCGGCGGCACCGTCTCGCAGGGCACCATCGACGCGACGCGTCGCGACCTGGAGCGCGGCGTGCCCGCCTTCGCGCGGCTCGCGAAGTTCGCGCCGTTTCTCGCCGGAGACCGCTTCACGATGGCCGACTGCGCGGCAGTCGTGCACCTGCCGGTGATCTCGATGGCCGGCAAGGCGATCTGGGGCGAGGATCCGCTGGCCGCGCTGCCGGTACGCGATTACGTGAAGCGCCCGGGCGAGCGCCCGGCGGTGCAGCAGGTGAACGCCGGGCGCAAGGCCCACACCGAGCTGCTGGCGAAGATGCGGACGAAGTAGGCCCCCGTCACCCGGCGTCGCGGGCGAAGGCCTCGCGCTCGGTGTCGCGCGCGGTGCTGCGCTCGAGCCAGCGTTCCTCCAGTTCGTCCTTCTCGCGGCCCAGCGCGGAGCGCTCGCGGCCCAGCGCCGCCGTGTTGGTCGCGTCGCGGTAGGCGGCCGGATCGGCCAGGCAGTCCTCGATCTGCGCCAGGCGCGCATCGATCGCCGCAAGCCGCTGCTCGAGCGCGCCGATCTCGCGATCGAGCGGCTGCAGCCGCTCGGCGAGCCGTGCGCGTCGCTGTGCCGCCAGCCGGCGATCGTCGCGGCGGCTCGCGCCGGCGGCGTCCTCGCGTGCATCCGGCGCGACCTGCGGCGCGAGTCGGGCGTCGGGGCGCGCAGCGTCGCCGGTGCGCGCGCCGGCCGCGGTCGTGCCCGTGGACGCGGATCGCTGCATCAGCCACGCGGCGTAATCGTCGAGGTCGCCGTCGAACTCGCGCAGGCCGCCGTCGGCCACCAGCATCAACGTGTCGGCGGTGGCGCGCAGCAGGTAGCGATCGTGCGAGACGAGCAGGACCGCGCCGTCGAAGCCGGCGAGCGCATCGGCCAGCGCATCGCGCGCCTGCGCGTCGAGGTGGTTGGTCGGCTCGTCGAGCACCAGCAGCTGCGGCCGGTCGTGCAGCATCAGCGCAAGCGACAGACGTGCCTTCTCCCCCCCGGACATCGGTCCGACCGGTCGCGTCGCGGCGTCGCCCGAGAACCCGAAGCGGCCGAGGTAGTCGCGCAGCACCTGTTCGCGCGCGCCCGGCGCGAGGCGCTGCAGCTGCGCGAGCGCCGACTCGTCGCCGCGCAACCGGTCGATGCCCTGCTGCGCGAAGTAGCCGATGCGCACCGAGCGCGAGACGCGCACTTCGCCCGCCTGCGGCGCGAGTTCGCCCACGAGCGTGCGCACCAGCGTGCTCTTGCCGGCGCCGTTGCGACCGAGAATGCCGATGCGCGAGCCGCGTCGCACCGACAGTTCGACGCCGCGCAGCACCGGCGGGTGGCCGGGGTGGGCGCAGTCGAGCCCCTGCGCCTGCAGCAGCGGGTCGGGGCAGTCGCCGACTTCGTGCAGCGCGAACTCGACGCCGCGCAGCGCGCGGATCGGCGCGACCTCGGTCATCCGCTCGAGCGCCTTCACCCGGCTCTGCGCCTGTCGTGCTTTGCTCGCCTGCGCGCGAAAGCGCGTGATGAAGGCGTTCAGCTGCGTCACGCGCGCTTCCCAGGCGGCGCGCTCGCGCTCGGCCTGCAGCTGGCGCTGGGCGCGCAGCCGCTCGAATTCGCTGTAGCCGCCTGCGTAGCGGACCAGCTTCGCGGCGTCGATGTGCAGCGTCGCGGTGGCGACGCGGTCGAGGAAGTCGCGGTCGTGCGAGACGATCAGCGCGGTGCCGGGAAAGCGCAGCAGCCAGCGCTCGAGCCACAGGATCGCGTCGAGGTCGAGGTGGTTGGTCGGCTCGTCGAGCAGCAGCAGATCGCCCGGGGCGAACAGCGCGCGCGCGAGGTTCAGTCGCATCCGCCAGCCGCCCGACAGCGCGTCGACCGGCTGGTCGGCCTGCGCGGGGTCGAAACCGAGCCCTGCGAGCAGGCTGCGGCTGCGCGCCTCGGCGGTGAGCCCGCCGGCCTCCTGCCAGTGATCGTGCGCGTGCGCGAGCGCCATGCCGTCGCCGGCGCGCTCGGCCTGCTCGAGCGCGCGCCGCGCGGCCGACAGCCGCGCATCGCCGGCCACGATGAAGCGCCAGGCGGGCAGGGGGCTTCGGGGCAGGCCCTGCTCGAGGCGGATCACGTCGCGCCACGGCTGCACGATCTCGCCGCCGTCGGGCGGCAGCTCGCCCGCCAGCGCCGCCAGCAGCGTGGTCTTGCCGGTACCGTTCTGGCCGATCAGCGCGATGCGCTCGCCCGGGCCGATGTTCGCGTCGGCGCGGTCGAGCAGCACCCTGCCGCCGCGCGACAGCGTCAGTTGCTGCAGGCGGATCACGGACGTCGGCCGGACGGCGGGCGCGCGGCGGCGCGGCGCGGCGCGGGCGGGCGCCGCTTGCGTGCGGCGCCGGCCGGCCGGCGGGCCCGCCGCGCTATCGCGGCGCCCGATCGCGCCGCCGCTGCGCTCAGTTGCGCGGCCTCCACCAGCACCAGCATCCGCTCGCCGGCGGTCACCGGCAGGTAATGGAATTCGAGCTGGGGAAACGCCGCTTCGAAATGCGCCGCCTCGTGGCCGATCTCGAGCAGCAGCACGCCCTGGTCGGCCAGATGGGCCGGCGCGTCGGCGACGATCCGCCGAACCAGATCCATGCCGTCGCGCCCGCCGGCCAGCGCGGCCCGCGGCTCGGCGCGGAATTCCGGCGGCAGCGCCTGCATCGACGCTTCGTTCACGTAGGGCGGGTTGCACACGACGAGGTCGAAGCGGCGGCCGCGCAGCGGCGCGAACAGGTCTCCCTGGAGCAGCTCGACGCGTTGCTGCAGTGCATGGCTTTCGCGGTTGATCGCGGCCAGCGCCAGCGCGTCGGCCGAGAGGTCGGCGCCGACCACCTGCGCGTCGGGGAAGCGGTCGGCGGCGAGGATCGCGAGACTGCCGCCGCCGGTGCACAGGTCGAGGATCGACGCCGGCCACGAAGGCGCCCGCGGATGCAGCTCGAGCCACTGCGGCAGCGCCTCGTCGAGCGCTTCGGCGATCAGCGAGCGCGGCACCAGCGCGCGCGCATCGCAAGCGAAGCGCATCCCGCGCAGCCAGGCCTCGCCGGTGAGGTAGGCCGCAGGCGCGCGCGACGCGATGCGGTGCTCGACGAGCTCGGCTGCGGCGCGTCGTTCGGCGCGCGGCAGCCGGGCATCGAGCCAGGGATCGAGCCCATCGGGAGGCAGGTGCAGTGCCCACAGCAGCAGCGCTGCCGCCTCGTCGCGGGCGTTGCCGGTGCCGTGGCCATAGGCGATTCCGGTGGCCTCGAAGCGCGAGACCGCCCAGCGCAGCAGGTCGCGCAGCGTGCGCAGCTCGCGCGCCGCGGCATCGGCGTCGGCCGGGCGACGTTCGAAGGCCCGGCTCATGCGCGCAGCAGTGCGGCGATCGTACGCCGGTAGACGTTCTTCAGCGGCTCGAGCTCGTCCAGCCCCACGTGCTCGTCGACCCGGTGGATGCTCGCGTTGATCGGGCCGAACTCGACCACCTGCGGGCAGATGCGGGCGATGAAGCGGCCGTCCGAGGTGCCGCCGGTGGTCGACAGCTCGGCGGCGACGCCGGTCTCCGCCAGGATCGCCCCGGACAGCGCGTCGCACAGCGCGCCGCGCGCGGTGAGAAACGGCAGTGCCGACAGCGACCAGTCGAGCGTGTAGTCGAGTCCGTGCGCGTCGAGCACCGCGGCCACCCGCTGTTTCAGGCTCTCGACCGTGCTGGCGCTGGAGAAGCGGAAGTTGAAGTCGAGCGTGACGCGGCCCGGGATCACGTTGGCCGCCCCCGTACCGGCCTGGATGTTCGACACCTGCCAGGTGGTGGGCGGGAAATGCTCGTTGCCGCGATCCCATTCGGACGCGGCCAGCTCGGCGAGCGCCGGCGCGAGCTGGTGGATCGGGTTGCGCGCGAGATGCGGGTACGCGACATGGCCCTGCACGCCGATGACCGCGAGCCGGCCCGACAGCGAGCCGCGGCGACCGTTCTTCACCGTGTCGCCGAGGCGCGCGACCGAGGTGGGCTCGCCGACGACGCAGAAATCGATGCGCTCGCCGCGCGCCGCGAGCGCATCGACCACGCGCACCGTGCCGTCGGTGGCCGGGCCTTCCTCGTCGGAGGTGAGCAGCAGCGCGATGCGCCCGGCATGGCCGCCACCGGCCTCGAGGAATTCCTCGATGGCAACCACGAACGCGGCGACCGAGCTCTTCATGTCGGCCGCGCCGCGCCCGTACAGGCGACCGTCGCGCACCGTGGGCACGAACGGATCGCTGGTCCACTGGTCGAGCGGGCCGGGGGGCACCACGTCGGTGTGCCCGGCGAATGCCAGCGTGGGCCCGGCGGCGACGCCATCGCGCACCGCCCACAGGTTGGTCACTCCCTTGCTCTCGATCGTCTCGCAGGCGAAGCCGAGCGCGCCGAGCCGCTCGGCGACGAGCGCCTGGCAGCCGTGGTCGTCGGGGGTGACCGATCGCCGCCGGATCAGCGCTTCGGCCAGCGCGCGCACGCGGCTCATTGCGCCGCGGGGCCGGCGTCGGCCGTGGTGCCGAACACGCCGGCGTACAGCGGCTCGGAGAAGCCGACGAGCAGGCGATCGCCCGCCTGCAGCACCGGACGCTTGATCAGGGTCGGGTCGGCCAGCATCAGTTCGGCTGCGCTCGTCTGGTCGGTGATCGTCGCGCGGCGTTGCGGGTCGAGCTTGCGCCAGGCCCGGCCGCGGCGGTTCAGCAGCGAATCCCAGGGCACGCGGCCGAGCCAGGTCGACAGGCGCTGCGCATCGAGCCCGTCCTTGCGGAAGTCGTGAAAGCGGAAGGCGATGTGGCGGGCGCGCAGCCAGGCACGCGCCTTGCGAACCTGGTCGCAGGTCTCGATGCCGTAGACGACCACCTCGTCCATCTCAGATGTTGAGCATGAATTCGGAGAACGACGGTCCCCGGGCATCGTCGTCGCCGGGCTTGCCCGGCTGGCCGAGCGCCGCCGAGGCCATCGCCGGACTCACCAGGTTGCCGGGTTGGGCCGTGCCGGCGGGAGGGGGCGTCGCCGTCCTCGGCTTCGTTCTCGAGCATCCAGAGCAGGTTGGTCGGCGAGTCGGCGTGCGCCATCGCGTCTTCCCTGGCGATGCGGCGCGCCCGCACCAGTTCGGCCAGCGCATGGTCGAAAGTGCGCGAGCCTGCGGCCGGGCTCTGGCTCATCGCGTCCTTGATCTCGGTGAGGCGTCCCTGCTCGATCAGTTCGGCGATGTGGCGGGTATTGAGCAGAACCTCCACCGCCGGCAGGCGGCTGCCGTCAAAGGAGCGCACCAGGCGTTGCGAGACCACTGCCTTGAGCGTGGCCGCGAGGTCGGCGAGCAGCACCGGCCGGTTGTCCGGCGGATAGAAGCTGACGATGCGGTTCAGCGCATGGTTGGCGTTGTTCGCGTGCAGCGTGGCCAGCACCAGGTGCCCCGACTGCGCATAGGCAATCGCGTTGGACATCGTGTGGGTGTCGCGGATCTCGCCGATCAGGATGCAGTCGGGCGCCTGGCGCATTGCGTTCTTCAGCGCGATCTCGAGCGAGTGGGTGTCGGTACCGATCTGCCGCTGGTTGACGATCGAGCGCTTGTTCCGGAAGGTGAATTCGATCGGGTCTTCCAGCGTGAGGATGTGCCCGGCCTTCTGCTCGTTGCGGTGGTCGATCATCGAAGCGAGCGTGGTCGACTTGCCGGATCCGGTGGCGCCCACCACCAGCAGCAGCCCGCGCTTGTCCATCACCAGGTCGCCGAGGATCGGCGGCAGGTGCAGCGTGGGAAGCTTCGGGATCTCGTGCGGGATGAAGCGGATCACGCAGGCCGTCGAGCCGCGCTGGCGGAACACGTTGACGCGGAAGCTGCCGACGTTGCGCACGCCATAGCCGAGGTTCAGCTCGTTGTTCTTCTCGAAGATCTCCCAGTGGCGCTCGTCGACGATCTCGCGCACCAGGGCCACCACGTTCTCGGCGGCGAGCCGCTGCTGGTTCACCGGCACCATCGCGCCGTTGAGCTTGAGCTGCACCGGCGAGCCGGGGGCAAGAAACAGGTCGGACGCCTTCTTCTCCGACATCAGCTGCAGCAGGCGCTCCATCATCATCCGGGTCTCCCGATGTCCTCGCGCTGCGCGACCAGCCCGTCCGCGCAGGGCGGAGGCGGACTCAATCGCCGCGCAGCAACTCGTTGATGCCGGTTTTCGCCCGCGTCTGCGCATCGACACGCTTGACGATCACCGCGCAATACAGGTTCACCTTGCCATCGGCCGAAGGCAGCGAGCCCGGCACCACCACCGATCCCGCGGGCACTCGCCCGTACAGGATCCTGCCCGACTCGCGATCGTAGATCTTCGTGCTCTGGCCGAGGTAGACGCCCATCGACAGCACCGAGTTCTCCTCGACGACGACGCCCTCGACGACCTCCGATCGCGCGCCGATGAAGCAGTTGTCCTCGATGATCGTCGGGCCGGCCTGCAGCGGCTCGAGCACGCCGCCGATGCCCACCCCCCCGACAGGTGAACGTTGCGGCCGATCTGCGCGCACGAGCCGACCGTGGCCCAGGTGTCGACCATCGTGCCTTCGCCGACGTACGCGCCGATGTTCACGTACGACGGCATCAGGATGACGTTCTTTCCGACGAAGGCGCCGCGACGCGCGACGGCTGGCGGAACCACCCGGATGCCGGCCGCCCGGAAGTCGGCCGGGCGCCAGTCTTCGAACTTGGTCGGCACCCGGTCGTAGAAGCGCATCGGCCCCGACTGCGTGGGCAGGTTCTCGTCGAGCCGGAAGGACAGCAGCACCGCCTTCTTCACCCACTGGTTCACCTGCCAGGCGCCGTCGCGCTTTTCGGCCACGCGCAGGCTGCCCTCGTCGAGTCTCGCCAGCACGGCGTACACCGCGTCGCGAATTTCGGCCGGCGCGCTCGCCGGAGACAACTCGTCGCGCCGTTCCCAGGCCTGGTCGATGGTCTGCTGCAGCGGCGTCATGGCGGATGGTTCGTTTCAGCAGGAGAGGAAGCGTTCGATGCGGGTCGCCGCCTCGACGCAGCCGGCCAGCGTGTCGACCAGCGCGATGCGCACGAAGCCGCTGCCGGGATTGCGCCCGTCCTGCTCGCGGGCGAGGAAGCTGCCCGGAAGCACCAGGACATTATATTGGGCATGGAGGTCGCGGCAGAACGCCTGGTCGTCGCCGCCCGGCACGCGCGCCCAGAGGTAGAAGCCGGCCTCGGGTCGGGCGGTTTCGAGCACCCGCGCCAGCACCGGGGTAACCGCGTCGAACTTGCTGCGGTACATCAGCCGGTTTTCGGCCACGTGCGCCTCGTCGCCCCAGGCGGCGATCGAGGCGGCCTGCACCGGCAGGCTCATTGCGCTGCCATGGTAGGTGCGGTAGAGCAGGAAGCGCTGCAGGATCGACGCATCGCCGGCGACGAAACCCGAGCGCAGCCCCGGCGCATTGGAGCGCTTCGAGAGGCTGGAGAAGACCACCAGGTGCCGCCAGTCGGTGCGGCCCAGCGCCTGCGCCGCCTGCAGCGCCCCGAGCGGCGGCGCCGCGTCGTCGAAGTGGATCTCCGAATAGCACTCGTCGGCCGCGATCGTGAAGCCGTGCCGGTCGGACAGCTCGAACAGCAGCTGCCAGTCGTCGAGCGAGAGCACGGCGCCGGTGGGGTTGCCCGGCGAGCAGGCATAGACCAGCCGGGTGTCGGCCCAGACCGCCTCGGGCACCGATGCCCAGTCGCAGCGAAAGCGTGTCTGCGGCGACTGCTCGACGTAATAGGGATGGGCGCCGGCGAGCAGCGCCGCGCCCTCGTAGATCTGATAGAAAGGATTGGGGCAGACCACCCGCGCCCCGGCTGCCGGGTCGACGACCGCCTGGGCGAAGGCGAACAGCGCTTCGCGCGATCCGTTGACCGGCAACACCTCGGTGGCGGCATCGATCGCCTGCAACCGGTAGCGTCGCTGGAGCCACCCGGCGATCGCCTCGCGCAGCGCCGGCGTGCCCGCGGTGGCCGGATAGCTCGACAGCCCCTCCAGATGGGCGGTGAGCGCCTCGCGGATCAGCGCCGGGGTCGGATGCCGGGGCTCGCCGATCCACAGGTTCAGCGGCGTGAAGGCCTCGGGCGCGGCGACCCCGGCCAGCAGCGCGCGCAGTCGCTCGAACGGATAGGGCTGCAGAATGTTCAGAAGTGGGTTCAACAAGCTCTCGTAAACTAATATTATTTAAGTGGTTTAATATTATCCCCGAGTACTCGTTTCGGTCGGGAAATCGCCCAGTTCGACCCGCTGAGCGGGCTTCCAGCCCCTTTTGCGGTGCTCGGCCACGACCGTGGTGAAGATGCCCCCACGCACGAACCAGCGGGCGGTGAGGCGCAGGTACCGCGGCGCGACCGCAGCCACCAGGTCGTCGAGAATACGATTGGTCGCCGCTTCGTGGAAGGCGCCTTCGTCGCGAAAGCTCCACATGTAGAGCTTGAGCGCCTTGAGCTCGAGGTTGAGCCGATCGGGCACGTAGTCGATCACCAGATTGGCGAAGTCGGGCTGGCCGGTGAGCGGGCACAGGCAGGTGAACTCGGGCACCTCGATGTGCACCAGGTAATCGCGCCCGGGCGCCGGGTTGGCGAAGGTCTCGAGCGTTCGGGAGGGACTTGGCGGCATGATCGGAATCGAAGGCGAACGGCCCCGGGAACCGACCCGCTTGCGCTCCCGGGAGGCGGGAAGGGCGGGTGCTATTATACGGAGCGTCAAAAGCCGCCCAGCGCGGCTTTTGCGTTTTGCCGGGCGGCCGGGTGCGCTCCGCGCCGACGCCCGCGATTGCGGCAGGAATTCTCGGTGCGACTGAAACAGATCAAACTCGCCGGCTTCAAGTCCTTTGTCGATCCCACCGCGTTCGACGTTCCCGGCCAGCTGGTCGGCGTGGTGGGGCCCAACGGCTGCGGCAAGTCGAACATCATCGACGCGGTGCGCTGGGTGCTCGGCGAATCCAAGGCGTCCGAGCTGCGCGGCGAGTCGATGCAGGACGTCATCTTCAGCGGCTCGTCCGAGCGCAAGCCCGCCGCGCGGGCGTCGGTCGAACTGGTGTTCGACAACACGCTCGGGCGCATCGGCGGCAGCTGGGGCCAGTATGCCGAGATCTCGGTCAAGCGCGTGCTCACGCGCGACGGCCAGTCGAGCTACTTCATCAACAACCAGCCGGTGCGGCGTCGCGACGTGCACGACATGTTCCTCGGCACCGGGCTGGGGCCTCGCGCCTACGCGATCATCGGCCAGGGGATGATCTCGCGCATCATCGAGGCGCGCCCCGAAGAGCTGCGTGTGTTCCTCGAGGAAGCCGCAGGCGTCTCGAAGTACAAGGAGCGGCGCCGCGAGACCGAGAACCGGCTCGCCGACACGCGCGAGAACCTCACGCGGGTCGAGGACATCCTGCGCGAGCTCGAGGCGCAGATCGAGAAGCTCGGGCGGCAGGCGGAGGTGGCGCAGCGCTACCGCGATCTCGAAGCCGAGCGCGAGCGCAAGCAGCACATGCTCTGGCTGCTGCGCCGAGACGAGGCGCAGGCCGAGGAGGGGCGACTGGCACGGCTCGCCGGCGAGGCGGCCGTCGCGCTCGAGGCGCGCCACGCCGAGCAGCGGGCGATCGAGGCCGAGATCGAATCGGTGCGCGGCGCGCACTACGAGGCGGGCGACGCGATGCACGCGGCGCAGGCGCGCTACTACGAATGCAACGCCGACGTGAGCCGGATCGAATCCGACATCCGCATCGTCGCGCAGACGCAGGGGCAGCTGCGCGAGCGGCTCGACGGCGTCGAACAACAGGCGCAGCGCGCGCAGGCCCAGCAGGACGACGCACGCGCCGACCGCGGCGGCGCCGATGCGCGGCTGGCCGATTCGCGGCTGCTCGCCGAGGAACTGGCCGCCGGCGTTGCCGCGCACGTCGACGAGGTGCCGGCGATCGAGGAGCGCGCGCGCCGCGCGCGCGCGGGTCGACGAGGCGCGCGCGCAGGTCGCGCAGACGCGCCAGGCGATCGAGGTCTGCGCGCTGCACGAGCGCAAGGCGGCCGAGGGGTTCGACCTGGCGGCGCGCCGGCGCGAGCGCTTGCAGGCGCAGGCAGGCGAGCTTCACGCGTTTCGCCCCGAAGAGCTGGCGCAGGCGCAGGAAGCGCTGGCTGCCGCCGAGGAGGCCGAGCGGCTGGCCACCGAGCGGCTGGCCACGATCGAGGCCGACTGGACCGGCCTGGAGGCCCAGCGGCAGCCGTCGCAGCAGGCGCTGCGCGAGGCCGAGGCGAAGCTCGCGCAGGTCGATGCACGCATCGGCGCGCTGCGCCAACTGCAGGAGCGTGTCGAGAGCCAGGCGAAGGTGCAGCCGTGGCTGGAGCGGCACGGGCTGGGGCGCCTGTCCAGGCTCTATCAGAAGCTGCGCATCGACGAGGGCTGGGAGAACGCGATCGAGTCGGTGCTGCGCGAACGGGTCAATGCGCTCGAAGTGGGGCGGCTCGAGAACGTCGCCGGGCTGGTGGCCGACGCGCCGCCATCCAAGGTCGGATTCTTCGCGGCCGCGCCGGTCGGCGGCGCCGCGAGCGCGGCCGCGGGCCTGCGACCGCTGCTGGGGGTGGTGCAGGTCGGCGACGCCGGCGTGCAGTCGCTGCTCGCCGACTGGCTCGCCGGCTACTACGCGGCCGATTCGCTCGAAGCCGCGATGGCGCGGCGCGCGAGCCTGCCGCCGGGCGGGCAGTTCGTGGTTGCCGCAGGCCATCTGGTGGGCCGCCAGTCGGTGCTGATGTATGCGGCCGACTCCGAGCAGGAGGGCGTGCTCGCGCGGCGCCACGAGCTCGACAACCTGGTTCGCGAGCAGCGTGCGCAGCAGCTGTTGGTCGACGACGCGCGCAGCCGCGCGGCGCGCATCGAGGCGGGTGCTTCGGAGCGGCTGGCCGCGCTGATGGCGCAGCGCGACGAGCACCACCGCAAGCTCAAGGAGGTGGCGGCACTACGGCTCGACGCGCAGCGGCTCGAGCAGGAGCGGGCGCGGGTCGCCGAGAGCCGCGAGCGCATCGAAGCCGAGCTCGACGAGCTCGCGGCGCGGATCGCCGAGTTCGAGGACACGATCGCCGGCGAGACCGGGCGCTTCGAGCAGCTCGATGCCGAGCTGGGCGAGCGCCAGCAGCGCGCCGAAGACCTGCAACTCGCCCTCGAGCAGGTCGAGCGCGAACTGGCCGGACGCCGCGAGGCGCTGCGCCAGCAGGAGCGCGAGGCGCAGGAAGCCGCGTTCACGGTGCGCGCGATCGAGGCCGACATCGAGCGGCTCGACGCGCTGCTCGCGCAGGGCCAGGCGATGGCCGAACAGGCGTCGGCCGAGCGCGCCGCGGTGCTCGGCAGGCTCGAGCAGCTCTCCGATGCGGCTGCGCGCCAGGCGCTGCAGGACGCGCTGGCTGCCCGCACGGGCGCCGAGCAGGCGCTCGGCGCGGCGCGCCAGCGGCTCGACGAGCTGACGCAGGCGCTGCGCAGTCGCGAGGAGCAGCGGCTCGCCGCCGAGCGTTCCCAGGAGCCGCTGCGCCAGCAACTCACCGAACTGCAGTTGAAGGAGCAGGCCGCGCGGATGAACGCCGAGCAGTACGCGCAGCAGCTCGCCGAGGCGCAGGTCGGCGAAGAGGGCATTGCGGCGCTGCGCGCCGCCTTCGCCGATCCGCCGCGCCCGTCCTGGCTGCAGGGCGAGGTGACGCGACTGTCCAACGCGATCGCCGCGCTCGGTCCGGTCAACCTGGTCGCGCTCGAAGAACTCGCCCAGTCGGGCGAGCGCAAGGGCTTCCTCGACGCGCAATCGGCCGACCTGAACGAGGCGATCTCCACGCTCGAGGACGCGATCCGGCGCATCGACCGCGAGACGCGCGAACTGCTGCAGCAGACCTACGACGCGGTCAACAGCCACTTCGGGCAGCTGTTCCCGCAGCTGTTCGGCGGCGGCGAAGCAAAGCTGATCCTCACCGGCGACGAGATCCTCGACGCCGGCATCCAGGTGATGGCGCAGCCTCCGGGCAAGCGCAACACCTCGATCCACCTGCTGTCGGGCGGCGAGAAGGCGCTCACCGCGATCGCGCTGGTGTTCGCTCTGTTCCAGCTCAACCCGGCGCCGTTCTGCCTGCTCGACGAGGTGGACGCGCCGCTGGACGACGCCAATACCGAGCGGTATTGCGACATGGTGCGGCGCATGTCCGACCAGACCCAGTTCCTGTTCATCACGCACAACAAGATCGCGATGGAGCTGGCGCAGCAACTGGTCGGCGTGACGATGCAGGAGCGCGGCGTCTCGCGCATCGTCGCGGTCGACCTCGAGGCCGCCGCCCGGATGGCGGAGGCAGCGTGAGCAGCCTCGGGCTGAGCCTGTTGCTGCTGGTGGCGCTGGCGGTCGGCGTCGCGCTGCTGTACAACCTGCGCCAGGCCTGGCCGCGGCTGCGCCGACCGGGCGCTGCGCGCTGGTGGGCGTGGCGCCGCGAACTGCCGGGCATGGGCGCGAGGGCGGCCAGGGGCGATGCTGCGGCCGCAAGCAGGCGTGCGCCGCCGCCGACTGCGCACGCGGGCCAGGACGAGGCCGCGGCGGCGCCGCGCGGCGAGCCGCGGCTCGGCGCCGACCCGATCGCCGACGACGTCGATGCTCCAGCCGCGCTTGGCGCGTCGCGGGCGGCGCCCTGGGCCGCGGACCCGTCGATTCCGACCCTGCATCGGGAGGACGCACCGGTCGCGCAGTCGACCGCGCAGTTGGCCGCGACCTCCTTCGCAAGTCCGGCCGCTGCAGCCGCGGCGCCCGCGGCAGCGCCCGCCGGGAGCGCGCGCCCGGCGTTTGCTTCCGCGTCGGTCGAGCCGGCCCTGGCATCATCGCCGCCGGTCCGCCCGGCGCCCGCCGCCGCCGCGGAGCAGCCTCGTCTGTCCGAAATCTGCGACTGCATCGTCGAGATGCCGGTGCCTGCGCCGTGCGCCGGCGAGCGCCTGGTGGCGATCGCGCAGCGTTTCCGGCGTGCCGGCAGCAAGCCGGTCATCATCGAAGGCCAGCCGGTCGATGACGGGCCCGGCGACTGGGCGGCGCCCGCGGCCGCACGCCAGTACGCCGCGCTTCGCGTCGGCATCCTGATGGCCAATCGCCACGGTCCGCTCAACGCCATGGAATTCTCCGAGTTCGTGACCGGTGTGCAGGCGATCGCCGAGTCGCTGGCCGCGCTCGCCGACACGCCGGACATGTCCACGGTGCTCGCGCGCGCGCGCGACCTCGACGCCACCTGCGCGCAACTCGACGCCCAGATCAGCCTGAACGTCGACGCCCCCGAGGCGATCTCGCCGGCGCAGCTGGCGGCGCTCGGCGGCGTGCTGTCGGTGGCCGAGCGCGGCAGCAACCGCTACGCCAGGCTCGGGCCGCAGGGAGAGCCTGTGTTCTCGGTGGCGCTCGCCGACGTGCCGAACCGCTTCGCCTTCCTGCTCGACGTGCCGCGCTCCTCGCCGGGCTCCGATCCGTGGGGGCAGATGCTCGAGGCGGCGAGGGCCTGCGCGCGGCAGGTGGGCGGACAGCTGGTCGACGACGGCGGGCGCCCGCTCGCCGACGCCGCGCTGGCCCAGATCGGCCGCCAGCTGGTGCAGCGCTACGAGTCGCTCGAGGCGATCGGGCTGCCCGCCGGCTCGGCGCTGGCGCTCAGGGTGTTCAACTGACGGCGCGCGGGTCGCCGCACGACCAGCCGGCAAGCCAGGTGAACACCGCCCGCAAGCGCGCCGAGGAGCTGCGCGAGCTGCTCGCCCGCTACGACTACGAGTACTACGTGCTCGACGCGCCGAGCGTGCCCGACGCCGAGTACGACCGGCTGTTTCGCGAGCTGCAGCAGCTCGAGCGCACCGACCCTTCGCTGGTCGTGGCGGGTTCGCCGACCCAGCGCGTCGGCGGCGCGGTCTCCGGCGCATTCGCGGCGGTACGCCATTCGTCGCCGATGCTGTCGCTGAACAACGCGTTCGACGACGACGAAGTGCTGGCTTTCGATCGGCGCGTGCGCGAGCGGCTGGCCGAGGAAGGCCTGCCGCTCGCGCAGCTTCGCTACAGCGCCGAGCTCAAGTACGACGGCGTCGCGGTGAGCCTGCGCTACGAGCACGGCCTGCTCGCGCAGGCGGCCACCCGCGGCGACGGCACCACCGGCGAGGACGTCACCGCGAACGTCCGCACGGTGCGCGCGATTCCGCTACGGCTGGTCGGCATCGCGCCGGCGGTGCTCGAGGTGCGCGGCGAGGTGCTGATGTACCGGCGCGACTTCGAGCGACTCAACGGGCGCCAGCGCGATGCGGGCGAGCGCGAGTTCGTCAATCCGCGCAATGCGGCGGCGGGCAGCCTGCGCCAGCTCGACCCGGCGGTCACCGCTGCGCGGCCGTTGCGGTTCTTCGCGTACGGAGTCGGCGAGACGGCCGGTGCCGAACTGCCCGGCACGCATTCGGCGCTGCTCGGCTGGCTCGCCCGCATCGGGCTTCCGGTGGGGGCCGAGCGCGCGGCAGGCGACGGACCGCAGGATCTGCTCGCGTTCTACCGGCGCATGCAGTCGCTGCGCCCGAAGCTGGCCTACGACATCGACGGCGTGGTCTACAAGGTCGAGCGCCGCGACTGGCACGACGCACTCGGCTTCGTCGCGCGTGCGCCCCGCTTCGCGCTCGCGCACAAGTTCCCCGCCGAGGAGGCGCTCACCGAACTGCTCGACATCGAAGTGCAGGTGGGCCGCACCGGCAAGCTGACCCCGGTGGCGCGGCTGCGCCCGGTGTTCGTCGGCGGCGTCACCGTCACCAACGCCACGCTGCACAACGAGGACGAGATCGCCCGCAAGGACCTGCTGATCGGCGATACGGTCGTGGTTCGCCGGGCCGGCGACGTGATCCCGGAAGTGGTGCGCGCGCTGCCCGAGCGGCGCGGCGAGCCGCCGCACCGACGCGCGTTCTCGATGCCGCGCGCCTGCCCGGTCTGCGGCTCGGCGGTCGTGCGCGAAGAGGGCGAGGCCGACTGGCGCTGCGTGGGCGGACTGTACTGCGCGGCGCAGCGCAAGCAGGCGCTGCTGCATTTCGCGCAGCGCCGCGCCATGGACGTCGAAGGCCTGGGCGAGAAGCTGGTCGACCAGCTGGTCGACGCAGGGCTGGTGCGCACGCCGGCCGACCTGTACCGGCTCGACGTCGCGACGCTGGCCGGCCTGGAGCGGATGGGCGAGAAGTCGGCCGCCAACCTGGTCGAGGCCATCCAGCGTTCGCGCCACACCCCCTTCGCGCGCTTCCTGTTCGCGCTGGGCATCCGGCACGTGGGCGAGGAAGTGGCCAGGGTGCTGGCGCAGCGCTACGCCGACACCGCGGCGCTGATGCGCGAAGACTGGTCGGCGCTGGCCGCGACCAAGGCGACGGTACAGAAGGATAACGCCCGGCGCCGCGCGCGCGGCGAGCCACCCGAGCCGGTGCCGCTCGAAGGCATCGGGCCGGAGATCGTGGCCAGCCTGCAGCGCTTCTTCGACGAGCCGCACAACCGGCAGGTGATCGCTGCGCTGCACGCCGCAGGCATCGAATTCGTGCGCGAGGCCGCCGAAGCCGGCGAGACGCTCGCCGGGCGCAGCTTCGTCGTCACCGGCACGCTGCCGACGATGTCGCGCGAGCAGGCGCACGAACTGATCCGCCGCCACGGCGGGACCGTCGCGTCCTCGGTCTCGCGCAAGACCGATTTCGTCGTCGCCGGCGAAGCGGCCGGCTCCAAGCTCGCGCGCGCCAGCGAGCTCGGCATCGCGGTGATCGACGAGGACGCGTTGCTGAACATGACCGGGGAAGCCGCGCGGCGGCGAGCTCCGGATGATCCGAATCATCCAGTCAGGAGCGACCCAGCATGAGCATGCCGATCCGCCGCCGCGTCAGGAAGGCCGTCTTTCCGGTCGCCGGCCTGGGCACCAGGTTCCTGCCCGCGACGAAGGCGCAGCCGAAGGAAATGCTGCCGGTGGTCGACAAGCCGCTGATCCAGTACGCGGTCGAGGAGGCCGCCGCCGCCGGCATCACCGACATGATCTTCATCACCGGGCGCGGCAAGCGCTCGATCGAAGACCACTTCGACAAGGCCTACGAGCTCGAATCCGAGCTCGCGCTCAAGGGCAAGACCGAGCTGCTCGAGCAGGTCTGGTCGACCACGCCGAAGGACATCCACTGCGTCTACGTGCGCCAGCCCGCCCCGCTCGGGCTCGGGCACGCGGTGCGCTGCGCCCGCGACCTGATCGGCGACGAACCCTTCGCGGTGCTGCTCGCCGACGACCTGATGCAGGCGCCGCCGCAGGGCCCCGGCGTGCTCGCGCAGATGGTCGACCTCTACGAACGCAGCGGCTCGAGCGTGGTCGCGGTGCAGGACGTGCCGCGGGAGGAAACCGCCTCGTACGGCATCGTCTCGACCGACGGCGCCGGGCCGATCGAAGGCAGCGAACGCATCGTCGGCATCGTCGAGAAGCCGTCGCCCGAACGGGCACCCTCGACGCTGGCGGTGGTCGGCCGCTACGTGCTGAGCGCGCGCGCCTTCGAGTTCCTCGACGCGCTGCAGCCCGGCGCCAGCGGCGAGATGCAGCTCACCGACGCGCTCAACGAGCTGTGCGCCGCCGAACGGATGCTTGCCTGGCGCTACCGGGGCAAGCGCTTCGACTGCGGCTCGAAGTTCGGCTACCTGCAGGCGACGGTCGAGCTGGGGCTCGAACATCCCGAGGTCGGCGAGCGCTTCGCGGATTATCTCGCCGGGCTGGCCGCGCGCATCACCGGGCACGCGCCGGGCGGGCGCGGCTGAACACGAGGAACCTGCAGATGCTGGCAATCATCGGCGGCAGCGGCTTCGCCAGGCTGGCGGGACTGGCCAATGCGCGACGCGAAGTGGTGCGCACGCCATACGGCGATCCGTCCTGCGCGCTCACCCATGGCGACTTCGACGGACGGCCGATCGTGTTCCTCGCGCGCCACGGCTACGGGCACACGATCGCCCCGCACGAGATCAACTATCGGGCCAACGTCTGGGCGCTGCAACGAGTGGGCGTGACGAAGGTCCTCGGCGGTGGCCACCGTCGGCGGCATTCGCGCCGACTGCGTCGCCGGCAGCCTCGTGGTGCCCGACCAGATCGTCGACTACACCTGGGGCCGGAGGCACACCTTCTTCGAAGGCGTCGAGCAGCCGGTCACCCACGTCGACTTCACCTGGCCCTACGACGCCGAGCTGCGGCGGCAGCTGCTCGGGGCCGCGCAGCGCTGCGGCGAGCCGGTCATCGACGGGGCGGTCTACGGCTGCACCCGGGGTCCGCGCCTCGAGACGGCCGCCGAAATCGCGCGGCTGGCGCGCGACGGCTGCGACCTGGTCGGCATGACCGGCATGCCCGAGGCCGCGCTGGCGCGCGAGGCGCAGCTCGCCTACGCGTCGCTGTGCGTGGTCGCGAACCAGGCGGCCGGCCCGGGCGCCAGCAGCGGCGGCATCTCGATGCCCGACATCCACGCGGTGCTCGAGGCGACGATGGGACGCGTGAGGACCGTGCTCGCCGAAGTGGCACGCGCCTGAAGCCGCAGGCTCAGGCGCGCAATTCCGCCAGCAGCTCGGTCTCGAACTGCAGTTGCTCGCGGGCATTGCGCAACGCCTCGCCGTCGATCAGGAACACGTCCTCGGCGCGCTCGCCCAGCGTCGTGATCCTCGCGGTGTGCAGGCTGATCCGGTAGCGGCCGAGCACGCGCGCGATGCCATAGAGCAGTCCGGTGCGGTCGTTGGCCACCACCGACAGCAGGAACTGGCGCCCGCGCTCGTCGGGGCGCAGGTCCACCGAGGGTTCGATCGGGAAGTAGCGCGAGCGTCGCGAGACGCGCCCGCGCACCGGCGGCGGCAACTCGCCGGGCCGCGCCAGGCGCTGTGCCAGTTCGGTTTCCACCTGCACCAGGATGTCGCGGTAGTGGGCCGGGCCGGCCGGGTCGACCAGCACGAAGCTGTCGAGCGCATAGCCGTGCTCGGTGGTATGGATCTTCGCGTCGAGCACCGACAGGTTCCTGCCGTCGAAGTAGCCGCAGATGCGCGCGAACAGGTCGGGCTGGTCGGGCTGGTAGACCACCACCGGAAGCCTTCCCCGATCGGCGCGAGTCGCGCGCGCACCACCGGCGTCGTGGTGTCGGCGTGCGTGTGAAGCACGCGCGTGTGCCAGGCGATGTCCTGCGGATCGTTGCGCAGGAAGTACGGCGCGTCGAGCTGGCGCCAGAAGTGCGCATAGCGCGCGGGTCCGATCGCGTACAGGCCCAGCAGCCGCACCGCCTCGGCGCGCCGCGCATCGACGCGCACCTGCGCCGACGGCGCCTCGCCCGCCAGCACCCGCCGGGTCAGCCAGTAGAGGTCCTCGAGCAGCTTGCCTTTCCACGCGTTCCAGACCCTCGGGCTGGTGCCGCGGATGTCGGCCACCGTCAGCAGGTACAGCGCGGTGAGCCGCTCCTCGGTCTTCACCAGCGCGGCGAAGCGGGCGACGACGTTCGCGTCGCTCAGGTCCTGCTTCTGCGCCACCGAGGACATCGTCAGGTGGTGCTCGACCAGGAATTCGATCAGCCCGGTGTCGGCCGGCGAGACGCCGTGCTGTCGGCAGAAGCGTCGCGCGTCGAGCCGCCCGAGCTTCGAGTGGTCGCCGCCGCGCCCCTTGGCGATGTCGTGGAACAGCGCCGCGACGAGCAGGCGCCACGGGCGATCGAAGCCGCTCGTCAGTTCCGAACAGAACGGATACTCGTGGGCATGCGCGGCGATCGTGAAGCGGCGCAGGTTGCGCACCACCATCAGGATGTGCTGGTCGACCGTGTAGACGTGGAACAGGTCGTGCTGCATGCGCCCGACGATGCGGCGGAACGCTGGCAGGTAGCGCCCGAGGATCGACCACTGGTTCATCCGGCGCAATTCGTGCGTGACCCCGCGCGGCGCCTTCAGGATCTGCATGAACAGCTCGCGCGCGCCCGGATCGCGCCGGAATGCGCCGTCGATGCGCGTGCGCGCGTGCCAGAGCGCGCGCAGCGTGCGCGTGGTCATGCCGGAGAGTTCGGGATGGCGCTCCATCGTGAGGAAGGCGCGCAGCGTCGCGGCGGGGTCGCGCTCGAAGCATCCGGGGTCGATCGCGTCGAGCATGCCCTGCAGGTTGCGGAACTCCGCGTCGATCGGCTCGGGCTGCGCATCGGGCGCCGGAAACAGCGCGGCGCGCAGGTTCTGCAGCACGATCGTGTTCAGCTGCGTCACCGCCTTGGCCGCCCAGTAGTAGCGCTGCATCAGCTCTTCGGAGGAGCGGCGCGCGTCGGTGCGGGCCAGCCCGAGCGCCTGCGCCACCGACGCCTGCAGGTCGAACACGAGCCGGTCCTCGCGCCGGTTGGCCAGCACGTGCAGCCAGGCGCGGATGCGGCGGATGCTGCGGTCGTTGCGCCGCAGCTGCGCGGCCTCGCTGGCGGTGATCAGGTCGCGGCGCTGCAGCTCGGGCCAGCTGCAGCCGAAACCGGCCGCGCGCGCGATCCACAGGATCACGTGCAGGTCGCGCAGGCCGCCGGGGCTCTCCTTGGTGTTCGGCTCCAGGCTGTACGGCGTGTCGTCGTACTTCGAGTGGCGCTGCCGCATCTCCAGCAGCTTGGCCGAGAAGAAGCCGCGCACGTCCAGCTCGGCGGCGAGCGCGCCGGCCAGCTCGCGGGCCAGATCGCGGTTGCCGGCCAGCCAGCGCATCTCGAGCATCGCGGTCTGCACCGTGATGTCGGCGCGCGCCTCCTCCAGGCACTGCGCGCCGGTGCGCACGCTGTGGCCGATCGGCAGGCCGCAGTCCCAGCATGCGCCGACGAAGGCTTCCGGGCGCTGCAGCAGGGCCGCGTCGGCCTGCTCGGCGCGCACGATCAGCAGGTCGACGTCGGAGTGGGGGAACTGGTCGCCGCGGCCGTAGCCGCCGACCGCCAGCAGCGCGGCCTGGCGTCCGGGGCGCGCCGCGCGCCACAGGCCGCGCAGCGCGCGGTCGGTCGCACGCGTCAGCGCGCGCGACAGTGCGTCGGGATCCTGCGTTCGGCGGAACCGCCCGATCGCCGCCGCGCGCGCCCGGCGGAATTGCTCGCGCAGGTCGGCAGGATCGGCGAGTGGCTTCACGCGACCGCGCGCAACGGCTCCGGTCGGGCGGGGGTGTCGGCCGAGACGGTCAGCACTTCGTGGCCGGAGTCGGTCACCAGCACCGTGTGCTCCCACTGCGCCGACAGGCTGTGGTCTTTCGTGACGATCGTCCAGCCGTCGGCCATCTCGCGCACCTCGCGCTTGCCGGCGTTGATCATCGGCTCGATGGTGAAGATCATTCCCGGCTCCAGGCGCTCGCCGACGCCCGGGCGGCCGTAGTGCAGCACCTGCGGCTCCTCGTGGAAGCGCCGGCCGATACCGTGGCCGCAGAACTCGCGCACCACCGAGTAGCCGTGGGCCTCGGCGTGTCGCTGGATCGCGTGGCCGATGTCGCCGATCGTCGCGCCCGGGCGCACCTGGTCGATGCCGATCCACATGCAGTCGAAGGTGACCTGGCACAGCCGGCGGGCGCCGACCGCCGGCTCGCCGATCATGAACATGCGGCTGGTGTCCCCGTGAAAGCCGTCCTTGATGACGGTGATGTCGATGTTCATGATGTCGCCGTTCTTCAGCACGCGATCGCCCGGAATACCGTGGCAGACCCGGTGGTTCACCGAGGTGCAGATCGAGCGCGGATACGGCCGGTAGCCCGGGGCGCGTAGTTCAGCGGCGCGGGGACGGTTTTCTGGACCCCGACCATGTATTCGTGGCACAGCCGGTCGAGTTCGCCGGTGGCGATGCCGGCACGCACGAACGGGGTGATGTAGTCGAGCACCTCGCTGGCGAGGCGGCCCGCCACGCGCATGGCCTCGATCTCCGGGGCGGACTTGAGGACGATGGACATGCTATGATTATAAGCTTGGCTGAATGCCCATGAGGGCGACCCAGCAGGGCGGTACTGCGCGAGCTTCGCGCGGCAGCCGCGCTGCGGGGCCCGGCCAAAAATAGCGCGCACCGTCCCAATTGGGTGCCGCCGATCGCGCGAGTCTTCCGGGCAACCCCCGGGGAAGCGCAATCGGGGGTGGCGAAGAGCGCGCCGCAACCGGCCGGTTCGTGCCGGCGATCGCGGCGCGGCGTCGCAGGCGGTGCGTCAGGCTCAACCCGATCGGAGTTTGTCATGTCCGTCACCATGCGGCAAATGCTCGAGGCCGGCGTTCATTTCGGCCACCAGACGCGCTTCTGGAACCCGCGGATGGCCCCGTACATCTACGGCCACCGCAACCGTATCCACATCTTCAACCTCGAAAAGTCCCCCGGTCATGTACCAGGACGCGATGAAGTACCTGCGCCAGCTCGCGGCCAATCGCGGCACGGTGCTGTTCGTCGGCACCAAGCGCCAGGCCCGCGAGATCGTCGCCGAGGAAGCGGCGCGCGCCGGCATGCCCTTCGTCGACCAGCGCTGGCTCGGCGGCATGCTCACGAACTTCAAGACCGTCAAGTCGTCGATCAAGCGGCTGAAAGACATGGAGACCACGCAGTCCGAGGGCGGTCTCGAGCGCATGTCGAAGAAGGAGTCGCTGATGTTCCAGCGCGAGCTCGACAAGCTGCACACCAGCCTCGGCGGCATCAAGGAAATGGGCGGGCTGCCCGATGCGCTGTTCGTGATCGACGTCGGCTTCCACAAGATCGCGGTCACCGAGGCCAGGAAGCTGGGCATCCCGCTGGTGGCGGTCGTCGACAGCAACCACACGCCCGAGGGCATCGACCACGTCATTCCCGGCAACGACGACTCCGGCAAGGCGATCCGGCTGTACGCGCGCGGCGCCGCCGACGCGATCCTCGAGGGGCGTGCCGCCTCGCTGCAGGAGGCGATCAAGGCCGCCACCGACGACGAGGAGTTCGTGGAGGTCGACGGCGAGGACGCCTGAGGGTCGACGGCGGGGAGGCCTGAGCGGCCGTCACGGGAACGACCGGCCCGCCACGGGCCGACACAGGAGCAATGCGATGGCGGAAATCACCGCGAGCATGGTGAAGGAACTGCGCGAGAAGACCGACGCGCCGATGATGGAGTGCAAGAAAGCGCTCACCGAGGCTGGCGGCGACATGGCTCGCGCCGAGGAAATCCTGCGCGTGAAGCTCGGCAACAAGGCGAGCAAGGCGGCCGCGCGCGTCACGGCCGAAGGCGTGGTCGGCATCTGGCTGGCCGACGACCGCAAGCTGGGGGCGATCGTCGAGGTGAACTGCGAGACCGACTTCGTCGCCAGGAACGACGATTTCCTCGCGTTCGTTCGCGACCTGGCCGCGCTGGTGGCCCGCGCCGCGCCGTCCGACGTGGCCGCGCTGTCGTCGCTGCCGATGGGCGAGAGCACGGTCGAGACCACGCGCACCGCGCTGGTCGGGCGCATCGGCGAGAACATGAGCATCCGCCGCTTCGCGCGCGTTGCCGCCGAGGGCCGGCTGGCCAGCTACGTGCACGGCGGCTCGAAGATCGGCGTGCTGATCGACGTCGACGGCGGCGACGAGGCTCTGGCGAAAGACCTCGCGATGCACGTCGCAGCCAGCAAACCCAAGGCGCTGTCGAAGTCCGGAGTGTCGGCCGACGACGTCGAGCGGGGAGCGCTCGATCGCGCAGCAGAAGGCCGCCGAGTCGGGCAAGCCGGCCGAGATCGTCGCGAAGATGGTCGAGGGCACGGTCCAGAAATACCTGAAGGAGGTCACGCTTCTCGGCCAGCCCTTCGTCAAGGACGACAAGCTCACCGTCGAGCAGCTGCTCTCGCAGCGCGGCGCCCGGGTCGCCCGGTTCGAGCTGTACGTGGTCGGCGAGGGCATCGAGAAGAAGCAGACCGACTTCGCCGCCGAGGTCGCCGCGCAGGCGGCTGCCGCCGCGGCCCGGTGACAGCATTCGTTCCCGAAAAGCCCCATAATTCCGGGCGGCGCGGCCCCGATCCAGTCTTGCGCGGTCGCGCCGATCAGGAGGGTGCGTGAGTTCGAACGACAGCCTGGCCCGCGCGAGCGTGGCGCCGCCTGCCCGCACGCTGGCCTATCGCCGCGTGCTGCTGAAGCTATCCGGCGAAGCGCTGATGGGCGAGGAGGCCTACGGGATCGACCGCGACACCATCGAGCGCATGGTCGGCGAGATTGCCGACGTGGTCGCCTCGGGGCTCGAACTGGCGATCGTGATCGGTGGCGGGAACATCTTTCGCGGGGTCGCCGGCGGGGCGGCCGGCATGGACCGCGCCACGGCCGACTACATGGGCATGCTGGCCACCGTGATGAACTCGCTCGCGCTGCAGGACGCGCTGCGCCAGCGCGGCGTGGTCGCCCGGGTGCAGTCGGCGCTGAAGATCGAGCAGGTGGTCGAGCCCTACATCCGGCCCAAGGCGCTGCGCTATCTCGAAGAGGGCAAGGTCGTCATCTTCGCGGCCGGCACCGGCAATCCGTTCTTCACCACCGACACGGCGGCGGCGCTGCGCGGGGCGGAAATGGGCGTCGAGCTGGTGCTCAAGGCCACCAAGGTCGACGGCGTCTACAGCTCCGACCCGATGACCGATCCCGACGCGAAGCGCTTCCGCAGCATCAGCTTCGACGAGGCGATCGCGCGCCACCTGAAGGTGATGGACGCGACCGCGTTCGCGCTGTGCCGCGACCAGAAGCTGCCGATCAAGGTGTTCTCGATCCTCGGAAGAAGGCGCGCTGCGCCGCGCGCTGAGCAGCGACGACGAGGGCACGCTCGTCCACGTTTAGGGAGATAGCATGAGCATCGCCGAGGTCCGCAAGTCGGCCGAGCAGAAGATGCAGAAATCGATCGAGTCGCTCCGGGCGGGGCTGGCCAAGATCCGCACCGGGCGCGCGCACGCGGGGCTGCTCGATCACATCCACGTCGACTACTACGGCAGCATGGTGCCGATCGGCCAGGTGGCCAACGTCACCGTCCAGGACGCGCGGACGATTGCGGTCCAGCCCTCGGGAGAAGAAGATGGTGCAGGTCGTCGACAAGGCGATACGCGAATCCGACCTCGGCCTGAATCCGTCCACCAGCGGCGACCTGATCCGCGTGCCGATGCCGCCGCTGTCCGAGGAGCGCCGGCGCGAGCTCACCAAGGTGGTCAAGCACGAAGGCGAGCAGGCCAAGGTGGCGGTGCGCAACCTGCGCCGCGACGCCAACGAGCACCTCAAGAAGCTGCTCAAGGACAAGGAGATCTCCGAGGACGACGAGCGGCGCGCCCAGGAAGACGTGCAGAAGCTCACCGACCGCTTCGTGGTGGAGATCGACAGGATGCTCACGGTCAAGGAACAGGAGATCATGACCGTCTAGCGCGCGGTGCATCGCGCGGCCGCCGATCACGCTACCTCGATGTCCACCTTCACCAGCTCCACCGTGGCGATCCCCGGGCATCGCGCGATCCCGCGCCATGTCGCGATCATCATGGACGGCAACGGCCGCTGGGCCACCGCGCGTCGCCTGCCGCGCGTGGCCGGGCATGCGAAAGGCGTGGAAGCGGTGCGCGCCACCGTCGAGGCCTGCGCGCGCCGCGGCGTCGGGTTTCTCACCCTGTTCGCGTTCAGCTCCGAGAACTGGCGCCGGCCGGCCGAGGAAGTGTCGGTGCTGATGCGCCTGTTCATCTCGGCGCTCGAAGCGCGAAGTCACGCAGCTGCAGAAGAACGGCATCCGGCTGCGGGTGGTGGGCGAACTCTCGGCGTTCGAGCCGCGCCTGCGCGACCTGATCGCCCAGGCCGAGGCGCGCACCGCCGCCAACGAGCGCATGACGCTCACGATCGCGGCCAACTACGGCGGGCGCTGGGACATCCTCCAGGCGGTGCAGGCAGCGCTGCGCGAGGAGCCCGAGCTGGCGCGGCACCCCGAGCTGTTTGCCGAGCAGGCGCTCGCGAAGCACCTGGCAATGGCCTACGCGCCCGAGCCCGATCTGTTCATCCGCACCGGCGGCGAGCAGCGGATCAGCAATTTCCTGCTCTGGCAGCTCGCCTACACCGAGCTGTACTTCACCGACGCCTGGTGGCCCGACTTCGACGCCGCCGCCCTCGATCGGGCCATCGAGTCCTATGCGACCCGCGAGCGGCGCTTCGGGCGAACCAGTGCGCAGGTCGCGGCCGCCGCGACCTCCGGCTGAACATCCTGCCGATGCTCGCCAAGCGCGTCGTCACCGCCCTGGTCCTGCTGGCGCTGCTGTTGCCGGCAATCTTCGCGCCCGTGGCCTGGATCTGGGGCGCGGTCACGCTGGTGTTCCTCGCGGCGGCCGCGCACGAATGGAGCCGGCTGCTCGGGCATCGCCGCGCCGCCGGCGTGGCGGCGGCCACGCTCGCGGCGATCGGCGCCGCGCTGCTCGCGTGGCACGAGCGCGGCGGCTGGCCGTCCTGGCTCGTGCCGGCGACCTGTGCGGCGGCCACCGTGCTGTGGGTGGTCCTCGGGCCGCTGCGGCTGCGGCGCCACGACGCGCGCGGCGGCGGCTGGCCGCTGGCGGCGGCGCTGCTGCTCGCCTGCTGGGTCGCGCTGCTCGCCTTGCGCGACATCGGGCCGGTGGCGCTGCTGGTGGCGATGGCGATCGTCTGGGTGGCCGACATCGCGGCCTATTTCGCAGGCCGCGCGTTCGGCCGGCGCAAGCTCGCGCCGTCGATCAGTCCGGGAAAGAGCTGGGAAGGCGCGTTCGGTGGCTTCGTCGCGGTCGCCGTGCTCGGGCTGGCGGCGGCTTCGGTGCCTGCGCTCTCGCAGGGCTTGCCGGCGCAACTGCTGGCGCACTGGCCGGCGCCGGCGGCGGTACTGGCGCTGGTGGGCCTGGCCGCGCTGTCGATCGTCGGCGACCTGCACGAGTCGCTGCTCAAGCGCCAGGCCGGCGTGAAGGACAGCGGCACGCTGCTGCCGGGCCACGGCGGCGTGCTCGATCGCATCGATGCGATGATCCCGACCATGCCGGCGGCCATGCTGCTGCATCGCCTGCTGGGATAATCCCCGGATGCAGTCCGCCGTACGCACGCTCACGATACTCGGGGCCACCGGCTCGATCGGCCTGAGCACGCTCGACGTCGTCGCCCGGCATCCCGGGCGCTATCGCGTGTTCGCGCTTTCGGCGCATCGCCAGGTCGACGCGCTGGTCGCGCTGTGCCTGCGCCACCGGCCGGCTTGCGCGGTGCTCGGCGATGCCTCGGCCGCCGCGGCCGCGCGTGCGCGGCTCGTGGCCGCCGGCTGCGAGACGGATGTGTTCTGGGGCGAGGCGGCGCTGGCCGAGGTCGCCGCGCATCCGCAGGTCGACACGGTCATGGCAGCAATCGTCGGGGCCGCCGGCCTCACGCCGGCGGTCGCGGCGGCGCGCGCGGGCAAGCGGATCCTGCTCGCCAACAAGGAATCGCTGGTGATGGCGGGCGAGGTGTTCCTGCGCGCCTGCCGCGAGGGCGGGGCCACCGTGCTGCCGATCGACAGCGAGCACAACGCGATCTTCCAATGTTTGCCGGCGGGCCAGCGCACCGGCGCCGCGACCCCCGGCGTGCGGCGCATCGTGCTCACCGCCTCGGGGGGCCCGTTCCGGCGCGCCAGCACTGCCGAGATGCTGCAGGCCACCCCCGAGCAGGCCTGCGCCCACCCAAGATGGTCGATGGGCCGCAAGATTTCGGTCGACTCGGCGACGATGATGAACAAGGGGCTCGAACTGATCGAGGCCTCGTACCTGTTCGGCGTGCCGGAGTCCCGACTCGACGTGCTGGTGCACCCGCAGAGCATCGTCCACTCGATGGTCGAATACGAGGACGGCTCGATGCTCGCCCAGCTCGGCAACCCCGACATGCGCACGCCTATCGCGCACGCGCTCGCGCATCCCGAGCGCATCGACAGCGGCGTCGCACCGCTCAGCCCGGCAGCGGTGGGCAGTCTCGAGTTCGAGGCGCCCGACCTGCAACGGTTCCCGTGCCTGCGGCTCGCGCACGAAGCGCTGCGCGCGGGCGGTGCGGCGCCATGCGTGCTCAATGCGGCCAACGAGGTCGCGGTTGCCGCCTTCCTCGCCGGCGACCTGCGCTTTCCGGGCATCGCGGCGGTCGCCGAGGCGGCGCTGGCGGCGTCGGGTTCGCGCGCGGCAGGCGCCGACGTCGACGAGGTGCTCGACATCGACCGCGAGGCGCGCTCGTTTGCCCGCGGCCAGCTGGCGAGGCGCGCGGCATGAACGGGCTGCAGACGCTGGCCGCGTTCCTCGCAGCGCTCACGCTGCTCATCTTCGTGCACGAGCTCGGCCACTACCTGGTCGCGCGCTGGTGCGACGTCAGGGTGCTGCGCTTTTCGATCGGCTTCGGCAAGCCGCTGCTGTCCTGGCGCGTGGGTCCCGACCGCACCGAGTGGACGATCGCGGCGGTGCCGCTGGGCGGCTACGTGCGCATGCTCGACGAGCGCGACGCGGCCAGCGGACCGATCGCCCCGCATGAGTTGCCGCGCGCGTTCACGCGCAAGACGCTCGTACAACGCTCGGCGATCGTGGTGGCCGGGCCGCTGGCCAACTTCCTGCTGGCGATCGTGCTGTACGCGGCGATGGGCTGGATCGGCACCGAGGAGCCTGTGCCGGTGATCGACCAGCCGGCCGCAGGCACCGCGGCCGCGGTCGCGCAACTGCACGACGGCGATCGCATTCTCGCGGTCGACGGCGACGCGGTGCGCTCGTGGAACGACGTGCGCCTGAAGCTGCTCGGGCCGGTGATCGAGCGGCGCGACAGCGTGCTGGGGGTGCAGCGGCAGGGCAGCGCGGTCCAGGCGCGCATCGACACGCGCGGGCTGCCGCCCGACGAAGCCGAGCACGACTTCCTTGCGACGCTCGGCCTGCGACTGGCGCCGGGCAAGGTGATGATCGGCAACCTCGTCAGCGGTGCGGCCGCGGAGCGCGACGGGCTGCTCGCGGGCGACGAACTGCTGTCGGTGGGCGGCAGCCCGGTGCGCCGCGCCTCCGACGTGATCGAGCGGGTGAAGGCGAGCGCCGGCAAGCCGCTGTCGTTCACGGTGCAGCGCGGGCGCGACCAGCTCACGCTCGCGGTGACGCCCGAGCTCGTGGCCGCGCCCGGCGGGGAAGGCGCCGCGCCGATCGGGCGCATCGGTGCGGGGCTGCAGGATCGCCTGCTGATGCAGACGGTGCGCTACGGCGCGCTCGAATCGCTGGGGCAGGGCGTGCGCCAGACCTGGGACATGTCGGTATTTTCGCTGCGCATGCTCGGCAAGATGCTGATGGGCGAACTGTCGCTGCGCAACCTGAGCGGGCCGGTGACGATTGCCGACCTGGCGGGGCAGTCGGTGCGCGTGGGATGGCTCGCGTACGCGAGCTTCCTGGCGCTGATCAGCATCAGCCTCGGCGTGCTGAACCTGCTGCCGATCCCGGTGCTCGACGGGGGGCATTTGGTATATTACGCGCTCGAAGCGGCCCGTGGCAGGCCACTGTCGGAGCGCTTCGTGGTGATCACACAAAAAGCCGGCCTGGCGATCATCATGATGATGATGGCGTTGGCCCTGTTCAACGACATCACCCGCCTGATCGGTTCCTGACGCATGGCATTCGACCGACGCCGACCGGGGCGCAAGCCGGGATCGGCGCGCCTTGCGCTGGTCGTATTCGCCACCGCCCTGGCCTGCGCGGCCGCCAGCGGACCCGCTCTCGCCTTCGAGCCCTTCGTGATCCGCGACATCCGCGTGGAAGGCGTGCAGCGTACCGAACCGGGCACCGTGTTCAGCTACCTGCCGGTGCGCGTGGGCGACCGCATCACCGACGAGAAGGCCAGCGAGGCGGTCAAGGCGCTGTTCGCCACCGGTTTCTACCGCGACGTGCGCATCGAGGCCGAGGGCGACGTTCTCGTGGTCTACGTCGAGGAGCGGCCCGCGATCGCTTCGGTCGAGATCACCGGCGCGAAGGAATTCGACACCGACACGCTGAAGAAGGTGCTGCGCGAGCAGGGGCTTGCCGAGTCGCGCATCTTCGATCGCGCCACGCTCGAAGCGCGCCGAACAGGAGATCAAGCGGCAATACCTGTCGCGCGGCCGCTATGCGGCGCGCGTCACCTCCACGATCACGCCGCTCGAAGCGCAATCGCGTCGGCATCTCGATTGCGATCGAGGAAGGCGAGACCGCGAAGATCACGGCGATCCGCTTCGTCGGCAACCGGGCGTTCGGCACCAAGCGCCTGCTCGACGAGATGACCCTGTCCACGCCCACCGGTTCACCTGGTACTCGAAATCCGACCAGTACGCGCGCGAGAAGCTCGCCGGCGACCTCGAAACGCTGCGCTCGTTCTACCTCGACCGCGGCTACCTCGAAGTTCAACGTCGAGTCGACGCAGGTGTCGATCTCGCCCGACAAGGAGGGCGTGGAGATCACCATCGACGTCAACGAAGGCGAGCAATACCGCGTGTCGGCGATCCGCTTCGGCGGCGAACTGCTCGGGCGCCAGGCCGAATTCGAGCCGCTGGTGCAGTTGGCCCCGGGCGACGTGTTCTCGGGCGGCAAGCTCACCGACACCACCAGGCGCATCACCGAGAAGCTCGGCACGCTCGGCTACGCGTTCGCCAACGTCAACGCGGTGCCGCAGATCGACCGGGAAAAGCGCGAGGTCTCCTTCGACATCCTGATCGACCCGGGCCGGCGCGTCTACGTCCGGCGCATCGACATCGCCGGCAACGTGCGCACCCGCGACGAGGTGATCCGCCGCGAGTTCCGCCAGTACGAAGACGCCTGGTACGACTCCGACAAGATCCGGCTGTCGCGCGAGCGGCTCGAGCGGCTCGGCTATTTCACCGAGGTGAAGATCGAGAACCGGCCGGTGGCCGATGCCCCCGACCAGGTCGACCTGAGCGTGGTCGTCACCGAGCAACCGACCGGCAACATCTCGCTGGGCATCGGCTTCTCCAGCACCGACAAGGTGATCCTCTCCGGTTCGATCGTGCAGCCGAACTTCCTCGGCACGGGCAAGTCGGTGGCGCTTCAGCTGAACACCAGCCGGCTGTCGCGCTCGGTCGTGTTGTCGCAGACCGATCCGTACTTCACTCCGGAAGGCGTCAGCCGCAGCTTCGACCTGTACACCCGCACCTTCAACGCCGCCGAGCTGAACCTCGGCGACTACCGCACGCGCGCCAGCGGCGTGGGGCTGCGCTTCGGCGTGCCCTACACCGAGTACGACCGGGTCAGCTTCGGCATGACCTACGAGCGCAACGACGTGGACCTCGGGCCGCTGGCGCCGCAGCGCTACGTCGACTTCGTCGACGACTTCGGCACCTCGAGCACCGCGCTGCTCGGCGTGCTGGGCTGGAGCCGCGACAGCCGCGACAGCGCACTGAACCCCACCCGCGGGCGCCTGCAGAGCGCCGCCCTCGAGGTGACGCTGCCGGCGGCCGAACTGAGGTACTGGCGGACCACCTACCGGCACCAGTGGTACTACCCCATGACGCGCGACCTCACGCTCGCGCTCAACGGCGACCTCGGCTTCGGGCGCGGCTTCGGCGGCATGGAGTATCCCCTGTTCAAGAACTTCTATGCCGGCGGCATCGGTTCGGTGCGCGGCTACTACCCCAGTTCGATCGGCCCGCACGAGATCGAGACGCTGCCCGGCGGGGGCACCCGCGACGTGCCGCTGGGCGGCGTAACCCGCATCGTCGGCAATGCCGAGATGCTGTTTCCGCTGCCGGGCACCGGTCGCGACCGCACGATCCGCACGTTCGTGTTCTTCGACGCCGGCACGGTGCTCGCCGAAGGCGAGTCGTTCAGCGCGAGCGCCCTGCGCTACTCGGCCGGCGTCGGCCTGACCTGGCTGTCCCCGATCGGCCCGCTGAAGCTGAGCCTCGGCTACCCGATCCGCAAGCAGGAGGGCGACCGCAGCCAGCGCTTCCAGTTCCAGATCGGCACCGGCTTCTGAGCGCGGCTTGCCCGTCGTTGCAACTGTGCGACAATCCACGCCTCGAATCGACGCGATCAGCAGGAAGGGCTGGATGAAGCTTGTCAGGACTTTCGCGGCGTGCTGCCCGGCCACCGGCTGTGCGCTGGCGAGCGCGCAGGAAGCGGGCAAGATCGGCTTCGTGAACACCGAGCGCATCCTGCGCGATGCCGGCCCGGCGAAGGCCGCGCAGCAGAAGCTCGAGCAGGAGTTCAGCCGGCGCGACAAGGAGCTGCAGGACATGGCCGCGCGGCTCAAGTCGCTCGGCGAGCGGGTCGACCGCGATGCGGCGGTCACCAGCGAGTCCGAGCGCCAGAAGCGCCAGCGCGAGCTTGCCGAAGTCGAGAAGGAATACCAGCGCAAGCAGCGCGAGTTCCGCGAAGACCTGAACCAGCGGCGCAACGAGGAACTCTCGCAGGTCATCGACAAGGCGAACCGCGTGATCAAGCAGATCGCCGAGCAGGAGAAGTACGACCTCATCCTGCAGGAAGCGGTGTTCGCGAGCCCGCGTATCGACATCACCGACAAGGTGTTGCGCGCGCTCGGCAACGGCAAGCAGTAGTGCCGGCGCACCTGCCGTTCGCGGTGGCCGCGACTCCCTGACCGGGCGTCCGCGATGCGCCGCCTCGCAGAGGGACTGACGATCGCGGAACTGGCGCGCCGACTCGGGGCGCCGCTGCGCCGCGGCGACCCCGATCGGCGCATCCATGCGCTGGCCAGCCCGGGCGCGGCGGGCACCGACGACCTCAGTTTTCTCGCTTCGGCGCGCCACGCCGCGCAGGCCCGGCAAACGCATGCCGGCGCGGTGCTGGCGCCTGCGGCGCTGGCCGGCGAAGTGGCCGCGGGTTGCGCGCTGATCGAAGTCGAGGACGCACACCGCGCATTCGGGCAGATCGCCCGCGAGATGGCCGCGCTGCTCGCGCGTCCGGTCGCCCGCGGCGTGCATCCGGCCGCGGTCGTCGCACCCGGCGCAAGCCTGGGCCGCGAGGTCGCCATCGGGCCTTTCGTCGTCGTCGGCGAGGGTGCGCGCATCGGCGACGGCAGCGTGCTCGAAGCCGGCGTCTCGGTCGGCGCGGGCAGCGTGATCGGCACCGGCTGCCGCCTGCATCCGCGGGTCACGATCGAGCACGACTGCGCGATCGGCAACGACTGCACCGTGTTCGCCGGCACCGTGGTCGGCGCCGACGGCTTCGGCTTTGCCAGCGGGCCACAGGGCTGGGAGAAGATCCCCCAGCTCGGCGCGGTGGTCATCGGCAACTCGGTGGAGATCGGCGCCAATTGCACGATCGACCGCGGCGCGCTGGAAGACACGGTGATCGGCGACGGCTGCAAGCTCGACAACCTGATCCAGGTGGCGCACAACGTGCGCCTGGGCGAGCACACCGCGATCGCAGGCTGCGTGGGCATCGCCGGCAGCGCGGTGATCGGGCGCCGCTGCCGCATCGGCGGCGGCGCGGGCATCCTTGGGCACCTCGAGATCTGCGACGACGTGACGATTTCCGCGATGAGCCTGGTGACGCGGTCGATCCGCCAGCCGGGCTTCTATTCGGGCGTGTTCCCGCTGATGGACAATGCCGACTGGGAAAAGTCGGCGGCGCTGCTCAGGCAGCTTCCGCAATGGCGCGAGCGTCTGCGCCGGCTCGAACGAACCGACAGGGAAGAACGATGACCGTGCTCGACATCCGCGCGATTCTCGAACATCTGCCGCATCGCTATCCGATGCTGCTCGTCGACCGGGTGCTCGAGCTCGACAAGGGCAAGCGCATCCTCGCGGTGAAGAACGTCTCGATCAACGAGCCGTTCTTCACCGGACACTTTCCGTACCTGCCGGTGATGCCGGGGGTACTGCAGGTCGAGGCGCTGGCGCAGGCGGCGGGCATCCTGTCGTTCCAGACGATGGGGCGCGTCTCCGACGCAAGCACCGTCTACTACTTCGTCGGTATCGACAGCGCGCGCTTCAAGCGCCCGGTCGTTCCCGGCGATCAACTGATGCTCGAGGTCGAGATCGTTCGCATCTCGCGCTCGATCTGGAAGTACGCGGGCAAGGCCACCGTCGACGGCCAGGTCGCCGCCGAGGCCGAGCTGATGTGCACGCTGCGCGAAATCGAGCCGACCAACGGCAACGGCACGGCCCCGGGCGCGGCCTGAACCCCCGATGCCCGGCATCCATCCGACCGCGATCGTCGATCCGGGCGCCGAGCTCGACAGCAGCGTCGAGGTCGGCGCGTATTCGACGATCGGCGCACAGGTGCGCATCGGCGCCGGCACGCGGATCGGCCCGCACGTGGTCGTCGAGGGGCGCACGACGATCGGCCGCGACAACCGGATCTTCCAGTTCGCGTCGATCGGTGCCGAGCCGCAGGACAAGAAATACGCCGGCGAGCCCACCGCGCTCGAGATCGGCGACGGCAACACGATCCGCGAGTGCGCGACGATCAATCGTGGCACCGCCCAGGACCGCGGCACGACCCGGATCGGCAACGACGCATGGGTCATGGCCTACGTGCACGTCGCCCACGACTGCGTGCTCGGCGATCACGTGATCATCGCCAACAGCACCAACCTCGCGGGCCATGTCGAGATCGGCGACTGGGTGATCCTCGGCGGGGCGACGCAGGTCCACCAGTTCTGCAAGATCGGGGTCCACGCGATGACCGGCGTCGGCACCGTGGTGCTGCACGACATCCCGCCGTACGTGATGGCCTCGGGCAGCAGCGCGGCGGCGCACGGCATCAACTCGGAGGGGTTGCGCAGGCGCGGCTTCGACGCCGCGCGGATCAACGCGATCCGGCGCGCCTACAGGCTGCTGTACAAGAGCGGCGCGACGCTGCAGCAGGCGCGCGAGGGGTTGCGCGCCTGGATCGCGCAAGGCGTGGCGCCGTTGGCCGCGGCGAACGAGGCAGCGCAGAGCGCGGTCGAGAGCCGCACCGGCGCGATCGAGGGTGGCGCCGGCGCTGGCGAACCGCTGGGCGCCGACGCGCGCCGCGACCTGGCGCTGCTCGCCGACTTCCTCGACGGCGTCACGCGCGGCATCGTGCGCTGATGTCCGCGCAGACGGGCGCCGCCGGGTCGTTGACGCTGGGGATGGTTGCCGGCGAAGCCTCCGGCGACCTTCTGGCCGCATCGGTGCTCGAAGGGCTGGCGACCCGCGTCGAAAGTCTCGAGGCGGCCGGCATCGGCGGGCCGGCGATGGCGCAGCACGGCTTCGATGCCTGGTGGACCATCGACGCGCTGTCGGTCAACGGTTACCTGGAGGTGCTGCGCGAATATCCGCGCCTGCGGCGCATGCGCAACGCGCTGGCCGCGCGCCCGGCGTCGTGGCGCCCGCAACTGTTCGTCGGCGTCGATGCCCCGGATTTCAACCTCGACCTGGAAGCGAGGCTGCGCGCGCAGGGCATCCGCACCGCGCATTTCATCAGCCCCTCCATCTGGGCCTGGCGGCGCGAGCGCATCGAGAAGATCCGCCGCAGCGTCGACCACATGCTGCTGGTGTTTCCGTTCGAGGAGGCGATTTATCGCGAGGCCGGCATTCCGGCGACCTACGTCGGCCACCCGCTCGCCGACGCGATTCCCACGCAGGTGGATGCGGCTGCGGCACGCCACGCGCTCGGTCTGGCGGTGGACGCGACGGTGGTCGCGCTGCTGCCCGGAAGCCGGCCCTCCGAGGTCGAGCATCTCGCACTGCCGTTCCTTCGGACGGCGGCCTGGCTGCACGAACGCCGCGCAGGGCTGCAATTCGTGATGCCGGCGGCCTCGGCGACGCTGTTCGAGCGGCTCAGGACGATCGCCGCGGCGGCGCGGCTCCCGGAGCAGCTGCCGCTGACCCCCGGTCTGCGGCCGTTCGCACGACGCGCTGGCCGCGGCCGACGCGGTCCTGGTGGCCAGTGGCACGGCGACGCTGGAAACCGCGCTGTTCCGCAAGCCGATGGTCATCGCCTACCGGATGAGCTGGCTGAACTACCGGATCATGCGGCGCATGGGCTACCTGCCCTGGATCGGCCTGCCCAACATCCTGTCGGCGCGGTTCGTCGTTCCCGAATTCGTGCAGGACGCAGTGCGCGCCCCCGACATGGGCGAGGCGCTGCTGCGCCAGCTCGACGACGATGCGCACCGCAGCGGCATCGTCGCGCGGTTCTCGGCGCTGCACGAAGCGCTGCGCCGCGGCTGCGCCGAACGCGCGGCCACGGTCGTGCTCGAGGTGGCCGGTGCCTGAGTCCGCCGCCCGGCCCGCGCGCCGGCGCCACGGAGCGACCGCGCAGCTCGCGCTGCTGCTGCCCGCGCCCGACGGGCCGGTGTGCGGCGTGGACGAAGCCGGCCGCGGGCCGCTGGCCGGGCCGGTCTACGCGGCGGCGGTGATCCTCGATCCCCGCTCGCCGATCGACGGGCTGCGCGATTCCAAGGCGCTGTCGGCCGCCCGCCGCGAGGTGCTCGCCGGCAAGATCCGTGAACGCGCGCTCGCCTGGGCGATCGCCAGCGCCAGCGCGGCGGAAATCGACACCCTGAACATCCTGCAGGCGGCGCTGCTGGCGATGCAGCGCGCGGTCTCGGGGCTGGCGATCGAGCCGGCGCTTGCGCGGGTCGATGGCAACCGGCCGCCCAGGCTGCGCTGCCTGGTGCAGACGCTGGTGGGGGCGACGCGCTCGACCCGGCGATCTCGGCCGCGTCGATCCTGGCCAAGTGCGCGCGCGACCAGGCCATGCTGGCGCTGCACGAGCGCTTTCCGCAGTACCGCTTCGATCGCCACAAGGGTTATCCCACCGCCGAGCACCTGGCCTTGCTGCGCGAGCACGGGCCTTGCGAGGAGCACCGTCGCAGCTTCGCGCCGGTGCGCGCGCTCCTCACGGGCGCAAGCGGATGAGCGACGAGATCGTCTCGGCCGCCAACGAGCGCTTCCGGCGCCTGCTCGAGCTCGCTTCCTCGGCGCGCGAGCGCAAGCAGCAGGGGCGGTCGGTGATCGAGGGCACGCACCTGCTGCAGGCCTGGCTCGATCGCTTCGGGGCCGAGGCGCGTGGCGCGCAGGTGTTCGTCGCGCGGCGCGCGCTGGCCGGCGACGAGGTGCGCGCGCTGCTCGCGCGCCTGTCCGCGCCGCCGACGGTGCTGGACGACCGCCTGTACGCGCGCGCCAGCCAGGTCGAGCATGGCAGCGGCCTGCTGGCGATCGTGCCGACGCCGCACCCGGAGCTGCCGCCGCGGCTGGCCGAAGACGCGGTCTACCTCGATCGCATCCAGGATCCCGGCAATGTCGGCAGCATCCTGCGCACCTGTGCGGCGGTGGGCGTGCGGCGGGTCCTCACCTCGCCGGGGACGGCGTTCTGCTGGTCGCCGAAGGTGCTGCGCGCCGGCATGGGGGCGCATTTCCACCTCGACATCCACGAGGGAGTCGACGCCTCGTGGCTGCCCGCGCACGTCACGGTGGCCGTGCGCGCGGCCGAGGCCGGCGCTTCCACCTCGCTGTATCGGGCCGACCTGCGCGGGCCCGCCCTCTGGCTGTTCGGCAACGAGGGGCAGGGCCTGGACGCGAGGCTGCGGCGCTGGCCTGCGGTGGCTCCGATCGGCATTCCGCAGCGGCCGGCGATCGAATCGCTGAACGTCGGGGTCGCCGCGGCGATCTGCCTGTACGAGCAGCTGCGCCAGCGGCTCGCCGGCGGCGATCAGGAGCCCTGGTCGAGCTGAAGCTCCTGCAGGATCGTCACCGCGATCTCCTCGATCGACTTGGTCGTCGAGGACAGCCAGCGGATGCCTTCGCGGCGCATCATCGCCTCGGCCTCGCCGATCTCGTGGCGGCAATTCTCGATCGATGCGTAGCGGCTGCCCGGACGCCGCTCGTTGCGGATCTCGGCGAGCCGCTCGGGCGTGATCGAGAGTCCGAACAGCTTCTGCTTGTAGCGATACAGCACCGCGGGCAGGCGGCGGCGCTCGAAATCGTCGGGAATCAGCGGATAGTTGGCGGCGCGAATGCCGTGCTGCATCGCGAGGTAAAGGCTGGTGGGCGTCTTGCCGCTGCGCGAGACACCGACCAGGATCACCTCGGCGTTCGCGAGGTCGGCGTGCAGCTGGCCGTCGTCGTGCGCGAGCGAGTAGTTGATCGCCGCGATCCGCTTCTGGTAGGCCTCGGTGTCGGTGGCCGTGTGCGAGCGCCCGATGGTGTGCGTCGAGCGCACCCCGAATTCGCTCTCGAGCGGCTCGACGAAGGTGGCGAACAGGTCGAGGAACCGGCAATTGGCCAGCCGCACGACGTCGTTGATCGACGCGTCGACCAGGGTGCTGAAGACGATGGGGCGATGGCGATCGAGCAGCGCCTGCCGGTCGATCCGCTCGACCGCCTGGCGTGCCTTCTCCACCGAGTCGACGAAGGGCAGGCGCACCTCGCGCAATCGCACCTGCTCGAACTGCGTGAGCAGCGAATGGCCGAAGGTCTCGGCGGTCACGCCGGTGCCGTCGGAGACGTAGAAGACCGTCCGGTCGAAGTTCTCTCTGCCTGAATCGGGCATTTGCGGGTTCGGGGAGTGGCCGGCCGCCTTTCGGATGCCGGCATGCGCGCCGTCAACCGCGCGCCGGCCTTGCGAGCAGTAAAATTACCCGAATTGCGCAAAACAATCTTCAACCATGTCAGGACCTTCCCATGAGCCAACACGAAGGACGACTCGTCGTCCCCTTCGAGGATCTGCGCATGACCGATGTCGATTCGGTCGGCGGCAAGAACGCTTCGCTGGGCGAACTGATCAGCCAGCTGGCCGCCTCCGGGGTGCGCGTGCCCGGCGGTTTCGCGACGACCGCGCACGCGTTCCGTGAGTTCCTGCGCGAGAGCGACCTCGCCGGGCGCATCGACGCGCGGCTTCACGAGCTGAACACCGAGGACGTGAAGGCGCTGGCCGAGTGCGGCGCCGAGATCCGCGACTGGATCGTCGCGGCGCCGCTGTCCGCGGCGCTCGAGCGCGAGATCCGTCGTCACTACGAGCGGATGGTCGAGGAGTCCGGCGGGCCGATCTCGGTGGCGGTGCGCTCGTCGGCCACCGCCGAAGACCTGCCCGACGCTTCGTTCGCCGGTCAGCAGGAAACCTACCTCAACGTCAACGGCGTCGATGCGGTGCTCGAGCGCATCCGCCACGTATTCGCGTCGCTGTACAACGACCGCGCGATCTCGTACCGGGTGCACAAGGGCTTCGCGCACGGCGACGTGGCCCTGTCGGCGGGCATCCAGCGGATGGTGCGCAGCGACCTCGCCAGTTCGGGCGTCATGTTCACGATCGACACCGAGTCGGGGTTCCCCCGACGCGGTCTTCATCACCAGCTCCTACGGGCTGGGCGAGACGGTGGTGCAGGGCGCAGTGAACCCCGACGAGTTCTTCGTGCACAAGCCGATGCTCGCGGCGGGCAAGTTCCCGATCATCCGGCGCGAGCTGGGCTCGAAGCTGATCCGCATGGGCTTCGCCGGCAACGGCGCCGGCGACGCCGGGGCAGGGCGCACCGTGCGCACGCTCGACACGCCGGCCGACATGCGCAACCGCTATTCGCTCTCCGACGAGGACGTGATCGAACTGGCCCGCTATGCGGTGATCATCGAGAAGCACTACGGCCGGCCGATGGACATCGAGTGGGGCAAGGACGGTCGCGACGGCAAGCTCTACATCCTGCAGGCGCGTCCCGAGACGGTGAAGTCGCTGCAGGGCGAACATCGCCAGCAGCGCTACCGGCTCAAGGGAAGCTCGGACGTGCTCGCCTCGGGTCGCGCGATCGGCCAGAAGGTCGGCGCGGGCCGCGTGCGCGTGGTGGCCGACGCCGCCGACATGGATCGCGTGCGCCCTGGCGACGTGCTGGTCACCGACATGACCGACCCGAACTGGGAGCCGGTGATGAAGCGCGCGGCGGCGATCGTCACCGACCGTGGCGGGCGCACCTGCCATGCCGCGATCATCGCGCGCGAGCTCGGCATCCCGGCCGTGGTCGGCTGCGGCGACGCCACGCGCCGGCTGCGCGACGAGTCGCTGGTCACGGTGTCGTGCGCCGAAGGCGACACCGGCTACATCTACGACGGCCTGCTCGAGACCGAGATTACCGAGTTCGACACCGGCGCGATGCCCGAGCTGCCGATCAAGGTCATGGTCAACGTCGGCAACCCGACGCTGGCGTTCGAGTTCGCGCAGCTGCCCAACGACGGCGTCGGCCTGGCGCGGCTCGAGTTCATCATCAACAACAACATCGGCATCCACCCGAAGGCGATTCTCGACTACCCGAACGTCGACGCCGACCTCAAGAAGGCGGTCGAGAGCGTGGCGCGCGGCCATGCCACGCCGCGCGCTTTCTACGTCGAACGGCTGGCCGAGGGCGTGGCGACGATCGCCGCCGCGTTCTGGCCGAAGCCGGTAATCGTGCGCCTGTCCGACTTCAAGTCGAACGAGTACCGCAAGCTGATCGGCGGCTCGCGCTACGAGCCCGACGAGGAAAACCCGATGCTCGGCTTCCGCGGCGCCTCGCGCTACATCGCCGACAGCTTCCGCGACTGCTTCGAGCTCGAGTGCCAGGCGATGCGCAGGGTGCGCGAGCAGATGGGGCTCGTCAACGTCGAGCTGATGGTGCCGTTCGTGCGCACGACGAAGGAGGCGGCCGCGGTGGTCGACCTGCTCGCCGCCAACGGGCTGCGCCGCGGCGAGGCGGGCCTGCGGCTCATCATGATGTGCGAGCTGCCGTCCAACGCGCTGCTGGCCGACGAGTTCCTGCAGTACTTCGACGGCTTCTCGATCGGTTCGAACGACCTCACCCAGCTCACGCTCGGGCTGGATCGCGATTCCGGACTGGTCGCCGAGAGCTTCGACGAGCGCGACGCGGCGGTGAAGATGCTGCTCGAGCGCGCGATCGGCGCCTGCCGGGCGGCCGGCAAGTACGTGGGCATCTGCGGGCAGGGGCCCTCCGACCATCCCGACCTGGCGCAGTGGCTGATGCAGCAGGGCATCGGCTCGATCTCGCTGAATCCGGATACCGTGGTCGCCACCCGGCAGCAACTGGCCGGCGGCGCGCGCTGAATCGAAGAGGGCTCCCGCGGGAGCCCTCCTTGCTGCCTCGCGGCGCGCCGCGAGGCATCGGCAGTTTCCCGGCGCCCTTCCGGGCGCCGTCGGTCACTTGGTGACCATCAGCTGCGTCTTCTTGCCGTCCTTGAAGGTGTAGAGCGTCAGCGAGCCGTCCTTGATGTCGCCGCGCTGGTCGAACGCGATGCGGCCGGTCACGCCGTCGTACTGGATCTTCGCCACTTCCGGCAGGTACTTCTTCGGATCGGTCGAGTTCGCCTTCTGCATCGCGGCGACGAGCACGTTGACCGCGTCGTAGACGTAGGGCGCGTACAGCTGCACCTCGATGCCGAACTTCTCCTTGAAGCGCTTCTTGAACGCCTCCATCGCCGCGGCCTTGTCCGGCGTCACGCCACCGGCTTCGGCGCACACCACCTTGCCTTCGCCGACCGCGTCGCCGGCCAGCTTGGCCATTTCGGCGGTGCAGATGCCGTCGCCGCCCATGAAGCGCGCGTCGATGCCGAGCTGCTTCATCTGGCGCATCATCGGCCCGGCGACCGCGTCCATGCCGCCGTAGAAGATCACGTCGGGCTTGGACGCCTTGAGCTTGGTCAGGATGGCGTTGAAGTCGGTAGCCTTGTCGTTGGTGAATTCGCGACCGACGATCTTGGCACCGGCGGCCTTCGCCGACTTCTGGAACTCGTCGGCCACGCCCCGGCCGTAGGCGGTGCGGTCGTCGATAACGGCAATCGCCTTCGCCTTCATCTCCTTGATCGCATAGCGCCCGAGCGTGCCGCCGAGCTGCCCGTCGTTGGCCACCACGCGGAAGGTCGTCTTGAAGCCCTGCTGGGTGTACTTCGGCGCGGTCGGCGACGGCGAGATCTGCGGGATGCCGGCCTCGTTGTAGATGCGCGAAGCGGGAATCGAGGTGCCCGAGTTCAGGTGCCCGACCACGCCCACCACGCCGGCGTCGACCAGCTTCTGCGCGGCCGCGGTGCCCTGCTTCGGATCGGCCGCGTCGTCTTCGGAGAGCAGCTCGAAGGTGACCTGCTTGCCGCCGATGGTGACCTTCTTCGCGTTGAGTTCCTCGACCGCGAGCTTGCCGCCCAGTTCGTTGTCTTTGCCCAGGTGCGCGATGCCGCCGGTCATCGGCGCGACGTGGCCGATCTTGACGACGGTCTGCGCGGCGACCGGGGCGCTGGCGACCGCGAAGGCCGAAGCGAGTGCGAGAGCCAACAGCCTGTACTTCATCAGGGATTCTCCTGGAAGATGGATGTGGAGCGACCGCCGGCGGGCCGGATCGGCGCCAGCGGCTACAACGGGGCGGATGCTATCCGGATTCGCGGGGGCCGGCAATCGAGTGCAATCCCGGATCGGCCGGATGCTAGGATTCCGGCGGGAGGGGGCGATGGCGGCACATTACTGGTGGTGGATCTTCGCCGTGGGCCTGGGCGTGACGGAGATCCTTACCGGCACGTTCTACCTGCTGGTGTTCGCGCTCGGATGCGCGGCCGGCGGCGTCGCGGCCTGGGCCGGCGCCGGCCTGACCGCGCAGGTGCTCGCGACCGCGGCGGTCAGCGTCGCCGGCTGGGCCTGGCTGTGGCGCCGCGACCCGCGCCGCGGGCGCGCCTCCGACGCAACGGCCGACCCCGGCATGCTGCTCGACGTCGGCGAGGCGCTCGACGTCGCGCAATGGAGCGACGCCCGGCGCGCGCAGGTGCGCTACCGGGGCGCCGCGTGGACGGTGGAGCTCGACCCCGCGGAACCCGCATCCTCGGCCGTGCCTGGCCGGTTCGTCATCAGGCGGGTGGTCGGCAACCGCCTCGTCGTGCAACGCGCACACTGAGGCCCGCGAGGCCGGGAGACATTCATGGGCGGAGGGAGTTTCGCGGTTGCCGCGATCGTGCTGGTCCTGGCGATCGTGTTCGTGGTTCGCGCGCTGCGCATCGTGCCGCACCAGCACGCGTGGATCGTCGAACGCCCGGGCCGGTACGACCGCACGCTCGCCCCCGGGCTCAACTTCGTCATCCCGTTCGTCGACCGCGTCGCCTACAAGCATTCGCTGAAGGAGATCCCGCTCGACGTGCCGAGCCAGGTCTGCATCACCAGGGACAACACGCAGCTCACGGTCGATGGCGTGCTGTACTTCCAGGTCACCGACCCGATGCGCGCTTCGTACGGATCGAGCAACTACATTCCGGCGATCACGCAGCTGGCGCAGACCACGCTGCGCTCGGTGATCGGCCGGCTCGAGCTCGACAAGACCTTCGAGGAGCGCGAGTTCATCAACTCGAGCGTGGTCTCGGCGCTCGACGAGGCGGCGCTCAACTGGGGCGTCAAGGTGCTGCGCTACGAGATCAAGGACCTGACCCCACCCAACGAGATCCTGCGGTCGATGCAGGCGCAGATCACCGCCGAGCGCGAGAAGCGCGCCCGCATCGCCGAATCCGAGGGGCGCAAGCAGGAGCAGATCAACCTCGCCACCGGCGAGCGCGAATCGTTCATCCAGCGCTCCGAGGGCCAGCGCCAGGCCGAGGTCAACCGCGCGATGGGCGAGGCCGCCGCGATCCAGGCGGTGGCCGACGCGACCGCGCGCGCGATCGAGCGGATCGGGGCGTCGATCCGACAGCCCGGCGGCCTCGAGGCGGTCAACCTGCAGGTGGCCGAGAAGTTCATCGAGGCACTGGGCCGGATGGCCAAGGAAAACAACACGATGATCGTGCCGGCCAACCTCGCCGACGTGTCGACGCTGGTCGCGGCCGCCACCAGCGTGGTGCGCCGGCAGGCCGACCTTGCGGGCGGTGCCGGCCGCGCCGCGGGCTGAGCACCTTTCGAGGCGGAGCATCCGGAGATGGCGTCGAACACCCTGACGGCCGGCGTCGTCCAGTTCCTGAAGGAGCATCCGCCGTTCTCGCAGATGGAGGGCTCCGACGTCGAGTTCGTCGCCAGCAACGTCGAAGTCGCGTATTACGCGCGCGGTGACGTGCTGATCGGGCCCGACGACGGCGCGCCGGGCGCCTGCTTCATCATCAAGCAGGGGCTGGTCGAGGGCCTGCGCCGCCGTCCCGACCGCCCCGAGGCCGACCTCGAGCCGATGGTGCAGCGCGTGCCCGGCGAGATGCTGCCGATCAGCGCACTGATGGCGCAGCGGCCGGTGATGTCCACTTACCGCGCCGCCGGCGACGTGTTCTGCTGGATCCTGCCCAAGGCCCGCTTCGACGAGCTGCTGCAGCGCAGCCCGCTCTTCCTCGATTTCTGCAAGCGGCGCATGGCCAGCCTGCTCGATCTTTCCCACCAGGCGCTGCAGGCGAGCTACGCTGCCGGCACGACGCACTGGCGCTCGATCCAGGCACCGCTCGAATCGCTGCTCGGGCGCGCGCCGGTCACTTGCGGGCCCGACGAGAGCCTGCGCGCGGTTTTCGAGCGCATGGAAAACGAGCGCGTCGGCGCGATCATCGTGGCCGAGCCCGACTCGGGGCAGGCCGAAAAAGTGATGGGCATCTTCACCCGGCAGGACGTGCTCGGCCGGGTGGTGCTGCCGGGGCGTCCGCTGGATGAGCCGGTGCGCAGCGTGATGAGCGCGCCGGTGGTCACCATGGACGCGGGCGATACCGTCGGCGACGCGATGCTGGTGATGGCCGACCGCACGATCCGGCACATTCCGGTGATGCGCGAAGGGCGCCTGGCCGGAGTCGTCGCCGAGCGCGACCTGTTCGTGCTGCAGCGGCGCAGCATGAACCAGATCGGCGATGCGATCGGCCGCGCGGTCAGCGTCGAAGACCTGAAACTGCCGGCTGCCGACATCCGCCACTGGTCGCGCGCGCTGGTCGCGCAGGGCGTCTCGGCCGCCTTCATCACCCGGCTGATCAGCCGCCTGAACGACCAGCTCGCGGTGCGGCTGATCGAACTGAAGGCCGCCGAGCACGGCGTGCCGCTCGACCGCATCTGCTGGCTGGCGCTGGGCAGCGAGGGCCGCGAAGAGCAGACGATCGCCTCGGACCAGGACAACGGACTGATCGTGGCCGACGACCTCGCCGGCTCGATCGACGCCTTGCTCGCGTTCGCCCGGGCGGTCAACCAGGGGCTCGACACCTGCGGCTATCCGTTGTGCAAGGGCGGGATCATGGCGGGCAACCCGAAGTGGTGCCTGACGCTGTCCCAGTGGAAGACGCTGTTCGACGGCTGGATCGAGCGCGGCGACCCGCAGAGCCTGCTCAATGCCAACATCTTCTTCGACTTCCGCCCGCTGGCCGGCGACCCGTCGCTGGCGCAGGCGCTGCGCGATCACGTCACGCCGCTGGCGGCCACGATGCCGCGCTTCCTGAAGCAGATGAGCGACAACGCGCTGCGCAACGGTCCGCCGCAGTCCTGGACCGCCGGCGTCTTCGAGACGCTTTTCAGCCGCGAGGCGGCGGTCGTCGACCTGAAAATGCACGGCACCGTGCCGTTCGTCGACGCCGCCCGGCTGCTCGCCCTCGCCAGGGGCGTGCGCGCGACCGGCACCGTGCAGCGCTTCGAGGCGCTCGCCGACGCGGGCGCGGCGGTGCCGCCCGAGGTGCGCAACTGGATCGATTCCTTCCAGTTCCTGCAGAGCCTGCGGCTGCGCGCGCAGCACATGGGGCAAGCAGGGCCGGAAGGCAATCCGAACGTGCTGGACACTCGCACGCTGTCGGCGCTCGATCGGCGCATCCTCAAGGAGGCCTTCCGCGAGGCGCGCCTGCTGCAGCAGCGGCTGGCGATGGACTATCCAGGGTAGGGCGTCGATGCGCTGGTTCGACCGCTGGCTCGGGCGCGGTCCCGGCGAGGCGCACGCGGGGCACGCGGCGGACGCACAACGCTGGGTGGTGCTCGATGTCGAGACCAGCGGGCTGGACCACTCCAGCGACCGGCTGATGTCGATCGGCGCGGTCGCGGTGCGCGACCGCCGCATCGTGGTCCCAGACAGCCTCGAACTGACGATCCGGCAGCCTGGCGCGAGCGAGCGCGAGAACATCCTGCTGCACGGGATCGGCGCCGAGGCCCAGCTGTCGGGACTGGACCCCAAGCAGGCCTGCAGGCAGTTCCTCGACTACGTCGGGCGCTCGCCGCTGGTGGCCTTCCACGCCTCGTTCGACCGCGCCTTCCTGATGCGGGCCGCCAAGGCGTTCGTGGGCGTGCCGATCGGCAACGCCTGGATCGATCTGGCCGACCTCGCTCCGGCGCTGCACCCGGGCACCGGCGCGCGCTCGCTCGACGACTGGCTGACGCACTTCGGCATCCCGGTCGAGCAGCGGCACACCGCCGTGGGCGACGCCTTCGCGACCGCGATGCTGTTCCTGCGCCTGCTCGCGTCGGTGCCGCCCGCCGATCGCCGGCCGAGACGGCTGCAGCGCCTCGCGGCGCACGCGCACTGGCTGAGGCGCTGAGGCCGGTGGCGTTGAGGCCGGCCGCAGCAACCTAGGACTTGCGCCCCTGCTTGAGCAGGCGCTCGCGTTCGCGCTGCCACTCGCGCTCGCGCTCGACCTCGCGCTTGTCGTGCTGCTTCTTGCCTCGGGCCAGCCCGATCTCCACCTTCACGCGACCGCGCGAGTAGTGCAGGTCGAGCGGCACCAGCGTGTAGCCGGCGCGCTCGACCTTGCCGATGAGCTTGGCGATCTGCGCCGCGTGAAGCAGCAGCTTGCGCGTGCGCACCGGATCGGGGTTGACGTGCGTGGACGCCTCGGGCAGCGGCGTGATGTGCGCGCCGATCAGGTACAGCTCGGCGCCGCGCACGATCACGTAGCCCTCCTTCAGCTGCACCCGCCCGGCGCGGATCGCCTTGACCTCCCAGCCCTCGAGCGCGATGCCGGCCTCGAACCGCTCTTCGATGAAGAAGTCGTGTGTGGCTTTCTTGTTCTGGACGATGCTCATTGTCTAAAATCCGCCCCCGGGGCGGTGGCAAGGCCGCATTGTGCCCCGGAATGCCCCCGAGGAACCCGTAACCGCAGGCCACGCCGCCCGTGCACGTTGTCCGCAAGTCCGTTCTGCTGCCCTACAGCGCCCGGCAGATGTTCGAGCTGGTCGAGCGCGTCGAAGACTATCCGGGGTTCCTGCCGTGGTGCGGCGGCACCGAGGTGGCGCGCCTGGACGGCTGCGGCGTGCTCGCCACCGTGACGATCGATTACCGCGGGATCCGGCAGCGTTTCACCACGGTCAACGTGAACCAGCCGCACGAGGCGATCTCGATGCGCCTGCGCGACGGCCCGTTTGCCCGGCTGGAGGGCGAATGGCGGTTTCGCACCCTGCGCGACGATGCCTGCAAGGTCGAGTTTTCGCTCGATTACGCGTTTGCCCGCGGCCTGCTCGGGCGCGCACTGGCGCCGGTGTTCGACCAGATCGCACGCTCGTTCGTCGACGCGTTCGTGCGCCGCGCCGAGCAACTGTATGGCCGCTGAGGGCGGAGCCGGCCGCGGCGCGCCGGCGAGTATCGAGGTCGAGCTGGTCTGGGTCGAGGCCGACCGGACGATCGGACGCCGCGTGTTCGAGCTGCCGCAAGGCTCGCGGGTCGCCGACGCGCTCACCGCGCTGCGCGCCGGCGAAGAGGCTGCCGCGGTCATGGAACGGCTCGCCCGCGGCGAACTGCAAACGGCAATCTACGGCGAGCGCTGCGAGCCCGGGGCCATGCTGCACAACGGCGATCGCATCGAGTTGCTCGCGGGCCTGAGCGTCGACCCGAGAGTGGCGCGCCGGCGGCGCGTGCAAAAGCGTCGGGCAGCCGCGCCGCGCGGCAAGTGGCGCGGCGCTTGATTCGAGGAACTCAGCTCGCCCCGGTGCAGCTGCGCGCGATCTCCTGGCGGGCTGCCTCGGCGCGCCGTGCGCGCTCGGCATCGTCGAGCACCTGGCGCTCGCCCTTGTCGTCGACGTAGGACATCCGCTGCCCGCTCTCGAGGGTGCGCAGCGCCGTGCGTGCTTCCTCGCAGGCACCCGCGTTGCGCGCCGCCTGCTCGCGCTCGGCACCCTGCTTGCGTTCGACCTCCTCGCGCTCGAGCGCGCGCTTGCGCGAGGCCTGCTCCTTTTCCACCCAGCTGCGTGGAGCCGGGGCGGCCGCCGCGGTTGCGGGCGAGGCCGCCTGTGTCGCTGCGCCCTGGGCAGGCGTCGGCCCGCGCAGGATCCGTGACGCCGGCACGCTCGACGGCGGAGGCTGATCGGAATAGACCATCCGCCCGGAGGCGTCGCGCCACTGCCAGGTGCCGGCGAGCACTGGCGCGGCGAGCAGCAGGCTGGCGACGGCAAACAGGAAACGGGCAGGGCGGTTCGGCAGGCGGGGCTTGCGCATGGCAGTGGATCGACGCAGCTGCGGTCCCCCGATTGTCCGCGCCGCCCCGGAGCAGCGACCGCCGCCGCCGACGGAAGGCGGGCGTGCACGGCTCGGCGGACACGCGCGGAGGCACCTGTATAATTGATTTTTGTGCCCGAGGGTCCCATGCGACTGGCGAAAAAGGCGCTGACGTTCGACGACGTCCTGCTGGTTCCTGCCTTCTCCGAAATCCTTCCCCGCGACGCCTCCCTGAAGACCCGCCTCACCCGGCGGATCGCGCTGAACATTCCCCTGGTGTCCGCGGCCATGGACACCGTCACCGAAGCCCGCCCCGGCGATCGCGATCGCGCAGGAAGGCGGCATCGGCATCGTCCACAAGAACCTCGGGCCCGCGCAGCAGGCGGCCGAGGTGGCCCGTGTCAAGCGGCACGAGGCCGGCATCGTCGCCGACCCGATCACGGTCGCGCCGCAGATGAAGGTGCTCGACGTGATCAACCTCACGCAGCAGCACCGCATTTCGGGGCTGCCAGTGGTCGATGCCGGCAAGGTGGTCGGCATCGTCACCAACCGCGACCTGCGCTTCGAAACCCGGCTCGACGAGCCGGTGAGCCGCATCATGACGCCGCGAGAGCGGCTGGTCACGGTGCCCGAAGGCGCATCGCTCGAGGAAGCCAAGGCGCTGATGCACCGCCACCGGCTCGAACGCGTGCTGGTGGTCAACGAGGCGTTCGAGCTGCGCGGCCTCATGACCGTGAAGGACATCCTCAAGGCGACCGCGCATCCGGAGGCCTGCAAGGACGAGCAGGGCAAGCTGCGCGTGGGCGCAGCGATCGGCGTGGGCGGCGATTCCGAAGAGCGTGCCGATCGACTCGTGCGCGCCGGCGTCGACGTGATCGTCGTCGACACCGCGCACGGGCACAGCCGCGGCGTCCTCGACCGGGTGCGCGCGCTCGATCGCCAGTACCCGTCGATCGAAATCATCGCCGGCAACGTCGCCACCGCCGAGGCCGCGCGCGCGCTGGTCGAGGCGGGCGCCGATGGGGTCAAGGTCGGCATCGGGCCCGGTTCGATCTGCACCACGCGCATCGTCGCCGGCGTGGGCGTGCCGCAGATCACCGCGATCAGCGACGTCGCCGCCGCGCTCGAAGGCAGCGGGGTGCCGCTGATCGCCGACGGCGGCATCCGCTACTCGGGCGACCTCGCCAAGGCGATCGCCGCCGGCGCCGACGCGGTCATGCTCGGCTCGATGTTCGCCGGCACCGAAGAGGCGCCCGGCGAGGTCATCCTGTACCAAGGGCGCTCGTACAAGACCTACCGCGGCATGGGGTCGCTGGGCGCGATGCAGCAGGGTGCGGCCGACCGCTACTTCCAGGACCCGACCGGCAACATCGACAAGCTGGTGCCCGAGGGCATCGAGGGCCGGGTGGCCTACAAGGGATCGGTGGTCGCGATCATCTACCAGTTGTGCGGCGGCCTGCGCGCGAGCATGGGCTACTGCGGCTGCCCGACGATCGGCGACATGCGCGCCCGCCCGCAGTTTGTCGAGGTCACCGTCGCGGGCATGCGCGAGTCGCACGTGCACGACGTGCAGATGACCAAGGAAGCCCCGAACTACCGCGCCGAGTGAGGGGGCGATGCACGACAGGATCCTGATCCTCGACTTCGGGTCGCAGGTCACGCAGCTGATCGCGCGGCGCGTGCGCGAGGCGCACGTCTACTGCGAGATCCACCCCTGCGACGTCGACGAGGCGTTCGTGCGCGGCTTCGCGCCCAAAGGAGTCATCCTTTCGGGCAGCCCGATGTCGGCGCACGAGGAATCCACCGATCGCGCGCCCGAAGCGGTGTTCTCGCTCGGCGTGCCGGTGCTCGGCATCTGCTACGGCATGCAGACGATGGCCCATCAGCTGGGAGGGCGCGTCGAGCCCGGCGCGCGTCGCGAGTTCGGCTACGCCGAAGTGCGCGCGCGCGGCCACACGCAACTGCTCGAAGGCATCGAGGACGCCCGCAACGCCGAAGGCCACGGGCTGCTGAAGGTCTGGATGAGCCACGGCGACAAGGTCGTCGAGATGCCCGCCGGGTTCCGGCTGATGGCTTCCACCGACTCCTGCCCGATCGCCGGCATGGCCGACGAGGAGCGCCGCTTCTATGCGGTGCAGTTCCACCCGGAAGTCACGCACACGCCGCAGGGCGCGAAGATGCTGCGGCGCTTCGTTCTCGACATCTGTGGCTGCCGCCCCGACTGGGTGATGGGCGACCACATCGGCGAGGCGGTCGAGCAGATCCGCGCGCAGGTGGGCGCCGAGGAAGTCATCCTCGGGCTGTCGGGTGGCGTCGATTCCAGCGTGGCCGCGGCGCTGATCCACCGCGCGATCGGCGAGCAGCTCACCTGCGTGTTCGTCGACACCGGACTGCTGCGCCTGAACGAGGGCGCGCAGGTGGTCGAAACCTTCCAGCGGCACATGGGCATGAAGCTGGTGCACGTCGACGCAGCCGAGCGCTTCATGGCGCAGCTGGCCGGCGTGGCCGACCCTGAAGAGAAGCGCCGCGTCATCGGCCGCGAGTTCGTCCACGTGTTCCAGGAAGAGGCCGGCAAGCTCGCCAATGCGAAGTGGCTCGCGCAGGGCACGATCTACCCGGACGTGATCGAATCGGCGGGCGCCAAGTCGGGCAAGGCGGCCAAGATCAAGTCGCATCACAACGTGGGCGGGCTGCCCGAGACGCTGCACCTGAAGCTGCTCGAGCCGTTGCGCGATCTGTTCAAGGACGAGGTGCGCGAACTGGGCGTGGCGCTCGGGCTGCCGCGCGAGATGGTCTACCGGCATCCGTTCCCCGGGCCGGGGCTCGGCGTTCGCATTCTCGGCGAGGTGCGACGCGAACATGCCGACCTGCTGCGCCGCGCCGACGCCATCTTCATCGAGGAACTGCGCAACACCCACGGGCCCGACGGCCGCAGCTGGTACGACATCACCTCGCAGGCCTTCGCGGTGTTCCTGCCGGTTAAGTCGGTGGGCGTGATGGGTGACGGCCGCACCTACGACTACGTGGTCGCACTGCGTGCGGTGCAGACGCAGGACTTCATGACCGCGCATTGGGCGCACCTGCCTCACGAGCTGCTCGGGCGGGTGTCGAACCGGATCATCAACGAGGTGCGCGGCATCAACCGCGTGGTCTACGACATCTCGGGAAAACCGCCGGCGACGATCGAGTGGGAGTGAGGGGACGACACAGCCCGTCGGGGATGTTTCCAGCCTCGTAACATCGGGCGGCGCACACGCCGCGATGGGGAAGGGGCGCCGCGCGGGCGAAGCGCCTCAAGCAGTGTTCAGCGGCATCTTGATCGCTTCCTTGTGTCTGTCTGGCGTCGGGAATTGGGGCGTGGGTCGTGTCCTTCGTTGAAGATACGACTTTCCGCGGGAAAGTGTCGGACTGGTTAACGACGGGCTCGGCTGCGCCACGTCGCCATCGAGTTCGTCACTCTGCGCATCCCCTTGTAAGGAGCTGGGAGCGCTGAAGGCTGACCGCAAGGGCCAGCATGGCATTCGCGTCGACGACCGGTCACGGACCTGTTCGGTCTTCGGCATCGAGCCCCGCGATTCTGTTTGAACCTGCAATCCGAGTACGGCATCCGGGTGGCGGATCGGGAACTGCGCGCGAAGCTCGTGCCGAGGATCCGCGTCTCTCAGCCTGCAGGCGCGTGAACGACCGCTCTCGATGCTGCTACGGATCGCGGGGAGGGTGCCGTCGCCCTCGTAGCCGGTGCGACGTAGATCGTCACTGAACAGCGAATGTCGCCATCCCGTCGAATATCAAATGCCACTTCACGTTGGGCGCAGGCGACGAGCGCCACTTTGCCACGCTAACAGCGGTGATGTTGCCGTGCGAGCGTCGCGTTACCCCTGAGCGCCGTGGTGGCGGTCACGCGCAACGCTGCGGACAGCGCAGGCCGCAGCGTGGAGGTCATGAGCGTGATCGTGTCCCTGGCGACGCGGCGATGAGGACCTTGGCGGTCGATCGCGGACCGACGAGCAGCACGCGGATTCGTGTCTCGGCTTCATCGACCCGTCCGCCGCGTCTGGCAGCATCGCTTGTGCCCAGGCAGGCAACGAGCGAGTCGAGACCCGTGCACTGGAGGCCGTGGCCGGCATCGATCCGGCGCAGAGCCGCTCACTGACGGGTGCCAGGCGGGCGCTGTCGAGCGCCAGCGATTCAGGTTTCCCGGCGCGACTTCCGACCCTGCGCGGCCCGCAGGACGAGTCGACCCTCCGCGCGCGTCATCACGCCCCGCTTCTCCAGCCCTGCCACGCAGCGGTACAGCGCTTCGTGAGTCACGCCGATCTCTGGCGCCAGCGTCTTCAGTCCGGACCCGATCGGGAGACCCAACGCATCGCCCTCGGTGCGGATCAGGTGCAGCAGCCGCGCCTCGACGGTGTTCAAGCTCAGGCGTTCGCATTGCTGGCGCAGGCGCCGAACCTCCTTGTTCAGCATGCCAATCCAGCGCAGTGCGAATGCGGCATCCGACGTCAATGCCGCCAGCAGGGCCTGCCGCGGAATGCGGGTGACGTTTGCGTCGGCGACCACGACGGCATCGCAGTGGTAGCGGTCCGACTGCAGGCTCGCTTCGGCGACGAAGCCGTGGCGGGTGCGTTGCAGCACCACGACTTCGCCATCCTCGCCGATGCGCTGGAGAATGACTTCGCCGACGCTGACGAAGTGCATCGAGCCCGGACGCCGTCCAGTCTCGAAGAGCAGCGTGCCGCGCTCGTGGCGCCGCTGCTCGCACAGGCCGTGCAGTGCGGCAGGCAGAAGCGACCGGAGCTCGATGGGCAGTGGTTCGTGGTCGGCGACCATATGATCGCAATCATATGCGAGACAGGGATGCGCGGACGAGACTGTGTAATTGTTCCCGAAGTGAACGATGAGCGGATCCTTGTTCCAGTTTGGCGAGCAGGTGCCCGGCCAGGCGGTGCCCGTGCTCAATGAGCGTGCCGTTCGGGCCGGTGCCGGGCTGCTGTTCCTGTTCGCGATGATCGCTGTCATGAACGCCCGGCTCACGGGCAACTTCGCGCCCACGCGCGTCTTCGTCGTGGCTTTCCTGATCGACTTCGCGCTGCGACTGATCGTGAATCCGCGCTACGCGCCGAGCCTGATCGTCGGCCAATGGCTGGTGCGCCGGCAGCAGCCAGAGTGGACGGGCGCACCGCAGAAGCGTTTCGCCTGGGGCATCGGTTTCGTGCTGGCGCTCGTCATGTTCTGGCTCGTCGTCGTGCAGCAGGTCGTGGGACCGGTCTATCTGCTGGTGTGCGCACTGTGCCTGACCCTGCTGTTCTTCGAGACGGCCTTCGGCATCTGCATCGGCTGCAGGGTCTACGCATGGATCGCGCGTGCGGCGCCGCAGGCCTGCCCGGGCGACGTGTGCGTTGCCGCCCCCGACCCTCGGATGCAGCCGCGCTGGCCGCAGGGGCTCGTCGTACTGGCATTCCTCGGCTTGGTTGCGGCCGCCGCGCAGGGGCTGGAGCCTTCGACTTCGCGGTCCCGCGAAGCTTCTCCCGCGCATGAGCCGGCAGCATCGGTAGACAGCGACCGGGCCAAACGCTGCCGGGTGCCGGAGTTCGCCAAGGCGATCGGGCATGAAGAGATGTGGAAGCGCCACAACAACTGCCTCTAGCAGGAGAGACTCGTCGATGAAGCTCCTCCGTCTGCGGCCCGTGCACGGGCTCCTGACCTGCCTGCTGCTCGCCGGCGCGACTTGGGCGAGCGGGCTGCCGTTTTCCTTCGTCCATCACGGCAACTTCCAACGCATGATGCACACGGGCGACACCGCCGGTCAGGTCGCTCTGTCAGCCTTGCCGCAGCAACCGGGCACCTGGGGCCTCGGGGCAGCCGCGGGACTGGAGGGTGAGATCGTGCAGGTGGATGGCCGGCTGCTCGTCAGCCCGGGCAGCGACGCGACGGGCCGGGTTCGGGCGCCGCGGGTCGACGAGCAAGCGGTGTTATTCGCTGGCGCTCGCGTGCAGGAGTGGCGCGATATCGCCGTGCCGCGCAACATGGACGCGGCCGCGTTCGAAGCTTTCGTCCAGGAGCAGGCCAAGGGCCTCGGGCTTCCGGCCGACCAGCCCTTCGTCTTCCGCGTCGAGGGGCGCTTCCCGCACCTGCTGTGGCACGTGGTGACCGGCGAACAGGGTCCGGGCGCGGGCCACGGCTCGCATGGCAGCCATGGCGGCGGCCACGCCAACCAGCGCTCGGACATGCGGTTGTTCCACCAGCCGGGAGTCAGCGGGCAGTTCATCGGGGTCTACAGCGGTGCGGCGCTCGAGGGCGCGGTCTCGCACCCCGGAGAGCGCTTCCACCTGCACTTCGCCGATCCCGACGCGACGGTGTCCGGCCACGTGGACCGCTACAGCGTGGCCGCGGGTGCCGTGCTGAAGCTGCCTGTTCGATGAAAGGAACCACGATGCGCCTTGCGCTGCACAGGGTTCCCATGGCGCTCGTACTGGTGGCCCTGTTCGCCGCGACGGCGGCGCGCGCGGCCGAAGTTCGTTTCGAGCGTGTGGCCGACAGCGTGTATGCGTTCATCGGCGAGATGGGCGCACGCACGCCCGCCAACGAAGGGCTCAATGCAAATGTCGGCCTGGTCATCACGCCGGCAGGCGCGCTGCTGATCGACGGCGGCGCGACCTTCGAGGGGGCGCGCCAGATCCACGAGGCGGTGCGTCGCGTGACGACGCAGCCCGTGCGCTGGGTGATCAACACCGGCGGCCGGGACCATCGCTGGCTGGGCAACGGCTATTTCCAGGCACAAGGCGCCGAGCTGATCGCCCACGCTGGCGCCGAGGCCGACATGCGCGACCGCGGCAACGACCAGCTGCAGGCGCTGCGTGCCGTGCTTGGCCCGAAGGCCGACGGCACCGCGCCGACCCTGCCGACGCGCTGGCTGCGCGGCCGCGACGAGCGTCTCGACTTGGGCGGCGTCGTTGTCGAACTCAAGCATCGCGGCGGCGCGCACACTCCCGGCGACACGATCGTCTGGCTGCCGGCGCAACGCGTGCTCTTCAGCGGCGACGTCATCTACGTCGACCGCCTGCTCGGCGTGCTGCCGATGAGCCGGACCAAGGCCTGGCTCGATACGTTCGCGGCGATCGAGGCGCTGAACCCCGAACGCATCGTGCCCGGTCACGGCAGGGTCTGTTCTCTGGACCGGCACGGCGCGAGACCCGTGACTATCTGACGGCGCTGCGCGCGCACATGAAGCGGGCTGTCGACGAGGGTGTCGACATGAGTGCGGCGATCAAGAGCTTCGACGCGGGTGCGTTCGCGCATCTGCTCAACGCCGCCGAGCTGATGCCCGGCAACGCCAGCCGCGTTTACCTGGAGCTCGAACGCGAGTGAACCTCGGCGCCCCCGGGTCCGAAACAGCCGCTCTGGCAGCCGAGGGACTGACACGGCGCTTCGGCGATCGCCTGGCGGTCGACCGCATCGACTTCACCGTCTCGGACGGCGAGATCTTCGGCCTGCTCGGGCCCAACGGGGCCGGCAAGAGCACGACCGTGCGCATGCTGACCGGCTATCTCGCACCGACGGCGGGCCGCGCACGGGTCGAGGGCATCGACGTGGCCGTCGAACCGTGCGGGGCGCGACGACACATCGGCGTGGTGCCCGAGGAGGCCAACGTCTACGCCGACCTGAGCGTGCACCACAATGTGCTGCTGATGGCCGAACTGCACGGCGTGCCGCGCAGCGAGCGCGAGCACCGCTGCCGCGAACTGCTGGCCGCGTTCGGCCTCGACGGCCGCGCCGCGCAGCGGGGGCGCGAGCTGTCCAAGGGCCTGCGCCAACGCCTAATGCTGTGCATGGCACTGGTGAGCGAACCTTCGGTCCTTTTCCTCGACGAGCCGACGTCGGGCCTGGACGTGGCCAGCGCGCACCTGATCCGCGACGTGGTGGCGCGGCTGAACCACGAGCGCGGCATGACGGTGCTGCTGACGACGCACAACATGGCCGAGGCCGAGACGCTGTGCCACCGCGTGGGCATCCTGCGCGAGGGCCGGCTGGCGGCGATCGACACGCCGGCCGCGCTGCGCCGCCGCGTCGCGTCGCGCCGTTCGGTCGTCGCGACCTTCACGGGCACGGTGCCCGACCCTGCCACCGTCCTGCCCGGGATCGACATCGAGACGGCACCATTGCCCGCCGGCTGGCGCGTCTACGCCGCCGAGCCCGGACCGCTCGCCCAGCACATCGCGGTGCGCTGTGCCGCCCTCGGCCTGGAGCTGGCCAGCCTGAATACGCTCGAGCCCTCGCTCGAGGATGTGTTCGTCTCGATCACCGGGAACGACGATGCACGGCGGTGACGCTGGTCGTGTCGACGCCTGGCGCCTGCAGTTGCGCTGCGCCTGGGCGATCGGGAAGAAGAACGCGCGCGTCTACTACCTCAAGGGGCCGGTGATCACGTTCGGGATCGTCTTCCCGCTCTTCTTCTACCTTGCGTTCGCCGCCGGCCACGACGCGCCGCCGGCCACGTTGGTGCCGGGCATCGTCGCGATGGCGCTCTTCTTCACCGCCTCGGCCGTGGGGCCGCTGGTCACGCCCTGGGAGCGGCAGGCGCGCACCTATGAGCGGCTGGTGACGTCGCCCGCGTCGCTCGGCGCGATCCTGGCCGGTGATACCGGGGCCGGCGCAGCCTTCGGTGCCCTGCTGGCGCTGCTTCCTCTGACGGGCGGCGTTGCGCTGACCAGTGCCGCGGTCGTCGATCCGATCGCGCTCATCGCGGGATGGCTGCTGGGCGCGCTCGCCTTCGCGACCCTGGGTGTGCTGCTGGCGGCCCCCGCCACCGACACGCCGTCGCAGGTGATGATGCTGTCCAACCTCGTGCGGCTGCCGCTGATCTTCATCAGCGGGGTGTTCGTGCCACACGATCAGATGCCGATGTGGGGCCAGTGGCTGTCGCCGCTGTCGCCGCTGTCGTACTGCGCCGATCTCATGCGGGTGGGCTTCGGCGCGGCGCCGCACTGGTCCGTGGCCTTGGACGCCGCAGCGCTGACGGGCTTCACAATGGCGTTCGGGTGGCTCGCATTGCTGCTGCACCGGCGGACGCTTCGGCGGTAGCGTCACGGCTGACGCGACGCTGCACGGGTTGTCCTTCGCTGGACAGCCCAGTTCCGCATTCTTCTTTCGCTGCACGAGAGCCGATGCAGAGGACGTCGAGATCGTGGACCATCGCTGAGGCAAGACGAGATGACCAGGAAACTCAAGCCGGTGTCGCCCGGCGAGATGCTCGCCGAGGAGTTCTTGAAGCCGCTGGGCATGAGCAACTACCGCCTGGCAAAGGAGATCGGCGTGCCCGCGCGGCGCATCGGTGAGATCGTCGCCGGCAAGCGCGCCGTCACCGCCGACACCGATCTGCGGCGGTGCCGCTTCTTCGGGCTTTCCGATGGCTGGTGGCTGCGCCTGCAGGCCGACTACGATACCGAGGTCGCGAAGGCGGGCCTCGCGAAGACGCTCGCGAAGATCAGGCCATGGAAGGAAGCAATGGAGCAGACGGCGGATGCGCACTGACCTTCCGTTTTCGAGCGGGACCGTTGTGACGGTAAAAAATGTGCCAGAAAACCGCGATGCGACAACGACTTAACGCGTTTGATGCCAGCGTCTTCTTGATCTCTCCTCGAGGGGGTAGATCTTCTGCTTGCGCGTCAGAGATCGCGTGCGAGGAATCGATAGACCGTGATAGATCTCGAAAGCTGGCTATCGTGGACGCACCGACTGTTCTCGATAGATGTCGATTGATGGTGAAAGCTGCGCGAGGGGATCCCACTCGAAGTGGCGGTACATCTGACGGTAAAACCAGCGCGGCTCGACGCGCTGGCCAAGCAAATCAACGGCTTGCAAGAGCCGTTGATGATTGAGTGGGAGTAGGGTTCGATCTTTCGAGGTCTATCGAGGACCATCGGAAACTGGACCGAACGCGTTGATTCGATGGACGAATGTCTGTCGAGGACTATCGAGATCTATCGCCGGGATGCCCTTCAATCTGACGGTAATTCTGACGGTGAAAACGTCGCGTCGAGCCGCCGCGAGAAATTTACCGTCAGACCGATTCCCAAGTTGACGGTAAATTCCGGGCGCAAGGTCCAGCATCCATGCGGGTTTCCGGGCGATCGACGGATTGGGGCTGATGACGGTAAATCTGCCTGCTCCCGGGCAGATAGCGCGCACGGTGCGTGGTGTTTCGTCGTGCCGCGCAAGGGAATGGAAGGGCAGGGGACGAGACAACTTGCTTGTCGTTGATCTATCGAACTACATCATCAACGGCAGCCTCTCTGCGACCGTCGATCCGCCCGTGGCAGCCGACAACGGCCGACCCCCGGCGACCTTTCATTCCCGAGTCGTACGGAGCCCACGGCCACTGGGTATTGAATGCCCGCAATGCGTTGGACATCCGCCGCATGGGCGAGCGCCGTGGCGGGCAGCACATCGCTCAGCGGAACGAGGCCATGCAGACGCAGGCAGACATCGGCAGATGGCAGCCGGAGTTCGCGATACCGAAACCGCAGGCGCGGGACGCGCATCGCGCCCCGGTGTCGAGTTCGCCGTCAAAGCAAGGTCAGCGCATCGCCACCGGGCAGGCGGTAGCGGGCGAAATCATTGACGTCGATCGTCATGATCTCCCGCAGCCCGGTTTCATGAGCAAGCCACAGCAGCGACGCGTCGGCCAGATCCATCTCCCGCTTGTGCTTCTCGTGGTATCGCCGCATCCACGGCAGCATCACCGACAGGTGGAACGCTTCGAACGGATAAATCTGCACGCCGCCCTGTTCGATCCACGCGAGCAGTTCGAAGCGCCAGGGGGCGTCGAGGACATACGACGCTTCAACCACACAAGGCCATGTAGTCGCCAGCCTGAGGCCACCCGCGGACAACTCCGTCACCAGAGCGTCATAGCGCGCGTGATGCTTGTCGTCCGTCGCGAACAGCGCGACCAGCGGACCGGCGTCAATCAGGACGTTTCGCACGCAGCTTGGCCTTCATTGACACCGACACTCTGGCCGAAGCTGCCGGTCTGCCCATCTTGCCGGCTTTGCGCACTTGCCTCAGCAACGTGGCAGGGTTCTTCATGCCCAACACGCGCTCGAGCGCGTCCTTGATGAACTCCGACTTCGTGACGCCGAGCAAAGCGGCCTGCTGCGTGAGCTTCGCTTCGATCAAGGGATCGAGGCGGACGGAGACAGCCATGACGACTCCCGTGTATTACCGTATTACAAAGATACCACGAAGCTCGCTTTTCCACGAACGCCCGACGCGTTCCGCGTCTCCAGTCGGCCGAACGGCCGCTTCACCGCGATCCGTTCCCATCAGGGAATGTCGCCGACCGGTCGCTTGCGGGTGTCGTTGGCGAGACGATGGGCGAGATGCTCCGCCGCGGCATCTCGCCCTGCGAGAGCCACATCCGATCAGTACCTGTCCCAGGCATGTGCGTCTGTTCGTCATCATGGCGGCGCGATACCTCGCGGCTCAGCGCATCCTCCGCAGCATCTGGCGCGAGAATTCCGCCCACTTGGGACAGAACATGGCGAGGAATGCGTCGAGCTGCGGTCGCGTCGCGTGGCGGTCGCGTCGCGTGACCGGGCAGGCTCTTGCGCCAGTTCAACAGTGCGGCGCCGAACTGGTCCTTGACCGAGTCGGCGGCTTCTTCGCGGAATGGCGTCGCCGACGCCGTGCCGAAGTCGTAGATGCCACGGAGGAGGCCGCGGAAAAGACCATCGGCCGGCACCTGCATACCCGAGCCGATCAATCGCTCGATTTCGTGGGCGTACGGCGCAAGCGCCTCGTCGATCATCTCGGCGGCCACGTCGCCGGGATCCGAATAGCCGTCGCGCCGGGGCCCGGCGCGGTCCCACACGTCCTCGACACTCAACGACTCCAGTTCGGCCAGGACTTCCGCCGCCACATCATCGGCATCGACCGCGCTGAGCAGGTCCCTGGCCATGGTCTCGATGACCTTGGCCCATTTCGGATCGCGATCGGCAAGCCGGCGCAGGATGACGAGCGCGTCGTCGCCGCGCAGCGCTTGCAGGATGCTGTCGAGATCCAGGGGGTCTTGTGCCGGCGGGCCACGACGAGTCTTGCGTACCATTGCTGATCCCCTTGCGCAACGCTCAGATATCGTCGCTGAGGTCGCGCAGTTCGAGCTTGAACTGGAAGCCCGTGTAGGTCGCCACCATGCGGCCGAACTCGTCCCAGGAGATGTTGCGGCCGTCGATCACGACCACTGGCATATCGGTCTTGCCATCGGCGTCGCTCTCGATTCTGGCGCGAACGATGCCACGGTCGTTGATTTGCAGTCCGTACGCGTCCTCTTCGAGGTGCGTGCATGCGAGTCCTTGGCGCATCCTGGTGACGAGCCGAGCGAGTAACTCGAACAGGTCTCCTTTCTCGTGCCCGATGACCTTGAACCAATAGCCCTCAGACTGGTCTTTGTTGAGTTCGATCGCATCGATCGTGACGCCGCCAGCGACCAAGTGAGTGCGGTTCGGGGCTCCAATCGTCTTCGAACCTGCGCGGCGAACAACGCCAGCACGCAGCGGGTCGTCGCGACCATTTTCGATCGACGCAGGGATGTGCGCCTGCTCGCGGAGACGATCTGACCGTGCGATCAGCATATGGCATTTGTGGGGTCGGGCGCGCCACTTGGCGCCTTTGAGCGGCAGACATTTGCTCGGCGGCTCCACGCGGGACGGCGTCGGCAGCGATTGCCTTGGCGGTCCTGAAGCAACTGTCGTCGTGCCCCGGCGACGTCTTGTGTCGGCTGTTCCGCAAGACCGGTCGTTGGTGCCGCGGGCTCTTGGATTCCTGAATGACCGGTCGGTGGCCGACACCGTAACTACGATGGTCGAGATCGGCTGAACGCTACCGCTGCATATCAGGCATGCCGTCTGAAAACCTGAACGGCTCCTCAGGATCGGTGACGGCCCGCCAGCGGAAGCCGGCGGCCGGCGGCTGTACTGTCCACTGCCGACATCCGGTTGGGGATGCGGAAGGCAAGGTATGTGCAGGTTATCAACAGATGATATAGTCGGCATCCGATGAACAGTCCTGACGTCGGCCTCGACACGCTCCTCGATCGGTGCGGCAGCATCCTGGAGCAAGAGGGCGGCTACTGGATCAAGATCGAGGTACGGCGAATCCCGCCGTCGGAGCATGCTCACCACGGCATCAGGTACAGCCTGACGCTGCACGACAGGTACGGCACCCGAGTCCTCGGGCTACGACAACGCGCATGCGGTGAAGCCGCCGAAGAAGTTCAAGTTCGCCGGGCGGCGCCTGCCCTACGACCATCGTCACCGGACCGCGAGCGACAAAGGTGTGCCCTACGTGTTCGAATTGGCGCACCGGCTGTTGAAGGACTTCTTCGCAGAGGTGGATCGCGTCATCGAGGAAGCACAGCAATGAAGACCATCGTCATCGGCGTAATGCCCCAGGAGCAGATCCGGGCGAGGGCGATTGCGATCGCCAAGGGTCAGTACAAACCTAAGCCGGGCGAGCCCAAGATCTGGTTCACTTCCATGAAGTCGGTGGCCGAAGTGCTGAGCGATCAGAACCGGGCGCTGCTGAAGGTGATCCGGGAGACCAACCCCGATTCCATGGCGGTTCTGGCCAAGGCCACAGGACGGCAACCGGGCAATCTGTCGCGCACCTTGAAGACGATGTCGCGCTACGGGCTGGTGGAGCTTCAACGCGAGAGAACCCACGTCAGGCCGGTCGTGAAGGCGACCGAGTTCATGATCCTGGCAGCCGCTTGAGATCGCGTGCTCGCCGGTTTCGCAGAAGAGTCACTGCTGTGCGTCGGGGCAAGGCGCAGCAGGCGGGGCGGCCGCAGGCCAATCTTGGCTACGCCGGGCGATCCGGCCCGCCAGATCGTTCGCCGAGGGCTGTGCAAAGTCAGCGGATCTCGATGGAAACCCTCAATCGCACCGCTCGTGCCGCACCGTGACGGTAAAAATATGGGCGAAAACGTTCTGCGGGACAATGATTTAGCGTGATTGATGCCGGCCCCTTTTGGGGTGCTTGCCCCGAGCAGCACGGACGCGCGCCGATGGCGCTGGCAGCCGACATCGGCGTCGATAGACGTCGATAGATCTCGAAAGGTCAGCTTTCGCCGAACGGGCCGGAAACTCGCGCCAACGCTGGTGCTCCGCGCTCTGACGGTAAGAATGACGGTAAATTTCTGCCGAGCAGCCTCAGGTACATTACAAATCAATAGATTAGACGGCTCGTTGATGATCGAGTGGGAGTAGGGGTCATTCGAGGACTATCGAGGTCTATCGGCATCTATCGATGACCGGACGTTGAATTTCTCTTCGTTTCGACCATGGCCACCGAAACCGGTGGCCGGCTTGGGCGTGTAGCCTCGCTCATTGTTCTCTCTCGCGCAGCGGGTTGACGACCTGGATGTCGGCAAAGTCCTTCTCGTTATCGGTAACGACAACGCATTCGTTCGCTTCTGCGACCGACGCGATAATCGTGTCGAGCGCGCTTCTGGGCCTGCCCTTTGCTTTACCGTCCGCCATGAGGCGCGCCCAGAGAAGAGCGGCTTTCTCGTCGAACGGAAGCACGCGTCCAGTGAAGAGCGCCTGGGGTCCCTCTGATCCTGCAAACCACGCCTCCAGTTGGTCGCGCCGTTTGCCGGCCGGCTTCTCCAGAATGCCGCGACGAATCTCGGCGAGAGTAAGTGAGGCGATGAAAAGATCCTCATCTGCCTGCTCAGCCATCCAGGCTATCAGGGCGGCCGACGGCCGGGGCTTCAGGACGTGGCTGATGATGTTGGTGTCGAGAAGGTAGCGCATCAGATCGCGACCTTGCGTCCTTCCTCACGGGGTCGGCTTAAGTCGAGGTCAGCACCAACGAGCGGAGAGCGTCGAAGAGCAGCCAGGATGCCGCCCTTTCTCGGAGGCCTGCCAGTGATGGTCTGGCTGACGACCGCGCGCAGCTGCGAAGCGTCAGGCCCCTTCTCCGCCAGTCGCCGCGCAACTGAACGAATAAGATCACGATCGTCGCGACGCCCCAGAACCTCAAATCGGGTCAGGCCTTGCGCGCTCAGGCGGGAGCGATAGTTCTGGATCGCGCGCTTTTGGGAGATGCTCATGGTGTTGATCTCCAGCAGTTATATCCAGTAATATATCCTCGGTGGCACAATTCGAGCAAGGTCTGCTGCCGATTGCGTGCAGTGCGGGGAATGGCATGCGTTTTTGTCTTCGGTTTTCCGAAGAATGCCCGGAGCAATATCGACAAGGACGAGGAAGAAGCGCTGAAGAGATTGGCGTCGTACTTGCTGTCACTGTCGGCGCCTGGGTTGATCCAGCACGACATGCAGGTGCTGAAGTGGGGTCTCGAAGTCGTCGCATAACGTGGCTTCGCCATACCAGCTTGTCTACACGAGCGCGTAGTTGCCGGAACCAGTCGTTGGCGCGGGATTGCTGACCTAAGATTGCCGTGACTAAGCCGTGCCCGCGCCCGTGATGCTATCCGAGTCGAACCCAATAGACCTCGGCCTCGTTAATCGAACGTCGTTCGCTGACGCGAAGATCGCGCTGTTCCGGTCGTTGTTCCGCGCCCGCGATGATGTGTACGCGCGGCGATTCGAGAACCGGAAGACCGGCAAGTCTGGGTACGCTCCAGCATGCGCCAACGAGTGGGTGCGTGGAATCTGCGAGAAACCGCGCATCAAATGCGCTGTCTGTCCACATCGTAGATTTCTTCCGATGAACGACGAGGTCATTCGCTGGCACCTGCGTGGCCGCGACCCTGATGACCACACCTTCGTCGCGGGCGTCTATCCGATGCTCCGGGATGAAACCTGCTTGTTCCTGGCCGTCGACTTCGACAAGGCCGATTGGCGCGCAGATGCGAAGGCCTTTCTCGAAACCTGCCGTTGCGCCAATCTTCCGGCCGCGCTTGAGCGCTCGCGTTCCGGACGAGGTGGCCACGTCTGGCTGTTCTTCGATGAGGCGATTCCTGCAGCTCTGGCTCGACGACTTGGGTCGTACCTTTTGACAGAAACGATGGAAGGACGCCCCGACGTCGGACTGGATTCCTACGACCGTCTATTCCCGAATCAAGACACCCTGCCGCAAGGCGGGTTCGGCAATCTGATCGCGCTGCCATTACAGAAGGGGCCGCGCGAAGAGGGCAACAGTGTTTTCCTCGATGACCTTTTTGTCCCTTGGCCAGACCAATGGGGGTTTCTTGCAAGCGTGCGGAGGATAGGCCGAGATCAACTCGAAGGGATTGTCCAGGACGCGGAACGACGCGGTCGCGTCCTCGGCGTGCGACTGCCGCCCCAGGACGACGGAGAAGAAGAGCCTTGGACAGCTCCTCCATCGCGCCGCCGCAGGGAAGCGCCGATCGCGGGCGAACTGCCTCGGGCCCCGGAACTGGTTCTCGGCAATCAGATCTACATCGCCAAAGAAGGGCTGCATCCGGCTCTGCAGAACCGGCTGCTTCGGTTGGCAGCGTTTCAGAATCCGGAGTTCTACAAGGCGCAGGCGATGCGCTTACCCACGTTTGGCAAGCGGCGCGTGATCGCCTGTGCCGAAGATCACCCACATCATATCGGTCTGCCGCGAGGCTGCTTCGACGATATTCGCGATACGCTCGCTGATCTGCGTATTCGGCCCGCTGTTCGCGACGAGCGTTATGGCGGACGGTCTCTGCAGATGAGCTTCCAGGGCGAACTGCGCCCCGAGCAAAGAACCGCGGCGGCGGCGATGCTGGCGCACGACACTGGCGTGCTGGCAGCCACGACGGCGTTCGGGAAGACCGTGATCGCGGCTTGGCTCATCGCAGAGCGCGGCGTCAATTCGCTCGTGCTCGTGCATCGACGGCAACTGCTCGACCAATGGATCGAGCGACTCGCAGCGTTCCTTGGCGTGCCGGCGAAAGCAATCGGTCGAATCGGCGGCGGGCGAAGCCGACCAAACGGGCAGCTCGATGTGGGCATCATTCAGAGTCTCGTAAGAAAAGGCGTCGTCGATGATCGCGTGGGCGAGTATGGCCACGTGATAGTCGATGAGTGTCATCACGTGTCGGCGCCGGGTTTTGAGCAGGTGGCGCGTCAGGTTAAGGCGCGGTTTGTCTTGGGATTGTCTGCGACCGTGGCCCGCAAGGATGGGCACCATCCGATCATCTTCATGCAGTGCGGACCCGTTCGCCATCGCGTGAACGCAAGGGTACAGGCGGCAATCCGGCCCTTTGAGCACATTGTCATCGTGCAACCGACGAACTTTCGGCCGATCAAGACAGCTGACCCGGACAAGCGGGTCGAATTTCTGGCTCTGTACCAGGACTTGGTCGGCGACGAGCTGCGCACTCGACGCATCTGTGAGGATGTCGTCGAGTCCGTGCGCAGCGGGCGCTCGCCACTCGTGCTTACCGAGCGGAACGACCACCTCGATCGCCTCGAGCGCGGGCTCGCGACAAGCGTTCCTCACGTGGTCGTACTGCGCGCGGGAATGGGAAAAAAAACAGCGCCAGGCGATGGTCGCGCGGCTGGCGGCCATCCCGCGCGAGGAGGCCAGGGTGATCCCGGCAACCGGTAAGCACGTGGGAGAGGGCTTTGACGATCCACGACTGGATACGTTGTTTCTGACGCTGCCTGTTTCGTGGCGAGGCACCATCGCCCAGTACGCCGGCCGGCTGCACCGGCTCTACGAGGGCAAGCGCGACGTTCGCATCTACGACTACGCAGATCTCGATGTGCCTATGCTGGCGCGGATGTTCGACCGGCGTTGTCGTGGCTATGAAGGAATTGGCTACAGGATCCTGCTGCCTGCCAGCGCAATCCCGGGGTGGCCTGCCGATGTGCCGCTGCCGACCGATCCGCTCTGGAAGCGCGATTACTCTGGCAGTGTACGCAGGCTCGTGCGCGATGGGGTTGACACGTCGCTCGCAAGTCTGTTCGTGCACGCTGCTCAGACGGTGCTTCCAGATTCCGACGGTATCGCCCGAGCCCGGAGCGCGAGCGAAGCGTTTCTCTACCGACGGTTGGAGAGCCTGCCGGAAACCAAAGGCCGTTTCCGCCTCAACGTTTTGCTTCCGATCGCATTCGATGCGGTCGGAAGACTCGAGTCGACCTCCTGTGCGCTGATTCCCGTGTGGCGGTTGAGTTGGACGGCGCGCAGCATCTCGGCGATCCCGTTGCATACCGCCGCGACCGACGTAAGGATCAGCTGTTGCAGCAGAACGGATACCTGGTGTTGCGCTTTCTTGCTGAAGACGTAGGCAAGGAGTTGGACCTCGTGCTGGACGGAATTTTGCGGTCACTCAAACACAATGCCCCAGCCTGAATGACCTGACGGTAAAAAAATGCTCAAAAACGCGTTGTGTGGCAATCGGTTAAAGCATTTGATGGCGGCCATTTTCGCTGTTTTTCCGGACGCCGCTGCCTTCAGAGTGGGCTCGTGACGGTAAAAATTCCACGAATAGGCGCTTCGCAACAATGAGTCATGTCACTTGATGCCGGCATGTTTTCAGCGCCATTTCGATCAGCAACAGGGCTGGTTGGCGCCGTCAACAAGCCCTGCCGCGACCGATAGATGTCGATACATCCTGAAAGGTGGCCAGTTCGTGAGCGCCGATCGTCCTCGATAGATGTCAATAGATCATGGAAGACGTTTCCGGGGATGCCAGTGCGATTGACGGTAAAACTGACGGTAAAGTCGCCGCGCAGGGGCGAGCGCTTCAGACGAAACAACGGTTTACCGAAGCCGTTGATGATCGAGTGGGAGTAGGGGGTGACCTGCCCCAGTGCCACCCGTAGAAGGCTCGGGGGAGGCGCGGATCGAGATTCCATTTGTCGGCGAAGTTCTCGCCGGTCGTGGTCTCGTTCTCGATGAAGTAGAACGGCCTTCCGTTCCGCTCGCCAACCTGGATGAACTCCGGCAGGCGGCGCACGACGTCGAGGATCAGCTCGTAGGTGTCCGCGTAGACGAAGCGGGTGACGCAGTCTGCATAGGAGCGCGCCGCGAGCGTCGTCAGGATAACGCTGATCGGCGCGAGCGCGCTGTGTCCAGGAGCGGCAAACGACATATCTCGATGCCGCTTCAGAAGTTGCACGATGCGCTTCAACGGAGGCTTGCGCATCTCCTGCTCGGGAAAATCTTCAACGTCTGCACGCTTGGCAGCGATCGCGGCCTCGCGCAGGGTCAACCTGGGCCGCAGGGCTGCGTACTGCTCGAAACGGGCCGCATATCCCTTTGGGTTGGTGGGCTTCCACGCCGCCAGCGCTCTGTCGGGCACCAACTCGCCGCCGTTGCCGCATGCCGGGATGGGAATCGAGGGCGTGATGTCCAGGTGGAACTCGTTCGCATAGCACAGACGCCAGCAGCCCTGCTTCTCTTCGAGCATCGATGCCTATGTGGCGTGGGCCCTGATTCGATCGCCGATCAATGCCTTGACCGCGGCGGGATTGGAGGTGGCGCCGACGGAGGGCAGGTGGCAAACGAGGTCAACGTCGAACTCGGCGCGGCCGATCGGCTTGTTGGCGGCACCCACCGCGATCGATCCCTGTGCGTAGATCGCGGCGTCCTGCAGAAACGGTGATTCGCCTTCGGCGAGCCAGGCGCTGACGGCTTCGTAGCGAGCCTTTGCGGTCTCGTACTGGCTGTCGGTCAGGTCGATCGCGCGAACAGCTCGTCGAGAACCACACCCAGCATTCGCCGCTTGTGCAAGGTCAATTCGATCAACTTGGGGTCAGCGTGCATATCCGTGCTCCAAAACGTTCATCGCCCGATCAGCGAGACCGCGCGGTGAAAGGACTGGCAGTGATGCCGACGGGTCGCCGTCTGCATGTCGGAATACCGTTCTCATAAAGCCATTCCTTGACAAGTATAGCAAGAAAAGACATCATCAGGCAAACCAAGTGGGGGTGCGCATGGGACTGGCCCGAGAAGAACTAGGGCGGCGGATAAGGTCCGCCCGGGAGACTTGCCGTCTTACGCAGGAGCAACTGGGCGAGTTCGCCGACCTGAACCGTGTTGCGGTTGGCCAGATCGAGGCCGGGTCGCGATCGGTTTCCAGCCTGGAGCTGGACCGAATTGCCCACGCCGTGGGGCGCGACATCAAATCGTTCTTCGCTGAGTCCTTTGTGGAGCGGGACGCCCTCGCCGCGCTTTTTCGTTCTGACGCCGAACTCGCGGAGCAGACTGACCTGCTGAAGGCCTTGCAGGACAGCCTGGTGCTCGGCCACGAACTAACCAATCTCGAGCGCCTGCTAGGGATCGACCGGGTTCAGCTCCTCACCGCGTCGTACGAACTCCCGTCCCCCAGATCGCGCTGGGATGCCATCCAGCAGGGGCAGAAGGTGGCTGCCGAAGAGCGGCAGAGGCTGGGGCTCGGCGCAGCGCCGATCGGTGACTTGAGCGATCTGCTGGAGGCGCAGGGAGTGCGTACCGGCGCCGTCGCGCTCCCCGAGAACATCTCGGGGCTGACGCTCGTCGATGCAACGATCGGCGTCTTTGTCGTCATCAACGCGAAGCACGCGGCCGTGCGTCGGCGTTTCTCTCTGGCTCACGAGTACGGCCACGTCCTGCTGGATCGAGGCCGGGCCGGCGCCATCAGCCGGGCAGAGAACCGATCGGATCTACTGGAGGTCCGGGCAAATGCCTTCGCCGCGGACTTCCTCATGCCGGCGGAGGGTGTGGAGCAGTTTGTCGTTGCGTTCGGCAAGGGCGGCGCAAGCCGCGCGCAGATTGCCGTGTTCGACGAGGCCGAGGCGGTCCAGGTCGAGCAGCGCGCCGCGCCGGGATCTCAGGACATTCAGCTCTATGACGTGGCCTTGCTCGCTCACCACTTCGGGGTGAGCCGAATCTCGGCGCTGTATCGGATGAAGAACCTGCGCCTGATCGACGAGCGCGAGTTCCAGCGGCTGAAGGGCGACGAGGACAGTGGGGCCGGTCAGGCGATCGCGAACTTCCTTGCGGCGCCGGAAGCGCCGCAGGAAGACACGTCGCGCGAGGATTTCCGGCGGCGCTTCCTTGCCCTCGCCCTGGAGGCTTATCGGCGCGAAGAGATCACGCGCAGCAAGCTCACGGAGCTCGCGGCCATGGTCCACCTCGGTCGGAACGACCTTGCGGATGCGCTCGCCTCGGCGAAGCTGGATTGATCTGTCGCGGCACGAGCGCATCCCATGGCTACGAAGGCCGAGACAATCGTCGTCGTCACCGACGCGAACGTCCTCGTCAATCTGATTCGGATTGGTCAGTTGCCGCTTCTCGGCCAGCTGGACGGTTATCGGTTCCTCATGCCAGCGGAAGTGGTGAACGAGATCACCGAGCAGGACCAGAGGGAAGCCCTTTCTGAAGCGCTGGCAAAGGGCTATCTCGAACAGGTGGTCGTCGACACGATGGAGTCGCTTCAACTCTTCGCCGAGATGCGCGACGTGATGGGCAAGGGCGAAGCAGCTTGCCTCGCTCTCGCTGCGAACCGCTACGCGATGTCGTTCGGCAGCTTTTCCGAACTGCTGTAGCTGCTTGCCGGGCACCGAGGCTCGATCGGTATCGGAGCTGTGTGGCCGCCCAATCTTCACTGAACAGCAAATATCGCCATCTCGTCGAATATCGGATGCAGCACCGCCCCGAGGCGGGGCAATGAACGTTGCGTTGGCACGCTAACAGCAGCGATGTTGTCGTGCGAGCAGCGCGTTATTGGCGAGACGGATGGCTGCGGCGGTCACGCGTGGTGCTGCGGCCATCGCAGGTATGGGCTTGAAGGTCACGAGTTCGTTCGTGTCCCCAGGGACGCGGCGATGAGATCCTTGGCGGTCGATCGAGGACCGGCAACCAGCGCGCGGATTCGCCCCTCGGTTTCATGGACCCATCCGCCGTTCCTCGCGGCATCCAGGGTGCTCGAGCACGCGGCGAGCACGTCCATGCCCGTGATCTCGTAGCCGTAGCCGGCGACGATCCAGCGCAAGGCGGCCAGGCCCGCCTCGACGGCGAACCGGGGTTTCGTGGCGGCGAAGTCGCGAGCGGCCCGGGTCAGCGTGCGCGGGTCGCACGGCGTTCGCTGGGCGAGGGCGATCGCCTCGTCGTACAGGCCGGCATCCTTTGCCGCGGCGAACCACTTGCCTTCCTGACCCGGCGTGCTGGCGACCAGATCGTCGAGGATTCTCGCGGGCGCCTGGGTCGGGTACTTTTTCGCGATCGCGCGGAAGGTTGCGAGGAACGTCGTTCCCTGGTTGGCCGCGATCGCGTATCTCGTGTACGCCTCTTCGGCGAGTCCCGACGAAAGCAGGATCTCATCGCAGGCGCGTGCGATCGCGATCGGGTTGTCGTTCAGCCCGCGGCTGGCTTCGGCGTAGCGGATCGCCTCGGCCTTTCGGCCCATGGCCGCCAGTGCCATGACGCCCCACTCGCGGTAGTGCCACAGCGAGGTGGGCGCCTTGTCGAGGAGGGCGAGCAGTTCCTCGTGACGCCCGGCGTGGAAGAGCGCGCTCAGGCACGCGATCGCGCCGTGGATGTAGCCGCCGGGCTCCCGGTTCGGACTCCACGCCGCCTCGACCGTGCCGATCAGCCGATCCGCCCACGCAGACGCACGTTCTCGAGCCGCGCACAGCTCGCCCCAGTAGTCGGCCAGACGCTCGATGTACGGGATCTCGTCGTTCTGATGTGCCTCCCAGAGCCGCTCGAGCCACCCATCGCGGGTCTGATCGTCGACAGGCGCGCCGGCGATGATCTTCACGCAGGTCGCGATCGCGTGATTGACGGCGGTGCCGATGGCGCCGGAGGAGCTGCCGACCTGTTCGAGTGCCGGCGACACCTTCTCGAGAAACAGGACCGCACCGGCGGCGGCCAGCGCCGGATCCTTCTTCGCGAGTTTCTGGATCTCGGCCGCAGCTTCCCGCACTCGCTGCACGGCGGGCTGCGAGCGCCAGCCGAAGGCACGCCGGCGAAAACGCGGCGCGAAGGCTCACTTGTGCGCGGCGGGTAGGGTCATCGATAATCACGCTTGCCGGTAATCACGCGATGCAATACTATTCTGCCAGTGGCGATCAGGACGTTCAAGTGTGCCGATACCGAGGCGCTCTTTCACTTGCGCCGGGTGGCGCGCTTCGCCAACATCGAGCGCCCGGCGCTGCGCAAGTTGAAGCAGCTCGACCTCGCGCGACGCATCGAAGACCTGCGCGCGCCGCCAGCCAACCGGCTCGAGCAGCTGAAGGGCGATCGCGCGGGCCAGTGGAGCTTGCGGGTGAACGATCAGTTCCGCATCTGCTTTCGCTGGACGGGCGGCGATGTCGAAGACGTCGAGATCGTGGACTATCACTGAGGCAAGACGAGATGAGCAGGAAACTCAAACCCGTGTCGCCGGGCGAGATGCTGGCCGAGGAGTTCTTGAAGCCTCTGGGCATGAGCAACTACCGTCTGGCAAAGGAGATCGGCGTGCCCGCGCAGCGCATCGGCGAGATCGTCGCAGGCAAGCGCGCCATCACCGCCGACACCGATCTGCGGCTGTGCCGGTTCTTCGGGCTTTCCGATGGCTGGTGGCTGCGCCTGCAGGCCGACTACGATACCGAGGTCGCGAAGGCGAGCCTCGCGAAGACGCTTGCGAAGATCAGGCCGTGGAAGGAAGCCGCGGAGCAGACGGCGGATGCGCACTGACGTGCCGCGCCCGCGCGGGAGCGTCGTGACGGTAAAGAAATCGCACCAAAGACTCGATGCGACAACAACTTAAGGGCTTTGATGGCGGCGTTCCCCGATCACCTCGCGCCGAGCGAGGAGTCGCGTCACGCCAGAGGAATCGCGTGCGAAGACGCGATAGATTTCGATAGATCTCGACAGCTGAGGATTGTGGAAGCGCCGACTGTTCTCGATAGATGTCGATCGATGGCGAAAGTTGCGCTCGGGGATGCCGCTCAAAATGACGGTAGTTCTGACGGTAAACGTGACGGCGTTGTGGCTCCTGCATCAAGCCCATCAACGACTTACCGAAGCTGTTGATGATCGCGTGGGAATGACGGGACCACACAGCCCGTCGGGGTTGTGTCCAGCCACGTCACGTCGGGCGGCGCGCAAGCCGCGCGGCGGGGAAGAGGCGTTGCGCGGGCGAAGCGCCTCACCAGGTGTTTGGCAACACCATGATCGTTTCCTCGAGTCTGGTTGGCGATGGGTACCGGGGCGCGCGTCGGGTCCTTGGTTGTAGATACGGACTTCTGCGGAAAAGTGTCGGATTGCTGTGCGACGGGCACGGCTGCGGATTTCGATAGGCGCCCGGACGACAGCCAACACCTCTGCATACTGCTGGCTCACGATGCTCAGGGCAAAGCTGCCGGCCGGCGTTACCCGTCGGAAGACTATTCTTCTTGTCGTATTACGTGTGGCGTAATATCATGTTCGTATGATTCGGAGCTTTCGCTGCAAGGACACGCAGGCCTTGTTCGAAGGGGGACATCCGAAGCGCTTCCGCGCCATCGAGACGGTCGCGACCCGCAAGCTGGCAATGCTGGATGCGGCGAAGACGCTGGACTTCATGCGTTCCCCGCCGGGCAATCGGCTCGAGGCGCTCACGGGTGACCGGGCTGGGCAGTGGAGCGTCCGCATCAATGACCAGTGGAGGGTGTGTTTCGCGTGGACCGACGCAGGCCCGGACCAGGTCGAGATCGTCGACTATCACTGAAGGAGTGTGGCGATGGGGCGAGTTGTGAACCGAATGCGTGCCGTGCATCCGGGAGAAGTTTTGCGTGAAGAGTATCTGACGCCATTGAGCCTGAGCGAGAACGCCCCGGCCATGGCGCTCGGAGTACCTGCCACACGCATTCACGAGATCGTGAAGGAGCGCCGTGGCATCACTGCCGACACGGCCGAACGGTTGGCGCGCTACTTCGGGGGCGACGCCGCATCGTGGCTGGCGCTGCAGGCCGACTATGACTTGAAGACCCCGGCCACACGGGACGACATTGCTCGCAAGGTATCGCCGCGCGAGGCCGCGCCTGCATAACTCGCGACCGTTGTCGCTGAGTTTCCGTATCCCCCGGCGCCTGTCGGACTCATCGCGCGCGCATCCGGGATCGATGATCGGGCGGAGATGGTTAGACGCAGATAGCCCATCCGAAGCGCTGAGGGACGGCACCGCTCCCGCCAGGCGCTGACGGTAAGATTCCGGGCGAAAAAGTGAGTCGCGACAATAGCAGATGACGGTAAAAATCTGCGAGGCAGAGGCGGGCACATTGCAAATCAACAGCTTGCGGGGCTCGTTGATGATCGAGTGGGAGTAGGGGCGTGAGACAGCCCGCCGGGGCTGCGTCCAGACTCGTCTGTCGGGCGGCCCGCAAGCCGCGGCATCAGGAGCGGGCGCCGCGCGGGCGCGGCGTTTCATGAAGTGTTTGGTATCACCTCGATCGTGTCCTCGAGTCGGGTTGGCGATGGGTCCCAGGGCGCGCGTCTGGTCCTTCGTTGTAGATACGAGATTCCGCGAAGAAGTGTCGGATCAGTGCACGACGGGCGCGGATGAGGGGTTTCGATGGGCGCCCGAACGACAGCGGACCCCATCCGGGACGCTCACGGTGACGCTGCCGGCTCCAGTGCGTGGGGCTTCCATGCGGTGTTCTCGTTCCGCACAACAGGTTCCGCTTGACGGAACCCATATCGCGGGGCACAATGCTGCATGATCCGCTCGTTCGCGTGCGCCGATACCGAAGCCTTGTTTCACAGCCGTTCGGTTTCCCGCTTCCGCAACATCGAGCGCGTCGCGAGACGCAAGTTGCTTCAGATCCACGCCGCCACCGAACTCGCCAGCCTGCGAATCCCGCCGGGCAACCAGTTGGAGGCGCTGAAAGCCGACCGCAAGGGCCAGCACAGCATTCGCATCAACGACCAGCGGCGGATCTGTTTCGTCTGGAAGTCGGACGGAGCGCACGGCGTCGAGATCGCGGACTACCATTAGGAGTTCGAAACATGCCCAGAGTTGCTCGGGGAGATTCATCCCGGCGAGATCCTGCTGGAGGATTTCATGAAGCCCATGGGCATCAGCGCCCGTCAACTTGCGGCGGATATCGACGTGTCGCCGAGCCGGATCAGCGAATTGGTGAATGGCCAGCGCCCCATCACGGCGGACACGGCGCTTCGGCTCGGGATGTTCTTCGGCATGGAGCCGCGATTCTGGTTGAACCTGCAGTCCGAGTACGACATGCGGGTCGCAGAGCGGGAACTGCGCGCGAAGCTCGCGCCGAGGATCCGCGTCCTTCAACCGGTCGCCTCGTGACAGTCCGCGCTCGATGCTGCGCCTATCCGTTCGGCAACGCCGTGACGGTGAAGAAATGGGCGAAAAATTCATCAGGCAACCGCTGCGCTACTCGGAGGATATCGATCTGGTCCAGGCGCATCCCGAATCCATCGGGCACGGTCGGCACGATTCGCGCAGCGCTGTCGTGGCTCGGGAAATGCAGCCGGGAGCAGGCCGAACCTGCCGCGACCACTACCTCGCCCTGGAGCGTATGCCGATCACGCGAGCGATGGCCGAGCAACGCATGCTGGATAAGTTGCCCCGAAGCCTGACCGAAGGCGTCGCGCCGATGCTGCCGGCAAACATGCTCTGGAGCGATGAGGATTCGATCCGGGCCTTCGAGCACATCCTGACCGAGCGGAATGCGTGAATCAGCGAGGATGCATGGAAGCTCTGCGATGCGGTCATCGAGAAATTGCGTGCAAAGCGGCATCCGGCGCGGCTGTTGTCCCGAGACCGGAAATGGCTGCAGTGGCAGGCGACGCCGAACCTCCCGGAACGATTTCCCTCGCGCTGACGCCTCGGGGTCACCTGCGGCTCGTAGGTGACGACGACTCACCACCGCTCGCGCGTGAACTCGCCGATCGGATCGGCGTTTCTTTCGATCGCGGTGCCGGCTACGGCCTGCTCGAACTCGGCGCACGCGAGGTCGGTACCGCGCTGCCGCCAGTGCTCGCGTACTGGCGGAAATTCGCCGCGCGCTACGTCACGGCGCTTTGCGCAACCCCGGAGGCGCCCTTCGCATTTCTCGCGACCTACAGCAAGGGTCTGTCGGCGCATGGCAAGGCGCAGCATCAGCCGCTGTCGGCAGCGCTGGCGGGATTCTCCGGCGGCCGCAACAAGACGCAGCTTCTCTCGCTGCTGCTGCCGGTGCAGCGAGCGGCGCAACAGTGCGATTGGCTGCGTGAGATGGTCGAGACGGGCGAGATCTATCACCCCCTGCGCTGGGCGCCGGACGATGTGCTGCGCTTGCTGCGCGACGTGCCCAAGCTCGAAGCGAGTGGCATCGCCGTGCGAATGCCTGCGAACTGGCAGGCGGGGCGTCCGGCGCGACCGCGCGTCACCGCGGTGGTGGGCACGACGCAACCGTCAGTGCTCGGGTCGGAGGCCATGCTGGATTTCCAGTTGGGCGTCACCCTGGACGGGGAAATGCTCACCCCGGCCGAGATTGCGGAGCTCCTGGAGTGCGCCGAGGGTCTGCAACTGATCCGAGGCCGCTGGGTCGAGGTGGACGGCAGGAAGCTGGGGCGCCTGATGGAGCGCTTCCGGTCCATCGAGAAGCTGGCGTCGGAGCATGGACTGCCCTTCGCCGAGGCCATGCGAATGCTGGCCGGCGCGAGCCTCGATGGCGGCGTCGACGCCGGCGCCGCCGAATGGTCCGAGGTGATCGCCGGCGATTGGCTGGCTGCAACCTTGCGTGGCCTGCGTCAGCCGGAGGGATTGGCACGGGTCGATCCGGGCACGGCGCTGAAGACCACCTTGCGGCCCTATCAGACAGCCGGGTTGCGCTGGCTATATCTGCTGACGCAGCTCCGACTGGGTGCCTGCCCGGCCGATGACATGGGCTTGGGCAAGACGATCCAGACGCTCGCTCTGCTTCTGGTGCTGAAGCAGGAGCGGGCGAGGAGCGGCGGAGCGGGTTTTTCGAACCTGCTCGTGGCGCCGGCGTCGCTGCTGGGCAACTGGGCGGCAGAGGCCACCCGCTTCGCACCGGATCTGCGCGTGCTGGTCGCGCATCCTTCGGCCTCGTCGGGGGATGAGCTGCGCCGCCTCGAACGTGCCGCGCTCGAAGCCGCGGACCTGGTGATCACCAGCTATGGCACGCTGCTGCGCTTGCCCGTGCTGTCGCAGATGCGCTGGCGGATCGTGGTCGCGGACGAGGCACAGGCGATCAAGAACCCCGCGGCCAAGCAGACGCGCCAACTGAAGAGTCTCAAGGCCGATGCGCGCGTCGCGCTCACCGGCACGCCAGTGGAAAATCGCCTGTCTGACCTGTGGTCGATATTCGACTTCACCCATCCGGGTTTGCTGGGTTCGCAGAAGGTCTTTGCCGATTTCGCCAAGCGGCTGGCCAGCACGGAACACTTCGCTCCCTTGCACAATCTGATCAAGCCCTACATCCTGCGGCGCCTCAAGACGGACAAGCGCGTGATCGCCGATCTGCCCGACAAGACCGAGCTCGATGCCCGGTGTCATCTCGCCTCGGGACAGGCAGCGCTCTATCAGCAGACGGTGAAAGACCTGGCGCGCGCCCTGGACGATGCGGACGGCATCGCGCGCAAGGGGATCGTTCTGTCTTTCCTCATGCGCTTCAAGCAGATCTGCAACCATCCCTCGCAGTGGCTGGGGGACGCATCCTGGCGTGCCGAGGACAGTGGCAAGTTCGCCCGCTTGCGGGAGCTTGCCGAGGTGGTCCGCGACAAGCAGGAGAAGATGCTGGTGTTCACCCAGTTCCGTGAGACCACCGAGCCGCTGGCATCCTTCCTCGGCGCGATCTTCGGGCGTGAGGGTCTGGTGCTGCACGGCGGCATACCAGTGACCCGGCGGCGCGAGCTGGTCGAGCGCTTTCAGAACGACGAGCTGACGCCCTTCTTCGTGCTCTCGCTCAAGGCGGGGGGGTCGGGGTTGAACCTGACCGCCGCCTCCCATGTGATCCACTTCGACCGCTGGTGGAATCCGGCCGTCGAGAATCAGGCGACCGATCGGGCATTCCGCATCGGCCAGCGCCGAAACGTGCTGGTGCACAAGTTCGTGTGCCGAGGCACCGTGGAGGAGCGCATCGATGCGCTGATCGAATCGAAGAAACAATTGGTGAAGAACGTGCTGGAAGGCGGCGCTGAAATGCTGCTCACGGAAATGAGCGACCGCGAACTGCTGGACCTGGTACGCCTGGACATCCACGCCGCGCAGGAAGGCTGATCCCGAAAGGAGCAAGGCATGAGTCAGTGGGGATGGAAACCGTATGTTTCGGTGACCGAGCGCAGAAGAAGGGCCGATTCGACGGCAGCCAAGGCGAAGAAAGCGGGCGCGACACTGTCTCCCATTGCGCCCTTGCGCGGGGCTATCGCCAGGACGTTCTGGGGCAAGGCATGGTGCGACAACCTGGAACGCTACGGCGACTATGCCAATCGGCTGCCCCGCGGACGTACCTATGTGCGCAACGGATCGGTGATCGATCTCGCGATCGGGAAGGGCGAAGTCCGCGCGCAGGTCATGGGATCGAGTCTGTACCGCGTCGAAGTGTAGGTCGCGGCCGTGGGGGAAAAGCACTGGAAGAGCATTGGTGTCGATTGTGCCGGTTCGATCGATTCGATGGTCGAACTCCTCCAAGGGAAGTTTTCGAAGGCCGTCATGCAACGGCTGTGCAGGCCGGGCGACGGACTGTTTCCAGCGCCGAAGGAGATCGAATTCACATGTACCTGTCCGGACTGGGCGTCGATGTGCAAGCATGTTGCGGCCGCGCTGTACGGTGTCGGTGCTCGACTGGACCGGCGGCCGGAGTTGCTGTTCCAGTTGCGCCGCGTCGATGGGAACGACCTGCTGGCGCAGGCGGGCACAGGCTTGACGCATCCGCGGAAATCGCCGGCCAGATCAATGGTACTGGACGAGTCGAGCCTTGGGGATGTATTCGGCATCGAGATGGCAGAGGTCGCGACAGTGCGCGGCCGGTCCGCTGCAGGGCGGGGCAAGAAGGAGGCGGCCGGAGCCGTGAAGGCGACCTCGAAAGTCGTGGCCGAAGCGAGCACGCCAAGCTCATCGGCTGCCAAAGGCGATCGCAAGCTCGCGCGTCAGAGATCGCGTGCGAAGAATCGATAGACCTCGATGGATCTCGATCGATGGTGAAAGCTGCGCGAGGGGATTCCACTCGAAGTGGCGGTACATCTGCCGGTAAAACCAGCGACGTTCGAGGCGCTGGCCAAGCGAATCAACGGCTTGCAAGAGCCGTTGATGATTGAGTGGGAGTAGGGGTCTTTCGAGGCTATCGAGATGCATCGGGGACTATCAGGAAATCCCCCTATCTCATGACGCTGGCCGCCGGCGAGTGTCGGTCCTGAAAGCAACGCCTAAGCGCGACGCCAGGGCGTCAAGGTTCTTGTCTAGCGTCCACAGTAACGCGCCCAGCGTGAGTCGTGTGGACGCGAGCAACGCCATGTCGATTGCACCGCAGCCGGAGTCCTGGAACTGCTCCTTGTCGATCAGGGCAAGTGTCTCGTCGGTTGTCGCGACGACTGGCTGTTGCAGCTTCTTTAGATTGGCGATCGTACGTTCGCGCGGGGCCGGTGGTGTTCCGCAGGCGAGTTCAATCACGATGAACGGGTGGCACAAGACCTGGCCGTCCGCCAGCAATGACTGAAGCACTGGGTTCGCCCGCCGGAAATGCGCAACCCAGACCGACGTATCAGCGAGGACCAGACTCACCTCCCTATTTGTGCCGCTGGTCGCCGGCGAGGAATTTCCTTCATTGCCGAAGCCTTGCCGCCTAAGGCGGCAAGGCGCTTGCCTGCCTGCACGCGCACGAAGGTCTTCATCGCTTCGCGAAACAGATCTGCCTTGTCCATGCCCGGATCGGCGACGTCCAACGCCTTCTGATAGAGCTCGTCGTCAATGGTGACAGTCGTTCTCATGCCAAGCCTCGTCATCAAATATGGTGCATGATAGCATCAAACATGGTGAAGTTCCCACAACCCCGAATTGCCTTCAGTTGGTCTGCTTGTCTTGCTTTCCGCACATCGCCGGGGGCATTTCCGGGCAATTTCCGCTCGACCTGACGGCGGTTCAGCGTGAGCGCGGCACGGCGGCGTCGATCAGACGTTCGGTTTCAGTCTCCCAGGCCCGTAGGAGCTTCCTGAGCTTGCGGTAGTTTCGGTGCGTATTTCAGCCCATTGCCGTCGACTCCCTGTCCCTGCATCTCGCCCTTCGAGAACCACATCCGATCAGTACCTGTCCCGGGCATGTGCATCTGTTCGTCATCATGACGGCGCGATACCTCGCGGCTCAGCGCATCCTCCGCAGCATCTGGCTCGACCAATCCGCCCACTCGGGACAGAAGATGGCGAGGAACGCGTCGAGCTGCGGTCGCGTCGCGTGACCGGGCAGGCTCTTGCGCCAGTTCAACAGTGCGGCGCCGAACTGGTCCTTGACCGAGTCGGCGGCTTCTTCGCGGAATGGCGTCGCCGACGCCGTGCCGAAGTCGTAGATGCCACGGAGAAGGCCGCGGAAAAGACCATCGGCCGGCACCTG
>JAOSJU010000001.1:2600483-3727870 GCA_027493945.1 Burkholderiaceae bacterium | reverse complement strand
AACAACGCCATCGCGACGGTCGCGAAGACCGGCACGCGGCGCACGGGCCGGGCCGGATCCCCACGGTCAAGCGATGGCATGGGCACCGACATGGGCATTACCGGTGTTCGGCGTGTCGACTATCATTGGAGGTCGAGGACGAATCCGTCCCTCGGCGAGGAGTTCGATGTGACCGAGCCGAATGCTACAAGTCGCGCCGGTGTGGCGCACTTCGATACCGTTGCCGCGACATGGGAAGAAGATCCCACGCGCACCGGGATCGCCCGCGCCGTCGCGGGCGCGATTCTCGAGGCCGTCCCCCTTGCCGGCACCGAGCAGGCGCTGGAGTTCGGCTGCGGAACCGGCCCGGTGACCGGGCTGCTCGCGCCCAGCGTGGGGCATCTGCTCGCGATGGACAACTCGCCGGGCATGCTCGACGTGCTGCGCCGCAAGCTGCGCGAACTCGGCATCGGCAACGTCGAGCCGCTGGAGGCCGACATCGCGCAGCGGATGCCCGCCGGGCCCTTCGATCTCGTGCTCAGCAGCATGACGCTTCATCACATCGAGGACGTCGCGGGCCTCTTCGCGAGAGTGCGCGACGCGCTCGCGCCCGGTGGCCGGGTCGCCTTCGCCGATCTCGCGAAGGAGGACGGCAGCTTCCACGGAGCCGAGGTGCCGGGTGTCATGCATCACGGTTTCGAACCCGCGCAGCTCACGGGCTGGCTCGAAGCGGCCGGCTTTGCCGACGTCGGGGTGCGCATCGCGCACCGCATCCGCCGAACGCGGGCGGACGGATCGACGCGCGAGTACCCGGTGCTGCTCGTGACCGCGCGGCGTCGCTGAATCGCCGCACCGGCCGCTACCACGCACCGCCCGCTCAGGCGTTCCTCCTGCCGCGCTCCGCGAGCTCGCGCAGGATCACCAGGTGCTGGATGTCGTTGGTGCCCTCGTAGATGCGGCACACGCGCGCATCGCGATACAGCCGCTCCACCGGAAAGTCGCTCAGGTACCCATAGCCGCCGAGCACCTGGATCGCCTCGGAGCAGACCCACTCGGCGGCCTCGGACGCCACCAGCTTCGCCATGCAGGCTTCCATCAGGCAGGGCCGGCGTTCGTCGCGCAGCTGCGCGGCGTGCAGCACGAGCTGGCGCGCCGCCTCGATTCGCGTCGCCATCGCGGCGATGCGAAAACCCACCGCCCGGTGCTCGATGATCGGCTTGCCGAAGGTCACGCGCTCGCGCGCGTAGGCCTGCGCGGCCTCGAGCGCGGCGCGGGCGATCCCCACCGCCTGCGCGGCGATGCCGATGCGCCCGCCTTCGAGGTTCGACAGCGCGATCCGGTAGCCCGCGCCCTCGTCGCCCAGGCGCAGGTCCGCCGGAATGCGGACGTCCTCGAAGCGGATCTGGCAGGTGTCCGACGCACGCTGCCCCATCTTCGATTCGACGCGGGCCACCATGTAGCCCGGCGTGTCGGTGGGCACGATGAACGCGCTGATGCCGCGGCGACCGAGTTCGGGCGCCGTGACCGCGAACACGAGTGCAACGTCGGCATTCTTGCCGGTGGTGATGAACTGCTTGGTGCCCGAAAGCACGTAGTCGTCGCTCGTGCGACGCGCGCGGGTCGTGAGCGCCCCGGCGTCGGAGCCGCCCTGCGGCTCGGTCAGGCAGAACGCCGACAGCATCTGGCCGCGGGCCATCGGCACGAGGAAGCGCGCCTTCTGCGCGTCGGTGCCGAAGGTGGCGATCGGCATGCATCCGACCGAGTTGTGGCCGCTCATCACCGTGGCGCAGGCCGCGTCGCCGGCGGCGATCTCCTCCAGCGCCACGGCCAGCGACACCGCATCGGCGCCGACGCCGCCCCACTGCTCGGGCACCGTCATCCCGAGCAGGCCCAGCTCGCCCATGCGGCGCAGCGCATCGCGCGGAAAGGCGCCCGTGCGGTCCCACTCGGCCGAGTACGGAGCGAGCTGCTCGCGCGCGAAGGCGCGCGCGGTGGCCTGGATCATCGCCTGCGATTCGTTCAGGATCATCTTCTGCTTCTCCCGTTGCCCCGGCCATCGCCGAGGGCGCCACCCACCCGCGCCGGACCTCTCCGCGATCCATGGATCCTTTGACAGGTCCAATATTTTCCGTGATGCTCGAGCCCTCGATATTCTTCCTCCAGGAGCCCCAGCATGCGCCCACCGCTCGCGGTCGCCGTCGCCGCCCTGTGCCTGGCCACCGCCAGCGCGGCCAGTGCCCAGACGAAGATCAACATCGGCATTGTCACCAATCCGACCTTCGTCCACACGCGCGCGGCCAACTGGTTCAAGGAGTGCCTGGACAAGCGGGTGCCCGGCAAGCTCGAAGTCGTCGTGCACCACTCGGCGGTGCTCGGCAGCGAGACGCAGGTGCTGCAGCAGATCCAGCTCGGCACGACGCAGATGTCGGTGAGCACCACCGGCCCGGTCGAGGCCTTCGTGCCCGAGATCAAGGCGCTCGAGATGCCGTTCCTGTTCCCCTCGTACGAGGCCGCCGACAAGGTGCTCGACGGCCCGGTCGGCCAGGACCTGCGCCGGCGCTTCGAGAAGGCCGGCTTCGTTGCCCTCGCCTTCCTCGACAACGGCTTTCGCAACGTCACCAACTCCAAGCGCGACGTGAAGGAGCCCGCCGACCTCAAGGGGCTGAAGATTCGCACCATGGAGGCACCGACCCACCTTGCGATCTGGCGCGCGCTCGGTGCCAACCCCACGCCGATGGCATGGCCGATCTTCACCCAGCTGCAGCAGGGCGTCATCGACGGCCAGGAAAACCCGATCGCCGTGATCCACGCCGCCAAGCTGCCCGAGGCCGGCCAGAAGTACCTCTCGCTCACGCGCCACGTCTATTCGGCGCTGGTGTTCGTGGCCAACAAGCGCTTCGTCGACAACCTGCCCGCCGCCGAGCGCAAGGCGGTCGGCGAGTGCGCCCAAGTCGCGGCGCTCGAGGGCCGGCGCTACATCCGCGACAACGAGCGCCAGCAACTGGCCGACCTGAAGGCGGCCGGCATGCAGGTCGACGAGAACCCCGACCTCGCCGCCTTCCGCAAGGCCACCCAGCCGGTGATCGACTCGCTGTCGGGCGACACGAAGAAGCTGGTCGAGCAGATCCGGGCAGAGGTGAAATAGCGCCGGCACTGCAGGCACGCGCCGATGCAGGCCCTGCTGCGACTCAGCCGCGCGCTGAACGCCGCGGTTGAGAAACTGCTGATGGCGATCGGCGCGGCCATCTGCGTGATCCTGTTCGCGCAGGTGGTGTTCCGGTACGCAGGAGACTCGCTCGGCTGGTCCGAGGAGGTGAGCCGCCACCTGCTGGTGGCGATCACGTTCCTCGGCGGCACAGTCGCCTACAAGCGCGCGAGCTTCATCGGCCTGCAGGGCATCGGCCACAGCCTCGGCCCGGCCTTCCAGCGCTCGGTGGTGCTCGTGCTGCAGCTGCTCACGCTGGCCTGCTTCGTGCTCATCGCGTGGTTCGGGGCGGCCTACACGCTCAAGGCGGCCGAGCACACGTCGGCGTCGCTGCAGATCCCGATGTCGATCCCCTACTCGGTGATCCCGATCTCGGCGCTCGTCTTCATCGTGCACGTGCTGGCCGACATGGTTGCCACCCGCGAGAAGCGTCCCCGATGATCGTCGTGCTCCTGTTCGGAGCGCTGTTCCTGCTGATCGCGCTGGGGCTGCCGATCGCGCTGTCGATCGGCCTGCCGGCCATCGGCGCGATTCTCGCGCCGGGAGTCTTCCCGCCCGAGGCCGACACGGCGGGGCTGGGCCAGACGATCATCCAGTTGCTCTTCGCGGGCGTCGATTCCTTCGATCTTCTGGCGGTGCCGCTGTTCATGCTGGCCGGCTCGATCATGGAGCGCGGCGGCATCTCGCAGCAGCTGATCGAATTCTCCGACTCGCTGGTGGGCTGGGCGCCGGGCGGACTCGCCTGCGCGGTGATCGTGGCCTCGATGTTCTTCGCGGGCATCTCGGGCTCGGCGGCGGCCGACACCGCGGCGCTGGGCGCGGTGGCGATCCCGGCCATGATCCGCCAGGGCTACCCGCCGGCCTTTTCCGCGGCGCTGGTGGCGGCGGGCGGTGCGATCGGCGTGATCATCCCGCCGTCGATCCCGATGGTGATCTTCGGCTTCCTCACCAACGTCTCGATCGCGGAGCTGTTCGCCGGCGGACTGTTCGTCGGCCTGCTGTTCGGACTGTCGTTCATGGGCGTGGCGATCTGGAAGGCGCTGCGCCACGGCTACGGCACGCGCCGCCCGTTCTCGCTGCGCTTCGTCTACACCTCGTTCAGGAAAGCGCTGTGGTCGCTCGGCGCGCCGGTGATCGTGCTGGGCGGCATCCTGAGCGGCATCGTCACGGTGACCGAGGCGGCGGCGCTCGCCGTCTTCTACGCGCTGCTGGTGGCGATCTGGGTCAACCGCAAGCTCAGCTGGCGCGAACTGCCCGGGCTGCTGGTGGAGTCGCAGGTGATCGCGGCGACGATCCTGTTCATCATCGCGATGGCCAAGGTGTTCACCTGGCTGGTGGCGATGCAGCAGACCCCCGCGATGCTGCAAAGCGCGATCGCCACGATGGCGCTGCCGCCCCCGGGGCCTGCTGCTGCTGGTGATGGCGGGCCTGCTGGTCGTGGGCTGCGTGATGGAGACCACTGCCGCGCTCATCCTGCTGGTGCCGGTGCTCGCGCCGCTCACCGTGCACATGGGCGCCGACCCGATGCACTTCGGCGTGCTGATGGTGGTGAACCCGCCATCGGCATGCTCACCCCGCCGGTGGGCATCTGTCTGTTCGTGAGCTGCGGCATCGCCGGACTGTCGCTCGGACAGGTGGGTCGCGCGATCATGCCCTTCGTGGCGGCGGCGGTGGCCGCGCTGATGGTGGCGAGCTACTGGCCGCCGCTCACGACCTGGCTGCCTTCGCTGATTTACCGGTAGATGTCGGGTACGAGCCGCGATTACCCACGAAGGGCATCCGCGCGAGTGGCGTGGACGCGGTACACGCTCGAAGCGAAGTCGCCGCGCCAGCCGTGCAGTCCGATGACTATCAGGTCAAGCCGCGCTCAGTGATTACCACGAGGACTCTCGTACCGGTCTCCAACCCGGGCGCAGCTGATGCCGGACCATCCCGGGAAATTCGGCGAAATCGCCTTCGCCGAGACGCACCGAGCGAGTACCCAGCGTGATCTCCACCGCGCCATGTAGTACGTAGAACATCTCTTCGCCTTCGTGGAACGCCTGCTCCCCGATGGTCGAGGTTCCCAACTGCAACATGAATGCGCTCGCACCCGTGTGGTCACCGGAACGGTTCAGCGCGACGAAGGTATATTCGCCGCCGCTGCCGACGACGCATTTGGCAGCCTGCTCGCTCGAACGGACCACGTGCAGAAAAATCAGCCGCGGCATCTTCACCGAGCAGCGCCGACACCGAGGTGCGCAGCGCCTTGGCCAGCCGCATCAGCGCCGCCAGCGACAGTGGCTTCTTGCCGCGCCTGTAGCGCGGACAGATGCCATCGACCCAGGCCAGCTGGCCAAGGCGACTTGCTCGATCGTAAGGTTGCGCCGACGCCGGATTGTTCGCGCCACGAGGGGCACGGGCGTCGCTTCGGCGTTCGCCGTGTCTTCCGGTCGGTGGACCTTTCTGAAGGTCAGCACGGGTTCGTCCCGGGAGGTCACGTCGCTCGCGTATCGATAGCCGAGTGCCGGTTGCGAAATCTCGCTGTCACGAGATTTCCGGCCTTACGGCCTGCCCGATTGTAGGCGTCTTACTATAGCGTGGCCCACAGGACAAATATAGTTGTCCCGAGTGACTCCTCGCTCCATCCCTGGATTGCGTTCGGCTCCTCACCCATGCTGACGCTCTACGATCATCCGCTTTCCGGGAACCGCCACAAGGTGAGGCTGTTTCTTTCCATTCTCGGCCCTCAGCTACAAGAGCGCTTTCATTACGTGCCGGCTGGCGCGAACCACGAAAATCCGCTTTCGTCGCGATGAACCTGCTATGGCAGATCCCCGGCTTAGGCGACGGCGACTACACGGTCCAGACAGCCAAAGCTATCTCGGTTCATCTCGTGCACGACGCCATTCGCCCGAATGGCCGGCAGCGACGCGTTCGAGTCTGGCACCATCATGCAGGGGCTGTCGTTCGCGGCGAACGAGATCGGCAAAAGTCTCCAGCCCGCGCTAGTCTTCTACCTGCTCGGAGAAGAGGCCGACATCGAACTCGCCCAGCGCAAGGGCTGCGCGCACTATCGCTTCTCGATGACACATCTGTCGGCAGCAGTGGCCCGCCTGCGGGCGACTGAATTATTGCCGACATCGCCCGCTTCTACGTGGCGCTATCTCGCGAAGGTCACTTGCCGCCGATCGAATTCGGCAACGTTCTGACCTGGATCACGAAAGAGTCACGAGACTCCCTGGATATATCGACATGCCCTGGGGTTTAGCCCCTGGCCGGCACAACCTGATAGCCACGATTGCAGCCAACGTGATGCACCGAGTCGCCGTAGAGCGACCCAAAAAAGACAACACGGGAGAACAAGATGGATCGACGTGCATGGATATCCGGGACCACGGCCGCGACGCTGGGGACCGCTTCCTCACTCGCGATCGCGCAGGACGCCCGACCGTTCGCTGGCGCATGCCCAGCAGCTTCCCCGAAGAGCCTCGATACGGTCTACGGCAATGCCGTCAGTATCGCCAATTGGTCAAGTGACTGACGGGCGGCAAGTTCACGATCACCCTTATGGCGCCGATGATCTCGTGCCGCCCTTTGGCGATCCTCGACGCGGAAACCAAGAAAAAGACTGTCGATTGTGACACACGGCCGGCTTTTACTATCTTGGCAAGGAACCGGCCTTGGTCTTCGACACCGGTGTTCCGTTCGGCATGAACCCGCGGCAGCATACCGCGGATGATGCGGTTTGGCGGCGGGCCTGAGACTGAGCGCGAGGCTTATGCGCGCCTCCACGTGGTACAGCTGCCGCCGGAAACACCTTGCAGGCAAATGGGTGGATGGTTCAAGAAAAAGAGAGATCCGCAGCCCTGACGACTTCTGCGCTCCGCGCATTCGCACGCCCGGCTTTCTGGGAAAAGTCTACGCGTAGCTGGGCGCCACTGCGCTCGCACTGCCAGCTTCCTGAAATTTACCAGACCTCGGAGAAGGAAACCATCGACGCGGTCGAGTGGGTCGGGCCGTACGACGACGAGAAACTGTCTTTTCGAAGGTCACGAAGTAACTACTACGGTCCGGGCGTCATGGAACTGGGCGCTTCGCTCTGTGTCATCGTGAATCAAGACAGAGGGATCGCACTTCCGGACGCCATACAAGGCGGCGCTTGAAGCCGCTTGAGCGATCGCGGCGAATGACATGCTCGCGAAATACGAATACGTTCAACGTGATCGCGCTGAAAGTCGCTCGTCGCCAGCGGCACGAAGCCCAGCTTCTGGCCGCAGTCGGATCATGGACGCCATGCGTCAAAGCCACCGACGAGGTCATCCGCGAGGAAGCGTCGTCGAGCCAACCTTTCCGGAAGGCGCACGCTAACTGGCGGGCATATCTGATGACCAGTTGCTGTAAGGGCTTCGGTCAACGATTTATGCGCTGCAGAGCAGGTCCTGCTCAAGGGTCGAACGAAGTCCTGAGGCCCGGCGCTGGTCAACCAAATCCCATGGAGTCGCCGTGCTTCGGCACCGTCGTCGCGCTGTGCAGTGCACTCTGATCGTTCCTGCCAATGCGCAGCTACCCCAGCTTGACGCTCGAAGCTGGCGTTGGCGTGGTGGGCGACCGCCATGCGAAGCGCATCGGCTTCTATTCCGATCTGCATCACGACGGCCGACAGGTCACCCTGTTCGAAAGCGAAACACCTGCGCGATCGAGCGCGACTACCGGGTTACGCTCACCCACGCGGACCAGCGCCGCAACCTCCCGACCGAGGGCGTTCCACTGAATCATCTCGTCGGCCGGCGCTTCACGATCGGCGAGACTCTTCTCAAAGGCGTGATGCTGAGCGTCCCGTGCCGCCACATCGAGCAGGTGACGGGCAAGGAGGTCTTCAATGCAATGATCCATCGAAGCGGACTCATGGCGCGCATTGTCCGGGGCGGTTGCGTACGCGTCGGCGATGAGATCAAGCCGGAGAACTGAGGTGACGTTCAAACCGTTCCATCACCTGACTCTTCGCGTTTCGTCGATCAAGCGTCTGGGCAATGTAATCGCGTCGCTCCGAGCCTCGAGATCCCGATGGCTGGAGCTTCCGCCATTCACCGCGGGCGCGCATCTAGACTCCACCTGCCGGAGGCCGGCGTACGGCAGTACTCGCTGAGCGGCGACCCGGCTGTGCGCAATCGCTACGAAATCGCAGTGCGCCGGATCGGCGACGGTCGTGGCGGATCGCGTTGGATCCACGACAGGCTTTCAGTGGGCGACGTGGTGTATTCGTCATTGCCCCGGAATCACTTCTCCCTCGGTCCAGCTTATGCCGAGTACATCCTCATCGCCGGAGGAATCGGGATCACCCCGCTACGGTCGATGACTTTCGAGCTCGGGCGCGCAGGCAAACCCTACAGCTTGTGGTATTGCGCTCGTGACGAGGCGCATGCCGCTTACGTCGACGAGTTGCGCGCTCGCGTTCCGCGCGAGCGATTGAGTCTCACGTTCACCGGACCGGAGCAGAGCGCCCGTCTCGACTTCGGCGCCCTTCTGCGCGAAGCACGCGCCGACACCGCTGTCTACTGTTGTGGCCCGTCCACGCTGATGAACTCTGTACGCTAGGACACGCGGCACTGGCCACAATAGGCCGTTCACTTCGATGCGTTTGACCCGGCTTTCGCCGTCGAGCCGGGAGCCGAGCACGCCTTCGAGGTCGAACTCGCACGATCCCATCGCACGATCTCCGTCCAGGAGGGGCAGACAATCCTGCAGGCACTTCGCGAGCACGGCGTGGTCGAATCGTCGTGAGGCCGGGGTGTGCCAGCCTGCAAGACGGATTATCTCGATGGCCTTCCCGTTCACCGCGATCTCGTACTCAGCGCCGACGAACGCAGGACATCGATGCTCATCTGCGTTTCGGGGTGCTCGTCGAAACGGATCGTCCCCGACAGATAGTCTTTGACCTTGCCGATACGCCCGGCGCGCTGGATCGATCGAATGGACGCAGCGGCGGTAAAGGAGCCCGAGAATCGCACCGTAACCGGGAGCCCTCCTCGACCATCTCGATGTACCAAAGGCCAGCGTTCCGCGGCTGGCGAACCTCCTCGAAAACCTGTCGAGGATTCTCGACAAGGCGCAGGCGCACGTCGACGCGGGCAAGGCCGACGTGTCCACGCTGATGAACTACCGGCTCATCGCCGACATGTATCCGTTCTCGAAGCAGGTGCAGATCGCCTGCGACAAGGCGCGAAGCGTGGTGGCGCGCCTGGCGGGAATGGAAGTGCCGTACTACGAAGACAACGAGAAGTCGCTGGCCGAACTGAAGGTGCGTATCGCCCGCAGCGTCGAGTTCATCCGCAGCGTACCGCCGGAGCTGGACGACGCAACCGTTGAGTATGGCGAATCAAAGCCCCCGGGTCACCGGCAAGGAAACGCGCTGGCTAAGCGGAGGCAGTTGCTGGGGGGCCATCTGATTCTGAACGTGTACTTCAATGTTATCGACGGCTCACAACATCCTGCAGTGCCAGATCGGAGTGTCGGGATCGGTAAGCGCGATTTTCTGGGGAATCCGTGATGATCGGCGGCGCGGCGCCGCAGTGTCCAGTACGGCTGGCAGGCGCTCGCCAGATTGGGCGGCACGTACCTGGTTACCGCTGGCGCCGGTCACCGCGCTGAACGCCCCCTGGGTATCGCATCTGGGCAAACCTTGCGCTGGCCGTACCTGAGCACCGGGACTGCAGCACCTTCTCCGGTGTCCGCCCAGATGCGGCAACACGTTTCGCCCCTTGAACCTGACTGTCCGACAGCTTGTACGGCGCGTTGGCGACTTGAAGGTTTCGCCTTCGAGCCGATCATCGCCATCGACCGGCCGGTGCATCGCCTGCGGGTCGGACATTGCCCGCCCACGGTGCGATAGTTAGCGAGCAAGGCACGCCAGCCTTCATCTGCGAGCTCGCAGTCGAGCGGCAGTGCTGCGAAGTCCAGCCTTCGATGATCCGCAGCAGCGCATCCCAGTTGGTTACTTCCTTCTCGGCGAGACGGAAGGTGGAGAACCTCGGATCGGTCTGCCCTCCGAAAGCCGATTACGTCGAACAGCGCCGCAAAGATTGCGGCGGCGTGATCGCCGCCACCATCACCCATCCATCGTTGAGCGCGCACGGCCTGGTAGGACTCCGCGCTGCTGTTCGGCGGGGAACTGCGCGTTCTGGACTTCATGATCTAGCTTCCAGCACCGAATCCATCAGTGACACGTCGACGCACTGCCCGCGTCCGGTGCGGTAGCGCTGGAGCAGCGCGGTCTGGATGGCGCTGGCCGCGTTGATCGCCCCGAGGACGTCGGCGATGAAGATGCCGTTGTTCGCCGGCCTCGAGAGCGTCGCCCTGATAGCGGGCGTAGGCGTCGCCAAGCCCGACGCGGCGTGGATGATCGGCGCGTACGCTGGCGCACGGGACATCGGCCCGGTCTGGCCGAAAACCGATCGAGCAGTACGAGACGCGGGTTGTCGCGTTCGAGTGTCTCGTAGTCGAGGCCGAGGCGCTTCATTACCCAGGTCGGAAGTTCTCGACCACGACGTCCGCCTGCTTCGCCAGTTCGCAAAGCCGCCTGCCGCCCCGGGGGCCGTGTGCCGGTCGAGCACCATGCTCCGCTGCCGCAGTTCATCGCCGCGAAGTACGTGCTAGATGCCGCCTCGAAACGGCGGGCGATGCCGAACCATGTCGCCCTCGGGCGACTCGATCTGATGACGTCGGCCCCGGCATCGGCCAGCGCGCGCGTGCACATCGGGCCCGACATCACGATCGTGAAATCGACGACGCGCACGCCGTCCAACGCGTCGGTCCTGTTCGACATGTGTTCCTTCTCCATGACGTTTCCCGACCGCCTACCTGGGCAGTCCAGCGCGCGCTGCGCGATCAGGCTGCGCTGGATCTCGTTGCGCCGATGCCGATCACCCACATCAGCTAATGGCGCAACTGCTGAAAGACCGCCGCGCATCGGAGCACCGAGCGCGTTCGCGGACAACGTTGCCTCCATCCCGAGCATGTAGAGAGCCGACTCATGGAATCGCTCCATCAGCTCGCAGCGAACCACCTTCGTGACCGCAGCTTCCCAGGTCGGCATGTCGCCGCGCGAGGATCGCGACTGGTCGAGCACCTGCCGGCCGACCTCGATCTGTGCCGCGTAGTCGCCGAGCGCGTCTCGCACGAGCGGATCGAGTCTGGGCCAGCCGTCGGCCGCCGATCCGCGAACGTGTGATGCGCACAACTCTTCGAACTGCCGCGCAGGCTTCATCAGGATACCCGCACCCACGAATGCGCGCTCGGTGCCAGCGACGACCGACGAAAGGATTTCCCAGCCACGGCGGGCGTCGCCCACGCGGCACATCGAGCGGGACTGGACGTCATCGAGGAACGTGTTGCAGGAACTCGCCGTCGTACATCGTCCGCGAGGATCGGCCGGCGCGTGATGCCGGGCGTGTCGGTAACGACGAACATGCCTGATCACCGCATTGCGCGGCACGCCGCCAGGTCAGTTTTCGGGCAGCCGCGACACATGAAACCGCTGTGGTGGTAGTCCCATCTTCTGGCCGTTGATGACCTTTCGTCGCCGTCACGCACCGCGGTCGTGCGGATCGAGCGAGATCGGGCCCAGGCCGGGCTCGCTGTACCATGCCGCCCCTCCTCCGCCCGCGCCGCGGCGACCGGCTGGGTAGCGCCCTGCTGCTCCGGGCAGCCGAAGCTCATCCACGCCACTGCACGGATCAGTGCGCCACGGCGCGGGGCGCGCCAGCGCGATGCATTTCCTCGGGGAAGGCCATCCAGTGGTAAGGAGCGCTCTGTACCGAAGTGCGCAGGCGAGTCAGCCCAATCACCCTGTCTCGCCGAGCTCGCGCGCGAACCGCGGATCAGAATCGCAGTGCGCCTTTCAGAGCTTCGTAGCTCCCGTCGCTCCGCCGGCGGTGCCCGGTGAGCCAAGACCGCACCTCTGGCGGAATGCGTTGGCGGATGCTCGAGGTCGAGCTCGGGCACTCGCGCGAGGCACGATGGTTGTCATGCCTTGCCGGGCGCTGACGTGCACCCGCCTGAAATGAGCGGAGCTCGGAAAAAAACGTAGCCGATTGCGCTGAAGGCATGGTGATTCTCCAGCGAAAACCTGGCGCAATGCGGGGCCAGCGTACGCGCAGGTGGCCGCAGCGAAACTTCGCCACTGTTCCGCCCCCTGATCGCGGTGGCAGCGGCATTGTCGAGGCTCGCCCTTTGCACGGCCTTCAATGCGAGCAGGTTGTCGGCGAGCTTGTGCTGGACCGCCCGAAGCGGCCGATCGGCTGGGTCGAACTGCCGGCGATCCTCGCATACTGTACGACGAGCTCGAACGTGCGGTCGGCTGCGCCCCCGGCGCGCGCGCGCCACGTAGGCCAAACCGCGAGATCCAGAGCAGGTCGCCGACGAGCTCCTGGATCGTCGGCAACGACAGCGGCGCGCCTCGCAGGTCGATCCGGCAGAGCCTGTCCATTCCGGCTTGCGGTGGTCGCGACTTTGGCACAAGCGTTACTCTTGGGTTTCCCGACGAAGGCCAGAGCCGGGTCGTCGCCGACCACGGCGACGAGATGGTAAACGCGCTCGCACCTTCGGGATTTGAAGTTCACCGCCTGGACACCGCGCCCGGTCGATCGACACCACGCCGGCGCCGCGTCGGGATCGGCCGCGCCGAACGACAGGCACGGATATGCATCGCCACGACGCACGTCGGCGAGCACCCTCGCCATGGCCTCAGGCTGGTCGCGACGGCTCTCCCCGAAGGCCGTGCTGAGTAGACCTGCTCGATCAGCGGCGCTGGGCAAGCCGCGCGGCCGAGCTCCTGGAGGACGACCACCAGTTCCCGCACCCCGCCCTCTCTATCGAATCAGCACCGAGCGCCGCGATGCCCTTTGGCCGGCGAGCTGGCGCAACAGATGCGGCGGAGCGCCGCCGGGTCGGCGCCCCGCTCGACCGCGCCCACGACCGGCCGCCTCCCCGAGGAAACCGCGGACCGAATCCTGGAGCAGGCGCCGCTCCGTCGCCGGGCAAATCCGTCGCAAGCGTTTCCGGAGCGTCGGTCATCGCAGCCTTCAATCGTGCCGGATCCTGCGTGGAACCCGCAGGTCATTCGACCTTGATACCGGATTCGCGGATCACCGGAGCCCCAGCGCTTGACCTCGGCCGCGATGCTTTCGCGCAGTTGCTCGGGCGTGCTCGACACGGCGACGAGCCCGAACGTGTTCAACCGCTTCTGCAGGTCGGGCATCGCCAACGCCTTGTTCAGGGCCCGATTCAGCTTCGCGATGACGTCCGCCGGCGTGCCGGCCGGAGCGAGCAGCGCGAACCACGACTCCGCCTGATAGCCGGGGAGCACCGACGCGACGGTCGGCGTGCCGATATAAGCGGCGACTCAGCGGCCGTGCCGACGCCCAGCAGCTTGAGCTTGCCCACGGCAATCTGGCTGTTCATCGCCGACGACGGCGATGTAATGAGCAGCTTCACCTCGCCGCCCAGCACCGCGTTCAGCGTCGGCGCCTGCCCCCTTGTACGGCACGTGCACCATCTGCAGCCCGGCGGCACGCAGGAACAGTTCTTTCGACAGGTGACCGAACGAGCCGGGGGCCGGCCGTGGCCGTCTCGAGCTTGCCGGAATTCTTCTTCGCGTAGTCGATGAATCCCTTCCAGGTCGCTCACCGGCACCTCGCCGTTGACGACGACGAGCATCGGCGAGACGCGACCATCCCGATCGGCGCGAAGCTGCGGATGCCGTCGTAACCCGGATCTTTCTGCATGACCGGCGTCACGGCGACGTTGCCGTTGTTCACGAACACGACCGTGTAGCCGTCGGGGGCCGCGTTCGCCGTGTCCTTCATCGCGATCGAACCGCCGGCACCAGCCTTGTTGCCGACGACGACGGTCTGCCTGAGGTCGTCCGACATCGGCGCCTGCAGTGCCCGCGCCATGATGTCGGTGGTGCCGCCCGGGGCGTAGGGCACGACGAGCCTGATCGGCTTCGACGGAAAGGCCTGCTGCGCCCCTGCCCCGCCGCAACGGCGCAGAGCAGGGTCGCAGTCAGGTAACGAGCGAGTCTGTTCATGGTTCTCCTCCCGGGTTGAGCCGGCCCGCGACCTACGCAAGCAGGTGCCGAGCGATGACGAGCCGCTGGATCTGGTTGGTGCCCTCGAAGATCTGGGCGAGCTTGGCGTCGCGCATCATGCGCTCCACCGGATAATCTTTCGTGTAGCCGTAGCCGCCGAAGACCTGCACGGCGTCGGTCGTCACGCGCATGGCCATGTCGCTGGCGAAGCACTTCGCCATGCTCGCCAGAACGTTCAGGCGATCCCAGTCGCCTTCGTCGCCGGCGCGCGCACTCGTAGATCAGCGCGCGCGACGCCTCGATCTGCATGACCATGTCGGCGAGCATGAACTGGATGCCCCGAACTCGCCGATCCTGCGCCTGAACTGCTTGCGCTCCTTCACGTAGGCCACCGATGCATCGAGCGCGCCCCCCGCCAAAGCCGACCGACTGCGCTCCGATCGTCGGGCGGTTGAGGTCGAGCGCGCGCATCGACGCCTTGAATCCCTTGCCTTCCTCGCCGATCAGGTAATGCGCCGGTACCCGTACGTTGTCGAGGAAGATCGGCGTGTTCGGTGCACCGCGCCAGCCCATCTTGCGCTCGTGCCGACCGAAGGAGACGCCCTTCATCTTCTTCGGCTCGATCACGAACGCGCTGATCCCTTCCGCGCCGTGATCGCCCGAGGTGCGCGCCATGACCACGATGTACTCGGCCTCGACGCCGTAGCTGCACCACTGCTTGCGGCCATTGATGACGTAGCTGTCGCCGTCGCGCACGGCCCGGGTGGTCATCGCGCTGACGTCGGAACCGGCCTGCGGCTCGGAGATCGCGATCGCGGTCACGACACCGCCCTTCGCGACGATCGGCAGGAAGTGCCGGCGCTGCTCCTCCGAGCCGAAGTGCAGCAGCGGCATGATGAACATCGTGTTCAGCCCTGCGATCGAGCCGCAGGCGGGCGAGACGCGCGAGATCTCCTCGCGCGCGATGCACATCATCGTCAGGTTGCCGTCCGGCCCACCGTAGCGCTCGGGCACCCAGAGCTGCATCAGGCCCATCTCGCCGTACAGCTTCACGAGCTCGGTGGGAAATCGGTCGGTCTCGTCGATCTCGGCCGCGATCGGCGCGACGTGCCGCTCCACCATGCGGCGGATGCTGTCGCGAAACGCGACCTGCTCTTCGTTGAACTTCATGAATCCGGCTCCGGGGCGGGCGCGCGGTCGTCGGGCGCCAAGTCTGCTGAAAGGGTCTTGTCGGGAATGGATCTCCCATTCATACTATTCAACGTCAATTCCGATGTCAACAGAGGACCAACAGATGGACTACTCCCGCTACGAGTGCCTAGAGATCGTGAAGGTCGATCGCGTGGCGACCGTCACGCTGAACCGCCCCGAGACTGGCAACCGGATCGAGCACCGCTTCCACGTCGAGTTGCAGGACGTCTGGGCCGACCTGGCGCGCGACGAGGACGTCAACGCGATCCTGCTCACCGGCTCCGGCAAATACTTCAGCGTCGGCGGCAACGTCAAGGGCATGCAGGACCGGCCCGGCGGCGACGTCTTCGAGGAAGGCGCAATGCTCGAGCCCAGCGGCGGCCGGCGGATCGTGCAGAACATCCTCGACTGCGAAAAGCCGATTGTCTGCGCGATCAACGGCGACTGCATCGGGCTCGCGGCCACCGTGGCCCTGCTGTGCGACGTCACGGTCGCCGCGCAGGCCGCCCGCATCGGCGACCCGCACGTCAAGATCGGCCTGGTCGCCGGTGACGGCGGCGCCGTCATCTGGCCGATGCTCGTGGGCCCGAACCGGGCGAAGGAGTTCCTGATGCGCGGCAACCTGATCGGCGCGGTCGAAGCCGAGCGCATCGGGCTTGTAAACTACGCGCTGCCGGCGGACGATGTGCTGCCCGGGGCACGGGCGCTCGCGCAGGAGCTCGCCGATGGCGCGCCTTGGGCGATCCGGTGGACGAAGCTGGCGATCAACAAGGCCATCAAGGACCAGTTCAACCTGATCATGGACGCTTCCTACGCGCTCGAGATGTGCACCTTCCAGACCAGCGATCATCGCGAGGCGGTCCGCGCGTTCGTCGAGAAGCGCAAGCCGAAGTTCACGGGCCGCTGAAGTGAACGCCCCGTCGCGCCGGATCGCCTTCGAGCCCATCCGGCCACGCCGCGCCTTCGAGGAGGATCTGCGAGCGGATACGCGATCAACTCGCGGCCGGGGCGCTGGCGCCCGGGGACAAGCTTCCGGCCGAGCGCGAGCTGGCGCTCCAGCTCGGCGTCGGCCGGAACGCCGTGCGCGAGGCACTGCACACGCTCGAGCGTGCCGGGAATCGTCGAACTTCGCAAGGGCGCCAAGGGTGGCGCCTTCATCCGCCAGGGCGACCCGGGCAGCATTACGCAGGTCGTGCAGGACATGATGCACCTCGGGTCGATCTCGATGGACGAGCTCACCGAGGCGCGGCTGCACATCCAGGACGCCGTCGTGCGCCTCGCCTGCGAGCGGGCGACTCGGGCCGATCTCGCCGCACTGGCGGCGAAACATCGACGCCACCGAGGAAGTGACGCGCTCGGGCGACTACATCGCCCGTATCGAGTGCTCGCGGGAGTTCTACCGGCTTCTCGCCGCTGCCAGCCACAACGCGGCGCTGTCCCTCATCGTCGACTCGCTGACCGAGATCCTGATGGGATACCTCCGCGCCCGGGTTTCCGCCGGCGCGCGCACGAAGCGCGACCTCATCCAGGCGCGCAGGCGGTTCCTCGCCCTGCTCGCTTCGCGCGACGCCGATGCGGCGGTGCGCGATATGCGCGCGCACCTGCGCAGCGTGCATCGGTTGCTGACGGTGGACGGAGGCGAAGCGGCTGCCCCCGCGAGCGCGGACACGAGCACGTCGAGGACGGGGCCACGGCGTCGGGATCGGGCGGCAGCCTGATCGGCGCCGGCACACGATACGTCGATAGCGGTGGCCGTGCCGGGGCGCAGAAGGTCGCGCGTGGGCATGAGTCCGGAGAGCCGATCAGCCGTCCACGGGCTGCGCGCGGCCGCGCGCGGCGCGCCCCGACGATTCGGACCTGGCGCGATCCCGCAGACTGGCGACCGAGCCCATCAGCGTCATCGGATCCACTGCAGATTCATCGGAGCCAAGGCGCCTTGCTGTGCATCGTTCGCCGCAGTCGCTCATTGGGCCGGGCCGGGCGATCGAGTCGCTTCAGGAATTCGCTGTAGACCTGCGGGTCGACGTCCATCAGATTGCGCTCGGCGGCCGGGGTCCGCGGGTCCAGCGTCTCCCAGCGGCGCTTGGTGGTTCTCGCAGTGGCCATGATGTGATTCCCCCCCACTCAGCGTAGCAGGACTTGGCATCACCCGCGCTCCGGAGGATACTTTTCTTCTCTTCAGCTCGTTTCCGCAGGTGACCATCATGACGAGCCTTCAGGAAGCATTCCAGCCCATCATCAGGAACCCGCCGCGCCCGGTTTTCCGCACGCGCCGCCCAACTGGACGCGCGAGACGGCGGAGAGCATCGCCCGGCAGGAGCAACTGACGCTCGGCGACGACCACTGGGCGGTCGTGCGCGCGCTTCAGGAGTTCTTCGCCCGCCACGAAGACAGCGGGATCAACCTGCGCGATCTGCACGACGCCCTCGGGGAGAAATTCCACTTCAAGGGCGGCATCAAGTACCTCTACACGCTGCTTCCGGGCGGGCCGATCGCGCAGGGCTGCCGCCTTGCCGGACTCGAACCGCCGGCGGGTGCGGTGGACCTCGGGTTCGGCAGCGTCTCGTAGCGCGATCGGCGATCCCGTTCCCGGGCAGGTGGTCCGCGATCTGGCTTGTCAGACCTCCTCGCTCCGCTGTCGACGGCGCCGCGCAGGATCAGGCGATCGTTAACCTGCGGCCCGTGCAAGCAGCGGTGTCAGCTCCGAGCCGACTTCGTCGCCAAGGATCGCGATGATGTCCCCGGCGCTCACCCAACAGTCGGACCACGTCCAGATGGTCGCCGCGCTCGAAGTAGCACCACGACAGCGGAAACTTCCCCACTCGCCAGGTGCGCAGCCCCGGTATGCCCAGCAATTTCCCGAGCCTCGGCGAGCCTATGCCCGGTTCGCGTTCGACCTGGTCGAGCGCCTCGTTGGTGGCCTTGGCCACCTTCACTGCCAGGCGCGTGCCGCCTTCCTTTCGGTAGTACCGGACCTCGCCTTGCTGGTCGCGCAGCGCCTGCGGGCGCAGAACCGCGGGCTTCAATCGATCTCGCCGCGAGCGATCGCCAGCAGTTCCTTCTCGTCGGCCTTGGTGCGACGACGGCCCGGCCCGGATGCCAGCCCTTCTTCGATGAGGTCGCGAAGCCGCTTCCTGGCCTGCTCTTCCTGGTCGCGCCGGACCAGGTCGCGAATGTACTCGCTGGTGTTGCCGTAGTTGCCTGTTGCGACCCGCTTGTCGATGTATTCACGCATCGACTCGGGCAAGGCGAAACTCATGGTTTGGCGGCTCATGAAGAAATCATGGGTGGCTTGACAACAGTTGTCAACCAGGCCGTGTCCGGAACCCCGGCACCGAGCGACTTCCCGATCCGCACGTTGTCGCCCTTCAACTGCTCGACCCGCTGATCGATACCGGACCGCGAGGCCTCGGCCGCCTGCAACTCGCGCACCACCTGCAGCCGCACCGCGCCCTCTGTGGCCTGGCCCGGTTGCCGTCCGGCGACACGCTTACCAGCGGAGTTGCTCCGCCTCCGGGCCCAATGCGGTCGCTACTTTCTCGAGCGTCGCCTTCCGTGACTGCTTGACGCGCTCCATCTGCGCATAGGCCGCTTGCGTAATGCCGATACGCGCAGCAACTTCTGCCTGGGTGAGACCGAAGTGCTCGCGCCACGCTGCCATAGGTGACACGCCGCGCTCGAAGGACAGGTTGACGACTTCGTTTGGCACCGTGCCATGGGTGAAGCCACCTTTCATGCGGCGGAACTGCTCATAGGGAACGACGACGAAGGCCGGCTTGCCGTCCTTCCCGACGATGACCTGAAACCCAGTACGTGCGTTCATCGCGCTTCCTGACCTCTTCAATGTTGACGATGCGAACAGCACCGTCGTACTCGAAGAAGACCCGATAGTTGCCGACCCGAAGCCGGTAGCCGTACTCGTGCGACCCCAGAGCCTTGACGTTCGTTGCCTTTGATAGATCGGCCAGTTCTGCAGTGACGGCAGTTCGGATCTGCTTCGCCGCGTGAGCGTCGATCTTCCGAAGTTGGCGGAGGGCTTTCGGTTGCCAGTTGATCACGTTCACGAGGTGATTATAAGCGCCGTATACGTATTGTCAACGCCCGCATCGCGAAACTGCTTCCTGCGAAACCAAACGTGATTTGGCTGACCCGCGGCTTTGCGCAGCGGTTCGGGAAGCCGCACCTCGTGATTCAAGATCGACGAAGAGCATCACGACCTTACCGTGGGTCGTGTACTGCAGCGGCTCGGCGAATCCGGCAGCGCGGTGCTGAACGTCGCCGGACCAGGGGAGCGCAAGCGCCCGGGCATTGATGGGCGTTCTCGGGCGGCTGGCGTCGCCAGATTGACGGTAAATCTGGTGTCGATGCTTGCAGGGCCCTGGCGCCCGGAATGATGGCCGCGGGGTAGGCGCTCAACCCGCTACTGGACCTCGGGCTGTAATTCGACGATCACGTTCGACAGGCCGCTGCTTTCGCGCTTCGGGGTCGCCCGGATCATCGGCATACAAACGGGCAAGTACGTTGGTGTCGACCGCGATCACTTGCCTCGTTCCCGCATCGCCTGTGCGACGTCGAAACCGGCCAGGCGGCGCTTCCCGGGTTTCCGGCAGATCAGCAGGCCGTAGCCGTCTTCCAGGGCGACTGGGCGCGGCGCGGCGCGCGACCTCGACGCGCAGGCTCTGTCCCGCGATCGAGAACTCGAGCTGAGTGCCCGGTGCAATGCCAACCAGCTTGCGGATCTTGGCGGGTATTACGACCTGGCCTTTTTCGGACACAGTAGCGGTCGACATCGATAACCTCTCACAAGGCAAGAGGAAGAATACGCCGCGTGCGGGCGCAGTGATGCGCTATGCAGCATGGAGCAGGAACTCGACCTTGACTGCTTCATAGGGGAAGACGATTCCTCCACCTTCCGCGCGGTCGAGCACTCCCGCATTGAGCAGCGCCGTGACGTCGCCGTGAACCCCCTTCACGTCTCGGTCGGCGCGGCGAGCTGCTTCGCGGATGGACACGGGACCCGCCCCGCAGAGCGCCTTCAGGAGTTCCCAGCGCTTGGCAGTAAGCACCTTCCATAGAAGCTCGGGCGAGGCGAAGCTGATTCGAGCCGACCGTTCCGGCTTGCCAGTGCGCCATGCGCGTGCGAAGTCAGCCATGGAGTCTCTGGCTTCACGAACCTCGAGAATCACTGTTTTCACGGTTCCACCTCGCTATGTCGCGCTCGAAGGCTGCGAGAAGTGCCTCCGGCGTAGTGAAGGAGTACACGGATTCCCTGTCCGCGAAGTGACGATGGTCACCCTTGCCGAACTCGTTGTCGTAGCGGACCACGCAGACACCGTCGACGACGTAGGCGAGTCGGTACTTGAACTCGTGTGAGGAACCGACAACGGCTGTCGGGACTCTCCAGAGAACCAACTCGGCAAACGCCCTCTCGTCGTAGACGATCCGCGTGCGGGCGACGAGCGTCGCTTTCATGTTGGGGATTGTGCCAACAACCGCCGATTGTTGTCAATGACACCAACAGATGCGCCGGCTGGAATCCCCGACGCAGAGGTCGCCGAGGCCAGCATCCCGGATATCTGTCCCACCAATAGCCCGATTCCAGCGATTCGTCGCCGACGCACCAGGGCCTTGCCGTCGCCAGATCGTCCGCCATGTCGCCGATCGCCTCGCGCAACTCGAGCGGCGCCAGCCACCGCTCCGGAATCGCCTCCACCCCCATCGCCGCCCCCAGCAGATTCCCGGTGATCGCCCCGGTCGAATCGCTGTCGCCGGAGTGATTCACCGCCGGCACGATCGCCGACTCGAAATCCTCCGCCCCGACCGCGACCCGCGCGGGTGGTCGGTGAGCGTGCTCTTTCACGCGCTGCTGCCGCTCGACCAGGTGCCGGCGGTGGCTGGCTCGAAGACCGAAGCCGTAGACTGGCGCGATGCGGCCCGCCCCGGCCCGGCATTGGCCTTCGACCACGCGCAGCACGTCGCGGCGGCGCTCGCGAAGCTGCGCGACAAGGTCGAGCGCCACGCGCTGCCGCTGCACCTGCTGCCGCCGAAATTCACGCTGACGCAACTGCAGCGGACGGTCGAGGCGATCCTCGGTCGCGAGGTGGAGAAGAGCGCTCTCGATCTCCCGGATGCTGACGGTGGTGGCCTTCATGCCTGCTCTCGTGATGCCATGATTGTGACCACATCGTACCGACTGCTGGTGATTCGACCGCCCGTCAGTCGCTCGCGCCAAGCGGTCGGATCCGGCTGGACCCGCCGGCGCCGGCGACCCGAGCCTGCGGAATCGACTGACGGATCTCGGGGTCAAGGATGAAGCGGAGCATGTGCCCGGCGGCGGCACTGGTCGCCCTGTCGGGCTGCGCCTCGTACGAGTGGCGCAACGACCAGGCGAACGCCAACTGGGAGGCAGACCTGAACGACTGCCGCGTGTCGGCACTGTCGCTGTATCCGAAGACGATCGTGCAGGAGCGCGAGATCGACCGCGCGGCGACCGACGCGATGGCAGCCGAGCAGCGGCGCCAACAGGAGGCCGCGCGCACGTACAGTGCGTCGGCGACCTGCAACCGGGCGGGCCGTTCGGTTCAATGCGAAGCGTATGGCAGCCTGCCAGCCTCGCAGGTCGTCGTGGTGCAGCCGCCCCCCGTCGTCTACCGCACGCGCACCGTCGACGTCAACGCGCCGGATCGGGACGGCTACACGCAAACCTGCGTCGCGTCCAGAGGCTGGCGCAGGGTCCGCGTCGGCAGCTGAGCCCTTCCCCGGCCGGTCACGCCCGCACCGGCGGCTCGGCGCTCATTGCGCCTGGCCGTTCTCCCGGGGCGCCGCCGCCTCGTCGTCCACCGCCTTCTGCACCGCCCGGTAGAACGCTTCGCGCGCCTCGCTGGCCGCCGGGTCCCTCGCGCCGCCGCCCCAGTTGGCGTTCGACGCGATCACGAGCTTGCGCTTCGGGTCGATGAAGATGCCTTGGCCGAAGATGCCGCGCGCGGTGAAGCTGCCGTCGGCCCAGGTCCACCACTGGTAGCCGTAGCCGCGCTCGGGCACGCCGATGCCGGTGCGCTCGGTCGTGGCCTCCGCGAGCCACCCGTCGGGCACGATGCTCTGGCCATCGACCCGGGCGCCGTTCAGGACGAAGAGCCCGAAGCGCGCGAAGTCGCGGGTCGCCGCCTGGATGCAGCAGCCGCTGATCTCCTTGCCGGTGCGACTCAGAATCCAGGTGGCCTGCTGCTCCATGCCGGCCGGCTTCCAGATCTTCTCGGACAGGTACTCCGACAGTGGCTTCTTCGTCGCCGCGCCGAGCAGGATGCCGACGAGGTTGGTCTCGCCGGTGCTGTAGAGCCAGCGCGTGCCGGCCGGCACGTCGCGCGGCAGCCGGCGCAGGTAACTCACCAGCGCGTCGACGCCGTCCTCGGGCTTGTGATTGTTGAAGCGCGCCACGTCCGAGTTCGGGTCGGAGTAGTCCTCGTTCCAGCGCACGCCCGAAGTCATCGTCAACAGTTGGCGGATGCTGACGTCGTCGTACGCTGAACCCTTCATGTCGGGGATGTAGTCGCTGACCTTGTCGTCCATGCTGCGGATGAAGCCCTCGCGCAGGGCGGCGCCCACCAGCGTGGAGGTGATCGACTTGGCGACCGAAAAGCTCGTCCAGCGCCCGCTCGCGTCGAAATCGAGCCCGTAGCGCTCGAGGCGCACCTTGCCGTCGTGCACGACGAGCAGCGCCGAGCTGCGCTGGCCGGCCATGTACGCGTCGGCGTCGAGCGCAAGCTTCAGCGGCGGCCCCGGCGGCAGCGGCAGCGGCGCATCGCCGGCCGGCACCACGCGCGCCTTCGCCAGCACCGGCAGGCGGTCGAGCGCGCGGAATGCCGCGTCGCGCTGCGGCTGGCTCCAGAACAGGAGGTCGCGGTTGGTGGGCAGCGTTGCCAGCAGGCCGCGCGTCTCCTTGTCGAGGCTGAACCAGCCGGCGGTGCCGGCCACTGCGAGGACGGCAAGCGATCCGGCAACGATCTTCTTGAGCTTCATCGGGGTGTGTCGGGTGGGTGTTGTTAACGGAGCCCATTAGACACGATGCGGGCTCGTCCGGGCGATGTGCCCCGGTCCCGCGACCTACGCGCCGGTCGCGGCAGGTGGATCGAGATGGGCCGGAAGCGGTAGGCCATCGGGTCAATCGGCGAGCAACTCCTCCATCGCTAGTGTCGTGACGAAGAGCCCGCGTGCGGTGACCCGCGGCTCCAGGGTCTTGTGCAAACATACAGCTTCTTGTATACTTCATGCTTTTAACGAATCGCCCCGTCGAGTTCCTTGGCGACGCATTGGCGGCGCTGCGCGTCTTCCCTGCCGATGCGCGCAGAAGTGCAGGCCATCAGACCGATCGCGTACAGCGGGGGCTCGAGCCGGACGACTGGAAACCGATGCCAACGGTCGGCGCGGGCGTCCGCGAGATCAGGATTCACGAAGCAACCGGCGCCTTTCGCGTGATCTATCTGGCGAGATTCGCGGAGGTCGTGTTTGTGTTGCATTGCTTCCAGAAAAAGGGCCGGCGAACCGCCCGGCCCGACCTTGATCTGGCCAAGGCCCGGTATCGCCAGCTTCGATCGGAACGTCGTGGATGAAGGCGAATCGATTCGCCAGCGTCTGGGATGCGATCGAAGCCGATAGCGAGCAGGCGGAAAACCTGCGGTTGCGATCGGAACTGATGATCGCGTTGCGCTCCCACGTCGAGCGGATTGGCCTGACCCAGAGACAGGCGGCCGAATTGTTCGGGGTGACGCAACCTCGCGTGTCCGACCTGATGCGGGGCAAGATCGCACTCTTCAGCCTCGACACGCTCGTCAACATGGCGCACGCGGCGGGTTCGAGGGTCGAACTGAAGCTGCGGGCAATCGCCTGAGTGACAGGAGACGCCGTCCGGTCGAAGTCCGCCGCGTGCCCGCCTACTCCGAGGCCCGCGCGACCCTTCCCCTTCTTGTACGCGTGCAGGAACCGCCCGAACACCCGGTCCTTCCTGCGTCGCTCGGCCTGCGACAGCTCGTGAAACTCCGATTCCTTGCGCAGCTTCAGATAGCTCCGCAGATGCTCTTCGGCCAGCTCGTGCCGCTCGACCGCTGCGCGCACCGCGCAATCCGGCTCGCTTCCGTGACTGCAGTCCGGGTAGCGGCAGCTCGCCGCCAGCGCGTCGACGTCGGCGAAGGTCTCGTCGATGCCCTCGCCGGCGCCCAGCAGCCCCAGCTCGCGCATTCCCGGCATGTCGATCAGCAGTGCCCCGTTCCCGAGCACGATCAGGTGCCGCCGCGTGGTGGTGTGACGCCCCCTCGCCGGTGTGGCTGACCTCGCGCGTTTCCAGTTCGCCGTCGCCCAGCAGGCGATTGATCAGCGTCGTCTTTCCGACCCCCGAAGAACCGAGCAGGCAACAGGTCTTGCCGGGGGCCATCAGCGCGCGAACCCGGTCAACGCCCTCGCCCGTCACGTTGCTGACACCGACGACGTCGGTCTCGACCCCCATGCGCCGGATGTCTCCGGTCATCTGCTCCAGTTCGTCCGGAGCGACCAGGTCGGTCTTCGTCAGCAGCACCACGGGCCGGATGCGGCCCTCCCCGACCATCACCAGGTAACGCTTTCGAGCCGCCGGAGGTTGGAAATCGAAGTGGCACGCCTGGACGATGAACGCGACGTCGATGTTCGCGGCGATCATCTGGACCTCGACGTCGCGCCCCGCGACCTTTCGCCTGAGAAACGATCGCCGCGGAAGTACGCCGTGGATGCTCGCGCGGGTTGCCGAATCCCGGTAGCGGACGCAGACCCAGTCGCCCACGCAGGGAAGGTCTTCCGACGACTCCGCGAGATGCAGTAGCCGTCCGGTCAGTTCAGCCGGCACCTCGCCCCGCTGGTCCCTGACCAGGTATCGGCCCCGGTCGACGGCAGTGACCCGCGCGACCGACTGATCCGATCCGCACAACTCGCCGGCCCTGTCGACGAGCGATCGGTCCAGGCCGAGGTCGGTGAGTTCCATCGAACGAGTCTGGCGAGTTTCCGTGCGCCTGCCAAGCGCGGCCGACCGGCACGCGACGGCCCGCCGGTTTGGCTATCATCGCTCGTACGTCACCGCTGCGGATAACCCGATGTCATCCAGTACCGGTTCTTCCGTCGTCGGCGTGATCGCCGCGGCCGGGCGCGCAACGCGGCTCGCGCCCTTGCCGTGCAGCAAGGAGTTGATGCCGATCGGCGTGCACCGCGAGCCCGCCGAGCTTCGCGGGCGCCCCAAGGTGGTTTCGCAATATCTCCTCGAACGGATGCGCGCCGGCGGCGCGCGGCGAATCTTCTTCGTCGTGCGCAGTGGCAAGTTCGACATTGCGGAATACTACGGGGACGGCTCGCGCCTCGGCCTGTCGATCGCCTACCTGATGATGAACGAGCCGTGGGGGCCGCCGTTCAGCGCCGCCCAGGCCACCCCGTTCGTCGAGGACGCGACCGTGCTGTTCGGATTTCCGGACATCCTGATTCATCCCGAAGACTGTTTCGTGCGCGCCTGCGAGCGGCTGCGCGCGACCGGGGCCGACATCGTGCTGGGCCTGTTCGAAGGGGCGCTGACCGACGGGCTGGATCTGGTGTCCACCGACCCGCTCGGTCGCGTCACCAACCTGCTCACCAAGGAAGAGGCGCCGGCGCGCCGCGATGGCGACATCGGCTACATGCTGGCGGCGTGGGGACCGGGGTTCACGCGCTTTCTCGTCGAGGAAACCCGTCGCCTGTCGGACCTCGCACGCTCCGGCGCGTGCGGACCGTCGCCGGACTGGCCCATGGGAGCGGTCATCGCTGCGGCAGTTCGCGCCGGTCTGCACGTCGACAGCGTGTTCCTTCGGGACGCGCGCTTCCTCGACATCGGCACGCCCGCCGGCCCGGCAGCCGCCGGCGGATTCCCCGGCGTTTGGCTCGGACGGGACTGACCGCGATGGCCGATGCACCGGCACTGCAGGCGGTGGTCTTCTGGCTGGTGCCGTCGGAGCCGCGGCGATCCTCCTCGCCGACCTGATCGCCGCGCTGGGCAAAGCCCATGAGGGCCCCGCGTTCGAGCCGCACATCACGATCGAGGTGAGCCATGCGCCCGCCGGACCGTCGCTCGAGACATTGCTCGATCGCGTCGCACGAGCCTTCGAGCCGATGACGCTCGTGGCTGGCGCAACGGCGCACTCCGAAGCGCATTTCAAGACGCTGTTCGTCGAATTCGACGACCCGCGCCTGCTCGCGATTCAGCGGCGATTGCGCGACGAACTGGGGCGCGACGAAGGCTACGTCCTGCGCCCGCACCTCAGCCTGCTCTATCGAGGGAGCTGCCTGTCGAGACGCGCAGGCGCCTCGCCGAAACCCATCGCCTCGCGGGCGAGCACCATCGAGTTCGATGTGCTGGTCGCGGTACGCCCGTCGCCGCCCGGCGGCGACCTGTCGGACATCGACACGATCGACACGTCGTTGCGCCGCTCGCTTCATCGGGCGTCGTCGAAGCGTGGCGGGTGAGCTTCGGCTCGGCCCGCCCGGCGTCAATCCACCTTCGCTCCCGCCCTCCCGATGATTCGCCGCCAGAGGCGCCCGATCCACCCGGCCAGTCGCGCCAGCCACCCGCGCGCGGCGCCCGGCGCGGGAGCGGCCGCGGGAACGATCGCGCCGAAGCGTCTTTCGAGATGCTCGGCGAACTGGGCCGCACGTTCCTTCGCGCGTCGCTCGAACAGGCTGTCGACTACCGGCTTCAGCGACCCTTCGCCGTTCACCCGCACCCGCCCAGCATCTCGGTGCCGGCGCCGCTCGCGTGCAGCACCACCTCGATTTCCATCGTCAGGTGCTCGGCGATCGCGATGACGTGAAGCCGGTTCGGCGGGTCTTCCGAGTCGATCTGCGCCCGCAGGTCGGACGACGAGCGGCACTACACCGATCCGCTCCTTCACCGTGAGTTCCGCGGTGCGGTCGTCCACCAGCCGCACCTCCTCCACGCCGGGGATGCACGGCACAGCGCATGCACGTCGCGCACGAACCCCCACACCTCCACCGGCGACGCGTTGACGACGAACCGGTCCTCGTACTCGCGCATCAGTCCCACCACCTGTTCAGGTGGAAGTCCTGCGCGATCACGCCCGCGGCGTTGTGGCCCGCGCCGGCGTGCACGCCGCCGCCCGGGTGGCAGTAGCCGCCGCACATGGTAGAGCCCCTCGATCGGGGTCCGGTAAGACGACCAGCCGGCGAACGGACGGAAGTAGCCCATCTGGTCGGGCGTCATGTCGCCCACCACGTCGACGCCGTTGACCAGGTTGTCGTTGTGCCGCTCGGTGTCGGTCGGGTCTCGGATCGTCATCGCGAGGATCTTCTCGCGCGTCATGTTCGGCGCGTACGACTGCCACAGGCCGAGCAGGTGCTCGGCGTATTCGACCCGCGCGGCGCCCCAGCCGCGCGGACCCTTTCAGCTCGACGCGGTATGGCGCGTACTGCCAGACGACCGCGGTGTGCTGGCCGGCGGGCGCCTGCGACGGATCGAACAGCGTGGGCAGCGTCACCTGCAGCATTTCGGTGCGCGGCGGCCTGCCCATGGCGATTTCACGGTACGCGCGCACGCTCTGGATGCTGCCGCCGAACATCTCTGGCTGAACGCGGTGTTCACTGCGGGATTGCGCGCGGCCGCACGGTAATCGGGCGGCTCCGCGAGCGCGAGGTGCAGCACGAAAAGCGAGCGCCCGTTCGAGTGGTAGTTGCGCACCCGCGTGGCGAACGACGCGGGCAAGTGTTCCTCGCCCACCATGTGAAGGAAGGTCTTCTTCGGCTCCACGTTGGTGACGACCCCTTCGTCGCCTCGATCAGCGTGCCGTCGTCGAGCTCCACCCCGCCGGCCCGGTTGCCGCGCACCCGGGGATGCGCCTGACGGCCGTGTCGGTCCGCACGACGCCGCCGTGCGCCTCCACCGCGCGACGCAAGCCGAGCGCGAGCTGCCCGGAGCCCCCACGCAGATCGGCGCCTCGGCCCTGATGATGCGGAACAGGCAGATCCAGCCCTGCCCGAACTGGTCGGGCGCGAAGCCCAGCACCGTCATCCGGGCGAGGAAGTGGACCTTCACCTCCTCGCTCTCGAACAGCTCGTTCAGCAGTTGCACCGGCGTGCTCGCCTGCCACTGCAGCAGCGCCCTGCCCTCGGCGGACTTCTCCAGTTGCGCGCTCTGCACCGACGGCGGCAGCGGCGGCGAGTACATCAGCGGCAGGTAGGCCGACTCGACGAATTCGCCGTAGTCTTCGACGAGCTGCCGGAAAGTGCGCGCATCGCTCGCGGAGAACCGCGCCAGCTCCGCGGCCATCCGCTCGGTGTCCCGGTACATCACGATGCTCTCGTGACCGGGAAAGACGGTGCCGCGCAGGTGCTCCGGGTAGACGTACTTCACGCCGTGGCGCTCGAGTTCAGGTCGCGATAGACCGGGCTGGTCGGGATGTGCGTGTCACCACCGAGCAGGTGTTGTGCCGGAACCCCGGCAGCGTCGCCTCCGAGGTGCTGCACGAGCCGCCCGCCTGACGGCTGCGCTCGAGCACCAGCACGCTGGCGCCTGCTCTCGCGAGGTAGGCCGCGCAGGCCAGTCCGTTGTGCCCCGAGCCGACGATGACGAAGTCGTACGACATCGCGGCCCCCTCGGGTCAGGCGCCCAGGTGTTCGGAGAGCTGATCGGCCGCCGCCCGCAGCCGGCGCGCGAGCTGGTCGGCACTTCGGGCGGTCAGCAGGTTGGTCGGGCAGGCCATGCTCATCGCGGCGACGGTGCGGCCCGCGCGGCGCACCGGCGCGGAAATCGCGAGCAGCCCGGTGACTGCCTCCTCGCGGCTCCAGCCGACCCCTTCGCGATGAATGGCGGCGATCTCGCGCATCAGCTGCTGGCGCGACGCCAGGCTGGCAGGCGTGAGCCGCGGAAGCCCCTCCCGGCGCAGCATCTCGTCGGCCTGCGCGCGCGAAAGCCCGGCAAGCAGTACCTTGCCGGCTGCGCTCACCGACAGCGGAAGCCGATCGCCCGCCATCATCGCCGCGGCGCGGATCGGAAGCGTGGCTTCCACCACCAGCACGAAGAGCGCCTGCCCCTCGTCGAGCACCGCCAGCGAGACCATGTGGCCGCAGGCGTCGCGCAGCGCCTCGAGTACGGGGCGCCCTTCGCGCATCAGCGGATCCTGCTCGACGAAACCCGCCGCCACCCGGTAAAGGCTGTCTCCGAGGCTGTAGCGGCCGGTAATGGGGTCCTGCCTGAGGAAACCCTCCGCGACCAGCGTCACCGCAAGCCGGTAGGCCGTCGACTTGTGCAGCCCGACCCGGGCGGCAAGCTCGGTGACGCCCAGCGGCGGGGTCGCACGGTCGAACGCCTTCAACAGCGTCAGCGCGCGCCGAACGGATTGGGTACTGTTCTGCATCGTGAGACACGGGTCCGCAGTTCGAACCGGGCGGACATTACGCCCGTCCGGTCACGCGGTCAATGTCCGTTGGTCCGGTGATACCCAGCTGGGGCTTCAGGCGTGCGGCTTGCGCGAGCGCAACGCAAGCCGCACCCGATCGTGCCATCGTTGCCGGCAGCGGGTGTCGCCGCAAACCGGCGACGCCCACCACCTCGACCGCATGGAGGACCGGATGAACCCGAAAAAGTTGGCCACCGTGGCCGCGATCGCCGCCCTGCTGGTCGGCATTCTCCCCGCCATCGCCGGCTGCGCGGCGCTGGACGCGAAGCTTTCCAACCAACCCGACAGGATCCTGAGGCCCGACGAGTTGCCGCAGATCTATCGCAACTACTAGCGAGCCGGCCGCCGCGTCCGCCTAGAACGTATAGCGCACCTGCCCGCCGAGCACCCGGGTCTTGTTGCTGTAGCTGCCGGTCAGGTTGCCGGCGCTTGCGCTTGCCAGGTTGCTGGAGGCGTCGCTGCTGAAGATGTAGGTGAAGCCGACGTCGAACGCGAGCGCCTGGCTGGCCCGGTACTGCGTGCCGACCGAGAGCCACTTGCGATCCATGTCCGGCAGGCGCGGAGTGCGCTTGGCATCCTGCACCGGCGTGCGGTCGTACGCGAAGCCGAAACGCAGCGTCCAGCGATCGTCCATCCGGTAGTTCGCGCCCAGCGCGATCCGCCACGAATCTTCGAAGGCGAGGTCGACCCTGCTCACCGCCCGGCCGGTGGGCCGGAGGATCGCGAGTTCCTCGATCGAACTCCATCCGGTGCGCGTGTAATCGGCCAGCAGTTGCCAACGAGCGTCGACGTCGTGAGCCACGGCGAGCGACAGGGTGTCGGGCAACTCGACCTTCGCCTTGACGTCTCCGTCGGGCACGACCCGCGCGAGCGGGGCCGGACGCGCCGAGAAGTTCACGTCGCCCTCCACGTCGTGCTTGACCTTCGAGCGGTAGGCGAGCCCGAGCCGGGTGGCGGGCGTGACCTGCCGAGTCGCCCCCGAGTTCCAGCCGGTGTCCCAGCTGTCGCCTTCGACCTCGGCGACGCCTTCGCTGCCGATCGGCACTCCGGGAATCCTCAGTGAACCTGCCAGCGCGGTGTACGGCACCGCGTTCGAGAAAGTGGCTTTCAGCCGCTGGAAGCTGACGCCGGCTCCCAGCGAAAGCTGGTCGTTCACCTTCCGGGCGATGCTGGGATTGATGTTGATCGCCTCGACCGACGACTCGAGCGCGTGGAACCGCCCGACCCAGCCGTTTTTCCATTCGGTGCTCAAGCCGAAGGGCGCGCTGACGCCGACGCCCAGCCAAAGCGTGTTCGGCTTCAGTTCCCGGGACAGGTAGCCGGCCGGAACGCCCGCCGTGCCGCCGGCGTCGCCGCCGTTTCCGCCGCCCGGAATCTGCCCCAGCGGCACCGTCGATCTGCCGTCGTTCTCGAAGTCGATCTTGACGTCGATGACCGACACCGCGCCGACCACCTGTCGGCCGCGGATGCGGGTCATTCCGGCCGGATTGAAGTAGATCGTGCCAGCGTCTTCGGCCACGGCTGCGGCGCCGGCGAATGCGTTGCCCAGTCCGCTGGCGTTCTGTTCGAACAAAGCGAACCCCGCGGCCGAAGCCTGGTGCGACCACGCCATGAGCGCCACTGCGACGGCCGCCGGAATCAACGCCCGGCGATGGGTCGATTGCTGCATGATGCTTCCCCGGGTGAAGTGTTGGCGATGCACGATTCTTCCTCTTCGAGCCGCGAAGAAAGTCGACGCAGGTCAACATCCGTTCGCGCGCGCCGCCTAGAATTTGTTCGGTCGCAACAGGCGCCAGCATCCATGAACCAGCCGATCGATCCTTCCGTCCGGCGTTTCTGAAGGCGCTCGCAACGGGCGCCGCGGCGCTCGCTGCCGGTTGCGCAACCAGGCAAGTCACGGTGCCCGAAGAGGGCTTCGAGTACCGCACCGTCGAGCCACCGCAACGCACCGCCACCCCCGGCAAGCTCGAGGTGCTCGAGTTCTTCTGGTACGCGTGTCCGTTCTGCAACGCGATGGAGCCGATCCTGCGCGAGTGGCTGCAAAGGCAGCCCGCCGACGTTGCGTTCCGCAGAATCCACGTCCCCCGCCCGCCGCTTCAGCAGTTCCACTACACGCTCGAAGTGCTCGGCAAGGCAGACGAACTGTCCGAACGCATCTATGCGGCGATTCACCTCCAGCAACTCGACCTCGAGACGCGCGACCGGATGGCCGACTTCGTCGCGCGCAACGGCGTCGACCGCGCGCGCTTCGTCGAGGCCTTCGGCTCGCCCGCGGTGCGCGCGAAGATGCAGGAAGCCACGGCGACCATGAACGCGTACAAGGTCGACGGCGTTCCCACCTTCGCGGTGAACGGCAAGTGGATCACCGCGCCGTCGATGCTGGGCGGCAGCTATACCACCACGCTGCGCGTCTTCGAGTACCTGCTGGCGCGCGAACGTCGAGGTGCAGCATAGGCATCCGCACCCTGCCGGCGCTTGCGCTTGCGCTGGCGCTCGCGCTGTCGCTGTGGGCCTCGTTCGCAGCGGCGCTCGAGATCGTGCCGTTTTCGGCCGAAGCCCTCGCTCAGGCGCAGCGCGCCGGCGCGCCGATCGCCTTGCACTTTCATTCGAAGTCCTGCGGCACCTGCCGCCTCCAGAGCCAAGGCCTTCGATGCGATGCGCACCGATACGGAACTTGCGCTGACGCTGCTGGTGGTCGATTTCGACGAAGACCGTGAAACGTCGCGGGCCTTCCGCGTGATGGCGCCGGGCGCACTGATCGTGCTGCGCGGAAGCGTCGAGCGCGCGCGCCTTCTGGGAGTGGTCGAGCCGGAGCGGCTGCGCGCCGCGCTGCGTTCTGCGCTCTGACGCGGTGGTCGAACCCGTCTCCTTCCTGCACCTCGGCCTGACCCTCGTCGCCGGCGCGCTGTCGACGCTTTCGCCCTGCGTGTTTCCGCTGTTGCCGATGGTCGTCGGCGGCGTGGCGCACACGCATCGCCAGATCGGCCCGCTCGCGATGGGTGCGGGCATGGTGGCGGCGTTCGTGTTCTTCGGCGTGATGCTCGCCGCGGTGGGCCCGACGCTGGGCATCGACATCCGATATCTCCGGACCGCGGCCGGACTGCTGATGCTGGCGATCGCCGTCGTGCTGCTCGTGCCCGAAGCGCAGGAGCACACGCCGGCCTGGCTCTCGCGGCTGGCCACGATGGCCCAGCAGGTTTCGGCGCGACTGCACCCCGAAACGGTGCACGGCGCCTTCCTGCTCGGCGCGTTGCTCGGCATGATCTGGAGCCCGTGCTCGGGGCCCCTGCTCGGCTCCGGCATGGCGCTGGTGGCCACGAAGGGCGGGCTGCTCAACGGCGGGCTGATTCTCGGAGTGTTCGGCATCGGTGCGGCGCTGCCGCTGATGGCCGTCGCCCACGCGTCGCGCGCCCTGTTCGCGCGAATGCGCCGCTGGGTGCTGGGCCACGGCGCCGATCTGCGGCACGGCTTCGCGGTGCTGATCGGGCTGATGGGCATCGCGGTGCTGACCGGTTTCGACCGATGGCTGGAGGCGAAGCTGCTGGAACTGCTGCCCGACGCCCGGGGTGCGGCTCACCACCCGGTTCTGACGCCTCCTCGCGCTACCCGCGGCCTCGGGCCGCGCCGCGCGCACCGAGCCGCGCGAGCAGCGGCAGCACCAGCGCGCGCGCGTCCACGCGCGCGCCGATGTGCGCGAGCGTGAGGAACGAGCCGACCAGCTTGCGGTGCAGGAACATCGTCTGCGGCGGCGGCACGCGCAGCAGCCCTTGCCGGAAGCCCAGGTCGAAACCGAGCGCGCGCGAGCGCGACGGCAGGTCGGAGGCCGCGAAGTCGTAGCGGCCGCGATGCCGCAGCGGCTCGCACACCAGCATGATCAGGTCGATGGTGGCCTCGACCAGCTCGGGCGAATCGCCGGGCGCGGCGTAGCCGATCGCCACCGCGTGCCGGCCCACCGCGGCGCGGTCGTCGTCGATCACCGCGCGGGTGATGCGCGCATAGTCGGCGACGAAGCCCGCGTCGAACTGCACCGTCGCGCCGAAATCGAGCAGCACCACCTTGCCGGTGTCGGGCTGCCACAGATAGTTCGCGAAGTTCGGGTCGGTCTGCATCGTGCGGAACTCGAACAGCTCGCGGAACATCAGCCGCTCCAGCACGGTGCCGATCGCGTCGCGCGTGGCCTGCGCGACGCCGGGCGCGGCGAGCGTGCCGATCGGCTCGCCGTCCATGAAGTCCATCGCCGGGGATGCGCCGCGTGGTCAGGTCGGAGTGCGTGCGCGGCATGAGCAGCGCGGGCTCGTCGGCCACGAGGCGGGCGTAGCGCCCGAGCGATGCGGCCTCGGCCGGGTAGTCGGCTTCCTGCGCCAACTGGCGGGTCGCTTCGGCGGCGATCGCCGGAATGTCGGCATCGCGGGGAACACCCTGAGCAGGCGCAGCAGCGCGGCGACGTTGTCGACGTCGCCCCGGATCGAGCGCGCGACGCCCGGATACTGGACCTTCAGCGCGAGGTCGCGGCCGTCGACCGTGCGCGCGCGGTGCACCGGCCGATCGAAGCGGCGGCGACCGGCGTCTCGTCGAAGCGCTCGAAGCGGCGCTCCCAGCCCTTGCCGTACTCGCGGCCGAGCACGCGGCGCAGCTGCGCGAGCGGCATCGGCGCGGCCTGCGCGCGCAGGATCGCCAGCGCCTCGGTGAACTCCGGCGGCAGCAGGTCGGCACCCTGCAGCGACAGCATCTGGCCGAGCTTCATCGCACCGCCGCGCAGCCGCGAGAGGCGCGCCGCGAGGCGCCGCGCGTTGTCGGCCGACAGGAACGCATCGGCGAAGTCGTGGCCCGCGCGGGCGCCGGCGGGCTTGTCCGCGACCGGGCGCCGCAAGCCCTCGGCCAAGCCGCCGAGGGCGAGTTCGCCGGCGGCGAGCGCGACGCTGGCCGGGCGCCCGACGCGTGTCTGCGGAACGCGCGCGGTTGGCTGCGGCGGCGGGGCGGGCTGCCTGCGCGTCGCGGCCGGCTGCGGCGGCGCGGCGGCGCGCGTGCCTGCGGCGTCGGAGGGCGGATCGCGTCGGCGTGCCATGCGGGTGCGGCGCCCGGGTCGCGCGCGTTCAGCCGACGACGCGGGCCGACGACGCCATCAGCGCAGCGACAGCCGCGCGACGACGGTGTCGGGCTCGGGACCGGCCTCGATGCGAAAGCCCAGGCGCCGCGCCAGACCGAGCATCGACTCGTTCGACGCGAGCACCAGCCCCTTGATCTCGGCGGTGCCGCGACTGCGGCAATGCTCGATGATGCGGGTCATCAGCACGCGGCCGAGCCCCTGGCCCTTCAGGTCGGAGCGCACCAGCACCGCGAACTCGGCCGACTGGTTGTCGGGGTCGGTGACGGTGCGCACCACGCCGAGCGTCTCGGGCTCGCCGTGCTCGTCGGGCGCGGTGGCGATGAACGCCATCTCGCGGTCGTAGTCGACCTGCGTCAGGCGAGCCATCTGCGCGTGGCGCAGCTCGCGCACGTAGCTGAAGAAGCGCAGCCGCAGGTCTTCGGGCGACATCCGCGCGATCAGCGCATGGTGCGCCGGCTCGTCTTCGGGGCGGATCGGCCGCAACAGGATCTCGCGGCCGTCTCGCAGCTGCGTGACCTGTTCGAGCCCCTTCGGATACGGCCGGATCGCGAGGCGGCTTTCGCGCCCGGCCACCGGGCGCACCCGCATGTGCGCGTCGATGCAGATGACGCCGCGCTCGTCGGCGAACAGCGGGTTGATGTCGAGCTCGACGATCTCGGGCATGTCGGACGATCATCTGCGAGACCTTGACCAGCGCGAGGCACAGCGCTTCGATGTCGGCGGCCGGGCGGTCGCGATGCGACTGCAGGCGCCGGTCGATGCGGGTGCGCGAGATCAGCTCGCGCGCGAGCGGCAGGTTCAGCGGCGGGAAACCCACCGCGTGGTCGCCGAGCACCTCGACCGCCCGGCCGCCCTCGCCGAAGACGATCACCGGCCCGAACAGCGGGTCGTCGGTGACCGCGACGAACAGCTGGCGCGCGTTGGTGCGCGGCACCATCCGCTGCAGGGAGAAGCCGGTGATGCGCGCGGCCGGCAGCAGCTCCCGATGCGCTTGACCATGCCGACTGCGGCGGCGCGCACCTCGTCGACGCTCTCCGGTGCAGCGCGACGCCGCCGACGTCCCAGCGATGCGCGATGTCGGGCGAGAGCACCGCCAGCGCGAGCGGAAAGCCGGTCTCGGCAGCGAGAGCAGCGGCCCGGTCGGCCGAATCGGCGATGCGCGTCTCGATCACCGGGATGCCGTAGGCCGCGAGCGCCGCCTTCGCGTCGGGCTCGGTCATCAGGCCGTCGCCGCGGGCCAGCGCCCGCTCGACGATCGCACGCGCCGCGGCGACCTCGGGCTGGAACTCGCTGGGCAGCGACGGTGGCACCTGCATCAGCATTTCTGGTTGCGATGGAAGTTCATCACGTGCAGGAAGGCCTTGACCGCGCTCGACGGCGTGTCGTAGGTGGGCAGGTCGGCCTCGGCGAAGAGTCGTCGCGCCTGCTCCATCGCGCGCGCGCCGACCCAGCTGGCAGGATGCGCGCGCTGCTCAGCTCGCGCGCCACGCCGATCACCGCCTGCGCGATCTCCTCGCTGGCCGTGGTGGCGGTGGGCGCGTGCACCACGAGCGCGGCGTTCACGCCGGGGTCGGCCAGCACCGTCTTCAGGCACTGCGGCGTAGCGGGCTGCGCGTACGCGTTCACGCCGAGGTCGAGCGGATTGCGGGTGGCCGCACCCTCGGGCAGGCTCGCGGCGAGCTTCGCGCAGGTTTCGGGCAACAGCTGCGCGCAGCGCCCGCCGCCAGGGCGCAGCTCGTCGTCCGCCATCACGCCGGTGCCGCCGCCGTTGTGCAGGATCGCGAGGTGCTCGCCGCGAAGGTGCGCCCGCGCCCCGGGGTTTCGACCGCGGCGAACAGCTCGTCGATGTCGTACACGCGCAGCGCGCCGGCGCGGCGCAACGCCGCGTCGGAACACTTCGTCTGGCCGCGCCAGCACGCCGCGCACGCCCGGCGCCGCGTCGTCGTCGCGCAGGTCGGCGCCGCGTCCCGACTCACCGCGAGCACCGGCTTTTGCGCGCGCGGCACGCCGCAGCCATGAAATTGCCGCGCTCGCGCATCTCGTCGATGTAGAGCAGGATCGCGCTGGTGTCCGGATCGGTGCCGAGGTAGTCGAGCACGTCGCCGAAGTCGATGTCGGCGCAGTCGCCCAGCGCGACGAAATGCGAGAAGCCGATGCCCTGGCGCGCGCCCAGTCGAGCACCGCGGTGCAGATCGCCCTGACTGCGAGACGGAAAGCCGGCCGGCCGGGCAGTGCGCTGACGCGGCTCAGGCTCGCGTTCAGGCCGGTGTGCGGCACCAGCACGCCGAGGCTGCCGGCCGAGCAGCCGCATGCCGTAGCGCCGCGCCGACTCGGCGACCTCGTCGCGCAGGCTGCGCCCGGCGGCGTCGCGGCGCCGCTCCAGCCCGTCGTTGACGATGACCGCCACTGCGGTGCCGCGCGCGGCCGAGCGCCTCGTCCGCCCGGCACCGTGGGGTCGGGACTGCGAGCCACCGCCAGCTCGGGCTCTCGGGCAGGCTGGCGACGTCCCGATAGGCCATGCACCCCGGCCACCCGCGCGGTATTCGGGTTCACCGGCATGATGGGGCCCGGCGTGCCCCGTCGAGCAGGTTGCGCATGAGCCGTTGCTGACGTGGCGCGGAACGTTAGGCGCCGATCACCGCGACTGAGCGCGGCTCGAACAGCTGGACGAGTTGCGCAGGCTCATGCACCGTATGATACGGGCGCGCCGCGCATCGGGCTGTCTATCTTGCCGATGAAATTCCAGCCCGCCCAAAACTCGCTGTTCGCGATCCTGCTGCGCTCGCGCTGGTGGATCAGTTTCGTCGTGGCCGGCGCCTTCGTCTCGGCGCCCGCGCTGCTGCCGCCCGAGTGGTTCGTCGTGGGCGCGGTCGGGGCGCTGCCCTTCACGGTCATCCGCTGCATCGCCGCCTGGCGCCAGTGGCGCGCGCCCGATCCCGAGGCGCGCGTGGCCGAGGCGCTGCAGGCGCTGCGCGCGATGCCGCTGGAGCGCATTCTCCGGCGCGATCGGGGCGTTTTCGCCGCAACGGCTACGCGGTGGCGGCGGCCGGCGACCCGCGGCCGACTACGGGTGAATCGCGGCGGCCGGGTGTCGCTGGTGGCGTGCAAGCGCTGGAAGGTGACGTGGGTGGGCATCGAGCCCTTGCGCGAACTGCGCGCGGCGCAGCAGCGGCGCAAGGCCGACGAGTGCATCCGTGACCGCCGGCGAGCTGACCGAGACTGCGCGTTCGTTCGCCGAAGGCAACGGCGTGCGCCTGCTGCAGGGGCCGAACTAGCCGCGCTGCTGCCCGTCCAGCGCACCCGCGCGCGCCGCGCGAGGTGACCGCTAGCACCGCGAGCGCGCCGGCCGCGATACCGGTTCCGGCGTCGATCGCCAGCGGCAACATGAGCCCGAGCAGCCGGCGCCCGATCCCGGCGGCGCGGCGCCGCGCACGATCGCGTCGGGATCCATCCGTGCAGGCCGGGGATGCCGTGCGCGAGGATGCCGCCGCCCACCAGGAACATCGCCGGCGGTGCCTGCGACCGACAGCGCCTTCATCATCCATGGCGCGGCGCCGACCCCCGCACGCCCCGTCGGCGCGCTGCAGCCGCGCCAGGGCGCCGGCGCCGCGACGGCGCGAGGATGCTAGGCCCACCGTCGTCGAGCTTCACGATCGCGGCCACCAATGCAGTTGACGCCCACCGTCATCAGCAGCGCGATGCCGACGAGCACCGCCACCCGCGTGCCCGGCGTGGCGGAGGCGACCGTGCCCAGCGTGATGACGATGATCTCGGCCGACAGGATGAAGTCGGTGCGCACCGCGCCGCCGATGCGCTGCTTCTCGAACGCGGCCAGTCGATCGGAGCCGGCGCGCCATCCGGCTGGTACGCGTGCCCCGAGACCAGTGGGTGCTCGTCGTCGGGCCCTTGCCGCGCGCTTTAACGCGTGGGCAAGCCCCGAAGCCCTTGAAGCTTAGGAACAGCCTGCCGGCCATCAGGCAGCGGCGGGTGACCGCCTGTGTGGAGCGAACGCGCTGATTAAGCCAGCGCCGTTGTGGCACCTGATCGCCTTGTTGCGGCGACTTCGGCGACCGCTCACACCACCGGCAGCGTTCGCGATCGGCGTTGACGCCGGCGACCTGCTGCGCGTTCAGTGCGAGGTCGTCGCCGAGCACGCCGGCCGTCTTCTGTGGCCACACCGGTGAGCGTGGCCACGTCAAAGCCTGAGCACGCTGGCGATGTCGTCGAGCAGGACCAGCAGGCTCGATGTTGTCTCAGAGTTTGTGAATGCATCCGCCTGCCTGAGCGCGGTTGGCCCGAGCGGCGCCACCGAGGCGAGCGAAGCGCAGCCAGCACGGGCTACGGCGAGCATTTGCACCGAAGAAGCGGCGCGCCAGCGTTCGGGACCGACGAGCGAGGTGGCGCGGATGCTTTCACAGGCCTTCAGCCCCGGTCGGTGCCGCAGACCTCGGCCGGGCACGGGGAAGCGGTAGTAGCGATCGTTCAGGTAGCGGGCATCACGTCGATCTCGTCGTCGCGCTACAGGCTGCCGGACTGGCGGTTCCAGTTTCTACCCGTGCGCGCACCTGCGCGAACGACTTCGCTGAACGCACCGTGCGCCGCGGCTGTGCACGCTGTGATCGCGGCAAGTTGCCGCAGCGCTGCCTCCCTGTACAGCGCCTGGCCTCAGAGCCGCATCGGCCGGTGCCACGAGCGCCGGCACCGCATGCGAGCGCGGCGAGTCATACTGCCATCGGTCAACACTGCCTGCGAACCATCCGCCACCCCTCATCGGCCGAATCCGCCCCGCCGCGATCCGTCGGGGCGCCCTCGGCGCATTGTCGCGCCGGCACGGCCATCGCTGCCGATGGTACCGTCCGGAGCGCCCAGTGTCCCCAGCCGGTGTATCGGGCGCCGATGTCCCCGCTGCATCGGCTCGGCCTGCGCGGACCCGATCAGCGTCAACGTCGTCGTCCTCGAGCCGATGCCGGGCGAAGGGATGGAGACGCGCTCGCGCTGAAGCCTCGGGGTACAGAACCCTCCAACGACACCCCCGATCGAATACGACGGCGTGTTCGTCGAGCCTGACGTCGGGCTCGAAGCTGGCCAGCGGCGTGAGCGACTGGCAGGGCGCGGTGCCGCGCTACGGCGAAGCGGTGATCACCGTGCCGATGAGAGCGTCGGTCGGCGCGATGATCCGCCAGGCGATCGGCATCGCGAACGGCAATCGCGTGCGATCCGATTACCAGATGCGCGGCAAGCTGGCCGGCCCCGCGTTCGGCGGCTACCGCTTCGAGTCGAAGGGCGAACTTCAACTGCCCGCCGCGCTGATCGGGGCCCGAGCGCTGACCAGCAGCGGCCCGGTGGACCCACTGGCGAATCGCGCGAAATTCGACCGGAGTCAAACTCCGGTCATCGCATCGTGCGAGACTGGCACTTGCTCACGTTCGCGTCGAGCGCGCCGAACCACGCGTGAGCGGGCCTCGCAATGCCGGCTGAACACACCTGCGGTGGCGCTTCGCGGTCGGCCCTCAAGCGGGAGACGATCAATGGCAGCAGTATCCGAACCTCGCGCGCCGGTACCACGGCTGCGCGCCCGCGCCGCAAGGCGCAAGAAGCTTCCGCCGGGCAGGCTGCGCCGGTCACCGGCGACGAGCCCTGGAGCGCGGCCCCGGCCGCGGGCGTGCCTGACGACGAGCGTCGCACCGGATCGCCGAGGCGGCCTACTACATCGCCGAGCGCCGCGGCTTTTGCGGCGGCTCGCCCGAAGACGACTGGTGCCGTGCCGAGTCCGAGATCGAGCAGATGCCCGCGGGCACGCGTCACTGATCGCGGCGCCACGCAATGCAGGAGCGTAGCGACGAGCCGGCCGATCCCGCGGAGCCGGAGGGCGGCGCGTCGGCGCCGCGCTTCGTCAGCGCGCTCACACGCAGCACCTTCGCGGTGCTGCTGGCCGGCGGTCGCGGCAGCCGCCTGCACCAGCTCACCGGACTGGCGCGCTGGCCGGCGGTGCCGTTCGGCGGCAAGTTCCGCATCGCCGACTTCACGCTGTCGAACTGCGTGAACTCGGGCGTCAAGCGGGTCGCGGTGGCCACGCAGTACAAGGCTCACAGCCTGATCCGGCATCTGCAGCGCGGCTGGAGCTTCCTCGAAGGCCGGTTCGACGAGTTCATCGACATCGTGCCGGCGGCGCAGCAGGTGAGCGAGACTTCGTGGTACCAGGGCACGGCCGACGCCGTCTACCAGAACCTGAACATCATCCGGCGCAGCGCGCCCGAGTTCGTGCTGGTGGTCTCGGGCGATCACATCTACAAGATGGACTACGGCCGGATGCTGGCCGAGCACGCCAGCCGCAACGCCGACCTCAGCGTGGCCTGCGTCGAGGTGCCGCTGGCCGAGGCCAGCCAGTTCGGCGTGATGGGCATCGACGCCGACGGGCGCGTGCACCGTTTCGCCGAGAAACCCGCCGCGCCCGATCTGATGCCCGGCTGCGCCGACACCGCGCTCGCGAGCATGGGCGTATACGTGTTCAACACCACGTTCCTGTTCGAGCAGCTGCTGCGCGACGCGCAGGAGCCGCAATCGAGCCGCGACTTCGGCAAGGACATCCTGCCGTACAGCGTGCCGCGCTACCGCGTGTTCGCGGCACCGCTTTGCCGACAGCTGCGTCGGCACTCCCCTGGGGGCTAAGCCCTACTGGCGCGACGTGGGCACCGCCGACGCCTACTGGGAAGCGAACATGGAGCTCACCAAGGTCACGCCCGAGCTGAACCTGTACGACCGCGAATGGCCAATCTGGACCTGGCAGGAGCAGCTGCCGCCGGCCAGTTCGTCTTCGACGACGAGGACGGCGCGGGATGGCGGTCGATTCGCTGGTCTCCGGCGGCGACGTGATCAGCGGCTCCACGGTGCGTCGCTCGCTGCTGTTCTCGAACGTGCGGGTGAACAGCTTCTCCACCATCGAAGATTCCGTGGTCCTGCCCGGACGTGCACGTGGGCCGCCACGTGGTGCTCAGGCGCTGCGTGATCGACAAGGGCGTGTCGATTCCCGAGGGCATGCGGATCGGCTGCCGACCCCGAAGCCGACCGGCGACGCTTCCACGTGACCGCGCGCGGCGTCACGCTGGTCACTCCCGAGATGCTCGGCCAGCTGCTGCACCGGATCGCCTGATCGTCGAGCGGCGCCCGGGCCGGTTCACACTACAATCGGGCGATTGCAGCCCAGCATCGCGCTCACCGTCGCGACACTGCCATGCCCGGCACGCCGTTCTCGCTCGAAGTCATGCCCCAGGTTCCGCAGCGCCTGGAGCGCCTGCACGAGCTGGCCAACAACCTCTGGTACAGCTGGGACCGCCCCACCCGCACGCTGTTCGCGCGGCTGCACCCCGCGCTGTGGCACCAGACCGGCCACCGGCCGAAGCCGTTCCTGAAGTGCGTGGGGCAGGACAAGCTCGAAGCGGCCGCCCGCGACAGCGTCTTCCTGAACGCCTACCAGCGAGTCCTGTCGGCCTACGACACCTATCACGCGCAAGGCTCGCGGGTGCGGCTCACCGAAGAGTTCGGCGAACACGACCCGGTGGCCTACTTCTGCTCCGAGTTCGGCTTCCACGAGAGCCTGCCGATCTATTCGGGCGGACTGGGCATTCTCGCCGGCGACCACTGCAAGGCGGCGAGCGACCTCGGCCTGCCTTTCGTCGCAGTCGGGCTGCTCTACCGCCGGGGCTACTTCTTCCAGACGATCGACGGTGACGGACACCAGCACGCGCAATACATCGATTCCGACTTCGACGACCTGCCCATCTCGCCGGTGCATCGCGCCGACGGCAGCGAGCTGCACCTGCCGTCGCGATGCCCGGGCGCGAAGTGCAGGTGAAGGTCTGGGAAGCGCGCATCGGGCGCGTGCGGCTGGTGCTGCTCGACACCGACCTGCCCGCGAATTCGCCGTCCGACCGCGACATCGCGCACCGCCTGTACGGCGGCGACCGCCAGACGCGCATCGAACAGGAGATCGTGCTGGGCGTGGGCGGCGTGCGTGCGCTCGCCGCGCTCCGAGCTGTCGCCCACCGTGTGGCACATCAACGAAGGGCACGCGGCCTTTCTCGTGCTCGAAGCGCGTACGCAGGCTGGTGGACTCGGGCCTCGACTTCACCGGCGCCCTCGAGGCGGCGGCGCTGAACACCGTGTTCACCACGCACACCCCGGTGCCGGCGGGCCACGACCATTTCACCGAGGAGATGTTCCGCCGCTATTTCGAGGACTGGGCGCCGCAGCTGGGCATCGACGCAAGCCAGCTGATCGAGTTGGGGCGCACGGCCGGCAGCCCCGACTTCAACATGACCGCGCTGGCGATCCGCGGCTCGCGGTTCCAGCAACGGCGTCTCGGCGATCCACGGCAACGTGTCCTCGCGCATCTGCGCGAACCTGTGGTCGCAGATCGATCCGCCCGACAACCCGATGGGCCACGTGACCAACGGCGTGCACGTGCCCACCTTCCTGTCGCCGCACTGGTACGACCTGTTCGATCGCCACCTCGGCTACGGCTGGGAGCAGCGGCTCACCGAGCCCGGCTGCTGGGACGGCATCTACGCGATTCCCGACCAGCAGTTCTGGGCGGTGCGCCAGGGGCTGAAGTCGCAGCTGTTTCACTTGTTGCGCGACCGTCTCGCCGAACAGCACGCGCGCAACCACGGTTCGGCCGCCCACCTCGACCGCGTGCTGCGGCTCGCCGACCCCGATAACCCGCGCGCGCTGACGATCGGCTTCGCGCGCCGCTTCGCGACCTACAAGCGCGCGACACTGCTGTTCGACAACCTGCAGTGGCTGCGCGACATCGTCTGCAACGCGCAGCGCCCGGTGATCTTCGTCTTCGCGGGCAAGGCGCACCCGGCCGACCAGCCGGGGCAGGAGCTCATCCGACGCATCGCCGAAGTGGCGAAAATGCCCGAGTTCGAAAGCCGCATCCTGCTGGTGGAAGGCTACGACCTGCGGCTGGCCCGGCGAATGGTCTCGGGCGTCGACGTCTGGCTGAACAACCCGATCCATCCGCTCGAAGCCTCGGGCACCTCGGGCATCAAGGCCGCGATGAACGGCGTGATCAACCTGTCGGTGCTCGACGGATGGTGGGGCGAGGGCTACGACGGCGAGAACGGCTGGGCGATCAAGCCGGTGACCGATCCCGACCCGGCGCGCCGCGACCGCGAGGAGGCGCGTGCGCTCTACGAGATCCTGCAGGATTCGGTGGTGCCGCTGTACTACGACGTCGCCCCGCACGGACTGTCGCCGGGCTGGGTGGCCAAGGCCAAGCGCTCGATGGTGTCGCTGCTGCCGCGCTTCAACACCGAGCGCATGCTGGGCGAGTACATCGAGCGCTACTACCGACCCGCCGCCGGACAGTGGCATCGACACGCGCAGGCGGGCTTCGCGCCGACGCGCGATCTCGCACGCTGGAAGAAGCGCGTGCGCGAGCACTGGAGCGGCGTGCGCGTGCGCCGCATCGACCACTCGCCGGCGCGCATCCGCTTCGGCGAGTCGCTGCGCTTCGAGCTGGCGGTAGGCATCGACGGCCTGGAGCCGGCCGACCTGCGCGTCGAACTGCTGTTCGGATGCCCCGCGGGCGCGGGCGCCGCGCCGGCGCAGCAGCATCTCGAGATGCACCGGGAACGGCGCATCGAGGGCGACGAGCAGCTGTACTCGATCGAACTGCAACCCGACATGTGCGGACGCATCGGCTACCGCTTTCGCGTCTATCCGCATCACCCGCTGCTCACGCATCCCTACGAGATGGGCATGATGCTGTGGCTGTGACCGAGACGGCGCCGCTGCGCATCCTGTTCGCGACGCCCGAGGTCGCGCCCCCGGTGAAGACCGGCGGACTCGGCGACGTCAGCGCCGCCCTGCCCGCGGCGCTCGCCGAAGCGGGGCTCGAGGTCCGCGTGCTGGTGCCGGCCTACCCGACGCTGCTCGCCGCGTTTCCCGGGCGGGTTGCGCTCGCGCAGGTCGAGCGCCCCGGCGCGGAGCTGCTGCCGGCCACGATCTCCTGCGTCGCGCTGCAGCCGGGGCTCGAATTGCTGCTGGTCGAGTGTCCGGCCTGCTACGAGCGGCACGGCGGCCCCTACCAGACCGCAGCGGCCACGACTGGCCCGACAACGCGCTGCGCTTCGGCCTGCTCTCCAGGCTCGCCGCACTGCTGGCCAGCAGCGACACGCCGCTCGACTGGCGCCCGGACATCATGCACTGCAACGACTGGCAGACGGCACTGTCGCCGGCCTATCTGCGCTACCGGCACGAGGACGGCGCGGCCAGCGTCACGACGATTCACAACCTCGCGTTCCGTGGGTCTGTTCCCGATGGCGCGCATCCACGCGCTCGACCTGCCGGTGGCGGCGATGACGATCGAAGGTGTCGAGTTCCACGGGAAGATCTCGTTCCTGAAGGCCGGCCTGCAGCACAGCGACCGGCTCACTACGGTGAGCCCCACCTATGCGCGCGAGATCTGCGAGCCCGAGCACGGCTTCGGGCTCGACGGGCTGCTGCGCCACCGGCGCGACCGCCGCAGCGGCGACCTCGTGGGCATCCTGAACGGCATCGACACGCGCCAGTGGAATCCGGCCACCGACCGCTCGATCGCCGCGCGCTACGGCGCGCACTCGCTCGCGCTCAAGCCGCTGAACCGCGCCGCGCTCGGCGAGCGCCTCAAACTGGCGTTGCAGGCCGACACGCCGCTGCTCGGGATGATCAGCCGCATCACCCGCCAGAAGGGCGCCGACCTGGTCATCGACGCAGCCCCCGAACTGCTGGCGCGCGGCGCGCGACTGGTCGTGCTCGGATCGGGCGATGCCGACCTGGAGGCACGCTGGCGCGCGCTCGCCGCGGCGCATCCGGGCCGGGTCGCCGTGCAGATCGGCTTCGACGAGGCGCTCGCGCACCTGATCGAGGCCGGCGCCGACCTGTTCCTGATGCCCTCGCGCTTCGAGCCCTGCGGCCTGAACCAGATGTACAGCCCGGCCTACGGCACGCCGCCGGTGGTGCGCGCCACCGGCGGGCTGGCCGACACCGTCGTCGATTGCACGCCGCGCACGCTGGCCGACGGCAGCGCCAACGGCTTCTCCTTCGGCCCGCCCACGACCGACGCGTTGCTCGCGGCCATCGACCGGGCGCTCGAGGCCTGGCGCGAACCCGAAACCTGGCGCCGGCTGCAGCGCAGCGGCATGGCGCGCGACTGGGGCTGGGGGCCGGCGGCCCGTCAATACATCGATCTGTATCGATCGTGCCTGCGCGCCGGCCGATGACCGGCGCACAGGGCGCTGCGGCGGCGTCCTAAACGCCGAGATAACGCTGGAGCAGGTCCGGCTGGGCCTTGAGTTCCGCGGCGGGCCCTTCGTGCACGATGTGGCCGTTGTTGATGATGTAGACGCGGGTCGCCAGCGCGAGCGTCGCCGCCAGGTTCTGCTCGACCAGGACGATGGTCTGGCCCGATTGCGCCAGGTCGCGGCAGGCGCGCACGAGATCCTGCACGATGACCGGGGCGAGTCCCTCGAAGGGCTCGTCGAGCAGGACGATCTTCGGCTCGCGCACCAGCGCGCGCGCGATCGCCAGCATCTGCTGCTCGCCGCCCGAGAGGTCGGTGCCGCGGCTGGTGCGCCGCCGCTTCAGGCGCGGGAACATCGCGTAGATGCGATCGAGCGGCCACCGGTTCTCGGCGGTCAGGCCGGCGAGGACGATGTTCTCCTCGACGTTCAGGCTGCCGAAGATGCGGCGGTCCTCGTGCACGAGCTGCATCCCGACCCGCGCGATGTCGTGCGCCTTGCGGCCGGCGAGCTCGTGCCCGTCGAGCTTGATGCTGCCGTCCCTGGGCGTGACCACGCCCATCAGGCTCTTCAGCGTGGTCGACTTCCCGGCGCCGTTGCGACCGAGAAGCGCCACCACCTCGTTCTTGTCCACGCGCAGCGAGACGTCGAACAGGATGTGGCTGTCGCCGTAGTAGCTGTTCAGGCCATTGACCTCGAGCAGGCTCATGCCGTCTCTCCGTGCAAGGCCAGCTCGCCGTTGACGCCGCCGAGATAGGCTTCCTGGACCTTTGCGTCGTTCTTGATCTCCTCGGGAGTGCCCTCGACGAGCACGCGGCCTTCCTGAAGCACGGTGATCCTCTCGACCAGTTCGAACAGCGAATCCATGTCGTGGTCGATCACGATCATCGTGCGACCCACCGCGATCGACTTCAGCAGGGCCACCGTCTCGACGCGCTCCGCCGGGCTCATGCCGGCCAGCGGCTCGTCGAGCAGCAGCAGGCTGGGCGACGTGGCGAGCGCCAGGCCGATCTCCAGTCGGCGCTTCTCGCCATAGGCCAGCTCGGACACCGGCGTGTCGAGCCGCGCGCTCAGGTGCACCAGGGCCGCCGTGCTCTGGACCTGCGCGTCGAGTCCCGCGACCTTCTGAAGGCTCCTGAACATGTCGAGCTTGAACTTGCCGCGCAACTCGCCGAGCGCCGCGATCCTCAGGTTCTGCCTGACGGTGAGCCGCTCGAAGAGCTGGTTGATCTGGTAGCTCTTGGTGAGCCCGAGCTGGCAGGCATCGGCGACGCCCGGGCCGGTGATGTCGCGGCCCTCGAACACGATGCGGCCCGAGGTCGGCGGCACCTCGCAGGTGAGCATCTTGAAGAAGGTGCTCTTGCCGGCGCCGTTGGGCCCGATGATGCCGCGCATCTCGCCGTGATGAACGGCGAAGTCGATGTCGCTGTTCGCGACCAGGCCGCCGTAGCGCTTGGTCAGGCCGATTGCCTGCAGGATCGGGCCGGTCTTGTCGCGGGCCGGCTTGCGCCGGGCGGGCATGGCCAGGATCGTCGCGGGTGCGGGTGCCGGGGGCGCGGCGGCCACGGGCGCCGTGCCGGGCGGCTGCTGCGCCGCCTTGCGGCCGCGTCGGGCCAGCTGGTAGAGATCGACGATGGCGCCGAACAGGCCGCGGCGCAGGAAGACCACCAGCAGCACGAACACGATGCCGAGCACGAGCTTCCAGGTGGCGCCCAGGTGCAGCGTCGTCTGGAAGAAGTCGCTCAGGTACAGCCAGGTCGCCGCGCCGAGCAACGGCCCGAACAGCGTGCCCGCGCCGCCGATCGCGGTCTGCATCACGATCTCGCCCGAGGTGGCGAACATGAACGCGTCGGGCGGCATGAAGCCCTGCATGAGGCCGAGCAGGCCGCCCGCGAAACCCGAATACATGGCGGCGACCACGAAGACGGCGACCTTGTAGCCGTGGATGTCGTGACCGAGCGCCTGCGCGCGCAGCGGGTTGTCGCGAATGGCGCGCAACAGCAGCCCGACGGGCGAGCGCACGATGCGCAGCGCGATCACCAGCCCGACGAAATACCAGAACGCGAAGAACACGTACATCGACATGTTGTCGTCGAATTCGATCGTCGTGAACCACAGGTTCAGGTTCGGCGTGGGCACGCCGGGCAGCCCGTTCTCGCCGCCGGTATAGGCCGACAGCGGGTTGAACTCGACGAAGAAGAAGACCTCGGCGATCGCCACGGTGATCATGGCGAAGTAGATGCCGGTGCGCCTGAGCGCAACCAGGCCGACCAGGTAGCCGACCACGCCCGCCACGATCGTGCCGAGCAGCACGGCCACGATGGTGTTGTCGAACGAGGTCTGCGTGAGCAGGTACGCCGCGAACATGCCGCCGGTGCCGAAGAACGCCGACTGGCCGAACGAGAGCAGGCCGGTATAGCCGAACAGCAGGTCGAAGCCGATTCCGACCAGCGCCCAGATCAGGATGCGGTTGATCGTGGTCGGCGTGAAGCCGAGATAGGGCAGCACGAACGGCGCGGCGATCAGCGCGAGCGCCGTGATGATTTCGACGACGAAGGGACGTTGTCGGGTGAGCATCGCGGGGCTGTCCTTATTCGCGGTCCGCGGTGCCGAGCAGCCCGTGGGGACGCAGCACCAGCACGAGCGTCATCGCGATGAACAGCACGACGTAGGAATAGGCAGGATCGAACATCGAAGTGATGCTGATGAGCTCGCCTGCGATGAGGCCGCCCAGAACCGCCCCCGGGAAGGAGCCGACGCCGCCGATGACGACCACGACGAAGGTCTGCACCAGGATGGCGTCGCCGACGTCGGGCGCGATGGACACCACCGGGGCATTGACGATGCCGGCGAAGCCGGCCGCCATCGCGCCGATTCCGAAGACCAGCATGAAGATCCTGTAGACGTCGATGCCGAGCGAATCGACCATCACCGCATCCTCGATGCCGGCGCGCACGATCATGCCGATGCGCGTTCGGTAGAGGACGAAATACAGCACCAGCAGCGCCACCGTGACGATGCCGAGCAGCGCCAGCCGGTAAGTCGGGTAGACCATGAACCCGAGCTGCGTGATCCCGACGAGCGGCTCGGGCGGCGGCACCGTCTTCGACAGGCTGCCGAAGAAGAAACGCACGGCCTCGACGAAGACGATGCCCAGGCCGAAGGTGAGCAGGAGCTGGTCTTCGGGAGGCCGCGAATAGAAGTGGCGAATGACCAGCCGCTCGGTCACGAACCCCACCAGCATCACGAACAGCGAACCGGCCGCGACGGCGACGACGAACGATTCGGTGTAGGTGTAGGCCACCCAGCCGGCGTAGCCGCCCAGCATGAACATGGCGCCGTGCGCCAGGTTCAGCACGCCGAGCGTGCCGTAGATGATCGTCAGGCCGGAGGAGATGAGCGCCAGCAGCGCGCCCAGCACCAGCCCGTTGAAGCACTGCGAAATGAAGTTGGCCCAGTTGATCACGTTGTTTCGCCGGATCCGGGTTGCGGCTGCCGCCCTCCGGCGCTCGGTGGCCGGAGGGCGGGCTGGCCTGTCAGGTGTAGTCGCCGAGCTTGCAGCCGAACGCGTCGGGCTTCTGGATCACCGTCTCGCCGGCAACGACTTCGAGCACCTCCCAGAAGTCCTCGTCGTTCTTCATGTCCTTCTTCGCCTTGCCGCGAACGATGATGACCGGGCGCACGCACTGATGGTCCTGGGGCCGGTAGTGCACGTCGCCGAGCAGCGAGGGGATCGTCTCGCCCTTCTCGAACTGCCTGATCACGTCCGGCGGGTAGAAGCTGCCCGCTTCCGTGACCATCCGCGCCCAATGGGCGAAGCTGACATAGGCGTTCTCGGCGCCCCATTCCGGGCGATAGCCGTACTTCTTCCTGAACGCATCGACGAACATCTTCGCGAGCGGGTACTTGTCCTCGAGCGTCCACCAGAAGTCGGTGGCGGCGAACACCCCGGCGGTGAGCTCGGGCCCGGCTTCGCGCGCGATGAACGGAATCTGGTACGGAAGCACCAGCGTCATCTTCGGGATGAGGCCGAACTGCCCGGCCTGCTGCGTCGACAGCACGGCGTCGCGGCCCCAGTTCACGTTGATCAGGAACTCGGCGCCCGAGTTGGCGATGTTGGTCAGGTACTGGCTGAAATCCTGCGTGCCCAGCGGCGACACCTGGTTGGTCACCATCGTCCAGCCGGCTTCCTGCGTCAGGTAGTCGTTGACCGACTTCGTCGTGGTGTGACCGTAGGTGTAGTCCGGCGTCATGAACGCCGCCTTGCGGTTCTTGCCGAAGTTCTTCACCAGGACCGGACCGATGGCGTTGGCCGCCATCTCGCCGAAGAAACCCTGGCGGAAGCCGTAGCGCACGCAGTCCTTGCCGGTGGTGTCGTTGGAGCCCGAGATGCCGGGCATGTAGAGGATCTTCTCGCGCTGCGCGAACTTGTTGAGCGCCACCGCGACGGCCGACGAAGTCGACCCGGTCATCAGGATGACCTTCTTCTGGTTGATGAAGGTCTGCTCCGCCTGCACCGCCTGGTTCGGTTTGGCCGCCGAGTCGGCCGACACCAGCTCCACCTTCTTGCCGAGCAGGCCCTTGTCGACTTTCGGCGCGAGCTTCTTCATCAGCTCGTGGTTGGTGTTGATGTGCTCGACGGCGAGTTGCCAGCCCTTGAGCTCGTCGCCGCCCTGCACCGCGTAGGTGCCGGTGAGCGGCACCGCGGCGCCGATGTACACCGTGTTGCCTTCCGACCCCGCGGGCCAGGTCCCCATCGGCGGCTTGCCTTCCGCATGAGCCCACCGCATGTAGCCCATGCCGGGGATCAGCGTCGCGCCGGCGACGCCAGCCCCCGCGCGCAGCACGCTGCGGCGCGACGGGGCGCGCGGCGCCCCGTCCGCGGACCCGAACTCCGACCCGTTGTTCCCGGCTGCCGCAAGCGCCTCGGACACCTTGCGACGGCCGTTGTCATCGAATCCGCTCATCTCGCCTCCTTCGTGGCTGTGTCGATCGTTCACCCGGCACCCGGATGGGCTCAGGCCGCTCGATGGCGGCGCCGGACCTCGCGGCAAGAATGTTCTTGTCGAGTCAATGCGGCAATATCCGATTGACTTGCTTGGATATTCTTGTCAACAATGCATCATGCAAAATGGAAATCTGTCGATAATTGACCTTGCGGCGCAGCATCCGGCGCCGCGGCCGCGGCCATGCCCCGGTCGCTGATCGGCGCGCGCATCCGCGAGCGGCGTCGCTCGCTGGGCATGACGCAGGCCGGCCTCGCGGCCACCGTCGGCATCTCGGCGTCGTACCTGAACCTGATCGAGGGCAACAAGCGCAACATCGGCGGCGCACTGCTCAAGCGCGTCGCCGGCACGCTCGGCATGGCACTCGACGAGCTCGACGGAGCGGCCGGTCGTCGCCTGCTCGACGACCTGGGCGAACTGGCCGGCGATTCCCGCCTGGCCAACCTGCAGCTCGATCCTGCGGGCGTCGACGATCTCGCCGGCCGCCATCCCGGCTGGGCGCGCGCGCTCGTCGTGCTGCAACGCACGCTGCTCGATCGCGACCGCGCGGTCGCCGCGCTGTCGGATCGCCTGAGCCAGGATCCGTTCCTGGGCGATGCGGTGCACAACGTGCTGAGCCGGGTCGCGGCAATCCGCTCGTCGTCGGAAATCCTGGAGACCGTCGAGGATCTCGAGCCCGCGCAACGCCAGCGTTTCGTCTCGATCATCGGCGCCGAGAGCGGGCGGCTGTCCGACCTCGCGCAGGCGCTCGCCGCGTTCTTCGACCAGGCCCACACCGCGACGCGCTCGATCACGCCAGCCGACGAGGTCGACGACTTCCTGTTCGACCGCGACAACCACTTCGCCGCGCTCGAACAGGCCGCGATCGACCTGCGCGCGGCCGCGGCGATCGAGGGCGACTGCCGCGAGAGCACGCTGGCCGACTACCTGCTGCACACTCACTCGGTGCGCGCCGAGTTGCGCCCGGCGGCCGACGTCGAGGCGATCGCACCGGGGCGCGCGGCCGCCTTCGCCGCCGACGGCGGCGCGCTGCTGATCGCCGACACCGCGCCGCATGCAACGCGGCGCTTCCTGCTCGCGCGCGCAACGGTCGAGCTGTTCCGCCAGGGGCGGCCGGTGGCAGCCGAACTCGACGCGGCGCCGCGCCTGACCAGCGAGGCCGCGCGCCGGCGCGCGCAGCGCGCGCTCTCGTCCTACCTGGCCGCCGCGGTGCTGATGCCGTACGACGCGTTCCTCGACGCGGCCGAGCGCTCGCGCTACGACCTCGACACCCTGGGCCGGCGCTTCGGCGCGAGCTACGAGCAGGTCTGCCACCGCCTCGTGACGCTGCGCCGTCCCGGAGCCGAGGGCATTCCGTTCGGACTGATGCGCGCCGATCCGGCCGGCTACGTGACCAAACGCTTCCCGTTGCCGCACCTTCTGCTGCCGCGCCACGGCAACGCGTGCCCGATGTGGGCGGTCTACGAGGCGTTCCAGAGACCCGGCGCGATCGTGCGCCAGCTCGCGGCCTTCCCCACCGGTGATCGCTACCTGTTCCTCGCGCGGGCGATCGAGAAGCCGCGCCCCGCGTTCACGATGCCGCGCCGGCTGGTGTCGGTGATGCTCGCCTGCCATGCGCTGCACGCCGACCGCACCGTGTACGGCGACGGGCTCGACCTGTCGTCGTCGGCCCCGGCGGTACCGGTCGGGCCGAACTGCCGGCTGTGCGTGCGGCGCGACTGCGTCTATCGCGAGGAAGACCCGATCATCGATGCGTGAAGCGGCGCGATCGCGGCCTGCTCGCGCGAGGGTCCGGGCAGGCGCTACACTGGCCCCGGGGCCGGGCATCGACAATGCGAGGAGGACAGACGAAGCATGGCGACGCGGGTATTGATCGCCGAAGACGAGCCGAACATCGTCGAATCGCTGAGCTTCGTGCTCGGCCGCGACGGCTTCGAGGTGTCGGCGGTGCTCGACGGGCAGTCGGCGCTCGAGCGGCTGCGCGCCGACCCTCCCGACCTGATGATCCTCGACGTGATGCTGCCGCGGGTGAACGGCTTCGAGGTGCTCAAGCAGGCGAAGGCCGACCCGTCGTTGCGGTCGATCCCGGTGATCGTCCTCACCGCGAAGGGACAGGCGCACGATCGCCGCATGGCCGAGGAGCTCGGGGTCGACGGCTTCATGACCAAGCCGTTCTCCAACCGCGAGATCCTCGAGCAGGTGCGGCGGCTGGCACGGCGCTGACACGCGCGCCGGCGCCCACCGATCCGCCAGAGCCGTGAACACGCGGCCCCCCTCGCCCCGGCTGCGCGATGCGGCAGTCGTGCTGCCGATCCTCGGCCTGTTCCTGCTGATGCCGCCGACGATCACGCTGTTCGTCGAGCGGCACCACGTCGCCGGCCTGCCGCTGATCGTCGCCTACCTGTTCGGCGTGTGGATCGTGCTGATCGTGTGCGCCGCGCTGCTGGCGCGCGCCATTGCGCGTGGCGACCGGGCTGGCGGGACGGCGCGCGAGCACGAGGAAGGCCGCGACGCGGCCGAATGATGCTTTCGGCCAATCTCGTCCTGACGATCGCGCTGTCGTACGTGGCGCTGCTGTTCGCGGTGGCCTTCGTCGGCGACCGTCGTGCCCGCACCGGGCGCCTCGGCTGGCTGCAGTCGCCGCTCGTGTACACGCTGTCGATCTCGGTGTACTGCACCTCGTGGACCTTCTACGGCGCCGTGGGGTCGGCCGCGCGCAACGGCCTGGAATTCGCGACGATCTACGTCGGGCCGACGCTCGTCTTCGTCGGCTGGTGGCTGTTCCTGCGCAAGCTCGTGCGCATCGGCCACGTGCACGGCATTACCTCGATCGCCGACATGATCTCCTCGCGCTACGGCAAGAGCCCGAGCCTGGCGGCGCTGGTCACGCTGATCGGCGTGGTCGGCGTCACGCCGTACATCGCGCTGCAGCTGCGCGCGGTGACGGTCAGCTTCCAGGTGATCGGCAACGCCGGCCCCGATCCGCTGTCCGGACTTCCCGCCGCCACGCCCGACTTCCGCCTCGGGTTCTGGATCGCGGTGGGCATGGCGGTGTTCACCATCCTGTTCGGCACGCGCAACATCGACGCCAAGGAGCGCCACCACGGCGTGGTCGCGGCGATCGCGCTGGAGGCGGTGGTCAAGCTGGTGGCGCTGCTCGTGGTGGGCCTGATGGTCGTCTACGGAATCTCGGACGGCCCGCACGACATCTTCGCGCGCGCCTCGCCCGAGATCCTGCACGCGCACGACGTGTTCGGCCCGCGCTGGGTGGCGGTGACGCTGCTGTCGGCCGCGGCGATCGTCTGCCTGCCGCGCGAGTTCCAGGTGACGGTGGTGGAGAACACCGACGAGCGCCACCTGCGCACCGCGTCGTGGCTGTTCCCGCTGTACCTGATGCTGATCTCGCTGTTCGTGCTGCCGATCGCGATCGCCGGCCTGAATTTCCTGCCGGAGGGCTCCAACCCCGACATGTTCGTGCTGACGCTGCCGATGTGGGCGCGTCAGGAGTCGATCGCGCTGCTCGCGTTCCTCGGAGGCTTCTCGTCGGCCACCTCGATGGTGATCGTCGCCTGCATCGCGCTGTCGACCATGGTCTCGAACCACCTGATCATGCCGGTGGCGCTGCGCTTCGGCTGGGTGTCGCTGACCGCGAGCGGCGAGATCCGCCGTTTCCTGCTCGCGAGCCGGCGCGCCAGCATCTGCCTGATGCTGCTGCTCGGCTTCATGTACTTCCGCGTGAAGGGCAGCTCCGACGCGCTGGCTTCGATCGGGCTGATCTCGTTCGCCGGCGTCGCACAGGTGACGCCGAGCCTGGTGGGCGGCCTGTTCTGGCGGCGCGCGAACGCCGACGGCGCACTCGCCGGCCTGGCGGCCGGCGCGCTGCTCTGGGCCTACACGCTGTTCCTGCCGAGCTTCGGCGGCGACTTCCTGGTGTCCGCGGAGGTCATTGCCGCCGGCCCGTTCGGCCTGTCGCTGCTGCGGCCGCACGCACTGTTCGGCCTGGAGAGGTTCGACCCGCTGATGCACTCGCTGTTCTGGAGCCTGTCGGTGAACACGCTGCTGTTCGTGCTGCTGTCGCTCGCACGCGAGGCCAGGCCCCTCGAGCGGCTGCAGGCCACGCTGTTCGTCGACGTGTTCCGCACGCCGGCCGAGGCCGCCAGCGGGCTGGTGCGGCGCTCGGCGACCACCAACGACCTGAGCATCCTCGCGGAGCGCATCCTCGGCGCCGACGAAGCGTCGCGGCTGTTCCGCGAGGCCGGGCGCGTGCAGGACGCGGGCAGCCAGGCGCCGCTGGCCGACGACGCCTTCATCACGCAGCTCGAGCGCAGGCTCGCGGGCAGCATCGGCGCGGCCTCGGCTCACGCGATGATCTCGCAGGTGGTCACCGGCGAGACGATCAGCCTTGACGCGCTGATGAAGATCGCCGACGAGACTCAGCGCGTGCGCGAATACAGCCGCCAGCTCGAGCAGAAGTCGCGCGAGCTGGAAGCCACCGCGCGCCAGTTGAGCGACGCGAACGAGCGGCTCACGCGGCTCGACCTGGAGAAGGACGATTTCCTCAGCCAGGTGAGCCACGAAGTGCGCACGCCGATGACCTCGATCCGCTCGTTCTCCGAGATCCTGCTCGACTCGAAGGAGCTCGACGAGCAGCAGGCCGCGCACTTCGTGCGCATCATCCACGAGGAGAGCATTCGCCTGACCCGCCTGCTCGACAGCATCCTCGACCTGAGCCTGGTCGAGCGCGGCGAGGCGCCGATCACGCTCGCGCCCACCGACCCGGACGACGCGCTCGAGAGCGCCATGCGCACCTGCCGGGGGCTGGCCGCGAAATCGGGCGTGCGGCTGCACAGCCAGGCGCGCGTGCGCGGCGCGATCGTGCAGGCCGACGCCGACCGGCTGAGCCAGGTGTTCATCAACCTGATCTCGAATGCGATCAAGTACAACACCAGCGCCGATCCCTGGGTGCGCGTGAGCAGCCGCGTCGCCGGAAACGACTACGAGGTGCTGGTCGAAGACAACGGCCCGGGCATTCTTCCGGAGGAGCACGAGCTGATCTTCTCGAAGTTCCTGCGCGGCTGGGCGCACACGCAGACCCCGGCCGCGGGCGCGGGCCTGGGGCTGGCGATCAGCTGGCAGATCATGCGCCGGCACGGCGGGTCGCTGACGCTGGTGCCCGGCGCCGCGGCCGGCGCCTGCTTCAGGGCGACCCTGCCGCTGGCGGGCGCGCCGGCCCACGCGACGGCCTGAACGTGCAGCGCCGCGCTCACTCCAGGTCGATCTTGCCCTCGAAGCGCGCCTCGACCCCGAGCGCCGGAATCCGCAGCGTCACCGCGGTGGCCAGCGACTCGGTGCCGGCGATGCGTCCCTCGGCGATCGCCTTCGCGACTGCCTGCTCGATCTCGCGCTGCGAGTTCACGCCGACCATCTTCAGGAATTTGCGGATGCCCAGGTTGAAGGTTTCCTCGTTCATCGGATACTCCGTGCGGTGAGCCAGGCAGCCATTGTGCGCCGCTCTCCGGCGTACCCGCTTTGCGACCGCGGCGCGCTTCGCTACGATGCAACGCGCCGGTTGCGGAGACCGCAATGAACCAGACCGAACGCCTGTACCGGATCGACCAGCTGATCCACCAGCGCAGCGTGGTGCCGTTCGACGACCTGCTGACGGACCTGGAGATCTCGCGCGCCACCCTCGAGCGCGACATCGCCTACATGCGCGACCGCCTGAATGCGCCGATCGTGTTCGACCGCGACCGGGGCGGCTACTGCTTCGCGCCGTCGCAGTTCGGCCCGCAGTACGGCCTGCCGGGGCTGTGGTTCAGCGATCGCGAGATCCTGGCGCTGCTCACGATGCAGCGGATGCTGGTCGACCTGGACACCGGCGGGCTGCTCGGCCCGCACATCCAGCCGCTGGTGGCGCGCCTGAAGGCCCTGATGGGCACCGCCAGCGACTCGGCCGACGAAATCATGAAACGGGTGCGCGTGCTGCCGGCGCACAACCGCCCGGTCGCGCCCAACTGCTTCGAGGTGGTCGGCCACGCGCTGGTTTCGCGGCGGCGGCTCGAGTTCACGTACTTCACGCGTTCGCGCAACGCGCGCGGCCCGCGCGAAGTCTCCCCGCAGCGGCTGGTGCACTACCGCAACGCCTGGTATCTCGACGCGTGGTGCCACCGCAGCGACGCGCTGAAGGTGTTCGCGCTCGACGCGGTCGGCGACGCGCGGCTGGTCGAGCGTCGCGTGCGCGACGTCTCGCTCGCGGAGGTCGACCGGGAGCTGGGTTCCGGCTACGGCATCTATCGCGGGCGGCGGCTTGCCTGGGCCACGCTGCACTTCTCGGCCGACGCGGCCCGCTGGGTGCGCGCCGAGATCTGGCATCCGCAGCAGCGCACCCGCGAGCTCGACGACGGCCGCTTCGAGCTGTGCGTGCCCTACGGCGCGACGCCCGAGCTCGAGATGGACATCCTGCGCCACGGCGAGCATGTCGAGGTGGTGGCGCCCGAGTCCTTGCGCCGCAGTGTCGCCGAGCGGCTGGCGCGCGCGAGCGCCACCTATCGCTGACCGCGGCAGAAGCGCAACGCGACCGACTGCGATGACCGAAACCGACGCACGCAACGCATTGCTGGTGCGCGCCTTCGAGACCGCGCTGCCGCGCCCTGCCGCCTGGAGCGTCGAGGACGGGGACTGGGCCAGCCGTGCGGCCGCCGAAGTCGAAGGCGAGCACGCGAGCGCCGCGGCGTTCGTCGCCCGGCGCGCCGGGCTGGCGGTCGAGCGCCTGAGCGCGGCCGACGCGCGTGTGCGCCGCGCCTTGCGTACGCTCGGCTGGCGTCCCTGGATCGCCTGGGCGCTGGTGCTGGCCGCGTTCGCGCTGGGCGCGGCCGGCGACGCGATCGGCGCGCGCCACCGGATCAACGTCCTCGCACCGCCGCTGCTGGCGCTGATCGCCCGGAACCTCGCGGTCTACGCGGCGATCGCGGTGCGCGCGCTGGCCTCGCTGGCACGGCGCAAGCCGTCGCGCCACGGCCCGATCGCGCGACTCGTCGCCCGGGCCGCGCACGTCGCACAGGCGCCGCCGGGGGCGGGCGCCGATGCCTCGCCCCTCGCGCGCTTCGCGCTCGACTGGGCGCGCGCCAGCGCGAAGCTCAATGCCACGCGCGTCGCGCGCGTGCTGCACGCGGGCGCGATCGCCTTCGCGCTGGGCGCGCTATGCGGCATGTACGTGCGCGGCCTCGGGCTGGAGTTCCGCGCCGGCTGGGAGAGCACGTTCCTGGACGCCGCCACGGTGCAGTCGCTGCTCGCCCTGGTGCTGGGCCCGGCCTCGGCGCTCACCGGCATCGCGCTGCCCGATGCGGCGCGGCTCGAAGCGATGCGCTTCCCGGCATCGGCCGGCGAGCCGGCGGCCGGCTGGATCCACCTGTATGCGGTCACCGTCGCACTGGTGGTGGTGCTGCCGCGGCTGCTGCTGGCCGTGATCGACCGCTATCGGGAGCACCGTCTCGCCACGCACTTTCCGCTGCCGCTGGACGACGCATATTTCGCGGCGCTCGCGCGAGCGCATCGCGGCGAGGCGGCGACTGTGGTGGCTGTCGCGCACGCGCAGGCGCCGTCGGCTCAGGCGGTGCTGGGACTGCGCGCGATGCTGGTCGCCGTGCTGGGCGCGAAGACCGCGTTGACGGTGACACGGCCGGTCGGCTACGGCGACGAGGAGACCGCGCCGGGCACGCTGGCGCAGGCCGCGGCGGGCGCCCAGGCGCCGACGCTGGTGGTGGCGCTGTTCGCCTCGACCGCCACGCCCGAAGCGCAGGCACAGGGCGCGTTCGTCGACGCGCTGTCGGCCGCGCTGCCGGCCGGCGCGAGGCTGCTGGCGCTGGTCGACGAATCCGCGTTCGTCGCGCGCTTCGGCAGTGCCGATCCGGCGGCGGTACGCCGTCGGCAGGAGCGCTGCTCGACCTGGAGCGGCTTCCTGGCCGAACGCGGACATCCTCCGCTGATCCTCGACCTCGCGCAGCACGAGCCCGCGCAAGCGGCGCGCGCGCTGCGCGAAGCGCTCGACCGGACGGCCGGTGCCCTCCCTGCGCAAGCGGTGAGCTGATGGCACAGACCATCGCGCTGAGCCTCGTCTCGCACACCAACGTCGGCAAGACGACGCTGGCGCGCACGCTGCTGGGCCGCGACGTGGGCGTGGTGCGCGACCAGGCGCACGTGACCGAGGCGGCCGAAGCGCACACGATGATCGAGACCGCCGACGGCGACCGGATGCTGTTGTGGGACACGCCCGGCTTCGGCGACAGCGCGAGGCTGGCGCGCCGACTCGCCGCCGCCACCGAACCGATCGGCTGGTTCCTGGGCCAGGTCTGGGACCGTTTCCGCGACCGCGCGTTCTGGTCGAGCCAGCAGGCGGTGCGCAACGTGCGCGACGGCGCCGACCTGGTGCTCTATCTCGTCAACGCGTCGGAACTGCCCGACGGCCCAGGCTATCTCGCCAGCGAAATGCAGATCCTGCAGTGGATCGGCAAGCCGGTGGTGGTACTGCTCAATCAGCTCGGGCCGCCGCGCGCGCCTGCCGAGGAGGCAGCCGAGGTGCAGGCCTGGCGCGACCGGCTCGCGGCGGTGGCGCCGGTGCGCGCGGTGCTGCCGCTCGATGCGTTCGCGCGCTGCTGGGTGCAGGAGGCGACGTTGCTGCGCACCGTGCAGTCGCTCCTCCCCGAACCCGTGCGCGCGGCCGGCGCGCGGCTGGTCGATGCATGGCTCACCCGCCGCCGGTCGGTCTTCGACGCATCGATGGGGGTCCTCGCCGAGCAGCTCGCGCGAGCCGCGTTCGACCGCGAGCCCCTGCCCGACAGCGGCGTGCTCGGGCGGCTGCGCGAGGCCGGTGCCGTGCTGGGCACGCGGCGCGGCGCCCAGGCCGAGGCAGACGAGGCGACGCCCGGGCGGCGCCGCGCGATGCGGCTGCTCGCCGAGCGGCTGGACGCCGACGTGCGCGCAGGCACCGCGCGGCTGATCGGGCTGCACGAGCTCGAGGGCCACGTCTCCGCAGGCGAGGTCCTGGCGCGGCTGGCGGCGCACTACACGGTGAGCGAACGGCTCGACGAAGGCAAGGCGGCGGTGCTGGGCGGCGTGGTCACCGGCGCGCTCGCCGGCCTGAAGGCCGACCCGGCCGCCGGCGGCCTCACCTTCGGCGCCGGCATGCTCACCGGCGGCATCGTCGGCGCGCTCGGCGCGTTCGGCCTCGCGCGCGGCTACAACGTGGTGCGCGGCGCGCAGACTTCGTCGGTCGCCTGGACCGACGCCGTGCTCGACGAGCTGGCGGTGACCGCGTTGCTCGGCTACCTGGCGGTGGCGCACTACGGGCGCGGCCGCGGCGACTGGGCCGAGTCCGAGTATCCGCCGCACTGGCGCGGCGTGGTGCAGACAGTGCTTGCCGAACGCCGCGCCGCGTTCGAGCCGATCTGGGCGCTACGCGCGCAGTCCGACGCCGAACCGGCCATGAGGGCGGCGCTGCGTCCCGTGCTGGCCGAGGCCGCGACCGAGGTGCTCGCGCGGCTGTATCCCGCGTCGCCGGTCGCCGAAGTCGCGAACCCCGAGGGCAGCACGGCCGCCAGGCCTTCCCATTGACCGTCCGCGCCGGCGCCACCGCCGCCCGTCGCCGTCCCCACCCTCCCCGCTTGCGCGAAAGCGGCGCCGCGCGCAGCATCCGTATCCGACGCCGGAGCGTGGACATATACTCCGGCGCAACGACAGGGCGGCCCCGAGCAGGGGCTCGCCGGCCGGGTCCAAGCGGAGTCCGACATGCGTTCGATCATCCAGTCTTCTGCGTTCGTTGCGTTCGTCGTTGGCACGGCCCTGGCCGGCGCCCCGATGCCTGCCTCTTCGGCAGACCAGGCGGGCATCAACCCGCACGGCTACAAGCTGCCCACCGGCGTCTACCGCTGCGAACTGAATCGCAGCGTGAACGTGCGCGAGGTGTCGGCCGACATGTCGTCGGCGGTGGTCCAGTTCGACAAGAAGGAATACCGGATGCACGCGGTGGGCGCGCGCAGCGGCGCGCTGCGCTACGAAGACCCGAAGTCCGGCCTCGTCTGGCTCGTCATCTCCACCAAGTCGATGCTGCTCGACACCAAGCACGGCCGTCAGCTGGCCAACGAGTGCCGGACCTGATCCGCACCTGACCCTCGCCCGAAACCGGGGCCCGCGCATCGCGCCGGCCCCGGTTTTCTTTCCGGCTGCAACGAGGGAAACCCCGATCGACCGCGGTCTTGCGCGACCCCGCGGCTTCCGACAGACTCTGCGCCAGCTTCACGGACTCGGCGCCCGCGTGACCCGGCCGGTCGACAACCCGCTGCCCCCCGAACCACGACGCGAACCGCGCCTGCTCGAACTCGACGCAATCACGCTGGCCTTCGGCGGCGTCAGGGCGTTGAGCGGCGTGGGCTTCGCGGTCTCGGCCGGATCCATCACCTCGGTCATCGGGCCCAACGGCGCGGGGAAGACCTCGCTGTTCAACACCGTCTCGGGCTTCTACCGGCCGCAGTCCGGATCGATCCGCTTCGAAGGGCGCGACATCACCCGGTTGCCCGCGCCCCGACGCGCCGCGCTCGGCCTGGCGCGCAGCTTCCAGAACATCGCGCTGTTTCGCGGCATGACGGTGCTCGACAACATCAAGCTCGGCCGGCATTGCCACCTGCGCACCAACGTGTTCGACGCGCTGGTGTACTTCGGTCGCGCGCGCCGCGAGGAAGTCGCGCTGCGCGCCGAGATCGAGGAGCGCATCATCGACTTCCTCGAGATCGACCACATCCGGCACGCGCCGGTCGCGGCGCTGTCCTACGGCCTGCAGAAGCGCGTCGAGATGGCCCGCGCGCTGGCGATGCAGCCGAAGATCCTGATGCTCGACGAGCCGGTCGCCGGCATGAACCGCGAGGAGACCGAGGACATGGCGCGCTTCATCCTCGACCTGCGCGCCGAGTGGGGCATCACCGTCCTGATGGTCGAGCACGACATGGGGATGGTGATGGACATCTCCGACCACGTGGTCGTGCTGAACTTCGGCCAGGTGATCGCCGAAGGCGCGCCCGCCGCGGTGCAGAACGATCCGGAGGTGGTCCGCGCCTACCTCGGATCGGGCGACGTCGCCGAGTTGCGCCACAAGCTGCGCGCCGCGGCCTCGGGAACGCCGTCGTGAACTTCGACTGGCTGTTCTTCTTCGAGATCTCGCTCGCGGGCCTCGGCACCGGCGGGCTCTATGCGCTCACGGGCCCGGCCTTCGTGATGATCTACAAGACCACGCGCGTGGTGAACCTGGCGATCGGCGAGATGCTGATGTTCGGCGCCTACGTGTTCTTCGCGTTCGCCGCCGGCATGGCGCTGCCGGTCTGGCTGGCGATCGCGGGCGCCGTCGCGGCCGGCGGCCTGCTCGGCGCGGCAGTCGAGCGCACGATGATCCGGCCGATGCTCGGGGAGTCGCCGATCGCGGTGTTCATGGTCACCGTGGGGCTGGGGTCGATCCTGGTCGGCACGGTCGAGCTGATCTGGACGGCCGACCCGCGGCTGCTGCCGAGCTTCATGCCGTCCGATCCGGTGATGATCGGCGAGGCGTTCGTCTCGCCGAAGGTGTTCTATGGTTTCCTGGTCGCGTCGGGGTTGATCGCCGCCGTGCTCGCGGTGTTCCGCTTCTGGCGCGGCGGCGTCGCGCTGCGCGCGACCGCGTCGGACCAGGCGGCCGCTTACTCGATGGGCATCAACGTGCCGCGCGTGTTCTCGCTGTCCTGGACCGTCGCGGGCATGATCGGCGCGGTGGCGGGCATCGTCGTCGGTGCGATCGGCGGGATCTCGTCGACGATGGGTATCTTCGGGCTGACGGTGCTCGTGGTGGTGATCTTCGGCGGCCTCGACAGCATCGCCGGGGCGCTGGTCGGCGGCCTGTTCATCGGCCTGGTCGAGGCGCTGGCCGGCGCCTTCCTCGGCGGCGAGTTCAAGGTGCTCTCCACCTTCGTGCTGCTGGTGCTGATCCTGATGGTGCGCCCGTACGGGCTGTTCGGCACCCGCGAGATCGAGCGACTGTGACGGACGCGACATGAGGATCGGCGCTGCCCGCCAGAGCTATGCGGCCGACGAGGCGCTGCTCGACACGCGCACCCAATGGGCGTGGATGGCCGCGCTCGGCGCCGCACTGCTCGTGTTCCCGTTCGTCGCGAACTCGTACTGGCTCTACCTGGCCTGCCTGGTGGCGATCCACGTCGCCAGCGCCACCGGCCTGAACATCCTGACCGGCTACACCGGGCTGGTCAGCCTCGGCCAGGCGGCGTTCATGGGGCTCGGCGCCTACACGGTGGCGGTGCTCGAGTTGCGTGCCGGCACCCCGGCGCTGCTGAACCTCGCGGCCGGCGGCGTCGTCGCGATGGCCGGCGGCGTCGTCGTCGGCATCCCTTCGCTGCGCGTCAAGGGCCTGTACCGGCGATCGCCACGATCGCCGCGTCGTTCATCGCGCATTTCCTGTTCGCGAACTGGACCTCGGTCACCGGCGGCACCGCCGGCCTGTCGCTTCCGCCGGCCAGCGTGTTCGGCGTGGCGCTCGACACTTCGTTTCGCATCTACTGGCTGGTGGTGCCGATCACCGTGCTGATGGTCGCCGGCGCGGCCAACCTGTTCCGCACGCGCATCGGCCGCGCGTTCATCGCCATCCGCGACCGCGACATCTCGGCCGAGGTGCTCGGCATTGCGCTGCTGCGCTACAAGCTGCTGTCGTTCGCGCTGTCGTCGTTCTACGCCGGTGTCGCCGGAGGGCTCTGGGCCTACTTCTTCCGTGTCGTCACCCCGGAGAGTTTTCCGCTGATCATGTCGATCTTCTTCCTCGCCGCGATCATCGTCGGCGGCATGGGGACGATCCTCGGCGGCATCCTCGGCGCGGCGTTCATGACGATGGTGCCCGAACTGCTCAAGCTGGTCGTCGGCTGGCTGCCGCTGGGCGGCAATGCCGCGGTGGTCCTGTCGCCGGTGCGCACGATCGTCTTCGGTGCGCTGATCGTGGGGTTCCTGATCTTCGAACCGCACGGACTGGCCGAGATCTGGCGGCGCGTGCGCCGCTACTTCCACCTCTATCCTTTCCGCACCTGAGCGAGCCCGCTCGCCCATTGACCACCATGCCCGACAAGGAGGACGACATGAAGCACCCCACCCGCCGCGAACAGACCCGGCGCGCACTGATGGCCGCGATCGCGGCCGCCGCCGGACTGGCGCTCGCGCCAGCCGCGCACGCCCAGCCCGAAGACATCGTCATCGGAGGCTCGATTCCGATGACCGGCGTGTTCGCCTTCGCCGGAATCGGCATCCACGCCGGCATCCAGGACTACGTGAAGATCGTCAACGACGCCGGCGGCATCAAGGGCCGCAAGCTGCGCTACGTGCCCGAGGACACCGCGTACAAGGTCGACGCGTCGGTGGCGGCGTTCAAGAAGATCACCAGCCAGAACAAGGTGAACCTGTACTACGGCGACTCGACCGCGTTCGCCAAGACGATCAACCCCGAGCTCGACCGGATGGGCACGATCCTGATGGCCGGCGCCTCGTTCGCCACCGAGATCAACAATCCGCAGAAGTATCCGTACCAGTTCCTGGTCGGGCCCGACTACACCGAGATGTTCGGCATCCTGCTGCGCTACATCGCGAAGGCCAAACCCGGCGCCGGGGTCGCGTTCGTGTACTCGGATTCCGAGTTCGGCCGCGACCCGGTCGAGCCGAGCCGCGAGCTGGCGAAGAAACTGGGCCTGAACGTCGCCGCCGAAATCATGACCCCGCCGGGCAGCGTCGACGTCTCGGCCGAGGTGATCAAGCTGCGCCGCGCCGCGCCCGACTACACGATCTTCCACGGCTACGTGCTGGCGCCGATTCCCGAGTTCGTCACGCAGGCGAAGAAGATGGGCATGACCAGCCAGTTCATGGGCACCTTCTGGACCATGGATCACTCGATGGTCATGAAGATGGGCGAAGCCGCCGAAGGCTTCATGGGCGTGATGCCGTTCCGCTACTACTACGAGACCGACCCGAAGGCGCCGATGCTCGGGAAGATCCGCCAGATGCGGCCCGAGTACCAGAGCAACGCCTACATGCAGGGCTTCCTCACGACGATGCTGTTCGCCGAAGCCGCCAGACGCACGCTCGACGCCGGCAAGGAGCTGAACGGCAAGAACCTGAAGGCCGCGCTGAACTCGATCCGCGACTTCGACACCGGCGGCATCATCGGCGTGCCGATCTCGATCAAGGGCAACTCCATCCCGGTGGGGCGGATCGTGCGCGCCGACATGAAGCAGCAGAAGATGGTGCCGGTGTCGGACTGGATCTCGCTGGAGTGATCCGTCCGTGAGCGACGACGCCGTCCTCGAGATCAACAACGTCGAGGTGGTCTACAACCGCGCGGTGCAGGTGCTGCGCGGGCTGTCGCTGACGGTGCCGCGCGGGCGCATCGTCGCGCTGCTCGGCTCCAACGGCGCGGGCAAGTCGACCACGCTGAAGGCGGTGTCGAACCTGCTCGCGCTCGAGGACGGCGAGATGACCGCAGGCGGCGTTCGCTTCGACGGCCGCGACACGGCGCGCCTGGCCCCGCACGAGCTGGTGCGCGCCGGGCTGTTCCACGTCATGGAAGGCCGGCACGTGTTCGAAGACCTGACGGTGGAGGAGAACCTGCTGTCGGCCACCTATGCGCTGGCCGGCAGGCGCGAGGCGGCCGGCACCGGGCGCTCGCGCTTCGAGCTCGTCTACGAGTATTTCCCGCGCCTGTACGAGCGCAGGCGCGGGCTGGCCGGCTACCTGTCCGGCGGCGAGCAGCAGATGCTGGCGATCGGCCGCGCGCTGATCGCGCGTCCCAGGCTGATGCTGCTCGACGAGCCGTCGCTCGGCCTGTCGCCGCTGCTGGTGGAGAACATCTTCGCGATCATCGCGCGCATCAACGCCGAGCAGCAGGTATCGATGCTGCTGGTCGAGCAGAACGCATCGGTGGCGCTCGCGGTCGCGCACTACGGCTACATCATGGAGATGGGCAAGATCGTGATCGACGGCAGCAGCGAACGCCTCGCCGCCGACCGGGACGTGCGCGAGTTCTACCTCGGCATGGGCGGCGCAGGCGAAACGCGCAGTTTCCGCGACGTCAAGCACTACAAGCGCCGCAAGCGCTGGCTGTCGTGACGCCCCCCGCGCTGCCGCCGCTCACGCTGGCGCAGATGCTGCGCGAGCAGGCGCGGCTGCGGCCCGGCGCGATCGCCATCCGGCAGAAGGACTTCGGCATCTGGAACCCGATCGGCTGGCAGACCTGGTTGCGACGCGCGCGCCACGTCGGCCACGGGCTGCGGGCACTGGGCCTGCCGGCAGGCGGGCACGTCGGCGTCATCTCCGAGAACCGGCTCGAATGGGTGCTCGCGCAGCTCGGCACGAGCCTGGTCGGCGCGATCACGGTCGGCGTCTACCCGACCAGCCCGACCCCCGAGGTCGCGTGGGTGCTCGCGCACGCCGACGTCGACGTCGTGATCTGCGAAGACCAGGAGCAGACCGACAAGGTGATCGCGGCGCGCGCGCAGCTGCCGCGGCTGCGCGCGATCGTGGTGATGGAGAAGAAGGGGCTGCGCAACACGCCTCCGGAGCACCGTGGCCTGGTGAAGTCCTTCGACGAGCTCGAGCGGCTGGGCGCGCAGCACGAGGCAGCGCACCCGGCGCTGGTCGACGAAGTGCTGGCCGGGCAAACGCTCGACGACATCGCGCTGATGATCTACACGTCCGGCTCGACCGGCAAGCCCAAGGGCGCGATGATCAGCTACGGCAACATCCGCGCGGTCGTCTCCGGCATCGTCGAGCGGCTCGGGCTGGACCCGGACACCACCCACCTGTCGTACCTGCCGCTGTGCCACGTCGCCGAGCAGATGCTGACCACCTTCGTGCCGATCTACCTCGGCTCGCAGGTGAACTTCGGCGAGTCGATCCGCACCGTTCAGGAAGACCTGCGCGAGATCGCCCCGACGATGTTCCTCGGCGTGCCGCGCATCTGGGAAAAGCTGCACGCGTCGATCCAGATCAGGATGCAGGAAACCGGAAGGCTGCGGCGCGTGCTGTTCGAGCGCGCGATCGCCGCCTGCGAGGGCTTCGCGGAGAAGGCGCCGGCGCAGCGCACGATCTCCGAGAAGCTGCGTTTCGCGCTCGCGTGGCTTGCGATCTTCCGCGCGCTGCAGAACTTCATCGGGCTGCGGCGCGCGCGCGTGGCGCTCACCGGCGCCGCCCCGATTCCGCCGGCAGTGGTGCGCTTCTTCCGGACGATCGGCGTGCCGCTGGTCGAGGTCTACGGGCTGACCGAATCCACCGGAATGATCACTGGCCAGCGGTTCGACCACGTGCGCATCGGCACTGTCGGCGAACCGACGCTCGGCGTCGAGCACCGCATCGGCGCCGACGGCGAACTGCTGGTGCGCGGCGGCATGGTCTTCGCCGGCTATTACAAGAGCCCCGAAGCGACCGCCGCCGCGATCCGCGACGGCTGGCTGTACACCGGCGACGTCGTGCGCGAAGAAGGCGGCCAGCTGCGCATCGTCGACCGGCTCAAGGACATCATGATCACCGCGGGCGGCAAGAATCTCACGCCGTCGGAGATCGAGAACACGATGAAGGCGAGTCCGTTCATCCGCGAATTCATCGTGATCGCCGACGGCCGGCGCTTCGCGTCGGCACTGGTGCAGATCGACTTCGAGACCGTCGGCAAGTGGGCCGAGTCGCAGCGCATCGCGTTCACGCATTTCCGCTCGCTGGCCGAAAACCCGAAGGTGCGCGAATTGATCGAGTCGGAAATCGCGCGCGGCAACGCGCAGCTGGCGCCGGTCGCGCAGATCAAGCGCTTTCACCTGTTCACGAAGGAGCTCGACCATGACGAGGGCGAGGTCACGGCGACGATGAAGGTGCGCCGCGCCAGCATCTACCAGGCCTACGCCGCCGAGATCGAGGCGCTGTATCGCTGAGCCGCGCGCTCAGTACCAGCCGCTCAGTACCAGTCGTTCAGCATCACCCCCAGCCCGATGCGCCGGATGCGCGTGCTGTAGTCGAGCAGGTTCTCGCCGTAGCCGTCGAAGTACTGCACGTGCCAGCGCAGGTTCGGGCTGAAGCCGGTGGGGCGGCTGTAGTCGAGTTGCACCGCGCCCTTGCCGCCCTCCGACAGGCTGCGGCGCATCGTCAGCGTCCAGTTCTGCAGCCGGCCGGCGTAGCCGAAGCGCAATTCCCCGTGGCCCGCGTAGCGGGTGATGTCCGGGTTGTCGTCACCCCTGGGCGAATCCGGGCTCGCCTTCGCGCTCTCGGGAATGCGCCACCAGGGGCGGATGCCGATCCACCACGGGCCCGGGCGATCGAGCAGCATCTCGGCGAACAGGCGGTTCCAGCTGCGCGAGAACTCGCCCGAGCGGCCGTTCGACTGGTGCACGAAGCCCGCCGAGGCCACCCGCCAGTCCCAGCCCAGCAACTGCATGGCCGGAGCCCACGACGCGAAGACCTCGGGTTCGTGGCTGTACTCGCGAAACGGGCTGGAACGCTCCCTGTTGTAGGCCTGCCACCACGACTGCCCGGTGTAGCCGAAGAACACCGCCAGGCGCCCGTCATAGAGCGGCGGCGTCAGCGGAAACTTGAAGCTGATCTGGAACTTGATCTCGTTGCGCTGCACCGGCTCGTCGTCGGCGCTTCCCGGCGTCTCGAACGAGTGGCTGAACGGCAGCAGGTAGTTCGGCCGGTGCGGCAGCAGCGCGAAGCGCTCGCCCCAGAGCACGCCCTCCTCCCTCGATGCGCCGGCGCACCGGCGAGTCGCCGATCGGCTTCGAGCGCGAGACCGGCGCGACCGACAGCCCCCTGCGGCGTGTCCCTGACGACGCTAACGGTAGGCCCGACGGCCGGACCGCCCGCTGCGGGCAGCGGCGGGATCGACTCCGGCGCCGGCGCCACGCGCGCCTGCCCGGGCGTGGCCGGCTCGGCGCACCCGGCGCGAAGGTCGCCGACTGTCGTGCGTGGCGCCGCCTGCCGCAACGCATCGAGCAGGCAGCGCTCCTCGGGGGTCTGCGCGAGCGCGCTCGCGGCCAGCGCGAGCCAGGCGACGCAGGCGCTGCCGGCGCGCAGGAACCCGGGGCGAAAAAAATCGGGGCGAAAGAATTCGGCGTGAACGGAACCTGTCGGCATGAGCCGACATTCTGGACCAGGATGGCGGGCGACCCCCTGCGCGCGTCCGGAGCCTGAGGGTGTCTAGAACCCCAGCCCGTGGCCGGTGAAGATCGCCAGCCCGAGCGCGACCGCGAGCCACAGCAGCCACAGCACCCGCCGCAGCCGCGGATGCCGGTCGCAGCCGCAATCGTCCTCGGCGGTCGATCGCCCCGGCGGGCGTGCCAGCATCACGGTCAGAACTCGATGTCGGCGCGGATCGCGTCGATGCCCGCACGCGCGCAGGCCTCATCGGCTGCGCCGGTCGGCGCGCCCGACACGCCGATGCCGGCCAGGGTGGAGCCGGCAGCTTCGATCGGCAGGCCGCCGCCGAGCGCGGCCACGCGCGGGATGTCGCGGATCGCGCTCATCGGCTTGCCCGCCTGCGTCTCGGCGGCCAGATCGGCGGTGGAGATGCGAAACGACGCCGCGGTCCAGGCCTTGTTGGCGGCCACGTCGACCGTGTGCGCGCCGGCGAAGCGATCGCGCAGGTAGACCTGCAGCACGCCGCTGCGGTCGCCCACGGCCACGCCGACCTGGTAGCCGCCCTTGCGGCAGGCCTCGAGCGCGGCCTGCGCCGCCTTCAGCGCGACCTCGACGGTGAGGCTCTTCGTGGTGAAGGTGGACTCGGCCATCGCGGCCGGCGCGCCCAGCGCCATCAGCGCAGCCAGCGCGACGCTACGGAATCCGGAGAGAGTCATGATGTCCTCCAGCGTGCAAGTTCTTCGATATCCTCGGGAAACATCTCGCCGATCTCGAGCTGCCGCAGCCTCGGCATCGCGGCCGATGACCCAGACGATCGGCAGGCCCTTCGGGCGCCCGATGGCCGCCTGCCAATGCGGGTCGAACATCGCGGCGTGAAAGGCGTAACCGTTCTCGCGCATGTACTGCTGCGCGTCCTCGGGCCTGCGATCGATGGACAGCGCCAGCACCTCGAGCCCCGACGCGGCGTGCCCGCGATGCAGCCGGTCGAGGTGCGGGTTCTGCCGCTTGCAGAACGGGCACCAGCTCGCCCACAACTCGACCACCAGCACCTTGTCGCGCCAGTACGCGGGCGGCAGCTCGCGGCCGTCGAGCAGCCGCGTGGGCGGCAACTCCACCCTGGCGCCGATCGCCGGCGGCTCGGTGCGGGCCGCGCCGCGCGGTGCGCCCGGCGCCGTGCCCGACTGCGCGAGCGCTGGCGCCGACAGGCCCGCCAGCGCGAACCCGGCGGCGCGCCGCAACAGGCGGCGCCTGCCCCGGGCGGATGATGGCTCGAACGCGTACGACATGCGGCTTGCGGCTCGTGTGCAGTCGGTGGACAGCGGCGATTGTCTCAGGCCATGCCGCGGTTGTCTTTCATTCCGATCAAGCGCGGCAGGTTCAGCTTGCGCGGCGCCACGGTGCCTCTGGCCTTCAGCCAGCGCTCGACCACCTCCCAGACCGGCTCGCCGCCGGCGCCCTCGGCCACCGGCGCCCAGCCGGCAACCCGGTAACTGCGCCTGGCGTCGATCGGCCTGCCGTCGAGCCGCATGTCCGAGATGCGGCGGCCCATCGGCGCGTTCGGATCGCAGGCATAAGTGAGCCCGCCCACCCGCACCATATCGCCGCCCTGCTGGTAATAGGGATCGGGATTGAACAGGTTGTCGGCGACGTCCTCGGGGATCGTCTTGATCATCTCGCCGGAGAAGTCGTTCACCGTGGTGAACGGATAGGTGATGGCGGTCTGGTCCATCAGGTGCTCGCGGGTGATCGCCTGCCCGGGCAGCAGCGTGGTGCCCCAGCGAAAGCCCGGCGAGAACGCGATCTGCGCGCCCTTGACGTCCATCAGCGCGTCGAGGATCAGCTGGTCGAAGGTGCCGTTGAAGTTGCCGCGCCGGTACAGCAGTGTCTCGGTGACCGCCAGCGGCTCTTCCGAGCCGCGCGCGATGCGGCGCCCGCACCCGGTCGATCAGCGCCTGCATCGCCGGATCGGCCGGCAACAGGTTCGCGAACACCGGCAGCAGCCGATAGCGGAAGTCGGCCACCTTGCCGCCGCGCACGTCGAAGTCGAGCACGCCGAGGAACTTGCTGTTCGAGCCCGCGTTGGTCACCAGCGTGACGCCCCCGGCGTTGCGGATCGGCACCGGCTGGGGCACGCCGTCGTGCGTGTGGCCGCCGAGGATCGCGTCGATGCCGGTGACCCGCGAGGCGAGCTTCAGGTCGACGTCCATGCCGTTGTGCGACAGCAGCACCACCACCTGCGCGCCCTTGCCGCGCACCTCGTCGACGACCTTCTGCAGACGCTCGTCCCGGATGCCGAAGCTCCAGTCGGGGATCATGTAGCGCGGATTGGCGATCGGGGTGTAGGGAAATGCCTGGCCGATGATCGCGACCGGTACGCCGTTGATGCTGCGCATCGTGTGCGAAGCGAACACCGGATCTTCGAAATCGGTGGTGCGCACGTTCTGCGCGACGAAGTCGACGCGGCCCTCGAGGTCGTTGGCGACGATTTCCTCGACGCGCCTGGCGCCCAGCGTGAACTCCCAGTGGCCGGTCATCACGTCGACGCCGAGCAGCTTGCACGCGTCGACCATGTCCTGGCCTTTCGACCACAGCGCGGTGGCCGAGCCCTGCCAGGTGTCGCCGCCGTCGAGCAGCAGCGCGCCGGGGCGCGAGGCCTTCATCCGCTCGACGAGGGTCGCCAGGTGCGCGAATCCGCCGACCTTGCCGTAGGTGCGCGCGGCCGCCTCGAAGTCAAGGAAGGTGAAGGCATGCGCCTCGGGCGTTCCCGGCCGCACGCCGAACGCCTTCAGCAGGTGCTCGCCCACCAGGTGGGGCGGCCGGCCCTGGGCCGCGGCGACTCCGAGATTGACGCTCGGCTCGCGGAAGTAGACCGGCAGCAGCTGCGCGTGGCAGTCGGTGAAGTGCAGCAGGCTGACGTTGCCGAAGCGCGGCACGTCGTACATGGCGTCGGCGCCGCCGCGCGCCGCCGCGCCTCCCGTCGACGCGCAACCCTGCAGCGACAGCCCGGCCGCCGAGGCGGTCGCGAGAACCTGCAGGAACTCCCTTCGATCCATCATCGTCCGATTCGGGTGAAGTGCTCGTCCGGAACGCGGACGAAAAAAAGGGCCGCCCGCAGGCGGCCCGGCCGACGAACCGATCACTTGTTGACCGGCGACTCGGGATCCATCAGGTAGGCGACCAGGTCCTTGATCTGCGCCTCGGTGAGCGTGCCCGAAGTGCCGAAGCGCGGCATGGCCGAGCACGGCGTGAACGCCTTCGAGTTGTAGATGCGCTCATAGGCGTATTTCTGCACCTCGGCGGTGTAGCCGCGCAGCTTGGCGAAATGGTGCAGGCTCGGGCCCACCGTGCCGAACGAAGTCTGCTGCGGCGCGAGCTCGTGGCAGTTGTAGCAGCTGCCGCCGCTCGGCTCGCCCGGCTTGTCGCTCCAGGTCATCCCGCGGCCGTTCTCGGCGAGCGCTGCGCCGCGCTTCCAGTCGCCCGAAAGCTTTCCGTCGGCCGGCAGCCTGATCGCAGCGGATTGCTGGGCCGCGAGGCGCTTCTCGACATCCGCCGGCAGGTGATCCCGATAGTTCGTGCACGCGAGTTGCAGCTCGTCCTGCTCGAGCCGGTCCATCGTGGCGATGCCGCGCGCATGGAAGTCGCGCTGGATCGTCGCGGTCGCCTTCGCGTCGTAGGCGGCGCGGTCTGCCGTGGTGGCGCAGCCGCCGGCAACGGCCGCGGCGAGGACGCCCGACCAGATGATTGCTCGTTTCATTGTCTGTCTCCTCGTCGCACCGCGTTCAGCGCTTGATCCCCGGTCCCCGGTACGTCGACCCGTTCGCGTTCACGCCCATGTAGGCGAGCAGCGCGGTGACGGTGTCCGACAGGTAGCCGGGCTCGGGGAACCGTTGCTGGCGGAAGCAGTCGTTCATCCGCCACTGCAGCGTGTGCATCAGGCCGCCGGTCATCCGGTATCCGGGCCAGCCGATGAAACCGCGGTCGGCGGTTCCGGGCTTGGTGAAGTTGGGCAGGTTCTGGGTGCGGATGCGCTTGCCGTCCTCGCCGTGGCAGCTCGCGCAGGAAAAATCCCAAGGACCAGCGCGATGGTAGAAGATCGCCTCGCCGAGCTTGAAGGTCTCGCGCTCCTCGGGGTGCGACTGCGGCACCGCGATCTTCATGCCGCGAGACTCCCCGGCGACGTAGGTCACGAGCGAAACCAGCTCCGGCGTCTGCTTCGCGTTGCTGAATGGCTGCTTCATCAGGTCTTCGGCCTTGAAGCCCTGCAGCGTGACCATGCAGTGCGCGATGCGGCGCTCGATGTCCATCACCTTGCCGACGTCGGGGTAGTAACGCGGCGTCTGCACGTAGGCGCCCTTCAGGACCCCCGGGCCCAGGCCGAGGTCGCATTGCCCGAGCGACGCGTTCTTCGGTCCGCGCTTCGCCTTCCACAGCTCCTCGCCCTTGGCTTCGAAGAGCTCGGCGGTGTTGGACTCCTCCATCGTCATGCGGAACTTCTCGAACTGCTCCGCGGTGATGTCGCGCTCCTGCGCGAAGGCGGCGCCGGCCACCAGCGCCAGCGAGCCCGCGAGCATGGCGCCGGCGATCGTTCCGCGCGGCCTCGGTTGTCGCCATTGCTTCATCTCGTGTCTCCGTCGTTTCGGTTGTTTGGGGAACTGCGCGGGCGGCCAGGCAGGGCGGCGCCAATGCCGCGACAGCCCGACCCGGCCGGCCTCAGGGCTTCAGGCTGGCGAAGTGCTTGTCGGCCTGCAGCCTCGCGATCCCGGCGACCGGGCCACCGCGGCGCAACCGGCCAGCAGCACCGCCGCCCTCAGCCGGCGACCGTCGTCTCGTCGGTGCGCTTGTCGCCCTTGTTGTCGACCCAGCTCACGCCGATCTTGTCGCCGGCTTTCGCGCCCTTCACGCGAAACTGCAGGTAGGGGTTCTTCGAGATCGCCGGGCCCCAGTGCACCTTGAGCACCGGCTTGCCGTTCAGCGTCGCGGTCACTTCGGTAATGTGCCAGGCGGGGATCACCTTGCCGGAGGAATCCTTGCGCTGTCCGGTCTCCATCTCGTGCGCCATCAGTACGCGCACGTCGGCACCGCCGTCCTTGACGGCGGCGCGGATCTTCATCGGGTCTGCCATCGATCGTCTCCAGATGCGTGTCGTTGCAGGGGTCAGCCGCCGCAGCCGCCCAGCGTGACCTTGACCTCTTTCCTGGCCATGTAGAACTTGCCGTCGGCCTTCACCAGCGCGACGACGTCGGACGTCTGGCCCATCTTGACTCGCATGCTGACCTCGGGATCGGCACCGTCGAGCAACTCGTAGGCGCCGGCGAGCGCGTTCGGGTTCTTCTCGATCAGCAAGGCCATCATCTGCGTCTTCGGCAGGCCGCTCTTGATGGCCACCGGCACCACGGCGCCGTTCTCGGCGATGTCGGGCGCGACGATCACGACGTCCTTCGACTCCACCGCCCCCTCGGCGCCCAGCGCCTTCAGGGTCGCGGCAACGCCGGCCGTCTTGAACGCACCCTGGTCGAACGCCTGCGCGGCGGCCGAACCGGGCCGCAGCAGGCCGATCGCGGCCGGGGCGGCGTACAGGCCCGCGCTGCCAGCCACCTGCAGCGTGGTACGTCGTGAGGAATTCATGCTCGGATCTCCTTCGTATGCAATGCACCGCCCTGCGACGGCGGAACGCGGTCAGCCGACGATATCAAATCGAGCCCGCGGTGCCATCCCCACTTCGGGTAGGGATAACCCAGATCGCAGGCGGGCCGTGGCGACCCGCGGCAAGGCGCCCCGCGGCGAACGATGGTACCGTCTCGTCGTTCACGATCACCGGGCTTCTTTGCCGAAACATGAATGCGCTGCAATTGGCCGCGGCCTCGCTGGTGGCCGCCGTCGTCTCGATGCACGCGGGCGCGCAATCGGTGCCGGCGCGCGCGCCCCACGGCATCGAGCGCCCGGCCTCGCACGACGCGCTGGTGCGCGAGGCCGCGCGCGACGGCACCGTGATCGTCGCACTGTTCTCGTTGCCGGGCTGTCCGCACTGCGAAGCCGTGCGCCGCCACCAGTTGCGGCACCTCGCGCGCGAGCAATCGGCGCAGCGGCTGCGGGTGGTCGAGTACGACCTCAGCGATCGCACGCCGTTCGCCGGGGCCGAGCCGCCCACGAGCGCCGCGGCGCTCGCCGCTTCGCTGGGGATCCGCGTCGCCCCCACCGTCGCCTTCATCGGTCCCGACGGCCAAGAGGTCGCCGAGCGCCTCGTGGGCTATTCGTCGCCCGACTTCTACGGCGCCTATCTCCGAGCAACGCATCGCGCAGGCGCGCGAACGGATCGCCGCGCGCTGAGAGCCTGTGAAAGAATCCGTCACGCCCGCTCGTCCGTCCCGAACGGCGCCACTCTTCGTTGCAAATGCTCGCCGTAGCCCGTGCTACGGCTGCGCTTTGCGCCTCGATTGACGCTGTTCGGGCCAGCCGCTCGGGCGCGCCGGATTCATTCACAGGTTCTGAGGGGACGCCCGCGTCTCGCGCACGCGTCGGGCGGCCGCCGCTGCTCAGTGAAAGTGCGTGGATTCGGGCTCGACGTCGCCGGGCATCTCGGCGTGCACGATCTCGCCCTTGCCGTTGGGATACAGCGGCATCCCGCAGTCTTCGCAGAATTCCGGCTCGTTCAATTCCGGCCACGCGCGCACTTCGCCCACGCCGACCTCGCGCAGCACTTCGCGGATCTGCTCGATCGGCGAAGGCTCGTCCTGCTCGCTCTCGGCGCCCAGCAGCGGCCAGACGATCCCGTGCGCGACCTCGTCGCTGTCGCGGATGCTCATGCCGATACGGTACTCGTCGGGCCGCTCGTGGCCGAACGCGGCGATCGTCGCATTGATCTCGTCGGCCTCGATGTCGAGCGCGTGCGTGAGAAAGTGCACCGCCGCGCGGATCGAATAGGGCCGCACGCGGCGGTCGGATTCGCGGATGTTGATGTGGTAGGCGTCGGGCAACAGGCATTCGAAGCCGCAGCCCTGCAGCAGCGGTTCGATGTTCGGCCGCGCCTGCGCGATCCACTGCTCGAGGCAGGCGACGCGGCTGGCGTGCTCGCCCGACTCCGATTCCTGCCAGCGAAACAGCGGCGTGCCCGCCGGCGCCGCGACCACGCCGAGCAGGAAGCGCGTGTCGGCCAGCATGTCGGCGGACTCGGGCAGCGCTTTCAGGTCGAGCCGCGGCACTGGCCCGACACCGCCGCCTGCGCCAGGCGCCGGGCGAGCCGGCGCAATTCGCCGAAGTCGCGCGGCAGCTGGTCGATGCTGTAGAGGTACGGAACCAGCCGGAAGCGGGCGGCGCCGGCCAGCGCGTGCGCCTGCCAGTGCGCCGACAGGGTCTGCGCGAGATCGAACGGAATCGGGCCCGACGGAATGCGAAAGCGCGTCCAGACCACCAGCGGCGCGGCCACCAGCAGTGCATCCCAACGCTCGCCGTCGACCTCGACCGAGACGGTTTCGGCGGACTCTTCGACCGCCTCGATCAGCACGCCGTAGGCTTCGCCGTCGGTCTGGTTCAGGCGATCGAGCGCGTCGTAGACCGACTGGACGTGGCCGCTTTCGAGCAGCCGATCGACGCGGGCCGACAGCTGCGCCTCCCAGAAGCGGTCTTCCAGCCTGCTTCCGGAATTGGCCAGGCCGAGTGCCGACGAAACCAGCTTTTCGGCGTCCGGCGCGAGGTGGCTCTTGCGCTCGCGCGCGCGAGCGTGGCGGTGTTCTTTCATGCTGTCCTTCGCGATCGAGCACGAAGTTTAGACCATTACCCGCCGCCGCCCGCTCCCGGCCCGGCCGGCGCCACCTCCAGCCGCGTCCACAACGCCTGACCCTTCGCCTCGCGGCCGATCGCCACCAGCGTCGCCGCGTGCTCGGCCAGTTCTTCGGCGCGCGCCGCGAGCACGCGCAGCCCCGGCGGCGGCCATTGCGCGCCCGTGAGGGCACCGATCGCCGCGACGTCGCTGCCGATCGCGATCTCGAGGCTGTCCTGGCCGCGCGTCATCGCCAGGTGGACGTCGGCCAGCAACTCGGCGTCGAGCAGCGCGCCGTGCAGCTTGCGGTGCGCGTTCGAAATCGCGTAGCGCTCGCACAGCGCGTCGAGCGAATTGCGCTTGCCGGGATGCAGCTCGCGCGCCATCGCGAGCGTGTCGACGACGCCGGCCACCCAGGTGCCGAACGGCTGCCGCTGCAACCGGTCGAGCTCGGCGTCGAGGAAGCTCACGTCGAACGGCGCGTTGTGGATCAGCACTTCGGCGCCCGCGAGGAACCCGAGCACCCGGTCGGCGACGTCGCCGAAGCGCGGCTCGGATTGCAGGCGCTCGAGCGTCAGGCCGTGCACCGCGAGCGCCCCGGCGTCGATCTCGCGCTCCGGATTCAGGTACAGGTGCAGCGTGCGGCCGGTGAGCCGGCGATCGACGATCTCGATGCAGCCGATCTCGACGACGCGGTGACCGTCTTCGGCCGACAGGCCGGTGGTTTCGGTGTCGAGCACGACCTGCCTCGAACTCATTGTGCGGCCTGCCCGCCCGCCCCCGCGACCGCCGCGGCGTGCTCGCCCAGCAGGTGCCGCGGCCGGGTGAGCAGCGTGTACACGGTGGGCAGCACGAACAGCGTGAGCAGCGTGCCGAAAGTCATGCCGCCGACGATGACCATGCCGATCTGCATCCGGCTCTCGGCGCCGGCCCCGGTCGCGAACGCGAGCGGCACCGCGCCCAGCACCATCGCGCCGGTGGTCATCAGGATCGGGCGCAGCCGCAGGCTGGCTGCCTCGATCGTCGCCGGCACCAGCGCCTTGCCCTGGTCGCGCAACTGGTTGGCGAACTCGACGATCAGGATGCCGTGCTTGGTGATGAGGCCCACCAGCGTGATCAGGCCGATCTGGCTGTAGACGTTCAGGGTGCCGCCGGTGAAGCCGAGCAGCGCCAGCGCGCCCGTCATCGACAGCGGGACGGTGAGGATGATGATCAGCGGATCGACGAAGCTCTCGAATTGCGCGGCGAGCACCAGGTAGATGAAGCACAGCGCCAGCCCGAAGGTGACCAGCAGCGTCGGCGACGACTGCTTGAACTCGCGCGTCTGGCCGTTGTAGTCGAACGCGTAGCCGGGCTTCAGGTGGGTGCGCGCCAGGCTCTCGAGCGTCTCCACCGCCTCGCCCAGCGAGGCTCCCGGCGCCAGGTTCGCGGTGATCGTGACCGCGCGACGCTGGCCGAAGTGGTTGAGCTCGCGAGCGGTGACCCCCTCGTCGATGCGCACCAGCGCCGACAGCGGCACCATCGTGTCGTTGCGCCCGCGCACGAAGATCTTCGAAATGTCCTGCGGCGTGCTGCGGTTGCCTGCGCCGAACTGCACGATCACGTCGTATTGCTCGCCCTCGCGCTTGAAGCGCGTGACCTGGCGCCCGCCCAGCGCGGTCTCCAGCGCGCGCCCGATCGCGTCGACCGCCACGCCCGCGTCGGCAGCCCGGTCGCGGTCGATGCGCAGCTTCAGTTCGGGCTTGTTCAGCCGCAGGTCGGTGTCCACGCCCTGGAAACGCGCGTCGGCCTGCAGCTGCTCGATCATCGGCGCGAGCGTCTTCTGGATCTCCTCGTGGGAATCGGAGCTGAGCACCACGAAATTCACCGGCCGCTCGCGCGGCGACTGCCCGAGCGAGGCTGGCGCCACCGCGAACGCCTGCACGCCGGGAATGCCGAGCAGCTTCGGCTGAAGGTCGGCGACGATCTGCGGCACCTTGCGCTCGCGCTCGGCCCAGTCGACCAGCCTGAAGAAGCCGATGCCCTGGGTCACGGTGGGGCTGCCGGTGACGACGAAGATGCGGTCGGCCTCGGGCACGGACGCGGCCAGCCGCTCGACTTCCTGCGCGTAGCGGTAGGTGTAGTCGATCGAGGCGCCGTCGGGCCCGTTGAACAGCGCGACGATCGTCGCGCGGTCTTCCACCGGCGAGAGCTCGCGCTTCATGCCGGTGAAGAGCAGCACGCTCGCACCGGCCACGGCCAGGCCGAGCAGCACCACCAGCCAGCGCGCGCGCAGGCTCGCGCGCAGCGCGCGCGTGTAGCCGCGCGACAGTGCCCCGACGACCCGGTCGATCACGCGCACCAGCCGGCCCGGCTGCGCCTCGTGGCGCAGCAGCCGCGAGCACATCATCGGCGACAGCGTCAGCGCGACGAAGCCGGAAACCAGCACCGCGCCGGCGAGCGTGAGCGCGAACTCGATGAACAGCCGCCCCGTGCGGCCGGTGGTGAACGCCACCGGCGCATACACCGCCGCGAGCGTGAGCGTCATCGCGACGATCGCGAAGCCGACCTCCTTCGCCCCGCGCAGCGCCGCCTGGATCGGCGCCATGCCGTCCTCGACGTGACGATGGATGTTCTCCAGCATCACGATCGAATCGTCGACCACCAGCCCGATCGCCAGCACCAGCGCGAGCAGCGTGAGCGAATTCACCGAGAAGCCGGCCACCAGCATCAGCGCCGAGACGCCCACCAGGCACACCGGGATCGTGACCAGCGGGATGACGCTGGCGCGCACCGTGCCCAGGAACAGGAAGATCACCAGCGCCACCAGGACCACCGCCTCGGCGATCGTCGTGTAGACCGACTGGATCGAGCGCTCGATGAACAGCGTGGTGTCGTTGGCGACGTCGACGCTCACGCCCTTCGGAAGCTCCTCGCGCAGCCGCGGCAGCTCGGTCTTCAACGCCTGCGCCAGCGTGAGCGGGTTCGCGGTCGACTGCTTGATCAGGCCGAGCGAGATCGCCGGCTTGCCGTTGAAGCGCACGATGCTGCGCTCGTCGAGCGGGGCGACCGTCACGCGCCCGACGTCGCGGATGCGCACCGGGTAGGCGTTGACCGTGCGCACCACCACGTCCTCGAACTCGCGCACGCGCTGCAGGTCGCTTTGCGAGACGACGGTGAACTCGCGCTGGCTGCTCTCGATGCGCCCGGACGGCAGCTCGATGTTCTGCCGGCGCAGCGCATCCTCGACGTCGCCCGGAGTGAGCCCCAGGCCGGCCAGCCGGTCGGGGTCGAGCCAGATGCGCATCGAGAACTTGCGCTCGCCGAACACGCGCACGTCGGCCGCGCCGGGCAGCGTCTGGAGGCGCGGCTTGACGATCCGGTTGGCAATGTCGGAAACCTCGAGCGGCGACAGCGCATCGCTGGAGAACGCCAGCCAGATGATCGGGTTGGCGTCGGCCTCGACCTTCGCGATCACCGGCTCGTCGATCGAGTCGGGCAGCTTCGAGCGCACGCGCGCGACGCGGTCGCGCACGTCGGCGGCCGCGCCGTCGGGGTCGCGGTCGAGCCGGAAGCGCACCGTGATCTGGCTCGACTCGGAGCGCGAGATCGAGGTGAGCACGTCCACGCCCTCGATGCCGGCGATCGAGTCCTCGAGCGGCCCGGTGACCTGCGTCTCGATGATGTCGGGCGAGGCGCCGAGGTACTTCGTCGAGACGGTGACCGTCGGCTCGTCGATCTTCGGGTACTCGCGCACCTGCAGGCGCGAGTACGACACCAGGCCCACCAGCACGATGATCAGCGACAGCACCGTCGCGAACACCGGCCTGCGGATGCAGGTCTCCGAAAGTCGCACTTCAGCCGCCCGGTCGCACGGGCTCGACGACGCGCACTTCGGTCGCGTCGCGCGTGAGCTTGGGCTGTCCGGCAGTGACCACCTGGTCGCCGCCGCGCAGCCCTCGACGATCTCGACCTTGCCGTCGCGGCGCAGCCCGGTGCGCACGCGCACGCGGACCGCCTTGCCGTCGTCGATCCGGTAGACGAACTGCTGCTCGCCCGCCGGAACGAGGGCCTCCTCGGGAACCATCACCGCGTTGGCGCGCTGCGACAGCGTGAGCGACACCTTCGCGAACATGCCGGTGCGCAACAACCCATCGGGGTTGGGCATGCGCCCGCGCGCGACCACCGAGCGCCCGTTCGCGTCGACCTGCACGTCGATCGCCTCGAGCACCGCGCCGAACCTGCGCCCGGGATACGCGTCGAATTCGAGCCCGAGCGCCTGGCCCTGGCGCAACTGCCCGAGGAAGCGCTCGGGCAGGCGCAGGTCGACCTTCATCTGCGAGACGTCTTCGAGCGCGACCAGCTCGGTGCCTTCGCGGATGAAGTCGCCGACGCTGAAGTTGCGCAGCCCGAGCCGCCCGCTGAACGGCGCGCGGATCTCGGTCTTGGCGAGCTTCGCCTCGGCCAGTTTCAGCTTCGCTTCGACCACTTTCAGGTTCGACGCGGCCTGGTCGCGCGCGCTCTCGCTGACGAACTGCTGGCGCGCCAGGTCGGCGGTGCGCTGGTAGTGCGATCGCGCGAGCGCCAGCTCGGCCCGGATCTGCTCGGCCTCGGCCGCGGCCACCGCGGCGTCGAGCACCACCAGCAGCGCGCCCTTGCGAACCAGGCTGCCGCCTTCGAACCCGATGCGGTCGATGCGCCCGGCGATCTCGGGCTTGACGATCACCGATTCGTTGGCGCGCAGCGAGCCCACGGTGGAGACGGTCTCGCTCAGGGAAACCTGCTCGGCGCGCGCCGCCTCGACGCCCACCGGCCCGCGCGCCGCCGGCGGGCCTGCCCGCGCGGGGCCGGCCGCGCGCGCCGGGGCGTCGTCCTGCGTGCCGCGAGCCGAACCAGCCGGCGCGGGGTTCGCCGAGGCCGAAGCGGGAATCTCGATGGCCGCCGGCCGCCCGCGGTCGAGCGTCCAGGCCCACCCGCCGAGCCCGGCGGCGGCGGCGATCGCGATCAGGTAAAGCGTGGGTTTCTTCATCGAGGTGGACCAGCTGCGCTGCACGACACTAGCATAGACCGCCTGCATCGCCGGACCCGCCCGTCAGGTCGGCACTCCGCGGTTGGCCAGCGCGTCGGCGCGCTCGTTGCCCGGGTGGCCGGCATGCCCCTTCACCCAGCGCCATTGCACCGAATGCCGGGCGACCAGCGCGTCGAGCTCGCGCCAGAGATCGACGTTTTTCACCGGCTTGCGGTCGGCGGTCTTCCAGCCGCGCGCCTTCCAGGCCGGCAGCCACTCGGTGATGCCCTTGTGCACGTACTGCGAATCGGTGTGCACCACGGCCGGCGCGCTGCGGTGCAGCGCCGACAGGCCGCGGATCACCGCGACCAGCTCCATCCGGTTGTTCGTCGTCGCGACTTCGCCGCCGAACAGCTCGCGCTCGTGCCCGCGCCAGCACAGCAGCGCGCCCCAACCGCCCGGGCCGGGATTGCCCTTGCAGGCGCCGTCGGTATAGATGTCGACCACTTCGACCATGTCGTGTATTCGTTCCCGGAGCCGGCCACGGGTTGCAGCCTGACAGCGGACGCATTTTAATGTCGACTATCGCTGGAAAGACACGGTAAGCCGCAATGATCGAGAAGCAGGTCTTGAAATACCTCGAGGCGCTGCGAAGGCGCCAGTCCTTGCCATTGCGGGTCACGCTGTGGGACGGCTCGACGGTCGCGCTCGGCGACGAGCCGCGGGTCGGCCTGCGGCTGAAGGACGCCACCTCCGCCCGCTATTTCCTCAAGCCCTCGATGTCGGCGCTCGGCGAGGCATTCGTCGAGGGACACATCGACGTCGACGGCGACATCCGCGAAATCGTCGCGGTGGCCGAGCACCTTTCTCGCACCGGGGACGAAGATCCGGCCCGCGGCAAGCTTCCGTCGTGGCTCGCGCGACACACGCGAAAGAGCGACCGCCGGGCCATCGAGTACCACTACGACGTCTCCAACGAGTTCTACGCGGCGTGGCTCGACCCGCGCATGGTCTACTCCTGCGCGTATTTCCGCACCGGCGACGAAGACCTCGCCACCGCGCAGGTGCAGAAGCTCGACCACGTCTGTCGCAAGCTGATGCTCGCGCCGGGCCAGACGCTGCTCGACATCGGCTGCGGCTGGGGCGCGATGGCGATCCACGCCGCCAGCCGCTACGGGGTGAAGGCGGTGGGCGTCACGCTGTCGACCAACCAGTTCGAGCTGGCGCGCGAGCGGGTCCGCGAGGCCGGCCTCGAAGACCGCGTCGAGATCCGGCTGCAGGACTATCGCGACATCCCCGGCGACGCCGGCTTCGATCGCATCTCGTCGATCGGCATGTTCGAGCACGTCGGGCTGAAGAACCTGCGCGGCTATTTCGACACGGTTTACCGGCTGCTCAAGCCCGGAGGTGTCGCGCTGAACCACGGCATCACGTCGGCCGACGCGGACAACCGCTCGGTCGGGCTCGGCGCGGGCGAATTCATCGACCGCTACGTGTTCCCCGACGGCGAGTTGCCGCACGTCTCGCTCGCGATCCGCGAACTGTCCGAGGCGGGGCTCGAACTCACCGACGCCGAATCGCTCAGGCGCCACTACGCGAAGACGCTCGGCTTCTGGTCCGATCGTTTCGAGCGGCAGATCGAGCACCTGACCGCCGTTGCCGGCGAAAGGCGCACGCGCATCTGGCGCGTCTATCTCGCCGGCTGTGCGCACGCGTTCGCGCAGGGCTGGATCAACATCTACCAGTTGCAGGCGATCAGGCCGCGCAACGGGGCCGGCGGCGCAGAGAGCCCGCTGCCGCTGTCGCGCGACTACATGTACGCCGACTGAAGAGTCCATCGGCGTCGAAACGGGGCCGGGCAGTGTCCGGCTCAGGCCTTCCGGTTGGGCTCGCAGCGCGGCGAGACCGCCGCAGCCTGCGCGCGCGCCGGTCGCGCCTGCCGCCAGGCCGGGCCGATCAGTCGTATGCCGCGCACCCGCTTGATGCCGGAAACGAGGTACAACGCCCCGCAGATCGGCCACCAGCGGTCGCCCGCCGACTCCATGAACTGCGTGCGATCGAGCCAATGCTGCGTGCGGCACGGCGGCCGGTAGCAGCCGTAGCGACCGCGATCGAACTCGAAACCCAGCAGCTTGAACCAGTCGCGCAGGCGCGGCAGCCCGATGAACTGGCCTTCGCGGGGCAGGTACGGCCGGCGCGAGACGCCGCGCGTCAGCCACTGCCGGGCGCCCCACAGGCTGACCGGGTTGAACCCCGAGATGATCACCCGGCCCTCGGGACGCAGCACGCGATCGACTTCGCGCAGCACCTGGTGCGGATCCTCGGCGAACTCGAGCACGTGCGGCAGCACCACCAGGTCGATGCTCTGCGAGGCGAACGGCATCTCCTCGAAATGCTCGATCACCACGCTGGCGCCGCCCTGCACCGGCAGGTCGCAGGGCTCGCAGGCGCGAATCCGGTGCGGCATGCGGTTGTCGCGCAGTGCATCGAGTTGCGGCAGCCCGCACTGCAGCGCATGAAAGCCGAACACGTCGGCCACCGCGGCGTCGAACTGCTGCTGCTGCCAGCCGAGCGCATAACGGCCCGGTGGCGATTCGAGCCATTCGCGCCAGGTCGCGCGCCGGGCGAGCGCGTCCTCGGTGCTTCGTATAATCGCAGCATTATCCATCTTCATGCCATGCAGCCCGAGCAGATCTGGCGCCATGCGCCGCACCCGCATCCGTGCGTCGAGCCGATCGACGCGTTCGAGGACAACTACATCTGGCTGTTGCGCGCGCCGGGTGGCGAGCGCGCCGCCGTCGTCGATCCGGGCGACGCCGAGCCGGTGGAGCGCGCGCTGTCGGCGCGCGGCCTGCGCCTGTCGGCCATTCTACTGACACATCACCATCCGGATCACGTGGGCGGCGTGCGCGCGCTGGTCGAGCGCTGGCAGCCCGTGGTCTACGGCCCGGCCGGGGAGGCGATCGAGGGCATCGACCGCCGGCTCGCCGGCGGCGACACAATCGCCGTCGACGGGGTGGGCGCGGCGATGCGCGTGCTCGACGTGCCCGGCCACACCCGCGGCCACATCGCCTACGCCGCCGAGCCCTTCGGTGGCGACGCGCGACCGCTGCTGTTCTGCGGCGACACGCTGTTCGCGGCCGGCTGCGGACGGCTGTTCGAAGGCACGCCGGCACAGATGCTCGACTCGCTCGACCGGCTCGCCGCGCTCGACCCGGAAACGCTGGTCTATTGCGCACACGAATACACGCTGTCGAACCTGCGCTTCGCGGCCGCCGCCGAGCCGGCCGGCGAGGCGGTGCTCGCGCGCCTGGACGAGGCGCGCCGGATGCGCGAGACCGGCGTGCGCACCGTGCCCACGACGATCGCAATCGAGCTGGCCACCAACCCGTTCCTGCGCGCCGACGCCGCCGGCGTGCTCGCCACGGTCGCCGGCCGTCTGGGCCACGCGCCCGTCTCGCGGCTCGACAGCTTTGCCGCGCTGCGCGCGTGGAAAGATGGGTTTCGCTGAGCGTGACCCGCGCCGCACGCGTGAGCTTCGTGAGCTTCGTCCTTGACCGCGGCCGCGTCCTTCCGTAGGATCGACCGGCTTGTTGCGCCGAATCAGAGAGTTAGGGGTCATCGTTGGTGCATTTTCTTCGTATCGGCGCACTTCTGGGCGGCCTGCTCGTCGTCGCAGGCTGCTCCACGCTGACTCCGGTCGACCCGCAAGCGCCCGCGCCGATCGCCCAGGCCACTCCGGTCGGCGCTTCCGAAGCGGCTGCCGATGCCGCGGCCAGTCGCGCCGCCGCGCCGGTGCCGGCGCCGGCACCGTCACCCCAGCGCATCGATCCGCTCGCCTCGTTGCCCGCCCCCACCGGGCGGCCGCCGCAGACGAATGCTCCGGTCGCCAGCCTGTGGGACCGCATCCGCGGCGGCTTCGCGATGCCGCCGCTCGCCAGCCCGCTGGTGGCCGAGAAAGAGCGCTTCTACCTGCAGCGCCCCGACTACCTGCAGCGCATGTTCACGCGAGGCAGTCGCTACCTGTTTCACATCGTCGAGGAAATCGAGAAGCGCGGCATGCCCACCGAGCTGGCGCTGCTGCCGTTCGTCGAGAGCGCGATGAACCCGGTGGCGTTGTCGCACGCGCAAGCCGCGGGGCTGTGGCAGTTCATTCCGTCCACCGGACGCGCGTACAACCTGCAGCAGGACTGGTGGGTCGACAACCGCCGCGACGTGGTGAAGTCCACCGATGCGGCACTCGACTACCTGCAGAAGATCTACGCGATGCACGGCAACGACTGGTTCCTCGCCCTCGCCTCGTACAACTGGGGTGAAGGGGCGGTGGCACGCGCGGTGCGCCACAACCAGGCGCGCGGCCTGCCCACCGGCTACCTGTCGCTGAAGATGCCGGCCGAGACGCGTCACTACGTGCCGAAGCTGATGGCGTTGAAGAACATCCTCATGCGCGCCGACGAACTGGGTGTGGCGCTGCCGGCGCTGCCCAATCGGCCGTACTTCGTCACGATCGAGAAGACACGCCCGATCGACCTGAAGCTCGCCGCGCAGTTCGCCGGGATGAGCGTGGACGAATTCGTCGCGCTGAACCCGGCGCACAACCGGCCGGTGATCGCCGCCAGCCGCAACAACGAGATCAAGCTGCCGGCCGACCGGATCGACGCGTTCATGGCCGCCGTCGAGCGCCACGGACACGCCAATCGCGCCTTCGCCACCTGGCAGCCGCACACGCTGCAGCCCGGCGAGACCCTCGATGGGCTGGCCCAGCGCGGCGGGATCGCGGTGGCCGAGCTGCGCGACGCCAACGACCTGCGCCCGGGCCAGCGGATCCTGCCCGGCACGCGCATCCTCGCGCCGCAACGGGCGGTGGAGGACGAAACCCGCGTCGAGCGCTTCGAGGGCCCGCGCGTCTACGAGCTGGTCGAGCGGCCCGCCGCCTACCACAGGGTCAAGCGCCGCGAGACGCTGGCATCGATCGCGCGGCGCTACGGCACGACGATCGCGAACCTGAAGGCCTGGAACGCACTGGTCAAGGGCGTGCACGCCGGCATGAACCTGCTGGTGCGGCCGGCCAGCGCCCAGACCCTGCTCACCACCGAGGACGGCGACCGGCGCGTCGTGCGCAGCCGCAGCGACGAGCCGCGCATCATGCACGCGGTGTTGCGGCGCGAGCAGGCGGCCTCCGAGCCACAGGAACAGGCGGCACCTGCCGCCGCGCAGCCGTCGCGCCGCGCCCGGCCCGCGGCCCGGCACGCCGGCGCCCAGAAGCAGAGCGCCGCCCGCACGACGGCGGCGGCGAAGAAGACGCGCGCCAGCGCTTCCAGCGACGACGCCGCGAGCGTTCCGTCCAAGCGCCCCGCGAAGCGCGCGAACAAGCGCACCTGATCGGAGCGGTAGCCGCGGCCGCGGCCGTGGCCCGTCCGGGTTACGCGGTGCCCGGTTCCGCTCCCGGCGCCGCCAGCGAGGCGGCCAGCAATTCGCGGGTGTAGGGCTCGCGCGGCGCGGCGAACAACGCGCCGGTCTCCCCGGCCTCGACGATCGCGCCATCCTTCATCACGACGACCCGGTGGGCCATCGCGCGCACCACCGCCAGGTCGTGCGTAATGAACAGGTAGGCCATCGCATGGCGCCGCTGCAGCGTCGCGAGCAACTCGAGCACCTGACGCTGCACCGATACGTCGAGCGCCGAGGTCGGCTCGTCGAGCACCAGCAGCGCCGGCTGCAGGATGACGGCGCGCGCGATCGAGATGCGCTGGCGCTGGCCGCCGGAGAACTCGTGCGGATAACGCTCGAGCGCGTCGGCGCCGAGCCCGACCTCGTCGAGCATCGCCGCGACCGCGTCGCGGCGCGCCGCCGCGCCGAGCGCCGGGCGGTGCAGCGCGAGGCCTTCCTCGACGATCTGCAGCACGGTGCGCCGCGGCGACAGCGAGTTGAACGGGTCCTGGAAGACGACCTGCATGTCGCGCCGCAGCGGCCGCAGCGCGCGCTGGCCGAGCGTGTCGATGCGCCGGCCGTCGAAACGGATCTCGCCGCTCGTCTCGCCTTGCGCGAGCCGCAGCAGCGCGAGGCCGAGCGTGCTCTTGCCCGAGCCCGATTCGCCGACGATGCCCAGCGTCTCGCCGCGCGCCAGCCGCAGGTCGACCCCGCGCACCGCGTGGAACGCGCGCGAGCCGAACCAGCCGCGGCGCACAGGGAAGCTGCAGCCGACGCCGCGCCCCTCGAGCAGCGCGGGCGCGTCGGCGGGCACGGCGGACACCGTGCGGCGCGGCCGGCTGTCGATCAGCATCCGCGTGTACGCGTGGCGCGGCTGCGCGAACACCTGCGCGGTGGCGCCCTGCTCCACGACGCGGCCGTCCTTCATCACCGCCACGCGATCGGCGAACGAGCGCACCAGCGGCAGGTCGTGCGTGATCAGCAGCACCGCCATCCCGGTGTCGCGCTGCAACTCGTCGAGCAGCGCGACGATCTGGCGCTGGATCGTCACGTCGAGCGCGGTGGTCGGCTCGTCGGCGATCAGCAGCTTCGGGTTGCATGCGAGCGCCATCGCGATCATCGCGCGCTGCCGCTGGCCGCCGGAGAGCTCATGCGGATAGCTCGCCGGGCGCCGCCGCGGCTCGGGCAGGTGCGTGCGCTCGAGCAGCTCGACGGCGCGCAACTCGGCCTGCCGGCGCCCGAGCCCCTCGTGCAGCTCGAGCGCCTCGCAGATCTGCGGGCCGATCGGATACAGCGGATTGAGCGCGCTCATCGGCTCCTGGAAGATCATCGCGATCTCGCGCCCGCGCACGCCGCGCAATCGGCGCTCGCTCGCGCCGAGCAGGTCGCGGCCCTCGAACTCGATGCGCCCTTCGAAGCGCGCGTCGGCGTTCAGGCGCAGCACCGACAGCGCGGTCACCGTCTTGCCCGAGCCCGATTCGCCGACCAGCGCGAATTTCTCGCCGCGCGCGATCGCGAAGTCGACGCCGTCGACCACGCGCGCCCCGCCGCTGGCGGTGGCGAACTCGACGGCGAGGCCCTCCACCGACAGCAGCGGTGCACCGGCGGCCCGGGCGGTTTCGGGGGCGCTCACCGTTCAACCCTTGCGCGTGTCGAGCGCATCGCGCAGCGCTTCGCCGACGAAGATCAGCAGCATCAGCATGCCCACCAGCACGCCGAAGGTGCCGAGCGAGATCCACCAGGCATCCAGGTTCGACTTGCCCTGCGCAAGCAACTCGCCCAGGCTCGGCGTCGAAGGCGGCACGCCCAGGCCGAGGAAGTCGAGGCTGGTGAGCGCGACGATCGCCGCGCTCATGCGGAACGGCAGGAACGCGATCACCGGGGTGAGCGAGTTCGGCAGCACGTGCCGGCCGATGACCTGCAGGCTCGACAGGCCGAGCGCCCGTGCCGCGGTCACGTACTCGAGCTGGCGGTTGCGCAGGAACTCGGCGCGCACGTAATCCGACAATCCCATCCAGCTGAACAGCGACAGGATCGCGAGCAGGATCCAGATGCTCGGCTCGAAGATCGACGCGAGGATCAGCAGCAGGTAGAGCTCGGGAATCGAGCCCCAGATCTCGGTCAGGCGCTGCAGCGCCAGGTCGACGCGCCCGCCGAAATAGCCCTGCAGCGCGCCCGCCGCGATGCCGAACAGCATGCCGATCGCGGTGAGCGCCATGCCGAAGAGCACCGAGATGCGCAAGCCGTAGAGCAGCCGCGCGAGCACGTCGCGGCCCTGGTCGTCGGTGCCGAGCAGGTTCTGCGGCGACGGCGGCGCCGGGTTCGGGCTGGGCGCGAAATAGTTGATCGTGTCGAAGCGGTACGGGTTCGGCGGGTAGAGCGCCCAGTTGCCGTCCTGCGACAGGCGTTTGCGGATGAACGGGTCGAGGTAGTCGGTGGCGGTGCGGAAGTCGCCGCCGAAGGTGGTCTCCGGATACTGCCGCCACAGCGGCCAGTAAAGCTGCCCCTCGTAGCGCGCGACGATCGGGCGGTCGTTGGACAGCAGCTCGGCCGCGAGGCTCAGGCCGAAGACGAGCGCGAAGATCCACAGGCTCCAGTAACCGCGCCGATTGGCGCGAAAGCGCAGCCAGGCGCGCCGGCCCGGCGACAGCGAGCGCCGCGGCGTCGCCATCAGCCCGCGGCCCCGAACTTCACGCGCGGATCGACCCAGGTGTAGGCGAGGTCGGTGACGAGCCGGGTGAGCAGGCCGATCAGCGAGAACACGTACAGCGAGCCGAGCACCACCGGATAGTCGCGCCGGATGACCGCCTCGTAGGACAGCAACCCGAGCCCGTCGAGCGAGAACAGCGTCTCGATCAGCAGCGAGCCGGCGAAGAACGCGCCGACGAAGGCCGCGGGAAACGCGGTGACCAGCGGGATCATCGCGTTGCGGAACACGTGCCGGTAGAAGACCCGCCCTTCGGAGAGCCCCTTGGCGCGCGCGGTCAGCACGTACTGCTTGCGGATCTCCTCGAGGAAGGTGTTCTTCGTGAGCATCGTGGTCACCGCGAAGCTGCCCACCGTCAGGCAGGCCAGCGGCATCGCCAGGTGCCAGAAATAGTCGAGCACCTTGCCCGCGAGCGACAGCTCGGCGAAATTGTCCGAGGTCAGCCCGCGCAGCGGAAACAGCTGCCAGAAGCTGCCGCCGCCGAACAGCACCAGCAGCGCCACGCCGAACACGAAGCCGGGAATCGCGTAGCCGGCGAGGATCGCCACCGAGGTCCACAGGTCGAACCGGCTGCCGTGGCGCACCGCCTTCGCGATGCCCAGCGGAATCGACACCGCATAGACCAGCAGGAAGCTCCAGACGCCCAGGCTGATCGACACCGGCAGCTTCTCCACCATCAGTTGCCAGACGCCCTTGTGGTGCAGGTAGCTGGTGCCCAGGTCGAACACCGCGTAGCGGGTCAGCATTTCGAGGAAGCGCTCGTGCGCCGGCCGGTCGAAGCCGTACATCCTGCGGATCTCGGCCACGCGTTCGGGGTCCACGCCTTGCGCGCCGCGGTACACGCCGCCGGTGGCCGCGACCTCGCCGCCGACGCCACCGCCGCGCAGCTCGCGCACCAGCTGCTCCACCGGGCCGCCGGGCACGAACTGGATCACGACGAAGGACACGAAAAGGATGCCGACCAGCGTGGGCACCATCAGCAGCAGCCGCTTGACGACGTAGGCGAGCATCAGCGCCTCTCCCACCAGGTTTCGAGCAGCCGGGTTTCCGCCGCGTAGTAGAGCGGCAGCGTGTCGGGGTGCGCCAGCCGCGCGCGCCAGGCGACGCGATGCGTGCGCGCGTAGAAATGCGGCACCAGGTACCAGCCGGCGCGCAGCACGCGGTCGAGCGCGCGCGCCGCCGTGATCAGCTCGGCGCGCGTGCGGCTCGCCAACAGCCGCTGCACGATCGCGTCGACCGCCGGGTCGCGGATGCCGGCGAAGTTGTCCGAGCCCCTCTCGTCGGCCGCGGCCGAGGTGAAGCGCTCGAGCAGCTCGTTGCCCGGCGTCTGGCTCGCCGCGTACAGGTGGATCGCGACGTCGAAGTCGAATTCGTCCATCCGCTTCTGGTAAAGCGCCGGATCGGTGATCCGCAGTCTTGCCGCGATGCCGAGCTTCTCGAGATTGCGCGCCCGGGGCACCGCGACGCGTTCCAGCCCCTTCGAGTAGCTGAGGATCTCGAAGCCCAACGCCCGCCCCTGCGCGTTGCGCAGCACGCCCTCGTCGTCGACGTTCCAGCCGGCCTGCGCGAGCAGCGCGAGCGCGCGGCGCAGGTTCGCGCGCAGGCTCGACGGCGGATCGGTGGTGGGCGGCATCACCGCCTCGCCGAACACCGCGGGATCGAGTTGCGCGCGCAGCGGCTCGAGCAGCGCGAGCTCGTCGGCCGACGGCAGGCCCGTCGCTTCCATCTCGCTGTTGGTGAAGTAGCTGGTGCTGCGCACGTACTGGCCATAGAACACCTGCCGGTTCATCCACTCGAAGTCCATCGCGAGCGCGAGCGCATGGCGCACGCGCACGTCGGCGAACCCGGGGCGCCGGGTGTTGAGCACGAAGCCCTGCATGCCCGCCGAGTTCGAGTGACGGAATTCCTGCTTGACGATCTCGCCCGAGTCGTAGTGCCGCCCGACGTGGCCGCGCGCCCAGTTCTTCGCCGAGTTCTCGGCGACCCAGTCGAATTCGCCGGCCTTGAAGCCTTCGAGCCGCGCGGTTTCGTCCTTGAAGTACTTGTAGACGACACGGTCGAAGTTGAACATGCCGCGACGCACGTTCAGGTCGGCGGCCCACCAGGCGGCATCGCGGCGGTAGGCGATCGTCTTGCCCCAGTCGAAGCGCTCGATCCGGTACGGGCCGCTGGTCACCGGCTCGTCCTGCACCACGCGGTCGAACGGCTGTCCCGCGCCCCACTTGCGCGAGAACACCGGCAGCTGCATGCCGATGATCATGTGCAGCTCGTGGTTGCGGCGCGCGAACTCGAAACGCACCGTGGACGCATCGAGCGCCACGACGCGCGCGACGTCGGAGAAATACTGCCGGAAGCGCGGATGCGCCTGCTTGCCGGTGAGCACCGCGAACGAGTGGCGCACGTCTTCCGCGGTGACCGGGTCGCCGTTCCAGAACCGCGCGCGCGGATTCAGGTGAAAGGTGATCGACAGGCCGTCGTCGGCAAAGCGGATGTCGTCGGCGAGCAGCCCGTACATCGAGAACGGCTCGTCGTCGCTCGCGACGGCGAGCGTCTCGAACATCAGCGTTCCCAGCCCGGCGGCCGGCAGGCCGCGCAGCGTGAACGGATTGAGCTTGTCGAACGAGCCGTAGCCCGCGAGGTTCAGCGTGCCGCCCTTCGGCGCCTGCGGGTTCACGTAGTCGAAGTGCGCGAAGCCCGGCGGGTACTTCGGCGCGTCGCCCCATGCGAGCGCGTGGACGGCCAGCGCCGGGCCGGCCAGGGCGCCCAGCGTCAGCGCCAGAGCAACGCGTGCGACAATCGTCATCGTCGAAGATTCTAGCGGAGACCCCGAATGGGATTCCTTGCCGGCAAGCGCATCCTGATCACCGGCCTGCTGTCGAACCGTTCGATTGCCCGGGGCATCGCGCGGGCCTGTCGCGAGCAGGGCGCCGAACTCGCATTCACCTACCAGAACGAGCGCTTCCAGGGCCGCGTCACCGAGATGGCCGCCGGGTTCGGCTCGTCGCTGGTGTTTCCCTGCGACGTTTCCGAAGACGCGCAGATCGACGCGCTGTTCGCGTCGCTGCGCGAACGCTGGGACGGCCTTGGACGGACTGGTTCATGCCATCGCATTCGCGCCGCGCGAAGCGATCGCCGGCAGGTTCCTCGACGGCGCGAGCCGCGAGTCGTTCCGGGTGTCGCACGACGTCTCCGCGTACAGCCTGGTCGCGCTGGCAAAGGCCGCGCTGCCGATGATGCAGGGCCGCGCGGGCGCGATGCTCACGCTGAGCTACCTCGGCGCGGTGCGCGTGCTGCCGCACTACAACATGATGGGGCTGGCCAAGGCGAGCCTGGAGGCGGCGGTGCGCTACCCGGCGAGCGACCTCGGCCCGCAGGGCGTCCGCGTGAACGGCATCTCGGCCGGGCCGATCCGCACGCTGGCGGCCAGCGGCATCAAGGATTTCTCGCGCATCCTCGACTTCGTCGGCAGCCATGCGCCGCTGCGGCGCAACGTCACGATCGAGGACGTCGGCAACGTCGCCGCGTTCCTGCTGTCCGATCTCGCGGCGGGCGTCACCGCCGGGATCACCTACGTCGACGCCGGGTTCAGCCAGGTCGTCGGCGGCATGGAGCTCCACGCAGACTCGTGAGCAGGTCGCCGACCGGCCGGATCCTGATCGTCTCGCCGACGCTGGCCGACGCCAACACCGGCAACTGGCAGACCGCGCGGCGCTGGGCGCGCTTCCTGCGCGCCCGCTATCGCGTGCGCATCGCGCGCCACTGGAACGGCGAAGACGACGACGCGATGATCGCGCTGCACGCGCGGCGCTCGGCGGCGGCGATCGCCGCATTCGCCGCCAGCGGCCGTCCGGTGGCGCTGGTGCTCACCGGCACCGACCTGTATCGCGACATCCGCCACAATCGCGACGCGCAGCGCTCGCTCGAACTCGCCCGGCAGCTGGTGGTGCTGCAGCCGCAGGGCCTCGGGGAACTGCCTCCAGCGCTGCGCGGGCATGCGACGGTGATCGAACAGTCGGCGCCGGCGCTCGTGCCGGGCACGCCGCGACAGCGAACCTTCGACCTGCTGCTGGTCGGCCACCTGCGGGCAGAGAAGGACCCGCTCACCGCGGTGCGCGCGCTGGCGCGGCTCGACGACGCGGCCTCGCGGCGCATCCGGCTGGTGCACGTCGGCGGCGCGCACGACGAAGCGCTCGCCCGGCAGATGCGCGAAGCGGCGCAGCTCGATCCGCGCATCGAGCTGCGCGGCGCGCTGGCGCACGCGGCCACGCGCGCGCTGATCCGCCGCGGCCGCGTGCTGCTGCTGCCGTCGCTGATCGAAGGCGGCGCCAACGTACTGATCGAGGCGGCGACCGCCGGCGTGCCGGTGCTGGCGTCGCGGATCGGCGGTTCGATCGGGCTGCTCGGCGCCGACTACCCGGGCTTCTTTGCGGCGGGCGACGACGCCGCGCTGGCCGCGCTGATCCGGCGCTGCCGCGACGAGCCGGCCTTCCTCGAAGCGGCTGCGCGCGCACTGCGTGCGGTGCGCGCCGCGCTTCGCGCCGCAGCGCGAGGCAGCGGCCGTGCTCGCGCTGGCGCATAATCTGCTCGACAGCAGGCGCGCGGGCAGCGCGCCCGCGCCCTCTTCCCGGAACACCTCACGATGAACGCACCCGAGATCGCGCAAGCGCCGCGACTGACCTCCTTTTCGCACGGCGGCGGCTGCGGCTGCAAGATCGCCCCGGGCGTACTCTCCGAGATCCTTCAGGGCGCGTCGCGCCTGCCGGTGCCGCCGCAACTGCTGGTGGGCATCGAAAGCGCCGACGACGCCGCGGTCTACCGGCTCAACGACGAGCAGGCGCTGATCGCGACCACCGATTTCTTCATGCCGATCGTCGACGATCCGTTCGACTTCGGGCGCATCGCGGCCACCAACGCGATCTCCGACGTCTACGCGATGGGCGGAACGCCGATCATGGCGCTCGCGCTGGTGGCCATGCCCGTCGACCGGCTGCCGCTCGACGTGATCCGCCGCATCCTCGAAGGCGGCGAATCGGTCTGCGCCGCGGCCGGCGTCCCGATCGCCGGAGGGCACACGATCGACTCGGTCGAGCCGATCTACGGACTGGTCGTGCTCGGCCTCGGCCATCCCGACCGGATCAAGCGCAACACCGGCGCGCGCCCGGGCGACCGGCTGGTGCTCGGCAAGCCGCTCGGCGTGGGCGTGCTGTCGGCAGCGCTGAAGAAGGGCGAGCTGTCGGCCGAAGGCTACGCCGCGATGCTCGCGAGCACGACGCGACTGAACACGCCCGGACAGGCGCTGGCGAAGCTCGACGCGGTGCACGCGCTGACCGATGTCACCGGCTTCGGCCTGCTCGGCCACCTGCTCGAGGTCTGCCACGGCGCGCGCCTGTCGGCGCGCATTTCGGCGGCAGCGGTGCCGCGGATCGCCGGCGTCGACGAGTTGCTCGCACGCGGTTTCGCCACCGGCGCGTCGCAGCGCAACTGGGCCGGCTACGGGCACGAAGTGCGGCTGAGCGCCGGCATCGACGAGCGCCAGCGCACGCTGATGACCGATCCGCAGACTTCCGGCGGCCTGCTGGTGGCCTGCGCGCCCGAGGCGGTCGGCGAAGTGCTCGCGATCTTTCGCCGCGACGGCTTCGACACCGCCTGCGAGATCGGCGAGCTCGTCGCCGGCGAACCGGGCGTCGAAGTGCTCGCCTAGTGCAGTGTTTCACGCTATGCGACGCTTATGGGCCAGCGGATTTGCCTGTCTGGCAAGGCGCGAACCGCAGCCATGCCGGGTGGCATGGCGAGGATTCGCAACGCCGCCAGGCGGGCAAAGACGCGGATCCATAAGCGGTGCATAGCGTGAAGCACTGCACTTGGAGGCCTGGTCACAGGCCCTGAAGTCGTTGTCCGGATCGACGACACCCGCGGTCGAACTGACCGACGTTCGCAAGGCGTTCGCCGGCCGCGCGGTGCTCGACGGCGTCGACATGCGCGTGGCGCGCGGCGAACGCGTCGCGCTGCTCGGCGAATCGGGCAGCGGCAAGTCGACGCTGTTGAACCTCATCGCCGGCCTCGAGCCGGTCGATGCCGGGACGGTGCGCGTCGACGGCACCGAGGTGTCCTCACTCGATGCCGATGCCGCTGCGAACTTCCGGCGCGGCGCGATCGGCTTCGTATTCCAGGCATTCCACCTGCTGCCGCACCTCGATGCGTCGCACAACGTGGCGGTGCCGCTGCTGCTGAACGGCGTCGCCCCGGGCGCCGCGCTCGAGCGGGCGGCGGCGATGCTCGCGCGCGTCGGACTGGGCGGGCGCGAGCGCGCCTGGCCGCGCGAGCTCTCGGGCGGCGAGCAGCAGCGCGTGGCGCTGGCGCGCGCGCTGGTGCACGCGCCGGCGCTGGTGCTCGCCGACGAGCCCACTGGCAACCTCGACCCGTCCACCGCCGCGCAGGCGCTGGCGCTGATCGCCGAGACGGTCGAGTCGAGTGGCGCAGCGCTGTTGCTGGTCACGCACTCGGCGCAAGCCGCCGCGATCGCCCATCGCCGGCTTCGGCTCGATGCGCGCGGCCTGCGCGCCGACGACGCGACGCTGCCATGAGTGCGCTCGCGGCCGCGGTCGAGCGTGCCGCCGACGGGCGCCTGGCGCTGCTCGGCTGGTTGTGGCGCGCCCAGGCGCGCGCGCAGCCCGGGCGCGCGCTGACCGCGGTGCTCGCGATCGCAGTCGGCGTGGCACTCGCGCTGGCGATCCATCTGGTGAACCGCTCGGCGCTCGAGGAATTCGCGGCGGCGATGTCCACGGTGAACGGCGAAGCGCAGGCGCAGGTGCGCGCGCGCGCCGGCAGCTTCGACGAAGCGCTGTATCCGCGGCTCGCCGCCGAAGCGGACGGGGCCTCGGTGAGCCCGGTGATCGACGCGGTCTACGCGCTGGCCGACCGGCCCGGCGAAAGCTTGCGGGTCATCGGTATCGACGCCTTCCGCGCCGCGGCGGTCACTCCGGCGCTGCTGCCCTCGGCCGGCGCCGGCGAACAGGCGGGCGCGGCCTCCCCGCTATTCGCCGACGACACGGTGTTCCTGTCGAATGCCGCGCTGTCGGCGCTCGGCCCGGCCGAAGGCGACACGCTGCAGCTGCGCGCGGGAGCGCACACGGTCGCGCTGCGCATCGCGGGCACGCTGCCGCGCGTCGGGGGCGGGCAGCGGCTCGCGGTGATGGACCTGGGCGCGATGCAATGGCGGCTGGGCTGGCTCGGGCGGCTCTCGCGCCTCGATCTGCGCTTTGCCGAAGCGGGCGACGCGGCGCGCCTGCGCGCGCGATGGCAGGCGCTGCTTGCGCCCGAGGCCGTCTGGAGCGCGCCCGACGCGAGCCGGCAGCGCATGTCCAACCTGTCGCGCGCCTATCGCGTGAACCTGGGCATGCTGGCGCTGGTAGCGCTGCTCACCGGCGGCTATATCGTCCATGCGACGCTGGCGCTCGGCGTGGCGCGCCAGCAGCGCGAGCTGGCGCTGCTCGGCGTGCTCGGCGCGCGCCCGCGCCTGCTGCTCGCGCAGGTGCTCGGCCAGGCGCTGCTGCTCGGCTCGGCCGGCGCGGCGCTGGGCACCCCGGCCGGCGTGGCGCTCGCTGGCGCGCTATTGGCCTGGGTCGGCGGCGACCTGGGTGGCGGCTACTTCGCGGGCAGCCGGCCCGTGCTTGCGCTCGAAGCGCCGGCGCTCCTCGGTTTCGCCGGCGCCGGCCTGGCCACCGCGCTGCTGGGCGCGGCGGCACCGGCGCGCGCAGCGAGCCGCACGCCCGGCGCGCGCGCGCTGCGCGCCGGCAGCGCCGAGGAGACGCTGCGCGGACTCGGCGGCGCGGCGGGGCTCGCCTGGCCGATCGGCTGCTTCGTGTCTGGCGCGGCGGCGCTCGCGCTGCCGCCGCTCGACGCAATCCCCTGGCCCTCGTACGCAGCGATCGCGGCGTGGCTCGTCGGCGGCATCGCGCTGGTCCCGCGCGTGGTGGCGGTGAGTTCGCGCGGCTTCGCGCGCCTGGCCTCGTCGCGCGCAGCCGGGCCGATCGCCCGGCTGGCGGCGCACCGGCTGCGCGGCGCGCCGGCGAGCGCCTCGGCGGCGATGTCGGGCATCGTCGCGAGCGTCGCGCTGGCCGGCGCGATGGCGATCATGGTGTCGAGCTTCCGCGACTCGGTCGACCGCTGGCTGGGCGCAGTGCTTCCGGCCGATGCCTACGCACGGATCGCCTCCGGCGCGGCCACGGCCGCGATCGATCCGGCGCTGCGCGAGCGCTTCGCGCACGCCCCGGGCGTGGCGCGCGCCGAATTCTCGCGCAGCCTCGAACTCACGCTCGACCCGTCGCGCCCGCCGCTCGCCCTGATCGCGCGTCCGATCGATCCGCGGCGCCCGCAACGGCGGCTGGCGATCACCGGCGAGGTGCTCGCGCCGCCGTCGGGCGCGGTGCCCGTCTACGTGAGCGAGGCGGCCGCCGACCTCTACGGCTGGACGGCCGGGAGCCGCATCGCCTTGCCGCTGCCGGGTGCGGCGACGCCGCGCTTCTTCGTCGCGGCGATCTGGCGCGACTATGCACGCCAGCACGGCGCGGTCGCGCTCGACGCGGCCGACTACCGCGCACTCACCGGCGATGCCACGACGAGCGACGTCGCATTGTGGTTCGACGCGTCGATCGCCCCCGCCACGGCGATCGCCGCGCTGCGCAAGGCACTGCCGGACGTCGCCGGGCTCGAACTGCGCACGACCGGCGAGCTGCGCGCGCTGTCGCTGCGCATCTTCGATCGCAGCTTCGCGGTCACCTACGCGCTCGAGGCGATCGCGATCGTGGTCGCGTTGTTCGGCGTCGCCTCCGCCTGGGCCGCCGAAGGCCTGGCGCGGGCCCGCGAATTCGGCATGCTGCGCCACCTGGGCCTGCGCAGGCGCGAGGTCGCGCGGCTGTTCGCCGCCGAAGCGGCGCTGCAGATCGGCATCGCCGCCGCCCGGGGCACGGTGCTCGGTGCGATGATCGCGATGGTGCTCGTTCATCGCGTGAATCCGCAGTCGTTTCACTGGACCATGGACCTGTCCTGGCCCGTCGGCCTGCTCGGCGCCGCCGCAGCCGCCTTGCTCGCGCTGGGCGTGACGGCCGCGGTGCTCGCGGCGCGCTCGGCGATGTCGGAAGCGCCGGTGCGCGCGCTGACGGAGGACTGGTGAGCCCGCCCGGCCGCCGCGCCCGCCGCGAGGCGCTCGCCGTGCTGGCTGCCGCCGGCTGCGGGCTGCGCGCCGCGCCCGCGCTTGCCGGCGAGTCCTTCTATCCGCCGATCGTACGCGGCGTGCCGCTCGCGTTTGCGCGCGACCACGGCGCGCATCCGGCGTATCGGACCGAGTGGTGGTACCTCACCGGCTGGCTGCAACGCCTCGATGGCGCGCATCGCGGGCAGCCCGTGGGCGTGCAGGTGACCTTCTTTCGTTCGCGTACCCGCCACGACGCGGCCAACCCGAGCCGCTTCGCGCCCACGCAACTGCTGCTCGTGCACGCGGCGCTGGCATTGCCCGAACGCGGAGAACTCGTGCATTCGCAGCGTGCCGCCCGCGCCGGCTTCGGGCTGGCGAGCGCGTCGGAGCAGGACACCGCGCTGTCGATCGACGGCTGGACGCTCGAACGCGACGCGGCGGACCGCTACCACGCGCGCATCGAGGACCGGCGCTTCGCTCTCGAGCTCGATGCCGGCGCGCACGCGCCGCCGGTGCCGCAAGGCGACGCGGGCTTTTCGCGCAAGGGGCCGCTGGAGCGGCAGGCGAGCCGCTACTACAGCCGTCCGCAGCTGCGCGCCCGCGGCGCGATCCGCGTCGAGGGCGCGCGCGCCGCCGTCGAAGGCGTCGCCTGGCTCGACCACGAATGGTCCAGCGAGATCCTCGACCCGACGGCCGAAGGCTGGGACTGGACCGGCCTGAACCTGGACGACGGCTCGGCGCTCGTCGCGTTCCGCATCCGCCGTCGCGACGGCGGCATCGCGTGGTCGTATGCGCGCCGGATCGGGGCCGCGGGCGCCGCATCCCCGGGCGCCGCATCCCCGGGCGCCGCATCCCGGGGCGTTGCATCCCCAGGCGTCGCAGCCTCCGGCGGCGACCCCGCGGTACGCTTCGTGCCCGTGCGCCGCTGGACCTCGCCGCGCACCGGCGCGCAGTACCCGGTCGCGATGCGAGTCGAGCTGGGCGCGCGCACGATCACGCTCGAGCCGCTGTTCGACGACCAGGAACTCGACGCGCGCGCGAGCACCGGCACGATCTACTGGGAAGGGGCGGTGCGCGCCTTCGAAGCCGGCCGCGAGATCGGCCGCGGCTACCTGGAGCTGACCGGGTACGCCGGCGTGCTGCGCTTGTAGGTTCGCGCGCCCCCGCGGTGTCGCAGCGCCGCTCGATCTGCGCGCCTCGGCGCCGCTCGACCGACGAGGCTCAGCGCCGCTCGACCGACGCGACCTGCGCGCCGGGCCATGCGAGCAATGCGGCCGCGGCGATGCTGGCCAGCCCCGCCAGCGCGCCCACTGCCGGGAAGCCGGTCCGTTCGTACAGCAGCACCGCGAGCGGCGAGAACAGCGTCACGCCGAGATAGGTGGCGCCGCTCAGCATCGCGGTGACGACGCCGCGCAACTCCGGGATCTGCTCGGTGGCCAGCGACGTGATCGCCGTGAAGAACACGCCCTGCGTGCACCCCCAGGCGACGATCGCCGGGACCAGCAGCGCGGGGGTGCCCACCAGCCGGGGCAGTCCCGAGAGCAGCGCGCCGAGCACGACCAGCGCGACGACCGCGCTGCGCGTCTTGCCGATACGGTCGATCAGCCGACCGTTCAGCGTGACGAGCAGCAGCCCCGCGCCGTACCCTGCGATCGCGAAGCCGACCGGGGCCGCGCCCCAGTCGTTGACGCGCCGGATCTCGTTGCCGAGAAACGCGTAGACCGCGTAGAAAGCGCCCATGTCGATGCCGTTGACCGCGAGCACGAACAGCGTCGGCCGGTGCGACAGCACGCGCCGCAGGCTCGGCCCGACCGGAAGTTCCGCCGGCACTTCGCCTTCGCCCCGGCCGTCGGCCGCCGCCATGTCCACCGGCCGCGGCGCGACCGCGAGCATCAGCGCCGCGAGCAGCGCCGCCACGGCCAGCCCCGCGAATGCGCCCTGCCAGCCGATCGCCTGCGAGGCGATCGCCATCACCGGAACCACCAGCAGGATCGCGATCGACCAGCCGCTCACGATGCGCCCCATCACCCGGCCGCGATGCGCGAAAGTGGACAGGTCGCCGGCATACGCGTACGTGGCGGGAATCACCGCGCCGGTGGCGGCCCCGGCGAGCAGCGTCAGGCCGAGCAGCGCATCGAAGCGGCGCGTGGCGGCCGCGAGCAGCCACACCAGCGCGAACAGCAGCAGTCCGGCGACGATCACCCGCGCCCGCGGCAGCCGCCGCGCGAGCAGACCCACCGTCGGCGCGACGATCGCCATCGACAGGCCGTAGACCCCGATCAGCCAGCCGGCCTGCGCCGCTGCGACGCCGAAGCTCGCCGCGATGTCGGGCAGCAGCGGCGAGATCGCGAAGATGGTCGCACCGACCGTCGCGATCGCCGCCACGAGCCCCGCCACCAGCAGCGGAAAGGCGTCGGCAACGGTGTGGCCGCGGCCCTCGCGCGCCTGCATCGCGGTGTTGCGGTGCACGGCGCCTTCAGCGCACCAGCTGGTTGATCTCGATGATCGGCAGCAGCACCGCCAGCACGATCACCAGCACGACCGCGCCCATCAGCAGGATCAGCAGCGGCTCGAGCAGGCTGGTGAGCGTGAGCGCCCGGCGCTCGGTCTCCTGCGACATCGTCGTCGCGGTGCGCTCGAGCATCTGCGGCAGGTCACCGGTGGCCTCGCCGCTGGCGATCATGTGGATCATCATCGGCGGGAACTGCCCGCCCGCCTTCAGCGCGCGCGACAGCGGCGCGCCCTCCCTCACCCGCGAGATCGCGTCGTGCACGTTCGAGCGCATCGACTCGTTCGACAGCGTGCGCGCGCCCGCCTCGAGCGCGCGGATCAGCGGCACGCCGCTGCTCGCCAGGATGCCCAGCGTCGAGGCGAAGCGCGCGGTGTTCATCCCGCGAATCAGCCGCCCCGCGATTGGCATCGCGAGCATCCGGCGATCCCAGGCGAGCCTCGCGGTCGGCGCGCGCAGCGCGAGCCGCACCGCGACGACCGCGGCGACCGCCAGCGCGAGCAGCCACAGTCCCCACTCGCGAACGAAGTCCGACGTCGCGATCAGCGCGACGGTGAGCAGCGGCAATTGCTGGCGCGTCTGCGCGAACACGCCGACCACCTGCGGCACCACGTAGGTGAGCAGCGCGACGATCACCAGCGAGGCCACCACGGTGACGATCGCCGGATAGGTGAACGCGAGCAGGATCCGCTGCGTAAGCGCGGTGCGCGACTCGACGTAGTCGGCCAGCCGGCTCATCACCGGGGCGAGGTCGCCCGACTGCTCGCCGGCAGCCACCAGCGCCCGGTAGACCTCGGGGAAGTCCCGCGGAAACTTGGCCAGCGCCTGCGCGAGCGTCTGTCCGCCGATCACCTCGCTGCGCACCGCCGCGAAGCGGTCGCGCACTACCTGCCGGTCGGCCTGCTCGACCACCGCGCCGAGCGCCTGCTCGATCGGCAGGCGCGCCGACAGCAGGCTCGCGAGCTGGCGCGTGGCGAGCGCGAGCTCGGCCGCGCCCAGCCGTCCGGCGAGCACGCGCAGGCCGGCGCCGCCGGCCGCCGGCTGCACCGGGTTCAGTTCGAGAGGCGTGAGGCCGCGCTCGCGCAGCAGGTTGCGTGCATGCCGCGGCGAGTCGGCGTCGATGATGCCGCGTGCGAGCTGGCCCGAAGGCTCGGCGGCTTCGTAGCGGTAGGCCGGCACGATGCGAGCGGCGGCCCGGTCAGTCGCGGGTCACGCGGACGACCTCGTCGGCCGAAGTGACACCGGCCTCGACCCAGCGCCGGCCGTCGTCGCGCATCGACAGCATGCCGGCGCGCAGCGCAGTCGCGCGGATTTCGGTCTCGACCGCGTTGCGGTGGATCAGTCCGCGGATCTCGTCGTCGACGGTGAACAGCTCGTAGATCCCGGTGCGGCCCTGGAAGCCGGTGCGGTTGCACGCCATGCAACCCGTTGCGCGCCAGCCACGCGTGACCGGATCGGGCTGCCGGCATTGCGGGCACAGCTTGCGCACCAGCCGCTGCGCAACCACGCCGAGCAGCGACGACGACAGCAGGAACGGCTCGATGCCCATGTCGATCAGCCGCGTGACTGCCGAGACCGCGTCGTTCGTGTGCAGCGTGGCCAGCACCAGGTGGCCGGTGAGCGAGGCCTGCACCGCGATCTGCGCGGTGTCGAGGTCGCGGATCTCGCCGATCATCACGACGTCGGGATCCTGGCGCAGGATCGAACGCAGCGCCTTCGCGAATGTCATGTCGATGCGCGCGTTGACCTGCGTCTGCCCGATGCCTTCGAGGTCGTACTCGATCGGGTCCTCGACCGTCAGGATGTTGGTCGTCGACGAGTCGAGCCGGCCGAGCGCGGCATACAGCGTGGTGGTCTTGCCCGAGCCGGTCGGGCCGGTGACGAGCACGATGCCGTGCGGCTGGTGCACCAGGCGATCGAACGCCGACAGCGTGCCGGGACTCATGCCGAGCCTGGCGAGGTCCAGCCGCCCGGCTTCCTTGTCGAGCAGGCGCAGCACCGCGCGCTCGCCGTGCCCGGTGGGAAGCGTGGACACGCGCACGTCCATCGGCCGCCCGCCGATGCGCAGCGTGATGCGGCCGTCCTGCGGCAACCGCTTCTCGGCGATGTCGAGCTGCGCCATGATCTTGATGCGCGAGATCAGCGCGGCGTGCAGCTCGCGGCGCGGGCGCACCACGTCGCGCAGCGTGCCGTCGATGCGGAAACGCACCGCGGAGGTCGACTCGAACGGCTCGATGTGGATGTCGGAGGCGCCGTCGCGGCTCGCCTGCGTGAGCAGCGCGTTGATCATCCGGATGATCGGCGCGTCGTCCTCGGCCTCGAGCAGGTCCTCGATCTTCGGGATGTCCTGCAGCAGGCGCGACAGGTCGAGGTCGCTCTCGACCTCGTCGACCACCGACGCCGCCGATCCCTCCTGCTGCGAATACGCGCGCGAGATCGCCGCCGCGAGCTCCGCCTCGGGCTTGTGCACCGTGACCAGGCGCAGCGGCAGCGTGCGCGACAACTCGGCCAGCGCCCGGCGCGGCGTGCGATCGCCGACCCACACCTCGACCGCGTCGCCCGAGACGCCGGTGACCAGCACCTGGTGGGTGCGGGCGAAACCGTAAGGCACGTAGCGCGCCGGCGAGACGGTGGCCATCGGCGCGCTATTGCCCGGACGCCGGCATGAGCGCGGTGCCCGGGCGCAAGGGCACCACGACCTCGTTCGGCGCGGTCTGGATCACCGTGCTCGGCCGCGACGTCGAGACCGGCGCCGGCGGCTGCGCAGCCACTGCGGCCGCGGCGCCCTGCTGCGCGGCGGGCACGGCTGCGCCCTCCTGGGGCGCCGCTCCGGGCACCGGCGCGCGCCCCTGTTGCGGGCTCTCGCCCGCCGGCCGCTGCGGCTCGCGCGGCGGCGGCGGCATCGGCGGCAGCGGCGTCGGCTTCAGGTCGGGCAGCCCCCAGTGCGACGGCAGCGTCGAGTCGCCGCGCAGCCCGCGAATGTAGTCGTAGCGGTCGGCGGTGATGCCGTGCGCGTCGCTGCCATCGCGCACGATCACCGGGCGCAGGAACACGAGCAGGTTGGTCTTCACGCGCCTGCGCGAGTCGTAGCGGAACAGCTGCCCGACCACCGGCACGTCGCCCAGCCCGGGCACCTTGTCCTCGTTGCCCTCGATGCGCTCCTCGATCAGGCCGCCGAGCACGATGATCTGGCCGTCGTCGACCAGCACGTTCGACTCGATCGCGCGCCGGTTGGTGATGATCCCCGCCGACAGCGTCGTGCTCTGCACGCTCGACACCTCCTGGAAGATCTGCAGCTTCACGGTGCCCGACTCCGAGACCTGCGGCTTCACGCGAAGCGTCGTGCCGACGTCCTTGCGCTCGATCGTCTGGAACGGATTCACCGCGCCGCCGCCGGTGCCGGTGGCAGTGAACTGGCCGGTGACGAACGGCACGTTCTGGCCGATGATGATGCGCGCCTCCTCGTTGTCGAGCGTGAGCAGGTTCGGCGTGGCCAGGATGTTCGCGTTGGCGCCGCTCTCGAGCGCGCGCGCGAGGAACCCGAGGTTGAGGATTTCGCCGACACCCGGCACGTTGATCGTGCCGCGCACCACGCCCAGGTTCAGGCCGGTGCCGACCGAACCGATGTTCGCCGCGACGTCGAGAATGTTGGCGCCGCTGCCGCGCGGCGGCAGGTTGGTGCCGCCGACCACCCGGGTCGAGCCCTGCGGCGAGCCGAGGAACTGCCACTGCACGCCGAGCTCGGCCGCCTTCTCGGCGCTGATCTCGAGGATCAGCGACTCGATGAACACCTGCGCCCGGCGCGCATCGAGCTTGTCGATCACCGCGCGCAGGTTGCGGTACACCGGCTCGGGCGCGGTGATGATCAGCGAGTTGGTGGCCGGATCGGCTGCGATGATCGCGCCGCCGGCGCTCACCGTGACCGGCGTGCTGCTCGACGGCTGCAGCGGCGTGCTCGCCGCGCCCTGCCCCTGCATGCCCGGCTGCACCGGCTGCAGCGCCGACCCCTGCGGCAGCTGCGACGGCGGCGTCTGCGCGGTGCCGAGCGGACCACCGCCCGCGCCGCCGGCGCCCTCGCCGCCGAGCACGCCACGCAGCGTCTGCGCGAGCTTCACGGCCTCGGCGTTGCGCAGGTAGACCACGTTGACGTTGCCGGGCCGCGCGCTCGGCTGGTCGAGCCGCGCGATCAGGCTCTTGGCCAGGTTCAGCCGGGCCGGGCTCGCGGCGCGGATCATGATCGAGTTCAGCCGCGGGTCGGCCATCACCGTGACCCGCTGGCCCGCGTCGACCTGCGCGCCCGGGCCGGCGCGCGACGCGTCTTCGAGCACCCGCGCGACCGAGATCGCGATGTCGCTGGCCACCGCGAATTCCACCGGCACCACTTCGACCTCGCCGGTCGACGGGCTGTCGAGGGTGGCGACGATGCGCGCGATCCGCTGCAGGTTCGCCGCGTAGTCGGTGACCACCAGCGAGTTGTTGCTCGGGTAGGCGACCACGGTGTTGTTCGGCGAGATCAGCGGCCGCAGCACCGGCACCAGGTTCGTGGCCGATTCGTAGTTCAGCCGGAAGACCTGCGTCACCACCTGGTCGCCGGCCGCCGTCGGCGCCCGCCCCGCGGTGACCGGCGTGGCCTGGAGTTTGGCGTCGGCCTCGGGAACGATCTTCGTGAGCGTGCCGGTCTCGACCACCGCGAAGCCCTGCGAGCGCAGCGCCGATTGCAGCAGCTGCCGGGCCTGCGCGCGCGTGACCGGGCGCGGCGTCTCGAGGGTCATCTTGCCGCGCACGCGCGGGTCGATGACGAAGGTGCGGTCGAGCAGGTGGCCGAAGGCGCCGATCACCGAATCGACGTCGGCGTCCTTGAAGTTCAGCGTGACGACATCGTTCGCGGCCGACGTGCCGGCGGCCTTGCCTGCGCCGGCGGTACCCGCGGCACCTGCGGCGCCTGCCGCACCGGCCGGCGCGGGCTGCGCGTGCGCAGCCGTCACACCGAACGCGCAGGCCAGCGCGAGCGCCGCGGCAGCCGCAATGCGCGACACCGCCGTGCGCGTCGTCTGCAGCGGCGCACCGCCGTCAGGCGGACGCGCGGGCCTGTGCCCGCCTGGCTTGTGCACGCTCATGCCCCTATTCTAATGATGGTTCTGTCGCCGTCGCGCCGCCCGATCAGGCCGAGAAACGAGTTCAGGCTCGCCTGTTCCGCAGGATCGGCACTGGCCTCGGCGGTGAAGCGCAGGCCCGCCTGCGCGGTGAAGCTGCCGCTTCCCTGCAGCCGCAGCGGCCCCGCCGGGGTCTGGATGCTCAGGTCTGCCTGCCCGCCGCGACCGACGACCTCGACCCGGTAGCTGCCCAGCGGCCTGACCGGCGTCATCGCCGAGGAAGCGTCGCGCAACTCGATCTGCGCGCGGCCTTCGAGCCCGCCCTGCCGCAGGGTGAGGTTCTCCCAGCGCAGGCTGAGCGCACCCGACGGCCGTAGCGTGTTCCAGGGCGAGCCCATCCGCCCCAGTTCGACCGACGGCAGCGCCACCGCGCCGCCGCCCACCCTGATCTCGCCGTAGCCGCCCTGCACGCGCACCGGCTGCGCCATGCCCTCGATGCGCAGCGACGCATCGATCTGGCCGATCAGCAGCGGCAGCGCGCGCACGTTCCAGTCTATCCGACCGGGCACCGCGACCCCGGCCACCGCGCGCCGGTTGCCGACCTCGGCACCGGTATCGACCAGCACCAGCCTGCCCGATCCTGCCCAGACCGAGCCGGCCGTCTCGGCCAGTCGCATCCGCCCACCGGTGGCGCGCGCAAGGGTCAGATCGGCGAAGCTGGCCGGCGCGGTGGCCACCAGCGCGAGCGCAACCCCCAGCAGCCCGACGAATGCATAGGCCAGCGCCCGTCCGGGGTGCAGCCGCACTTCAGCGCCCCTCCCGGCGCGGCATCTCGAGCGCCAATCGCGCCGAAACCACGCCGACGCCGGTCTCCCGGGTGACGGCCGCGTCGACCACACGCAGCCGCGTCTCGCGCGCGGCCGCCTCCAGCCAGGCAAGCCAGGCTCCGTAAGGCACGCTTTTTGAAGCGCAGCTCGAACAGGTTGCCGGTGAGCGTGAGCTGCGCGAGCGCGGGCCGCAGGCCCGCGCCCTCGATCGACTGCTCGAGTTGCGCCTTCACCGCCTGCGGCGAGTCGCCCGCGCCGGCCACCGCGCCGAGACGGCGCGCTTCGTCGGCGAGCTGCTCGGCCTGGGCGAGCTGCGCGCGCATGACGGGCAACTCGGCCTGCAGCCGCCGGCGCGCGTCCCACGCCGGATCGAACAGCACCATCCAGACCAGCGCCAGCGCCAGCAGCGCCGCGCCCACCACGATGGTGCGCCGCTCGCGCGGCGTGAGCATCTGCCATCTCTGGAGCAGCGTCTGGAGGAACGTCTCGAGCATCGTCGCGCGCGTCCTCAACGCAGCAGCGCGACGGTGGCGGTGGGCTCGCGCTCGCCGTCGAACTTCACCGACAGTCCCTGCCGCTGGCAGTCGCGGACCAGGATCTCACGCACCGAGCGCGCCTCGAAGAAGCCCGGCTGGAAACGCACCCGCAGCCGCGCCTCGCGGTACTCGACGCTCGCCGTCGAATCGGCACCCTGCGCCCCGAGCGCCAGCGAAAAGCGCGTCAGCAGCGGAAGGAAGTCGTCGGGGCCCGCCTGCCCGGCGCGGGTGCGCAGGCCGGCGACCTCGCGCTGCATCTGCATCAGCGGTTCGATCACCACGGGCGTGTTCGGAAACGCCTCCCGGAAAGTGCGCTCGGTCTGCGCCTTCAGCGCCGCGCGCTCCTGCGCGAGCGCGCCCCAGTGCAGGTTCAGCCCGAACAGCGCGGCCGCGACGCTGACGCCGCCGAAGATCGCCGCCGCGCGCCAGGCGCGCCAGTCGACGTCGGCAAACCAGCGGCCGGCGGCGCTGCCGCGGCGCGCCGCCAGCAGGTCGACCGGCGCGGGCAGCGGAAACGGCAGTGCGCGGATGTCGGCATCGAATCCGGCGCGCGAGGCCGCCTTCAGCACCGGCGTCTGCCAGCTCGCATCCTCGACGAACACCGCCAGCCGGCGGCGCAGCCGCGGCGGCTCGGACGGCAGTTCACGCGCCGCGAGCCCAACCACCGCCTCCTCCTCGACCGCCGCCGGCGCGGCATCGGCGGCGGGCGGCGCGAACGGCGCCGACGGCGTGCCGGCGCTGGCCAGCAGCGCCATGATCGCCTCGGCACGCGAATCCGGGTCCGACGACGCGCTCCATCCGATGCCGTCGAGCAGCCCGGTGCACAGGGCCAGGCCGTCGTTCAGGCAGGCGAGCGCGGTACGGTCGGCACCCACCGGGAGCGCGAGTTGCGCCGGCCATGCACCCTGCACCGCGATGCCGCGCCGCTCGAAGGCGCCGACCACGAATTCCAGCCACCCCCGATCGATCGCCGCCACCAGGCGCCGTCCCTCGGCGCCGACGCGCGGGCCCACCGCATAGGCGCAGGACTGCGGATCCTGCAGCAGCATTTCCTCGACGACGTTCGGCAATGCCTGCTGGAGCCGCGCGCCCGAAAGCGCTGGCACCACGACCTGCAGCAGGTTGACGTCGCGGGCATCGAAGACGAGCGTCGCGGTCTCGAGGACCGGCAGCGCGTCGAGACTCACGCGCACGTAGCGAGCCGTGCTCGCGCTGCCGAAGACGGTAACGGGCAGCCCGCCCGGGTTCGCCGCGCCGCCGACCTTGTCGGAGACCGCGACCGGCAGCATTGCCAGCAGCACCGGTTCGGTCGCGAACGCGCGCTCGCCGATGGCGCGCGGCGGCACCCAGACGATCGCCTGCCCCTTCCTCAGTACCTGTGCTGCCATATGAGTTCCACGCGGCTGACGCCGCGGTAAAGGAGCGCTTCGCTCTGCGACTCGACCCGCCCGAAGCGTACCATCCCCCTCACCAGGAAAAAGTCCGAGCCGACGGACAGCAGGTTGGCCGGCAGCACCGGCGAGCCGTCGAAACGCGAGCGCGCCACGTCGAGGCTCGCGAAGAAGGTGCGCTGGCGCACGCCCTCGACGAAACGCCGCGCCGACTGCAGGTCGATCTCGCCGATCTCCGCGGCCAGCACCTCCGGCGGAGCGGTGTTGACGTTGACCTTCGAGCCCTCGGTGACGATCTCGCCGGTGCCCAGCCGCACACGCTTGGGCAGGAAGATGACGAACGGCTCGAGCGCCGCGATGGTGGTCTCGTCGAAGCCGGGCACGCTGCGCAGGTCGGCGAGCTTGAGCAGCGGCAGCGCCGACGCCGGCGCCCTGCGCCCCTGCACCAGCGGCGGATAGGCGTGCTGCAGCCGCGCCTGCAGCACGCCCGCCAGGCTCTCCGGGCGCCCGACGATCGCCAGCAGGCGCTCGAACGCCTCGCGATGCACCGCCGACGGCAGCCCGCCGATCACCAGGTTGTTCAGGTTCATCCGCGCCTGGGCGTCGAACATCTGGCCCGTCAGCCGCGCCTTGCTGCCTTCGTCGCTGATCCGGGCGCCTCCGGTCACAGTCTCGTCGAGAACGGTTTCGGCCACCGGCGTCGCCCACAATTCGCCCAGGTAGTCGACCGTGCCGGTGCTGTTGCGATCGACGCGCAGCACCACCGACGCCCAGTCGAGCACCGCGGTCTCGATCCAGCGCATCTGAGCGAGCGCCAGCCGGTTCTCCACCGAACGCACGGTGACGTGCTCGCGCCAGAACAGGCCGCTCACGATCAGCGTGGCGAGCGTGATCACCAGCAGCACGCTGATGATCGCGACGCCCGCCTGCGCGGCGACCCGCCCACAGTGCGCGGCGCGCGCGCGCATGCTCAATCGGCCACCGCGAAGACGCGCGCGATGCGCTCGCCGCGGCTCGTCAGCACCACCTCGACGCCGGTGACCTGCGGCATCGGCCTGCCCGCGCCGGCCACGGCAGCCGGAATGGCCGGCGCCTGCGCGGCGGCCGCCAGCAACGGCGCGAGCGAAGCGGCCGGCAGCCACCCGCGGCCGTCGAGCCAGCCGCGAAACTCCACCACCTGCACCTCGCGCAGGATCGGCTGCCAGGTGAACGGCGTGGCCGGCACCTGCTGTGTACCGTCCGGCGACGGTGCGGCCCAGGTGCTGAAGCCGCGCTCGAACACGCCGTCGCGCAGCCGGTAGATCACCCGCTGCACCTGCACCGCGTCGGAGCCGCGCGTCTCGCGCAGCAGCGCGAGCGAAGACGGTTCGCGGTCGGTGGGCATCGAGAACGAGATCGAAGGCTCCGGAAGGCCGAGCAGGCGGATCGGCCAGGAGCGCCGCAGGTCTTCCTCGATCTGCGCCATCGCCACGGTGAGCGAGCGCAGCTCGTCGGAAGCCGACACGATCCGGTCGCGCCCGCGCAGCACCGAATCCATGCCGCGCCAGGTGAGCACCGCCAGCACCGACAACAGCGCCACCGCCACCAGAAGTTCGAGCAGCGTAAAGCCGCGTAGCGCGCGCCGACCGGCTCGTTCGCGCGCCCTCACGGCAGCCTCGTCGAGAAGCCAACCAGCCGCGCCAGCCGGAAGGCGCCGTCCTCGCCGAACACGCTGACCTCGACGCGGCGGAACAACGGATTCGGCGTCTGGATCACGTCTTCGCGGCACAGCAGCGCCACGTTCGCCTGGCTGCAGTCGTACTGGCGACGGCCGAGATTCGGCCATTCGTGTGCGATGCGGATCTGCGCCAGCCGATTCTCGGCGCTCCACTGCGCCAGCGTGCGGCTGCGCAGGTCGGCGCTGTTCACCGCGAGCGAGGCCGTCGCCCGGATCGCGGCCATCAGCGCGACCGCCGCGATCGTCATCGCGACCAGCACCTCGATCAGCGTGAAGCCGCGGCTGCGCATCAGCGCACCTCGAAGGCGCCCAGGCCGTTGGCGACGATCGACACGCGCGCGTCGCGGCGCCCGAGGTGCAGCACGAACGGCGTGTCGACCTGATCGCGGCCGAACTCGATCTCGCGCCTGCCATCGGCACGCTCCACGCGCAGACGCGTGGGTTCGTCCCAGCTGCGTTCACGCAGGTCGCGATCGTCGAGCAGCGGCTGCCAGCGCCGTTCGCGCCAGACGAAGAAACCGTAGCGCTCGTCGTCGGCGTCGAAGCGGATCGGCGCACCGCGTATCTGCGCCTCCTCGCGCGCGAGCACCAGCAGCTGCGCGAGCCGCTCGGCCTCGAAGCGCAGGCCGCGATCGAAGCCACCGATCGACAGCGACGCGATGCCGATCAGCACGCCGGCGATCACCATCGCCACCAGCAGTTCGAGCAGCGTGAAGCCGGCCTGACGCGGCCGGGCACCGAAGGCCGGGCCGTTCACGTGCTGCACCTCGTTGCGGGTGTGGTCCGGGCGCCGCCGGCGGCGCCCGGCTACCGATTCAGCGACCAGTTGCCGATGTCGGCGGATACGCCTTCGCCGCCGGGCTGGCCGTCGGCGCCCAGGCTGAAGACGTCGATCTCGCCGCGCACGCCCGGGTTCAGGTACTGGTAGGGCTTGCCCCAGGGGATCGACCGGGGGCTGCTTCAGGTAGGCCTTCCAGTTGGGCGGCAGCGGCTCGACGGACGGGCGCTGGGCGAGCGCGGCCAGCCCCTGGTCGGTGGTCGGGTAGCGCTGGTTGTCGAGCCGGTACAGGTCGAGCGCCTGCAGGATCTGCGCGATCTCGGTCTGCGCCGCCTTCACGCGCGCCTCGTCCGGTTTGCTCATGATGCGCGGCACCGCGATCGCGGCCAGCACGCCGAGAATCACGATGACCACCATGATCTCGATCAGTGTGAAGCCGCGCTGGCGCGCATGCGGCCCCCGCTGGGCCGTAGGACCGTGCATCGATGCTCCTGAAAGTGCCATGGCGACTCGGGCTATGATACCAGCGGATTCCGGCACCCTCCCCACCCCAGGATGCGCTTCAAACGATCTGCTGGCGCGCGTCGCTTCACCCCGACTGCGGCCTCGCTCGCGATGTTCGCGCTGCTGTGCGCGACGATCGCCTACTGGGCGCTGCAGCTGCTCGCCCCGGCGGTGCCGATCGCGCCGGCCGGCTCGCTGGGCGATCGGGGCGACGCGCCCGATCTGGCTTCGGCGGCCCGGCTGTTCGGCCTGCCGGGCGGAAGCGGCGGCGCGCAGGCATCCGTCGCACGCCCCTCGAACATCCAGGTGCTCGGCGTCGCCGCCAGCGAGTTGCGCGGCAGCGCGGTGCTCGCGGTCGACGGCAAGCCGCCGCGCGCGTTCATGGTGGGCGACGCGGTGAGCGCCGACACGAAGCTGGTCGAGGTGCGCCCGGGCGCCGTCGTCATCGAGCGCAACGGCGCGCGGATCGAACTGCCCGCGCCGCAGCGGCCCTCGGTCGCCACGCTCTGGGCGGGCCCGGCGCGCGCCGGCGAGCCCGCGAGCGCCACCGCGGCCCCGCCGGTGCACGCCGCGCCGCCCCCGCCGGCGCCCGCACTGCCGCCCGCAACCGGCGCCGCGCCTTCGCCGCAACCGGCGCCGGGCCCGCTCGACCTTCGAACCCCTGGACCCGCCGCGGCCGCGCCATCGGCAGCGCAAGCGCAGCCTGCCGAACCGGGAGCGCCGGCGGCTGCGCCGGCCGCAACGCCGCAAGCCCCGCCGGCGCCGCAGCCGGCTACGACATCCGACGAGCAATAGGCCGGCGCACGGCCCCGGCGAATCCGACCCGCAGAGCACGATGAGGCAATACCTCGATCTCCTCGAACGCATCCTTCGCGAAGGCGTCGATCGGCCCGACCGCACCGGCACCGGCACGCGCGCCGTCTTCGGCCACCAGATGCGCTTCGACCTGGCCGACGGCTTCCCGATGGTCACCACGAAGAAGCTGCACCTGCGCTCGATCGTCCACGAACTGCTGTGGTTCCTGAAGGGCGACACCAACATCCGCTACCTGCGCGAGAACCGCGTCGGCATATGGGACGAATGGGCCGACGCCAACGGCGACCTCGGGCCGGTCTATGGCAAGCAGTGGCGCGATTGGGCCACCGCCGACGGCCGTCACGTCGACCAGATCGCCGAGCTCGTGCGCCAGATCAGGCACGACCCGTGGTCGCGGCGGCAGATCGTCAGCGCCTGGAACGTGGGCGACCTGCCGGCGATGAAGCTCGCGCCCTGCCACTGCCTGTTCCAGACCGCGGTGATCGGCGGCCGGCTGCACCTGCAGCTGTACCAGCGCTCGTGCGATGTCTTCCTCGGCGTGCCGTTCAACATCGCCAGCTACGCGCTGCTGCTGGCGATGCTCGCGCACCAGTGCGACCTCGAGCCCGGCGAGTTCGTCTGGACCGGCGGCGACGTGCACCTCTACAGCAACCACCTCGACCAGGCGCGGCTGCAGCTCGCGCGCGAGCCTCTGCCGCTGCCGCGGCTCGAATTCGCGCGCAGGCCGGCGTCGATCGACGGCTACGAATACGACGACATCCGCATCGTCGGCTACGAGGCGCACCCGCACATCGCGGCGCCGGTCGCGGTGTAGGGCCTGTTCACACTACGATCGTCCCCGCGCCGGGGCCTGCCGGGCCGCCAAACGAGGCGCCGGCGACGCGCGTGGCGGTGCCACGCAAGGAGGCGGCAACGAAGTGTGGCGGCTCGGCAGGCCCCGGCCCGGAGGGTGAGTGCGAAAAAAAACGCGCACTCGGCGTTGCAAATGCTCGCCGTGGCCCCGCCACGGCTGCGCTTTGCGCCTTGATTGCGCGCTTTTTTCGGACTCACGCGGGGACGATCGTAGTGTGAACAGGCCCTCGGCCGGTTCAGCGGCTCCCGCGCGCGGCCTGGCCGCGGCCGCGCGCGGCCGGCTGCGTCGCAGCCGACTTGCTGCCGCCGCGGCGCGGCGCCGCCGCGCCGGCCATTCGCACGGCCTCGCCATTCACCGGCACGGCCGCCGGGCCGACCGGCCGACCCTGCTGGCGCTCGATCAGCCGCAGCATGGTCGCCAGCGTGATCGAACTCAGCGTGGCCTTGGCGATCTCGTCGATCTCCGAGAGCACCGCGCCCAGCGCCATGCCCACCGGCGTCGAATCGCTCGGATCGCGCCGCTCGTTCGGCGGGGGCGCGAGATCCTCGAACAGGCGGATCACGTCCATCAGGGTAATGCGCCGCGCGTTGCCCGCGAAGCGATAGCCGCCGCCGACGCCGCGCACCGACTCGACGATGCCGCTGCGCGCGAGCTCCGAAAGCACTTTCGCCAGGTGGTGCGGCGAGACATCGTACTTCTGCGCGATCTCGGCCGCCGGAATGTGTCGCGTCGGGTCGATCGCGAACTCGAGCACGCTGTAGAGCGCGAGCGAAGTGTTCTTCTGCAGCCTCATCGGGCACGCTCGCGGTCAGCCATCGAGGTCCATCTCCAGTGGAATGAAAGGCCCGGTCATCATCCCCTGGCTGCGAAAGAACGAGAGGATCAGCGTATTGTCGCGTGCCAGCATGGTGCGCAGCTTGCGCACTCCCGCGCGGCGGAAGCCCGTGCGCAGCGCGTCGAGCATGCGCGTGGCAATGCCCCCGAGGCGGAACTCGGGGGCCACGTCGATCGCGAACACCCATCCGCACGGCGGCGCGCCGAATTCCCAGTCGCGCACCTCGCCGATGATGAAGCCGGCCACGCGGCCATCGACCTCGGCCACCAGGAACTGCCGCTCGGGTGTCTCGCCGTCGCCGTAACGGCGCAATACCGACAGCCAGTAGGCACGCTTCTCGACCCCGGTTACGCTCGCGTCGATCGCGATCACCCGGTCGAGATCCTGGCGGCGCACCGCGCGAACCGCGACCTGGCTGGCGACCTGGCTGGCAACCTCGGGGGCCGCGGCCTGCGCGGTGCTCGCCGGGCGTCGGCGTGGCCGGATGTTGCCTGCGCCGGCGCGTGTGGTTACCCTCGTCATCGGTACCCCGAAAGGCTGATACAGATCAAGTGAATACCCGCATTCCGGTACCAGAATAGGGCTTAACGGACGTTCTGTAAATGCGGTGATTGCAGGCGCGCCGTTCATTGCCCCGAGAAGACACCGTTGGTCGGCCCCGTTTCGGCAGCCGGCCGATGGCGCAAGCGTCCCGTCTCGCGTCGAGCGCGCGACGGGGTGAACCCGGCAGGCCGCATCGCGGCCATGTCGTCGTGGAAAACAAGAGGAGACTCGGATGAATTTCGTTGCAAGTGCCCGAAGCGCGATCCGCCCGGCCGGCACCTTCGCCGCCGCCGCGCTGATCGGAACCGGAACGGCCGCGGCACAGGAGCCTATCAAAATCGGGGCGTTCCTTGCGGTGACCGGGCCCGCCTCCTTCCTCGGCGACCCCGAGCAGAAGACGCTCGACATGTACGTCGAGCGCATCAACGCGGCCGGCGGCGTGCTCGGGCGCAAGCTGCAGCTGGTCTCCTATGACTCCGCCGGCGACGCCGAGAAGGCGCGCACCTTCACCAAGCGGCTGATCGAGCAGGACAAGGTCGACTTCATCATCGGCGGCACGAGCACCGGCGAGACGATGGCCGCGGTGCCGCTGGTCGAGCAGGCGCAGATTCCGTTCATCTCTCTGGCGGGCGCGGTGGTCATCATCGAGCCGGTGAAGAAGTGGGTGTTCAAGACGCCGCACACCGACCGCATGGCCTGCGAGAAGATCTTCACCGACATGAACGAGCGCAAGCTGAGCAAGCTCGCGCTGATCACCGGAGCCGGCGGCTTCGACAAGTCGCTGCGCAACGAGTGCATCAAGGTGGCGCCGAAGTACGGCATCGAGATCGTCGCCGACGAAAGCTACGGCGCGGCCGACACCGACATGACCGCGCAGCTCACCAAGATCAAGGGCACGCCCGGCGTGCAGGCGGTGATGAACTGCGGCTTCGGCCAGGGTCCGGCGATCGTCACGAAGAACTATCGCCAGCTCGGCCTCACGCAGCCGTTCTACCAGTCGCACGGCGTGGCCTCCAAGGAGTACGTCAGGCTCTCCGGCGGAGCGGCCGAAGGCGTGCGCCTGCCCGCCGCCGCGCTTCTGGTGGCCGACATCCTGCCTGCCAGCGATCCGCAGAAGCCGGTCGTGACGGCGTACGCCCACGACTACACGGCGCGCTACAAGTCCGACGTCTCCACCTTCGGCGGCCACGCCTACGATGCGCTGATGATCGCGGTCGAGGCGGTCAAGCGCGCCGGCGGCACCGACAAGGCCAAGGTGCGCGACGAGATCGAGAAGACCAAGGGCCTGATGGGCACGGGCGGGCAGTTCAACATGTCGCCCACCGACCACATGGGTCTCGACCTCAGCGCCTTCCGCATGCTCGAAGTGCGCAACGGCAACTGGACGCTGGTCAAGAACTGACGGCGTCTACCGGCCGCCCGGCGAGGAACAGCAATGAGCGGAGCATGGCTGCAGTTTCTCGCCGGCGGCCTCACCATCGGCGCGATCTATGCGCTGGTGGCCCTGGGCTTCTCGATCATCTTCAACGCCAGCTACGTCATCAACTTCGCCCAGGGCGAGTTCGTGATGATCGGCGGCATGAGCGCGGTGTCGTTCATCGGTTCGGGGCTGCCGATGCCGATCGCCCTCCTCGGCGCCGTGGCGGTCACGGGTGTGGTCGGGCTCCTGCTCGAGTGGCTGGCGGTCGGGCGCGCCCGCAAGGCCGACGTGGTGACGCTGATCATCATCACCATCGGCGCGTCGATCTTCCTGCGCGGCCTGGCGCAGCTCGTCTGGGACAAGAGCATCCACGCGCTGCCGCCGCTGTCGGGCGACGCTCCGATCTCGATTCTCGGTGCAACCATCGTTCCGCAGAGCCTGTGGGTCATCGGCGTCACCGTGGTCGTCGTGGCCGCCCTGTCCTGGTTCTTCAACCGCACGCTGCTCGGCAAGGCGATGCTGGCCACCTCGTACAACCGCTTCGCCGCGCAATTGGTGGGCATCGAGGTGCGCAAGGTGCTGTTCGCCAGCTTCGGGCTCGCGGCCGCGCTCGGCGCCGTCGCCGGCGTGCTGATCGCGCCGATCACTTTCACGTCGTACGACGCCGGAATCATGCTCGGGCTCAAGGGGTTCGCCGCTGCGATGCTCGGCGGCCTGGGCAGTTTTCCGGGCGCCATCGTCGGCGGGGTCGTGCTGGGGCTGCTCGAAGCCCTCGGCGCCGGCTACCTGTCGTCGGCCTACAAGGACGTGATCGCGTTCGTGATCATTCTCGTCGTGCTGTTCGTGCGTCCCGATGGAATCCTTGGTGCAGTCAAGAGCGACCGTGTCTGATCGCCCGGCCGACCGCGCGCGCTGGTGGGCGTCGCCGCGCACCGGCGGCCTGGCGGCGCTCGCGCTCGCGATCGTGCTGGCACCGCTGGTGCTCGCCAACGACTACTTCTACGACGTCGCGATTCTCGTCGGCCTGAACGCGATCGTCTGCGTCGGCCTGAACCTGCTGATCGGCTACGCCGGCCAGATCAGCCTCGGGCACGCCGGGTTCTACGGCCTGGGCGCCTACGGGTCGGCGCTGCTGGTCTCGCGCTACGGCGTGCCGCCGCTGGCCGCGCTGGTCGTCGCCACCGCGGCGGTGGCGCTGATGGCCTTCGTCGTCGGGCGCCCGATCCTGCGCCTGAAGGGCCACTACCTCGCGATGGCCACCCCGGGACTCGGCGTCATCGTGTCGATCGTGCTCGCCAACGAAGACCGCGTCACCGGCGGGCCCGACGGCATGCCGGTGCCGCCGTTCACCGTGTTCGGCTGGGCCGTGAGCGGCGAGCAGACCTGGTACTGGATCGTCGGCGCCTGCCTGCTGCTCGCGGTCTGGGTGGCGCTGAACCTGATCGAATCGCCCACCGGGCGGGCGCTGCGCGCGCTGCACACCTCCGAAGTGGCCGCCGAGGTGGTCGGCATCGACAGCGCACGGCAAAAGCTGATGGTCTTCGTCGTCTCCGCGGTGTTTGCCGCGATCGCCGGCGGCCTCACCGCCTTCTACAGCGGGTTCATCACGCCCGCCAAGTCCTCGTTCCTGCATTCGGTCGAGTTGGTGACGATGGTCGTCTTCGGCGGCATGGCCTCGACCTTCGGCGCCGTCGTCGGCGCCGCGATCCTCACCGTTCTGCCGCAGGCGCTCACGGTGATCAAGGAATACGAGATGGTCGTGTTCGGCGCCATCCTGATGGTCACGATGATCTTCCTGCCGCGCGGCGCGGTGCCGACGCTGGCAGGCTGGCTCGCTCGCAAGCGAGGCTGACCGTGCCCGCCCCGACGACCCGTCCCGCGATGGCCAGCGAGCACGCGATCCGTGCCGGCGCGGCGCATGCGATCGGCGACGGCCTGAGCGTGCAGGGTCTGTCGAAGGAGTTCGGCGGCATCCACGCCGTGCAGGATCTCTCCTTCACGCTGCGCGAAGGCATGGTCCATTCGATCATCGGCCCCAACGGCGCCGGCAAGACGACCTTGCTGAACCTGCTCACCGGCGTCTACCTGCCAAGTACCGGGCGCATCAGCCTGCGCGGCCGCGACCTCACCGGCCGGCCCGCGCACGCCTTTGCCGCCGCCGGCATCGGCCGCACGTTCCAGAACCTGCAGATCTTCTTCAACATGAGCGCGCTCGAGAACGTGATGACCGGGCGCCATCTGCGCGAGCGCTGCGGCCTGCTGCCCACGCTGCTGCGCACCGCGCAACTGCGGCGCACCGAGCGCGACTGCCGCGAGCGTGCGCTCGAGCTGCTGAAGTTCGTCGGGCTCGGCGCCCATGCCGAATCGAGCGCCGATGCCATGCCGTATGGCGCGCTCAAGCGCCTGGAGATCGCTCGCGCGCTGGCCGGCGAACCGAAGATCCTGCTGCTCGACGAGCCGGCCGCCGGCCTGAACCCCACCGAATCGGCCGACATCGCGCTGCTCATCCGCCGGCTTGCCGACACCGGCACCACCGTGGTGCTGGTCGAGCACAACATGCGGCTGGTGATGGGGGTGTCCGACCACATCCTCGTGCTCGACTACGGGCGCCGGCTTGCCGAAGGCACCGCCGAGCAGGTGCGCAGCGACCCGAAAGTGATCGAAGCCTACCTGGGCACGGCGGCGCAGCCGGAGCAGGCGCATGCTTGAAGTCGCCAGCCTGTCCAGCCGCTACGGCCGCATCACCGCGCTCGACTCGGTGAGCCTGAGCGTGAACGATGGCGAACTCGTCGCGCTGGTGGGCGCCAACGGCGCCGGCAAGTCGACGCTGCTGCGCACGCTCTCGGGCGTGCAGCCCGCGGCGGCAGGCAGCGTGCATTTCGAAGGCGCCGACGTCACTCGCGTGTCGCCGCGCGCGCGCGTGCGCATGGGCATCGTCCAGGTGCCCGAGGGCAGGCAGGTGTTCGGCCCGCTCACGGTCGAGGACAACCTCAGGCTCGGCGCCTACGTGCGCCCCGCGAGCGAGATCGCCGTCGGGCTCGAGAAGGTCTACGCGCTGTTTCCGATCCTGGCGTCCAAGCGCCACGACGCGGCCGGCACGCTGTCGGGCGGACAGCAGCAGATGCTCGCGATGGGCCGGGCACTGATGTCGCGCCCCAGGCTGCTGCTGCTCGACGAGCCGAGCATGGGCCTCGCGCCGCGCCTGGTGGCCGAGATCTTCGCCACGATCCGCTCGCTGAAGGATGCCAGCACCACGATCCTGCTGGTCGACCAGAACGCGCGTGCGGCGCTGTCGGTGGCCGACCGCGCCTACGTGCTCGAGGTCGGCCGTATCGCGCTGTCGGGCAGCGGCGCCGAACTGCTCCACAACCCGGCGGTCCAGCAGGCCTATCTCGGGTTGTAGCCGGTCACCCATCCGCCACTCACGACGCCGGTCGGGCTCCCGCCGTCCCGGCAACGAACCTGGAGAATCCGATGAAACCTACCCTCGTCCCCGGCGCGACGCGCACCAGCCAACTCACCGTCGATCGCGACCGCACGATCGGCTTCATGGGCGAGAACGCCCGCGTCTATGCCACACCGATGCTGGTGCAGGACGTCGAGATCGCCTGCCGCGAGCTGCTGCTCGAGCACCTCGACGCCGGCGAAGACTCGGTGGGCACGCGCGTGGAGATCGACCACCTCGCCGCCACGCTGCTGGGCATGCCGGTCGAGCTGAAGGTGACGATCGCCGAGGTCAAGGGCCGCGCAGTCACCTTCGAGGTCGAGGGCCGCGACAGTGTCGACGCGATCTGCCGTGGCCGGCACAGTCGCTTCGTCGTCGATGTCGCGGGCACCGCCGCGCGCCCGGCCGCCAAGGCGAAGAAGGCAGGCCTGGCATGAGCGTCGCGGCGGCCGCCGCAGCCGATGCGGGCCGCGCCGACGCGCCCGCGCCGGGCCTGCGCCGGGTTCCCACCTACTGCTACCAGTGCGTGGCCGGCCCCGATCTTCTCACCGTCAAGGTGGTCGACGGCTTGGCCACCGAGGTGGAGCCCAACTTCTGCGCCGAGAAGATCCATCCGGGCGGCGGCAAAGTCTGCGTGAAGGCCTACGGGCTGGTCCAGAAGACCTACAACCCGAACCGGATCCTCACGCCGATGAAGCGGACCAACCCGAAGAAGGGCCGCGACCAGGATCCGGGTTTCGTGCCGATCTCCTGGGAAGAGGCGTTCGACACGATCGCCGAGCGCCTGAACCGGATCCGCGAGCAGGGCCTCACCGACGAATCGGGCTACCCGCGGCTGGCGGCGAGCTTCGGCGGCGGCGGCACGCCGCAGTTCTACATGGGTACTTTCCCGGCCTTTCTCGCGGCCTGGGGGCCGGTCGACATGGGCTTCGGCTCGGGCCAGGGCGTCAAGTGCGACCACTCCGAGCACCTGTACGGTGAGTTCTGGCACCGCGCGTTCATCGTCGCGGCCGACACGCCGAACTGCAACTACCTGATCTCCTGCGGCTCGAACATCGAGGCCTCGGGCGGCGTGGTCGGCGTCTGGCGGCATTCGCAGGCGCGCGTGCGCGGCCTGAAGCGCGTCCAGGTCGAGCCGCACCTGTCGGTCACCGGCGCCTGCTCGGCGCAGTGGGTGCCGATCAAGCCCAAGACCGACGCGGCGTTCCTCTACGCACTGATCCACGTGCTGCTGCACGAAGTGCCGCGCGAGCGGCTCGACCTGCCGTTCCTCGCGAAACGCACCGCGTCGGCATACCTGGTCGGGCCCAACGGCTACTACCTGCGCGACCGCGCAACCCGCAAGCCGCTGGTCTGGGATGCGGGCGCCGGCTGCGCGCGCGCGCACGACAGCGAGGGGCTCGACGAAGCCCTGCACGCCAGGGTCGAGGTCGACGCGATCGAGATCGGCCCGGACGACGAAGTGCTCGCCGACGGCCTGCTCGCCGGCGAGACCACGTTCGACAAGCTGGTCGCGCACATGCGGCCCTACTCGCCCGAGTGGGCGCAGGGCGTCTGCGACGTGTCCGCCGCCACGATGCGCAAGATCGCGCAAGAATACGTCGAGCACGCCTGCGTCAGCCAGACGATCGAGATCGAGGGGCGCGAGCTCCCCTATCGCCCGGTCGCGGTCACGCTGGGCAAGACGATCAACAACGGCTGGGGCGGTTACGAGTGCTGCTGGGCGCGAACGATGCTCGCGTCGCTGGTGGGCGCGCTCGAGGTTCCCGGCGGCACCATCGGCACCACCGTACGGCTGGTGCGCCCGATGTCCGAGCGGCTGGAGAGCGCGAAGCCCGGCCCCGACGGGTTCATGGCCTACCCGCTGAATCCCACCGACCGCAAGAACTGGTCGCCGCGCCCGAACATCCGCAACGCCTGTCGCACGATGGTCCCGCTGGTAGGCAACGGTGCATGGAGCCAGGCGCTGGGCCCGACGCACTTCTCGTGGATGTTCCTCGACGAAACGCCGAAGGGCTTGCCGAAAGTCACCTTCCCCGACGTCTGGTTCGTCTACCGCACGAACCCGGCGATCTCGTTCTGGGACACGCTGGCGGTCGCCGACAAGATCGCCCGCTTCCCGTTCGTCGTCGCGCTTGCCTACACCCGCGACGAGACCAACCACTTCGCCGACATCCTGCTGCCCGACGCCACCGACCTCGAAGGGCTGCAGCTGATCCGCATCGGCGCGACCAAGTACGTCGAGCAGTTCTGGGACCACGAAGGCTTCGCGCTGCGCCAGCCGGCGGTCGCGATGCGCGGCGAGGCGCGCGACTTCACCGACATCGCCACCGAACTGGCGCGGCGCAGCGGCATCCTCGGGAAATACAACGCGGCGATCAACAGGGGCGCGTGCGGCGTGCCGCTCGAGGGCGAGCACGGCGACTTCTCGCTGGCGCCCGACCGCGCCTACACGCGCGAAGAGATCTGGGATGCCGCCTGCCGGTCGGCCAGCGCCGAGCTCACCGACGGCGCGCAGGTCAACGGCCTCGACTGGTGGAAGGAGAACGGGCTTGCGACGAAGCCGTTCCCGCGACTCGCCTGGTACCTCTACCCCACGATGGTCGAGCGCGGCCTGCGCTTCGAGCTGCCCTACCAGGAGCGCCTGCAACGCGTCGGCGCCGAGCTGGGCCGGCGCCTGCACGAGCACGACATGCGCTGGTGGGACAAGCAGATGGGCGAGTACCGGGCGCTCCCCGCCCGGAAAGACTTCCCCGGCCTCTGGGAAGGCATCGTCACCGCCGGCGGCGCGCGCGCCGAAGACTATCCGTTCTGGCTGCTCACCTCGCGCAGCATGCAGTACGCCTGGGGCGGCAACGTCGGCGTGCAGATGATCCGCGAAGTTGCCGAGAACATCGCAGGCCACCGCGGCGTGATCGTCAACCCGCAGGCCGCAGCCAGGCTCGGCATCGAGGATGGCGACGAGATCGAGATCGCCACGCCGAAGCGCAGCGTGCGCGGCCGCGCCGTATTGCGCCAGGGCATCCGCCCCGACACGCTGCTGCTGATCGGCCAGTTCGACCACTGGGTCACGCCGTTCGCCAAAGACTTCGGCGTGCCCAGCCTGAACGCGCTGGCCACCATGTCGATGGACCTCACCGACGCCACCGGCTCGGGCGCCGACATCGTGCGCGTCGCTATCCGGAGGGCCGCGGCATGACGCGCTGGGCCATGATCGCCGACCTGCGGCGCTGCGTCGGCTGCCAGACCTGCACCGCGTCGTGCAAGCACGCCAACGCCACGCCGCCGGGCGTGCAGTGGCGGCGCGTGCTCGACATGGAGTTCGGCGAATACCCGGAAGTGCGCCGCGCGTTCGTGCCCACCGGCTGCCAGCACTGCGACGATCCGCCGTGCATGGAAGTGTGCCCCACCACCGCCACGAAGAAGCGGCCCGACGGCATCGTCACGATCGACTACGACCTGTGCATCGGCTGCGCCTATTGCGCGGTCGCCTGCCCCTACCAGGCGCGCTACAAGACCCAGCGGCCCACCTTCGCCTACGGAGCCCCCACCGAGAGCGAGGCCCGGCGCCACGACGACGCGCGACTCGGGGTGGCCACCAAGTGCACGTTCTGCGTCGAGCGCATCGACGCCGGCCTCGAGAAGGGGCAGACGCCCGGCGTCGATCCCGAGGCCACGCCGGCCTGCGTGAACGCATGCATCGCCAAGGCACTCGCCTTCGGCGACCTCGACGACCCGGCCAGCAACGTCTCGCAGCTGCTCGCGGAGAACCAGCACTTCCGCATGCACGAGGAACTCGGCACCGGCCCCGGCTTCTACTATCTCTGGGACAAGGCACAGGCATGAGCTACGGCCCCAAACCCTGGCAGCAGGCGCACTGGGACTGGCGCGCCGCGGGCAACTTCGTCTTCGGCGGCGCCGGCAGCGGGCTGCTGGTCTTCACCGCGCTCTCGGGCGCGCGCGGCACCGCGGCCACCCTGCTCACGCTGGGTGCGCTGGCACTCGTCGGCCTGGGGCTGCTGTGCGTGTGGCTCGAAATCGGCCGGCCGACGCGCGCGCTGCACGTGTTCTTCAACCCGCGCACCTCCTGGATGTCGCGCGAGGCCTTCGTCGCCACGCTGCTGTTTCCGGCGGGCCTCGCCGCGGCGGCCGGTCTCGCGCCGTTCGCGTGGCTGGCCGCGCTGCTTGCGCTCGTCTTCGTCTACTGCCAGGCGCGCATCCTGAAGGCCGCTCGCGGCATTCCGGCCTGGCGCGAGCCGCTGGTGGTGCCGCTCGTGGTCGCCACCGGGCTCGCCGAAGGCGGCGGGCTGTTCCTGTTCACGCAACCGCTGCACGGCCTGGCCGGCCCGGGGCTGGCAACGCTGTTCGGCGTGCTGGTGGCGGCGCGCTTCCTCGCGTGGCTGGCCTACCGTCGCCGGCTGGCGGCGAGCGCCGCACCGCGCGCGCTCGCGGCGCTCGACCGCGCCGGCAGCACGCTGCAATCGGCCGGCACCTGGATCGCGCTCGCGCTGGTCGCGCCCGTCGGCATCGGCCTGGTGGACGGCGCGAGCGCCGCGCCGCTGGCCGCGCTGGCCGGCATCGCCGCCGCCGGGGCCGGCGCCTGGCTCAAGTACACGCTGGTCACGCGAGCTGCGTTCAACCAGGGCTTCGCGCTCGCGAGGCTTCCGGTGCGCGGCGCGCGCCCCTGATCACCGATACGACGCGAATCCGAGGAGAACCCGATGAGCACGAGCACCACCACCCGGCACGCCCGCGCCGCGCAGGCCGCCGACGCCCGCCACCTTCACCCCGACGTCGAGGCCATGCCGCGCGAGCGGCTGGCGGCGCTGCAGCTCGAGCGACTTCGCAAGACCGTGAAGAACGCCTCGGGAGAACGTGCCGCTGCATCGCGCGCGGCTCGACGCGGCCGGCATCGCGCCCGACGACATCCGTTCGCTCGACGACGTGCAGCGGCTGCCGTTCACGCTCAAGAGCGACCTGCGCGACCACTATCCGTTCGGCATGTTCGCGCGCCCGATCGGCGAGCTGGCGCGACTGCACGCCTCCTCGGGCACGACCGGCAAGCCGACCGTGGTCGGCTACACCAGCGGCGACCTCGACAACTGGGCCGACCTGATGGCGCGCTCGCTGTATTCGGGCGGCGCGCGGCGCGGCGACGTGGTCCACAACGCCTACGGCTACGGCCTGTTCACCGGCGGACTGGGCGCGCACTACGGCGCCGAGCGGCTCGGCGGGGTGGTGGTGCCGATGTCGGGCGGCTCCACCGAGCGCCAGGTGTCGCTCATCATGGACTTCCGGGCGCGCGTGCTGTGCTCCACGCCGTCGTATGCACTGGCGATCGCCGAACTGGCCGAGCAGCAGGGCATCGACCTCGCGAAAGACTCCGCCCTCGAAGTCGGCATGTTCGGCGCCGAACCCTGGAGCGACGCGATGCGCCGCGAGATCCAGGCGCGCCTGGGCATCCGCGCGGTCGACATCTACGGCCTGTCCGAGATCATGGGCCCGGGCGTGGCCTGCGAATGCGAGCACCACGCCGGCCTGCACGGCTGGGAGGATCACTTCCTGTTCGAAGTGATCGACCCCGACACCGGGCGGCCGCTGCCCGAGGGCGAAGCCGGCGAGCTGGCGATCACCACGCTCACCAAGGAAGCGCTGCCGATGCTGCGCTACCGCACGCGCGACATCACGCGGATCACCACCGCGCCGTGCGATTGCGGCCGCACGCACCTGCGCATCCTGCGGGTCACCGGCCGCAACGACGACATGCTGATCATCCGCGGCGTGAACGTCTACCCGTCGCAGGTCGAGGCGGTGCTGGTCGGCCTGGAGAACATCGCGCCTCACTACCAGCTGGTCGTCGAGCGCCAGGGCCGGCTCGACCACGTGACGATCGAGACCGAAGTGCAGCCCGGCGTCGACCCGGCCGCCTACGACGGCATCGCGCGCAGGGTGGCGCACCAGATCAAGTCGATGCTCGGCATCACCACCGACGTCGTCGTCAAGCGCCCCGGCGAGATCCCGCGCTCGCAGGGCAAGGCGGTGCGGGTGCGCGACCTGCGACCCAAGGGAGTCTGAACCATGGCCAAGAGACTGCTCTCCATGACCGTGAACGGGCGCGCCCGCGAGGACGCGGTTTCCGATCATGCGCTGCTCGTCGATTACCTGCGCGACACCGTCGGCCTCACCGGCACCAAGCAGGGCTGCGACGGCGGCGAGTGCGGCGCCTGCACCGTGCTGGTCGACGGCGAAACACGGCTCGCCTGCATCACGCTGGCCGCGAGCTGCGAAGGCAGGCAGGTCGAGACCATCGAGAGCCTGTCGGCCGGCGGCCGCATGAGCCGCCTGCAGCAGGCGTTCCACGAGAACCTGGGCACGCAGTGCGGCTTCTGCACGCCCGGCATGATCATGGCTTCCGAAGCCCTGCTGCGTCGCAACCCGCATCCGGACGACGCGCAAATCCGCGACGCGCTGTCGGGCAACCTGTGCCGCTGCACCGGTTACGTCAAGATCATCGAATCGGTGAAAGCCGCCGCGGGGGAATGACGCAATGAATCCGACTGCAACTCCCGAGGGCGTCGCCGTCCAGGGCACGAGCGGAGCCGGCCGCGGCGAGCATCCGGTCGGACAGCGCACGCCGCTGATCGACGGCATCGAGAAAGTCACCGGACGCGCGCGCTACACCGCCGACCTGCCGTTCGGCGAAACCCTGGTCGGCAAGATCCTGCGCAGCCCGGTCGCCCACGGCGTGATCCGCGGCATCGACACCGCGAAGGCACGCGCGATGCCGGGCGTACGCGCGATCGTCACCGGAGAAGACTTCGCCGCGCCCTACGGCGTGATCCCGATCGCGCAGAACGAGTGGCCGCTGGCGCGCGGCAAGGTGCGCTACCGCGGCGAGCCGGTGGTCGCGGTGGCCGCGATCGACGACGCCACCGCGGAAGCGGCGCTCGCCTCGATCGTGCTCGACATCGAGCCGCTGCCGGCCTACTTCAGCGCCACCGACGCGCGCGCCCCGGGCGCCACGCTGCTGCACGAGAAGAAGGCCGGCAACGTCGAGCGCGAAGTCGACCACGCATTCGGCGACGTCGAGGCCGGTTTCGCGGCGGCCGACCTGGTGCGCGAGCACACCTTCCATTACGCCGAGGTCTCGCACGGGCAGATCGAGCTCAATGCGGCGGTGGCCTCGTACGAGCCGGAGCGCAACCGCCTGACCACCCATTCGGTCACGCAGGTGCCCTATTACCTGCATTTGACGCTGGCGCAGTGCCTTGGCATGGACAGCTCGCACATCCGCGTGGTCAAGCCCTTCGTCGGCGGCGGCTTCGGCCACCGCGTCGAACCGCTGAACTTCGAGATGGTCACCGCGGCGCTGGCGCGCGCCGCCGGCGGCACGGTGCGCGTCGAGCAGTCGCGCGAAGACAGTTTCCTCACGCATCGAGGCCGTCCCGAGACCGACATCCGTCTCAAGATCGGCCTGAAGAAGAACGGCGAGATCACCGCGGTCGACGCTGCCATCGTGCAGCGCGGCGGCGCCTACGGCGGCTACGGGCTGGTCACGATCCTCTACGCGGGCGCGCTGCTGCACGCGATCTACAAGATGGGCGCCGTGAAGTACAAGGGCTTCCGCATCTACACCAACACGCCGCCGTGCGGCGCGATGCGCGGCCACGGCGCGGTCGACGCGCGCCACGCGTTCGAGACGCTGCTCGACCGCATGGCCGGGGAACTCGGCCTCGACCCGTTCGCAGTGCGGCGGGCCAACCTGATCACCCCGCCCTATCGCACGCTGAACGACCTGCAGGTCAACTCGTACGGCATCCCCGAATGCCTCGACTGGGTTGAGCAGGCCTCGGGCTGGAAGGAGCGCCGCGGCAAGCTGCCGCGCGGGCGCGGTCTCGGCATGGCCTGCTCGCACTACGTGTCGGGCTCGGCCAAGCCGGTGCACTGGAGCGGCGAGCCGCACGCGGTCATCAACCTGAAGCTCGACTTCGACGGCGGCATCACGATTCTCACCGGCGCCTCCGACATCGGCCAGGGCTCGTCCACGCTGCTCACGCAGATCGTCGCCGAAGTGCTGGCGCTGCCGATCGCGCGCATCCGCGTCGTGGCCACCGACAGCGCGCTCACGCCGAAAGACAACGGCTCGTATTCGTCGCGCGTCTCGTTCATGGTCGGCAACGCGGCGCTGCGCGCCGCGCAGGCGATGAAGCGCGCGCTGCTCGAGGCGGCGGCAAAACGGCTCGAGGTCAGCGTCGACGACGTCGAATGGGAAGGCGAGCACTGCCGCGTGGCCGGCACCGACCGCGCGCTCGCCTTCGCGCAGGTCGTCGAGGCGGCGCTCGCCGAGAGCGGCACGCTCACCTTCAAGGGCGCGTGGTCCACGCCGCCCGAGACGCAGGGCGGCAAGTTCCGCGGCGCGGCCGTCGGCTCGTCGGCGGGGTTCTCGTACGCCGCGCAGGTGGTCGAGGTTTCGGTCGACGAGGACACCGGCGTGGTCAAGGTCGAGCACGTCTGGGTCGCGCACGACTGCGGCCGCGCGATCAATCCGCTGGCGGTCGAGGGGCAGGTGCAGGGCGCGGTCTGGATGGGCATGGGCCAGGCGATGTCCGAGGAGAACCAGTACCACCTCGGCCTGCCGATGCGCCCGAACATGCTCGACTACCGCATCCCCACCATCGCCGAGTCGCCGCCGATCGAGGTGAAGCTGGTCGAGAGCAACGACCCGCTCGGCCCGTTCGGCGCCAAGGAGGCGAGCGAAGGCGCGCTGCACGGTTTTCCGCCGGCGCTGGCCAACGCGATCCACGACGCGATCGGCGTGCGCCTCGACGAGCTTCCGCTCACTCCGGACCGCGTGCTCGAGGCCATCCACGCCAAACGCCGCGAGGAGCGGCTGCGCGCTTCCAGGCCCGCGGCTGCAGGCGCCGCAAGCGCTGCGGCCGCCGTGGCCGAGACCAGGAGCTGAACATGGACAGCATGCCCGCATTCGTCCTGAAGCGGCCCACCAGTGTCGCCGAGGCCGCGGCGCTGCTCGCCGGCGACCCGCAGGCACGCCTCGTCGCCGGCGGCACCGACCTCGTCCCCAACATGCGCCGCGGCATCGCGCGTCCGTCGATCCTCATCGACCTCGGCAGCGTGGCAGCACTCGACACGGTCACGCTCGCGCCCGAAGGCACCTGGATCGGCGCGCGGGTCAGGCTGGCTCAGCTGGCCGCCGACGCGTCGTTCGGCGCCGCCCGGCCCGCCATCACGCAGGCCGCCGGCTCGATCGCGGGGCCCGGCCACCGCGGCGTCGCCACGGTCGGCGGCAATCTCTGCCTCGACACGCGCTGCGTGTTCTACAACCAGAGCGAATGGTGGCGGGCGGCGAACAACTACTGCCTGAAGCTGGGCGGCGACACCTGCCACGTCGCCCCGCAAGGCGCGCGCTGCCACGCCGCGTTCTCGGGCGACCTCGCGCCCGCGCTGCTGGTGCTCGACGCCGAGGTCGAACTGGTGGCCAGTCGCGGCACGCGGCGCATCGCGCTCGCCGACATGTACCGCGACGACGGCGCCGCGCACCTCACCATCGCCCGCGACGAAATCCTCACCCGCGTGCTGGTCCCGGCGGGCGCCAACGCGCGCGCGTCGGGCTACCGCAAGGCGCGCGCGCGCGCCGCGATGGACTTCCCGCTGGCCGGCGTGGCCTGCGCGGTCACGCTGGGCGACGACGGCGCGCTGCGCGCGCTGCGGGTCGCGCTCACCGGCACCAACTCGCACCCGCTGGTGCTCTCCGGCACCGATGCACTGCTCGGCCGACCGGTCGACGACGCGATGCTCGCCAGTCTCGGCAAGCTGGTGCAGAAGCAGGTGAGCCCGATGCGCACCACCGTCACGCAGTCGAACTACCGGCGGCAGGTGGCCGCGGTACTCGCGCAGCGCCTGCTGCGCTCGCTCGCGCAGCCGGCCAGCGTGGCCGCCGCCTGACGGAGCGCGCGATGCACCCGCCAGGCGGCGGCCCGGCCGGCCACCCTGCCGCCCCGGATGGCGCCGGCAAGCGCTGGACCGAGGCCGACGGCATCCACATCGACGTCCGCGGGCTGCCGGCCCCCGAACCACTGGTCGCGATCCTCGAGCTGGTCGGTGCGATCCGCGACGCCACGCCGGTCATCGTCCACCACGATCGCGATCCGACGATGCTCTACCCCGAGCTCGCCGAACTGGGCTGGAGCGCCGAGCCGATCGAAGGCGCGCCGGGCGAGGTGCGGCTGCGCCTGGTTCGCGCGGACTGAGAGCCTGTGAACGGATCCGCCACGCCCGCTCGGCCGTCCCGGACGGCGCCCCTCTTCGTTGCAAATGCTCGCCGTAGCCCGGGCTACGGCTGCGCTTTGCGCCTCGATGGGCGCCGTCCGGACCGGCCGCTCGGGCGCGCCGGATCCGTTCACAGGCTCTGAGCGGCTCCGGCACGGCCATGGCGACGAAGCTCGCTGCGGGCAACTTCCTGGCCGGGGCCACCAGCCGCCTGCTGCCCGCCTCGATTCCGCTGCGCTTCTTCGGTGCAGCGGTGGCCAGCCACGTCTTCGCATGGCTCGCGCTGCTGGCAGGCAGCGCCGGCCTGCCTCGGTTCGCCGGCGGGTTGGGCTGGACGCTGGCCGCGCTACACCTGGTGACGCTGGGCGTGCTGGCCATGACCGCGATCGGCGCGAGCCTGCAGCTGCTGCCGGTGGCCACGCGCCAGCCGGTGCGCTCGATGCGCTGGCCGGTGCTCGTGTGGTGGCTGTACGCGCCGGGGGTGGCCGCGATCGCGCTCGGCATGGGCTTCGCCCAGCCCTGGCTGCTCGCCACCGGGGCCGCCGCGGTGGTGCTTGCGCTGCTCGTCTATGCGGCGCTTCTCGCGCAGAACCTGGCCGGCGCGCGTGGCATGCCGGTGGTGGTCGCCCATGGCTGGACCGCATTCGCCTCGCTGCTGGTCGCGCTGCTCACCGCGTTCTCGCTCGCCTTCACCTACATCGGCATGCCGCTGCTCGATCGCGGCGCGGGCCTCGCGCTGCACGTGCTGTTCGCCGCCTACGGCTTCATGGGCATGCTCGCGCTCGGCCTGTCGTACATCCTCGTGCCGATGTTCGCGCTGTCGGCGGCACCGCACGAGCGGCGCGCGCTCGCCTCGTGCGCGCTCGCGATCCTGGCTCTCGCGCTCGCCGCGGCCGCCGCGCTGGGCGCGGCCCCGCGCCCGTTGCGCATCGCCGCCGTGCTCGCCGCGGCCGTGGCGATCGCGCTGCACCTGCGGCTGATGACGGTCGCGCTGAAGACCGGGATGCGCCGAGAACTGGGCCGCTCGTTCCGACTGGTGCGCATCTCGTGGGCGCTGCTCGCGCTCAGCCTGGTTGCCGCGCTGGCGCTCGCCGTCGACCTGCCGTTCGACGGCATGCCCACGCTGTTCGGCCTGGTGCTGATCGCCGGCTGGCTGCTCACCTTCCTGCTCGGCATCCTGCAGCGCATCGTCCCGTTCCTCGCGTCGATGCACAAGCCGCCCGGCAAGTCGCCGCCGCGCACGCCCTCGTCGCTCACCGCCGACCGGCCACTCGCCGTCCACTTCTGGTGCCATCTGGCCGCGCTGACATTGCTGGCACTGGCGATCGTGCTCGACAGCACCTGGATCGCGGCGGCGGGCGCGGTGGTCGGGGCGACGGGCGCAGGCGCGTTCGCCGCGTTCTACGTCATCCTGCTGCTGCGCATGCGCCGACCTCCGGCGGCGCGCGCGCCCCCAATGCCAAGGTTGCTTGACCCGCATCAATGGACCGATCCGGTCCTCGATGGATATTCCAGTATTCGAATACCATTATTGGACCGACGATGAGCTTCCAGCGCCAGGTCAGCCACACGCTCGACGACGAGCATCGCACCAACCTCGACCTGCTCGGCCGCATCGAGCAGGCCTTCGCGCGCGCGCCGCGCTCGGGCGCGGGCCGCGACCCCGAACTCGCCCGCGTGGCGGCCAGCTTCGCGCGCCACCTCGAGCAGGACGTGCACCGCCACTTCGACTTCGAGGAGCGCGAGCTCTTCACGCGGCTGGCCGACGCGGGCGAAGGCGACATCGCCGAGCTGCTCACCGAGGAGCACGCGGCCATTCGCGCGGTGGCCGAAGAGATGCTGCCGCTGGCGCGCGCCGCGGCCGCCGGCACGCTCGACGACGACGGCTGGAACGCGCTGAAGGTCGGCGCCCTCGAGATGGTGGAGCGCCGGTCGCCCACATCCAGAAAGAGACCATGGCATTGCTGCCGATGCTCGACGACCTGCTCGACGACGACACCGATCGCGAACTCGCGTTCGCCTACGCAGCCGCCTGAGGCGGCTGCGCAACCTCCACGAGGTCAATTCCATGCAAGCTGCTCCCGCGCCCGCCATCGTCATCCGCGCGCTCGCGCGCGACGACCTCAACGCTGTCGTCGCCATCGACGCCGCGATCGAGGGTCGATCGCGTCGCACGTACTTCGAGCGCCGCCTCGCCGCCGCGCTGCGCGAGCCCGCCGCGCACGCGCAATTCGCCGCCTGCGACGACAACGGCCTGCTCGGGCACATCGGGGCGCGCGTCACCGAAGGCGAATTCGGCCGCAGGGGCCGCGACTTGCGACTCGAGGCGGTCGGCGTTCGCGCCGACGCGCAGGGCCGCGGCATCGGCAAGCAGCTGTTCGGCGTGCTGTCGCAATGGGCGGCGCGCCACGGCATTACCGAACTGCGCACGCAGGCCGCGTGGAACAATCACCGCATGATGGGCTGGCTCGACAATGCCGGTTTCACGCTGGCGGCCAACCACGTGGTCGACTGCGCCGTGCGCGGCGGCGAATACGTGCAGGAGCGCGACGACCCGGTGTCGATGCCCGTCGGCGAAGGCCCGGGGGGCGAGATCAACTTCGGCGGCAAGGAAGGTAACGACTTCGAGCGCCTGGCGCGCGACAACGCCGACATCCGTCCGATGAGCGCTGCCGACCTGGCCGACATCGTGCGCATCGACCGCGGCATCACCGGGCGCGACCGCGACGGCTACATCGGCGGCCTGCTCGGCGAAACGCTCGCCGACTCGGCGATCCGCGTATCGCTCACCGCGCGGCTCGACGACGTGATCGTCGGCTTCGTGATGGCGCGCGCCGACCTCGGCGACTTCGGCCGCACCGAGCCGGTGGCGGTCATAGACACGATCGGCGTCGACCCCGAGTACGGGCATCGCGGCGTCGGCCATGCGCTGCTCTCGCAGCTGTTCCTGAACCTGGGTGCGCTGCGCATCGAGCGCGTCGAAACGCAGGTGGCCCCGCGCGACCTCGCGCTGCTCGGCTTCCTGTACGATGTCGGTTTCAAGCCGTCGCAACGGCTGGCCTTCGCACGCAGGATCGGCTGAGCGACCAGGGAGGCGGCTCCCATGATCAACTCGATGCCCGACGACGACGCTGTGCGCGAAGCGCTGCGGGAGGTCGAAGACCCCGAAGCCGGCATGAACATCGTCGACCTCGGCCTGGTGTACCTGATCGAGGTCGGCGACAACTCGGTCCACGTCGAAATGACGATGACCACCGCCGCCTGCCCGATGGCCGACATGATCACCGACAACGCGCATCGCGCGATCGCTGCGATCTCGCCGTCCGACGCCGCGATCGACGTCGAACTGGTCTGGGATCCGCCCCGGTCCCCCGACAAGATGACCGGCATCGCGCGCGACCACTTCGGCTGGTAGCGCGGCTTGGCCCGCCAGTCCGCGCCTTCCGCTGCACCCGTCACCGGCCTGCCGCCGCCGTGGCGGGTGCCGTTGCTCGTGCTCGGATTCCTCGGGCTGGTGGTGGGCGCCGGCGCGGGGCTCGCGCGGCTCGGCTGGACCGTGCCCGATCTCGCCGCCTCGGCAGCCGCGCTGCACGGCCCGCTGATGATCTGCGGCTTCTTCGGCGTGGTGATCTCGCTCGAGCGGGCCGTGGCAATCGGCCGCTACTGGGCCTACCTGGGTCCGCTGCTGGCCGGCATCGGCAGCGCGACCACCGTCTTCGGCGCAGCCGCGCTGGCGCCCTGGTTCTTCCTCGGTGGCGGGCTCGTGCTGCTCGCCGCGTCGCTCGACGTGTTCCGCAGGCAGACCGCGCTGTTCACTTTCACGCTGGCGCTGGGCGCCGCCTGCTGGCCGGTGGGCGTCGCGCTGTGGATCGCGGGAGCGAGCGTGCACGACGTGGTCGGCTGGTGGCTCGCGTTCCTGATCCTCACCATCGCCGGCGAGCGGCTCGAACTGTCGCGGTTCCTTCCGCCGTCGCCCACGGCCACGCGCGTGTTCGCCGCGATCCTGGCGGTGATCCTCGTCGGGCTGGCCGCAGCCGCCCTGCCCTGGGGCATGCCGCTGTTCGCCGCAGGGCTACTGGCGCTGGCGGGCTGGCTTTTGCGACAGGACATCGCGCGCCGCACGGTGCGCAACAAGGGGCTGACCCGCTTCATCGCGGTGTGCCTGCTTTCGGGCTATGCCCGGCTGGCCGCGGGCAGCGCGATCGCGCTGTGGGCCGGTGGTCTGGCTGCCGGCACGCCTTCGTACGACGCTGCCCTGCACGCGCTCACGCTCGGCTTCGTCTTCTCGATGGTGTTCGGCCACGCCGCGATCATCTTCCCGGCGGTGCTGCGGGTCGCGGTGCCGTACCACCCGGTCTTCTACCTGCCGCTCGTGCTGCTGCACCTGTCGCTGCTGGTGCGCATCGCGGGCGACGCGGCCGGTCATTACGGCTGGACGCAGGCCGGCGGCATGCTCAATGCGGTGGCGCTGGCCGCTTTCATTGCCACGATGGTCAGCGCGGTGATACGCGGCGCGCTCGGCGGCACCGCCGCGAAGCGCGCGTCCTGACGACGAGGCCCGGCATCGCCGGACCGGCGTCAGCCGTGCAACTGCTGATACTTCTCCAGCAACTGCTCGGGCGTCTCCTCGGAAGTCGGGGTGCTGCACGATGCAGTCTGCCGGGCACACCAGCACGCACTGCGGCTCGTCTTCCGCGCCCACGCACTCGGTGCAACGCATCGGGTCGATCACGTAGATCGTATCGCCTGCAGTGATCGCCTCGTTCGGGCACACGGGCCTGCACGCGTCGCAGGAGGTGCAGTTGTCGTTGATCATCAGGGCCATCTGGTATCTCCTCAAGCGATTGCCTGTTCCTGCAGCCCGGCCAGCTTGCCGTGGCGGAACGCCCCCCACAGCGCCGCGCCGATCGCCCCGGCATAGATCGAATCGGGGTGGTTGATCACCTCGACGTTGGCCTTCTCGTTGGCCATCTCCTCGCGAATCGCCGCAAGCAGGCCGCTGTCCAGCGCCAGGCCGCCGGTCATGAGGGCAGTGCCCTCCTTGATGCCGGTGACCTTCAACAGCTTGACGATCCGCGACGCCATCGACAAGTGAATCCCTTTCAGGATGTCGGTCGGGGCGATGCTGCGCGAAACCATGTTGATCACGTCGGTTTCGGCCAGCACCGCACAGATCGAGCTGACCTTCTCGGGGTTCTTCGACTGCTGCGACAGCGGGCCGATCTCCTCGACCGCCACGCCGAGGTAGCGCGCGATGTTCTCCAGGAACTGCCCGGAGCCGGAGGCACACTGGCTGGTCATCTTGTAGGCCAGCACCTTGCCGCGCTCGTCGACGTAGATCGCGCGGCCGTTCAGGGCTCCGATGTCGACGATCGCGCGCGCGCCCGGATGCAGGAACACGCCGCCGCGCGCGTGCGTGGTCATCGAGTAGAAGTGGCCCGTGGCGAACTTCACGTTCTCGCCTTCGCCGGTGGTGGCAATGTAGTCGACCTGGCCGGGGTCGATTCCGGCGTCGGCGAGCACACCGTCGCGGCCCTCCTCGGCCAGCTGCATCGGGTCGCGCCGGCGGATGCGCTCGCAGCGCTTGGCCAGCCATTCCTGGCGATCGCCGTCCACCTTGAACAGCACGCTCTTGACCGCGCCCGAGCCGATGTCGATGCCGATCGTGTAAGTCATCGCATTCTCCTGATTGGGTGGGCGGCTCAGGCGCGCGCCTCGGCCGTCTTGCCTTCTTCGACCACCGCGCGCCATGCGAAGGTGGCCCCGCCGAGCGCGCCGGTGAAGATCGAGTCGGGGTCGATGTTCAGCGTCATCTCGCCGTAGTTCTCGAACACCAGCTCCTTCAGCGCCTTGACCGCCGCCTCGTTCTTCGCGACGCCGCCGGTAAAGGTGAACTCGTTGCGGATGCCGCCCGAGCGCGCCAGGATCGACATCGCGCGCAGGATGATCGAGCGGTGCAGGCCCGCCATGATGTCCTCGCGCTTGTCGCCCAGCGCCAGCCGGTCGCGCAGCTCGGCGCCGGCGAACACGGTGCAGGTCGAGTTGATGCGCACGGTCTTGGTCGACTTCATCGCCAGGGGCCCGAGCTCATGCAGCCCCATGTTCATTTCGTCTGCGATGTAGCCGAGGTAGCGTCCGCAGCCCGCCGCGCAGCGGTCGTTCATCTGGAAGCTCTCGACGATGCCGGCCGGATCGACCTGGATCGCCTTCGTATCCTGGCCACCGATGTCGAGCACGGTCGCGGTGTTCGGGTACATCACGTGCGCGCCCAGCCCATGGCAGAGGATCTCGGAGCGGATGTGCTCCTTCGAGAACGGCAGCCGCGCGCGGCCGTAGCCGGTGCCGATGACGTAGGTCTCCTCCATCTCGGTGTCGAGCACGCCCTTGACCGGCGCCTCGACCTGGGTGCGTCGGCCAGCCGTCTCGGGCATCGCCGCGAAGGTGCGCTCGAGCGCCGCCAGAAGGTGCCGGCGGATCGATTCGGCGTAGACCCGGTTCTCCACCTCGATGATCGAGCGGTCGAACACGTTCAGGAGGTAGTCGTAGCGGGTGCCGATCTCCTTGGCGACCGTCTCGCCGGTGGCCAGGTACTGGCTCCCGGCGATGTCGCGGAAGAAGTCGGACTTGCGCTTGGCGCCCGGCGCGAACATCGTCGGCGCCTCCGCCGTGATGCGCTTGAAGACCTCGTCGAGCGCCTCCCCGACGACCTTGGTGTCGTCGCCGAACTTCGCGCTTTCCAGGCTGCGACGGCAGGTCTCGTGGAGATCGACCAGCTGCTCGAGGTACTGCTCGGCACGGAAGTCGCGCTCGAGCTGCCCGAGGAAGCCTTCGAGCTGGCCGTTGAGCGCCTTGGTGCTGGCGAGCGCCTGCCTGAACAGGTGGAAGCGCCCGTTGACCAGCGCCTCCTGCTTGGCAATCGCCGCCGCGGTGTCGTAGTTCGAGCGCGAGTTCGTGATGCCGCGCCCGATGATGTTCTGGTTCTCGTCGATGACCACCGCCTTGGTGGTCGTCGAGCCCAGGTCGATGCCGATGAAGCAACGCATGGCGGTCCCCTTTTCAGTGCGCCGCGGCGACCGCGCCGCGCTTCTGCTTGACCATCTGGAAGTAGCTCTCGAGCCGGTTCTTCACGTTGGCGGCCGAGAAGTAGCGCGGGTCGACCAGGTCGGTCTCGATGAACGCCGCCGGCTTGCCAGTGCGCTTTTCGACCTCGCGCAGGATCAGCAGCTGCCCGGCCGAGAAGCTGTTGCAGCTCTTGATCGAGTTGATCAGCAGCCCGTCGGCCTGGTACTCGTCGATGTACTTGCAGATCATGTCGATCCGCGACGGCAGGTTCAGGTTCGTGTAGCAGCCCAGGCAGTACTCGGCGAGCGACTCCAGCGGATGGTCGGGATCGTGGCGGAAGCCGAAGTCGTACAGACCGCCGACCTTCGCGTAGGTGGACGACACCACCACCGCGCCCTCGTCGTAGAACATCTTCCAGAAGTCGCGGAAGCTCGTCCAGTTGGGCGGCCCCTCGACCACCAGCCGGTACTTCTCCTCGCCCATGTCGCCGTCGGGCGTGACCGGGCCCTTGCCCAGGCGCACGCGCTCGTCGATCTCGGAGCGCAGCACGCTGTAGTACTGCGTGGCCTCGGGCGTGCCGCGGAACGCGGTGAAGATCGGGCCGATGTAGTACACCGCGCCGAAGTAGCCGTCGATCGGCGACGGCCGGTTCCTGGCCGACTGCAGCACCTTGACCAGGTCTTCCTCGGCCTTGGCCGACTCCTTCATGTACTGGCGCAGCCGGTCGATGTCGAACTTCACGCCCGAAACGCGCTCGAGAGTGGGGATCACCGTCTCCTTGAGCTGGCGCACCACGTAGTCGCGCATGTTCGGCGCGATCTTGCCCTCGCCCTGGTAGGGCACGTGCAGCATGACCGTCTCGCAGCCGTACTTGTGGCGGATCAGCTCGAACCACTTCATGAAAGTGAAGCAGCCGGTGTACGACAGCAGCAGCACGTCGGGAGTGGGCAGCGGCTCGCCGGTGGGCCCGATCTCGCCGCCCTGCATCATCCCGAGGTCGGCCTTCACGTACGTACAGACGTCCTCGGACTGCCCTTCGCGCTCGGCGTCCATGATGAACTTGCCCGACTTCTTGCGCATGCCGTTCTGCAGCGCGTTGGTTTCGGGCAGGCTGCGCGCGAAATCGAAGCACATCAGCAGCTCGTTCAGGTTTCCGGGCACGAAGGTGGCCGACACCTTGCGGTTCTGCGCGCGGGCGGTGGCCAGCTCGTGGTAGTTGCGGTTGATCAGCTCCTTCTGGAGCCACATCGCGTCCTCTTTCTGGACGTTCTGCGGCTTCTTCGAGGCGGGGGGCGTTGCGGCGGTGCTCATGCTGCGCTCCAGAGTTTGATCGAATCGGCGAAGGTGCCGGACTGTTCGCGGATCGGCGCCATCTGGCCGGTGTTCTCGGCGTACTTGAATGCGGTGTACGGAACCTTGTGCTTCGCCAGCACGTCCTGCAGCATCGGGCGCTCGAGCAGCGCCGGGTCGCAGAACGACGGTGCGGCGAACACGACGCCTTCGGCGGCGCCGTCCTTCACCTGCCTGAGCAGGTACTGGCCCTTGTCTTCGCGCTTCGCGTCGTACTTGGCGGCGGTAGACGCCGAGCGGTGCAGGAAGGCCTTCGAGAGCTCCTCGAGCGGCTTGCCGTTGGCGGGCACGTCGTCGAGCAGCCAGCGGGTGACCAGCATGAAGTCGTCGTCGACGATGTAGCAGCCCGACATCTCGATCGACTTGATCAGGTTCAGCGGCGGCTGCTCGCAGAACGCCCCGTTGATCACGATGCGCGCGTTGTCGCGTCTCTGGCGCGGCACCGCGTCGGTGGCGGCCAGGTAGTCGCGGATCAGCTGCGTGTGCTCCTCGACCGGCAGCACCATGCCGGCGCGCAGGACCAGGTACACCTCGGAGGTGGGCGCCTGCCAGGGCTTGGCGGCGCGATACGCATAGAGGTCGCGCACCGCCTTGCGATTCTCGTTGTAGACCGCGATCGACGCGTTGAGCTCGTCGTCGGTGATCGGCTTGCCGCGCAGCTCGCCGAGGTCATGGCGCAGCACCTCCATCTCCTCGACGTAGAAGCGCCCGCCGATCGCGTCTTCGTAGTTCTGCGGCACGTCGATGTAACGGACGTACTTGTCCTTGAACATCACCTGCCACATGCCCGAGAGGTTGCGGATCACGTCGCAGATCGACGGAAACAGCATGCCGTCGAGGCAGTCGAGGCGGCCGGTGAGGCCGAGCTCGATCGTCGAGCGCGGAATCCGGCAGATGTAGCTCTGGTAGTAGGCGTCGCCCTGGATCACCTCGAGCTGGTCGCCGCCACCGAGAATGCCCACCGACAGCATTCCGGCGGCGTGAATCAGCTCGCGCGGCACGTAAACCGGCATGTAGCCGATGGCCTTGCGGCCCGGCGCCGCGGCTTTCCATTGCTTGACGGCGTTGAAGTGCAGGTCCTCGAACAGCGTCTGGCAGCGATCGACGATCGCTTCGACAGGAGAGGAGGCGGTGTTCATCAGCAGTGCTCCCAGGAAGGCTTGCGTTTCGCGAGGAACGCGGCGAGGCCCTCGTTCGCGTCGCGGGTCTTCATCAGCCGGTCAAGATACAACTGCTCGACCTCTGCGAGTCGGTTGCGCACGTCGCGCAGCATCGCGCCACGCGCGGCTGTCAGGGCGTGCGAGAGGCTGGCCGCGCTCTTGCCGGCCAGGTGAGAATCGAAATACGCCAGCGCCGCGGCGTCGGGATCGTCGGCCACGTGCTGCGCCAGCCCCCGGGCGAGCGCCTCGTCGGCGCCGATCGAACGCCCGGAGAACAGCAGGTCTTCGGCTGCAGGCTGGTTCATCCGGTAAGGCAGCAGCACCGAGGCGGCCGGGGCGAACACCCCGAGCTTCATCTCCGGCTGGCCGAACTGCGCGTCGCGGCTGGCGAAGATCGGCCCGCCTGCGAGCGCCACTTCGAGCCCGCCGCCCAGGCACTGGCCGCGCACGGCCACCAGGATCGGTGCCGGGAACGAAAGCATCGACAGCACCAGCGCGTGCAGCGACGTGAGCATCGCGGCGCAGCGCTCGGCCAGGTGCTCCTCGACGCTCGCGCCGAAGCTGAAGTTCGGCCCCTCGGCGCCAAGCAGCACGCCGCGCAGCCCCCGGGTGGAGGCGTGCGCGGCCAGCGCACCCGAGAGTGCGCCGATCATTTCGGCGTCGACGATGTTCGCCTTCGGGCGCGCGAGCGTCAGGCGCAGCAACGCGCCGTCGCGCTCGAGCGCCTGCTTCAGCGGGGAAGCGTCGGCCATCGCGTCACCCGTTGCGCTTCGCCTTCGGCTGGATCGAGTCGTGCAACGGGCCGACCCAGCTCTCGCCCGCGGCGAGCTTCTGGCGCAGCAGCACGAAGTCGATCTCGCGGTCCTCCTTCGTGCCCTCGTTGAACGCGGTGAAGCCGGAGCGCGCCTCGGTCATCATGTTCAGCGCGAGCCAGGCGCGCGAGTTCTCCTTGTTCTTGTTCCAGATCTCGAGCTTGGGCTTGCGCAGTTCCTCGATCGTCTTGGTGGTGCAGTCGGGGAACGTGAGCAGCATCTTCGCGCACAGCTCCTCGACCTTGGCATCGAGCAACGACAGGTCGACCGTGCCGCGCGCCATCAGCGCCTTGCCTTCCTTCGCCGCGTCGCCGGTCTTCGCCTCGCCGTAGGCATTACGACCGTACTCGTCGACCATCCGCTGCGTCTCCACCAGCGGGTTGGCGACGAACTTGCCGTCGACCTTGAGCGCCGGCACGACGTCGGTGAGCACGCCCATCTGGTAGGCCTTGTGCGCCGAGAACGGCTCGCACAGCACGCAGGCGGCCATCGCGCGCTCGGCGCCCACCATCACCGGCAGGAAGTCGGTCGCGCCGCCGATCGGGGCCGAGCCGTGCTTGGGACCTGCCTGCCCGAAGCGGGCGAGGTCCTGCGCCACGGAGAAATCGCAGGCCATGCCGATTTCCTGGCCGCCGCCGATGCGCATGCCGTTCACGCGGCAGATCACCGGCTTGTCGCAGGCGAGGATCGCCGAGACCATGTCGTTGAACAGCCGCATGTACTGCCGGTATTCCTGCGGATGGCCGGCGTAGTACTCGGCGTACTCCTTGGTGTTGCCGCCGGTGCAGAACGCCTTGTCGCCGGCCCCGGTGAACACCACGCAGTTCACGTCGCGCGCGTTCGAGGCCGCACGGAACGCGAGGATCACTCCCTTGACCATGTCGGTCGTGTACGAATTGAACTGGGTCGGATTGTCGAGCGTGATCCAGGCGTTGAACAGACCCGGCACGACCGAGCCGTCGGGCAGCTTCGCCGGCCGCTTCTCGTAGCGCACTCCGGGCTTCGAGATGTCGTCGACGAGGTCGTGGTTCTTGAATTCGCGCACTTTTGACTCCTGGTTCAGGGTACGAGCACCGCGCGCTTGCGGATCTCGCGATGGTGGACCGCGTCGAACACGCGGTTGATGTCGTCGAGCGGGTGCGGCTCGACGAACGGCTCGATCTGCACCTTGCCGTCGAGCACCAGGTCGAGCGCGGCCGGATAGAACTCCGGCGGGCAGCCCCAGTTGCCGATCGCCCGGGCGTCGAACGCCATCAGGTTCGACAGTCTGATCTCGATCTTGTCCATCGTGAAGCCGACCACCGACAGCGTCGCGCCGTGCACCAGCAGGCCGAACGCGGTGAGCTGCCCCGGCGCGGTGCCCGAGCACTCGAAGATGAACCATTCGGTGGAACGCAATCCGTTCTTCTTCGCGAACTCGACGATCGCCGCCTTGATGCCGCGCGCGTCGAGCTGCCGGCTGTTCAGCGTGAGCGCCGCACCGTGGCCGGCGATCGCCTGCAGCCTGGCGTCGTCGACGTCGATCGCCACCACCTTCGCGCCGCTGGCGTTGGCGATCTGCACGCAGTAGCCGCCGACGCCGCCCGCGCCGATGACCACCGCCAGGCTGCCCAGCCCCACCCCGGCGCGCCGCACCGCCTGGTACGGCGTGGTGAGCGCGTCGGCCACGATCGACACTTCCGCCAGCGTGAGCCCGGCCGCGGCCAGCCGTGCCTCGTCGACTTCGCACAGCCCGCGACCGGGAACCACGATATGGGAAGCGAAGCCGCCCTGGATGTCGTTGCCGGGCATCTTCTGGTTGCGGCAGATCGTGCCCAGCCCGCGGCGGCAAAGATCGCACTCGCCGCAGGGCAGCACTGCCGGGACGATCACCGCCTTGCCCAGCCATTTCTCCGCACCTGCGCCGGCCTCGACCACGTGTCCGCTGATCTCGTGGCCGAGCGCGAGGGGCAGCGCGTGGTTGGTGCGCACGCCGTCGTAGAAGTAACCGAGGTCGGTGTGGCACACGCCGCAACCGGCCACCTTCACCACCACTTCGCCCTCGCCCGCGACGGCTTCGAACTTCGCGCGTTCCAGCGGAGTGTTCACCGCGTTCATCATCCAGCGGTGCGCTTCGATGCTCATTGTTTCGCGGCCTCCTGTGCCGTACGCTCTTTGTTTGCCGCACCCCGCGTCGCGCATCGCTTCCGGGGTTGACCAGGGTTTTGTCGCCGTTTATTCTTGTATTGTGGTACCGAAATACTGTTATCTGGTCAGGATGTTGTAACAGGCCGATGCAGGGTGCCTTGATCTGAATCAACCCCCCCTTTCCACGCGCCCGACGGACAATTCAATCTCACGCGAAGAGAGCCCACCTTGAAGCCCAATCCCCACGACACATCGCAGAGCAGCGGGCGCGGCGCCGAGCCGACGCGCGGCGCTGCAACGAGTCTCTCGATCGCACTGGCCGGCAGCGGCGGCAGCGGGGTCATGACTGCCGGCAACCTGCTGCTCGACGCCGCCGCCAAGGCGGGGCTCTACGGCCTGATGGTGCGCACCAGCGGCCCGCAGATCCGCGGCGGCGAGGCGGCCGCGCTGCTGCGCCTGGCGCGCACGCAGACCGAGTCGCTCGACGACGGTTTCGACCTGCTGCTGGCGATCGACTGGCAGAACATCAACCGCTTCGCCGACGAGATCCCGATGCGCGCATCGGGGCTTCTGGTGGGCGACTCCGACGAAGGCGAGCCGCCCGATGTGTTCCTCGCCGGCGGTGCGCGCTTCGTCTCGCTGCCGCTGAAGAAGATGGCCAAGGCCATCCCCGGCAGCTGGATCAACATGGTCGCGCTCGGCGTCTCCGGCGCGCTCGCCGGGCTGCCTGCCGAAGCGCTCGAAGAGGTGCTGAGCGCTTCCTGGAAGCGCGGCGACGCCGCGCTGCAGGCGAACCTTCAGGCGCTGCGCGCGGGCATCGAGGCGGCCGCCGGCATCGAGGGCATGCCGCGCATCGGCACCGGCCCGGCGCCCACGCAGAAACGCTGGCTGCTCAGCGGCAACGAAGGCGCCGGCTTCGGCGCGCTGCGCGGCGGCATCCGCTTCGTGGCGGCCTACCCGATCACGCCGGCCACCGAGCTGCTCGAATGGATGGCGCCGGCGCTCACGAAGGTGGGCGGCACGCTGCTGCAGGCCGAAGACGAGCTCGCGTCGATCAACATGATCGTGGGCGCCTCGTTCGGTGGCGTGCCCTCGCTCACCGCGACCGCCGGCCCCGGCCTGGCGCTGATGACCGAAGGCATCGGCCTGGCGGTGAGCGCCGAGGTGCCGGTCGTCATCGTCGACGTGATGCGCGGCGGCCCGTCCACCGGCATTCCGGCCAAGAGCGAGCAAAGCGACCTGTCGTTCGCCGTCAGCGGGTTGCACGGCGATGCGCCGCGCCTGGTGCTCGCGCCCACCTCGATCGCCGACTGTGTGGCCACCACCCAGTGGGCGGTCCAGCTGGCCGAGGCGATGCAGGCGCCGGCGATCGTGCTGTCCGACCAGTTCATGGGCCAGTCGCGCGCGATCGTCGACCGCCCCGCCGATCCGGGCTTCGTCGCCCGGCGACTGGTGGCCGAGGCCAACACGCCCGACTTCAAGCGCTACCGCAACACCGAATCGGGCGTCTCGCCGATGGCGATTCCCGGAACGCCCGGCATCGTCTACACCGCCGACGGCCTCGAGAAGAACGAGGCCGGCATCCCGAGCAGCCAGGCCCGCGACCACTACACGCAGCTCGACAAGCGCCAGCGCAAACTGCTGCAGTACGACTACGGCGACTGGTGGGCCGATCTGGAAGGCGAAGGCGACGTCGCGATCATCACCTTCGGCTCGGTGACCGACGTCGCGCGCGAGGCGCTCGCCAGGCTCGCCGCGCAGGGCGTGAAGGTGCGGCTGGTCGCGCTGCGGCTGCTCGCGCCGGCGCTGCCCGGGCGCCTCGAGAAGGCGCTCGAAGGCGTCGCCCGCGTGCTGGTGGTCGAGCAGAACCACACGGCCCAGCTGTTCCGCTACCTGAGGTCGATGTACGACCTGCCCGGCAAGCCGGCCAGTTTCCATCGTCCCGGCCCGTTGCCGATGCGCCCGGGCGAACTCGCGCAAGTCATTCTCGATTGGAGGCAGCAATGAACGAGGCAGCCGCCCTGCCCGAAGCCGCCGAGGCAGCCGCAGCGCTGACGGCAAAAGACTACAAGTCGGCCTACAAGCCCATCTGGTGTCCGGGCTGCGGCGATTACTCCGTGCTTGGCGCGATCACCAAGGCGTTCGCCATGGTGCAGGTGCGCCCGGAGAACATCGCCGTGGTGTCGGGAATCGGTTGCTCCTCGCGCATCCCCGCGTACACCTCATGCTACGGCTTTCACGGCGTGCACGGGCGCTCGCTGGCGGCAGCCACCGGCCTGAAGGTGGCGCGCCCCGACCTCACCGTGCTGGTGGCGGGCGGCGACGGCGACGGCTACTCGATCGGCGGCAACCACTTCCTGCACGCTTGTCGGCGCAACGTGGACCTCACCTACATCGTGATGGACAACCACGTCTACGGCATGACCAAGGGCCAGCCCTCGCCGACCACCGAGCCCGACTGGGACTCCAAGCTCTCGCCCGGCGGCACCGGCGTGCGCTCGTTCCACCCGCTGGTGATCGCGCTGGCCTCGGGCGCCAACTTCGTTGCCCGCGCGTTCTCGGGCGACCCCAACGGCACCGCCGACATCATCGCGCAGGCAATCCGCCATCCGGGGTTCTCGTTCGTCGAGATCCTCAGCCCCTGCGTCACCTTCCGGCCCGAGCAGCGCACCTGGAAGGAGCAGGCGCATCCGGCGCCGGTCGGGCCCACCGACGACCCGGCGCGCGCGGCGCGCCGCATCATGACCGACGACGGGTTCAACATCGGCGTGCTGTACGCCGGCAGCCGCACGCCCTATCCCCTCGGGCCGCGCGGCACGCGGCGCGAGATCGCCGAGATCGAGGCGGAGTTCGAACCATGAATGCGAAAAAGATGAAGGCGCCGCGCACGCTCGACGAGTTCATGGTCAAGGCCTACGAGATGGAGGTCGAGGCCGCCGAACGCTATGCCGATTTCGCCGACGCGATGGAGACGCACAACAACGCCGAGGTCGCCGCGCTGTTCCGCAAGATGGCTGAAATCGAGGGCAAGCACGCGACGCAGATCATGGCCGAGATGGGCTGGAAGGCGCCGCCCCCGCCCGGCAAGACGGTCTGGGAAGGCTTCGAAGGGCCCGAAACCGTGCCGATGGACGAAGTGCACTACCTGATGCAGCCGTACCACGCGCTGACGCTCGCGCTGGCCAGCGAGGAGCGCGCCGAGCGCTTCTTCGCACGCATTGCCGAGGCCGCCACCGTCGACTCGGTGCGCAAAGCCGCGCTCGAACTTCAGGGCGAGGAACGCGAGCACGTCGAGCTGATCAAGGCCTGGCTCGCGAAGGTGCCCAAGCCCGACCGCAACTGGGCCGACGATCCCGATCCGCCGCGCTACACCGACTGACGACACGCCGACCACACCGAGGAACCCCGCACATGCAGACTCTCCTTCCCGACGGCTGGGCGCCGCCGATCGGCTACGCCAACGGCATCGCGGTCGATGCCGGCCGCATCGTCTTCGTCGCCGGCCAGGTCGGCTGGGACGCGCAGCAGAAATTCCAGTCCGAAGACATCGTGCCGCAGTTCGAGCAGGCGCTGCAGAACATCGTGGCGATCCTGGCCAAAGCGGGCGCGAAGCCCGAGCACATCTGTCGCATGACGGCCTACTGCTGCGACAAGCCCGCCTACATGGCGGCGCGCAAGGAGCTGGGAAAGATCTGGCGCAAGCACATCGGCCAGCACTATCCGGCGATGAGCATGATCTTCGTCTCCGACCTGCTCGACAACCCGGGCAAGATCGAGCTCGAGGCCACCGCGGTCGTGCCGAAGTAGCGTCGTTCTAGCGCACCGCCGGCTGCAACCCCACCACGACGGTGCGCGCCCTCACGCGCGAGAAGACGCCCGCCGGCACGTCCACCGGAATCGACTTCACCTGGCGCAGCGTGCGCGAATCGAAGATCGCCAGCCGCCCGCCCGGCACCGACAGGCTGCGATCGCCGCGATACCGGGCGCTCACGTAGAAGAAGTCGCCGCGCGCAGTGTACTCGGGGAAGTGCGAGTGGCCGAGCGTGCCCTCGACCTCGAGCGTCCGCACCACCTCGAGCGTGTTCTTGTCGACGAACTGCAGCTTGTTCGCGTTCGGCCCGGTGCCGACGATGTCGACGATCACGTAGGGCGCATCGGGATGCGCCGCCGGCGACTCGGTCGGGCCGATCACCGGGATGCGCTTGACCACGTCGAAGGTGTTCATGTCGAAGACGGTCACTTCGTACGACGGGCACTTGTCCTCGCCGATGTTGGTGCCGATGCCGAGCAGGCGGCCGTTGGAGCGGATCACCGCGCCCGAACCGAGATGCGGCTTGCAGCCGGACGGGATCTTGCGCACGATGCGCGCTTCCGGAAGGTCGATGACCGCGTTCAGGTTGTCGTCGTACGACGAAACCACCAGGTACCGGCCGTCCGGCGAGAGGAACGCGTCGTGCAGGTGGCGCCCGACGTCCTTGATCGCGGTGATCGGCATTCCGCGCCGGTCGAGGTCGACGATCCACACCTGGCCCGCCTGCTCCAGCGCCACCACGAACCAGTTCGCGAAGGGCGTCGCGGTGATCATGCCCGCGTCGGCCTGCACCATCTTGCCGTCCGGGTCGACTCCGGCGAGTTCGATCAGGTGCAGCGGTTCGAGCGTGGCCGCGTCCATGATCACCATCGTGTGCGGCACGTACGAGCCGGCGGCCGGTAGCGCCCGTCTCGCGACACCGCGAGCGAGGTGCCGTTCAGGCCGGCACGCACCTTGCGTACCGTGCGCATCGAGTAGAGGTCAACCTTGTGGACCCAGCCGGCGTCGTCGCGCACGTAGGCCCAGCGCTCATCGGTCGGGTGGAAATCCATCAGGTGCGGCCCGAAGACAGTGGGCACTTCGCCGACCTTGCGGTGCGTCCTGCCGTCGAAAAAGAGCACTTTCGCTTCCTTGCCGGCCGCCCGGCGGCCGCGCGACATGACCGCCATCAGGTCGTCGATCCGGTCGATCTTGTAGCGCGGCGCGGACGGCAGCGTGGCTTCGTCGGCGACCAGCACCTGCAGCGACTTGCGCACGTCGTCGATGCCCCAGGACGGCATGCTTTTCGGCTGCGTCGTCACCAGTTCGGCCAGCAGGTCGCGATCCTTCGCCGACAGCGCGCCACGCCACGACGGATGCTGCGGCATCAGCGTGGGCGGCCTGCCGCTGAGGACGACTTCGGCGACCTCGCCCCGACTCAGCTTCGTCTCGTCGCGGTTCAGCGCCGGGCCGATGTAGCCGCCGCGATCGGCGCCATGGCACACCGCGCAGTGCTGCGCGAACAGGCGTTCGGCGCGCTGCAGGTCGAACGCCGCGCAAGCCAGCGGCGTTCCCGCGATCACGAGAAACGCCACGACTGCACGCATCTTCTTCATTGCTCATTCTCCTGTGCCTGCCGTGCGAGCGGCCAGCCTTGCCAGAGCATGCGGCAACCCAAAGGCGCCGCGCGCACCCAAACCGGCAATTATGCGCACGAGCGCCTGACGCGCGCGAGTAGTCGAGCGCTATCGTGCGACACCCCAATAACCGTAGGTCAACGGAGCGAGAGTTCGCGCCGCGAGCGGGCGCGGATCGAGCAGGCCCTCGGCCCATTGCACCTCGAAGCCTGCATCGCGCAGGATCTGCGGCGGGTTGCGCGTGAGGTGGCAGCCGCCGGCCAGCGGCGTCCAGGCCGGCTCGATGCGCCGCTGCCAGCGCTGCGCGCGCGCCGAGCGCGCCGTGCCGTGCTCGGCGAACAGCAACTCGCCGCCCGGGCGCAGCACGCGGCGCATTTCGCGCGCGGCGCGCGCCACGTCCGGAATCGTGCAGAGGGTGAAGGTGACGACGATGCTGTCCACCGAAGCGTCGGCAAGCGGAATCGACTCGCCGGGCGCCGCGATGAATTCCACCGGCACCGGGCTGGTGGCCGCCCGGCGCAGCGCGAGCGCGCGGATGCCCTCGCCCGGCTCGGAGCGCGAGCACGCGCTCGACCCTGGCTGGGTCGTAGAACCGCAGGTTCAGCCCCGAGCCGAAGCCCACCTCCAGCACGCGGCCGCGCGCCCTGGGCACCACCAGCGCGCGCGTGCGCGCCAGCGACGGTGAACCGCAGGCCGGGTCGACCAGTCGCGGAAGGATGCGTCGTTCGTAGAAGTCCATGCGAAGGCAAAGCTACAATCGGAAATGAACGCTCCCACGGAAGATAGCAGCCAGGCCGCGCCGGCCGCGGGCCCGCGCGTCACCATCGTCGTCGCCCGCGCGCGCGGCGGCGTCATCGGCGCCGACAACGGCCTGCCCTGGCACCTGCCCGAAGACCTGAAGCACTTTCGCACCACCACGATGGGGCACGCGATCGTCATGGGGCGCAAGACCTTCGAGTCGATCGGCAAGGCGCTGCCGGGCCGGCGCACGATCGTCGTGAGCCGCGACCCGCGCTGGACGCACCCCGGTTGCGAGAGCGCGACCTCGCTCGGAGCGGCGATCGCGTTGGCCGCGCAGCCCGGTGCCGACCCGTCGATCTCCACCGACGAGGTGTTCGTCGTTGGTGGTGAGCAGTTGTTCCGCGACGCGATCGGCGTCGCGCAGCGCGCGATCGTCACCGACATCGACGTCGAAGTGGCAGGCGACGCGCACTTTCCCGAACTCGACGCGCTGCAATGGCGGGTCGAGTCGCGCAGCGAGCACCGGTCGGCCAGTGGCTTGCGCTACGCGATCACCGACTACCGCAGGACCTGAGCCATGGACACGCAAGCCTCGCCCGTCCTCGACCCTGCCGTCGTCGCCAACGCCCCGCCGCGCTTTCATCTGCTGGCCAAGCCCAGCGGCTCGACCTGCAACATCGACTGCCGGTATTGCTTCTTCCTGTCGAAGGAAGCGCTGTACCCGGACGAACGCCACCGGATGTCCGATGCGACGCTGGAGGCCTACATCCGCCAGCTGCTCGAGTCGCACCGGCTTCCCGAGGTCACCGTGGCCTGGCAGGGCGGCGAGCCCACGTTGATGGGGCTCGACTTCTTCCGCAAGGCGGTCGAACTGGTCGACAGGCACCGTCGCCCCGGACAGCGTGTCGAGCACACCTTCCAGACCAACGGCGTGGCGCTCGACGACGAGTGGTGCGCCTTCCTCGCGGCCAACCATTTCCTGGTCGGCCTGAGCGTGGACGGGCCGCGCGAATTGCACGACGCCTACCGCGTCACCCGAGGCGGCCAGGGCACGTTCGACCTCGGTGATGAAGGGCCTCGGTCATCTGCGCGCCCACCGCGTGGAGTTCAACATCCTGTGCACGGTGAACGCGGCGAACCAGGCGCACGGGCGACGCGTCTACCAGTTCTTCCGGGACGAGCTCGGCGCGACCTGGATCCAGTTCATTCCGATCGTGGAACGCGCCACCACCGAGACGCTCGACATCGCCAACCGCGGCTGGAGCGCGGACCCGCGTGGAAAGCGCCTCCTCTATACGCAGACCGGAACGCTGGTGACCAACCGGTCGGTCGGCGCCCGGCAGTACGGGCAGTTTCTCATCGACGTCTTCGAGGAATGGGTGCGGCGCGACGTCGGCAAGGTATACGTCCAGTTGTTCGACGTCACGCTGGAAGCCGCCTTCGGACGCTACAAGCTGTGCATCCATGCGCCCACCTGCGGCTACGGGCCGGCGCTGGAGTACAACGGCGACCTGTATGCCTGCGACCACTTCGTCGAGCCGCGATTCAGGCTCGGCAACATCCACGAGACCCACCTGCTCGAGATGGTCGCGTCGACCGCGCAGCGCAAGTTCGGCGACGACAAGCGCGACACGCTGACACGCCAGTGCCGGCAGTGCGAGGTGCGCGCGCTCTGCAACGGCGGCTGCCCGAAAGACCGCTTCGTGCTCTCCAGGGACGGCGAGCCGGGCCACAACTACCTGTGCGAAGGGCTCTACGCCTTCTTCAGCCACACGCGCCCGGCGATGGCGCAGATGGCCCGCCTGTACGCGCAAGGCAAGGCGCCGATGGAAGTCATGGCTTCGGTCAGGGCAGACGACGCAAAGCGCGGACCCTACGCGCCGTGCCCCTGCGGCAGCGGCCGCAAGTTCCGCTTCTGCCACGGCGCGGCCAGAGTGCCCCCGGGCACCATGCTGACGAAAACCTCGACGATCACGTCGGCCGCGCCGACCATGCACAGCGTGGACAGGAACCAGTCATAGCAGGTGTCCGAGGTAATGTCGGCACACTCGACCGGATCGGTCCGGAGGTCGAAGAGCCTGGGCATGCGAAGCGTCATGAACGGCTCTGCGCGTATGGCCCTGCTCCTTCGGCAGCGCCGCGATCGTCGGGACCTCCGCCTGCAGCCCGTTGTCTATCCCGGGTGCGCCGGCATGACATTCAAATTCGCCAACCGCCTGTCCAGCCAACCCGAGCGCATGCCCACGCCGGACGAGTTGCCGCAGGTCTACCGCAACTACTGACCCTTCACGGAAGTCGGTTCGCGCGCGCCACGCATCGACCTCACCGCTTGCGAAACGGGTCGCGCTTCGCGAGCCTCGCCAGCGCATCGGCCGCCTGCGCGACCACTGCTTCGCGCCGCGCCGCGATCCACCCCGCCGCGAACCAGTCGCGCGCATCGGGCGCCGGTCGGTCGCGATAGTGCTGCGCGGCGAGCGTCAGGTCGTTCAGTTCGCCGAGTGCGCGCTGCGCCACCTCCAGGCGTGCGAGCAGGCGGCGCATCTTCCTGCCCTCGAACAGCGGCGCGACGAATTCGCCTGCATAGCGAAGGCGTTTGACCCGCCTGCGCAGTGCATGGCGCGCCGCGTCGTCGAGCTGCGCGAAGCGCCGTGCATCGGCGTCGATCGAGCGCAGCCAGCGCGCCAGGCGCCGACGCGCGAGCGCGGCCAGCGAAGTCGCCGCCGGCGGCTGGCCGTCGGGCGGACTCGCTCCTGCCTCGTCGAGCCCATCGCGCCACGCAAGCAGCGCCACCAGCCAGCGCTGGGCCGGATCGCCTGCCACCAGCGCAACCGGATCGCCGCTGTCCTGCGGCGTGCTGCTGTCCTGCGGCGCGCGGCGGGACGTGCCGCGAGGCTGAGGCGTGCCGCGGAACCCGGGCGCGCTGCGGGGTTCCAGCCCGGGTACGCCCGGCGCCCCGGCACGCTGCAACGCCGGCTCGATGAGATGCGCGAGCACGTCCGACTCGCGCGCGGGGCCGAGCGCACGCCGCAACTCGCGCGCGCCTTCCCCGATCTCGTCCGGTACCGGCGGCACCCAACCGCGAAACAGGCGCAACGCGGTGCGCAGCCGACGCAAGCCGACGCGCAACTGATGCACCCGTTCGCCGCCCTCGGCATCGGGCGGGTACGCTGCCGTTCGCGCGGGCGCGGGCGCGGCCTCGACGCCGACCAGGGCCGCGAGCCCGATTGCATTGGCGAGCACCTGCGCGATGCACTCGTCGAGCGCCGCCCGCCCGGCCTCGTCCACGCGGGCCCGGCGCGCAAGGGCGAGCGGCATTGCGCGGCGCGGCGCCAGCGACCGGCTGCCGTCGGCCAGCGCGTCGCCGCGCGCCGCCTTGCTTCGCGCATCGATCGCCAGCCCGAAGCGCGCGCGCCATCGTCCGGCCAGCGCGAACAGTGCGACGTGCGAACCCGACAGCAATTCGAACTCCAGCTCGCAGACAGGCCACCGGCGATCCTGCGCCTCGATGTGCCCCTCGTCGAAGGCGAGCTCGACGGTCGCGCCGCGCGTTCGCAGCGTGCGCACGACCCGGCGGATGTCGGTGCCATAGCGCTGCACCAGCGGTACGCCGTCGGCGAGAAGCGCGGCCAGCCGCTCGCCTGCGGGGGTGCCGGCGTGAACCGTCGCATCGAGGGTGTCGTCGGGGCGCGCTGCTTCGTGCTCGAAGCGCGCCAGCGCCGCTTCGCCGCCGGCCTTCAGCGCCTGAACCCAGACGCGCCCTTCCCGGCGCAGCCGCAGCGACATGCCCGCGCGCGCCAGCCGGCGGTCGTCGGTGTCGAAGTAGCGCGCGACCAGCCGCCGCCGTTCGAGCTGGGCGCCACGCTCGCCGAGCGCCGCGCGCAACGCCGGCAGCGCAGCGCGCGGCACCAGGAACTTCAATTCGAACTCGACGCCCGGGTCGGCCACGGCGAAGACGGTCAGCGCCGGCTGGCGGCGATGCGGGCAGCTTACCCGCGATGCAGGGGCCAGGTGCCGGCGCGCGCGTCGGCGCAAGCGCCCCGGCAGCCGTCGCTGCGGCCGCCTCCGGTAAAATCTGTCCCGGTCGCCCCCGTAGCTCAGTGGATAGAGCATCCCCCTCCTAAGGGGAGGGTCGCACGTTCGATTCGTGCCGGGGCGCCAGTGCCCGAGCCATAGCTGCCTCGGCGCTCGAACCACGCATCGTGTCGTCAGCCATTCTTCTGGCTGATCCAGCCTTCTGGCCGATGGCCCCTTCGTTTGCCATCGGGCATTCTGAAAGTAGCAATGCCGCATCGCAATATCGGTTCGCATTTGACATGTGGTGAACATGTAACCATCATCTTCGGATGAGCACCATGATCCAGATCCGCCACGTCCCCGACGACACGCACCGCAAGCTGAAGGCACGGGCAGCGCTCGAAGGCCTCTCGCTCTCGGATTTCCTGCTGCGCGAAGTACAGGCACTGGTCGATCGCCCCAGCCTGCCCGAACTGCAGGCGCGGCTGGCCGCCCGCGCGCCGGTGAAGACCCGCGTGTCCGCGGCGAAAGCGGTGCGTGCGGAGCGTGATTCTCGGTGATTGTCCTCGACGCTTCCGCCGCCGTCGAGTTGTTGCTCAATACGCCGCTCGCGCCGCGCATCTCGCGCCATGTCTTCCGTGCAGGCGAGTCGCTGCATGCACCGCACCTGATCGACGTCGAGGTGGCCCAGGTCTTGAGGCGCTTCGCGCGGCTGGGCGAAATCGGGGCGCAGCGAGCGAGACAGGCTCTCGACGATCTCGTCGACCTGCCGCTCATCCGTTACCCACATTCGATGCTTCTGCCCGCGGTCTGGGCTCTGCGCGACAACGCCACCGCCTATGACGCCGCCTACCTTGTCCTGGCCGAGGCACTCGACGCCACGCTGGTCACCTGCGATGCCGCACTCGGCTCGATCCCGGGCCACCGCGCCCGCGTCGAGGTCGTCCGTTCGTGATAAGCCGATGCGCGCAGGGTCTTCCGCCCGGAGGCGCCGTCGATAAGCGATCATGTGCGGATGCGAGCGAGGCACGACGCATGAAGCTCAACATCCTGTCCGACCTGCACCTGGGCGTCGGCGGGCTCGAACATCCGCGCAATGACGCCGACGTGGTCATCCTGGCCGGCGACGTCACGCGACCGCGCGAGGCCGCTGCCTGGGCGCTGGGCTTCGACAAGCCGGTGCTCTACGTGCCCGGCAACCACGAGTTCTACGGTGGCAGCATCGAGGGCACGATCGCCGAGCTGAAGCGGCTGTGCGCCGGCACGCACGTGCAGGTGCTCGACGACGCCGAGATCGTCATCGACGGCGTGCGCTTCGTGGGCAGCACGCTCTGGACCGATTTCCGCCTGTTCGACGACGCCGAGCGCAGGGCCGCGTCGAAGGCCGAGGCGCAGCGCCTCATGCGCGACTTCAGCCGCATCACGCTCGAGGGTGCTGGCGGCCGCGTCTTCACCCCCAACGACTCGACGGTGCTGTTCGACCGCCATGCCGCGTGGCTCGAAGCGAGGCTCGCCGCGCCGCACGACGGACCGACAGTCGTCGTCACGCACCACGCGCCGTCGCGCAAGAGCATCCACCCCCGCTTCGCCGACTCGCTGCTGAATGCAGGTTTCGTGTCCGACGCGGAGCGACTGATCGGCGCCGATCGCGCGCAACTGTGGATCCACGGCCACACGCACGACAGCTTCGACTACCCGGTGCGCGGCACCCGCGTGCTGTGCAATCCGCGCGGCTACTCGAAGGACGGAGTCAACGAGAACCCGTTCTTCGATCCCGATCTGGTCGTCGAGGTCGGGTAGCACCTGCCCAGGCAGCAAACGCCGCCGGGCGGTGCCGGTTCATGCGGGCAGCGTCGCCGCCGCGTGCCCTCCGGGCCGCTTCGGCGCGGGCGGCACCGACACGATGGCCGGCGCCGCGGGGTCACTCGCCGGGAACGACTCCATCAGCGCCTCGTCGAGCAGCCATTCGTCGTGCGCCTGCGACGCGGTGTCTTCGGCGTCTGCCGCGGCGCGTAGGGCCCGATACGCGGTCGTCGATCGATTGCGCAGGATCATGCTCGCCTCCATTGATGTCGCACCAGGCCCGATAACGGTATCACGATACCCATTACCATCCTCGACGAATGGGCGCGAGATCCGGGATCCGCACGCGCGGTCACATCGACAGCGACCCCTCGCGAAACTCCGTGCGGTCGAGCCACACGTTGACCAGCACCGGCCTGCCCTGCCGTGCCAGTTCGCGCGCGCGCTTCAGCGCGTCGTCGACCTCGTCGGCGCGCTTCACCAGCAGCCCCTCGGCGCCGAAGCCGCGCGCTACTTCGTGATACGCGGTGCGTGCGAGCACCGTGCCCACGTCGTCCTTCAGCATCTTCACCTGCTCGCGCGCGATCTGCGTCCACCCGGCGTCGTTGCCGACCACCGCGATCACCGCAATGCCGTGGCGCGCGAAGGTGTCGAACTCGGACAGCCCGAAGCCGCAGGCGCCGTCGCCGAAGACGATCCAGACTTCGCGCTCGGGCCGCACCGTGGCCGCGCCGATCGCGAAGCCGGCGCCGACGCCGAGCGTGCCGAAGGCGCCGGGGTCGAGCCAGGTGAGCGGCCCGCGCGGGTGCAGCACGTAGCTGGCGGTGGCGACGAAGTCGCCGCCATCGGCCACGAAGAGCGCGTTCTCGCCCGCCTCGCGCTCGATCGCGCGAAACAGCGCGAGCGGATTCACCAGCTCGCCGCGCGCCTGCGCCTGCCGGTCGATCTCGGCTTCCCGGGCCGCGTCGCGCACGCGCAGCGCGGCGAGCCACTCGTCTCGCCCCGGCTGTCCGCCCTCCGGTGCCCGCTCGGCCAGCGCCTGCAGGAACCGGCCCGCATCGCCGAGCGCCAGGACGTTCGGGCGCCGGTTCAGCTTCGCGTCGCGCGCGCTGCGGTTCGCCGCGATCAACGTGGCGCTGCGCCGCACGTGACGCCCGTAGTCGAGCCGGAAATCGCAGGGCACGCCGGCGAGCAGCACGCAGTCGGCCTCGCGCAGCGCCTGCCGGCGCTGGTGCCGCATCTGCAGCGGGTGATCGCGCCCGAGCAGGCCGCGCGCCATCCCCGACAGGTACACCGGCACGCCGAGCCGCGCGACGGCGGCCGCGACCCGCTCGACCTCGGCCGCGTTCACCACCGCCTGGCTGCCGATCACCGCCAGCGGACGTTGCGCTTTCGCCAGCGCGCCCAGCGCCGCGCCGATCGACGCATCGCCGGCCAGGGGCGTGCCCACTTCGCGCACCCGCGCCGGCGACTCGTCGCCGCTGCCCTCGAACATCCGGCGCACGTGCCGATCGAGGTACCAGCGCAAGGCCCGGTCGGCCAGCGCGCTGCCCTTGCCGCCGGCCTCGGCATACCACTGGCGGATCGACGCCTCGTCGTACAACAGGTCTACCGGGCACTCGACGAACACCGGTCCGGGCATGCCCGAGCGCGCCAGCGCGAACGCTTCCTCGACCGCCGGCCCCAGTTCGCGCACGCGCCGCAACTTGAAGAAGCGCTTCACGTGCGGCTCGACCAGCGGACGCTGGTCGATGTCCTGCAGCGCGCCCCGGCCCTGCAGCGCAGTGGGCGCCGCGCCGCCCAGCAGCAGCAGCGGCGACTGCGCGAGCTGCGCGTTCTTCAGCGCGGTGATCGTGTTGGTGATGCCCGGCCCCGCGGTAACGGCCGCAACGCCCGGCAGACCGGACAGCCGTGCCGCGGCATCGGCGGCGAACACCGCGGCCGCCTCGTCGCGCACGTCGACCACGCGGATGCCGCGCGACCGCGCCGCGCTCAATATCGGCGAGATGTGGCCGCCGCACAGCGTGTAGACGCAGCGCACGTCATGGGCCTGCAGCACGTCGGCGATGCGGTCGCCGCCGTGGCGCGCGGCGATGCCGGTGGTATTCATGCGCTCAGGCCCACACCACCTTGTGCGCCTGCGCGAACCAGCGCTCGACCAGCGGCTGCACGGCCGCCTCGATGCGGTTGCGGCGCACCTTCATCGTCGGCGTGAGGAACCCGTTCTCGATCGACCGGGGCTCGCGCGTCACCACGATCGTGTGCAGGTGCTCGTAGTCGGGAAGGGTGCGATTCACGTCGTCGAGCAGCCGTTCGAGCTCGGCCTGCACCTGCGCGCGCACCGCAGGATCGCCCACGCGCGGGCGCAGGTCTTCGGCGAGCTGCACGATCGCATACGCGGCCGGCTGGCCCACGCCCGAAACCAGCGACAGCTCGACCATCGGGTGCGCGTTCAGCCGGTTCTCGATCGGTGCGGGCGCCACGTACTTGCCCTTGGCGGTCTTGAACAGCTCCTTCGCACGGCCGGTGATCTTCAGCATGCCGTCGGCGCGCAGTTCGCCCAGGTCGCCGGTGCGGAAGAACCCGTCGTCGGTGAACGACTCGGCGGTGAGCTCGGGCTGCCGGTAGTAGCCGACCAGCCGCGCCGGCGACTTGATCAGGATCTCGCCGCCCGGGCCGATGCGCGCCTGCACGCCGGGCAGCGCGACGCCCACGTAGCCCGGCTCGCTGAAACCGGCCCTGGAGGTGAACGAGTACGAGTTGTCTTCGGTCATCCCGTAGCCCTCGTACAGCGGCAGGCCGATGCGGCGATACCAGCGGATGAGGTCGGGCGGGATCGGCGCCGAGCCGCTGCCGGCCACGACCACCTTGTCGAGCCCCAGGCCGTTGCGCACCTTGCGCGCGACCAGCCGGCCGACGACGGGAATCGACAGCAGCCGGTCGAGCTTCGCCGGCGGCATCTTCGCGAACACGCCCTGCTGGAACTTCAGCCACAGCCGCGGCACCGAGATGAACAGCGTCGGGCGGGCGCGCCGCAGGTCGTCGAGGAAGGTGTCGAGCGACTCGGCGAAGAACAGGTGCGTGCCGCCATCCACCAGCGACAACGCTTCCACCCACGAACGCTCGAAGCTGTGCGCCAGCGGCAGGTACGACAGCATGCGGTTGTCGGCGCCCTCGCCCACCCGCGAACGCGTGTCGCGCGAGATGCCCTCGCCGGCGCGGGTGAATCCGTCGAAGCTGGTCATCACGCCCTTGGGCGTGCCGGTGGAGCCCGAGGTGTACAGGATCATCGCGACGTCGTCGGGGCGGCGCCCGGGGCGACCCGCGATCGGCGCCGTGCGCCCGACGATCGCATCCCGGTGTCGAACGCGCTTTGCGGCGCCAGCGGAAAAGCGATGCAGGGCAGCCCCTGCGGCACGCCGGGCTGCTGCTGCGGCCAGGTGTCGAGCTTGCCGACGAACAGCAGGCTCGAGCCGCTGTGCTCGAGCACGTAGCGCACCGTCTCGGCGGTTTCGGTGGGGAAGATCGCCACCGTGGTGTAGCCGGCCATCCAGATCGCCAGCTCGGTCATGATGAAGTGCGCGCAGTTCTTCGACAGCATCGCGATGCGCGCGCCGGGCTCGAAGCCACGGCTTTGCAGGTGCGCGGCCATGCGGCGCGACTGGTCGACGACCTGCGCCCAGGTGTAGTCGACGACCTGGCTGTTGCCGACCGGCTGGGTGAGGTAGACGCGTGCGGCAGACGTCTCCGCATGCTCGAGGACGTAGTCGAGGATCAGCTTGCCCTGGGCTGCCATGAGACCTCCGCGTCCGTGGAAGACCTCAGCCTACCGGGCGGGGACCGGCTCCGTCTACCGGGTGGCCGCCGGCTTCGCGGTGGAGCCCCGGCGAAACAGCCGCAGCACGCGCTCCCTCAGCCAGACCTGCGCCGAGTCACCATCCGTCGCCGCATGCCACACCATGCCCACCTCGTACAGGGGCATCGCGAGCGGCACGGGCCACATCGCCAGCTTCAGCCGCGCGCAGGCGATCTGCGCGAACATCTCCGGCACGATGGCCAGCAACTGCCCGCCGGCGACCAGGTCCGGAATCGCCGCGAAGTGGCGCGCGCGCACCACGATGCGGTGCCCCAACCGGTAGCGCTCGAGACTCTCGGCGATACCCTGGTGGTAGGTGGCGGTGGGTGCGGCCACCACGAGCGGCGCATCGGTGAAGCCGGCGCGGGTGCGCCAGCTGCCCGGACAGTCGCGGCGGCTGAGCGCCGGTAGCGCTCGCGAAACAGCAGCGTCGAGCGGATGCCGCGCTGCTTCGGATCCATGATGCCGATCGCGAGGTCGATCTCGCGCCGGCCGAGCGCATCGGCGACGCGCTCGGCCGGCACCCCCACGTTCATGAGCCGCGTGCGCGGCGCCTCGCGCAGCACCGCGTCGGCGATCGGCGGCAGGAAGACCATCTCGCCGAGGTCCGACAGCGACAGGCGCCACTCGGTGACGCTGCGCAGCGGATCGAAGGCCTCCGGCTCGGTCAGCGCGGCCTCGAGCGACTCGAGGTGCTGCGCGGCGATCGGCACGATGCGCTCGGCCAGCGGCGTGGGCATCAGCCCGCCGCCCGCGCGGACGAACAGGGGATCGCCGAACGCTTCGCGCAGCCGGGCCAGCGCATTGCTGGTGGCCGGCTGGCTCAGCGCGAGCCGGCGCCCGGCCGCGGTGACCGAGCGGCAGCGGTCGATCGCGACCAGCACGCGCAGCAGGTTCAGGTCGAGCCGGTGGAACTGGGTCAACATTGATCAAACCGATTTAGACAATTCGCAGAATCCATTTGACGAATGAAGAGCCTACGTTTAACTTCGGACAAAATCAATGCGGCGCGCAGCCGGCAGCGGCTTCGCCGGCCCGCCCCGCTTTCCCGGAGCCCGAACGGTGGAACGTTCCTTCAGTGCGGAAATCCGCTCGCTATCGCTGGGCGCCGGCGAGACCTTCCACGGCGAAGGCATCCTCGCGGTGACCAAGGCGCTGCTGCAGTCGGGAGTGAGCTACGTCGGCGGCTACCAGGGCGCGCCGGTCTCGCACCTGCTCGACGTGATGGTGCAGGCGCGCGACTACATGGACGAACTCGGCGTGCACGTCGAGGCCTGTACGAACGAGGCCTCGGCGGCCGCGATGCTCGGCGCCTCGATCATGTATCCGGCGCGCGGCGCGGTCACCTGGAAGTCGGTGGTCGGCACCAACGTGGCCTCCGACGCGCTGTCGAACCTCGCCTCGCCCGGCGTGATGGGCGGCGCGCTGATCGTGGTCGGCGAAGACTACGGCGAGGGCGCCAGCGTCATCCAGGAGCGCACGCACGCGTTCGCGATGAAGTCGGGCCTGTGGCTGCTCGACCCGCGGCCCAACCTGCCCACGATCGTGCGCATGGTCGAGCACGGCTTCGAGCTCTCCGAGGCGTCGAACACGCCGGTCATCCTCGAACTGCGCATCCGCGCCTGCCACGTGCGCGGCAGCTTCGCGACGCGCGACAACGTCAAGCCGAAGATCTCCACGCGCGAGCTGCAGATGGAGCCGGCCGCGTTCGACTACGGGCGGCTGTCGCATCCGCCGGTCACCTTCCAGCACGAGAAGCTGAAGTACGAAGTGCGGATGCCGGCGGCGCGCCGCTACATCGTCGAGGCCGGGCTGAACGAGATCTTCGACGGCGATCGCGGCGAGCTCGGCATCATCGTGCAGGGCGGTCTCTACAACAACCTGATCCGGGCGCTTCAGGCGCTCGACCTGGCCGACGCCTACGGACGCTCGCGCATCCCGATCCTGAACCTGAACGTGGTCCCTACCCGCTGGTGCCCGAACAGATCGGCGCCTTCTGCGCGGGCAAGCGCGCGGTGCTCATGGTCGAGGAAGGCCAGCCCGACTTCATCGAACAGGAGATCAATACCATCCTGCGCCGCGCCGACCTGCAGACGAAGCTGCACGGCAAGGACCTGCTCGCGATGAGCGGCGAGTACACCGCCGAACTGATCCTCTCGGGCCTGGCGCGCTACCTCGCGGCGCACGCGCCCGACCTGCCGCTCGCCGCTGCCGAAGGGCTGCTCGCCGACATCGCCGACCTGAAGACGCAGGCGACCGAGGCGTTCAGCGGCCCGGTGCCGGCGCGCCCGCCCAACTTCTGTACCGGCTGTCCCGAGCGGCCGGTGTTCGCCGCGCTCAAGCTCGTCGAACAGGACATCGGCAAGCTTCACGTGTCGGCCGACATCGGCTGCCACACGTTCGCCACCTTCGCGCCGTTCTCGTTCGGCAACTCGATCCTCGGCTACGGGATGAGCCTGGCCAGCAGTGCCGGCGTGCGCAACTTCTCGGCGAAGCGGCCGATCGCGATCATGGGCGACGGCGGGTTCTGGCACAACGGCCTGCTCTCGGGCGTCTCCTCGGCGCTGCTGAACAAGGGCGACGGCGTGCTGGTCATCATGAAGAACGGCTACACGTCGGCCACCGGCACGCAGGAGACGATCTCCACGCCGACCTCCGAGTCGCGCCGGGTCGCCGAAGGCACCAGCGCCACGTCCACCGAGGTGACGATCGAGAACACGCTGAAGGGCCTGGGCGTGAAATGGCTGCGCACCGTCGACAACTACAAGGTCGCCGAGGTGCGCAAGACGCTGGAGGAGGCGCTCACCACGCCGTTCGAGGGCCTGAAGGTGGTCATCGCCGACGGCGAATGCCAGCTCGAGCGCCAGCGTCGCATCAAGCCGCTGCGCGCCAGGATGCTCAAGGAAGGCAAGCGCGTGGTGCGCACCCGCTTCGGCGTCGACGAGGAAACCTGCACCGGCGACCATTCGTGCATCCGGCTCTCGGGCTGCCCCACGCTCACCGTCAAGACGCCGACCGACCCGCTGAAGGTCGACCCGGTGGCCTACGTCACCAACGACTGCGTCGGCTGCGGGCTGTGCGGCGAGGTGGCGCACGCAGCCGTCCTGTGCCCGTCGTTCTGGCGGGCCGAGATCACCAGCAACCCGAACCGCTGGGATCGCTTCAAGGCCCGCGTCCGCCAGGCCTTCATCCATGCGATCCAGCCCGCCTGAGATGAACGACACGAAACCCTTCACCCTGCTGATCGCCGCGCTGGGCGGCGAAGGCGGCGGCGTGCTCGCCGACTGGATCGTCGAGTGCGCCATCGCGCACGGCCTGCCGGTGCAGGCTACTTCGGTGCCGGGCGTGGCGCAGCGCACCGGCTCCACCAGCTACTACATCGAGATGATGCGCGCGCCCGCGCCCGAGGGGGCGCAGCCGGTGTTCGCGCTCAACCCGATGCCCGGCGGCGTCGACGTGGTGCTGTGCAGCGAGCTGGCCGAAGCCGGCCGCATGATCGAGCGCGGCTTCGTTCACCCGAAGCGCACGACGCTCGTGTCGGCATCGCACCGCGTCTACACGACGCAGGAAAAGATGCAGATGGGCGACGGCCGCTTCGACGACGAGCGCATTCACGCCGGGGCGCGCGCGCTGGCGGCGCGCTACCTGAGCGTCGACATGGCCTCGATCGCCGCCACGCACGGCACGGTGATCAGCGCCGTGATGTTCGGCGCGCTGGCCGGTGCCGACGTGCTGCCGTGGCCGCGCGAGACCTGTGAGCGGGTGATCCGCGAAGGCGGCGTGGGCGTGCAGGCAAGCCTGGCCGGCTTCGGCACGGCCTTCGACGCAGTGGCCACCGGTGCGGCGCGCCGGGCGCTGGCCGGCGCCGGTGCCGGGCTCGCGCCGAAGACCAGCCCCGAAGTCTGGGCGCCGCTGCTTGCCACGCTGCCCGCCCCGATGCGCGAGAACGCCGCGCACGGCGTGGTGCGCCTGCTCGACTACCAGGATGCCGCCTACGGCCGGCTCTACGTCGAGCGCCTGCAGCGCATCGCCGCGGCGGCGGGCGACGCGGCGGCGCAGTCGGCCACCGGCCACGCGCTGTCCGAGGCGGCGCGCCTGCTCGCGCTGTGGATGAGCTATGAAGACGTGATCCGGGTGGCCGACCTGAAGTCGCGACGCAGCCGCGTTGCGCAAATCCGCAGCGAGGCGCGCGCGCGCGACGGCGAAATCCTCGAGGTCTTCGAGTACCTCAAGCCCGGCGTCGACGAGGTGGCCGCGATCCTGCCGCGCGGAATCGGCGCCCGCCTGCGCGACTGGGCCACGCGCCGCGGCAATCTCGACACGCTCAACCGCGGCATGCACCTGCCGAGCACGCGCATTCACGGCTACCTGATGCTGCGGATGCTCGCGCGGCTGCGCCCGATGCGGCGCGGCTCGCTGCGCTTTCACGAAGAACAGGAGGCGGTCGAGCGCTGGCTCGTTGCGCTCGAGCGGTTGTTTCCGGTCTCGCCGGCCTTCGCCGCCGCGCTGGCCGAGCTGCCGCGGGTGCTCAAGGGCTATGGCGACACGCATCGCCGCGGCCGGGCGAGCTTCGCGCGCATCTTCGACACGCTGGTCGCGCGCGCGCTGGGTTCCGAAACCGGACCGGCCGCCGGCGCCGCACAGGAGCTTCGCGCGGCCATCGAGGCGGCGATGGCGGAGCCCGAAGGCCGCGAACTGGACCGCTCGCTCGAGAAGGCCGGAATCGAGCCGCGCCCGCTCGTGGCCAAGCCCATCGTCTGGATGAAAAAACCGCGCACGATGGGATGAGCGCCGGGCCTCAGCCCGGCAGGTCGATCGCCGCGGCCACACCGAACAGCACCAGCAGCACGCCCACCGTCCAGCGACTGCCGCGATCGCGCAGCGTGTAGACCAGCGGATCGTCGTGCATGCGGCCGCGCGCGGTGTCGAGCCACAGGCGGCCGAGCCAGACCAGCAGCCCGAACAGCATCAGCCACAGCACCTGCGGCGACGCGTAGCGGCGCGCCACGTCGGGATCCTGCACGTACAGCGACAGCACCACCAGTGCCGCGCACGAGGTGGCGATGCCCAGCGACTGCAGCACCGGCAGGTCGCTCACCCCGTAGCCGCGCCCCTTGCCGGTTTCCTCGTCGCGCTCGCGCTGCGCGACCAGCTCGCCGCAGCGCTTGAGCAGCGCCAGACTGAAGAACAGGAACACCGAGAACGCGAGCAGCCAGACTGACACCGCGATGCCGGTGGCCGCGCCGCCGGCGAACACGCGCACGGTGTACAGGCCGGCCAGCATCGCGACGTCGAGCAGCGCGACCCGCTTGACGAACGCCGAGTAGCTCGCCGTCATCGTGAGATAGAGGAGCACCGTCGCCACGAAGCGTTCGCCCACCGCCCATGCAATCGCCAGCGACGCGAGCAATAGCGCCGCCGAGCCGACGAAGCCGCTGCGCAGCGACAGCCGCCCGGCGGCGAACGCGCGCTCGCGCTTGCGCGGATGACGGCGATCGGCGGCGAGATCGAGAAGGTCGTTGAGCAGGTAGCCGCTCGAGGCCGCGAGGCTGAACGACACGAACGCGAGAAACGCGTCGCGCTCGAGCATGGCCTCGTCGACGCGAAACGCGGTGAGCACCGGCACCAGCACCAGCAGGTTCTTCAGCCACTGGTGCGGGCGCAGCGCCCCCAGCCACCACTGCAACCGCTGCGGGCGCGCGGCCCGGGGCTCGAACAGCTGCGCCACGTCGGCCCGTCTTCGCGCCGCGCGCACCACGGGCGGCGACGCGCCCACGACGACCGCGTGCCGCGCCGCGGCGAAGATCGCGACGTCTTCCGGCCCGTTGCCGCAATAGTCGAACGCGGCGCCGGCCGCATCCTCGCGGATCGCCGCGAGCTTGTGGCGCCCCTTCAGGTTGCGGCGGCCGTCGCTCGCGAGCACGTGGTCGAACACCCCCCTCTCGCGGCGACCGCCGCGGCCAGCGCGCGATCGGCAGCGGTCGCGAGCACGATGCGCCGGCCGGCGGCGCGCTGCTCGCGCAGCCAGGCGACGAAGCCTTCGTGCAGCGGCAGCGTCTCGATGTCGGGCGTGCCCAGTTGCGCCAGACGTCGCTTCAGTGCTGCCCTGCCCGAGACCAGCGCGGCGAGCGCCGCGACGGTACGCAGCGGATGCCGCCGCAACGCGCTGGCGAACGATTCCCACAACGTGTCGCTGCGGAGCACGCTGCCATCCGGGTCGACGTACAGCGCAACCTCGCGATCGGCGGTCATGCGGTCGATTATAGTGGCGCGATGAAGGCGCCGAGCGCACCCCGGATCGAACCGCAGCAGCGGCAAGCGCAGCCGCTGCCGCTGCCCGGCACCAGCGTGCCGCGACGCGACTACGGCGCGCTGCGCCGGCTCGGCCTGGCCTGGTTTCGCCTGAGCGGCTGGCGCATCGAGGGCGAGATCCCCGACCTCGACCGGGCGGTCGTGGCGGTGGCGCCGCATTCGTCGAACTGGGATTTCGTCCATGCGGTCGCCGCGGTGTTCTCGCTCGGCTTGCGCGTCTCGTTCATCGGCAAGCACACGCTGTTTCGCGGCCCGTTCGGCCGCTTCCTGACCTGGTTGGGAGGCATCCCGGTCGATCGCGCGCGCCCGGACGGGGTGGTCGAGGCGCTGCAGGCGAGCTTCGGCCGCGGCCTGCCGCTGTGGTTCGGCGTCGCGCCCGAGGGCACGCGACGCGAAGGTGCGCCGTTCAAGTCGGGCTTCTATCGCGTGGCCCGCGCGGCCGGGGTGCCGATCGTTCCCGTGTACCTCGACTATCGCCGGCGCGTCATCGGCATTCTCGCGCCCTGCGCGGCCAGCCTGCCGGTGGACGAGGGCGTCGCGCAGATCCGCGAGCGGCTGCTCGCGCACGGCCGCCGGCGCTGACGGCCGCGCGCGCCGCCCGGCGGGGCGCCGAGCGGATCGGCTTCTGGGGCGCCACCCGCGTCACCCGCCGAGACGCTGCTCGAGCCGGCTCACGCGAAGCGCCAGCCCGCTCAGTTCGTCACGATCCTGCGGCGCCGCCCAGCCGGCGAGGAACAGGTCGACCATCGTCGCGGCGAACCGGTTCGGATCGATCCTGCGCTGCCGCCCCAGCCCATGCCAGACGTGGTGCTCGAGGCCGCCGAACACCAGGTCGCGCGCGAGCGCGAGGTCGAGATCGGCGCGCAGTTCGCCACGCGCCACTCCGTCGCGCAAGGTGTCCAGCAGGAATCGCGCATAGCGGCGATTGAGCGCGTGCAGCTTCGATCCGAAGTACAGGCTCTGGCCGCGCGCCTCGCGCACGATCAGCCGCGCGAAGGCCGGGTCGTCCACCGCGATCTGCAGGTGACGCGCGATCAGGTAGCTGAGCCGGTCGCGCGTGCCCGCAATGGCCGCGAGTCGCGGCGCGATGTCGGCGATCAGCCGATCGTAGAACTCGGCGAGCACCGCGTCGAACAGGTCGCGCTTGCCGCGAAAATAGGTGTAGATCGTGCCCTCGACGCAGCCGGCACGCGCCGCGATCTCGCTGATCGCCGCCGCGTCGAACGCGCGCTCGAGAAACACCTGCCGCGCGGCCGCCAGGATCTCGGCGCGCCTTGCCGACTTGCGTCGCCGGGGGCTTGTAGCGTCATGGTCGCGGAGCCCGCGATGTTGAACGTCGCTCAATATATGGCGAAACCATGCCTCGTGGAAAGGTCCGCCGGTGCATCGGCCGCGACGGGTTCGTGCGCCGGTATCGGATTGCTGCGCCGCAACTTGACCACGGCTGGCGCGGCGGGCAATTTATTGAACGTCGTTCAATATCATCCTGCCATGCGCACTTCCGCCTACCGATCGGTCTTCCGGCCCGGCCTCTTCGCGGGTCGCGTCGTGCTGGTGACCGGCGCCGGATCCGGCATCGGTCGCTGCACCGCGCACGAACTGGCGGCCCTCGGCGCCACGCTTGCGCTGGCCGGCCGCAGGGCCGACAAGCTCGAACAGGTGGCCGCCGAAATTGCCGCAACCGGCGGGCTGGCCAGCTGCCACCCGGTAGACATCCGCGACGAGGATGCGGTCACCGCGGCGGTCGGCGCCGTGATCGCCCGCCACGGGCGGCTCGACGCGCTGGTGAACAACGCGGGCGGCCAGTTTCCCGCACCGATCGAATCGATCTCGTCCAAAGGCTGGGATGCCGTGGTGCGCACCAACCTGGCGGGCGGCTTCCTCGTGGCGCGCGAGGCATATCGACAGTGGATGAAGGCGCACGGCGGAGCGATCGTCAACATGATCGCCGACATGTGGCACGGCATGCCCGGCATGGCCCACTCCGGTGCGGCGCGCGCCGGAATGCTGAACTTCACCGAGTCGGCTGCCTGCGAATGGGCCGCCAGCGGCGTGCGGGTGAACGCCGTGGCTCCCGGGTGGATCGCTTCCAGCGGCCTCGACACCTACGACGAGGCGACGAAGGCGCAACTGCGCCGCCTGCGAGACGTGGTGCCGCTGCGGCGCTTCGGCACCGAATCCGAAGTCTCGGCGGCGATCGCATTCCTGCTGTCGGACGCGGCGGCCTTCATCACCGGCACCTGCATCCGCATCGACGGCGGCGTCCCGAACGCACGCCACACCTGGCCGGCGCGCGCGCCAGCCCATGCGAGCGATGCCACCGCGCCCTTCCACGGGTTTCATCTGGCCGGCTCGCCGCGCATGCTCGACGAGCGCTGAACCGGCCCGCCGCCATGCCACGTCTCGAATCGCGGATCGATCCGCACGACGAACGCTTCGCTGCGCAGCGCGCGGCGATGCTCGCGCTGGTCGAGCAGTTGCGCGCGCTCGAGGCGCGCACGCGCGAGGCTTCGGCGCGCGCAGCGCCGCTGTTCGAACGCCGCGGCCAGCTGCTGCCGCGCGAACGCGTGGCACGACTGCTCGACCCCGGCAGCCCGTGGCTCGAATTGTCGACGATGGCCGGCCACCTGCTCGACGACGCCGACCCCGAACGCAGCGTCCCCGGCGCCGGACTCATATGCGGAATCGGCTTCGTCGCAGGCGCTCGCTGCGTGGTGAGCGCGAGCGACTCGGGCATCGACGCCGGAGCGATCCAGAGCATGGGCCGCGAGAAGATGCTGCGCGCACAGAGCATCGCCCTCGAGAACCGGCTGCCGTTCGTGCAACTGATCGAGTCGGCCGGCGCGAACCTGCTGCGCTACCGCGTCGAAGACTTCATCGAGGGGGCCGGCTGTTCTTCAATCTCGCCAGGCTGTCGGCCGCCGGCATTCCGGTGGTCGCGGTCGTCCACGGATCGTCCACCGCGGGCGGCGCCTACCTACCCGGCCTGTCCGACCACGTGATCATGGTGCGCGGGCGCGCACGCGCATTCCTGGCCGGCCCCCCGTTGCTGCGCGCGGCCACCGGCGAGATCGCCACCGACGAAGAACTGGGCGGTGCCGAGATGCACACGTCGATCTCCGGACTCGGCGAATACCTCGCGCAAGACGATGCGGACGCGATCCGCATCGCGCGCGAAGTGGTCGCTCGGCTCGGTTTCTTGCGCGAGCGCGATCGTGCAGGGCCGCCCTCGCCTGCGGACGCGCCGCAGCCGCGGCTCGCCGCCTTCGAGGAGCCTCGCTACGACCCCGACGGACTCGCCGGGGTCGTGCCGCTCGACTTCCGGCAGCCGTTCGACATGCGCGAAGTCGTCGCGCGCATCGTCGACGACTCCGATTTCCTGGAGTTCCAGCCCGACTACGGACCGCAGACCGTCTGCGGCCACGCCGGGCTGTACGGGCACCGCATCGGCATCGTCACCAACAACGGCCCGCTCGATCCGGCCGGCAGCAACAAGGCGACCCACTTCATCCAGGCCTGCTGCCAGAGCGGGGCGGCACTCGTCTACCTGCAGAACACGACCGGCTACATCGTCGGGCGCGCCAGCGAGCAGGCCGGCATGATCAAGCACGGCTCGAAGATGATCCAGGCGGTGGCCAACGCGAGCGTGCCGTCGATCACGATCCACTGCGGCGCCTCGTTCGGTGCGGGCAACTACGGCATGTGCGGGCGCGCATTCGGCCCGCGCTTCGTGTTCTCGTGGCCCAACGCGCGCACCGCGGTGATGGGCGGCGAGCAGGCGGCGCTCACGATGCGCATGGTCACCGAAGCCACCGCGCAGCGCCGCGGCGAGCCGGTCGACCAGGCGAAACTCGATGCGCTCGAGCGGCGCATCGTCGAGACCTTCGATCGCCAGTCCGGGGCGCTGCACACCAGCGCCCGGCTGCTCGACGACGGCATCGTCGACCCGCGCGACACGCGCAGGCTGCTCGGCTTCGTGCTCGACACCTGCGCCGAGGCGAGCCGCCGCGAATTGCGCCCGCTCAGTTTCGGGGTGGCGCGCCCGTAACCCGCATCGACCCGATCCGCGCAGGAGCAGACCCGATGATCTACACCGAACAGCACGTCCAGCTGCAGGACTCGCTACGCCGCTTCCTCGACGCCGAGGTCAACCCGCACGTCGACGAGTGGGAGGCAGCCGGCACGTTCCCGGCGCGCGAACTGTTTCGCAAGATGGGCAGGCTCGGCTTTCTCGGCGTGACCAAGCCGGTCGAGTACGGCGGCGCGGGGCTCGACTACTCGTACTCGGTGGCGATCGCCGAGGCGCTCGGGCACGCACGCTGCGGCGGCGTGCCGATGGCGATCGGGGTGCAGACCGACATGGCGACCCCGGCGCTGGCACGCTTCGGCTCCGACGATCTCAAGCGCGAGTTCCTCGCGCCGTCGATCGCCGGCGACATGGTCGCCTGCCTGGGCGTGTCCGAAGTCGGCGCCGGCTCCGACGTCGCATCCATCCGCACCGTGGCGCGCAAGGACGGCAGCGACTACGTGATCCGCGGCGGCAAGATGTGGACCACCAGCGGCACGCAGGCCGACTGGATGTGCCTGCTCGCGAATACCTCGGAGGGCGCGCCGCACCGCAACAAGACGCTGATCTGCGTGCCGATGGACACGCCGGGGATCGAAGTGACGCGCAAGCTGGTCAAGGCCGGGATGCGCTCGTCGGACACCGCCCAGATCTTCTTCGACGACGTGCGCGTGCCGCAGCGCTACCGGATCGGCGAGGAAGGCATGGGCTTCGCCTACCAGATGATGCAGTTCCGGGAAGAGCGCCTGTGGGCGGCGGCCAATTCGCTGGCCGCCAGCGAGATCCTTGCCGAAACGATCGCCTGGCTGCGCGAGCGCGAGGCCTTCGGCCAGCCGCTGCTGGCGAACCAGTTCGTCTACTTCAAGCTGGCGGAGCTGAACGCCGAAGTCGAGGCGGTACGCGCGCTGCTCTATCGCGCAGTCGAGCTCTACGTCGGCGGCACCGACGTGACGCAACTCGCGTCGATGGCCAAGCTCAAGGCCGCGCGGATGTCGCGCGAGGTGGCCGACTGGTGCGTTCAGTTCTGGGGCGGCATGGGTTACGTCGAAGACACGCGCGTGAACCGCTACTGGCGCGATTCGCGCCCGGCCTCGATCGGCGGAGGCGCCGACGAGGTGATGCTGGGCATCATCGCGAAGACGATGGGCATCCTGCCGCGCCAATGAGCGAGCGCGTGAGCTTCGATACGTTGCTGGTCGCCAATCGCGGCGAAATCGCCTGTCGCATCCTGCGCAGCGCGGGCGCGATGGGCCTGCGCACGGTGGCCGTCTACTCCGAGGCCGACCGCGGAGCACGTCACGTCGCGCTGGCCGACACCGCGGTGGCGATCGGGCCGGCGCCGGCGCAGGAGAGCTACCTGTCGATCGAACGCCTGCTTGCGGCCTGCACGGCGAGCGGCGCGCAGGCGGTTCACCCGGGCTATGGGTTCCTCTCCGAGAACCCCGCGTTCGCGCGCGCCTGCGGCGAGGCCGGCCTGGTCTTCGTGGGTCCGCCTGCCGACGCAATTGAAAGGCTGGGCAACAAGCGCGCCGCCAGACGCCTCGCCGAGCGCATCGGCGCACCGTGCCTCGCCGGCTACGACGGCGACGACCAGTCGCCGTCAGCGTTGTCGCGCGAGGCGGCGCGGCTCGGTGCGCCGCTGATGATCAAGGCAGCGGCCGGCGGCGGCGGCCGCGGCATGCGCCGGGTGGACGAGTTGTCGGAGTTCGACGCGGCCTGCGAGGCGGCGCGCCGCGAGGCCGCGGCGGCCTTCGGCAGCGGCGAACTGCTGCTCGAGCGCCTCGTCCATCGCGCGCGGCACGTCGAAGTGCAGGTGCTGGCCGACCGCTTCGGCCATTGCATCCATCTGGGCGAACGCGACTGCTCGACGCAGCGCCGGCACCAGAAGCTCATCGAGGAAGCACCGGCACCCGGCGTCGCGCCGCCATTGCGCGCCGCACTCGGCGAAGCGGCGGTGAAGCTGGCGCTCGCGGCCGGCTACGTCGGCGCCGGCACGGTCGAATTCCTGCTCGACCCCGAGGGCCGCTTCCACTTCCTCGAGGTCAACACGCGGCTGCAGGTCGAGCATCCGGTGACCGAGGCAGTCACGGGCCTGGACCTGGTCGAACTGCAGCTGCGCATCGCGCGCGGCGAGCCCTTGCAGCTGCGCCAGGAGGAGGTGCACCTGCAGGGGCACGCGATCGAGGCGCGGCTGTGCGCCGAGGACGCGTTCGACGGTTTCAGGCCGCAGGCCGGGCCCATTCTCGCGTGGCGGCTACCCGAGGACTCGTCCGGCGTTCGCGTCGAGCACGGGCTGGCCGACCGCGCGGAGGTTTCGCGCCACTACGACTCGATGATCGCCAAGCTGATCGCGGTCGGCCGCGATCGCGACGATGCGCGCCGCCGGCTCGTCGATGCGCTCTCCCGCACGTCGATCCTGGGGCTGGCGACCAATCGGCCGTTCCTGCTCGAATGTCTGGACGCGCCGGAGTTCGCGCAGGCCCGGTTATCGACCAGCTGGGTCGATGCGGCAGCGGTGCGATGGCCCGCGCCGGTGCCCGGTTCGCACTGGCAGGCGGTGGCCACGGCACTGTGGGCTCGCGCGCACGCGCGTCTGCACGGCGCATTGGCCGACTGGTCGTCGACCGGCCCGCGCACGCAGTTCGCCTCGCTGGCCTGCGGCGACGCGCACTGGCAGGCACGCGTCGTCCCCGAAAGCGGCGGCTACCGGATCACGGTCGGCGATCGCGAACACCTGGTGGCGATCGACACCGACGACCGCATCGAGATCGACGGACGGATCGCGCGCGCGCACGCGCGCTGGCAGCGCGGCGGCCCTGGAGCGGGCTCCGGCTGGCTCGACCTCGACGGCGTCTGCGCGGCCTTTGCCGATACGTCGGCGCTGCCTCCGCGGCGCACCGCGGCCGGCGCCAGCGGTGAGGTGCGCGCGACGATGCACGGCCAGGTCGCCGCCGTATCGGTCGCCGCCGGCGACCGGGTCGGCGCCGGACAACCGCTGCTGGCGATCGAGGCGATGAAGATGCAGCACCGCGTCGACGCCCCGATCGGCGGGCGCGTTGCCGAGCTCGGCGCGCGCGTGGGCGCGCAGGTCGCGCCCGGGGCACTGCTGGTGCGCATCGAGCCCGAGGAGCCCTCCGCATGAGCCACGAAGCCGAATCGCTCGCATGCTCTGAACGCACCGGAAAGGACGCTCCGATGACTGCTCCCCCCGTGACGTACGAATCCGCAGATGGGATCGCGACGATCACGCTGAATCGCCCGGACGTGCTCAATGCGCTGAACGACGCGCTGATCGGCGCGCTGCGCGAAGCCCTCGAGCGCGCGGCCGCCGACGGGGCGGTGCGCGCGGTGCTCGTCACCGGCGCCGGGCGCGGCTTCTCCTCGGGTGCCGACCTCGCGTCGGTGCCGCCCGGCCCCTCGCTCGATCTCGGCGAGCTGCTGCGCACGCGCTACCACCCGGTCATCCTCGCGATGCGTTCGATGCCGAAGGCCGTGATCTGCGCTGTCAATGGCCCAGCGGCCGGCGCCGGCATGAGCATCGCGCTGGCCGGCGACATCGTGCTCGCGGCGCGCTCCGCATCCTTCGTCCAGGCTTTTGCGCGCATCGGCCCGGTGCCCGACGCCGGCAGCACCTGGTTCCTGCCGCGATATGCGGGCGACGCGCGAGCGCGAGCGATGGCGCTGCTGGCCGAGCCGATCGACGCCGCCGCCGCCGAGCGCTTCGGCCTGGTCTGGAAAGTGTTCGACGACGAGCAGTTGATGCCGCAGGCTCGCCTGCTCGCCGCGCGGCTTGCCGGGCAGCCCCCGCGCGCGATCGCACTGATCAAGCGGGCCCTGAACGAGAGTCCGGCGCACGAACTGCCCGCGCAACTCGAGCTCGAGGCCACGCTGCAGAGCGAGGCTGGCCGCACCGAGGATTTCGCCGAGGGGGTCGCAGCATTCCTGCAGCGGCGCCCCCGGTCTTCAGGGGACGATGATGCCGACGATTGGCCAACCCCTGCCGCCGCGCCCGCCCGAGGACCAGCGGCGCTTCGAAGACGGGCTGCGCGACGTGTTCGAGGAGCGGATCGCGTTCAACCGCATCCTCGGATTCACGATCGAGTCGTTCGATCCGGTCGAACCGCGGGTGCGCTTCGACATGCGGCCCGAACTCGTCGGTCACTTCCTCTTCGGACGGCTGCACGGAGGCGTGACCTCCGCGGTGCTCGACGCCACTGCCGGTTTCGCGCTGATGTGCGCGATCGCCGACAAGCACCGGGACGAGCCCGCCGAGCAGGTCATGCATCGCTTCGCCCGCATGGGAACCATCGACCTGCGCATCGACTTCCTGCGCCAGGGGATCGGCGAGCACTTCCACGCGGGAGCGCGGATCACCCGCCTGGGCGGGCGAATCGGCTCGACGCAGATGACGCTGAAGAACGACGCCGGCCTGCTGATCGCGACCGGATCGGCCTCCTACGTGCTCAGCTAGGGCCGCTGAACAGCTCCTGATCGAGGGTTTCCCCGGTGCCCCGAGAGCCACCGGTTTCGTACTAACATCTGTGCCGATCATCGAGAAGAGCAGCGCCCCGGGCGCCGGCGCGGCGCAGCGGAGGCGCGCCCCCTCCTGGAGACATCGCCTTTGCAGGTCCTGCAGGTTCTGGTCAGCGGCATCGCGCAAGGCTGCATCTACGGACTGATCGCGCTCGGTTTCGTCCTGATCTACAAGGCCACCGAAACCGTCAGCTTCGCGCAGGGCGAATTGATGATGCTCGGCGCCTTCCTCGGCCTTGCGCTGATGACGGTGCTCGGCTTCCCGTTCTGGCTGGCGGTGCTCGCGTCGACTGTGGCGATGGGCGCGTTCGGCATCGTCGTGGAGCGCGCCGTGATCCGGCCGATCCTCGGCCAACCCGCGTTCTCCATCGTGATGCTCACCATCGGCATCGGCTACGTCGCGCGCGGTGCGATCACGATGATTCCGAACATCGGCACCGACACGCACACGCTGAGGGTGCCCTATCGCAACCAGACCCTCGAATTCGCCGGCGTGGTGTTCGCAGTCGAGCAGCTCGTGGTGATCGCAGCCACCGCGGCGCTGTGCGCCCTGCTCTACCTGATGTTCCGCTTCAGCAAGGTCGGCATCGCCATGCAGGCCGCCTCGCAGAACCAGCTCGCCGCCTGGTACATGGGCATCCCGGTCAAGCGCCTGAACGGCCTGGTCTGGGGCCTGGCGGCCGCGGTCGCCGCGGTGGCCGGGCTGCTGCTCGCACCGATCACCTTCATCCACGCCAACATGGGGTTCATCGGGCTGAAGGCGTTTCCGGCGGCGGTGGTCGGCGGCTTCGGCAGCCTGCCGGGCGCGATCGTCGGCGGCCTGATCATCGGCGCGGTCGAGTCGCTGTCGGGCTTCTTCCTCCCTGAGGGCTTCAAGGACGTGGCCGCCTACGTGGTGGTGCTCGTGATGCTGATGATCAAGCCGAACGGGCTGTTCGGCGAGAACCTGCGCAAGAAGGTCTGAGGCAGTGCGCTTCGTCTTCAAGACCCGCTACGACCAGGACATCGACCTGGTCCGGCACGGCGGCCACCGCTTCTGGTATTCGGCACTGGCGCTCGCCCTGGTGCTGGCGCCCTGGAGCCTGCCCGAATACTGGCTGGCGCAACTCACCTTCATCCTGATCTACGGCATCGTCGGCGTGGGGCTGATGGTGCTCGCCGGCTACACCGGCCTGTTCTCGCTGGGCCACGCGGCCTTCCTCGGTGTGGGCGCGTATACGCATACGGTGCTCGCTGCGATGGGCTGGCCGTTTCCGCTGTCGCTCGCCGCGGCCGCGGCGCTGTCGGCGGCGGTGGGCGCCGTGGTCGGGTTACCCGCGCTGCGCGTCAAGGGCATCTACCTCGGCATCGCGACGCTGGCCTTCGGCTTCATCGTCGAGGAGGGGCTCGCGCGCTGGGAGAGCGTCACCGGCGGCAACGCCGGCAAGGTGGTGCCGGGGGTCGACGTCTTCGGCTGGAAGGCCGACACGGGGGAGTCGTTCTACTACGTCTGCCTCGTCTGCGCAGTGGCCTGCACGCTCGCGGTGCTGAACCTGTTGCGCTCGCCCACGGGCCGCGCATTCGTCGCGATCCGCGATTCCGAGGTCTCCGCGCAGAGCATGGGCATCCACCTGGCCCGCTACAAGACGATGTCGTTCATGATCTCGGCCGCGCTGGCCGGCATCGGCGGCGCGCTGTATGCGCACCAGATCCGCTTCCTGTCGCCCGACCAGTTCGGCATCATCCAGTCGATCGACCTGCTGCTGATGGTGGTGATCGGCGGCCTCGGCTCGATCCACGGCGCGTTCCTGGGTGCCGCGTTCCTGATCTCGATGCCGCAGGTCATCTCGCTCGGCAAGGATTTCCTTCCGTCTGCGATCGGGCAGGCGCCCGGCCTGCAGGCGGTGGTCTACGGCGTGGTGCTGATCGCGTTCGTGCTGTTCGAGCCGATGGGCCTCTACGGACGATGGCTGAAGATCCGCACCTGGTTCCAGCTGTTCCCCTTCTATCGCCGCGGCCTGTTCCGGCGCCAGAAGGCGTTCCAGAAATCGGATCGCCTGCGATGAGCGAGCCGCTGCTCAGCGCCCGCAACCTGTCCGTGCGCTTCGGAGGCGTGCTGGCGGTGAGCGACGTCAGCTTCGACGTGCAGCGCGGCGAGGTGTTCACGCTGATCGGACCCAATGGCGCCGGCAAGACCACCGTGTTCAACCTGATCAGCCGCTTCTACTCCGCCACCTCCGGCTCGATCGACTTCGAGGGCCGAAGGCTGACCGAGGTGGCACCACACCGGATCGCCGGCCTGGGCATTGCGCGCACCTTCCAGAACATCGAACTGTTCGAGCACGCCACGGTGCTGCAGAACCTGCTGATCGGGCGCCACATCCACCGCCGCAGCGGATTCTGGAGCGAGATCGTGTTCACGCCCCGCGTGCGCGCGGCCGAGCGCGAGACGCGGCGCAAGGTCGAGGAGGTGATCGACTTCCTCGACCTGCAGCATTACCGCGACACGATGGTCGCCGGCCTGCCCTACGGCGTGCGCAAGGTGGTCGAGCTTGCACGCGCGCTGGCCACCGAGCCGAAACTGCTGCTGCTCGACGAACCGTCCTCGGGCCTGAACGTCGAGGAGACCGGCGACATGGCGTTCTGGATCGAGGACATCCGCGACGACCTCGGCATCACCGTGCTGATGGTCGAGCACGACATGTCGCTGGTCTCGAAGGTGTCCGACCGCGTCCTGGCGATGAACCAGGGCGAGATGCTCGCGATGGGCACGCCGGCGCAGGTGCAGCAGCACCCCGGCGTGATCGAAGCGTACCTCGGCACCGCCGACGATGCGACCTCGTTGCGGAGGCCCGCGCCTTGAGCCAGACGATCCTCGAACTGCTCAACGTGGAGAGCGCCTACGGCCCGATCAAGGCGATCCGCGGCGTGAGCCTGAAGGTGCGCGATGGCGAGATCGCCACCGTGCTGGGCTCCAACGGTGCCGGCAAGACGACGATCCTGAAGACCATCTCCGGCATCATCGACCCGCGCAAGGGCTCGATCTCGTTCCACGGCGAGAACATCACCGCGCGCGATCCGGCGCTGATCGTCCGGCGCGGCCTGTCGCACGTTCCGGAAGGCCGCGAAGTGTTCCCGCTGCTGTCGGTGCGCGACAACCTGATGATGGGCGCCTACACGCGCGCGGACCGCGACGGCGTGCAGCGCGACCTCGAAGCGGTCTACGGCTACTTTCCGATCCTGCGCGAGCGCGAGGCACAGGACGCCGGCCTGCTCTCGGGCGGCCAGCAGCAGATGCTGGCGATCTCCCGGGCGATCATGGCCGCGCCGCGGCTGATCCTGCTCGACGAGCCGAGCCTCGGGCTCTCGCCCAGGCTCACCAGGGAGATCTTCGAGATCGTGGTGCGCATCAACCGCGAGCGCGGCACGACGATGCTGCTGGTCGAACAGAACGCCAACATGGCGCTCAACGCGGCCGACTACGGCTACGTGCTCGAGAACGGGCGCATCGTGATGGAGGACAACTGCGAAGCGCTGCGCGAGAAGGAGGACATTCGCGAGTTCTACCTGGGCATTCGCGACACCGGCGCGCGCGGCGAACGCCGCTGGAAGCGCAAGAAGACCTGGCGGTGAGCGCGATGAGCGTCCTCTGGAACCTCGACCACATCCGCCCCGAGCCCGGCATCGTCGTGCCCGGCGACACGATCCCCGGGATCTTCCGCAACGCAGTCGACCGCCGCGGCGACGCGGTGTTCATGCGCGAAAAGGAGCTCGGCATCTGGCGCAGCTGGTCCTGGAACGAGACCGGCCGCGCGGTGCGGGAAACCGCGATGGGGCTGGCCGCGCTCGGTTTTCGAACCGGCGAGTGCGCGTCGATCCTTTCGAACACGGTGGTCGAATGGGTCCTCGCCGACCTCGGCGTGCTGTGCGCCGGAGGCGTGGCCAACGGCATCTATCCGACCGACGCGGCCAGTCAGGTGCACTACCTGTGCGAAGACTCGCGCACGACGGTCGTCTTCGTCGAGGACGACGAGCAGCTCGACAAGGTGCTCGAGGTGCGCGACCGGCTGCCGCTGCTGCGCCACATCGTCGTCTTCGACATGGACGGGCTGCGGCACTTCGAAGACCCGATGGTGACGAGCCTGGAGGCGCTGCGCCGCCGGGGTGCCGAATACGACGCGGCGCACCCCGGCGAATACGATGCCCGCTGCGCCACGGCCCGGCCCGGCGACCTCGCGATCCTGATCTACACCTCGGGCACCACCGGCCGCCCCAAGGGCGCGATGCTCAGCCATGCCAACGTGGTCTACACCGCGCGCGGCTACAACCTGGTGATCTCGCAAACCGACCGCGACGAGCGGATGTGCTTCCTGCCGCTGTGCCACGTCGCCGAGCGGCTCGGAGGGGAATACTTCGCGCTCTACACCGGCGCGCGGCTCAATTTCGTGGAGAACCCCGACACCGTTCCCGAGAACGTGCGCGAGATTGCACCCACGGTGTTCATCGCGGTACCCCGGGTCTGGGAGAAGTTCTACTCGGCGGTGTCGATCGCGATCTCCGAAGCGACGCGGCTGCAGCAGATCGCGTACCGCTGGGCGCTCGGCATCGGTCGTCGCGTGGCCGAACGGGTGCTGGAAGGCAAGCCGGTGCCGGCCACGCTGAAGCTGGCCTTCCGCATCGCGCGCGTGCTGGCGCTCGACAACGTGCGCAAGATGATCGGCATCCATCGCGCCCGCTACCTCGTCACCGGGGCGGCCCCGATCTCGCCCGACCTGGTGCGCTGGTACCTGGCGCTGGGCGTGCCGATGCTCGAAGTCTGGGGCCAGACCGAATCCGGGGGCGCGTCCACCGGAACGCCCGCTACCCGCATCAAGCCGGGCTCGATCGGGCCCGCGGCCGGCTACAACGAGGTCAGGCTCGACCCGGCAACGAGCGAACTGCTGGTACGCGGCCCCAACGTCTTCATGGGCTACCTGAACCAGCCGGAGAAGACCGCCGAGGCGATCGACGCCGACGGCTGGCTGCACACCGGCGACGTGGGCACGGTCGACGACGAGGGGTTCTTCCGCATCATCGACCGGATGAAGGACATCATCACGGCCGGCGGCAAGAACATCACGCCGAGCGAGCTCGAGAACGAGCTGAAGTTTTCGCCGTACATTACCGATGCGGTGGTCGTCGGCGACAAGCGCCCGTACCTCACCGCGCTGGTGATGATCGACCAGGAGAACGTCGAGAAGTACGCGCAGGACCACGACGTGCCGTTCTCGAACTACGCGAGCCTCACGCGCACCCGCGAAGTGCAGGCGCTGATCCAGGCCGAACTCGACCGGGTCAACCGCGAGTTCGCCCGGGTCGAGCAGGTCAAGGCGTTCCGGCTGATCGAAACGCAGCTCACCGCCGAAGACGAGGAGCTGACTCCCACGATGAAGCTCAAACGCAAGTTCGTCGAAAAGAAGTATGCCGACCTGATCGAATCGATGTACAAGGGAGGCTGAGGGACGCAGGGCCCGAAGCCATGTCTGGTGGATAGCAAGGAGAGAAAGCAGATGAAGCGCATCGTCGTCGCAATAGCCCTCGCGCTGAGCATGCCGCTCGCAGTCGCGCAGACCCAGGGCGTCACCAAGGACAAGATCGTCGTCGGGTCGCTGCTCGACCTGTCGGGACCGCTGGCCGGCTTCGGCAAGCAGTTGCGCAACGGCATGACCCTGCGCACCGAGGAACTCAACGAGCAGGGCGGCGTCAACGGCCGCAAGCTCTCGCTGCTCATCGAGGACGACGGCTACGATCCGCGCAAGGCCGTGCTGGGCGCGCAGAAGCTGGTCAACCAGGACAAGATCTTCGCGATGGTCGGCCACCTGGGCACCGCGCCGAACATGGCGGCGATGCCGGTCCAGTTCGAGAAGAACGTGATCAACTTCTTCCCGATCACCGCGGCGCGCGAGATGTACGAGCCGTTCCACCGGCTGAAGTACGCCTTCGCCGCCACCTACTACGACCAGGTCCGCCACGCCACGCCCGTGCTCGTGAAGCAGAAGGGCGCGAAGAAGGTGTGCACGGTCTACCAGGACGACGAGTTCGGGCTCGAGGTGCTGCGCGGCGCCGAGGCCGGCCTGAAGACCATCGGCATGGAGCTTGCCGAGAAGACCACCTACAAGCGCGGCGCCACCGACTTCTCGTCGCAGGTCGCGCGGATGAAGGCCGCCGGGTGCGACTTCGTCGTGCTGGGCACGGTCATCCGCGAGACCATCGGCGTGATCGGCGAATCGCGCAAGACCGGCTTCAATCCCACCTTCCTCGGGGTCGAGCGCGGCCTACACCGAGTTGATCCACAAGCTGGGTGGCAAGGCGATGGACGGGCTCTATGCGGCGATGACGGTGCAGGTTCCGTACCTCGACGACGCGTCGCAGCCGCTGCGCTTCTGGGCCAACAAGTACAAGACGCGCTTCAACGAGGATCCGAGCGTGTTCTCGGTCTACGGCTACCTCGCGATCGACACCTTCGTGCGCGCGGTGGAAAAGGCCGGCCCGAACCTGACCACCGACAGCTTCGTGAAGGCGATGGACACGATGACCATCCCGACCGACATCTTCGGCAGTGCGGAGATGACCTTCGGTCCGAAGAAGCGCCCGGGCAACAACCAGTCGCGCTTGTCGCAGATCCAGGACGGCCGCTGGAAGGTGGTCTCCGACTACTTCAAGGCCGACTGATCGGCCCCCGCCGGGCGCGGGCCCGGCACCGATCCGGCACGGGGCCGCCCAGGGGCGGCCCCGCTGCCTTTCAGCGGGCGCCCAGCCCCATCGCCCGCGTGATCACTTCCTTCATGATCTCGTTGGTGCCGCCGTAGATGCGCTGCACCCTCGCATCGGCGAACGCGCGCGCGATCGGGTATTCCCACATGTAGCCGTAGCCGCCGTGCAACTGCACGCATTCGTCGATGACCTTGCACTGCAGGTCCGAGCACCAGTACTTCGCCATCGACGCGGTAGCGGTATCGAGCCGGCCGACCAGCAGCAACTCGATGCACTTGTCGACGAAGACCCGCGCGATCTGCACCTCGGTCTGCAGTTCGGCCAGCTTGAAGCGCGTGTTCTGGAACGTCGACACCGTGGTGCCGAACACCTTTCGATCCTTCACGTAGTCGGTGGTCCAGTCGATCGCCGCCTGCGCGTTTTCGACCGCGCCGATCGCGATCTGCAGGCGTTCCCACGGCAGTTCCTGCATCAGACAGGCGAAGCCTTCGTTCTCGTTGCCGAGCAGGTTCGACGCCGGCACCTCGACGTTGTCGAAGAAGAGCTCCGAGGTGTCCTGCGCCTTCATGCCCACCTTCTTCAGCCGCTTGCCCTTCTCGAAGCCCTTCATGCCGCTCTCGACCAGCAGCAGGCTCGTACCCTTGGCGCCGGCCTTCGGCTCGGTCTTGGCCACCACGATCACCACGTCGGCGTGCCAGCCGTTGGTGATGAAGGTCTTGGAGCCGTTCAGCAGGTAGACGTCGCCGCGCCGGGTGGCGGTCGTCTTCACGCCCTGAAGATCCGAGCCCGCCGCCGGCTCGCTCATCGCGATCGCGCCGATCGCCTCGCCGGTGGCCATCTTCGGCAGGAAGCGCCGCTTCTGCTCCTGCGACCCGTAATGGAGGATGTACGGGGCGACGATCTCCGAGTGCAGGCCGAAGCCCAGCCCGGTGGCGTTGACGCGCGCAGTCTCCTCCATCACCACGATCGAATACAGCTTGTCGGCCCCGGCGCCGCCATACTCCTCGGGCATGGACGCGCACAGCAGGCCGTTCGCGCCGGCCTTCTGCCAGACCTCCCGATCGACGTAGCCCTGCTCTTCCCAGCGTTCGTGGTGCGGGACGACTTCGTTCTCCATGAAGCGCCGGACGGCGTCGCGAAACATCCGGTGCTCGTCGGTAAACAGCGTGCGCTCGATCATGGTCCTGCTCCGGTCGGTGCGGTCGATGCGGTCGGTGGGAGCAGCATAATAGAATGACCGCGAACCTGACCGGGAGCCGTCCATGGCCGAAGCATTCATCTACGACGCGATCCGCACCCCGCGGGGCCGTGGCAAGTCGTCCGGATCGCTGTACGAGGTCAAGCCGGTGCGGCTGCTCACGACGCTGATGCACGAGATGCAGCGGCGCCACGATCTCGATACCTCCCAGGTCGAGGACGTCGTGGTCGGTTGCGTGACTCCGGTGGGCGACCAGGGCGCGGTGATCGCGAAGACCGCGGCGCTTGCCGCCGGATGGGCCCTCGATGTCGCGGGCGTGCAGGTGAACCGCTTCTGCGCCTCGGGGCTCGAGGCGGTCAACATGGCCGCCCAGAAGGTGCGTTCGGGCTGGGAAGACCTGGTCGTCGCCGGTGGCGTCGAGTCGATGTCGCGCGTGCCCATGGGTTCCGACGGCGGTGCCTGGGCGCTCGACCCGGAAACCAACCTGGTCACCAGCTTCGTGCCGCAGGGAATCGGCGCAGACCTGATCGCCACGCTCGACGGCTTCTCGCGCGACATGGTCGACGAATTCGGCGTCGCGTCGCACCGCAAGGCCGCCACCGCGCAGCGCGGCGGACACTTCCAGCGTTCGGTGGTGCCGGTGCGCGACGACCTCGATCTCGCCATCCTCGAAGCGCGACGAGACGATCCGGCCCGACACCTCGCTCGACAAGCTCGGCCAGCTCGCACCCTCGTTCGCGAAGATCGGCGCGATGGGGTTCGACGCCGTGGCGCTGCGCAAGTATCCGCAAGTCGCGCGCATCGAGCACGTGCATCACGCGGGCAACTCCTCGGGCATCGTCGATGGCGCGGCGCTCGTGCTGGTCGGCAGCGAGGAGGCGGGCAAGCGCCTCGGCCTTGCGCCGCGCGCGCGCATCGTCTCCGCTGCGCTGGTCGGTACCGACCCCACGATCATGCTCACCGGCCCGGTTCCCGCGACGCGCAAGGCGCTGCGCAAGGCGGGCCTGGGCATCGACGACATCGACCTCTTCGAAGTGAACGAGGCATTCGCCGCGGTCGTCATGCGCTTCATGCGCGAGCTCGACGTGCCCGAAGAGAAGATCAACGTCAACGGCGGCTCGATCGCGATGGGCCATCCGCTGGGCGCCACCGGCGCGATGCTGCTCGGAACGCTGATCGACGAGCTCGAGCGCCGCCAGCTGCGACGCGGCCTGGTCACGCTGTGCGTGGGCGGCGGCATGGGAATCGCCACCGTCGTCGAGCGCCTCTAGCAGGCGCGCGAAAGGCCCCGCTCAGGCCTGGACACCACTCTGCGCGAAAGCGGCCAGCAGCTCGCGAAGTCGGGCGAGTTGGGGTGGCTTGGCCATCACGTGCACGTCCTCGGGCGCGTTGTCGCACAGGGTGTCGACGCGGAATTCGCCCGACAGCAGGACTGCCGGCGTGCGCCGCCCTTCGAGGCGGCGTAGCTCGTCGATGAGACGCAGCCCGTCCCACGCGCCGGGGAGCCTGAAGTCCGAAATGATCGCGTCGAACGAACGCTCGGCCTCGGCAGCCAGCGCCAGCGCCTCCTCGCCGCTGGCCACTGCGTCGACCAGGATGCCCCACTGCTGCAGCACCTGGCCGAGCGCATCGCGCATCGAGTCGTCGTCCTCGATGAACAGCACGTAGGCGCCGGCGAGGGGCTCGACAGGCGGAGCCGCGCCGCCGGATTCCTGCGCTGCGACGCGCTCCCCCTGCTCCGCCACGCTGTGGCCGGCCGGTGCCGCTGCCAGATAGGGCGCCACGGGCATCTCGCAGCGCCGGTCACTCGCGGCCGGGACAAGGGCGCGCGCCCCCGCGGCCCGGGCAGGCGGATGCGCGAAGACGTTCTGCGCGACGCGGTCGACCTTCGCGGGAAGATCCGTCTGTCCGTGCTCGGGCAGCACGTCGACTATCGACGCCTCGTCGCGGGCCGCGGCGCCTGCTCCCTGCGCAGCGCTTGCGGGCATCGACAGCCTGAACCGCGTGCCACGCCCGAGCCAGGAATCGAACTGGAGCCAATGCCCGGGCAGGCGCGAAACCGCCTCGCGAACGATGGACAAGCCCAGTCCATGCCCGTGCTCGCGGTTGCGGGCGTGATTGGCCACCTGGAAGTACTCGTCGAAGATGCGGCGCTGGTCGGTCGGTGCGATGCCGATTCCGTTGTCGCGCACGTCGATCACGAGGCTGGCGCCCGAACGCCGAACACGCACCAGCACCCACGCGGGCCGATCGGCCGACGCGAATTTCAGCGCGTTACCCGTGAGATTCGACAGGACGTCCCAGAGCCGGTTCTCGTTGCTCAGCGCGAACCGCCGACCGCCGCGCGGGCGGCGTACGACGAGACGAACGCCGCGCCGCGCCGCCTCGGCCGCATAGACATTGTCGAGACGCTCGAGCACGCTGTGCAGGTCGGTGGCGGCTACCGGCAGCGGCGCGGTGCGGTCGCGCAAGCCCCCGAGTTCCGAGAGTCGATCGAGGTTTCCGCTCAGCGCGGAAACACAGGCATCCAGCCGCTCGACCGTCCCCGCCAGCCCCGCAGGTTCCAGCACTTCGTGGCGTGAACGCAACAGTTGTGCGTAGAGCGCGAGGCTCGCCAACGGCTGGCGCAGATCATGACTGACCGCTGCCAGCACCCGCGTCTTGGCGGCATCCGCATCGGCCGCGTTGCGCGCCATCTCCTCGAAGCGACCGGGTAGCCTCGGCGAGTTGCCTCGAACTCCAGAAGAGCGCGCGCTCGCGGCGTTCGATCTCGACGGACATGATCCAGCCGATGAGGTTGGCCATGAGCAGGTAGACGAATAGCGCCCGCACGTATTCATCGCCATAGATCGAAGCACTGGTCAAAATCGCCAGAGACCCCGTCGCACATGCCACGGCGACAATCTTGACCGGTAGTCGCGTGAAACCGTAAGTGAGCCAGCAGACAAGACTCATGGCGACAGTCCACCTGCCAGACCTTGGCTCTTCAAGATCGGCCGGCAAGAGGCTCATGGCGCCGATTGCCAACGACGCGGCAAAGACTGCAGCGCCGACCAAGACCTCATACTTCTGCAGGACTCTTTCCGGCCGCCATGCAACCAGCATGGCCATGACGCCCAGAGCCAACAAAGAGCACCAATCTCAGGGCTTGGCGTGGATTTGTGGGGATCTCGTCGTCTTTGATCGACAGAACGAGGACAAAGAAAACGAGTGCAAGGACTGATCCCAGCAGAAGGGCAAGACGAACGAAGCGCAATCCCGATGACCGGTACTGCGTCAGAAATGCCCGCTCAACGTCAGCAGCCTCAAACCTCGTTGGAAGCCCGATACGCATCGTTCCTCACCCACCCGTCTTAGCCGCGTTTGAATCTGTTCCGCACCAACTTCACTCCTCCTGTCGACATCCTCATCTGGGTCAGACTCAGGCCTGTAGATGAATATTGCCCCCGGCGCCGAGAGAAGTCGCTCTTCGAGTGGCCCAACCTTTCAGAAGGAGTTCGCCGGGCGACTCTGAGGCCATGAGACGAAGGGGCGAAACAACACCAAGCTTTACTCTCGTCGCCTCACCCAGCAGAATCAGACTAGAGAGGGTAGCTGCTTGTCTATAGGCCAGATGGTCAAGGTTATTCGATGCCCAAATCGCTTGCCACGAACACCCAGAACGCGCCAATGTCGTTCAGTCAGATCTCAATCCAGCCCGACAATCGCCGCCCGCGACCCATACCCCTGCCGTTCACCATCCGGTTGGTCAGGACAGATGATCAACTGACGCGCGCCCTGAATGTCAGGACCATCGCATATTCCGGGCACCTTCCGTCCTTGGCGCGCGTATTGGGCAACGCCGAATCTGAGGACGGCGACAGAGACAGCATTGTTCTTCTCGCGGAATCGAAGGAAACGCTCGCCCCAGTCGGAACGCTGCGGATTCATACGAATATCCATAGCCCTACGGAGTTCGAGAGGGAGTTGACGTTGCCCCAGAAGTTCCAGGGGCACAGCATTGCACATGTCTCGCGTTTGGGTGTTGTCGGTGGGAAATCCGGCGCCCAAGTGAAGCTGGCGCTGTTCAAAGCCCTTTACCGGTACTGTCTGGCCCGACAGATCGAATGGATCATGGTCACTGGCATCCCACCCCGCGATCGCGACTACGTCAATCTCCAGTTCGAGGACGTGTTCGCCGACGGACGAATGGTGACTTTGCCCTCATCTATGGGAATAGCCACCCGCCTCCTTGGATTCAACGTGCGGACCGCGGAGCAATGTTGGCGCGAGACGAACCACCCGCTCTACGATTTCATGTGCAACCAGATACACGAAGACATTCGAATCTTCGATTCAGTCAGCGGCGCATGGGCGAATAGCCGCGCAACGCGGCGCAATGGCGGACCGACGAGGCGTGCGACAGGAATGACATTTGACGTCCCTGTGATCTGACCTCGAGGGCCGATGCTCATCGGGCCAGACGGTTTGGCGCGGTATGTGGTCGTGTTGCAACTTTGCAACGCGACCCATTGAGGCCACGCATTCCGCCTTTCGTCGGCATGCGGCCCAGTAGATAGCCGGTTACCCCAATCCTTGCTACCAAGCAAGGGAGAAACATAGGTGATGTCGATTGCGCGAGCTCTGAGCCACCGAGGGGCGTACTTCTCGCGGGCGCTTAGAGGCACATCGGGGCCTCTTCACATGATGAAGATGCTCGCGGCCTCGACGGCGATTCTTCTCGGGTTCATTTCAGCTGGGCTCCTAGTTTCTCAAAGTATTTCCGAGGAGCTCAGTGGCACGGTGTCATTGCGCTATCTTCCAGAGCGAAATCCCGACACCTCGGTCGATACGGCCATCGCCCAATTCTCCGCGACAACTGCGCATGTCAAGTCCAGTCGCGGGCTTACTCCAGAAGGAATGTTCTGGACGTCGCTGGACGTCAACGTAAGCCCATCCGTCTCAGAGATCTCCATTGAGCTGCGCCAACTTCGCGGAAGCAACGCCGCATTCTGGCAACTCGACACCCTGCCGGGCACCATGAGCCCCCCCGTAGCCAAGCCCATACGCGTCACGGAAACACGCAGCGGAATCGCGTTCGACGGCCTCAAGACCACCAACGGACATGTGCGGCTCGTAGGGCGGCTGCGAGGCGAATCAGTCGTCAAGCCTCAGATCGTCCTCCAGAGCGGACAGACCTTCGCCAGCCATCTTGTCTCGTCCGATCGGCTCGGAGGCCTTCTCTTCGGCGGAATGCTAGGTCTCGCAGTCTTTGGCGCCATTGTGTCCCTTCTCAATCGCGACAAGACATTCTTTCTCTTGGCGGCGCTACTGGTCACAAGTCTGCGAATTGCCGGATTCAATTTCGGCTGGGACCTCAAGTGGATCGGCTGGGCCATCGATGCGGAACTCGTTCCGATCGTCAAGAATCTCACCCTTCTCCTGCATCTGGTACTGACGCTCGCTTTGTTTCAAGAGTTGTTTGGCCGGCGGCTCCAAGCCGATCGGGCATCGTTTGTTCTGCCTTGTCTCTATGGGACGTACCTGCTGACTGCTGTCCTCAGCCTCGTGATTCCAGCTCACGCCAGCATCATCTTCATTTGGACACTTGGTGTCGCAACAACAATCGCCATCTTCTTCTTCCTAGTTAAGATCCTGCGCCGAGATGCGTCGCCAGTTGCCGTCTGGTACGCCCTGTCCTCGGTTCGTGACAGGGCTCGGCATGTTTGGGGAAATCATCAACACGCTTGGGTATCCAAGCTCGCTCACCAAAGTGATGAACAGTCAGGTCGCGGCAATATCCGCTGCGGTGCTGGTTGGGATCGCTCTCGCCGCGAAGCTTCAACTCGAACGAACAGCCCGCATCTCCGCCCAACACAGCGCCGTCAGCGCCCTCCAGCGCTTCCGCGAGAACTACAACGCGATGCCCGTCGGCATCTTTTCGATGAAGCCCGACGGAGTCATCATCGAGCACAACCCGACTTTCGCCGAGATGTTCAAGGACGTCGGGCGTAATCATTCGAAGATCGGGTCGAGCTGGGTCGAACTCACCAGTTCCGAAGCCCTGAAGGCGGTCAAGGAGTCGACGGCCAGCAACCGGATGATGGATACCGAGCTCGCGATCGTTCGAGCCGACGGCAAGCGGCGCTGGGTCCACGTCCGGGCGGTGCGCAAGACCAACCGGTACGAAGGGTGGATCGAGGACATCACCGCGCGCAAGGACGCTGAAGGCCAGCTCAAGTTCCTGGTCGACCACGATTCGTTGACCGGGCTGTTGAACCGGCGCGGCTTCGAACTGCACCTGCTGAAGGCCATCGGCTCCTCGGGGGATCGTCCCGTGTGCCTGGCCTACGTCGACCTCGACCGCTTCAAGCTGGTGAACGACCTGTTCGGGCACGCCGCCGGCGACCAGATCCTGCGCCAGATGGCGACCCGCGTGCGCGAAGTGATCAGGCCGCCGCACCTGGCGGCGCGCGTTGGCGGCGACGAACTGGTGGTCATCATGGACGGGCTGTCGCTCGAGGCCGCCCGCACCCTGTGCGAGAAGCTGCGCAGCGAACTGAGCGACCGTGCGTACCAGTACCAGGACAAGGCCTTCAACGTCACGGCGAGCATCGGCGTGATCCGGATCCTCGAGGACATGCGCCCTGCCGATGCGCTCACCGCGAGCGACCGGGCGTGCCGCGAGGCGAAGGCATCGGGAGGCGCGACCGTCGTCACCTATGACGCAACCAGTGCCGCACTGGTCGAATATCTCGACGAGATCAAGCTCGTCGCGGGCATGAAGGAGCGCCTGCCGGTCGAGAGCTTCTTCATGCAGCTGCAGCCGATCGTCTCGCTGCGCAATCCGGAGTCGGCGCTCTGCTACGAGACTTTGATCCGGATGCGCGACGCCAGCGGCAAGGTTCTTCCGCCGGCACGCTTCATTCCGGCTGCGGAGCGCAACGGCCTGATGACCCAGATCGACCGCTGGGTGCTGCGCAGCACGCTCGAATGGTTCGACTCGCAGCCCGGCCACCGCGACAACGTCGACTTCTGCACCCTGAACCTGAGCGGCGCATCGCTGAACGACGAGAAGTTCCTGCAGGACGCGATCGCGCTGATCCGGGCGCACTCCGAATCGGCACGGAAAATCTGTTTCGAGATCACCGAAAGCGTGGCCCTGTACGACCTGGAAGACCACGCGCCGCTTCGTCGACCGGATCAAGTCGTTCGGGGCGATGGTTGCGCTGGACGATTTCGGCGCCGGCTACACGTCGTTCAGCTACCTCAAGGAGCTTCCCGGCGACCTGGTGAAGATCGACGGCAACTTCATCCGCGACGTGAACGAGAACCGCGAGAACTACGCGATCACCCGCGCCGTGGTCGACCTCGCGCACGAGCTCGGCATGGGCTGCGTGGCCGAATGGGCCGAGAACGCGGCGATCGTCAAGTCTCTGATCGACCTGCAGGTGGACTACGCGCAGGGCTACGGCATCTGCCGCCCCCTGGATCGCGAGCGCTTGCTCGCGGTCTCCAACTCGGTCACGCTGGTGCACGACCGCGAGACCGCGGAGATCATCACGGGCAGCGCTGCCGCTCCACGCAGCGTGTCCCGCCGGATCACGATCCCGATCTGATCGCGGGCCGGGCGCGTCGGCTGCCACGCCTGCGTCCTCCACGCCGTCCTGCCGTCCGGCTACCTCTTCGCCGTGCCGGCGGGCGTGCGCCTCCGACGGTTTATGATTGGACGCTTCCGATCATTCCCGCCGCCCGGAGACCGCATGTCCAGCATCCGCTACGAGAAGGACGCCCACGGCGTCGTGACGCTGCTTCTCGATGCCCCCGACCAGCCGGTCAACACGATGAATGCGGCCTTCCGGGCCGACTTGCGGGAAGTCGTCGATCGGCTCGAGGCCGAGCGGGAGCAGATCCGGGGGGTGATCTTCGCTTCAGCCAAGCGGACGTTCTTCGCGGGCGGCGACCTGAACGCGCTGATGGCGGTGCGCGCCGAGGACGCCGCGGAGTTCTTCCATGAGCTCGAGGCGATGAAGGCCTGCCTGCGCCGCATCGAGAAGCTGGGGCGGCCGGTGGTCGCCGCGATCAACGGCAGCGCGCTGGGCGGAGGCCTGGAGATTGCCTTGTCGTGCCATGCACGACTGTGCATCGACGACCCTTCGATCGAGATCGGTTTTCCCGAGGTAACGCTCGGATTGCTGCCGGGCGCCGGCGGCGTGGTGAAGACGGTGCGGCTGCTCGGTCTTCAGAGCGCGCTTCCATTCCTGAGCGAAGGGCGCCGCGTCGCGCCCGCCAAGGCGCGCTCGATGGGCCTCGTCGACGGGCTGGCCCGCGATCGCGAGGAACTGCTCGCGAGCGCGCGCGCCTGGATCGACGCGCACCCCGACGCGCGCCAGCCATGGGACGATCCCAAACACAAGATTCCGGGCGGCACGCCGTCGAGCCCTGCGGTCGCAGGCGTGCTTCCGATCGCGCCGGCCATCCTTCGCCAGCAGACGCGCGGCAATTTCCCGGCGCCCGAGGCGATCCTCGCCGCCGCGGTCGAGAGCGCGCAGGTGGACTTCGATACCGCGATGCGCATCGAATCCCGCTACATGACCCGGCTCGTCACCGGCCAGGTCGCGAAGAACATGATCGGGACGCTGTTCTTCCAGCTGAACGAGGTGAAGGCCGGCAAGAGCCGCCCGGCCGGCCCGCCGCGCTGGCGCGCCGGGCGCGTCGGCATCCTCGGAGCAGGAATGATGGGCGCCGGCATCGCATGGGCATGCGCCAGCCGCAGCGTGCCGTGCGTGCTGAAGGACGTGGACGTCGCGCAGGCCGAAAAGGGAAAGGCGTACTCGGCGCGGCTTCTTGCCAAGCGCGTCGAGAAGGGGCGCACCTCGGCGGCCGACGCCGAAAAAGTGCTCGCGGCGATCACGCCGAGCGCCGAGAACGCCGATCTGTCGAACTGCGACCGGGTGATCGAGGCGGTGTTCGAGAATCGCGACTTGAAGGCGCAGGTGACGCGCGAGGCCGAGGCGGTGCTCGATGCCGGCGCGGTCGTCGCATCGAACACCTCCACGCTGCCGATCACCGGGTTGGCCGAGGCGTCGAAACGCCCCGGGCAGTTCATCGGCCTGCACTTCTTCTCACCCGTCGACCGCATGCAACTGGTGGAGATCATCAAGGGCAAGCGCACGTCGGCCGAGACCCTCGGCGAAGGCGTTCGATTTCGTGCTGCAGATCGGCAAGACGCCGATCGTCGTCAACGACGCACGCGGCTTCTATACCAGCAGGGTGTTCGGCACTTTCGTCAACGAAGGCATGGCGCTGCTCGGAGAAGGCGTGCCTGCCGCGGTGGTGGAAAACGCCGGATGGCAGATCGGGATGCCGGTCGGACCGCTGGCGGTGCTCGACGAGGTCTCGTTGAAACTGGCCGACGACGTGCTGCACCAGGAACTGGCCGACCTGGAGCGCGAGCGACAGGAGCACGAGCATGCGCACGAGCACGGTCAGGGCCATGGCCACGAGCACCACCCGCACGAGCACGCCTGCGGCCACGACCACGGTCACGAACATGGCCATCGGCACGCGCACAAGGTGAAGAGCCGCCGCGTTCCCGAGTCCGCGGTCTACGTGCTCGAGAAGATGGCGCATGGGTTCAAGCGGATGGGCCGCGCGCACGGCGGCGGCTTCTACGACTACCCGGAGCATGGCGAGAAGACGCTGTGGCCGGGCCTGAAGGTTTTCGAGCGCGGCGGCCGTTCGATCCCCTTCGAAGACATCAAGGAGCGCATGCTCTACGTGCAGGCGATCGAGACGATTCGCTGCCTGCAGGAAGGCGTGCTCGAATCCACGCGCGACGCCAACATCGGCTCGATCTTCGGCTGGGGCTTCCCTGCCTGGACCGGCGGCACGATCCAGTTCGTCAATCACGTCGGCGCACGCGCTTTCGCCGCGCGCGCGCAGGAGCTCGCGCAGCGCTACGGCGAGCGCTTCGCGCCCCCGGAGCTGCTGTCGAAGCACGCCGGGCAAGACACGCCGCTGTAGGAGACGAAACCGCAATGCCCGGCACGCCATCGGCCGCCGCGGGGCAACAGCGCGACGCAGTCACCGTCGAGCACGACGGGCCGGTCACGATCGTCACGCTGTCGCGCCCCGAGGCGCGCAACGCGGTCGACCGCCCTACCGCCGAGGCGCTCGCATCGGCGTTCTCGCAGTTCGATGCCGATCCGGCGCGCAGTGTCGCGGTCTTTCATGGCGCGCATGGGCATTTCTGCGCAGGCGCCGACCTGAAGGCGCTGGCCGACGGGGCGCGCCGCAACCGTCTGGAGGCCGACGGCGACGGACCAATGGGGCCGAGCCGGATGCTGCTGTCGAAGCCGGTCATCGCCGCGATCTCGGGCTTCGCGGTGGCCGGCGGCCTGGAGCTGGCGCTGTGGTGCGACCTGAGGGTCGTCGAAGAGTCGGCCACGCTCGGGGTGTTCTGCCGTCGCTTCGGCGTGCCGCTGATCGACGGCGGAACGGTGCGCCTGCCGCGGCTGATCGGGCTGTCGCAAGCCCTCGACCTGATTCTCACGGGCCGGCCGGTCACTGCCGAGGAGTCGCTGCGGATGGGCCTGGCCAACCGGCTCGTGGCGCACGGCGCCTCGCGCGCCGCTGCGGTCGCGCTCGCGCACGAGCTCGCGGCGCTTCCCCAGGCGTGCCTGCGCAGCGACCGGCGTTCGGCCTACGAACAGTCCGGATTGACGATCGACGAGGCGCTCGCCAACGAATTCGAACTGGGGATGCGCACGCTCGAGGGGGGTGAAGCCTTCGCCGGGGCGGCCCGATTCGCCGCGGGAGCGGGCCGCCATGGCACCCACACCTGACGCGCGCCGAAAGGACGCAGCCTTGACGAACGTGCGACCCGAGAAACGGCTACGCGGTTCGTACCAACCGGTAGTTCCCCGCCCCGCGGCGACGATCCTGCTGCTGCGCGACACCGACGAGGGCCCGCAGGTGCTGATGACGCGGCGCTCGGCGACGGCCGCGTTCGGCCCCGGCGCCTACGTCTTTCCCGGCGGGGTGCTCGACCCACGCGACACCTCGCCGCTGGCGCGCGAACTCGCCCATGCTCGCCGCGACCAGGACGAGGAACTCCTGTCGTACGCAACCGCCGCGGTGCGCGAGGCGTTCGAGGAACTCGGCATCCTGCTCGCGCGCGGCCGCGGCGGCGCGGCATCGCTCGCGGCGCTCGCTCGCCGGCTGGATCGTCGACACGACGCCGACCTGCTGGGGCAGATTGCCACGCATGAGCTGCGCCCCGGCGCTGGACGAGCTTCACTGGCTCAGCCGCTGGATCACCGACGGCGACCTGCCGAAACGCTTCGACGCGCGCTTCTTCGTCGCGCGCATGCCCGAGCACCAGGAGCCGATTGCCGACGAGAGCGAACAGTTCGAGCCCACCTGGGTGACGCCGGCCGAGGGCCCGGCCCGCCATGCGGAAGGCGGCTTCGAGCTGATGTTTCCCACGGCTCGCACGCTGCGTCGGCTGCAGCGCTTCGGCAGCGTCGACGAGATCATCGACCATACGACCGGGCAGCCGCAGGTGAAGATCTCCACCTCGCGCGGCGGGCGCTTGCGCGGGCGCATCGAGCGTTTCGGCGACGAAGACCTGCCGTTCGGCGAACTGGAACTGGTCAGCCCCGACGGCAGCTATGTCGAACATTCGCTCGACTGGCAGTCCGAGCGCGTGGTGCCGCTGCTGCGGCACGTGCATCGGCTCACTGCGCCAAACGCGGGCCGGATGACCGGGCCGGGCACCAACACCTATATGGTGGGCGCCCCGGGCGACTGGCTGGTGATCGACCCGGGCCCCGACGACCCCGCGCACATCGACCGCATCGCCGCTTTCGTGGGCGACGGACTGAAGACGATCGTCTGCACGCATGCGCACCCCGATCACGCGCCCGGCGCCGCGCCGCTGCAGCAGCGCACGGGCGCGCGGATCGTGGGCCGCCCGAGCGGGCCGCATTTCAATCCCGCCTGGGCCTTCAGGCCCGACGAGACGCTCGAAGACGGCGCGCGCCTGCGCGTGGGCGACTCGGCGCTGCGCGTGCTGCACACGCCGGGCCACGCCGAGCATCACGTGTGCCTGCTGCTCGAGGAGGACGGCCTGCTGTTTTCCGGCGACCACATCCTGAACGGGTCGACCACCGTGGTCGATCCGCCCGACGGCGACATGCGCGCGTATGTGGCTTCCCTGGAGCGGCTGACCGCCGAGCCGTTCGAGTACATCCTGCCGGCGCACGGCCACGTGATCGCTCGCGCGAAGACCGAGATCGCGCGGCTGATCGCGCACCGCATGGCGCGCGAGGCCAAGGTCGTCGAGGCGCTCGATCGGCTGGGGGGGGGCACGCTTGCCGAACTGGTGAAGCTCGCCTACGACGACGTCGACCCGATTCTGTATCCGGTGGCGACGCGCTCGCTCACCGCGCACCTGCTCAAGCTGCGCGACGAGAAGCGCGCGACCCTGGACGAGCGGTCGTCGCGCTGGGAGCCCGCCTGATCAGCTCGCCGACTGCGCGGCGGCTTCCTCGGCGGTGACTGCCTTCATCGACAGGCGCAGGCGGCCCTTGTCGTCGGCCTCGATCACCTTGACGCGCACGACCTGGCCTTCCTTCACGTAGTCGGAGACCTGGTTGACGCGCTCGTTGGCGATCTGCGAGACGTGCAGCAGCCCGTCGCGGCCCGGCATCACCTGGACGATCGCGCCGAAGTCGAGGATCTTCAGAACCGTGCCTTCGTAGATGCGCCCGATCTCGACCTCGGCGGTGAGGTCTTCGATGATCTTCTGCGCGCGCTTGGCAGCTGCGCCGTCGACCGCCGCGATCGTGATCGAACCGTCGTCCTTGATGTCGACCTGCGTGCCGGTGGTCTCGGTGATCTGGCGGATCGTCGCGCCGCCCTTGCCGATCACGTCGCGGATCCGCTCGGGGTTGATCTTCATCGTGTACATGCGCGGCGCGAAGTCGGAAAGCTCCTCGCGCGCGCCGCCGATCGCGTGCTGCATCAGCCCCAGGATGTGCATGCGGCCCTCGCGCGCCTGCGCGAGCGCGACCTGCATGATTTCCTTCGTGATCCCCCCGGATCTTGATGTCCATCTGCAGCGCGGTGATGCCGGCGGTGGTGCCCGCCACCTTGAAGTCCATGTCGCCGAGGTGATCCTCGTCGCCCAGGATGTCGGTGAGCACCGCGAAGCGGCCGCCTTCCTTGATCAGGCCCATCGCCACGCCGGCGACGTGCGCCTTCACCGGCACGCCGGCGTCCATCAGCGCGAGGCAGCCGCCGCACACCGAGGCCATCGACGACGAGCCGTTCGACTCGGTGATCTCGGAGACCACGCGCAGCGAGTAGGCGAATTCCTCCGCCCCCGGCAGCATCGGCCGGATCGCCCGCTTGGCGAGGTTGCCGTGTCCGACCTCGCGGCGCTTCGGCGAACCGAAGCGGCCGGTTTCGCCGGTGGCGAACGGCGGCATGTTGTAGTTGAACATGAAGCGCTCGCGGTACTCGCCGGTGATCGCGTCGATGATCTGCTCGTCGCGCGAGGTGCCCAGCGTGGCGACCACGATCGCCTGCGTCTCGCCGCGGGTGAACAGCGCCGAACCGTGCGCGCGCGGCATCACGCTGGTGCGGATCGCGATCGGGCGCACCGTGCGCGTGTCGCGCCCGTCGATGCGGGCCTCGCCCCCGAGAATCTGGCTGCGCACGATGCGGTACTGCAGGTCGAACAGCATGTTGCCCAGCTCGTTGGCGTCGGGCGGCGGATGCCCGTGCGTGGCGGCATCCTCGACGATTCTCGTGACCGTCGCCTTCTCGATCTCGCCGATGCGCGCCATGCGCTGCTGCTTGTTGCGCAGCGCGTAGGCGGCGCGCATGTCGGCCTCGGCCAGTTCGTTCACGCGGGCGATCAGGCCCTCGTTCTTCGGCGTCGGGGTCCAGTCCCAGGCGGGCTTGCCGGCCATCTCGACCAGCTCGTCGATCGCCTTGATCGCGGTCTGCATCTGCTCATGGCCATAGACCACCGCGCCGAGCATCACGTCTTCGGGCAGCTCATGAGCCTCGGACTCGACCATCAGCACGGCCGCGTCGGTGCCGGCCACGACCAGGTCGAGCTTCGAGCTGTCCATCTGCGTGGCGCTCGGGTTCAGCACGTACTGACCGTCGACGTAGCCGACGCGCGCGGCCCCGATCGGGCCGTCGAACGGGATGCCCGACAGCGCGAGCGCCGCCGAGGCGCCGATCATGGCCGGAATGTCGCTGTCGACTTCCGGGTTGCTCGACATCACCTGGACGATGACCTGGACCTCGTTGTAGAAGCCCTCGGGGAACAGCGGGCGGATCGGCCGGTCGATCAGGCGGCAGATCAGGATTTCGCGCTCGGTCGGACGGCCTTCGCGCTTGAAGAAGCCGCCGGGAATGCGCCCGGCAGCGTAGAACTTCTCGACGTAGTCGACGGTGAGGGGGAAGAATTCCTGGCCGGGCTTGGCGCTACGCGCCGCGACCACGGTGGCCAGCACCACGGTGTCGTCCATGTTCACGACGACCGAGCCCGACGCCTGCCGGGCGATCTCGCCGGTTTCGATGGTGACGGTGTTGTCCCCCCACTGGAACGTCTTCTTTGCGATTTCGAACACTTTGATTCCTTTCGAAACAAGAAACCCGCAAGGTTCGCTTGCGGGTTTCGGATCCGTTTCGTCAGCCGCGCAGGCCGAGTCGCTCGATCAGCGCCTTGTAACTCGAAGGGCTCGTGCCCTTCAGGTAGTCGAGCAGCTTGCGGCGGCGGCTGACCATCTTCAGCAGGCCGCGGCGCGAATGGTGGTCTTTCGCGTGGACCTTGAAGTGCTCGGTCAGCTCGACGATGCGAGCGGTGAGCAGCGCGACCTGGACCTCGGGCGAGCCGGTGTCCTTCGCGCCGCGCTGGTAGTCGGCGACGATCTTCGCCTTGTCGATGTTGGCGACAGCCATGAGTTTCCCCTGAGAAGAGACTTCCACTTGCGGCATCGCCGGGTTGCGATGCCGTGCCTGTTCCGCCACGCCGGCTCCAGAAAAGCGCCGAAGAGGGGCGGAAAACGGAAGATTATAGCCCGAATCGCGATCAACCGTCCGGACGCCGCATCGCGCAGGAATGCGGCCGGGCCGAGGACTGCAGGTCGACGAAGCGCTCGGTGCGAAAACCGAACCCGCTGCCTTCGAGGTCGTACTTCGGGGCGCCCTGGCCGGCCTCGGGGCCCTGCCCGCTCCATCACCGACACGTACAGCGGCGTCAGCAACTGGTGATCCGCGGCCCGCATCGTCGCCGCGTACGGCGGCCCGCGGTGGGTTCGTCCCTCGAGCCGGCGCGCCACGGCCGCGGCCTCGGTGGTGCCTGCCGCCTCGATCGCCGCCGCCAGCATGTCGATCATTACCACGTGGCGCATGTTGAAGTAGTCGTCGCGCGGATCGCGCAGCCGCTGGCGAAACTCGAGATAGATCTGCTCGGCGGCGGGCACGCCGGCGTTCGGGTGCCACTCGGCGACCGCGCGCACGCGGCCCACCCCCGCCTCGCCGATCGCCGCCGGGGCGCCCAGCCCGTTGCCGTAGAAGGTGTAGAAGTCGGCCGCCAGCCCCACCTCGCGCGCTGCGCGCACCAGGAGAGTGAGGTCGTTGCCCCAGTTGCCGGTGACCACCGTGTCGGCGCCGGCTGCCTTGATCTTGGCGGCATAGGGCACGAAATCCTTGATCCGGCCGAGCGGATGCAGCTCGTCGCCCACGATCTCGATATCGGGGCGCCTGGCGGCGATCATCTGCCGCGCGAGGGCTGCCACCTGCTTGCCGAAGCTGTAGTCCTGGTTCAGCAGGTAGGCGCGGTGCACGCGCCGGTTCTGCGCCAGCGCGTCGGCGAGCGCGCTCATGCGCATTCCGGCATGCGCGTCGAAGCGAAAGTGCCAGAAGCTGCAGCGCTCGTCGGTGAGCGACGGATCGACCGCCGAGTAGTTCAGGAACAGCAGCCGGTTGCCCGGCTCGCGCTCGTTGTGCGCCGACACGGCGTCGATCAGCGCCGCCGCCACTGCGGAGCTGTTGCCCTGCAGGACGAACGGGATGCGCTGGTCGGCGGCCTTGCGCAGCATCGCGATCGCCTCTTCCACCTGGCCCTGGCTGTCGAGCCGCACCAGCTGCAGCGGGCGCGGCGTGCCGCCGACGCGCACGCCGCCGCGCGCGTTCACCCGGTCGATGGCGAAGGCCAGATTGCGCCAGACCGAGTCGCCGGCGTTGGCGAAAGCGCCGGAAAAACCCTCGATGACGGCCAGTCGGATCGGATCGCCGGAAGGCGGCGTGCCCGAAGCCCGCGCGCCGGCGGCCCCGGCCTGCGCGGCTGCCGCCCCGGCGGGAACGGCGGCCAGCAGCGCCGAAGCCCCGATCGCGCCGGCCAGACGGCGGCGCGCGCGGCGCCGCATCAGACGCCCGCCTGCGGGTTGACCCGATCGGCCCGCGAATGCAGCTTGTTCAGCGCGTTCAGGTAGGCCTTGGCCGATGCGACCACGATGTCCGGATCGGCGCCCACGCCGTTGACGACCCGGCCGGACTTCGCCAGCCGCACCGTGACCTCGCCCTGCGACTCGGTGCCGGTGGTGATCGCGTTGACCGAGTACAGCATCAGCTCGGAGCCGCTGCCGACCTTCGTCTCGATCGCCTTGAAGGTGGCGTCGACCGGCCCGTTGCCTTCGCTCTCGCTGGTCTGCTCGCTGCCGTCGACGGTGATCGTCACCCGCGCATGCGGGCGTTCGCCGGTTTCGGACGCCTGCGCCATCGACACGAACTGGTAGTGCTCGTCGGCCTCGTGGTGCACCGCCTGGTCGGACACCAGCGCGTGGATGTCCTCGTCGAAGATCTCGGCCTTGCGGTCGGCGAGATCCTTGAAGCGCTGGAACGCCGCGTTGACCTCCTGCTCGGATTCGAGCTCGATGCCCAGCTCCTGCAGTCGCTGCTTGAACGCGTTGCGGCCCGAGAGCTTGCCCAGGACAATCTTGTTGGCGGTCCAGCCCACGTCTTCGGCGCGCATGATCTCGTAGGTGTCGCGCTGCTTGAGCACGCCGTCCTGGTGAATGCCGGAAGCGTGCGCGAACGCGTTGGCGCCCACGACCGCCTTGTTCGGCTGCACCGGAAAGCCGGTGATGCTGGAGACGAGCTTGGAAGCCGGCACGATCTGCGTGGTGTCGACGCCCACCTCGAGGTCGAAGTAGTCGCGGCGGGTCTTCACCGCCATCACGATCTCCTCGAGCGAGGTGTTGCCCGCGCGCTCGCCCAGCCCGTTGACCGTGCATTCGACCTGTCGCGCGCCGCCGATCTTCACCGCGGCCAGCGAATTGGCCACCGCCATGCCCAGGTCGTTGTGGCAGTGCACCGACCAGATCGCCTTGCCCGAGTTCGGGATCCGCTCGCGAAGCACGCGAATCTGGTTGCCGAACATCTCCGGGACCGCGTAGCCGACCGTGTCGGGGATGTTGATCGTGGTGGCGCCCTCGGCGATCGTGGCTTCGAGCACGCGGCACAGGAAGTCGGGATCGGAGCGGCTGGCGTCTTCGGGCGAGAACTCGACGTTGTCGGTGAACTTGCGCGCGAAGCGAACGGCAAGCCGCACCTGCTCGTACACCTGCTCGGGCGTCATGCGCAGCTTCTTCTCCATGTGCAGCGCCGAGGTCGCCATGAAGGTGTGGATGCGCATCGACTTCGCACCCTTCAGGGCCTCGGCGGCCCGCGAGATGTCGCGGTCGTTGGCGCGGGCGAGCGAACAGACGGTGGAGTCCTTGATCGCGTCGGCGATCGCGCGCACCGCCTCGAAGTCGCCGTTGGAGGACGCCGCGAAACCGGCCTCGATCACGTCGACCCGCAGCTTCTCGAGCTGCTTGGCGATGCGCAGTTTCTCCTCGCGGGTCATCGAGGCGCCCGGACTTTGCTCGCCGTCACGCAAGGTGGTGTCGAAAATGATCAGCTTGTCGGCCATGTGAATACTCCGGTGGTGCCGGTCCCGCTCGTGGCGGGAGGCAGAAAGGACTGCGGCGGTAGTGGGGGTAAGGGGGTGTCAGCGCGCGGGGCGCAGTAGCGGACCGAGCACCGCGAGCAGGTGCAGGCCGCCGCACGACCGGGAGAGGGTCGCGGCAAGAAGCGTGGATCGGTGACCGAAGGGCGACGTCATCGGAAAAATATAGCGGCTTTGTGCAGCGCACGCAACCGCGGGCCTGCCGGGCGGACGGCGGGCCCTGGCTCAAGCCGGCGCCGCGCGCCGGGGGCGCCGGCTCAGGTGCGCGGCAGCGTGACCCCGGTCTGCCCCTGGTACTTGCCGCCGCGGTCGCGATACGAAGTTTCGCAGACCTCGTCGGACTCGAGGAAGATCACCTGCGCGCAGCCTTCGCCGGCGTAGATCTTCGCCGGCAGCGGCGTGGTATTGGAGAACTCGAGCGTGACGTGCCCCTCCCACTCGGGCTCGAGTGGGGTCACGTTGACGATGATGCCGCAGTTGTGGACGAAGACGCCGGCTTCCAGCGCGAAGTTTCCCGCCTCCGGGCGCGGTCAGGCAGAACACGTCATGCTCACCCGGTAGTTCCCGAATGCCGACGATCTTGTGATTGCGCGGCGCGGCCGCGCCGCGGAAACCTGCCACGGTCTCCGGAAAGCGGCGGAACACCGATCGATCGCAATCCAACAGGCGGGCGGCACCGCGGATCGAACCGGCTCGATCGAGCGCCGCACGTACGGTTTCCTGCGTGATGTTCTCGCGCAGATTGATGTTTCGCGCCACCTCCGCCCGGCGACGGCGGCGTGAACCATCGTCGGCAGCCCAGGCGTTTCGGGCGCTCTGTGCGCAGCGCGCACGCTCCTCGGGATCGGCATAGCGGTTGATCGCTGCGTCGCGATGCGCCTCGCGAGTCGCGTCGGATGGATTGCGCCGCGCCTCGATCAACCGCTCGCGAATTACGCCGTAGCGCTCGTCATGCCAAAAGGACAGGGCGCGCTCACGCTGCGCATCGGCGAATCGTGCTGCCCAATGCGGGTCCAGCGCCCGTTGCGCTAACGCACTCCGGATCGATTCACCGTGTTCCTCCGCGTCGAACTCGTCGCCGTAATTGTCCGCGTTGTGCATGCGGATGTGTTCCGCTGCGTCCATGCGTTCGGGGTTGGTCGGCCGATTGTTGCGCCTGTCGAAATCGATGTGATGCCGGTGCGTCCCCGGCACGTGCGCATAGATGCCGTTGCGAACGTTCCACTCGTCCGCCAGTCGGTGCGTCGGCAGCAGGTGACCGTTCAGGGGCTGATAGACCATCTCGTAGCCGCGGAACAGGTCCCGGTACAGCGGCATCAGCGAATTTCCGACACGCAATTGGCTCGCCGGCACCATGCGTCCGTCACGCATCATGAAGTCGTGGTCGGGAGTCGCGTGGATCGATTCGCCGTTGTCCAGTTCGATGGAAAGTAGCGAGTCTCGACCGATCAGACGTGGGGCATCGAGCAACGACACGATCAGACGTCCGTTCGGTCCGATGCTGTAGCCCCAGAACAGCTCGCCGCGATCATGTCGTCGCGCCATTTCCTCCAGCGTTGGCGAGGTGCCGTCGACCAAAGCCACGCGCGTATCACCGCTGAAGCAGCGCGCGTAGGTCGACTTGCCCAGGCAGATCGTAAGCACGTTGCGCGGAATGCGGAAATACTCGACCGTGCGCGCCAGCGCGAACGAATTCGGCGGGATGATGCAGACCGGGCCCTTGAAGTCGACGAACGACTTCTCGTCGAATTTCTTGGGGTCGACGATCGTCGAGTTGATGTTCGTGAAGATCTTGAACTCGTCGGCGCAGCGCAGGTCGTAGCCATAGCTCGAGGTGCCGTACGAGACGATGCGCTTGCCGTCGATCTCGCGCACCTGCCCGGCCTCGTACGGCTCGATCATGCCTTGCGCCGCCATGCGGCGGATCCAGCGGTCGGATTTGATGCTCATCGTGTGGCCCGGAAGCGGCGCACGACGCGCCGCGGGAGGCGGCATTCTAGCCCGAGGCGCGCCGCCGCCGGTTCTGTTGCGGCGCAGCAACCGGGCCACGGTGCCGGCGACCGCGCCAGCGGCGGCGGCGCATCCCCTCGGTCGACGCGTGCAAGCCTTCGGCCCTGGCCGGAAGGTGGCATCATCACGGCTCGAATCATCGCGCCGCCGCGGGCGGCAACAAGAACGTCGAACCAGGAGGCAACACATGGACCGGACCGTGACGATGACGGTGAACGGCAAGCAGGTGAAGGCGACGATCGACGCCCGGACCCTGCTGGTGCAGTTCATTCGCGAGAACCTGCAACTCACCGGCACCCACGTGGGCTGCGACACCGCGCAATGCGGGGCGTGCACGATCCACATGAACGGGCGCGCGGTCAAGGCGTGTTCGATGCTGGCGGTGCAGGCCGACGGTGCCACGATCACCACGATCGAGGGCCCGGCGGCAAACGGCGAGCTGCACCCGATGCAGAAGGCCTTCAACGAGTGCCACGCGCTGCAGTGCGGCTTCTGCACGCCCGGCATGGTGATGTCGGCGATCCAGCTGCTGCAGGACAACCCGAAGCCCACCGAGGCGCAGATCCGCGAGGGGCTCGACGGCAACATCTGCCGCTGCACCGGCTATCACAACATCGTGCGCGCGATCGAGCAGGTCGCGACGCAGGGCTGACACCGGGGAGACACGAGCCATGACCGACATGTCGAATACGCCGATCGGCAAATCCTTGCTGCGGCGCGAAGACCACCGCTTCCTCACCGGCGCGGGGCAGTACACCGACGACGTGGTGATGCCCGGCCAGACTTACGGGGTGTTCCTGCGCTCGCCGCACGCGCATGCCCGAATCCGCAAGATCGACGCGTCGCAGGCGCTGAAGGCGCCCGGCGTGGTCGCGATCTTCACCGGAGCCGACCTGGCCGAGGCCAAGGTGGGCGGCCTGCCCTGCGGCTGGCTGATCCACAGCAAGGACGGCAGCCCGATGAAGGAGCCGCCGCACCCGGTGCTGGCGCAGGGCAAGGTGCGCCACGTCGGCGACCAGGTGGCGCTGATCGTCGCCGAGAGCCTGACCCAGGCGAAGGATGCCGCCGAACTGGTCGAGGTCGACTACGAGCCGCTGCCGGCGGTGATCGACACGGCCACCGCCGACAAGGCGCCGGCCGCGGTGCACGACGAGGCGCCCGGCAACGTCTGCTACGACTGGGGACACGGCGACAAGGCGGCGGTGGACGCGGCGTTCGCCAAGGCGGCACACGTCTCGCGGCTCGACCTGGTGAACAACCGGCTGATCCCCAACGCGATGGAGCCGCGCGCGGCCAACGCGGTGTACTCGCGGCACGACGACAGCTACACGCTGTACGTCGCCAACCAGAACCCGCACGTCGAGCGGTTGCTGATGAGCGCGTTCGTGCTCGGCCTGCCCGAGTCGAAAGTGCGCGTGATCGCGCCCGACGTCGGCGGCGGCTTCGGCTCGAAGATCTTCCTGTACGCCGAGGAAACCGCGCTGGTGTGGGCCTCCAAGCGCGTCGGCCGGCCGATCAAGTGGACCGCCGAGCGCAGCGAGTCGTTCCTCACCGACGCGCACGGCCGCGACCACGTGACCACCGCCGAGATGGCGATGGACGCGCAGGGCGGCTTCCTGGCGATGCGCGTGCAGACCACCGCCAACCTCGGCGCCTACCTGTCGACCTTCTCCACCGCGGTGCCGACGATCCTCTACGGGACGCTGCTCGCGGGCCAGTACCGCACGCCCGCGATCTACGCCGAAGTCAAGGCGGTGTTCACGAACACCTCGCCGGTCGATGCGTATCGCGGCGCGGGTCGCCCCGAGGCGTCCTACCTGATCGAGCGGCTGGTCGAGCAGTGCGCGCGCGAGATGAAGATCGACCCGGCGGAAATCCGCCGGCGCAACTTCATCACGCAGTTTCCCTACGCGACGCCGGTGGGCCTCACCTACGACGTCGGCGACTACGCCGCGACGCTCGACAAGGCGGTCGCGATGGCCGACGTGGCCGGCTTCGCGGCACGCAGGGCCGAAGCCGCGAAGCGCGGCAAGCTGCGCGGCCTGGGCTATTCGTGCTACATCGAGGCCTGCGGGCTGGCGCCGTCGAACATCGCCGGCGCGCTGGGCGCGCGCGCGGGCCTGTTCGAGGCGGGCGAGGTGCGCGTGCACCCGACCGGCTCGGTGACGGTGTTCACCGGCTCGCACAGCCACGGACAGGGCCACGAGACCACTTTCGCGCAGGTGGTGGCCGGCAAGCTCGGCATTCCGGTCGAGAGCGTCGAGATCGTGCACGGCGACACCGGGCGCGTGCCGTTCGGCATGGGCACTTACGGCAGCCGCTCGCTCGCGGTCGGCGGCACGGCGATCGTCAAGGCCGTCGACAAGGTGATCGCCAAGAGCAAGAAGATCGCCGCGCACCTGCTCGAGGCCGCCGACACCGACATCGAGTTCGACAACGGCGAGTTCAAGGTGGCCGGCACCGACAAGAAGGTGCCGTTCGCGCAGATCGCGCTGTCGGCCTACGTGCCGCACAACTATCCGCTCGACAAGCTCGAGCCGGGCCTGAACGAGAACGCCTTCTACGACCCGACCAACTTCACCTATCCGGCCGGCTCCTACGTCTGCGAGGTCGAGCTCGATCCCGACACCGGCAAGACGCAGGTGATCCAGTTCGTCGCGGTCGACGACTTCGGCAACATCGTCAACCCGATGATCGTCGAAGGCCAGGTGCACGGCGGGCTCGCGCAGGGCCTCGGCCAGGCGATGCTCGAAGGCTGCGCCTACGACCCCGAATCGGGACAGCTGCTCACCGGCTCGTACATGGACTACACGATGCCCGGGGCCGACGACCTGCCGAAGTTCACCGTCGGCACCAACGGCACGGCGTGCACGCACAACCCGCTCGGGGTGAAGGGCTGCGGCGAGGCCGGCGCAATCGGCTCACCGGCCGCCTTCATCAACGCGCTCACCGATGCGCTCGGGGTGCGCGACGTGCCGATGCCCGCCACGCCGGAGCGCGTCTGGCGCATCGCCAACAAGATCGCCTGATCGAGGAGACCACTCATGTACGAATTCGAATACCAGCGTCCGGACAGCGTCGCGAAAGCGGTCGGCGCGGCCGGCGGCGAGGCGCGCTACCTCGGCGGCGGGCAGAGCCTGGTGCAGTCGATGAAGCTGCGGCTGTCGTCGGCGAGCACGCTCGTCGACCCGGGCGGCATCGACGGGCTGCGCGGCATCAGTCGCGACGGCTCGTCGGTGAAGATCGGCGCGATGACGCGCCACTCCGAAGTGGCGCGTTCGCCCGACGTGCGCGCCGCGATCCCGGCGCTCGCCGACCTCGCCGGCGGCATCGGCGACCAGATGGTGCGCAACATGGGCACCATCGGCGGCTCCATCGCCAACTCCGATCCGGCCGCCGACTATCCGGCCGGCGTGCTCGGGTTGGGCGCCACCATCCAGACCGATCGCCGGTCGATCGCCGCCGACGACTTCTTCAAGGACCTGTTCACCACTGCGCTGCAGCCGGGCGAACTGGTCGTGTCGGTCAGCTTCCCGGTGCCGCAGCGGGCGGCCTATGTGAAGTTCAAGCAGCCCGCGTCGCGGTTCGCTCTGGTGGGCGTCTTCGTGAGCCAGGGCGGCTCGGGCGTGCGCGTCGCGGTCACCGGCGCGCGCTCGCACGCGTTCAGGGTGCCGCAGATGGAACAGGCGCTCGCCCGCGACTTCCGGGCACAGGCGCTCGACGGCATCGGCATCGATGCCGCCGGCTGCAACAGCGACCTGCACGGATCGGCCGAATACCGTGCCGCGATGGTCACGGTGATGGCGCGGCGCGCCGTCGAGAAGGCGCTCGCCGGCTGATCGAGCCGTCGGGCCCTCGGGGGCGCGCGCGGTCGAGCGCGCGGCCCCCGCATCCTCCCGCGTCCGTTCCGCCTACCGAGTTTTCCTCATGCCCCGCCCAGCCAACGTCGACGAGACCCTCGAAATCCTCGCGCGCGAGAACTACCCGGCGAGCCGCTCGCTGGCCACCGCGGTGTTCCTCGCGCTAAACCTCGGGCGGCCGCTGCTGCTCGAAGGCGAAGCCGGCGTGGGCAAGACCGAACTCGCCAAGGTGCTCGCACGCGCGCTCGACGTGCCGCTGATCCGCCTGCAGTGCTACGAGGGGCTCGACATCGCGTCGGCGGCCTACGAGTGGAACGTCGCGCGGCAGATGCTCGAGATCCGCATCGCCGAGGCCGGCCACGAAGCCAGCCGCGACAATCTGCTCGCGGGCCTGTATTCGCGGGAGATGCTGATCGAGCGGCCGCTGCTGCAGGCGCTCACGCAGCCGAAGTCGCCGGTGCTGCTGATCGACGAGCTCGACCGCGCCGACGAGCCGTTCGAGGCCTTTCTGCTCGAAGTGCTGGCCGAGTCGCAATTGTCGGTGCCCGAGCTGGGCACGATCCGCGCCGAGCATCCGCCGATCGTGATCCTCACCTCGAACCGCACGCGCGAGATCCACGACGCGCTCAAGCGCCGCTGCCTGTACGCGTGGGTCGACTACCCGGACGCGGCGCGCGAGCTCGACATCATCCGGCGCAAGGCGCCCGGCGCCGGAGAGCGGCTGGCCGCGCAGGTGGTCGGATTCGTGCAGCGGGCGCGCCGGCTCGACCTGTTCAAGGCGCCCGGGGTGGCCGAAACGATCGACTGGGCCAACGCGTTGCTCGCGCTCGACGCCATGTCGCTCGACCCGCAGTCGGTCTCCGACACGCTCGGCGTGCTGCTCAAGTACCAGGACGACATCGCGCAGATGGAGGGCGGCGCCGCGAAGTCGATCCTCGACGAGCTGCACGCCGAAGGAATCCTGGAACCGCATTCGTGAGCGGCCGCGTCGCCGACAACATCGTGCACTTCGCGCGGGTGTTGCGCGCCGCCGGCCTGCCCGTGGGCTCCGACCGGATTCTCGCGGCGATCAACGCCGTGGAGCTGGTCGGTCTCGACCGGCGCGAGGACGTGCACGCGGCGCTGTCCGCGGTGATGCTGAGCCGGCATGAGCAGCAGCCAGTGTTCGACGCCGCGTTCGCCGCGTTCTGGCGCGATCCCAAGGTGCTCGAGCGGCTGATGTACCTGCTCCTGCCGAAGATCGCCGGCCGGCCGGGTGCGGTGAAGCCGCCGCAGCGGCCGCGCCGCGTCGAGGAAGCGCTGTCGCCGCCGGCCACGACGCCGCCACCCGAAGCGCCGCCGAACGACGAGGACAAGCAGACGATCGACGCGGTGGTCAGCTTCTCCGAGCGCGAGCGGCTGCAGCGCGCCGACTTCGAGAGCATGTCGGCGCGCGAGTTCGCGATCGCGCGCCGCCCGGCCGAGACGGTGCCGCTGCCGGTGCGCCCGCTGCGCACGCGCCGGCGCGCGGCCTCGGCGCGAGGGCACATCGACGTGCGCCGCGCGCTACGTCGGCTCGCCCGCTCGCCCGACACGATCGACCTACCGCGCTCGGCACCGCGGCTGCGCCCGCCGCCTCTGGTGATCATGATCGACATCTCGGGATCGATGGACCGGTATGCGCGCGCGTTCCTGCACTACGCGTACGGGCTCACGCAGCACCACCACCGCGTGCACACGCTGGTGTTCGGCACGCGCCTGACCGACATCACCCGCTGCCTGCGCCATCGCGATCCCGACGTGGCCATCGAGCGCGCCGACGCGCTGGTGCAGGACTGGCGCGGCGGCACGCGCATCGCCTCGAACCTCGCCGAATTCAATCGGCGCTGGGCACGGCGGCTGCTCACCGGCAACGCCGCGCTGCTGCTGGTCACCGACGGGCTCGACCGCGACGAGCACGGTTCGCTGTCGGCCGAGGCGGCGCGCCCGGCGCGGTTCTCGCACGAACTCGTCTGGCTCAATCCGTTGCTGCGCTACGAGGGCTTCGCTCCGCGCGCGGCCGGCGTGCGCGCACTGCTGCCGCACGTCGACCGGATGCTGCCGATGCACAACCTCGCCAGCCTCGCCGACCTCGCGCACGCGCTGCGCAAGCCGGCGCAGCGCCCGGACCGGCGCCCCCAACCGATGGAGCACCCGCGATGAACCTGCAGGGCGAACGCCTGATCGCCGCGACCCCCGACGCCACCGGGCCGCGCTGAACGACCCCGAAACGCTGAAGGCCTGTATCGCCGGCTGCGAGACCCTCGAGCGCGTCGCCGACGACGAGTTCCTCGCGACGATGGCGATGCGGATCGGCCCGGTGAACGCGCGCTTCAAGGGCCGGCTGAAGCTCGAGAACGTCGTGCCGCCGGTCTCGTACACGATCGCCTTCGACGGCCAGGGCGGCGTCGCCGGCTTCGGCAAGGGCTCGGCCGACGTCAGGCTCGCTGCGGAAGCCACTGGTACGCGCCTGACCTATGCCGCCAAGGCACAGGTCGGCGGTAAACTGGCGCAGGTGGGCTCGCGGCTGATCGAAGGCGCTGCGGCCAAGATCACCGAGGACTTCTTCGCCGCGTTCGAAGCGCGGCTGGCGCCTGCGCCCGCCGTCGCCGAGGCGGCGGCAGCGGTGCCCGAGGGCCTTGCGGCCCAACGCGCTGCAGGCGCGCGTGCTGCGGCCAGACGGCGCTGGCTGGTCTGGATCGTCGTCGCGCTGCTTGCGGCCGCACTCGTCTCTTACCTGTTGCGTTGAGGAGGGCCAGATGGACAGTCTCGATCGTGAAGTCCTCGAGCATGCGCGCGACTGGTTCGCCCAGGGGCGCCGCGTGTGGCTGGTCACCGTGGTCGAGACCTGGGGCTCGGCGCCGCGCCCGGCAGGGGCGCTGCTCGCGTTGCGCGACGACGGCCTGGTGGTCGGCTCGGTCTCCGGCGGGTGCGTCGAAGACGACCTCATCAAGCGCGTGCAGACCGGCGAGCGGGTCGGCAAGCCCTCGTTGATCGTCTACGGCGTGGCGAAGGAGGAGGCCGCGCGCTTCGGCCTGCCCTGCGGAGGCACGCTGCGACTGCTTCAGGAGCCGGTGACCAACGCGAAGTGGATCGACGAAGTGCTCGAGCGCACCTCGCGCCAGGAGCTCCTCACGCGCACGCTCGACCTCGAAACCGGCCGGGCCACGCTCGCGCCCGCGCAGCGCGGCGAGGCGTTCTCGTTCGACGGCAAGACCGCGCGCGCGGTATTCGGCCCGCGCTACCGCTTGCTGATGATCGGCGCCGGGCAACTGTCGCGCGTGCTCGGCGAGATGGCGAAGGCGCTCGACTTCCAGGTCTTCGTCTGCGACCCCCGCGAGGAGTACTACACCACGCTGGAGCTGCCGCAGGTCACCTGGCTGCCCGGCATGCCCGACGATGCGATCGCGGCCTTCAGGCCCGATGCCCACACCGCGGTGGTGGCGCTCACGCACGACCCGAAACTCGACGACCTGGCGCTCATCGAAGCGCTGAAGTCGCCGGCCTTCTACGTGGGCGCGCTCGGTTCGCGCAGGAACACCGAGAAGCGGCGCGAACGGCTGGCGCTGTTCGAGCTGTCGGCCGGCGAGATCGCGCGCCTGCACGGGCCGATCGGGCTGCACATCGGCAGTCGCACGCCGGCCGAGATCGCGGTGGCGATCCTGGCCGAGATCGTGTCGGTGAAGAATGGCGTCGAGCCGGTGCAGAAGAAGGCGCCCCAGGACGAGGAAGCCTGCCTCGCCACCGGCTGAAGACCCCCGGCCGGATCCTCGCCGCGAATCAGCGCTCGCCTGCCTGCGACGGGCCCACGCCGGACTGCGGCGATGTTGCAGCGGCTTGCGGGGAGGCCGTGGCCGCGAGCGCGAAGACCGGCCGCCCGCCGGCGGTGCGGGCCACCTCGACTCGAGCGCCGTAGACGCGCGTGAGCACCTCGGGCTCGATGAGTGCCTCGACCGGGCCGAACGCGGTCGTGCCGCCGGGCAGGTAGACCAGCGCATTGGTGCCGGCGCGCAGCGCGTGGTTCGGGTCGTGCGTCGCATAGGCGATGCCGAGCCCGTCGTCCGCCAGGCTGCGCAGCGTGTCGAGCACCCTGCCCTGGTTGCCGAAGTCCGGGCTCGCGACGGGCTCGTCGAGCAACAGCGTCGAGGCCTGCTGTGCGAGTGCGCGCGCGATCGCGGCCAGCTGGCGCTCGCCGCCCGACATCTTCGAGAGCAGCCGGCTGCGGAAGCGCTCGAGCCCGAGCCGCCCGATCGAGCGCGCGACGGCTTCGCGATCGATGCGGCCGGGCGCCGCGCCAGTCCCGAGCCGACCGAGCCGGCCCAGCATCACGTACTGCTCGACGCTGAACTCGAATGCGGCGCCCGGCTGCTGCGGCACCCACGCCACCCGCGCAGCGAGTTCGCGCGGGGCGAGTTCCGCCAGCACGCGACCGCCCCAGTGTACCGAGCCGGCAAGCGGGGCAACGGTGCCCAGCAACGTGCGAAACAGCGTGCTCTTGCCCGACCCGTTGGGGCCGAGGACGACAACGATCTCCCCCGGGTGCAGGACGAGGTCGATCGGTGCGGTCAGCGCCCGTCGGTCGTAGCCGAAGGCGAGAGCCCGCGCGCGCAGCAATTCAGCCATCGGAGCGCCTGAGCATGAGCGCGAACAGCACCGGTGCGCCCACCAGCGCGGTGAGCACGCCCGGGGGCACCTCCGACTGGCCGATGCTGCGGCCGAGCGTGTCGATCACCAGCATCAGCAGCGCGCCGAGCAGCATCGCCACCGGAAGCACGCGCGAAAACGAGCCGCCCACCATCAGCCGCGCCGCATGCGGCACCACCAGGCCGATCCACCCGATGATCCCCGCGGCGGCGACCGTGCCGCTGGTGGCAAGGGTCGCGCCGCACACCAGTGCCAACCGCAGCACCGGCAACCGCAGCCCCAGTGCGTGCACCTCGTCGTCGGAGAGCGCGAGCGCGTCGGCGCGCCAGCGCATCAGCACGAGCGGCACCAGGCCGAGCGCCGCCAGCGCCGCGAGCAGCCCGAGATCGACCGCAGTGATCGACGAGAAGCTGCCCAGCAGCCAGAACGTGATCGCCGGCAGCTGCGTGTAGGGATCGGCCAGCGTCTTCACCAGCGCAATCAGCGCGCCCAGCATGCTGCCGATCGCGATGCCCGCGAGCACCAGGCTCAGCGTGCGATCGCGCAGCGGCAGCACGGTGCCCACCGCGTAGACCAGCGCCACCGCGGCGAGCCCCCGGCGAACGCCGAGGCCTGGATCGCGAACACGCTCCAGCCGAGGAAGATGCCGAGCACCGCGCCGAGCGCGGCGCCCGCCGAGACGCCGAGCAGGTCGGGCGCGGCGAGCGGATTGCGGAACACCGATTGCAGCGCGACGCCCGATGCCGCGAGCGCCGCGCCGACGACGATCGAGGCGAGCACGCGCGGACCGCGGATCTGCCAGAGCACGGTCTCGGCGGTCGACGGCAGGTCCTGCGAGCCGGCGAGCATTCGCAGCACCTCGCCCAAGGGAAGGTGGAAGCGGCCGCTGCCGAGCGCGTACAGTGCCGAGGCCGCGAGCGCAAACGCCAGCGCGCCGACCACCCACGGCCAGGCCAGGGATTCGCCGTTCCCGGGGGAGCCGGCTGCATCGATGCCGCGCGCCGAATCGGTGCCGGGTGAGAATCGCCTGTCCATCGCCGGAGAGCATAAACCATGCGAAGCGCCGCACCGACGCCGCCCCGACCGGGCCGCGCGATCTGGGACAATGGACCACAAGTGCCCCCGAATCGATGCGAAGCGCCATGCACAAATCATCCGGCATCATTGCCATCGAACTGCAGTACGCGCTGTCGGCATCCGGCGGGGGCACCTGCGCAACCCGTTCTTCGACGTGCTCGGCGCGATCAGGCACGAAGGTTCGATCGCGGCGGCGGCCCGCAAGCTCGACTGGTCGTATCGTCACCTGTGGGGTTACCTCAAGGACCGGGAGAAGCGCCTGGACCGCGCGCTGGTGCACTGGGACAAGGGACGCGCGGCGCGGCTGACCGAGTTTGCCGAGAAGCTGCTGTGGGCCGAGACGCGGATCCGCGCGCGGCTGGCGCCGCAGGTCGAGAACCTCGCCACCGAGATCGGCCGCGAGCTGTCGATCGCCTTCAACGACGCGGTGCAGATCGCGAACTGCGTGGCGAGCCACGACCTGTCGTTGCCGCTGCTCAAGCGCTTGTGCCAGACCGAGCGCGAGCTGCTGCTCGACCTGCGCTACGAGGGCAGCATCGAGGCGCTCAGGCAGCTGCGCCAGGGGCACTGCGCGTTCGCGGGCATCCACCTGCCACTGTCGCGGCCCGAGCTCGCGCAGCGCGGCTCGAAAGTGCAACGCGCGTTCGGGCCGCTGCTGCGGCTCGGGCGCGAAAAACTCATCCGTGTCGCGCACCGTACGCAGGGCCTGTTCGTGGCGCAGGGCAACCCGCTCGGGGTCCGCGGCATCGAAGACCTGCCGCGACTCCGATTCGTCAACCGTGCACCGAGCACCGGAACGCGGGCATTGCTCGAGGAACTGCTCGCGCGTCACGGCATCGACACGTCGACGATCAGCGGGTTCAACCACGAGGAAGCCAACCACCTCGCCGTTGCGGCCGCGGTCGCCTCCGGCGCCGCCGACGTGGGCTTCGGCATCCAGGCGGCGGGAACCGGCAAGAGCATCGACTTCGTCCCGCTCGTGGTCGAAGACTATTTCCTGGTCTGCGAGCGCGAGACGCTCGACACGCCGGCCGCGCAGGCGCTGGTGTCGCTACTCGCTTCGGAGGACTGGCGCGAGCAGGTCGCCCGACTGGCGGGTTATTCGGCGCAAGGTGCCGGCGAGATCGTCTCGCTCAGGCGCACGCTGCCCTGGTATCGGTAGCGGCAGCAGCCAGCGTCGTTATATATAAAAATATATTTCGCGATCGACCTTCCTTCCATCGCGCCAGTAAGACGTCGGAAGAAGCAATGAAGGGCTATTCACGATGATCGCTGTATATGCTCTAATATCGCCATAGGCCGTTCCACCCCTACTCTGCGGAGGTCGATTCTCCATGGCAACCGGGTTCCGGCGGGCGCTCGCGCTGTTTGTCGCATCGGCGCTGCCGGTGGTCGCGATGGCTGCCGACCTGACCGTGTCGGCCGCCGCCAGCCTGACCAATGCATTCCGGGAACTGGGGCCGCTGTTCGAAGCGGCGAATCCGGGTACGAGAGTGCAATTGAACTTCGGTTCCTCGGGCGGCCTGCTGCAGCAGATCGCCAAGGGCGCGCCGGCCGACGTCTTCGCCAGCGCCGACCAGGAAACCATGGATCAGGCACAGAAGCAGGGTCTGGTGCAGACCTCGCAACGGCGCAACTTCGTCTCCAACGCGCTCATGGTGATCGTTCCGGCCACCGCGGCAAACGTGCCCGGTGCGGTGACCGACCTGGCCGGCCCCGCGTATGCGCGCATCGCGATCGGCCTGCCGGCGAGCGTGCCGGTCGGCCGCTACACGAAGAGCGTGCTCGAAGCGGCGAACCTGTGGGGCGCGATCGAACCGAAAATGATCGGCGCGAACAACGTTCGCCAGGCGCTCGACTACGTCGCGCGAGCGGAGGTCGACGCCGGCTTCGTCTATGCGACCGATGCCGCGCTGATGCCCGACAAGGTCAGGGGCGCGCTGACGGTGCCTGCCACGCGGCCGATTCTCTATCCCGTCGCACCGCTCGCGGCAGCGCCGAACGCGCCCATGGCGCAACGCTTCGTCGAATTCCTCGCGAGCCCCGCGGCGCAGGCAGTGCTGGCCCGATACGGGTTCGGCAAACCCTGATCGCCGTGCCCGACACGATGGACGGCGCCCGGATCGCCCTGCTGCTCACGCTGAAGGTAGCGGGCTGGGCCACGGCGATCAACCTGGTTCTGGGCATCGGCGTCGGCTACGCGATGGCGCACGGCCGCTTTCCCGGGCGCGACCTGCTCGATGCGACGCTCACGCTGCCGATGGTGATGCCCCCCACTGTGCTGGGCTACTACCTGCTGGTGCTCATCGGCAGCCACGGCCCGGTCGGAGCGTGGCTGCTCGGGCACTTCGGCATCCGGCTGATCTTCACCTGGCAGGCGGCGGTGATCGCAGCGGCGGTGGTGTCGTTCCCGCTGGTGTTCAAGGCGGCCCGGGCGGCGTTCGAGCAGGTCGATCCGCAACTGGAGGACGCGGCGCGCACGCTGGGCATCGGCGGGGCCGCGGTGTTCTTCCGCGTCTCGCTGCCGCTGGCCTGGCGCGGCATCCTGGCCGGCCTGCTGCTGGCGTTCGCGCGCGCGCTCGGCGAGTTCGGCGCCACGCTGATGGTGGCCGGCAGCATCGCGGGCAAGACACAGACACTGTCGATCGCCGTCTACGAGGCAGTCCAGGCCGGCCAGGACGACGTCGCGAACTTCCTGGTCGCCGTCACCTCGATCACCTGCATCGCCGTGCTGCTGAGCGCTGGCCGACTGGTGCCCGGGCGCGTACCGGCGCGAGCCTGAGGCGTGTGCATCGTGATCTGGGACATCGCGCTGCGCAAGCTGCTGCGGCACGCAGGCACGAGCTTCGAGCTCGACGTGCGATTCGCGAGCGACGCCCCGCGCCTGGCACTCTTCGGCCCGTCGGGCGCGGGCAAGACGCTGACGTTGAAGACGATCGCCGGCATCGTGCGCCCCGACGCCGCGCGCATCTGCGTGGCCGGCCGGGTGCTGCACGATACCGCCCGCGGGCTGCGGTTGTCGCCGCAGCAGCGGCGCCTCGGATACCTGTTCCAGGACTATGCGCTGTTCCCCCACCTCACCGTGCGGCAGAACATCGCGTTCGGCCGTCGAACCGGCTGGCTCAATCCCGCACGCGCGAGCACCGACGAAGCCGTCGAGCGCTGGATCGGCGCGTTTCACCTCGACGGCGTCGCAGCCCATCATCCGCACCAGCTTTCGGGCGGGCAGCGCCAGCGCACCGCGCTCGCCCGGGCGCTGGTGAACGAGCCATCCGCGCTGCTGCTCGACGAACCGTTTGCCGCACTGGACATGGGATTGCGCAAGCGGCTGCGCAGCGAGCTCGCCGAGCTTCAGGCCCAGCTCGGCCTGCCCCTGCTGCTGATCACGCACGACCTCGACGACGTGCGCGCGCTGGACGCCGAAGTCGTGCACCTGCGGCGCGGCCGCGTGGTCGAGGATTCGGCGATGCCGGAACCGTGCCATGTCCAGGCGTAGCAGGACACCACGGCTCGAGGCCAGGGGTTCGCTGTGGATCACCGCGAATGGTGAGAGCCTGGGCGGTCACGGCCGCATGGAGTTGCTTCGCGCCGTGGCCGAGCAGGGCTCGATCACGCAGGCGGCCAAGGCCTTCGGAATCAGCTACAAGGCCGCCTGGGACGCGATCGACGCGATGAACCGCGTCGCCGGCGAAGACCTGGTCGAGCGCAGCACAGGCGGTCGTGGCGGTGGTTCGACGCGGCTCACCGAGCACGGCATGCGCCTGCTCGATCGATACGCACAGATCGACGCCGTGCACCAGCGCTTCGTGACCCTGCTCACCGACCAGGCGTTCGACCTGTCGCAGCCATTCTCGGTCCTGGACGTGCTGAAGCTGAAGTCCACCGCGCGCAACCAGTTCATCGGGACGGTGACCGCAATGCGCTCGGGCGCCGTCAACGACGAAGTCGAGCTCGCGCTGCCCGGCGGCACGCGCCTGGTGGCGATCGTCACGCGCGAGAGCGTCGATGCGCTCGGGCTGCGAATCCAGCAGCCCGCGGTCGCGCTGATCCAGGCCGCCAGCGTGGTGCTGGCCACCGACATCGGACACGCGAAACTGTCGACGCGCAACCAGCTGCACGGCGTCGTCCGCTCGGTGAGGCCGGGCGCGGTGAACGCCGAGGTGACGCTCGACATCGACAGCGGCGGGCAGATCGTGGCGATGGTCGCCGAGGCGAGCATCGGGGAACTGAAGCTGGCCCCCGGAGTACGCGCCGCCGCGCTGGTGAAGGCTCCGGACGTGATCCTCGCCGTGGCGAACTAGAGGGCCTGTACGCGTCGCACGGAGTAGCCGAATACTGGGTTATCGAAGTCGAGGCGCGACGCCTGCACCGGTTCCGTTCGCCGCTGCCCGCGGCAGGCAGGTTCGCGTCGGAGCGCACGTTCGAAGCGCCGTTTCGCATTGCGCCCGCGGCGCTGCCCGCGCTGGACCTGTCGTCCGACGAAATCTGGTACGCGCCTGCCTGATCCGGCGCGAGCCTGCGCGGATCGCGCGCAAAAAAAACCGAGCGTCGGGATTCAGGCTTCCTTCGCTCGGCGAGGCGGAGACATTCGTGACACCCTCAGCCGGGCGATCCGGACCGCACGGGCGGCCCCCGAGGGCGTGTTCACACTACGATCGTCCCCGCGTGAGTCCGAAAAAAGCGCGCAATCAAGGCGCAAAGCGCAGCCGTGGCGGGGCCACGGCGAGCATTTGCAACGCGGAGTGCGCGCTTTCTTCGGACTCACCCTCCGGGCCGGGGCCTGCCGGGCCGCCACACTTCGTTGCCGCCTCCTTGCGTGGCACCGCCACGCGCGTCGCCGGCGCCTCGTTTGGCGGCCCGGCAGGCCCCGGCGCGGGGACGATCGTAGTGTGAACACGCCCTAGGGGTTTACACCTACCATGCTACGCCCGCCGGCGCGGAAAGCAAGTCATCCGGACGGCCGTCGTCCGGACAGCCGAGGGGCTTTCGGCCGCCGGGGCGCGATCAGGTGTTCTGCACCACGATCGACGGGATCTTCAGGCTCATGTCGCGCGCCTTGTCGGCGATCTTCACCGCGAGGCGGCGCGCGATCTGCCGGTAGATCGCCGCGACCTCGCTGTCGGGGTCGGCGACCACCGTGGGCTTGCCCGAGTCGGCCTGCTCGCGGATGCGGATGTCGAGCGGCAGTCCGCCGAGGTATTCGATGTCGTATTCCTTCGCCATCCGTTCGCCGCCGCCCTGGCCGAAGATGTGCTCGGCATGGCCGCAGTTCGAGCAGACGTGCATCGCCATGTTCTCGACGATGCCGAGGATCGGCACGCCGACCTTCTCGAACATCTTCAGGCCCTTGCGCGCGTCGATCAGCGCGATGTCCTGCGGCGTGGTGACGATGACTGCGCCGGTCACCGGGATCTTCTGGGCGAGCGTCAGGTGGATGTCGCCGGTGCCCGGGGGCATGTCGATCACCAGGTAGTCGAGGTCGCGCCAGTTGGTGTCGCGCAGCAGCTGCTCGAGCGCCTGCGTGACCATCGGGCCGCGCCAGACCATCGGCGTGTCGAGGTCGATCATGAAGCCGATGGAACTGGCCTGGATGCCGTGCCCCTCCATCGGCTCGAGCGTCTTGCCGTCGCGCGACTCGGGGCGCCCGGTGATGCCGAGCATCGTCGGCTGCGACGGACCGTAGATGTCGGCGTCGAGCATGCCCACGCTCGCACCCTCGGCAGCCAGCGCCAGTGCGAGGTTCACCGCCGTGGTGCTCTTGCCCACGCCGCCCTTGCCCGAGGCGACCGCGATGATGTTCTTGACGCCGGGCAGCGTCTTGACGCCGCGCTGCACCGAGTGCGCGACGATCTTCTGGTAGACATTGGCCGACACGTTGGTCACGCCCGGCAGCGCGCGCAGCGCCGCCACCACCTGCCGGCGGATCGGCTCGATCTGGCTGCGCGCCGGATAGCCGAGCTCGACGTCGACCGCCACCTCGCCGCCTTCGACCCGCACGTTGCGGGCCTCCCGGCTCGCCACCAGGTCTTTCTGGGTATTGGGATCGACGATGGCCTTCAGGGCCTCGTTCACCTGCTCGACGGTCACGCTCATGTCTGCACTCTGGATGTTGGGGAAAGCACGGGAAACGGGAGTCTAATCGAAGCCGCCGCGGCCTTCCCGCCATACCCCGGTCGGCGTCAGGCCCCCTGCTAGACTGACAGGTTTTCGCGGACTCGCCCCTGCGCCACGCCATGACCGCTCCCGCCCGCACGCTCTTCGTGACGACCGCGCTGCCGTACGCGAACGGCCCGTTCCACATCGGCCACATCATGGAGTACATCCAGGCCGACATCTGGGTGCGCTTCCAGCGCATGCGCGGCCACACCGTGCATTTCGTCGGCGCCGACGACGCGCACGGCGCGCCGATCATGATCGCCGCCGAGAAGGAGGGGCTCAGTCCGCAGGACTTCGTCGCGCGCATCGCCGCCGGTCGCAAGGCCTACCTCGACGGCTTCCACATCAGCTTCGATCACTGGCACAGCACCGACTCGCCCGAGAACACCGAACTGTCGCAGTCGATCTACCGCGGCCTGAAGGCGCACGGCCTGATCGACGTGCGCCGCGTCGAGCAGTTCTTCGACCCGGTGAAGGGCATGTTCCTGCCCGACCGCTACATCAAGGGCGAGTGCCCGGCCTGCGGCGCGAAAGACCAGTACGGCGATTCCTGCGAAGCCTGCGGATCGGTCTATTCACCCACCGAACTGAAGAACCCCTACTCGGCTCTGTCGGGCGCGCAGCCCGAGCTGCGTTCCTCCGACCACTACTTCTTCAGGCTGTCCGACCCGCGCTGCCAGGCGTTCCTGCGCGAGTGGACCGCCGGCACCGACCGGCACGGCGAGCCGCGGCTGCAGCCCGAAGTGCTCGCGAAGGCGCAGGAATGGCTGGGCGACGGCGCCGAAGGCGGGTCGCTGGCCGACTGGGACATCTCGCGCGACGCGCCCTACTTCGGCATCGAGATCCCCGACGCGCCGGGCAAGTACTTCTACGTCTGGCTCGACGCGCCGATCGGCTACCTGGCGTCGCTGAAGGCGCATTGCGCGAAGCGCGGCATCGACTTCGCGGCGCTGCTCGCCGACCCGGCCACCGAGCAGGTGCACTTCATCGGCAAGGACATCATCTATTTCCACGTGCTGTTCTGGCCGGCCACGCTGAAGTTCGGCGGCCACAAGACGCCCGACCGCGTGAACGTGCACGGCTTCATCACGGTGAGCGGCGAGAAGATGAGCAAGAGCCGCGGCACCGGTATCTCGCCGCTGCGCTACCTCGAGATCGGCATGAACCCCGAGTGGCTGCGCTACTACATCGCGGCCAAGCTCAACGCACGCGTCGAAGACGTCGACTTCAATCCCGACGACTTCGTCGCCCGGGTCAACAGCGACCTGGTCGGCAAGTACGTGAACATCGCGAGCCGCGCCGCGAACTTCGTGAACCGGCACTTCGACGGCAAGCTGGCCGCGCTCGCCGCCGACGCCTCCGACCCGCACGCGGCCCGCGCGGCCGAGCTCGAAGCCGCGGTGGCCGCCGCCTACGAGGGCCGCGAGTTCGGCCGCGCGATCCGGCTGGTGATGGCCTACGCCGACGAAGTCAACCAGTACTTCGACGCGAACAAGCCGTGGGAGCTCGCGAAGGATCCGGCGCGGCGCGACGCGCTGCACGAGGTGTGCTCGCGCTGCCTGCTCGCGTTCCACCGGATGACGATCCTGCTCGCGCCGATCCTGCCGGCCACCGCCGCGCGGGTCGAGGCGTTTTTCGGCACGCCCGGCCTGCGCTGGGACGATCTCGGCGTGCGCCCCGGTACCGCCTCGCCGGCGCGCGCGATCGGCCGCTACGAGCACCTGATGACCCGCGTCGACCCGAAGTCGTTCGACGCGCTGTTCGAGCCGCCGGCGCCCGCCGGCGCGCCCGACGCCGGCGCCGCCGCGGTTTCGGCCGCGGGCGCCGGCGCGGCGCCTTCGGGGCAGCCGCCCGGCGCGCCCGCGCCGCTCTCGATCGACGAGTTCGCGAAGCTCGACCTGCGCGTGGCACGCATCGTCGCCGCCGAGGCGGTCGAGGGGTCGGACAAGCTGCTGCGGCTCACGCTCGACCTCGGCGAAGGGCGCACCCGCACCGTATTCTCGGGAATCAAGGCCGCTTACGAGCCGGACCGCCTGGTCGGCCGGATGACGGTGGTGATCGCGAACCTCGCTCCGCGCAAGATGAAGTTCGGCATCTCCGAAGGCATGGTGCTGTCGGCGTCGGCCGACGATCCGGCGCAGCCCGCGGCGCTGTTCCTGCTCGACGTCGACGAGGGCGCCCGGCCCGGCATGAAGGTGCGGTGAGGCTCGGCCGGATCCCTTAGAATCGCGCGCTGGAGAACCACGCCATGTACGAATCCGAGATTACCCGCTTCATCGCCGAGCTGAAGCAGAAGAACGCCCGGCTCGAAGCCTCGCAGCGCGAAGGCCGCGGGCTGCTCTGGGACCGGCCGCAGAACGCCGACGCCGCGCGCCGCTACCGGGAATCGCAGGTTCCTCAGCAGGCCTACGTCTACTACCCGAAAGACTTCACTTGAGCGCAGCCACCGCCGACACCGACATCGACGCGGTGCTGTCGGCGCCGGCCGACGAGCCGGCGCAGCAGGCCGAGCCCGAGCAGCTCGAGCTGAAGGTGGTCGCGCGACTGTACGGCGAGCCGATGGTCCGGCTGCCGGCAGACCTGTACATCCCTCCCGATGCGCTCGAAGTGTTCCTCGAGACCTTCGAGGGACCGCTCGACGTGCTGCTCTACCTGATCCGGCGCCAGAACTTCAACATCCTCGACATCCCGATGGCCGAGGTGACGCGGCAATACCTCGCCTACATCGACGAGATCCGCAACCGCAACCTCGAGCTCGCGGCCGAGTACCTGCTGATGGCGGCACTGCTGATCTCCATCAAGTCGCGGATGCTGCTGCCGATGAGGAAGGCCGACAGCGGCGAGGAGGTCGAGGATCCGCGCGCCGAGCTCGCGCGCCGGCTGATCGAGTACGAGCGCATCAAGTTCGGTGCGCAGCAGCTCGACGCCCTGCCTCAGCTCGGGCGCGACTTCCTGCGCGCGCAGGCCTGGATCGACCAGGCAGTCACCACCCGGCTGCCCGAAGTCCATCCGGTCGACCTGCAGAGCGCATGGGCCGACATCCTGCGCCGCGCGAGGCTCACGCAGCACCATCGCATCAGCCGCGAAGAGCTGTCGGTGCGCGAGTACATGACCTTCGTGCTGCGCAGGCTGCAGGACCGGCGCTTCGCCGAGTTCGAGGAGCTGTTCGACGTCGAGCGCGGCATTCCGGTCGTGGTGGTCACCTTCATCGCGTTGCTCGAGCTGGCGCGCGAATCGCTGATCGAGATCACCCAGGCCGAAGCCTTCGCGCCGATCTACGTGCGGCTCGCCTACCAGCCGAGCTGAGCGTCGCCGCCCGATGGCGCCGATCGTCCGCCGCGCGGTCTCGCTGAGAGCGCTGAACAGCTTCGGCGTCGATGCGCGCGCCGAGCGCCTCGTCGAACTGCGTGATGCGGCCGACGTTCCGGCAGCGCTCGCGCTGCTGCGCGAGCACCCGCCCGCGCTGGTGCTCGGAGGCGGCAGCAACCTGCTGTTCAGCCGCGACCCGCCCGGCACGGTGCTGCGGGTCATGCTCGGGGGCCGTCGCCTGCTCGACGAACGTGCGGGCGAAGTGCTGGTCGAGGCCGCCGCGGGCGAGAACTGGCACGCGTTCGTCGGCTGGACGCTCGAACTGGGCCTGAACGGCCTGGAGAACCTGTCGCTGATTCCGGGCTGCGTCGGTGCGGCCCCGGTGCAGAACGTGGGCGCCTACGGCGTGGAGGTCTGCGAGCGCTTCGATTCGCTCGATGCGGTGGCGCTGCGCGACGGCGCGGCGCGCCGCTTCGACGCCGCCGATTGCGGTTTCGGTTACCGCGACAGCGTGTTCAAGCGCGAGACAGACACGCAATGGCTGATCACTGCCGTGCGCTTCAGGCTGTCGCGCGCGCCCCGGCTGCGGCTCGACTACGGCGATCTGCGCGACGAACTGCGCGCGCGCGGCGTGGCCTCGCCCGGTGCGCGCGAGGTGGCCGACGCGGTCTGCGCGATTCGCCGCCGCAAGCTGCCCGACCCGGCCGAAATCGGCAACGCCGGGAGCTTCTTCAAGAACCCGGTCGTCGATCGCGTGCGCGCCGAGCGCCTCGCCGAAGCGCATCCGGGCCTGCCGCTCTACCCCGGCGGCTCGGCCGCCACCGCCAAGCTCTCGGCAGCCTGGATGATCGACCGTTGCGGCTGGAAGGGCCATCGCGACGGCGATGCCGGCGTGCACGACCGGCACGCGCTGGTGCTGGTGAACCACGGCCATGCGAGCGGCGCGCAGATTCTCGCGCTGGCCGCGCGCATCCGGGAATCGGTCAGACAGCGGTTCGGCATCGAACTGGAGCCGGAGCCGGTCGTCGTCTAGAGGGCCTGTTCACACTACGATCGCCCCCGCGCCGGCCCAGCCCGCTATAATTCGCGGTTTGCTTCGGGGACGGTCATGGACGACGAACAACAGAACGAGCATCAGGTGCTGCTCGCCCGGATTCTCGGCATCGCGGTCACGATCGCGGTGGCCGCTTCGATCCTGATCGGCGTCATGTCGGCCATGGGAAGCCAATCGGCCGGCCCGGCACAGGCCGCGCTGGTCGCGACGCCGCAGGCAGGCGCCGCGGCAACTGGCGGCAGCACCGCCGTCGCCGAAGTCGATGTCGCCCCGACGCCAGCGGCCGGCCCTGGCTACCCGGCGCAAGTGCGCTTGCACTTCGAGACCGCGAAGTTCGAGCTTGCGCCCGATGCAACCGCGCAGCTTGCGGCGATCGCGGAGTGGGCGCGCGGCGACGCGTCGGCCAGGATCGGCATTTCGGGCTTCCACGACCGGCACGGTGACGCCGCCGCGAACGCGGTGCTCGCGCGCAATCGCGCGATGGCGACGCGCGAAGCGCTGCTCGCCACGGGCGTGCCCGCCGAGCGCATCGTGATGGTCAAGCCGCAGGAGACCACCGGCGACGACGACGACCGCGAGGCGCGGCGCGTCGACGTCTATCCGGCGCAGTAGGCGCGGCGCCGGCCGTTTCGCAGCCGTCGTGAAGGCGGTACTCGACACGAACGTCTGGCTCGACTGGCTGGTGTTCGCCGAGCCCACGGTCGCGCCGATCGCGCGCGGCGTCCAGAGCGGCGTGCTCACCGCACTGGGCAGCGACGAAACCCGGGCCGAATGGCTCGACGTGATCGCACGCCCGATCTTCGGACTGGACGAGCCGTCGCGGGCCGCTGCCGCTGCGTCCTCGGGATCGCTGGGTGCGCCGATGCGCGCGGGCGCCCGCCTGCGTCCTGGCGTGCCGCGATCGCGACGACCAGAAGTTCGTCGACCCGGCCGTGGCCGAGCATGCGACCTGGCTCGTGACACGCGACAAGGCCCTTCTTGCGCTGGCGCGGCACGCCGCCCGCGCACACGCGCTGTCGATCGTGCGGCCCGACGCCGCGCCGCTGCAGGCGGCGCTGTCGGCAGCCGGGGCGAACCTATAATCGTGAACCGGAGGAACGAGCCCGCCATGGACGCCGCGAAGAGCTTCGCACCGCCCCCGATCGAGTCCCGGCTGCCGAAGGTGGGCACCACGATCTTCACCGTGATGTCGCAGCTGGCCGTCGAGAAGAACGCGGTCAACCTCGGCCAGGGCTTCCCCGACTTCGACTGCGATCCGCGCCTGACCGATGCGGTCACCGGCGCGATGCGCGCGGGGCTGAACCAGTATGCGCCGATGGCCGGCGCGGCCGAGTTGCGCCGCGCGATCGCCGACAAGATCGCCGCGACCTGCGGCGCGCGCTACGACTGGAACCACGAGGTCACGATCACGGCGGGCGCCACGCAGGCCATCTTCACCGCCGTGCTGGCGATCGTGCGACCCGGCGACGAGGCGATCGTGATCGAACCGGCCTACGACAGCTACCTGCCGGCGATCGAGCTCGCCGGCGGCAGGGCGGTCACGGTGCCGATGGGCGCCGACTTCCGCGTGCCGTGGGCGTCGGTGCGGGCGGCGCTGGGTCCGCGCACCCGCGCGATCCTGGTCAACTCGCCGCACAATCCGAGCGGAACGATCCTGCGCGAACCCGATCTTCGCGAGCTCGAGTCGATCGTGGTCGAGCACGACCTGTTCGTCGTGTCCGACGAGGTCTACGAGCACATGGTGTACGACGGCGAGCCGCACCAGTCGGTGAGTCGCTACCCGCGCCTGGCCGCGCGCGCCTTCGTCGTCTCGTCGTTCGGCAAGACCTTCCACGTCACCGGCTGGAAGGTGGGCTACTGCGCGGCGCCGGCGCCGCTGATGGCGGAGTTCCGCAAGATCCACCAGTTCAACGTGTTCTCGGTGAACACGCCGATGCAGCACGGGCTGGTCGCGTACATGCGCGACCCGGCGCCGTGGCAAGGTCTCCCGGCGTTCTACCAGCGCAAGCGAGACCTGTTCCGCGCCGGACTCGCCGCGACGCGTTTCCGGCTGCTGCCCTGCGAGGGCACCTACTTCCAGGTGGTCGACTACAGCGCGATCTCCGACCTGAGCGAGGCCGAATTCGCGAAGTGGCTGACCGCCGAGATCGGCGTGGCGGCGATTCCGCTATCGGCGTTCTACGAAGAGCCGACCGAGAACCGCACGGTGCGCTTCTGCTTCGCCAAGGCCGACGAAACGCTGCAGCAGGCGCTCGCGCGGCTCGCCAGGGTCTAGGAGTCTGGGCGACCGAGCCGCTGTACGCGAGGCTTCAGTCGCCCTTCGACTCGTCTTCGCCGGATCCTTCCGTCCCGGCCTCTGCTGCCCCGGCCTCCTGCGCGCCGGCCTCGGCCTCCCCGGGCGCCTCGCCCTGCGCCGGTTCGGTCTGCTCGGCCTTGCGCTTGAGCTTTTCTTCCTTCTTCTGCTTCTTGGCGAGTTCGCGCTGTCTCTTGGCGAATGCGTAGTTCGGTTTTGCCAATCTGCAATCCCCCTGCGGGTTGTCGTGATTCGTTCCCTACCCGCATTGTCGCGGCTCTTGGACCGCAACGCCACTCGGCCGGCCGGATTCGGCAAAATCGCCGACGCCCGCGCCGCGCGGGGTCGTCCCCGGTGTCCTATTCCGCGACCCGGCGCCGCAGCGCCTTGACCTGGCCGTGCCGAACCTTCTCGTCGACGCGCCGGGCTCGGGCGGCCACGCTCGGCCGGGTCTGCACCCGGGCGGGGGCTTGGTACGCCGCCGGGTCGACCAGCGCCTGGAGCCGCGCGATCGCGTCCTCGCGGTTGCGCTCCAGGCTGCGGAAGCGCTGCGCCTTGATGACAACCACCCCGTCGGCCGAAATACGCCGGTCCCCGAGCGCGAGCAGGCGCTCCTTCAGGCGCGCCGGCAGCGACGAAGCGCCGACCGCGAAGCGGATCTGGACCGCGTTGGACACCTTGTTGACGTTCTGGCCGCCGGCGCCCTCGGGCGCGGATCGCGGTGAACTCGATCTCGTCCTCACGCACTTTCGCAGAGCGGCCGACGGTGCTCATCGGCGCCTCGCACGCAAGGCCAGTGCCGCCAGTGCGCCGGCCAGCAAGCCCCAGAACGGGGCGCCGATGCCCGCCAGCGACACCCCCGAGGCGGTGACGAGGAAGGCGATCAGCGCCGGTTCGCGCTCATGCTCGTCGGCCAGCGCCGCCACCAGCGCGTTGCCGATCGTGCCGAGCAGAGCCAGAGCCGGCGATCGCCAGCACCAGTTCCCTGGGCAGCGCCGCGAAGGCGGCGACGACGGTCGCGCCGAACAGGCCCACGACCAGGTAGAAGACGCCCGCGGCCACCGCCGCCACGTAGCGGCGGCCCGGGTCTTCGTGCGCCTCGCGGCCCATCGAGATCGCGGCGGTGATCGCCGCCAGGTTCAGCGCGAACGCGCCGAAGGGCGCGAGCACGAAGGTCGCCGCGCCCGCCCAGCCGATCAGCGGAGACACCGGCAGGTCGCGATAACCCGAAGCACGGATCACCGCGACGCCCGCCGCGTTCTGCGAAGCGGTCGTCACGATGAACAACGGCACCGCGATGCCGATCGCCGCACCCAGCGAAAAGCGCGGCGCGGTGAACACCGGCGTGGCCAGCGCCAGTTGCACGCCGTCCAGGTGCAGCAGGCCCTGCACGGCCGCGACCGCGGTGCCCAGCGCCAGCGCGAGAATCACCGCGTAGCGCGAAGCGAGCCGGCGCCCGAGCAGGTACGCGCAGAGCATCGCGAACACCATCGCGAAGTGCGTGCCCATCGCCACGAAGACGTCGAGACCGAAGCGCAGCAGCACGCCGGCGAGCATGCCCGCGGCGATCGACATCGGGATGCGGTTCATCGCGCGCTCGAACCAGCCGGTGAAACCGCTGAGCGCCAGCAGGACCGCCGACACCAGGAATGCGCCGATCGCCTCGGCCATCGGCACCCCCGCCGCGCTGGTGATCAGCATGGCCGCGCCCGGCGTGGACCATGCGGTGACCACCGGCGCACGATAGCGAAGCGACAGCAGGATGCAGGTCAGCCCCATGCCCGGGCCGAGGGCCCACATCCACGAACCCATCTCGGCCTCGGAGGCCCCCAGCGCCTGCGCCGCCTGGAACACCAGCACCGCCGAACTGGTGAAGCCCACCAGCACGGTGACGAAGCCCGCCACCACCGCCGAAACCGAGGCGTCGCGCAGCAAACGCCCTGCCGGGCCCCGCGATCCGCCCTCCGGACTCCGTGCCTCGCCGGGGACCGCGGTCGTGTCGATCGATCCGCTGCCTTTGCCGCCGCTCACCGGATGTCCTTCAGCAGCGGCGTGTCGTGCGCCACCAGAAAGTCTTCGGCGGTCTCGATGATGAAGTAACGGAACGCCTCGGCAGCCGGCGAGAGCACCTTCGACAGCAGGTGCACCACGTTCCAGGTGCGCATCACCGGGGTGTCTTCGACCGCCAGCACGTGCATCAGCCCGCTGCGCACCTCCAGGCCGATCGTGTGCAACGACAGGAAGCTGATGCCCATGCCCGCGATCACCGCCTGCTTGATCGTCTCGTTGCTCGACATCTCCATCGTGATGCGCGGCTCGAACTGATGGGCCTTGAAGAACGCCTCCATCACGCTGCGAGTGCCCGAATCGGGTTCGCGCACGATGAACGGATACGGCGCGAGCGCATGCACCGGCGGATGGCCCACGCGCAGCAACGGATGGCCCGGCGGACAGACGAAGACCAGCGGATGCGCCGCGAACGGCTCGGCGCGCGCGGCGGCTTCCTTGGGGGGGCGCCCCATCACTGCGAGGTCGACTTCGCTCGCCTGCAGCAGGCGAGCGAGCTGCTCACGGTTGGCGGTGACGCGCAGGCGCACGTCGACGCCGGGGTGCTGCTCGCGAAAGCGCGCCAGCAGGTGCGGCACGAAGTACTTCGCCGTGCTCACCATGCCGATGGTCAACAGACCCGTCTCGAGGCGCTTGAAGCGCGCCATCGCGTCGTCGGCTTCCTTCAGCGTCGAAATCAGCCGGCGCGCGTAGACGAGGAAGTACTCGCCCGCAGTGGTGAGGGACACCTTGCGGCCCTCTCGCTCGAACAGCGCCAGGCCGATCCGGTCTTCGAGTTCCTTCACCTGCATCGTGACCGCCGGCGGCGTGAGGTGCATCGACTCGGCCGCGCGCACGAAGCTCAGGTGGCGCGCGACCTCGGCGAAGACCTTGAGCTGGCGGAAGGTGATGTTGCTCATTCAGATAATACTGAAGTCGGAAGAAATAATATCTGAATTTTTCTTATTCGAGAAGCAGCCTATCGTTCCCCCATCGCGCCGCTGCCAGAGGGCTGGCGGCGAATCCAGCGGAGAAGCCACCGTGAACCAGATTGTCGACGAAGGCCTGATCACCGATACGAAGAAGCGTTACGCGGCCGGGGTGCTGAAGTACCGGCAGATGGGCTACTGGGATGGCGATTACGTCCCGAAGGACACCGACGTCATCTGCCTGTTCCGCATCACCCCCCAGGAGGGCGTCGACCCGATCGAGGCGGCCGCGGCGGTGGCCGGGGAATCCTCGACCGCGACCTGGACGGTGGTCTGGACCGACCGCCTGACGGCTTGCGACGGCTATCGCGCCAAGGCCTACAAGGTCGAGCAGGTACCCAACGCGCCGGGCCAGTATTTTGCCTGGATCGCGTACGACCTGGCGCTGTTCGAGGAAGGCTCGATCGCCAACATGACCGCCAGCCTGATCGGCAACGTGTTCGGCTTCAAGCCGCTGAAGGCGCTGCGGCTCGAAGACATCCGCGTGCCGGTGGCCTACGTGAAGACCTTCAAGGGACCGCCCACCGGTCTGGTGGTCGAGCGCGAGCGCCTCGACAAGTACGGGCGGCCACTGCTCGGCGCCACCGTCAAGCCCAAGCTCGGCCTGTCGGGCCGCAACTACGGCCGCGTCGTCTACGAAGGCCTGAAGGGCGGCCTCGACTTCATGAAGGACGACGAGAACATCAACTCGCAGCCGTTCATGCACTGGCGCGACCGCTTCCTGTACGTGATGGAAGCGGTGAACAAGGCGAGCGCGGTCACCGGCGAGGTGAAGGGCAGCTACCTGAACGTGACCGCCGCGACGATGGAAGACATGTACGAGCGCGCCGAGTTCGCGAAGGAACTGGGCTCGGTGGTCGTCATGATCGACCTCGTGATCGGCTACACCGCGATCCAGTCGATGGCGAACTGGGCGCGCAGGAACGACATGATCCTGCACATGCACCGCGCGGGACACAGCACCTACACCCGCCAGAAGAGCCACGGCGTGAGCTTTCGCGTGATCGCGAAATGGCTGCGCCTGGCCGGCGTCGACCACCTGCACACCGGCACCGCGGTGGGCAAGCTCGAGGGCGACCCGCTGACGGTGCAGGGCTACTACAACGTCTGCCGCGACAGCGTCACGCGGATGGACCTGCCGCGCGGCCTGTACTTCGACCAGGACTGGGCCGGCCTGCGCAAGGTGATGCCGGTCGCCTCCGGCGGCATCCACGCCGGCCAGATGCACCAGCTGATCGACCTGTTCGGCGACGACGTGGTGCTGCAGTTCGGCGGCGGCACGATCGGCCACCCTCAAGGCATCCAGGCCGGCGCCGTGGCCAACCGGGTCGCGCTCGAAGCGATGGTCAAGGCGCGCAACGAAGGTCGCGACATCCTCGCCGAGGGCCCCGCGATCCTGCAGCAGGCGGCCGCGCACTGCGGGCCGCTGAAGGCGGCGCTCGACACCTGGAAGGACGTGACCTTCAACTATGCGTCGACCGATACCAGCGACTACGCGGTCACGCCGGCCACCTCCGCCTGACGCACCGACGACACCCGGGAGAACCGAACCATGATGAGCAACCCGATCGGCCGCCTGACGCAGGGGCAGTTCAGCTTCCTGCCCGACCTCACCGACGCCGAGATCTCGATGCAGGTGGAATACGGGCTGAACAAGGGCTACGCGTGGAGCGTCGAATACACCGACGATCCGCACCCGCGCAACACGTACTGGGAGATGTACGGGCACCCGATGTTCGACCTGAAGGACGCCGCCGGCGTGATGATGGAACTGGCGGGCTGCCGCAAGGCGTTCCCCAACCACTACATCCGCATGCTGGCCTTCGATTCGAGCGCGGGCGTGGAGTCGATCGCGATGAGCTTCATCGTCAACCGCCCGAAAGACGAACCGGGGTTCGCGCTCGAGCGCACCGAGACGGTGGGGCGCACGCAGCGCTACGCGGTGCGCGCGTACGCCACCGACCGGCCCGAGAACGAGCGCTACTAGCACCGCGCAGCGCCGCGCCCGACGGGACCCGCAATGACCGCTCCGCTCTACCGCATTCCCGGCGCGACGTCCGCGGCGCAGGATGCGCCGGTTGCGAACGAAGGCGCGGCAGCCGACGCAGCGGCGCCGGCGCGCACCGTCGCCGAGGTGCTCGCGAGCAGCCAGGTCGAGTCGGTGCTCGACGAGCTCGACCGCGAACTGGTCGGGCTCGCGCCAGTCAAGCAGCGCATCCGCGACATCGCGGCGCTGCTGGTCATCGACAAGCTGCGCCTGAACCTCGGGCTGGCCGCGCAGTCGCCGTCGCTGCACATGAGCTTCACCGGCAACCCCGGCACCGGCAAGACGACGGTGGCAATGCGCATGGCGCAGATCCTGCACCGGCTGGGCTACGTGCGCAAAGGCCACCTGGTGGCGGTGACCCGCGACGACCTGGTCGGTCAGTACATCGGGCACACTGCGCCGAAGACGCGCGAGGTGCTGAAGAAGGCGATGGGCGGGGTGCTGTTCATCGACGAGGCCTACTACCTGTACCGGCCCGAGAACGAGCGCGACTACGGCCAGGAAGCGATCGAGATCCTGCTGCAGGTGATGGAGAACCAGCGCGACGACCTGGTGGTGATCCTGGCCGGCTACGCCGACCGGATGGACACCTTTTTCCGCAGCAACCCCGGAATGAGCTCGCGCATCGCGCACCACCTCGACTTCCCCGACTACACGGAAGACGAGCTGCTCGCGATCGCCGAACGGATGCTCGCACAGCAGAACTACCGTTTCGGCGCGGGCGCGCGCGAGGCGTTCGCGCAGTACCTCGCGCGCCGCGTGACCCAGCCCCATTTCGCCAACGCGCGCAGCGTGCGCAACGCGCTCGACCGCGCACGGCTGCGCCAGGCGAGCCGCCTGTTCACCGATCGCGACCGCGCGCTCGACCTGGACGACCTGTGCACCATCGCCGAGGCCGACGTCCGCGCCAGCCGCGTGTTCGCCGCGCCTGCGGCACCGACCCATGCCGACGCGGGATCCGGCGACCGATCCCGCCCGCTCGCCGGGAGATCCCGATGACGCCGACCCACCTGCACGAATGGCTGGCGACGCAAACGCCCGCGCTCGCCTCGACGATCGAAACGCTGGCGCGCTCGTGCGCCCGAATTGCCGAGGCTGCCGCGCTCGGTCAGCTGGCCGGGCTCGACGGCTACACCGAGCACGCCAACAGCCAGGGCGAGATGCAGACCAAGCTCGACCTGTTCGCCGACGAGTGCATCGCCGGCGCGCTGGCGGGCTGCCGGCACGTCGCCGGCTGGGCGAGCGAGGAGCACGACGAGCCGTCGATCTCCGGGCAGCACGCCGAAACCGGCGAATACCTCGTGGTGTTCGACCCGCTCGACGGCTCGTCGAACATCGACGCCAACATCTCGGTGGGCACGATCTTCTCGATCCTGCCGCACCCGTTCCGCGGCACCTCGCCCGGCGCGGCCGGGTTCCTTCAACCGGGGCGCCGGCAGGTCGCGGCGGGTTACGTCATCTACGGCCCGGCCTGCGTGATGGTGCTCGCCTGCGGCAACGGCGTGGCAGCGTTCACGCTCGATCGTCGCGACGGCCACTGGCGGCTCACCCGCGACACGATCCGGGTGCCCGAGCAGACGCGCGAATTCGCGATCAACGCGTCGAACCAGCGCTTCTGGGAGAAGCCGGTGCAGCGCTACGTCTCCGAGTGCCCGGCCGGCGAAACCGGTCCGCGCAGCAAGGACTTCAACATGCGCTGGGTCGCCAGCCTGGTTGCCGAGGTGCACCGGATCCTGAGCCGCGGCGGGGTGTTCCTGTACCCGCGCGACACGAAGACGCCGTACAAGCCCGGACGGTTGCGGCTGATGTACGAAGCCGCCCCGATCGCGTTCCTGATGGAGCGCGCCGGCGCGGGCGCCGTCACCGGCACGCGCCACCTGCTCGACGTCGTGCCCGACACGCTGCACCAGCGGGTGCCGGTGATCGTCGGCTCGCGCGAGGAAGTCGAGCTGATCGTGCGCTACCACGAGGACCCGAACGAGAACGTGTCGTGGCAGCTCTTCGGCTCGCGCTCGCTGTTCGTGCGCGCCTGACCCGATCCTCCATCGCACCGCCATGTCCAGAAACACCCGATCATCGCCGTCACCGGCTCGAAAGCGGCGCCGGCACCAGCACGGTCAAGCGCACCTTCGAGACGATCTTCCGCCGCGAGGGCATCACCGCCGCCACGATCGAGGGCGACGCGTTCCATCGCTACGAGCGCAAGGAGATGAAGGAGCGGATCGCCGCGGCCGATCGCGAAATGAGCCACTTCGGGCCGGAAGCGAACGAGTGGGCCGAACTGGAGAAGCAGTTCGGCAACTACGCGCGCGACGGCCGCTGCCGCACACGACTGTACCTGCACAACGACGCCGAGGCGGCGCCGTGGAAGCAGGAAGCGGGCACCTTCACGCCGTGGCACGACACCCCGGTGGACACCGACCTGCTGTTCTACGAGGGATTGCACGGCTGCGTGAAGACCGGCGAGGTCGACCTCGCGCGCCGCGTCGACTTGAAGATCGGGGTCGTGCCGATCATCAACCTCGAATGGATCCAGAAGATCCATCGCGACACGAAGGAACGCGGCTACTCGAAGGAGGCGGTCGCCGACACGATCCTGCGCCGCATGCACGACTACATCCACTACGTCTGCCCGCAGTTCGGCGAAACCGACATCAACTTCCAGCGCGTGCCGGTGGTCGACACCTCGAATCCGTTCATCGCGCGCGACATCCCGACCGCCGGCGAAAGCATGACCGTGATCCGCTTCAGGAACCCGCGCGGAATCGACTTCCCGTACCTGCTGTCGATGATCGGCGAATCGTTCATGTCGCGCGCCAACACGATCGTGGTGCCGGGCGGCAAGATGGACCTCGCGATGCAGCTGATCCTGACGCCGATGATCCTGCGCCTGATGGAGATCCGGCGCGCGCAGCTCGCCTGATCCGTTCAGCCCGCGGGCGCCGGCCTCGTCGCGACGACGGTCGCGAACACCTTCTTCGTGCCGCCCGGCGCCGGAAACTCGTCGACGCGCTCGTCGACGATCCGCCAGTCGGCGAAGCGCTGCCCGAGCTCGTTGCGGGCGAACAGGCAGAAGGCCGACGGATCGAACATGTCGAGGTAGGTGGTGCCCTCGCACAGCACGTTCACGACCGCCACGCCCCCGGGGCGCACGCGCTCGCGAATGTCGCGGAGCACCCTCCCCGCGGTGTCGCAGTCGAAGAACATCAGCAGGCCGATGCAGGCGATCGCGTCGAAGTCCTCGCCGATCGTCCAGGCCGCGAGATCGGCCGTGCGCGCGTCGACGTCGAGCCCGGCGGCCGAAGCGCGCTCGCGCAGCGAGACGATTGCCGTCTCGCTGGCATCGAGCGCAAGCACCCGGCACCCTCGGCGCGCGGCCTCGATCGACAGGTTGCCGATGCCGCAGCCCAGGTCGAGCACGCGCCCGCGCAAATGCGGGAGCGCCACCAGTTCGAACGGATTGAGCCGGAAGTCGCCTGCTTCGACCTGGCCGCGGAACTGGCGATCGAAGAAGCGAACGCCGTGAAGGGGATCGTCGCGGTGCATGTGTCGGTACTCGTTGCGGTCGAGCGCGGCGAACGCGAAGCTACGCGGTCTCGGGCGCCGGGCCGGGATACCAGCTCGCCGGCCGCTTTTCGCGGAACGACGCGAAGCCTTCGGTTGCCTCGGCCGACTGGCGCCTGGCCGCATGCTGCGCGACCAGGCGCTCGAAGACCTGCTGGGGCACGTCGCCCCAGGCGTGCTCGAGCGCCAGCGCCTTGGTCTGCGCGTTGGCCTGCGGAGCGTTCCGAAGCAGCTGGTCGACCACGCGCGCGCCGGCCTCGGCCAGCGAGCCGGCCGCGACCACCTCGTGCACCAGCCCGATCCGGCGCGCCTCGTGTGCATCGAATCGCTCGCCGGTGAGCGCGTAGCGGCGGATCTGGCGCGCGCCGATCGCATCGGCCAGTTGCGGAATGATGATGCCGGCCATCAGCCCCCACCGCGTCTCGGCGATCGAGAACTGCGCGTTGTCGGCCGCGACCGCCACGTCACAGGCCGCGACGATGCCGGTGCCGCCGCCGAAACAGGCCCCCTGCACCAGCGCCACGGTGGGCACCTGCAGGGCGTTGAGCCGCTGCACCGCACGGGCGGTCAGCCGGGATGCGTCCAGGTTGTCCTCGGGCGAGCCCTGCGCGACCCACTGCAGCCATCCGAGGTCGGCACCGGCCTGGAAGTGCCGTCCGGCGCCGGCAAGCACCACGACGCGCAGCGACGGCTGCGCGCCGAGCGCGTCCATGGCCGCCATGATGCCGTCGAGCAGGCCGGCATCGTAGGCGTTGTTCACCTCGGGGCGATTCAGCGTGACCGTCGCGACACCGCGCGGGTCGAGTTTCCAGAGCACGGGATCCTGGTTCATGGCGTCGATGGCTCGTCAGGCGCGCGCCGCGACGCGCGGGAAACCGGCTTTACGGCAGAAGCATCTCATGGACTTCGAGATCGGCGGGCGAAAAGCAGCAGAAGATCACCTTCTCGATCGCCGGGAAGGCTGCCGCCGCAGCGCGCACCGTGTTTACCGCGGTCGCCGCTGCGGCCTGCCGCGGATAGCCGTAGGCGCCGGTGCTGATCGACGGAAATGCCAGCGTGCGAACGCCAGCCGCTGCGGCCACTTCGATCGAGCGCCGGTAGCACGACGCAAGCAGCGCCGCTTCGCCGTGCGCGCCGCCGCGCCACACCGGACCCACGGTGTGGATCACGTACCGGGCGCGAAGCCGGTGTCCGGCAGTCAGCTTCGCGTCTCCGGTGCTGCAGCCGCCGAGGCCCCGGCATTCCTCGAGCAGGCCGGGGCCGGCGGCTCGGTGGATCGCGCCATCGACGCCGCCGCCGCCGAGAAGGGTGGTGTTCGCGGCGTTGACGATCGCGTCGGCGTCGAGCGTCGTGATGTCGGCGAGGACGGCGCGAAGGATCGCTGTCATCGCGACGATTGTCCGGCGACAACGCCGAAGCGCGCAAGCCACGACGCACGGCCCCGCTGCGCGCGTCGTGAAGGCGCCGTCTCTGGAATAATCGGCCCCGGAAACGCGAGCGAGCATGGACCGATTCAAGCAGATCGAGACCTTCGTTGCGGTGGCCACCCGCGGCAGCCTGTCGGCCGCGGCGCAGGCCGAGGGCGTGGCGCCGGCGGTGATCGGGCGCCGGATCGATGCGCTCGAGGAGCGCCTGGGGGTCAAGCTGCTGGTGCGCACGACGCGCCGCATCACGCTCACCTTCGAAGGCAGCGCATTCCTCGAAGATTGCCAGCGGCTGCTCAACGATTTCTACGATGCCGAGGCCTCGGTGTCGCTCGGCGGCGTCAAGGCGAGCGGGCACCTGCGGGTGACGGCGCCGGCCGGCTTCGGCCGCACGCACGTCGCTCCGCTGCTGCCGGCCTTCCTCGATGCGCATCGCGACGTGACGATCTCGCTCGACCTGACCGACCGGCTGGTCGACATCGTCAACGAGGGCATCGACGTCGCGATCCGCATCGGCGCGCTGGACGACTCGAGCCTGGTCGGACTGAAGCTCGCGGAGAACCGCCGCGTCGTCGTCGCCAGCCCCGGCTATCTCGCCGCGCACGGCACGCCGTCCACGCCTGCCGAGCTCGCGCAGCACGACTGCCTGACCTTCGGTACCTACGGCAACCAGGCGCGCGGCTGGCAATTCGCCATCGACGGGCGGCTGGTGTCGATGCGGGTGTCCGGAACGCTGGAATGCAACGACGGCGCCGTCCTGCGCGACTGGGCGCTGGCCGGCCGCGGCCTGGCCTGGCGCTCGATGTGGGAAGTCGGCGAAGACTTGCGCGCCGGGCGCCTGAAGAGCGTCCTGGACGCGTTCGCCGCGCCCGACAACGCGATCCATGCGGTCTTCCCGCAGCGCAAGCACCTGCCGCTGCGCGTGCGCGTGTTCGTCGACTACCTGAAGAACACCTACGGCAACCCGGCCTACTGGCGCTGAGCGCGGCGCAGGCTCTGCGCGATGCCCCACTGCGCCGCCCAGTAGGTGCCCAGCACCCAGACGGGCGCGGCAGCGATCGGGCTGCGGAAGCGGTCGGTCGCGAGCAGCGCATCGGAGACCACGAACAGCACGCCGCCGATCGCCGCCATCCGCGTGCCCGGCCCCGGGTGCTCCTGCCATCGCGCGATCGCCTGCGCCGCCATCGCCACCAGCACCACGACGTAGGCGATCACCGGGCCCCTGAGCGCCGGCGCGAGCCCGTCCCAGAGGAAGGCGAGGACCGCGAGCCCGACCGCACCGAGTGCGGCCAGCGGCAGCACCCGCGCGAACAGCCGCGTGTCGGCGGTGAACGCGCGCAGGTAGCACAGGTGCGCGACGAGAAACGCGAGCAGGCCGCCGACGAACAGCCGCGGCGAGAGCATCAGCAGCACGTCGCCGGCGAGGGAAAAGACGAGACCGGCGAGCACGCCGCGGCGCAGCCGCGCATCGCCGGCCTCGCCGACACGCCACGCCAGCACCACCAGCACCGCGGTGGCCAGTGGCTTTGCGATCCAGTGAACCAGCGTCCAGACGTCGAGGCCGCCTCGTTCGCGCAGCAGCGCGCCGACGATCGCGGCAAGCGCGGCTGCGGCGAGGGCGAGCCCGCCGCGGCGCCAGCGGGTGTCGAAGCGTTCGTTCATGAAAAAAGGGCAGCCGTGGAAGGCTGCCCTTTTCGAGGCCGGTGCGTGCCCGGATTACTTCAGGTGCTTGCCGACCAGGCCGGTCATCTCGAACATGTTGGCCTGCGCCTTGCCGAAGACCTGCCGGAGCTTCTCGTCGGCGTTGATCAGGCGCTTGTTCGCCGCGTCCTGCAGCTTGCCCTTCTTGATGTAGTCCCAGAGCCGCTTGACCACCTCGGTGCGCGGCAGCGGCTTGTCGCCGACGATCGAGGCCAGCGCGGCACTCGGGGTCAGCGCCTTCATGAAGGCCGCGTTCGGCTTGCGTGCCTTCTTCGCGGCCGGCTTCTTCGCGGCGGCCTTCTTCACAGCCGGCTTCTTCGCGGCTGCCTTGGCCGCAGGCTTCTTCGCGGCGGCCTTCTTCACGGCCGGCTTCTTCGCGGCCGGCTTCTTCGCAGCGGCCTTCTTCGCGGCCGGCTTCTGGCCGGGGCCTTCTTCGCAGCGGGTTTCCTGGCAGCCTTCTTGGCAGTGGCCATTCTCGATCCTCCTGAATCCATGTGTGCGATGTTCGTTTCGAACAGCGCGATTTCAGAGGGAAAACGCGCTCTCTCCACAGGAGCGAAGCATGACGCGTCTTGCACGGAACGCCAACAAAAACAAGCGTTGCGAAGGCACCGTTCGTCGGGAGTGTTGTATCGGCGACGCAGTCATCAGTGCGCGGCAGCGCTCCGGTTCTCCGCGAGCGCCGCGCGCAGCTTGCTCCAGTCGCGTCCGGAGAGGGCCGCCCGGGCGATCGCGAGCACGTCTTCGAAGGCCGCAGCCGGCATTCCGGCCCTCATCCCGAGCATCATCTGCGCGCGCTCGGCGGGCGCGAGCGCGGGCACGATGAGTTGCAGGAGCCGGCTCATCTCCTGCGGCGGGATCGACGCGACCAGCGCGTCGTGGATCCCGATCACTTCCGCGTCGCTGTAGGCGGCCCACAGCGACGCGTTGTTGCGCGACTCCTCGACCTGCATGTGCAGGAAGTTCTCGGCCACGAACACCGCGAGGTCCCGGTACAGGGCCAGCGAGGCGGCGCCGGCGGCGTCGCCCGAGGCCCGGCGCACCTCGTCGGCGCCACTGCGCAGCCGGTCGATCGCGGCGAGGTGCTCAAGGTGATCGGCCTCGGTCTGGGCCGCGGCGCCGGGCAGGCGCTGCTCGATCGCCGTGTGCAGGAAGCGGTTCTCGTGCTCGAGGTGGCCGCGGCAAAGGGCGAGCAACTCGTCGAGCCGCGCGAGCGTCGCATCGCGCTCGGCCGGCACCTGCCAGTCCATGCTGCCCGCCTCCACGAGGATCGCAGCCATCAGGCTGCGCAGCCCCTTGTGGATCGGCAGATAGATGTCGTGGCGCGGCGCCTCGGCGGCCAGCGGCATTGGCGAAACCACGGGGCGGCGCAGGGTGGCGGTGGCGTGTGCGTCGATCGGGCTCATGGCGGTCTCCTCGAATGGGGTTGGAAGCGGTTCGCTCGACCACGCATTCTCGGTCGCTGCGAATGCGCTGCCATCGCTCCGACGAGCCATCGGAGCGTGGCCCTTTCGAGCCATCGCCCGGCGCGTGCGACAATCGGCCCGGACCTGCCGCACCGTGCCGCCCGCGATGACCGCCACTGCTCACCCGTTCGACGAAGCGATCCGCCTCGAGGCGCTGAGAGACGGCGTCTACGCGGGACACGCGAGCCGCGCGTACTGGAACATGGTGGGACCGTACGGAGGGATCACCGCGGCGCAACTGCTGCAGGCGCTGCTGTCGCGGCCCGAGCGGCTCGGCGATCCGGTCTCGCTGACGGTGAACTTCGCCGGCCCGGTCGCGCAGCGGCCGCTGCGCATCCGCACGCAACTGATGCGCTCGAACCGCTCGACCCAGCACTGGACGGCCACGCTGGTGCAGGACGAAGACGGCGAATCGGTGGCCGCGCTCGCGATGGCGGTATTCGGCACGCGCCGCCCGGTCTGGAGCCACACCGAGGCACGGCCGCCGTCGATCGCGCCGCACGATTCGCTGCCCCGCCTGTCGCACGCGCAGGCGCCCGAATTCACGCGACGCTACGACCTGCGCTTCGAACGCTCCCCCGTTCGAGCACCTGGCGGCCGACAGCCGCAGCACCTGCTGGATCGCCGACCACCCGCCGCGCCCGCTCGACTTCCCGGCGCTGGCGTCGGCCTGCGACGTCTTCTTCCCGAGGATCTTCCTGCGCCGCGGCAAGCTGGTGCCGGTGGGCACCGTGTCGCTGAACGTCTACTTCCATGCCGGCGCGGCCGCGCTCGCCGAACAGGGCTCCGCCCCGATGCTGGGCGCCGCGCAGTGCCATGTCTACGAGAGCGGCTACTTCGACCAGCACGGCGAGCTCTGGGGCCGCGACGAGCGGCTGCTGGCGACCACGCACCAGATCGTCTGGTATCGCGAGTGATGCGCCGCGGCGCGCCGGCGCGCCGCAATGCGGGGCGCGGCCGCCGCCGCACGGCCGCCGCCCTCAGGCGGCCTCGGCCTCGCGCGACGCGCGCTTGCGCTCGTGCTCCTTCAGGTGGCGCTTGCGCAGGCGGATGCTCTTCGGCGTCAACTCGACCAGCTCGTCCTCGGCGATGAACTCGACCGCCTTCTCCAGCGTGAGCTGGATCGGGGAGTCAGCACGATGTGCTCGTCCTTGCCCGAGGCGCGCACGTTGGTGAGCTTCTTTTCCTTCACCGGGTTGACCACCAGGTCGTTGTCGCGCGAATGGATGCCGATGATCATCCCTTCGTACAGCGGGTCGCCGGGATTGACGAACATCCGGCCGCGCTCCTGCAGCTTCCACAGCGCGTAGGCGACCGCCTCGCCGTCGTCCTGCGAGATCAGCACGCCGTTGCGGCGATCCTCGATGTCGCCGGCCCAGGCGCCGTAGTCGTCGAACACGTGGCTGACGATCCCGGTGCCGCGGGTCAGGTTCAGGAACTCGTTGTGAAAGCCGATCAGGCCGCGCGCCGGCACGCGGTAGTCGAGCCGCACGCGGCCCTTGCCGTCGGGCTCCATGTTCTGCAGCTCGCCCCTGCGGCGCCCGAGCAGCTCCATCACCGCGCCCTGGTGCGCGTCCTCGAGATCCGTCGTGAGCAGCTCGTACGGCTCCCGGCGCTCGCCGTTGACGACGCGCAGCTTCGGCTTGGGCCGGGAGACGGCCAGCTCGTAACCCTCGCGGCGCATGTTCTCGAGCAGGATCGTGAGGTGCAGCTCGCCGCGGCCCGAGACGACGAAGGTGTCGGAATCGGCGGTGAACTCGACGCGCAGCGCGACGTTGCTCTTCAGCTCGCGCTCCAGGCGCTCGCGGATCTGCCGGCTGGTCACGAACTTGCCCTCGCGGCCCGCCATCGGCGAGGTGTTCACCATGAACTCCATCGTCATCGTCGGCTCGTCGACCTTCAGCGCCGGCAGCGCCTGCGGTTGCGCCGGGTCGCAGACGGTCGAGCCGATGTCGAGCTGCTCGATGCCGTTGATCGCGATGATGTCGCCGGCCTGCGCCTCGTCGACCACGACGCGCTCGAGGCCGCTGAAGCGCAGCACCTGGTTCACCCTGGCAGCGACCGACGCCACGCCGGTCTGCGCCGGATCCCCGTGCAGCACGACCACCGGCTGGCCGCCGCGGATGCGCCCGCGGTTGATGCGGCCGACGCCGATCTTGCCGACATAGCTCGAATAGTCGAGCGCGGAGATCTGCAGCTGCAGCGGCCCATCGGGGTCGTCTTCGCGTGCCGGCACCTGCCGCAGGATCGCCTCGAACAGCGGCTTCATCGACAGCCCCTCGGAGGCGGCGTCGCCCGGGCCTTCGACGCCGTCCTCGGGAAGATCCTTCAGGCTCTCGACCGCGAAGCCGTTGACCGCCGACGCGTAGATCACCGGGAAGTCGAGCTGCTCCTCGGTGGCACCCAGCTTGTCGAACAGGTCGAAGGTCTGGTTCACCACCCAGTCGGGACGCGCGCCGGGCCGGTCGATCTTGTTGACCACGACGATCGGCTTCAGGCCCAGCGCGAGCGCCTTGCGGGTCACGAACCGGGTCTGCGGCATCGGCCCCTCCACGGCGTCGACCAGCAGCAGCACCCCGTCGACCATCGACAGCGCCCGCTCGACCTCGCCGCCGAAGTCGGCGTGCCCGGGCGTGTCGACGACGTTGATCCGCGTGCCGGCGTATTCCACCGCGCAGTTCTTCGCGAGAATGGTGATGCCGCGCTCGCGCTCGATGTCGTTGCTGTCCATCACACGCTCGACCATCTGCTGGTTCGCCCGGAAGGTGCCCGACTGGCGCAGCAGCTGGTCGACCAGCGTGGTCTTGCCGTGATCGACGTGCGCGATGATCGCGATGTTACGGATGGCGAGGCTCATGATGCTCTTCCGGTTCGGTGTGTTTCGTGGCGCTGTCGCCGGTGGCGACCAGCCGTTGCGGCACCAGCGCGCCGCCGCGCAGCTCGGCCACGCCGAGCAGGCGCCCTGTGCCGTAGACGCGCACGCGCGCCAGGTCGCGGCCGCCGGCCGCGGCCGGCGCGCGCAGCTTCTGCCCGTGCAGGAAGCGCGCTTCGGCAGGCGCGTCGAGATCGACGCGCGGCACGTCTGCCAGCAGCGCGTCGGGGGTGCGAGCCGCGCGCGGCGCGCGGCCGGCTCGAGCGCCTCGAGCGCCTCGAGCGTGATCGCGTCGGCCACGGACAGCGTGCCTACCCGCTCGCGGCGCAGGCCGGCCAGGTGCGCGCCGCAGCCGAGTCGCTCGCCGATGTCGGCAGCCAGCGTGCGGATGTAGGTGCCCTTGCCGCAGTGCACGCGGATCGTCGCGCGCGAGCCGCCGAACGCCAGCGTCTCGATCGCGTGGATCGCGACGCGCCGCGGCGCGCGCTCCAGCGTGACGCCGGCGCGCGCGTACTCGTACAGCGGCCGGCCCTCGCGCTTGAGCGCCGAATGCATCGGCGGCACCTGGTCGATCTCGCCGACGAAGGCGCCCGCCGCGGCGCGGAATTGCGCCTCGTCGCAGCCGACCTCGCGCCGCTCGAGAACCCGGCCCTCGGCGTCGCCGCTGTCGGTGCTCACGCCCAGCGCCAGTTCGGCCGGTAGGTCTTGTCGGCATCGAGCGAGTCGTGCGCGAACTTGGTCGCTTCGCCGAACAGCAGCGGCAACAGGCCGGTGGCCAGCGGATCGAGGGTACCGCCGTGCCCGGTCTTGCGGGCGTTCAGCAGCCGGCGCGCGCGCACGACGGCGTCGTTCGAGCTCAGACCCTTTGGTTTGTCGAGCAGCAGGACGCCGTCGACCGGTTCGCGAATGTGCTTCTTCGGGGACATGCTGCTTCGTTCACCAGCGGCCGGAGCACCGCGTGCCGCGCCACAGGCGGCGACCGGATCGACGCCGCCGGGCGTGGCCGGGTCAGTCGTCGGCGTGCTGCCTGTTCGCCTCGTCGATCAGCTTCGACATCGCCATTGCACGCCCGACCGACGGGTCGTGGACGAAGCGCAGCTCGGGCGTCGTGTGGATGCGCACGCGGCGGCCGAGCTGCGAGCGCAGGAAGCCGCCCGCGTGGCGCAGCCCCGCGAGGGTGCTCGCCACCGTCGCCTCGTCGTCGGGCAGCACGCTGAAGTACACCGTCGCGTAGGCATAGTCGGGCGTCAGCTCGACGCCGGTGATCGTGACCATGCCCACGCGCGGGTCCTTCACCTCGGCGCGTACCAGTTCGGCGAGCTCGTGGTGCACCTGCTCGGTGACCCGCACGCTGCGGCTCACGCCGCCCGTTCGACGAGTGGTCATGGCGCCCGGCGCACGCCTCACAGCGTGCGCGCGACCTCCTTGATCTCGAACACCTCGAGCTGGTCGCCTTCCTTGATGTCGTCGAAGTTCTTCAGCGACAGGCCGCACTCGAAGCCCTCGCGGACCTCGCGCACGTCGTCCTTGAAGCGCTTGAGCGAATCGAGCTCGCCGGTCCAGACGACAGTGTGGTCGCGCAGCAGGCGCACCTTCGCCCCGCGACGAACCACGCCCTCGAGCACCATGCAGCCGGCGATGTTGCCGACCTTGGGTACGCGGATGATCTGGCGGATCTCGACCAGGCCGATCGACTCTTCCTTCTGCTCGGGCGACAGCAGGCCGGACATCGCCGCCTTCACGTCGTCGACCGCGTCGTAGATGATGTTGTAGTAGCGGATGTCGATGCCGTTGGCCTCGGCCAGGCGCTTGGCGAGCTGGTCGGCGCGCACGTTGAAGCCGATGATCACCGCCTTCGACGCGGTGGCCAGGTTCACGTCGTTCTCGCTGATGCCGCCCACGCCCCGGTGCACGATCTGCACCTTCACCTCGTCGGTGGAGAGCTTGAGCATCGCGTGCGCGAGCGCCTCCTGCGAGCCCTGGACGTCGGCCTTGACGATCAGCGCGAGCGTCTTCACCTCGCCGGCGGTCATCTGCTCGAACATGTTCTCGAGCTTGGCCGCCTGCTGCTTCGCGAGCTTCACGTCGCGGAACTTGCCCTGGCGGAACAGCGCGATCTCGCGCGCCTTGCGCTCGTCGCCGAGCACGATCACTTCCTCGCCGGCAGCCGGAACGTCCTGCAGGCCCTGGATCTCCACCGGGATCGACGGGCCGGCCTCGGCCACCGTCTTGCCGTTCTCGTCGAGCATCGCGCGCACGCGACCGAACGACGAGCCCGCCAGCACGATGTCGCCGCGCTCGAGCGTGCCCGATTGCACGAGCACCGTGGCCACCGCGCCCTTGCCCTTGTCGAGTCGTGCCTCGATCACCAGGCCCTTGGCGGCGCCCTCGCGGACCGCCGTGAGCTCGAGCACCTCGGCCTGCAGAAGCACGTTCTCGAGCAGCTCGTCGATCCCCTGGCCGGTCTTGGCCGACACCGGAACGATCGGCACCTCGCCGCCGTACTCCTCGGGAACGACCTGGTTGGCCACCAGTTCCTGCTTGACCCGGTCGGGGTTCGCCTCGGACTTGTCGATCTTGTTCATCGCGACGACCATCGGCACGCCCGCCGCCTTCGCGTGGTTGATCGCCTCGATCGTCTGCGGCATCACGCCGTCGTCGGCCGCCACCACCAGGATGACGATGTCGGTGGCCTTCGCGCCGCGTGCGCGCATCGCGGTGAACGCCTCGTGTCCGGGCGTATCGAGAAAGGTGACCACGCCGCGCGGCGTCTCGACGTGGTACGCGCCGATGTGCTGCGTGATGCCGCCCGCCTCGCCCGCGGCGACCTTCGCGCGCCGGATGTAGTCGAGCAGCGAGGTCTTGCCGTGGTCGACGTGGCCCATCACGGTGACGACCGGCGGACGCGGCTCCAGGGCTGCCTCGCCATGGTTCACGTCCTCGACCAGGGAAGGCCTCGGGGTCGTCCAGCTTCGCGGCCAGCGCCTTGTGCCCCATCTCCTCGACCAGGATCATCGCGGTGTCCTGATCGAGCACCTGGTTGATCGTGACCATCTGGCCCAGCTTCATCAGGGCCTTGATCACCTCGGCCGCCTTCACCGACATCTTGTGCGCCAGGTCGGCCACGGTGATCGTCTCGGGCACGTGCACCTCGCGCACGATCGGCTCGCTCGCGGCCGCGGCCGACGGGCCGACCGCCTCGTGGCGCGCGCCGGCGCGATGGCGAGCGCCGCCCTTGCCGCGCCAGCCCGCGTCGGCGGTGTCGCCGCGCGTCTTGATGCCGCGTTTCCTGGCCGCCTCTTCGGACCAGGTGGATGACAGCTTCTCGCTCTTGACGTGCTTCTTCTGGGCGTCGCCCGCCGGCGCCGCGCCCGGGGCCGCGCGCCCGCCCGCAGGACGGTGCAGCGTGCCGGTGACCGCGGCCTTTGCCGGCACACCCGGCGCACCCGGCGCCGCGGCCGCGGGCAGCGCGGCAGCCGGGGCCGCCGCCGGCGCTTCCGCGGGCTTGGGCTGCGGCTTGCGCTGCAGGCTCATCAGTCGATTGATCTCGGCGACCTCGGCCTCGACCGCCTTGCGCGCCCGCCCCTGCTCGGCTGCGTCTTCGGCGGCCTTGCGCGCTACCTCGCCGGCAGCCCGGGCCTCGGCGTCGGCGCGCTCGCGCTCGGCATGCGCCGACTCGGTGTCGATCGCCGCCGCGCGTTCCGCTTCGCGCCGTGCTTCTTCCTCGCGCCGCACGGCCTCGGCCGCCGCCTGCGCCTCGCGCTCGCGTTCGCGCTCGAGGCGCTCCTGTTTCTCGCGCAGCTCGGCGGCCTGGCGCTCGAGCAGCTCATGCTGGCGCGCCTCTTCGGCTTCGCGCAGGCGCTGCTGCTCCTCGTCGACCACCGACCTGGGCGGCGCCGGCGCCGCGACCGGCTCGGCCGGCGCGAGTTCGACCGCCGCCGTGTCGCCACTGTCGCGCTTGACGAAGACGCGCTTCTTGCGCACTTCGACCTGGATGGTACGCGCCTTGCCGGTCGCGTCGGCCTGCTTGATCTCGGAGGTCTGCTTGCGCGTCAGCGTGATGCGTCGCTTCGGGCCGTCGTCGGCGCCGTGCGCGCGGCGCAGCGCGAGCAGCAGCTGCTCCTTGTCGCCCTCGGTCAACTCGTCGTCCGGAGACTGCTTGCTGACACCGGCAGCCTTCAGTTGCTCGAGCAACGCCTCGGCCGGCATCTTCAGCTCCGCCGCAAACTTCGCCACGTTCGTACTCGCCATGCTCATCCTTCCCGGACCTCACTTCTCGAACCGGGCCGCCTCGCGACCCTTCGCTGTCGAATGCATCGTCTACGCCTGCGCCCGCTCCTCGCCCGGCTGCGCCGCACCCGCCTGTTCCGCCTCGAACCAGTGCGCGCGCGCCTTCATGATCAGGTCTTTCGCGCGCTCCTCGTCGATCGCCGTCGCCTCGACCAGCTCGTCGACCGCCAGCTCGGCGAGATCGTCGCGCGTGTGCACGCCGGCGTCGGCCAGCTTCGCCGCGAGCTCGCGATCCATGCCCTCGAGCGTCAGCAGGTCCTCGGCGGTCGTGCCGATCTTCTCCTCGGTGGCGATCGCCTCGGTGAGCAGCGAGTTGCGCGCGCGGTTGCGCAGCTCGTTGACCGTGTCTTCGTCGAACGACTGGATCTCGAGCATCTCGTTGATCGGCACGTAGGCCACCTCCTCGACGGTGGTGAAGCCCTCGTCGATCAGGATGTCGGCGATCTCCTCGTCGACGTCGAGCCTGGCCATGAACAGCTCGCGCACCGCGCCGCGCTCGCCCTCGCTCTTCGCCTGCGATTCCTCGGCGCTCATGATGTTGATCTGCCAGCCGGTGAGCTCGGAGGCCAGCCGCACGTTGCGTCCGCCCGTGCCGATCGCCAGCGCCAGGTTGTCCTCGTCGACCACCACGTCCATGCTGTGCTTGTCCTCGTCGACGACGATCGACGAGACGTTGGCCGGCGCCAGCGCGCCGATCACGAACTGCGCGGGATCCTCGGACCAGAGCACGATGTCGACGCGCTCGCCGGCCAGTTCTCCGGTGACCGCCTGCACGCGCGAGCCGCGCACGCCCACGCAGGTGCCGATCGGGTCGACCCGCCGGTCGTTCGAGTGCACCGCGATCTTGGCGCGCACGCCGGGGTCGCGCGCCGCCGCCTTGATCTCGAGCAGCCCCTGCTCGATCTCGGGCACTTCGTTCGCGAACAGGTGGCGGATGAAATCCGGCGCGGTGCGCGACAGGAACAGCTGCGGGCCGCGGCCCTCGCGGTTGATCTTCGCGACGTAGGCGCGGATGCGGTCGCCCACGCGCAGGTTCTCCTTCGGGATCATCTGCTCGCGCGGCAGCCGCGCCTCGACCTTGCCCGACTCGACGATCGCGCCCTCGCGGTCCATCCGCTTGATGGTGCCCGACAGGACCGACTCGCCGCGCGCGAGGAAGTCGTTGATGATCTGCTCGCGCTCGGCGTCGCGGATCTTCTGCAGGATCACCTGCTTGGCCGCCTGCGCACCGATGCGCCCGAGGTCGACCGGCTCGAGTTCTTCCTCGATGAAGTCGCCGACCTGGATGTCGGAAATCTGCTTCTGCGCCTCCGACAGGATGATCTGGATGTCGTGGTCTTCGAGTTCACCGTCGGGCACCACCTGCCAGCGGCGAAACGACTCGGACTCGCCGCTCATGCGGTCGACCGACACGCGAACGTCGACTTCTTCCTTGAAGCGCTTCTTCGTCGCCGACGCCAGCGCGCTTTCGAGTGCGGCGAAGACCACCTCGCGCGCGACGTTCTTCTCGCGCGCCAGCGCGTCGACCAGCAACAACACTTCCCGGCTCATTTCCGCCTCTCCTCGGAACTTCAGCATCGGCACCAGCCGAGCCCGCTCGATCTCGTCGAGCGCAAACACGAGCTTGCGCGCCGCTGCTGCGGTGCCGCCTGCCTCCGCGGCCTGCGACGCCTGCTGCGACTTCGCCGCCTTGCCCGGCGCGCCCTTCACGCCAGGCTTCGAACCTGTCTTGCTACCCTTCGCCCCCGCCGCGCGACCGGCCTCGGGCCCGCGCTCGACCAACTCGAGCCCGAAGCGCCCGTCGCCCTCCAGCGTGAGCACACCCTCGAAGTTGCGCCGTCCCTCGAGCGCCCGGCGCAGCCTCACGCTGACCTCGGCGCCGGCGAAGCGCTCGAAATCGGCCGGCTTCTTCAGCGGCCGATCGAGCCCCGGCGACGACACTTCGAGCCGCGCGTAGTCGACGCCCTCGACTTCCAGCACACGCGACAACTGGCGGCTGACCTTCTCGCAGTCGTCCAGCGAGATGCCCGACGGCGCGTCGATGTAGACGCGCAGCAATCCGTCCTGCGCATGCTCGAGGTCGACGAACTCGTAGCCCATGCCGGCCAGGGTGCGCTCGATGATCGCCTGCGTCGACGTCATCTGTGCGGACACTCGCGAACCCCCTGCCGGCCACCTGCCGACGCTGACCGGACTGCCGCCGACCCCATGCCGGCGCGACCGAAAAAAAAATGGGCCTTTCCAGCCCATTTCTTCGAGCACGCCGCCCGTGCCCGATGCGCCCGCGCCCCCGGATGACGTCGTCCGGATCGCGGTCTCGCAACTGCCGAAGCGGCGGTTTTGTTAATTGCGCATTATAGCCCGAAAAGGCCGCCGGAGCACGGACGCGGCGCCCGCCCCATCAGCCCTCGCCGCGCTGGCCGCCGCCCGAACGCCCGCCGCGTCGCCCACCGCCCGGTCTGCCACGCGGGCCGCCGCGCGACGGCCCCCGCCACCGCCCCGGGGCCGCGCCGCCCCTGCCCCTGTGGGTGCCCTTGCCCTTGGCCTTGCCCCTGCCCCCGGCCTTGTCCCGGCCCGCGCTTGCCTGGCCGACCGCGACCGCCCGGCTGGCCACCGCGCCCGAAACCCTCTGGCCCACCGGCGATGCCGCCCGACCTGCCGGTGTCCATCGGGCCGGTGAAGCTCACCGCCCGTGCGGCGCGACCGCGCGCCTTGCCGAAGCCGCCGCGCTTGCCGCCGGCCGGCTGCGCGCCGTCGCCCTTGCGCACCGTGCGGGTGATGCCCTCGAGGTGCGCGTTGGCCGAGCGCGGCTGCCATTCGTCGTCGTCCATCGGATCGTGCCGGGGCTCGGCCTCCTCGGGCAGCGCGCGGTTGCCGATCGAGTCGGCCGGGTCTTCCTCGCCCCCGTACTCGTCGTCCCGGTACTCGTCGTCCCGGTACTCGTCGTCATCGCCCGCATCGCGATCGTGGCCAGCCTCGCTTCGCGCCGCCTCGTGCGCTTCAACGGCTACCGGCTGGTCTTCGGAAGCCGTCTGTGCATCGGCGCCCGCAGGCCGCCCCGGTACGCCGGCCGATTCCGTGCCCGAGGTGACGGCGCGCCGCATCGTCTGCGTCAGCGCCTGCACCTCGGCATCGCTCAACTCGGCCCAGCGTCCGCGAGCCAGGCCGCGCGGCAAGGCCAGCGGGCCGAACCGCAGACGCACCAGCCGGCTGACCGTCAGGCCTACCGCCTCGAACATCCGGCGCACCTCGCGATTGCGGCCTTCCGCGATCACCGCCCGGTACCAGGCATTGGCGCCGTCGCCGCCGAGATCCTCGATGGCAGCGAACCTGGCCGGCCCGTCTTCGAGCTGTACGCCGGCGAGCAACGCGTTGCGCGCCTCGTCCTCGATGCGACCCAGCACCCGGACCGCGTACTCGCGCTCCCAGCCGTATCGCGGATGCATCAGCTTGTTGGCGAGGTCGCCCGAAGTGGTGAACACCAGCAGGCCTTCGGTATTGAAATCGAGCCGGCCCACCGCGACCCAGCGCGCACCCTTCAGCCTGGGCAGCCGCTCGAACACGGTGGCCCGCTGGCCCGGGTCGTCGCGCGTGCAGATCTCGCCCGGGGGCTTGTGGTAGAGCAGTACCCGCGGCGCCGCGGGCGCCGCGCGGCGGCTGATCGTGCGACCGTTCACGCGCACCTGGTCGGTCGGTCCGATGCGCTGGCCGATGTGCGCCGGCTGGCCGTTCACCGACACGCGTCCGGCGAGGATCAAGTCCTCCATGTCGCGCCGCGACCCGAGGCCGGCATCGGCGAGCACCTTGTGCAACTTCGGCTGGTCTTCGGCCGGCGCGCGGCGCGCCGCGCGCTTGCGCGGATCGGCAGCGTCGAGCCCGATCGCAGCGCCGCTCGCGTAGGCCGGCAGTGGATCGGCGTCTGCCTGCGGCGGCCTGGCCGTGGCATCGCCGGCGCGGTCCGGCGCGTCCGCGCCGCCGCCCGCCGCGGAACCCGCCGGCGCTTCGGCAGCCTCGCCGTCGCGCGGCGCGCCCTGTCCGCGTCGCGATCCCGAGCGTCCGCCCCGGCGTCGATTGAACATGTTGCGCGGCGCGCGCGGTCCGCGCTCGCCCCCCGGCTGTCGGGTTCGCAGGCTCGCCGCCCGCGACCGCCGCTTCGTCGGTGCTCGACGGCGGCGCCCCGGCCTGTTCGGTCGCATCGGGTCGGGTCGGCCGCTCGGCGTCGGCCAATGCGGCGTCGTGCCCGCCGTCGCTCGGATGTTCGCTATTCAAGTGAGCCCTCTCGTGAGGTTCGTTGCAGAGGGATGGCGCCGGCTTCGGCGCCGGCGTCGTGGGTCGTTGGGGTGTCGCCGGCGCCGCCGGTTGGCGTGTCGCCGCCGGCCGCCAGTTGCGCGTCGATGGCCTCGGCTTCCTGCGATTCGGCGCGATCCGCCAGGAATTCGGCCTCGGCGGCGGTGGCCTCGACCGCACCGGGATCGATCGCGGCGATCGCCCCGCCACCGGTGGCCGCATCGACCAGCGCATCGACGGATACCGGCTGCCCGGTCGTCGCTTCGTCGGCCTCCAACAGTGCTTCCTGTCCCGCTTCGCCGGCGAACTCGATCATGCGCTGCGCAATCGCCTCGACCGCACCGGGCGTCTGTCCGGGTTCGAGCAGCGGCGGCAGCTCGCCGAGCGAGCGCAGCCCGAGATCGTCGAGGAATTGGCGCGTGGTGCCGAGCAGCTCGGGCCGGCCGAGGACGTCCTTGTGGCCGATCACCTCGACCCAGCCGCGCTCCTCGAGCGTCTTGACCAGCTGCGAGGAGACGGTCACGCCGCGGATCTCCTCGATGTCGCCGCGGGTCACCGGTTGACGGTAGGCAATGATGGCCGGGGTTTCCATCAGTGCCCGCGAATAGCGAGGCGGCTTCTCCGGATTGAGCCGCTCGAGGTACGGCGCCATCTGCGGCGCGCTCTGGAAACGCCAGCCGGTGGCGAGCGCGGCCAGTTGCACGCCCCGCCCCTTCCAGTCGTCGCGCAGTTCGTCGAGCAGCGCGCGCACCGTATCGGCGGCGATCTCCTCGTCGAAGAGGCGGCGCAATTCGGCGACGCTCATCGGCTGCGACGCGCACAGCAACGCGGCCTCGATGACGATCTTGGCTTCCTGCGTGTTCATCGGAACGATACGTATCGGCGCTGGCTGGCGCTCATCGGCACGGCTCGTGCGAAAAGGATCGAAAAGGCTCGAACGGGTCGAACCGCGCTGCGCACTTGCGGCAGCCCCGGCATCGACGGAATCGGGTCGGACGGCGCCGGGTAGTGCCAAACCGGCACGTCGCCAGCACCCCGGACTATGGGCACGGGGCTCTTGCTTGGCGGGAGGGCCCCTGCGACCCCTTCCGGTAGCCCCTTCGAATGGGCCCTTCGGATGGTCCCTTCCGGTAGCCCTTTCCGGTAGCCCTTCCCGGCGGCGCCCGCCTGTGGCTCGCGCCACCTGCTTCTGCCCGCCTGCTTCGGCGATCGCGAAATCATACACGAAGCGTCCGCGACCTGCGGCGCTCCCGTGCACTCGCCGCACACGAATCGGCTGCCGCAAAGAAGAAACCCGCCAGCGACATCGCATCGGCGCCGCTGGCGGGTTTCGTGGTGTGGTTGCGGGGGCAGGATTTGAACCTGCGACCTTCGGGTTATGAGCCCGACGAGCTGCCAGACTGCTCCACCCCGCGTCTGTCTGGAACCTGAAACTATACCAGTATTCGACGACCTATCGCAAGTCGGCACGCGGTGCCACGCCGCGCACGCGTCGGACTCGCCCGACCCGCTGCTACACTCGCGCGAACCCCCTTCGCCACCCCATGAAGTTCTGCTCGGTCTGCGGCCATGAAGTCCTGTTGAGCGTCCCGCCCGGCGACAACCGGCCGCGCTACGGCTGTCCGCACTGCGGGACGATCCACTATCAGAATCCGAAGCTGGTGCTGGGCACGGTGCCGGTGTGGCAAGACCGGGTGCTGCTGTGCCGGCGGGCGATCGAGCCGCGCTATGGCTTCTGGACGCTGCCCGCCGGGTTCATGGAGAACGGCGAGACCACCAGCGAGGGTGCGCAACGCGAGACCGTCGAGGAGGCGGGCGCGCGCATCGAACTCGGCGAGCCGTTCTCGATGATCGACGTGCCGCACGTCAACCAGGTGCACGTCTTTTTCCTCGCCGAGATGCTCGAGCCGTCGCTCGACCCGGGCCCGGAGAGCCTGGAAGCGACGCTCTTCGCCGAAGCCGACATTCCCTGGGATGCGATCGCGTTCCGCACCGTCGAGCAGACCCTGCGCTGGTACTTCGCCGACCGCGCGCGCGGCGCCTTCTCGATGCACGTCGGCGCGTTCCGCCAGCGGCCGCCGCGGAAGGACTGACGGCGCGAGGCCCTGGCCCGCACCCGGCGCCGAAAGCATGGCTGCACCGACTCGACGCGCACTGGCCTGGGTCGGCCTGCGCGATCCGCTGCCGGATCCGGCGCAGGCCCTGGGCGAACCCAACGGCCTGCTCGCCGCAGGCGCCGACCTGTCGGCCGCGCGGCTGCTCGAGGCGTACCGGAACGGGATCTTCCCCTGGTACACCGAGGGGCAGCCGGTGTTGTGGTGGTCGCCCGATCCGCGAATGGTGCTGCACCTCGACGAGTTCAACGCGAGCCGTTCGCTGCGCCAGACGATGCGGCGCGCGCGCCGCGACGGGCGCTGGCGACTGAGCCTCGACGCGTGCTTCGCGCGCACGATGCGCGAGTGCGCGATGCCGCGCGAAGGCCGGCAAGGCACCTGGATCACGCCCGACATCGCAGCGGCCTATGGCGAACTGCACCGGATCGGCGCGGCGCACTCGGTGGAGGTGTGGGAAGACGACCGGCTGGTGGGCGGGCTCTACGGCGTGTCGATCGGCCGGATGTTCTTCGGCGAATCGATGTTCACGCGGGAGCCCGACGCTTCGAAAGCGGCGCTCGCCGCGCTCGTGCGGCTGCTGCGCGACAACGATTTTCGCGTGATAGACTGCCAGCAGGATACCGGCCATCTGGCCTCGCTCGGAGCACGCGTGATTCCCCGCGCATCGTTCCTGCGGCAGCTCACCGAGCTCGTTCGGCAGCCCGCACCCGACTGGCAGGCGTTGAGCATCGAGCTACCGGACGCATGACGCAACTCGAGGCACTGCCGTTCTCGGCACTCCAGTTCTACGCGACGGCGCCCTATCCCTGCAGTTACCTGCCCGGGCGCCAGGCGCGCTCCCAGGTCGCCACCCCGAATCACCTGATCAACGCCGACGTCTACAGCGAGCTGGTCAAGGCCGGCTTCCGGCGCAGCGGCATCTTCACCTACCGGCCGCACTGCGACGGCTGCCGCGCCTGCGTGCCGGTGCGCGTGCCGGTGGCGACGTTCGAGCCGACCCGCAGCCAGCGGCGCGCCTGGAAAGCGCACCGCGGCCTGCGCACGCTGGTGGCGCGGCTCGGCTTCTCGCCGGAGCACTACGACCTGTACCTGCGATACCAGTCGTGCCGGCACGCCGGCGGCGGCATGGACCACGACAGCCGCGAGCAATACGCGCAGTTTCTCCTTCAAAGCAAGGTGAACACGCGCCTGGTCGAATTCCGCGCGTCCGACGGCACGCTGCGGATGGTGTCGATCATCGACATCCTCGAAGACGGGCTGTCGTCGGTGTACACCTTCTTCGAACCGACTTCGCCGGGCGCGAGCTACGGCACCTACAACGTCCTCTGGCAGATCGAGCAATGCCGCCAGCTCGGGCTGCCGAACCTCTATCTCGGCTACTGGATCGCCGAGAGTCCGAAGATGTCGTACAAGGCGAACTTCGAGCCGATCGAATGCCTGGTCGACGGCCAGTGGACGCGGCGCGCGGACGCCGGGGCCGGCGGCGCCCGATGAATCCCTATGCGCTCGCCCGCCCCTTGCTGTTCGCACTCGACCCCGAGGACGCGCACGAACTGACGCTGGGGGCGATCGATCGCGCCGCGCGCGTCGGCGCGCTGCAGTTCGTTGCCGGGTGCCCGGTCGACGATCCGGTCGAGGTCATGGGGCTGCGCTTTCGCAACCGCGTGGGCCTGGCGGCCGGGCTCGACAAGAACGGCGCGCACATCGACGCGCTGGCCGCGATGGGATTCGGCTTCATCGAAGTGGGCACCGTCACGCCGAAGCCCCAGCCGGGCAACCCGAAGCCCCGGATGTTCCGACTGCCCCGGCGCGAGGCGCTGATCAACCGGATGGGCTTCAACAACGCGGGCGTCGAAGCCTTCGTCGCCAACGTGCGCCGCGCGAAGTGGCGCGGAGTCCTCGGGCTGAACATCGGCAAGAACGTCGTCACGCCGATCGAGCGCGCGGTCGACGACTACCTCGCCTGCCTCGACCGCGTCTACGAGCACGCGAGCTACGTCACGGTGAACATCTCGTCGCCGAACACGAAGAACCTGCGCCAGCTGCAGGGCGGCGATGCGCTCGACGAACTGCTCGCCGCGCTGCAGGCGCGTCGCGGCGAGCTGGCCGCGCAGCACGGCAGGCGCGTGCCGCTCGCGCTGAAGATCGCGCCCGACCTCGACGACGATCAGGTCGCGGCGATCGCCGAACTGCTCGCGCGTCACCGGATCGACGCGGTGATCGCCACCAACACGACCGTGGCGCGCGACGCGGTGGCGGGCCTGCCGCATGCCGACGAGGCCGGCGGGCTTTCCGGGGCGCCGGTCTTCGAACCTTCGAATCGCGTGATCCGCGAGTTGCGCCGCGCGCTGCCGCGCGAGTATCCGATCATCGGCGTCGGCGGCATCCTGAGCCCCGACGACGCGCGCGCCAAGGTCGCCGCCGGGGCGACGCTGGTGCAGCTCTACACCGGACTGATCTATCGCGGACCCGCACTGGTGGGTCAGTGCGCGCGCGCGCTCGCCGCCGCTTCGCGCGGCTGAGCGACCGGCGCCACGTGCCGGCTGCACGTGCCCGAAGCGCGTGCCGGACTTGACCGCGGATAAACCTGTATTTTACAGTCATCTTCGTGCGATCCCGCCACACCCACCCCTGGAGCAACTCCCATGCATGAAAACGCGCTGCCCATCCTCGGGCAGGACACCTACGGCTTCGACGCGCGCGGCATCGCCAAGCGCTTCCGCCACGCCGCGATCTTCGGCGCGCTGTCGGCGCTGCATCCGGGCGAGACGATGCGCTTCATGAACGACCACGATCCGCTGCCGCTGCTCAACCAGATCGCCGGGCATTTCGGCGAGCAGGTCGAGATCAGCTACGTGAGCCGCAATCCGGGGGAAATCGTCATCGACTTCCGGGTGCGCTGAGAACGCGCCGCGCGCGCCGCGCTTGCGGCGCGCCGCTCGCTGCGGCAGGATCGGCGCACGCCGATCCCGATTCATGTCCCTCATCGACTTCTACCCGCAGGCACGCTTCGCCCACATCCTGCTGGTCACGCTCAGCGGCAGCCTGTTCACGGCGCGCGGCCTGGCCACGATGGCCGGCGCACGCTGGCCCGGCCTGATCGCGGTTCGCCGCGCGAGCTACCTGATCGACACCGGCCTGCTCACGGCAGCGCTGCTGCTGCTGGCGATGCTGCACCTGAATCCGTTCACCGTGCCGTGGCTCGCCGCCAAGCTGGCCTTGCTCGTGGCCTACGTGGTGCTCGGCGTCATGGCGTTGCGACGCGCACGCTCGCCGCGCAGCCGCGTTGCGTGGTTCGTCGCCGCGCTCGCCTGCTTCGGCATGATGGTTTCGATTGCCCGCGCGCACCACCCGCTGGGTTTCGTGCACACGCTGCTCGGGCCCGTTCACCCGGCGAACGAGCCCGCGCCGGAGCCCGCCGTTCAGACCTCCGGCCGCATCCACAGCCATGCGGCCACGGTCGCCATCAGGGTCGGCACGGCGATCTTCACCCACAGCGGTACGGTGGACAGCGCGAGGATCGCGGCGCTCGCCACCATCATCGCCGAAGCGAAGCGCTTCGCGCGACGCGGCACCGCGCCGTGGTCGCGCCAGCGCTGGATCGCGGGGCCGTGCTTCGGATGCCCGAGCAGCCAGGTCTCGAGCCGCGGCCAGCCGCGACTGCCGGCCCAGGCGGCCACCAGCAGGAACGGCACCGACGGCAGCACCGGCAGCACGGCGCCCAGCAGCGCCAGCGCGACGTTGGCGACCGCCAGCGTGCGCCACAACGCGATCGACATCGAACGCCTGATCATCGTCGCGCGATGGCCTTCGTGAACGGGCTCTGACGGATCGAGGTCAAACCGGGCGGCTCCAGAGGGCGACAGGACGGGACAGCGCCAGTTTAGCGGCGCCGTGCGGGCGATGCTACGCTGTGCGCGCCGTGCCCGACATCCTCCTCGTCACGCTGAATTGCCGATACAGCCACGCATCGCTCGGGCTGCGCTACCTGTACGCGAACATGGATGCGCTGCAGCCGCGCTGCGAGATCATGGAGTTCGTGATCGGCGCGCGCAGCGAGTGGCTGGCCGAGCGCATTCTCGAGCGCGCGCCGCGGATCGTCGGATTCGGAGTCTACATCTGGAACGCCGAGGAAACCGCGCGACTGGTCGCGATCCTGCGGCGAGTCGCGCCGCAACTCACGCTGGTGCTGGGCGGCCCGGAAGTCAGCCACGAAACCGACGCGCAGCCGATCTGCAGCGACGCCGGCTTCGTGATCACCGGCCCCGGCGACCGGTCGTTCGCGAAACTGTGCCGTCAGATCCTCGACGGCGAGCCCCCGGCCGCGCGACTGATCGCCGGCGAGGCGGTCGCGCCCGACGAGCTGCAGCCGCCCTACCCCTCGGTTCAGCGACGACGACCTGCGCCATCGCATCCTCTATGTCGAGGCCTCGCGCGGTTGCCCGTTCAGGTGCGAGTTCTGCCTGTCCTCGCTCGACCGCACCGCGGTGCCGTTCGATCCGGAGCGCTTCCTTGCGCAGATGGCGCGGCTGCACGAGCGCGGCGCGCGACTGTTCAAGTTCGTCGACCGCACCTTCAACCTGCGCGGCACGACCAGCGAGGCGATCCTGCGCTTCTTCCTCGGGCGCATCGAAGCGGCGCCCGACGATCCGGTGTACGCGCACTTCGAACTGATTCCCGATCGCCTGCCCGAGCGCTTGCGCACGCTGATCGCGCGCTTTCCGCCCGGCACGCTGCAACTGGAGATCGGCATCCAGACCTGGAACCCCGAGGTGCAGGCGCTGATCAGCCGCCGCCAGGACAACGAGAAGGCCGAACGCAACCTCGCCTGGCTGCGCGCGCACACGCATGCGCACCTGCACGTCGATCTGATCGCGGGACTGCCCGGCGAGGATCTCGCCAGCTTCGCCGCGGGCTTCGACCGCCTGCACGCGCTCGGCCCGCAGGAGATCCAGATCGGCGTGCTCAAGCGGCTGCGCGGCGCGCCGATCGCGCGCCATGCCGAAGCCTTCGGGATGCGCTTCAACCCGTCGCCGCCGTACAACGTGCTGGCCACCGACCGCATGCCGTTCGCGACGGTGCAGCGCATCGCGCGCTTCGCGCGCCACTGGGACCTGGTCGCCAATTCGGGGCGCTTTCGCGCGACGCTGCCGGTGCTGCTCGGACTGGCGGCCGAGGCAGGCGATGGCGCGGCGACCGGCGGTGCGCGCTTCGAGCGCTTCCTGGCGTTCTCCGAATGGCTTGCCGCACGTACCGGCGACGGTGCGCCGCCGTCGGCGGAGCGGCTCTTCGAGGCGGTTCACGCGTGGCTGCGCAGCGCGGGGCACTGCGACGACGAGCTCGCCGACGAACTGCTCGCCGCCGACTATGCGGCGAGCGGATTGCACGGCCGGCCCGCCTTCATGCGGCGCGGCCTGCGCGGACCGGCCGGCGGCCGCGGCGCGCTGAAGCGCCAGTCGCGCTTCGCCGGCGCGTCGGCGGGCGGGGCTGCGGCGGCAGGCGAGGTTGGCAGTCATTTTCATAAGGTGGTATAAGATCCCACGCACATGCCGCATCGCGCCCAACGCGATCCACCGCCGATGCCACGTCCCCGACTCTCGAAGAACGAAGACGGCCGCACCGCCATCCAGGTCATCGACAGGTTGGTGTCGCTGCTCGACGCACTGGCCGAGCAGCCCGACCCGGTCAGCCTGAAGGAGCTCTCCGGTCGCACCGGCCTGCACCCGTCCACCGCGCACCGCATCCTGAACGACCTGGTCACCGCGCGCTTCGTCGATCGCGCCGAGCCCGGCGCCTACCAGCTGGGCATCCGGCTGCTCGAACTCGGCAACCTGGTGAAGGCGCGGCTGAACGTGCGCGATGCGGCCGTCGGCCCGATGCGCGAACTGCACCGGGCCACCGGCCAGCCGGTGAACCTGTCGATCCGCCAGGGCGACGAGATCGTCTACATCGAGCGCGCGGTCTCCGAGCGATCGGGGATGCAGGTGGTGCGTGCGGTGGGTGGACGCGCGCCGCTTCACCTGACTTCGGTGGGCAAGCTGTTCCTGGCGGTCGACGACCCGCGCAACGTGCGCGCCTACGCGACGCGCACCGGGCTGGCCGGCCACACGAAGAACAGCATCACCGATCCAGCACGGCTCGAGCGCGAACTGACGCTGGTGCGCGCGCGCGGCTACGCGCGCGACAACGAGGAGCTCGAGCTGGGGGTGCGCTGCATCGCCGCCGCGATTCGCGACGACAGCGGAAAGGTCGTCGCCGGCCTGTCGATCTCGGCACCGGCCGACTTCATCCAGGACGAGTGGATCGACCAGCTCTGCAAGACCGCCGCCGAGATCTCGGCGGCGCTGGGCTACGAGTCGCGCGAGGGCTGAGCAGCGCGCTGCTGCGCGCTGACCTTGTGCGCGCCCGCGCCGATACCGGTGCGCGGGCCATGCTCGAGCCACTGGCGAATGCGCTGTGCGTCGCCGATCCGCGCCATGCGCGCCTGCGCGTCGAGCAGCACGATCACCACCGGCCGGCCGTCGATGCGCGTCTGCATGACCACGCAATTGCCGGCTTCCGAGATGTAGCCGGTCTTCTGCAGTTCGATGTCCCAGTCGGGGTTGCCGACCAGCCGGTTGGTGTTGCGGTAGCTCACGGTCCGGTAGCCAGTGTCGACGGTGAGGCCGCTGGCGGTCGAGTATTCGCGGATCAGCGGATACTTCGAAGCGGAGCGCACCAGCGTGGCGAGGTCGCGCGCAGTCGACACGTTGTTGCTCGACAGGCCGGTGGGCTCGACGAAGCTGGTGCTGGCCATGCCGAGCTCGCGCGCCTTGCGGTTCATCTGCTCGACGAACGCGGGCATGCCGCCCGGGTAATGGCGGCCCAGCGCGTGCGCGGCGCGGTTCTCCGACGACATCAGCGCCAGCTGCATCAGCTCGCCGCGCGACAACCGCGTGCCGGTGCCCAGCCTGGACCGTGTATTGCGTTCGGTGTCGACGTCGGCCTCGGCGATGTCCAGCATCTCGTACAGCGGCAACTGTGCGTCGAGCACGACGATCGCCGTCATCAGCTTGCTGATCGACGCGATCGGCAGCACCGCCGCCGAGTTCTTGTCGACCAGCAACTCGCCGGTGTCCTGGTCGACCACCAGCGCGACCGCCGACTTCAGCGACAGCGGATCGTCGACCGCATGCAGGCCGATGGCGTGACCGAGCGAAGGACGGGCGGCCGCCTCGGCAGGCTGCGCGCGCGCAGCGACCGCGCTGCGCTTCGCGGCCACGCCCTTGCGCGAGCTCGCATAGCTGGCCCGCTGCACGCTCTTGCTTGCGGCGGCGACCGGCGCCTTCGCGGCGCGCGCGCGGCGCTCGCCGACGCTTGCGGCGACCTTCGGTTTGCCCTTCGCGGCGGTCGCCGCGCGCTTGGCCGGCTGCGATGCCTCCCGCGCCGTCGCGTCGGCCGCCGGCCAGCAGAGAACAGACACCGCCGTGTAGAGGATCAGCGACGCGCCGAAGCGTGCAAACCCGATGGAGCCCAGGCGAAACATCGTCGCTTTCCCTCCGACAAGCGGAAATTGGTGGCAGGTTGCCATGGATAGTAACGAAAAACTACGCCGATAGAAGAGCTTGCGTGTGATCTCTCACGCGGATTCTCGATGACCGGTGGTTTTTCTGCGACAGGCGTGCTCGCGCCGCCGCCACGATGGCGGCGACGAGACGCGGATCTTCAGGCCAGCAACTCCTGCAGCGCGGCGCGCAGCGGCGCCGGCAACACGGTGGGCCGGCGCGACTCGCGATCGACGTAGACGTGCACAAAATGCCCTTGCGCGGCCGCCGTCGGCGCCTCGCCGCCGAACAGCGCCACCTCGTAGCGCACGCTGCTCATGCCCAGCCGCGCGACGCGCAAGCCGGCGTGCACGGTCTCGGGAAACGCCAGCGGCGCGAAGTAATGGCACCCGGTCTCCACGACCAGGCCGATCACCGATCCGCGCTGGATGTCGAGCACACCGCGCTCGATCAGGTAGCGGTTGACCACCGTGTCGAAGTACGCGTAGTAGACGACGTTGTTCACGTGCCCGTAGACGTCGTTGTCCATCCAGCGGGTCGTGATCGGCAGGAAGTGGCGGAAGTCGTCGCGCAGCAGCGGGCGCGGCCGCACCGCCGCGCCCTCGTGGCGCGGTGCATCATCCCTCGTCATCGTCGATCGTCTCCGTGTGAGCGCCGCAGCCAATGATAAGGGAGCACGGCTTGCAGCGCCCGTCAGCTTTCGACGGGTGAGCAGCTGGAATTTTTCCCTTTACAATCAATGAGATGGGTCCCTTGCCAACGCACGCTCAGATTTTTTGTTGCAACGCATCAAAAGTTCTTGACTTCTCGCGGCGCGGCCCTAAAATCGTCGATGTTGCGATGCACAACCCAATGCGCACCGCCTTCCCGGTCCAGCCCCATCCACGGTTACGGAGAATCGACATGGTCACCACCCCCGAGCAGTTCCTGCAGATCCAGAAAACCGCGCTGGAAGTCTTCCAGAGCGCCACGATCACCTCGATCGAAGGCTTCGAGAAGCTCGCCGCGCTGAACGTCCAGGCCGCCAAGGCCTCGATCGACGAGTCGACCGACGCGCTGAAGTCGATGAGCGAAGTGAAGGACGCCAAGCAGCTGGCCGAGATGGCCACCGGCACGGTGCAGCCGGCGACCGACAAGGTCACCGCGTACTACAAGCACGTGTACGAGATCGCCAACGAGGCCGGCGCCGAGCTCGCGAAGCTGTTCGAGAAGCAGGTCGCCGAGAGCAATCGGCAGCTGTTCGCGGCGATCGACGCGATGGCGAAGAATGCGCCGGCCGGCACCGAAGGCGTCGTCACGCTGGTGAAGCAGGCCGTCTCGGCCGCGAACACCGCGTTCGACCAGGTCAGCAAGGCGACCAAGCAGGCCGTCGAAGTGGCCGAGGCCAACATGGCCGCGGCTGCGAAGTCGACCGCCGCCGGCCGCTCGCGCAAGGCCGCCTGAGCGCCGACGAAGCTTCCTGCGGTTCCACGGCGGTTTCCCCCTCCTCCTCCGCCGTCGCGGATCCCGAGCCCGGCCGAAAGGCCGGGCTTTTTCGTTCGTGCGCCCGGCACGGGCGCACTCCTTGCGGTGAAAGTCCCGCCACGAGTTGATCACAGCGAGTGAAGCGAAGCGCAACTGCACGAGGGCGACACGAGGGCACAGGGTCAGGGTCGCTGCTGGCAGCGGCTCTGACGAGAGAGAACCTGCAGCGAGCGTGGCGGCGGGTGAAGGCCAACAAGGGGTCGGCGGGGGTGGACGGTCTGAGCATCGAGCAGACTGCACTGCACCTGAAGACTGCCAGTCAGGAGGCGTTCAGGTACGCGGGGTGTGCTTGTGCCAGCAACGCCGGAGCGCGCAGCAGCGCAGAATGCCCGCTATCGCAACAGGCGCGGCGCTCGGATATACTGTAAATTTGACCAGTACCGGGTAGCCGTCCGTACACAACCGAGCTGACGTAGGAAGGCTCTGCAGATCATCGAACACCTAGGCCCTCCTGCGTCCACTGGTCCAGTTCGACGGAGAATTCGTGCGCGCCGAGCGCCTTCAGGAACCCGGCGAGAGTCTCGAGGCGCCTGAACTGGCGGGCATGTCCGCGCTGGGCCTCGAGCAGTTGTTCGTCCAGGCCGTCTCGAATGGCAAGCAGGAAGCCCCCGGCACGCCGCGGGCCACGAGGGCTCCGGCCTTGCCGGTCCTGATGAGTTGGCGTAGAAGACGGGTATCGATTTGTCAACCTTGACCAATCAAGAAGTGATTTTTGATGATTCAGCGCCAGATTTTCGATAGCCGCTGTTCTCCCGTGGCAGTATAAGGGTGATTGGCTAGACGGTTTCGACCATGCCTACCGCGAACGCGCGCCGATGAAGCAGTTTCCTGACCCCGCCTCCACGCGCCAGGCCCTACCGCGGGAGCTGCAAGAACTCTACAAACACCCCCTGCCTTCATCGAGGGGCGGGCCGCTCTTCAATGCGTTCTCGTACCCGACGAAAATTTCGCCGCAGGCCGTGGCGTTGTACATCGCAACTCATACCCGCCCCGGCGCCACCGTTCTGGACGCCTTCGCCGGTAGCGGCACGACGGGCCTGGCCGCGCACCTGTGCGACCGCCCCACCCGCGACATGCGCCAGCTCGCTGCCGTGATGGGGCTCAACCCGGTGTGGGGTCCACGTCACGCCGTGCTGTATGAGTTGGGCGTCATCGGCAGCTTCGTAGCCGAAGTGATGTGCCATCCGCCCGACCCGCATCTGTTCGAACAGGAGGCCGCGGCGCTGGTGCGCGGCGGCTACGCCGCGCTGGGCGCGCTGCTGACGGTCGTGGACGACAGAGGATGCGCGGGCGTGTTGCGTCATGCGATTTGGTCCGACGTCCTGCGCTGCCCGCATTGCGGCCACGAGTACAGCTTCTGGGACGTGGCGGTCGCTCGCCAACCCTTGCGGCTTCGAGATGCCAATGAGCACTGTGGCTGCCCGGCGTGCGAGACGACGATGCGCCTGGGCGCAGCCGTCCACGCAACCGAGGAAGTATTCGACGAGTTGCTTGGTCGGTCGGTGGAGCGCCGCAAGCGCGTTCCCGTGCGCATCTACGGCCGGACCGGCACGCGCAAGTGGCAGCGCGAAGTGCTGCCTTCGGACCTCGAACTCCTGAGGCAGGTGGATTCGCATCCGCTTCCGGCGTCGACCCCGGTAGCGCCTCTGAAGCTGGGCGACCTCTACCGAAGTGGCTATCACTTCGGGATGACGCACCTGCATCACCTCTACACCCGACGCAACCTCATCAGCGTCGCCACGCTGCTCGAACTCGTCGAGCGACGCGAGGCGAGCGTGCGTGATGCGCTGCGCCTGCTTGTGTTGAGCTACAACCAGTCCCACGCGACGCTCATGACGCGCGTGGTCATCAAGAGCGGGCAGGCCGATTTCGTGTTGACGGGAGCCCAGAGCGGCGTGCTCTACGTGAGCAGCCTGCCGGTGGAGAAGAACGTCATTGACGGCGTTGCCCGCAAGGTCAAGGCGTTGCGGGACTCGTTTGCGCTCGTTCGCGACAGCCGCAGCACGGTCACCGTTCGCAACCGCAGCAGTACGGCGCTGGTGGAGGCCGAGCAGTCCATCGATTACGTTTTCACCGACCCGCCGTTTGCGGACTTCATCCCTTACGCCGAAATCAACCAGGTCAACGACCTCTGGCTGGGTCGGCGAACGGATGACGCCGACGAGGCGGTCGTCAGCGGCGCGCAGGGCAAGTCACTGGACGACTACGAGAACCTGATGGCGCGCGTGTTCTCCGAGATGGGCCGAGTTCTGAAGGACGAAGCCAAGGCGACGGTGGTCTTTCACGCCGCCAAGGCCAGCGTCTGGGCGGCGCTGCAGCGGGCTTACCGCCGGGCGGGACTCGAGGTTGCGGCCGCCAGCGTGCTGGACAAGCTGCAGGCAAGCTTCAAGCAGGTGGTCTCGACCGTATCGGTCAAGGGCGACCCGCTGCTGCTGCTCACCAAGGACGTTGCCTGCGCCAGGCAGCGGCACAGCGGCGAGGCGCTCATCGTCGAGCTCCTTGCGCAGGCGCGCGCGAGCGGCGATGCGACCGAACATGCACCGAGCAGGCTCTATTCGCGCTACGTCAACCGCTGTCTGGGCGATGGCGTCGCAGTCGAACTCGACGCCGAGCGGTTCTACGCAATGGTCCAGGCCGCCACGCAATGAACACGTGCGCATTTGCGGCGCTGGAAGGCTTTGCGAGCCGGAGGCGCGTCGCAAGCGCCTGGGCCAGTACTTCTCGGGGCCGCCACTCGCTAGGCTGCTCGTGGTGCTGGCCGCGCGACCCTCGATTCGCTCGGCCATCGACCCGATGGCGGGCAGGGGCGACATGCTCGTCGCGGCCCGAGGGCTCTTGCCGAAATGCTCTCAGCTGCATGGCATCGAAATCGACCCTGTCGCGCACGGCCAGTGCGCGGCGACGCTCGAAGGGACCAACGCCTTGTGCCTGTCAGGCAACGCGTTCGACCCTGCGACGCTGTCGCTGCTGGCCCCGCATGGGTACGACCTCGTCGTGACCAACCCGCCGTACGTTCGCTATCAGGCCCAGAAGCACGGTGCGGGCACGCAGGTGCGCCTGCCCAGTGCGCTCGAAGTACGCAACGGCCTGCGCCGCTGCCTAGGCAACCTGCCGCATCTGTGCGACAGCGACCGTGCGGACTTCCTTGCGTTGGCAGAAGGCTATTCCGGTCACTCGGACCTCGCCGTCCCGTCATGGATACTGTGCGCGGCGCTGCTCGCGCCGGGCGGCACCCTGGCCATGGTGGTCCCCGAGGCCTGGCTCAATCGCGACTACGCCGCCATCGTGCGCTACCTGCTCCTGCGCTGGTTTCGCATCGAGTTCATTGTCGAAGACGCCCATGCGGCCTGGTTTTCCGATGCGCTGGTGAAAACCACACTGCTCGTTGCGCATCGCACAGGCGCCCGAGCGTCGGCTCACGCATGGAGCGACGAGACCTATCTGCACGTCTCGCTGCCCAGTACGCTTGCCAGCGAGGAGTCGCTGCTCGGGCGCAGTCGGTATGCGCGCACCCGGCACGCCGAACGTGCCTTCGCGCGGCATGCGCGGGCCTTGCTCGGCGGTAAGGCCGACACGCTGGATGACGCCATCGCCTGGCAGCGCGTTCGCATGGCCGACCAGGCTGCTGCGCTGCACGGCGCCGCCCACGGGGACAGCTGGTACCGTCGGCTCGAATCGGGTACGCAGTTCGCCCCCGGGCAAGTGTCGCAAGTGCCGCCCAGCCTTGCCGGCCTGTTGCCCGCGAGCAGCGGCTTCACGACCCTGGCGCAGGCCGGCGTATCCGTTGGCCAGGGGGCTCAGAACCGGCGCCAACGAGTTCTTCTACGCCGACGTGCTGTCGCGCAACGAGCGGACGGTCCGATTGAGGCTGTCCAAGCTGTTCGATGGCGCAACGCTCGATGTCCCCGCGTCCTGCACCGCCCCTGCGGTGCGCCGGCAGCGCGATATCGCTGCGCCACGCGTGTGGGTGCGCGCCGACGAGCTTCCCGGCGCGGTGCTGGCGTTGCGGTCGTGGGCACTGCCGGAGGCGGTCGAGGCGTCCTACGAACCCTTGCCCACAGCGCTGGCGGCTCACGTACGAAAGGCTGCGAAGACCCCTGTCGGCGCCGGGGCCGGTGCGAAGCTCCTTCCGGCGCTCTCGGCGGTTGCTCCGAATGCGCGCAAGGCAAATGCCCGTGCGGACACGCCGGCGCGCCACTGGTACATGCTGCCCGACTTTGCCCCCCGGCACCGGCCTGACCTGTTCATCGCGCGTATCAACAGCGACCGGCCTAGGACGATACTGAATCGCGGGCGCGATGCGTTGGTAGACGCCAACTTCTCGACGCTCTGGCTCACCGAGCCGAGCGACGCCCGAACGCATATGTTTCTCGCCTACCTGAACGGTACCTGGCGTGGGCGCTCTTCGAGCACATGGGCGCGGTCATGGGCGGCGGCGCGCTGAAGCTGGAGGCCACGCACCTGGCGGGCCTGCCGGTGCCGCGATTCTCGCCCGCGGCCGTCGCCGCACTGACCCGGCTCGGCGCCGCGTTGTCCCGCTCCAACGGCACGCAAGACCACGCCACGCTGGCCGAAATCGACCGGGTGGTCTGCGCCGAGGTCTTTGGCGACGAGCGCGTGGACGCCGGCCTGGCGGCACTCACGGCAGCCGCATCGTCCCGATTGGAAGCTCGACGACACCGACCGTAACACCACCTGTTGCGTCGCCCCGACACGGAGGATTCGCAGTCAGCATGTCTACCCACAACATCGCCGCAGCCGAAGCCTTCATCGCCCGGGCGCTTTCGATGGTCGGCAAGGCCAAGGAGCAGGCGGTTCGCGACAACCTGACTTCGCACCTTCGACTCGTTTTCCCCCGACAAGAAGTGGTGGGTCGAGGAACACATCGCGGTCTGCGAACGCAAGCTGCGCTACTCGGTTTCGGCGCACAACAAGCAGGGCTTCGTCGACAATCTCGTCGGATGCACGGTTATCGAGTACGAGCCGGACATCACCGTCCCCGGCGTTCGCGACCACGGCGAGCAGCAGGTGCGCGAATACTGCGCCGGTCTGTTGCAGGACGGCGTCAAGCAGGACCTCGTCATCGGCGTGCTCTCCGATACAGTGCGCTGGAGAGCGTACGCAGTGACCGGCTTTCATGCGACGACGGGCACGGCCGGCACCGCGACAATCGACGCCGACAGCATCACGCTGGGCCTCATCGAGGAATTGACACTGACCGCCAGCGACGCGCCCAACGCGCAGCTACTCGTCAAGTTCCTTCGCACCTATCTTGGCCGACAGGGCTCGCGGCGGCTGAGCGCCGAGAACATCGCAGACGACCTCGGCCTGCAGAGCAAGTTCTTCCAGGCCAACGATGCGAAGCTTCGCGCGGTAGTGCGCGCGCAGCTTGCGGCGCGCCCCAGGTACGCAGCGGTTCTCACTCAGCTCTGGCAACGCTTTGTCGGATTCGTCAGCGCCTCGAAGGACCCCGTCGCATTCGACCCGGACAGTTACGCGGCCGAGCTCTACGTGCTAACGCTCGCCAAGCTGGTGCTGGCGAATGTGCTCTCGGGCAAGGCCTTGGCGAGCGATGACAGCGAGCTCGCGAACATTCTCGACGGGCAGTACTTTGAGCAGCACCACATCAGGAATCTGGTGGAGTACGACTACTTCGGCTGGCTCAACGAGCCCGGAGCCGTCGACCCGCTATTGCCCATTGCCCGGCAGATACAGGCGGACGTCTCGGCGTACGACTACCGCTCGCCACCGGCCGGCGACCTCTTCGGCCGGTTCCTGTTGCAGCTACCCTCGGCGCAGCAACGGATTCTTCTTGGTCAGCAGTGGACCCCCTCGTGGCTGGCCGAAAAGATGGTTCGCTGGGTGACAGCGAATCTGCCTGTCGGGGTGCCGCCGCAGTTGCTCGACATGTGCTGCGGCTCGGGCACGATGGTCGTGGCCGCGTTGCGGCAGCAATCAGCGCTACTGGACAAGCAGTCCGTGTCGGCTCGAGTGCGCTACGAGCGTTTGTGCGCGGTCGTGACGGGATTCGACATTGACCCGCTGGCGGTGATGCTGGCCAAGGCGTCCTGGCTCCTGGCGGTTCGAGACGCACTCGAGCCGCTGACCGACATCGAGAGCGTTTTCATCCCCATCTACAACGCCGACTCTCTGATGCGTGTCACCGGCGTGTCCGACGCCATCGACTCCGAACTGAAGGCAGGGCGTGTGGTGCTCGAGTTCGCCGACAAGACGGTGCAGTTGCCGGCATTCTTGGTGGGTCCCGATTTCGAACGCCATTTCGATGCGCTGCTCGACGCGTCCTATCCGTTCGCGCTGGCCCTGGCCGAGTCCGGCGCAGTGGCAGCTTCCGAAGACGTGGTCGATATCGTCGAGCGGTGCGAACTCACCACCGGCGCAGGGCTTGGCGTCGAGCGAGCCGAGGCGGTCCATACGTTCACCGCCCAGTTCATCGACACGGTGCGGCAGCTGCAGGTCGAGCGTCGCAACGGCATCTGGGCTTTCGTGCTGAAGAACAGCTATCGGCCGGCGCTGGTTGCCGGCAAGTTCAACGGGCTGGTCTCCAACCCACCCTGGATGTCGCTCAGTCGTCTCGCGGACAACCCCTACGCGGTATTCCTGAAGAAGAAGGCAAGCGAGTTCGCCGTGAGCCCGAGGGCGAGCTCGGCGCATCACACGGAGCTGGCAACGGTCTTCCTGTTGCACGCAGTCGAGCGCTATCTGGCCGATGGCGCCGCCTGCGCCTGCATCGTGCCCGAGACGGTGCTCAACGGCACCCATCAGGTGAACTTTCGCAAGGGGAGGTTCCTGACCGCCTCCCGACCGGTGCCCCTGGAGGTCAACGCCATCTGGCACGTGGATGATTCGGCGTTCGATACCAACAGGGCGGTCGTATTGTGCGGGCACCGCACGCCCGATGCCGAACCGCTCGAGGGGGCCATTCCGGGGCTCAGTATCGGCCCGGCTGTCGATGAACCGGTAGCCTTCCAGGTCACGAAGACCGCCGGACAACTCATCTGGTCGGAGTTCAAGCCCGAGTACCTGCCCACGGGGGCGGCCGATTCGCGCTTCAGGCAGGGGGCCGATGTCTTTCCTCGACGTCTCTGGTTTCATCGTCTGGACCCGGCCGGAGGTGGCGCCTATCGAGTGCACCGTCTCGAAAAGAGTGACCCGAAGTACTACCTCGTATCGGACGAAAAGAAGGCCGATGCCGGGAACTTCGTCGCCCCGGCAAAGCGCGTTCTGTCCCGATATTTCCAGCAAGCGCTGCTGTCGAAGCACCTGGCTGCTTTCCGCGTGTGCGAGCCGGACCAGCTCCTGCTTCCCATCAAGCGGCTCGCGGGCGGCGGATGGGCCGCGCTGAAAGACAACGAGATTGACCGCGATGCCGACTTCAAGGCCGTCACCCGGGCGTGCTTGAAGCGTTTCGCGGCGGTGCAGGGCTTGCCGGCAACTGCGGAGGCGGTGCTCTCGTACGTGAACAGCCCTCGTGGAAAGCTGCTCCAGCAGGGATTCAACGCTGCCGACATTCTCGTCGTCTACGGTGCCGGCGGAGCCGAACTGTGCGCAGGACTCGTTCGCAGTCCATCGACGCGGCTCATCATCGACCAGACGCTGTACTGGGCGCGCGTGAACAACGAGACCGAAGCGTTCTACCTTCTGGGGATGCTGAACTCGTACCAGGTCAACGCCGCCATCAAGCCATTCCAACCCAGGGGCAAGATGACCGAACGGCACATTCACAAGTTGCCGCTCATCTTCATCCCGCGCTTCGACCCCGCGGACGGTTGCCACCTCGCGGTCGCCGAGGCCACGCAAGTCCTGCAAGCCGAGTTCGATGTGCGTGGCTCTGAAATCGCGCCCGACCTTGCGCCCCGTTCGGCGCTACCCGTGCGGCGCCGCAAGGTCCGCGAATTCGTTCAGTCGCTCGACGCCTACGAGGCGTATCTTCACGCGTGCGAGTCCGTGCTCGAGTCCGCGTGATGTCTTTGTCGAACGTTGCGACCCCAACTCGTAGGGTCAAGGTTCGTGCGCCGCCATCCGCGCGGGACAAACCTCGGCCGGCGGCCGGATGGCAGTCGATGCGCCGCCGCATCGTCACGGCGAGCAACGGCAAGGGGACGCCGCGATTCGAGGATTTTGCCTAATTCGCAGGTAGAAAAATTCTGGTCCCTGCCCGGAGAGCCAAGCTGGGCACGGGTTTACGGGGTTCTTGGGTCAACAGAGCATTAACACCCTTCGTGCGGTCGGTGCGCCGCAGCCGTCGCGCGCGCCGCGAAATATTCGTCGAGCAGCTGCTGCCTGCGCGCCAGCGCTGTCTTCAGGTTGCGCTCCTTCACATGCCCGAAGCCGCGAATCTCCTCGGGCACCGAGGCGATCCGCGTGGCCAGCGGCAGCCTCTGCGCATCGAGCGAGGCGAGCAGCCGCCCGATGTCGGCTTCGTAGTCGGCCACGAGCCGGCGCTCGATGCGGCGCTCGGCGGTGCGGCCGAACGGATCGAACGCGGTGCCGCGCAGGCCGCGCAAGCGCGCCAGCAGCGCGAACGCCTTGAAGACCCAGGGCCCGTACTCGCGCTTGACCAGTTCGCCCTGCGCGTTGCGCCGCGCGAGCAGCGGCGGCGCGAGATGCACGCCGAGCCGGAAGTCGCCCTCGAAGCGCTCGTTCAGCCTCGCGATGAACTCGCCGCTGGTGTAAAGGCGCGCAACTTCGTATTCGTCCTTGTACGCCATCAGCTTGAACAGGTTTCGCGCCACCGCCTCGGTGAGCGCGAGCCCGTCGTCGCCGACCAGCGCGCGCTCCGCGGCCTTCACGCGCTCGACGGTTGCCGCGTAGCGGCGCGCGTAGCGCTCGTCCTGGTATTCGACGAGCTCGTCGACACGTCGCGCGACGAGCTCGTCGAGCGAGCCCGACAGACGCCGCGACACCGGCGGCGCACCCGCCGGCTCGATCGCCGCTTCGATCCGCGCCGGATCGACGGCCGCGACGCGGCCCCAGGCGAATGCGGCCTTGTTCTGTTCGACCGCCACCCCGTTCAACTCGATCGCGCGCTCGATCGCCGTCGCCGACAGCGGCACCAGGCCGCGCTGCCACGCATAGCCGAGCATGAACAGGTTCGCCGCGATCGCATCGCCCAGGAGCGCGGTGGCCAGCCGCGTGCCGTCGGCGAACCACGCGCTGTCCTCGCCGACCGCATCGGCGATCGCGGTTTCCATCGCGCCGAGCGGGAATTGCCAGTCGGGGTTGCGGGTAAATTCGGCGGTCGGCACGCGCGCGACGTTGGCCACGACGCGGGTGCGCCCCTGCCCCATGCGAGACAGCGCCTCGCGCCCGGCGGTGACGACGACGTCGCAGCCCAGCACCGCATCGGCCGCCGCGGTGCCGATGCGCGGCGCATACAGCGCCTGCCCCGGCTCGGCCAGGCGCACGAAGCTCATCACCGCGCCGTTCTTCTGGGCCAGGCCGGTGACGTCGAGCACCGTGACGCCCTTTCCTTCGAGGTGCGCGGCCATGCCCAGCAGCTGGCCGATGGTGACCACGCCGGTGCCGCCGATACCGGTGACCAGCAGGCCATAGCTGCCGCGGATCGGCGGCATCGCCGGGAGCGGCAGGCCGGCCGCCGCGTCGGCCGATCGGGCCGCTGCGTCGGCTGATCCGGCGGCCGCGGCCGCCGCATCGGTCGATACCCCCGATGCGGCCGATGCGCCCGATGCGCCTGCCTGCGCCGACGACCCGCGCGCGCCCGCCGGCGCGCGCCGCAGGCGGCCGCCGTGCACGGTCACGAAGCTCGGGCAGAAACCCTCGACGCAGGAGAAGTCCTTGTTGCACGAGGACTGGTTGATCGCGCGCTTGCGCCCGAACTCGGTCTCAACCGGCTCGACCGACACGCAGTTCGACTTCACCCCGCAATCGCCGCAGCCCTCGCAGACCGCCTCGTTGATGAACACGCGCCGCGGCGGATCGGGGAACTCGCCGCGCTTGCGCCGGCGCCGCTTCTCGGCCGCGCAGGTCTGGTCGTAGATCAGCACCGAGACGTCGGGGTATTCGCGCAGCTCGCGCTGCACTTCGTCGAGCCGGCTGCGGTGATGCACGGCGACGTCGGCGTCGAACCAGCCGGCCGGGTACTTTTCGGGCTCGTCGGTGACCACGACCACCTTGCCGACGCCTTCGGCGCGCACCTGCTGCGCGATCATTCGCGGCGTGAGCTGGCCGTCGTGCTTCTGGCCGCCGGTCATCGCCACCGCGTCGTTGAACAGGATCTTGTAGGTGATCGGGGTCTTCGTCGCGACCGCATGGCGGATCGCCAGCGACCCGGAGTGGAAGTACGTGCCGTCGCCGAGGTTCTGGAAGACGTGCCTCGTTTCGCTGAACGGCGCCTGGCCGACCCAGGTCATGCCTTCGCCGCCCATGTGCGTGAAAGTGGCCGTGGAGCGGTTCATCCACATCGCCATCGTGTGGCAGCCGATCCCGGCGAGCGCGCGCGAGCCCTCGGGCACGCGGGTGGAGGTGTTGTGCGGACAGCCGGAGCAGAAGTACGGAATGCGCTCGATCGTCGCGAACGACTTCGCGGCGCCGCGCTCCTTGGCGTCCAGGCGCGCCAGCTGCGCGTCGATGCGCGCGACGAGCCCGTCGGGCAACGCGCCGCGCGCGTCGTCCGGCTGCCCGGCCCAGCGCTTCAGCCGCCCGGCGATCAGCCGCGCGCAAAACGCCGGCGACACCTCGCCGTAGTCGGGCACCAGCGCCGCGCCGCGCTCGTCGAGCTTGCCGACCACGCGCGGCCGATCGGCGAGCGGATAGAGCGCCTCCTTCAGCTGCGACTCGATCAGCGCGCGCTTCTCCTCGACCACCAGCAGTTCCTCGCAGCCGGCTGCGAAACCGCGCAAGCCTTCCGGTTCGAGCGGCCACGGCATCGCCACGCGCCACACCTTGATGCCCGCGGCGCGTGCGGCGTCCTCGTCGAGACCGAGGTCGGCCAGCGCCTGCATCACGTCGAGCCAGCTCTTTCCGGTGCTCACGATGCCCGGGCGCGCCGGCTCGCCGTCGCGGCGCCCGAACGCGTGACCGTCGAGCCGGTTGGCGCGCGCATAGGCAAGCGCTGCCGGCAGCTTCCAGCGCGAAAGCCGCTCCTCGAGTTGCAGGAACGAGCCCTCCGGCCAGCGCAGGTTCAGCCCACCCTCGGGCATCGGGAAATCGGCGGGCAGCTCGATGCGCAGGCGCTGCGACGACACGTCGACGATGCCGCCGGCCTCGATCGTGTCGGTGACCGCCTTCAGGCCGATCCACAGGCCCGAGAAGCGCGACATCGCAAAGCCGTGCAGGCCGAGGTCGAGATAGTCCTGCACGGTGGCCGGAGCCAGCACCGGCATGCCCACCGCCCGGAAAATGAAGTCGGTCTGCGCGGCCATCGTCGAGGACTTCGCGCCGTGGTCGTCGCCGGCCACCGCGAGCACGCCGCCGTGCTTCGAGCTGCCCGCCTGGTTGGCGTGGCGCAGCGCGTCCCCGCTGCGGTCGACGCCCGGTCCCTTGCCGTACCAGATGCCGAACACGCCGTCGTACTTCGCCCCGGGGAAGGCGTTCAACTGCTGGGTGCCCCAGATCGCGGTGGCCGCGAGGTCTTCGTTCAGGCCGGGCACGAAGCGGACATGGTGCGCGTCGAGCTGCCGCTTCGCCTTCCACAGCGCCTGGTCGTAGCCGCCGACCGGCGACCCCCGGTAGCCGGAGATGTAGCCTGCGGTGTCCAGCCCCGCCGCGGCGTCGCGCTGGCGCTGCATCAACGGCAGGCGCACCAGCGCCTGGGTGCCGGTGAGGTAGACCGGGCCCTCGGTCGCGTCGTAGCGATCGTCGAGCGAAACATTGCGAAGGGCCGGCGCGGCCGGTGCGTTCATCTCGATCTCCCTCCAGGATTGCGTCGGATGCGACTCAGCGGATCTCGCCGCCCAGCTCGCGTGCGCCCGCTTCGAGCCGCGCGCAGGCCGCATCGACCACCGAAGCCGGCCCTTTCACGCCGAGCTCGATATGGCGCCGTACGCCGTCCTCGCCCATCGACGGCAGGCTGAACACCCGCACGCCCGGGTAGCCGCGTTCGATCTCTTCCATCAGCGGCGTCGCGGTCGACTCGGCCAGTTCGTAGACGAGGAACGAGCGCTCGGCCCGCCGGTCGCGGTGGAACAGGTGGGCGAAGCGCGTGTCGAGCACAGCTTCGATCATCGGCCGGGCCATCACCGGAAAACCCGGCACGAAGACATGGTCGCGGATCGCGAACCCGGGGATCCGGTTGAACGGATTGGGCACGATCTCCGCGCCGATCGGGAATTCGCCCATCCGCAGCCGCTGCCGGTTCTCGGGCAGCGACATGTCCGCGCTGCCACGGCCCTCGCGGGCCATTTCCGCAGTGCGCTCGGCAATCAGCCCGGCGGCTTCGGGATGCAGCGCGAGCTCGACGCCGAGCGCCGCGGCGGCCGCCTGGCGCGTGTGGTCGTCGGGCGTCGCGCCGATGCCGCCGCAGCAGAACACCGCGTCGCCGCCGGCGAAGCTGCGCGCCAGTTCGGCGGTGAGGCGCTCGCGGTCGTCGCCGAGATAGTGGGCCCACGACAGCTGCAGGCCGCGCCCGCCGAGCATCTCGACCACGCGCGCGAAATGCTTGTCCTGCCGCTTGCCCGACAGGATTTCGTCGCCGACGACGATCAATCCGAAGTTCATGCCCAGGCAGCCACCGGCTGCGCCGCGCGCCGCTCGCGCAGCAGCGCCAGCGAGTAATGGCAGAACGCCAGTGCCGAGAGCACCGGCGTGACCAGGAACAGCGGCGGCACGTAGTTCAGCGCGGTGACCAGCAGCGCGAGCAGGAAGTACTCGCCGCGTCGCGCCGCGATCGCTTCGCGGCGCTCGGCGGCGCTCGCGTGCTCGACCAGGCTGTCGAAGCGCATCACCCGGGCGGTGAGCCAGCTCCAGCACAGCCACGGAACGACCAGCGCCAGCGGCGGGATCAGCCACAGCGGCATCGACACCAGGTAGGCCGCGACGAACAACAGCGACGAGGACACCGCGTTCCAGGCGCTGGCCGCGACCGACATCGAGCCGAGCCGCTCGACGTCGCGCCAGGTGCCGCCGCCCAGGTGGCGCACGACGACGGGCATCGCGAAGACCGCGATCAGGACGACCGCGGTCGCGAACATGATCGGCACCACGACGAGCAGCGCGACCAGCGCCGGAATCCAGTCGCGCAACCCTTCCAGCCCGTACGCGGCGGCCCAGCCGCCGACGCGCGCCATGAAGCCGCCGTCGAACATCCACCCCTGCAGCCAGCCGGTGAGCGGCGTCCACACGAGCCAGGCCGTGAGCACCCAGAAAACGATCGCGAGCAGGAACGGCACCAACAGCAACGCGAGCATCTTCGGATGCAACTGGCTGACGACGGCCCGGCCGAACGCGACGAAGACCCTTTGCATCGCGCAATGATACCGGGCCGCCCGCCGCTGCCGGGCCGCCGGCGCGCGGTCGGCCGCATCCTGCCGCCCGTCGCGCCGCGGCGACAGCGCGCGCGCGTCGCCGCTACGCTCGGGGTATCCGAGCCTGCCCCGGGTGACGTTTTCGTGCGCGAGCGGTTCGCGCGCCCCGCCGGCGCCGGAAGTGCCGAAGATGGTGAACCTGCTCGTCCTGCTTCGATTCGAGGGCCTCGACGCGTACGCAGCGCCGGCGCGGGAGGCGATGCTCGATTACGCCCGTCGGGTGCGCGAAAGCGGCGGCCGCGTGGTCGACCAGGATGGCGACCAGTTGCTGGTGTGCCTGACCGACATGCGCTGGGGACTGCAGTCGCTGCGCAACCTGCTGGCGCTGGCACGGCGCGGCGGGTTCGCGGTGCGCGCCGCGATCGTGCAGGCGGTGCTGGCCCGCCCCGGCACCGGCGATGACGGCGCGGGCTTCACCGCGCGAACGCTCGAGACGCTGCTCAGGCTGGCCAGCGAAGTCGGGCGGCAGCAGGTAGGCATCACCCCGAAGTTGCTGAGCCTGATCCAGCTGTCCGCACCGGAATTCGCCGACCTGTTCGAGTCGGCGGGCGCCGCGCCGCCAGTTCCCGCCGGCGAGAGACGCCCGCAGCCGGTGCTGGTGATGGCCGGATGAGAGCGCCGATCAAACGAGCAGCGCCTCCGGGGCCTTCTGCAGGCGCTTGACCGACACCGGGATCGGCGTGCGCAATTCCTGCGCGAACAGCGAGACGCGCAGTTCCTCCAGGAGCCAGCGCAGTTCCTCGAGCCGCGAATCGGGTTGGCCGCGCCGCTGCGCCGACAGGCGCCGCCACGCCTGCATCAGCGGCGCCAGCTCGGCCGCTTTCTGCGCGTCGCGCGCCGGATCGTTGCGCAGCTTGTCGAGCCTCGCCCCGATGGCCTTCAGGTAGCGCGGCAGGTGGCGCAGCTGTGCCGGCGGGGTCGCGGTGACGAAGCGCTTCGGCATCAACGCCTGCAGCTGCGCGTCGACGTCGGCTGCCACCGCGGCGCCCGGCTTCGCCGTGCCCAGCTTGCGCAGCACCGCCGCATGGCCGGAGAGGATTTCCGAGACGGCGCGCGCCAGCTCCTGGCCGACCAGGATCGACCGCGAGCGCGCCTCGACCACGCGTGCGGCGAAGGCGTCGGCGTCGGCGGGCAGCGGATCGCCCATGCAGGCGCGCTCGAGCGACGCCGCGACCAGTTCGCGCCGCAGGTCATCGGCGCCTCCGAAGCTCGCGTAGAGCAGCGACATCTTCTGGAAATCGGGGATGTGCTTCTCGAAGTATTTGAGCGGCTCGCGCAGTGCGATCGCGAACAGCCGCAACAGTCCGGCGCGGTGCGTCGTCGCCGCCTGCGACGGATCGTCGAACAGCTGCAGTTCCACCGCGTCGCCGACGTCGACCAGCGCCGGATAGCCGATTGCCGTCTGCTCGCGCCCGCCCACGCGCTGCGTGAGCTCCATCAGTTCGGGCAGCGCGCCGAACGACCAGTCGGTATGCCGCGCACCCGCGATGCCATTCGCGGATGCCGTCGCGACTGCGCTCGGGGATGCGGCTGCGACCGCCGCCTGGAACGCACCCTGCGCGCGCGGGCCGTGCTCCGCGCGCAGCGCGGCCAGCTGTCGCGAGCTCGCGAGCACGCCGCCGTGCACATCGACCAGCCGGAAATTCATCGACAGGTGCGGGGGCAGCGTCTCGGGCCGAAAATCCGCGGCCGACGCGCGCAGGCCCCTGTCCTCGCGCAGGTCCTCGATCAGCGCATCGACCAGCGGGCGGCTGCCCTCCCGCTCCCGCCAGCGCGCGACGAAGCCCTCGGCCCAGGCGGGCAGCGGCACGAGGTGACGGCGCAGCTTCTGCGGCAGCGATTTCGCCAGCGCCTGCACCTTGTCTTTCAGCATGCCCGGGACCAGCCATTCGCAGCGCACCTCGTCGACCTGGTTCAGCATCGCCAGCGGCACCGACATGGTGACGCCGTCGTCACCGGCGCCGGGATCGAAGCGGTAGTCGAGGTCGAAATCCAGGCCGCGCATCGCGAGGCGCCGCGGGAACGATTCGGCGCCCACCGCATCGGCGCCCTTCCTGAGCAGCGCGTCGCGCGACAGCTGCAGCAGTCCGGTATCGGCGCGGGACGCCTCGCGCCACCAGTGCTCGAGCGACTGCGCCGAATGCACGTCCTGCGGAATGCGCGCGTCGTACCAGTCGAACAGGTCGCGCTCGTCGACCAGCAGGTCGGGACGGCGGATGCGCTGCTCGAGCGCCTCGATCTCGGCCACCAGCCGCCGGTTGTGCACGAAGAAGCGCAGCCGGCTGTCCCAGTCGCCGCCGACCAGCGCGCCGCGGATCATCAGCTCGCGTGACAGCCGCGGATCGATCGGGCCGAAGTTCACGCGCCGCTGCGCATAGATCGTCAACCCATAGAGCACGCCGCGCTCGCTGGCCACCGCCTGGCCGGCGCTCTTCGACCACGCCGGGTCGGACCAGCTGCGCCTGATCAGGTGCGCGCCGGCGCGCTCGATCCATGCCGGCTCGATGCGCGCCGCCGTGCGCGCGTACAGGCGTCCGGTCTCGACCATCTCGGCGGCCATCACCCAGCGTGGGGCCTTCTTCGCCAGCGCCGAACCTGGGTGGATCGCGAACTTCGTCTGGTGCGTGCCGGAGTACTGCAGGTCGTCGGGCGCCTTGAAACCGAGGTTGCCCAGCAAGCCGGTGAGCAGCGCATGATGGATCGCCTCGTAGCTCGCCGGACGCACATTGGCGTGCCACTTCAGCGCGCGCGCCGCGTCGGCGAGCTGCGCGTGCACGTCGGCCCAGTCGCGCAGCCGGCGCGTCGACAGGAACTCGCGCTCGAGCCGCTGCGCGAGCCTGCGATTCGACTCTTTTTCCGCCTGCGCCTGCGCCCAGTAGTCCCACAGCTTCACGAACGAGAGGAAGTCGGACTTCTCGTCGGCGAAGCGCCGATGCGCCTGGTCGGCGGCCTGCTGCGCGTCGAGCGGCCGCTCGCGTGGATCCTGCGAGGACAGCGCCGCGGCGATCACCATGACCTCGCGCAGGCAGTCGAGCTCGCGCGCCGCGAGCAGCATGCGGCCGATGCGCGGATCCACCGGCAGCAGCGACAGCTGCCGTCCGGTCGCGGTGAGCCGGCGCGCCTCGTCCACCGCACCCAGCTCCTGCAGCAGCGCGAAGCCGTCGGCGATCGCCTTGCGCGGCGGGGGGTCGAGAAACGGAAACTCCTCGATGTCGACCAGCCGCAGCGCCTTCATCCTGAGGATCACCGCGGCGAGCGACGAGCGCAGGATCTCCGGGTCCGTGAACCGCGGCCGCTTCGCGAAATCGGCCTCGTCGTAGAGCCGGATGCAGACGCCGTCGGCGACGCGCCCGCAGCGCCCGGCGCGCTGGTTGGCGGCGGCCTGCGAGATCGGCTCGACCTGCAGCTGCTCGACCTTGCCGCGATAGCGGTAGCGCTTGACGCGCGCCAGCCCCGGATCGACCACGTAGCGGATGCCGGGGACCGTGAGCGAGGTCTCGGCGACGTTGGTCGCGAGCACGATGCGCCGCCCGCCGGAGCCCGCGAACACGCGCTGCTGTTCGGCCGCCGACAGGCGCGAATACAAGGGGAGGATCTCGATCGGCCCGCGCGCCCACGGCGAGCCGCTGCGCGACGCGCTCTCGCGGGCGTGCAGGCGGCGCAGGTGCTCGGCAACATCGCGGATCTCGCGCTCGCCCGCCAGGAACACCAGCACGTCGCCCGGCGCCTCGCGCCACAGCGTCTCGATCGCCTCGTCGATCCGCGACGGCAGGTCCGATTCGTCCTCGTCGTCGCGGTGGCGGTCGTCGAAGCCCTGGTAGCGGATCTCCACCGGATAGAGGCGCCCCGAGACTTCGATCACGGGCGCCGGCTCGATGCGCTCGCCTGCGGGCTCGATGCGCCGCCCGAAATGCCGGGCGAAGCGATCGGCGTCGATCGTCGCCGAGGTGATGACCAGCTTCAGGTCGTCACGCCGCGGCCCTTCGATCAGCTGCTTCAGGTAGCCCAGCAGGAAGTCGATGTTCAGGCTGCGCTCGTGCGCCTCGTCGACGATCAGCGTGTCGTACTGCAACAGCAGCGGATCCGACATCGTCTCGGCCAGCAGGATCCCGTCGGTCATCAGCTTGATCGTGGCGCCGGGCGACAGCGTCTCGTCGAAGCGGATCTTGTGGCCGACGTGCACGCCCGGCGGCGAGCCGAGCTCCTCGGCGATTCGCCGAGCCACCGAGGTGGCCGCCAGCCGCCGCGGCTGCGTGTGGCCGATCAGCCCGGCGCGGCCGCCGCCGGCCATCGCGCAGATCTTGGGAAGCTGGGTGGTCTTGCCCGAGCCGGTCTCGCCGCAGACGATGACCACCGGATGGCGCCGGATCGCGTCGGCGATCTCGTCGCGGCGTGCCGAGACCGGCAGCGACTCGGGAAACCGCAGCGGAGGCAGCGTCCGCAGCGGCGCCGCGGGCCGCTGCACGGTGCGCTGCCGGAAAGACATGGGCAGAAATTATAATGACGCGATGAACGCCCCCGCACAGCCCGCAGCCCAGGCCTCAGGGCCTGCCGAAGCCGCCGATGCCGCCGATGCCGGCGATCCAGCCGCCTCGTCGCCCGGCGCCTCGCCGGACGAGGCGCAATTCGTCGCCTGGCTGCGCCGGGTCGCCCCGTACATCCACGCGTTCCGAGGCAAGACCTTCGTGGTCGCGGTGCCCGGCGAGCTGATCCAGGCGGGCTGGCTCAATCCGCTGGTGCAGGACCTCAGCCTGCTGCACGCAATGGGCATGCGCATCGTGCTGGTGCACGGCTCGCGACCCCAGGTGAACGAGCAGCTGAGGCTGCGCGGCGTGCAGGCGCACTACGCCGAAGGGCTGCGCATCACCGACCCGGTGGCCCTCGAATGCGCCAAGGAGGCCTCGGGCGAAATCCGCCTCGACCTGGAGGCGGCGTTCTCGCAAGGCCTGCCCAACACGCCGATGGCGCATTCGGCGGTGCGCGTGGTCTCGGGCAACCTTGGTCACCGCGCGGCCGGTCGGCATCGTCGACGGCGTCGACTACCAGCAGACCGGGCTGGTGCGAAAGATCGACGTGCAGACGATCCGTTTCGCGCTCAACAGCGGCGCGATGGTGCTGCTGTCGCCGCTCGGCTATTCGCCGACCGGCGAGGCCTTCAACCTGAGCATGGAGGACGTCGCCGCGAGCACCGCGATCGCGCTCGACGCCGACAAGCTGATCGTGCTCGCCGAAACCGGCGGCGTCTTCGATTCCGACGGCAACTTGCGCCGCGAGGTCTCCGAGGCCGAGGCCATGCAGTTGCTCGCGGGCGACACGCTGCCCGAGGACATCGGGTTCACGCTGCGCCACGCGCTGCGCGCCTGCGAAGGGGGCGTCGCGCGCGCGCACATCATCCCGTACGGGCTCGACGGCAGCGTGCTGCTCGAACTGTTCCAGCACGACGGCGTCGGCACGATGCTCGTCGAGGAAACCCTCGAAGCGCTGCGCGAGGCCGGCCCCGACGACGTCGGCGGGCTGCTCGCGCTGCTGCGCCCGCTCGAGGAGGACGGCACGCTGGTGCGCCGCGACCGCGGCCTGATCGAGCGCGAGATCGCCAACTTCACGGTGATCGAGCACGACGGCGTCATCTTCGGCTGTGCCGCGCTGTACGCGTTTCCCGAAGCGGGCGTCGGCGAGATGGCGGCGCTGGCGGTCAACCCGCAGGTGCAGGGCCGCGGCGACGGCGAGCGGCTGCTGCAGCGCATCGAGCAACGCGCGCGCGCGGCGGGGTTGAAGCGGCTGTTCGTGCTCACCACGCGTACCATGCACTGGTTCCTCAAGCGCGGCTTCGTGCTCGCGTCGGTCGACCAGCTGCCGAAGCAACGCCGCGGGCTGTACAACTGGCAACGAAAATCACTGGTGTTGATCAAGCAACTCTAGGAGTGCGAATGTCGAGAACGGTGTTCTGCATCAAGCTGCAGCGCGAGGGCGAAGGCCTCGATTTCCCGCCCTATCCGGGCGAGCTCGGCAAGCGGCTCTACGAAAACGTCTCGAAGGAAGCCCGGCAGGGCTGGATCCGGCACCAGACGATGCTGGTCAACGAGAACCGGCTGAACCTCGCGGACGCACGCGCCCGCAAGTACCCGGCCACGCAGCTCGAGGCGTATTTCTTCGGCGAGGGCTCCGACCGGCCGCCGGGCTACGTTCCGCCGAAGCCCTGACTCGAACCCGACGTGCAGCGCGCGTTCGCGCCGCCGCGCCCGCACCTCAGCGCTTGCGCCAGCGATAGACCCGCATCGGCGGGACGTTGAGGAACTCGGCCGACACCTCGGGCTCGCCGAGGATCGGCCTGGCGCGATCGGCGACCGCGCCACGAAACTGGTAGGCGACGAAACAGCCGCCCGGCGCGAGCACGTCGCGGATCGCCTCGACGATGCGCGTGCCCACCTCCTGCGGCATCGTCGAGAACGGAATGCCCGAGAGAATCGCATCGGGCGGGCGCAGACGGTGCGCCGCGATCAGCTCGGCCAGATGCTCGGCGCTGCCCTCGGTGAACGATCAGCCGCCGGTCGTCGATCTCGCGGATATGGTCTGCGAAGGTCGGGTCGAGCTCGATCGCCAGCAGCGTGGCCGATTCGGGCATCGCGGCGAGGATCGCCCGCGTGGTGCCGCCGGTGCCCGGCCCGAGCTCGACCACCGACTGCGCCTGCGCGACGCCGGCCATGCGCACCATCCTGCGTTCGAGGAAGCGCGAGCTCGGAATCACCGAGCCGACATCGCGCGGTTGTCGCAGGAACCCCTTCAGGAACGCAAGCCGGTCGTCATGCTGCGGCCGCAGCGCCTCGAAACGAAACATCGCGCAATCCCCCGGACGTAATTGGTCTTGTCGAATCGATCTCTTCGAATCGCTCTGTTCGAGCCGCCCCGGACCGACCGATGGGCTTCAGCCCCTCGCCCCGGACGCTGTGCGACGTTCGATGCCTGACGGCGAAGCAATGATAACCACGTCGGCCCCGGACCTTGCAAACAGGCCGACCGTGACCACGCCGGGCCACTGGTTGACTTCCGACTCGAACGCGACCGGGTCGTCGAGCTCGAGGCCCGCGACGTCGAGGATCTGGTTGCCGTTGTCGGTGACGAAACCCTCGCGCAGCGCCGGCCGCCCGCCAAGGCTGCGCAGCCGCGACGCGACCAGCTCACGCGCCATCGGAATCACCTCGACCGGCAGCGGAAAGCGCCCGAGGCGCTCGACGCATTTCGACGCGTCGACGATGCATACGAAACGGCCGCAGGCCGTCGCGACGATCTTCTCGCGGGTGAGCGCGCCGCCGCCGCCCTTGATCATGCGCAGCGCCCCATCGATCTCGTCGGCGCCGTCGACGTAGACCGGGATGTCGCGCCCTTCGGCGAGCACGCGGTTCAGGTCGAGCACCTCGATGCCGTTGGCGCGCAGCCGCGCACTGCTGCGCTCGGAGCTCGAGACCGCACCGGCGATGCGCGCCCGGCGCGCGCCGAGCTCGTCGATGAACATGTCGACGGTGGAGCCGCTGCCCACCCCCGCGATCGCGCCGTCGACGAGTTCGTCGAGCGCCGCGCGCGCCGCGGCGCGCTTCAGTTCGTTCTGGTTCATGACGACTGGAAATCTGGGGTGGGCGATGGGATTCGAACCCACGACAACCGGAATCACAATCCGGGACTCTACCCCTGAGCTACGCCCACCATCGGGATGGCCTGCCCGACAGGATTCGAACCTGTGACCCTCAGCTTAGAAGGCTGATGCTCTGTCCAACTGAGCTACGGGCAGAATCCGGTCGGGGCCGGGGATGCGCTCGATGCCGGTTCGGATGCATCTGGCATCGAAAGCGCGATGGTCGGGGCGAGAGGATTCGAACCTCCGACATCTTGCTCCCAAAGCAAGCACTCTACCAAGCTGAGCTACGCCCCGGAGGAACGGGATTGTAGCGCACTTCCGCGGGTGCGAGCGGTGCCGCGCCCGGCGGGAGCGCGCGGGCGGCGCGCGTCAGCGTGCCGCGACCGCGTCGGCCAGCCGGCGCGCCATCCGCTCGGCCACGGTCGCCTCGCGCGCCTCGACCATCAGCCGCAGCAGCGGCTCGGTGCCCGACGGGCGGATCAGGATGCGACCGTCGTCGCCCAGTTCCCGCTCGACTTCCTCGCGCGCGCGGGCGAGCGTCGCGCTGTTCTTCCAGTCGAAGCCGCCATCGATGCGCACGTTGACCAGCTTCTGCGGGAAGAGCGTGAGGTCGGCGCACAGCTCGGCGAGCGTCGCGCCGCTCGCGCGCATCGCCGAGAGCACCTGCAGCGCACTGATCGTTCCGTCGCCGGTGGTATGGCAGTCGAGGCACAGCAGGTGGCCCGAACTCTCGCCACCGTAGCGCCAGCCCTTCTCGTGCAGCAGCTCGAGCACGTAGCGATCGCCGACCTTCGCCCGCTCGAAGCGCACGCCCAGGCGCCCGAGCGCCTGCTCGAGGCCCAGATTCGACATCAGCGTGCCGACCGCGCCGGGCACCGGCTCGCGCTCGCGGCGATCGCGCACGATCACGTAGAGCAGTTCGTCGCCGTCGTACAGCCGTCCGGACGCGTCGACCATCATCAGCCGGTCGGCGTCGCCGTCGACCGCGATGCCGACGTCGGCCTTGTGCTCGAGCACCGCACGCCGCAGCGCCGCGGTGTCGGTGGCGCCGCAGCCCTGGTTGATGTTCAGGCCGTCGGGGGACACGCCGATCGGCACCACGTCGGCGCCCAGCTCGTGGAACACGTGCGGCGCGGTGTGGTAGCCGGCGCCGTGCGCGCAATCGACCACCAGCCGTAGCCCGCGCAGGTCGAGCGTGCCGGGAAAGCTGCTCTTGCAGAACTCGATGTAGCGGCCGGCCGCGTCGTCGATGCGCCGCGCGCGGCCCAGGCTGCGCGAGGGCACGCAACCCACCGGCCCGTCCATCCGCGCCTCGATCCGCGCCTCCACCTCGTCGGGCAGCTTGTTGCCGCCGGCCGAGAAGAACTTGATGCCGTTGTCCTCGTACGGATTGTGCGACGCGCTGATCACGACGCCGGCCGACAGGCGCAGCGCCCGCGTCAGGTAGGCGACCGCCGGCGTCGGGATCGGCCCAGACAGCAGTACGTCGACGCCGGCCGCCGAGAAGCCGGCCTGCAGCGCGGCTTCGAGCATGTAGCCCGAGACGCGCGTGTCCTTGCCGACGATCACCGCCGGCCTGCCCGAGGCGGCGGCGCTGCCGATCCCACCCGCCCCCTGCGCGGCCGGCGTGGCGGCGAGCACCTTGCCGGCCGCATAGCCGAGCCGCAGCACGAACTCCGGAGTGATCGGCGCCTCGCCGACCCGGCCGCGCACCCCGTCGGTGCCGAAATACCTGCGCCCCATCGCATCTTCCCCCTGTTGCCGCGGTAATCGCTACTGCGCCTCGTCGATCGCCATCCAGACGCGCAGCGCGTCGCGGCTCTCGGCCACGTCGTGCACGCGCACGATCGCGGCGCCCCGCGCCACCGCCGCCAGCATCGCGGCCAGGCTCCCGGCGAGCCGCTGCTCCGCCGGACGACCGGTGAGCGCCCCGATCATCGACTTGCGCGAGACGCCGACCAGCACCGGCTGGCCGGCCGCGGCGAGATCGTCGAGCGCGCCGAGCAGCAGCAGATTGTGCCGCAGCGTCTTTCCGAAGCCGATTCCCGGGTCGACGACGATGCGCTCGCGTGCCACACCGGCGGCCCGCAGCGCCGCGACGCGCTCCTCGAGGAAATGTCCGACCTCGGAAACCACCTCGTCGTAGGCCGGCGCCTGCTGCATCGTCGCCGGTTCGCCCTGCATGTGCATCAGGCAGAGCGCGCATCGCGAGTCGCGCACCGCGTCGATCGCGCCCGGCGCGCGCAGCGCCGCGATGTCGTTGATCATGTCGGCACCGTGCACGATCGCCGCGCGCATCGTTTCCGGGTTCCGGGTGTCCACCGACAGCGGCACGCCACAGTCGCGCAGTGCATCGAGCACCGGCACGACACGCGCGATCTCCTCGTCGGGCGCCACCGCAACGGCTCCCGGCTGCGTGGATTCGCCGCCGATGTCGATCAGGTCTGCGCCTTCGGCGAGCAACTGTCGCGCATGCGCGATGGCCGCGTCGACCGTATCGTGACGCCCGCCGTCGGAGAAGGAATCGGGAGTGACGTTGACCACGCCCATGACGAGCGGCCGCTCGAGCGACAGCGAGAACCTGCCGCAGGCCAGGCGGCCCGCCGGCCGCGGCGGCATCAGGGCGCCGCAGGCTCGGCCGGAGCCGCCGGCGGCGTCGCAGGCGCGGCGCTCGCGCTGCCCGCGCCCGAACCGCTGCCGCCCGAGGAACGCTCTTTCGGCGGCCGCGGCGGGCGTCCGGCCATGATGTCGTCGATCTGGTCGGCGTCGATCGTCTCCCACTCGAGCAGCGCCTTGGCCATCGCCTCGACCTTGTCGCGGTTCTCCTCGAGGATCTTGCGCGCCGCCGCGTACTGCTCGTCGATGATGCGACGGATCTCGCTGTCGACCTTGCGCATCGTCTCTTCGGACATGTTGGTGGTCTTGGTGATCGAGCGGCCGAGGAAGATCTCGCCTTCGTTCTCCGCGTACACCATCGGGCCCAGCACGTCGCTCATGCCGTAGCGGGTGACCATGTCGCGAGCGATCTGCGTGGCACGCTCGAAGTCGTTCGAGGCACCGGTGGTCATCTGGTTCATGAAGATCTCTTCGGCGATGCGTCCGCCGAACAGCACCGCGACGGTACTCAACATGCGCTCGCGGTCCATGCTGTAGCGATCGCCCTCGGGCAGCTGCATCGTCACGCCCAGAGCGCGCCCGCGCGGGATGATCGTGACCTTGTGCACCGGGTCGGTCTTGGGCACGACGCGCGCCACCACCGCGTGCCCGGACTCGTGGTACGCGGTGTTGCGGCGCTCGTCTTCGGGCATCACGATCGAGCGCCGCTCGGCACCCATGATGATCTTGTCCTTGGCGCGCTCGAAGTCGACCATCTCGACCAGCCGCGCGCTGCGGCGCGCGGCGAACAGCGCCGCCTCGTTGACCAGGTTGGCCAGGTCGGCGCCCGAGAAGCCGGGCGTGCCGCGCGCGATGATGTCGGCGCGCACGTCCGGCGCCATCGGCACCTTGCGCATGTGCACGTTCAGGATCTGCTCGCGGCCGCGGATGTCGGGCAGCGGCACCACCACCTGCCGGTCGAAGCGCCCCGGGCGCAGCAGCGCCGGGTCGAGAACGTCGGGACGGTTGGTCGCGGCGATGACGATGATGCCCTGGCCGGTCTCGAAGCCGTCCATCTCGACCAGCAGCTGGTTCAGCGTCTGCTCGCGCTCGTCGTTGCCGCCGCCCAGCCCCGCGCCGCGCTGGCGACCGACCGCGTCGATCTCGTCGATGAAGATGATGCACGGCGCGTGCTTCTTGGCCTGCTCGAACATGTCGCGCACGCGCGCCGCGCCCACGCCGACGAACATCTCGACGAAATCGGAGCCCGAGATCGAGAAGAACGGCACCTTCGCCTCGCCGGCGATCGCCTTCGCGAGCAGCGTCTTGCCGGTGCCCGGCGAGCCGACCATCAGCACGCCGCGCGGAATGCGCCCGCCCAGCTTCTGGAACTTCGACGGGTCGCGCAGGAAGTCGACCAGTTCCTGGACTTCCTCCTTCGCCTCGTCGCAGCCCGCGACGTCGGCGAAGGTGATCGTGTTGTTGGTCTCGTCGAGCATGCGCGCGCGCGATTTGCCGAACGAGAACGCACCGCCGCGCCCGCCTCCCTGCATCTGCCGCATGAAGAACACCCAGACGCCGATCAGCAGCAGCATCGGGAACCAGGACACGAAGATGTTGAGCAGCATCGACTGCTCTTCCTCGGGCTTGGCGTTGACCTGCACGCCGTACTTCATCAGGTCGCCCACCATCCAGATGTCGCTGGGCGTGAAGACCGTCAGGCTGCGGCCGTCCTTCGCCCTGACCCGCAGCGTGCGCCCGTCGACCACCACCGCGTCGATGCGCCCTTCGCGCGCTTCGGCCATGAACTGCGAATAAGGCATGTCGGCGCCGCGCGCCTGGCGCGTGTCGAACTGCTTGAATACCGTGAACAGCACCAGCGCGATCACCAGCCAGACCGCCGCCTTGGAGAACACGTTGTTCACTCACCTGCTCCTTCGGGCGCCGTGCCCGCTCGATTACCCGCTTCCGCTGCTTCCATTCTACGCGTATTGCGTGCCCCGACCCCGGCCGGGGGTATCGCCAAGTCATTGATTTTCTTCGGCGAGCGCCCCAGCAGGTAGGTTTCGGCCGAAGCGCCGCGCGACGCCTTCGGCTTGCGCACCGCCACCCGCACGAAGCTGCGCTTGAACAACTCTACGACCTGGCTGTACCCGCTGCCGTGGAAGCATTTCACCAACAGCGCACCGTCGGGCTTCAGGTGCGCCAGTGCGAACGCCACGGCCAGTTCGGCCAGGTCGGCCATCCGGGCCGCGTCGGCCGACGCGACGCCGCTGAGGTTTGGGGCCATGTCGGAAACCACAAGGTCCAGCTTCGCCCCGCCCAGCGCCGCCTCGAGCCGGTGCAGCGTCTCATCCTCCCGGAAATCGCCCTGCAGGAAGGTCACGTCGGGGATCGGCTCCATCGGCAGCAGGTCGAGCGCGACGATGCGCCCGTCGATGCCGGCGCCGCCCGGGCGCCCCAGCCGCTCGCGCAGCACCTGGCTCCAGGCGCCCGGAGCCGACCCGAGGTCGACGACCGCGATGCCGGGGCGGATCAGCCGATCCTGGGCGTCGATCTCGATCAGCTTGAACGCTGCCCGCGAACGGTAGCCGTGCTTCTGCGCCAGCTTCACGTACGGGTCGTCGATGTGACGCGCCAGCCACGCCCGGGTCGTCTTCTTGCGCTTGCTCATGCCGCGGCGCCCGACCTGCTTGCGCGCGGGCCGTTCCGCAGCCCACACTTGCTACTTCCGCCGCCCGACGGCCCGCCTGCCTCGACCTCCGAACCCATGAGCACCACTCCGTTCCCGCTGCCGATCGCGCTGACGCCGGCCGACCGCAAGGCGCTGCGCGCGCGCGCCCACCATCTCGATCCGGTGGTCATGATCGGCGACGCCGGGTTGAGCCGCGCGGTGCTGGCCGAGGCCGACCGGGCGCTGGGGGCGCACGAGTTGATCAAGATCCGCGTGCTCGGCGACGACCGCGCGCAGCGCCAGGCGCTGCTCACCGAGATCTGTTCGGCGCTCGGCTGCGCGCCGGTGCAGTCGATCGGCAAGCTGCTGGTCGTGTACCGCCCGAAGCCGATCGAGGAGACCGTGGAGCGCAAGCGGGCGCGCGGCCCGCACCTGCCGAAGAAACTGGCGGCCACCGGCGCCGCCGCGAGCAAGCCCGCAAGAGCGAGGAAACCGATGAAAGCGATGAAGGTCGAAAAACCGGCACCGGCGCCCAAGGCCGCGAAGGCCGGCGCCGCGAAGAAGGCCGCCGGCGCCGCCGGGGCGCGACCGGAAAACCCGAGCCGCTCGGCACTCGCGGCAAGCGCACCGCGATCGGCGCGCGCGCCAAGGTGCCGGCGCACCACGGCGAAGCCAGCCGCGCGACCCAGGGACCGGCGCACTGGCCGGGCGCTCGGGCGAAACGACCCGGGCGGGGACGCGCGCGCGCGCCAAGAAGGCCTGAGCCCTACTCGTAGCGGACATCCAGGATTTCGACCTCGCGCACGCCGCTGGGGGCGCGCACTTCGGCGGTGTCGCCCGCGCTGCGGCCGATCAGCGCGCGCGCGATCGGGCTGGACACCGAGATCTTGCCGGCCTTGATGTCGGCCTCGTCGTCGCCGACGATCTGGTAGCTCGCCTTCTCGCCCGAGTCGAGGTCTTCGAGCGTGACGGTCGCGCCGAACACCACGCGCCCGTCGGCGTCGAGCAGCTTCGGGTCGATCACCTGGGCGTTGGCGAGCTTGGCCTCGAGTTCGGCGATGCGGCCCTCGACGAAGCCCTGACGCTCGCGCGCGGCCGCGTACTCGGCGTTCTCGGACAGGTCGCCATGCGCGCGCGCCTCGGCGATCGCGTTGATCACCGCAGGCCGTTCGACCGATTTCAGGCGCTGCAGCTCTTCCCTCAGCAGTTCGGCGCCGCGCCGGGTGAGCGGAATGGTTGCCATCGGATACCTCGGATTCTCGGCGCGCGCGCCAGCGCGCGGGTCGCTCCAAAAAGACTCGGACCGCCGGGCGGCGAAGCCGGGCGGTCCGTCTGTGTCAGCGCAACTGTAACGCAAAAAAAGGCGCGAGGTCGTCCGTAGTGTGAGCAGGCCCTACAGCCCCGCGTGCAGTTCCTGCAGCGAATAGACCTCCAGCCGCGCGAGCGAGCGCATGCCCTGGACCGCGGCCAGCGCGCCGGCGATGGTGGTGTAGTAGGTCACGCGCTGCGCCAGCGCCGTGGTGCGGATCGAGCGCGAGTCGGCAATCGCGCCGCGCTTCTCCTCGACCGAGTTGAACACCGGGGAAACCTCGCCGTTCTTCAGCAGGTCGACCACGTGCGGGCGCCCTTCCTGCACCTTGTTGACCGGCGTCACCGGGATGCCGGCCGCGGCGATCGCCGCGGCGGTGCCCCGGGTGGCCACCAGCGCGAAGCCCATCTCGTGCAGCGTGCGCGCGATCGCCACCGCCTTCGGCTTGTCGGCGTTCTTCACCGAGATGAAGACCGTGCCCGAGTCGGGCAGGCGCACGCCGGCGCCGAGCTGCGATTTCACGAAGGCCTCGCCGAAGGTGAGGCCGACACCCATCACCTCGCCGGTCGACTTCATCTCGGGGCCGAGGATCGTGTCGACGCCCGGGAACTTGACGAACGGGAAGACCGCTTCCTTCACCGAGAAATACTTCGGGACGACTTCGTGCGTCACGCCCTGATCGGCGAGGCTGCGCCCGACCATGCAGCGCGCGGCGATCTTCGCGAGCTGCAGGCCGGTGGCCTTGGACACGTACGGCACGGTGCGCGAGGCGCGCGGGTTGACCTCCAGCACGTAGACGGTGCCGTCGCCGTTGCGCGGCACGGCCGGATCGGCGTCGGCGTCGGCGGCATCGCGCTGGATCGCGAACTGCACGTTCATCAACCCGCAGACCTTCAGCGCGCGCGCCATCAGCGCGGTCTGGCGCTTCAGTTCGGCGACCACCGCCGGCGACAGCGAATGCGGCGGCAGCGAGCACGCCGAGTCGCCCGAGTGCACGCCAGCCTGCTCGATGTGCTCCATCACCCCGCCGATGAACACCTCGTTGCCGTCGGACAGGCAGTCGACGTCGACCTCGATCGCGTCGTTCAGGAAGCGGTCGAGCAGCACCGGGCTGTCCTCCGACACCTTGACCGCCTCGCGCATGTAGCGCTCGAGGTCCTTCTGCTCGTGCACGATCTCCATCGCGCGGCCGCCCAGCACGTAGCTCGGGCGCACCACCAGCGGATAGCCGATCTCGCCGGCGAGCTCGAGCGCCTGCGCCTCGGTGCGCGCGGTGCGGTTCGGCGGCTGCTTCAGGCCGAGTTCGTGCAGCAGCTTCTGGAAGCGCTCGCGATCCTCGGCGACGTCGATCGACTCGGGCGAGGTGCCGACGATCGGCACGCCGTTGGCCTCGAGCGCGAGCGCCAGCTTCAGCGGCGTCTGGCCGCCGTACTGGACGATCACGCCCATCGGCTTCTCGATCGCGACGATCTCGAGCACGTCCTCGAGCGTGAGCGGCTCGAAGTACAGGCGGTCGGACGTGTCGTAGTCGGTCGAGACGGTCTCCGGGTTGCAGTTGACCATGATCGTCTCGTAGCCGTCGTCGCGCAGCGCGAACGCGGCGTGCACGCAGCAGTAGTCGAACTCGATACCCTGCCCGATCCGGTTCGGCCCGCCGCCGAGCACCATGATCTTTCGCCGATCGGTCGGCTGCGCCTCGTCCTCGTCCTCGTAGGTCGAGTACATGTAGGCGGTGTCCGTCGCGAACTCGGCCGCGCAGGTGTCCACGCGCTTGTAGACCGGGCGCACGCCCAGTTCCCACCGGCGCGCGCGTACCGCGTCCGGATTCGTGTCGAGCAGCCGCGCCAGGCGCCGGTCGGAGAAGCCGCCGGCCTTGAGCCAGCGCAGTTCCTGCTTCGTCAGGTCTTCCAGCCGTCGTCCGGCAAGCTCGCGCTCGGTGGCGACGATCTCCTCGACCTGCGCGAGGAACCAGGGGTCGATGCCCGACTCCTCGTGGACCTCGTCGACGCTCATGCCGACGCGGAACGCGTCGCCGACGTAGAGCACGCGCTCGGGGCCGGGCTCGCCCAGCTCGGTGGCGATCTCGTCGCGATCGGCGCTGCGCTCGTCGAGCCCGTCGATGCCGGTCTCGAGCCCGCGCAGCGCCTTCTGGAAGCTCTCCTGGAACGTGCGGCCGATCGCCATCACCTCGCCGACCGACTTCATCTGCGTGGTGAGCCGCGAGTCGGCCTGCGGGAACTTCTCGAACGCGAAGCGTGGGATCTTGGTGACGACGTAGTCGATCGTCGGCTCGAACGCCGCCGGCGTCGCGCCGCCGGTGATGTCGTTGCGCAATTCGTCGAGCGTGTAGCCGACCGCGAGCTTGGCGGCGATCTTCGCGATCGGAAAGCCCGTGGCCTTCGACGCGAGTGCCGACGACCGCGACACCCTCGGGTTCATTTCGATGACGATCATCCGGCCGTCGCGCGGGTTGATCGCGAACTGCACGTTCGAGCCGCCGGTCTCGACGCCGATCTCGCGCAGGATCGCGATCGACGCGTTGCGCATCAGCTGGTACTCGCGGTCGGTCAGCGTCTGCGCCGGAGCCACCGTGATCGAGTCGCCGGTGTGCACGCCCATCGGGTCGAAGTTCTCGATCGAGCAGACGATGATGCAGTTGTCGGCGCGATCGCGCACGACCTCCATCTCGAACTCCTTCCAGCCGATCAGCGACTCCTCGATCAGCAGCTCGCTGGTGGGCGATGCCTCGAGGCCGCGCTTGCAGATCGTCTCGAATTCCTCGCCGTTGTAGGCGATGCCGCCGCCGGTACCGCCCAGCGTGAAACTCGGCCGGATGATGACCGGGAACCCGATGTTCTTCTGCGCCGCCCAGGCTTCTTCCAGCGAGTGCGCGATCGCCGAGCGCGCCGAGCCCAGCCCGATCTTCGTCATCGCGTCCTTGAACTTCAGGCGGTCCTCGGCCTTGTCGATCGCCTCGGGCGAGGCGCCGATCAGCTCGACGCCGTGCTTCTTCAGCACGCCGTTGCGGTGCAGGTCGAGCGCGCAGTTCAGCGCCGTCTGCCCGCCCATCGTCGGCAGGATCGCGTCGGGCCGCTCCTTCTCGATGATCCGCTCGACGACCTGCCGGGTGATCGGCTCGATGTAGGTGACGTCGGCCGTCTCGGGGTCGGTCATGATCGTCGCCGGATTGCTGTTGACGAGGATGACGCGGAACCCCTCCTGCCGCAGCGCCTTGCAGGCCTGAGCGCCGGAGTAGTCGAATTCGCAGGCCTGGCCGATGACGATCGGGCCGGCGCCGATGATCAGGATGCTGCGGAGGTCGGTGCGCTTGGGCATGATGCTGCGGTCATTGAACGGGTTGCGCCGCGGCGAGCCTGGCGCCGAAGCCGATGAACAGGGCGCCGATCGCCGTCTTGCCGAGCGCCCCCAGCCAGCGGCTGCGGCGCACCGCGGCGGCGACCGAGGCGCCGGTGGCGACGAGCGCCGCCAGGTAGGCGAAGCTGCAGGCCTGCAGGATCGTGCCCATCAAGGCGAAGGTGAACCAGTCGCCGCCGGCGGGGTCGACGAACTGCGGGAAGAACGCGACGTAGAACATCACCGCCTTCGGATTGAGCAGGCCGATCGCCAGCGCCTTGCGGAAGGTGCGCGCGGCGCCGCCGGCCGGGATCGCCACGGCGGCGGCGTGAATCCTCCGCCCGGCCCCGACGGCGCCGGGCTCGCGGGCGCGCAGCGCGCGCCAGGCCGCGACGAGGAGCGTCAGCCCGATCCAGACCAGGTAGGCGGCGCCCGCCCAGCGCAGCGCGGCGAACAGCCACGGCAGGGCGCTCAGCAGCGCGACCAGGCCGAGCGCCGAGCCGACGATGAAGACGGTGTCGGCGACCAGCACCCCGGCGATCGCCGCCCAGCCGCCGCGGCGGTCGGCGAGCGTCGCCGTGCTCATCACGAATAGCGAGTTCGGCCCCGGCAGCAGCACGATCGCGATGCAGCCGATCAGGTAGGCCCAGAGGTCGGTGATTCCGGCGAAGCTCATGCGCGCGCCTGGCCGACGGCCGCGGCCGGCGCGGCGGCCGCCCGCGCGACGTCCATCGAAGCGATGAACCGGTCGAACAGGTAGTGGATGTCCTGCGGGCCCGGGCTCGCCTCCGGGTGCCCCTGGAAGCAGAACGCCGGGCGGTCGATGCGCTCGAGCCCCTGGATCGAGCCGTCGAACAGCGACACATGCGTGACCCGCAGGTTCGCCGGCAGCGACGCGGGATCGACCGCGAAGCCGTGGTTCTGGCTGGTGATGTGCACCTGGCCCGTGTCGAGGTTGCGCACCGGATGGTTCGCGCCGTGGTGGCCGAACTTCATCTTCATCGTCCGCGCCCCCGATGCGAGCCCCGGGATCTGGTGGCCCGGGCAGATGCCGAAGGTCGGCAGCCCGCGGTCGACCAGTTCACGGACCGCGGCGATCGCGTAGTCGCAGGGTTCGGGATCGCCGGGACCGTTCGACAGGAAGATGCCGTCGGGGCGCTGCGCGAGCGCGTCGGCGGCGCTCGCCTGCGCCGGCAGCACGATCAGCTCGCAGCCGCGATCGGCCAGCAGCCGCAGGATGTTGCGCTTGACCCCGTAGTCGTAGACGACTACGCGGAAGCGCCGCGTCGACGACGAGACGAAGCCGGCGCCGAGACGCCACGAGCCCTCGGTCCAGTGATAGGGCTCGCGCGTCGAGACGACCTTGGCCAGGTCCATCCCCGCAAGCCCGGGGAACGCGCGCGCCGCCTCGATCGCCGCCCGTTCGTCGATCGACTCGCCGGGCCGCCCGGCGGCGACCAGGCAGCCGTTCTGCGCGCCACGGTCGCGCAGCAACCGGGTGAGCCTGCGCGTGTCGATGTTGGCGATCGCCGGCACGCTCTCGCGCTGCAGGTACCCGGTCAGCGGCTCGACGCTGCGCCAGTTCGAGAGCCGGCGCGGCACGTCCTTCACGACCAGCCCGGCCGTCTGGATCCTCGCGGATTCGACGTCCTCGGGATTGACGCCGTAATTGCCGATGTGCGGGTAGGTCAGCGTGACGATCTGCCGGCAATAGCTGGGATCGGTGAGGATCTCCTGGTAGCCGGTCATCGCGGTGTTGAACACCACCTCGCCGACCGCCGTCAGCGGGGCGCCGAACGAGCGGCCGCGAAAGACGGTGCCGTCGGCCAGCGCCAGCACGGCGGGAACGAATTCGGGAATGAGGCCCGCGCCGGCTCGGCGGGCGGGGTCAGCGTGCTGTTCGGGCGACAACGGCAACTCCCGGGGAAGTCACCGGTGCACCCCGCGCCGACGAGCCCGGACCTGGCGGATCCTGTTCGGGCCCGCGCCGGCCGCGACGGGATCGCGGCAACGCGGGGTCGGCTGAGTGTGACGGGGCTGGCAGGCGCTAACCGGTGAGCATTGGCTAAACCTGCAAATGATAGCACTTCGCCGCAGCCCCCTCCCGGCCGCCAGGGAATGCGGCGCACCGGGTTCATCGTGCCCGCCCCGGCAGCGCTACAGTTTCTCGGTCTCGCCCTGCCGCGGCTGCCACTTCATCAGCCGCTTCTCGATCACGCCGACCAGCGCATCGAGCGCCAGCGCGAACGCGGTCAGCACCACGATCCCCGCGAACACCGTGTTGACGTCGAAGGTGCCCTCGGCCTGCAGGATCAGGTATCCGACGCCGCGCGCCGAACCGAGGTACTCGCCGACCACCGCGCCGACGAAGGCCAGCCCGACCGAAGTGTGCAGGCTCGAGAACACCCAGCTGGTCGCGCTGGGCAGGTAGACGTGCCGCAGCAGCTGACGCTTCGTCGCCCCGAGCATCCGCGCGCTGGCGAGCACGTTGGGGCTCACCTCGCGCACCCCCCGGTAGACGTTGAAGAACACGATGAAGAACACCAGCGTGACGCCCAGCGCCACTTTCGACCAGACGCCCAGCCCGAACCAGATCGAGAAGATCGGCGCGAGGATCACCCGCGGCATCGAGTTGGCCGCCTTCACGTACGGGTCGAGGATCGCCGACGCGGTCGGGCTGAGCGCCAGCCACATGCCGATCGCCAGCCCGCCGACGGTGCCGATCGCGAAGGCGGCGACCGTCTCGAACATGGTCACGCCCAGGTGCACGAAGATCTCGCCGGTCGCGAACCACTCGACGACGCGCACGAACACCTTCCACGGCTCGCCGAAGAAGAACGCCGCCTGGTCGGGGTTCGAGAAGTAGAACGGCGGCAGCAGCGTCGGGCTGGTCAGCACGTGCCAGGTGCCCACGACCAGCGCGAACACCAGCAACTGATAGACGCGAAGCTTCAGTCGGGAGATCCGCATGGCTCGGGGTGCGGCGCTCGATCGGCGGCTGTCAGGCGGCGCGCTTCTGCTGCGCGTAGCCCTTGAGCACCTCTTCGCGCAGCACCGCCCAGATCCGCTCGTGCAGCTCGATGAACGCGGGCTGGGTGCGGATCTCGGCGACGTCGCGCGGCCGCGGCAGCCCGACCACGAACTCGCCGATCGGGCGCGATCCGGGTCCGGCCGACATCACGACGACCCGGTCGCTCATCGCGATCGCCTCGTCGAGGTCGTGGGTGATGAACAGCACCGCCTTGCGGCGCGCCGCCCACAACTCGAGCACCTCGTTCTCCATCAGCTGCCGCGTCTGCACGTCGAGCGCCGAGAACGGCTCGTCCATCAGGATGATGTCCGGGTCGAGGATCAGCGTCTGCGCGAGCGCGGCGCGCTTGCGCATCCCGCCCGAGAGCTGGTGCGGATAGCGGTCGCCGAAGCCCGCCAGCCCGACCCGCGCGAGCCACTGCTCGCCCTGCGCGCGCGCCTCGGCGTCGGGCACGCCGCGGAACTGCAGGCCGGCGATCACGTTGCCCAGTGCGCTGCGCCAGGGCATCAGCGCGTCGGCCTGGAACATGTAGCCCGCGCGCGAATTGATCCCCGAGAGGCGGTGCCCGAACACGTCGACGCGGCCCGCCGACGGCTCGAGCAAGCCTGCCCCGACGTTGAGCAGCGTCGACTTGCCGCATCCGGTCGGGCCGACCACCGAGACGAACTCGGCCGGCGCCACGCGCAGCGTCACGTCGCGAACCGCCGTGTAGCGCTGGGACGGATCGTCGCGCGACACGAAGGTGCAGGTGATGCCCTCGAGGGCGAGCGCGGGCGCCGAAGCGCCGCCGGCCCCCACCGGGCCCGCTTCGCCGTGACGGCCGCCGCTCACCGGAACTTCGCCAGCGCCTTGCGGGTGAACTCGTTCGTGTAGGTGCGCGAGAGGTCGATCTGGTCGGGCTTCACCTTGGGGTTGAAGCTCGCCATCGCCTTCAGCGTCGTCTTCGCGCCGGCGTCCGGAATGATTCCGTCCGGGCTCACCGCGTCCTTCACGTTGTTGTACGACGCGAGGTACAACGCACGGTCGCCGAGCAGGTAGGCCTCGGGCACGGTCTTGATGATGTCCGACGGACCGGCCTGCTGCAGCCACCTCAGCGCCTTCACCATCGCGTTGGTGAGCGCCTGCACGGTGTTGGGGTTCTTCTTCACGAAGTCCTCGGGCGCGTACAGGCAGCCGGCCGGCATCGGCCCGCCGAACACCTGCTCGGTGCCCTTCAGCGTGCGCGTGTCGGCGATGATCTTCACGTCGCCCTTCTGCTCGAGCATCGTCATCACCGGATCGACGTTGGACAGCGCGTCGATCTGACCCGAGCGGATCGACGCCAGCGCGGCATTGCCGGTGCCCACGCCGATGAACGAGACGTCCGACGCCTTCATACCGTGCTTGGTCAGGAAGTAGGTGACCATCATGTTCGTCGACGAGCCGGGCGCCGACACGCCGATCTTCATCCCCTTGAGGTCGGCGGGCGACTGGTACTTCGCCTTCGTCGACACGCCGAGCGAGATCGCCGGCGCGCGCCCCTGCAGCACGAAGGCCTTGAAGTACTGCTTGTTCGCCTGCAGGTTGATCGTGTGCTCGTACGCGCCCGAGACGACGTCGGCCGACCCGCCGACCACCGCGCGCAGCGCCGCCGAGCCGCCGGCGAAGTCGGCGATCTCGACGTCGAGCCCCTCTTCCTTGAAGTAGCCGCGCTGTTCGGCGATCGTGAGCGGCAGGTAGTAGAACGCCGCCTTCCCGCCGACGGCGATCGTGAGCTTCGGCTTCTCCGGCGCCTGCGCGCCGACGGCGAGCGGCAGCATGGCCGCGACGATGCCGCCCAGGGCGGCGGTCAGGATGCGTCTGCGCATTTCGGTGTCTCCTCGTGTCGATCGGTCCGTCAGGTCGCGGCCTGCCCCCACGGCCGCCAGATTAACCGATGCGTGCGGCCGGCGGCAGTGCCGAAAACCCGATCAGACGACGCCTTCGGCACGCAGCGCGGCGATCGCCGCCGCGTCGTAGCCGAGTTCGGCCAGCACCTCGTCGGTGTGCTCGCCGAGCGCAGGACCGACCCAGCGCGTCGCGCCCGGGGTCCGAGACAGCTTCGGCACCACGGCAGGCAGCGCGAGCGGCGTGCCGTCGGGCAGGCGCACCCGCTCGATCATCGCGCGCGCCAGATACTGCGGGTCGTTCACCATGTCGGCGACGCTGTAGATCCGCCCGCTCGGCACCTCGGCCCGGGCCATCGTCCCGAGCCCCTGCTCGAGCGTGTGCGCCGAGGTCCACGCGGCGATCGCGTCGTCGATTCGCTGCGCCTGCGCGGCGCGGCCGGCGTTGTCGGCGAGCGCCGGATCGTCGGCGAGGTCCGCGCGCCCGATCGCACGCATCAGCCGCTTGAAGATCGAGTCGCCGTTGCCGCCGATGACGATGTGCCGGCCGTCGGCCGTCGGATAGGTGTTCGACGGCACGATGCCTGTCAGGTTGGTGCCGGTGCGCTCGCGCACCAGCCCGTAGCGGTCGAACTCGGGCAGCGTGCTCTCCATCATGTTGAACACCGCCTCGTAGAGCGCGACGTCGACCACCTGTCCGCGCCCGGTCTCGCGCCTCGCGTGCAGCGCCATCAGCGCGCCGATCACGCCGTGCAGCGCTGCGAGCGAGTCGCCGATCGAGAGGTTCAGCCGCACCGGGGGCCGGTCGGGAAAGCCGGTCACGTAGCGCATGCCGCCCATCGACTCGGCGATCGCGCCGAAGCCCGGGCGGTCGCGGTATGGCCCGGTCTGTCCGTAGCCGGACAAGCGCACCAGGATCAGGCCGGGGTTGTCGCGGGCCAGCGCTTCGTAGCCCAGCCCCCACTTCTCGAGCGCCCCCGGGCGGAAGTTCTCGATCACGATGTCGCTGCGCGCGGCCAGCTCGCGCGCGATGCGCTGGCCGGGCGCGACGCGCAGGTCCAGCGTGATCGAGCGCTTGTTGCGCGCCTGCACGTACCACCAGAGCGAAGTGCCGGACGCGTCGTCCGGGTGCAGCTTGCGCCACTTGCGCAGCGGATCGCCGCCGTCGTGGCCGGCGCGCGCCGGCGGCTCGACCTTGACCACGTCGGCGCCGAACTCGGCCATCATCCGCGCCGCGAACGGTCCTGCGATCAGCTGGCCGAGCTCGAGCACGCGCAGCCCGGCCAGCGGCCCCGGGACAGCCGCCGCGCCGGCGGCACGCCCGTCGTCGCCCTCCGGCGCGGCGGCGCCGCGCGCCTGGTCGCCGCTCATCCCGGCGCCCCCCCGCGCTCGCGGGACCCCTGCGGCGCTTCCGGGGTCGTGCTCTCGCTGACCGTGCGCCGGTCGCGCAGCGCCTGCGCGATCGTGCTCGGATCGACGTACTCGAGCTCGCTGCCCACCGGAACGCCGCGCGCGAGCCGCGTCACTTTCAGTCCGCGCGCCCGCATCATTTCCCCGATGTAGTGCGCGGTCGCCTCGCCTTCCTGGGTGAAGTTGGTCGCCAGGATCACTTCGCGCAGCGCCGGATCGGCGGCGCGCGCGAGCAGGCGATCGAGCCCGATCTGCTTCGGGCCGACCCCGTCGAGCGGCGACAGGCGCCCCATCAGCACGAAGTACAGCCCTCGGTAGCTCAGCGTCTGCTCGATCGTCAGCTGGTCCCCAGGCGTCTCGACGACGCACAGCAGCGACGAGTCGCGCCGCGGCGACGAGCAGGTCTCGCAGACTTCGTGCTCGGTGAACGTGTTGCAGCGCGCGCAGTGGCGCACGCGCGCGATCGCGTCGGCGAGCGCGTGCGCGAGCAGCGCAGCCCCTTCGCGGTCGTGCTGCAGCAGGTGGTAGGCGAAGCGCTGCGCCGACTTCGCCCCTACGCCCGGCAGGCGCCTGAGCGCGGCAGTGAGCGCCTCGAGCGGTGCAGGCGCCTTCAAGTCCGCCGCCCTGCTAGAACGGCATCTTGAAGCCGGGCGGCAACGGCAGCCCCGCAGTGACCGACCCCATCCTCTCCGAGGCCGTCTGCTCCGCCTTGCGCAGCGCGTCGTTCATCGCCGCGACGATCAGGTCCTCGAGCATGTCCTTGTCGTCGGCCAGCAGGCTCGGATCGATCGCGATCCGCTTGACGTCGTTGCGGCAGGTGATCGTCACCTTGACGAGGCCGGCGCCGGACTGGCCCTCGACCTCGACCTCGGCGAGCTGCTCCTGCATCTTCTTCATGTTCTCCTGCATCTGCTGGGCCTGCTTCATCAGGCCCGCGAGTTGCTGCTTCATCATTGCCCGTCTCCAGAAGTGGGGTCGCGGCGCTCGATCGGCCGCACCGAACCGGGGACGATCGCCCCGTCGAAATCCTCGATCAGCGTGCGCACGAACGGATCGGCCTCGATCGAGGCCTGCGCCTGCGCGAGCCGCTCCGCGCGGTCGCGAGCCGACGCCGCCGCCGCGGTCCCCGCGCCGACGTTGCCGACCTCGACGTCGAGCCGCACCGTGGCGCCGAAGTGGGCGCCCAGCGCCTCGCGCACGCGCTTCACGGTGGCCGGCTCGGCCAGCGGGCGGATCGGCACGCGCACGCGAAACCGCAGGCCGTCCGCCTCGACCAGCTCGCTCTGGTGCATGAATTGCTGCACCAGGCCGCCGACCGGCAGCCGCGCCGCGAGTCCCGGCCAGTCGCCGTCGAACCGCGCGTCGGGCGACGCCGCCAGGCCGGCGCGGCCCGGCGCGTCCGCGGGAGCCGGCGACGGACGCCGCGACGACGAAGACGGCGCGGGCGCCGGATCCGCGGGCGCGGGATGCGTGCGCGCCGGATCCGCGGGCGCCGGCGCGCTCGCTCGCGCACCCATTGCCGCGCGCAGCGCAGCCGGCCCCGGCGCGGGTGCGGCAGGCTGCGCGCCGGGCGCGGCCGCAGCGCCGGCGCCGTGTTGCGACGAGCCGCGGGCGCGGCCGGCCGCCGGCCGCGGTGCCGCGGCGTCGGCGTCGCCCTGGTCGGGGCGGAACGCGAGCAACCGCAGCAGCACCATCGTGAACCCGGCATGCGCGTCGGGCGCCAGCGGAAGATCGCGCGCGCCGTGAATGACGATCTGGTACCAGACCTGCAGGTCCTCGGGCGCGATCGCCGCGGCCGGGCGCTGCAGCGCCTGCGGGTCCTCGGCATCGCCCAGTGCGCCGACCTGCGCGAGCGCGATCCGCTGCAGCAGCGCCGCGAGGTCGGCGAGCGTGCGCTCGAACGGCGCATTGCCTGCGAGCATCTCGTCGGCGAGGCCGACCAGCGCCGGCCCGTCTCCCGCCACCAGCGCGTCGAGAATGCGCACCAGCCAGGCCGCGTCGACGACGCCGAGCATCTCGCGCACCGCGGGCTCGCGCACCTCGCCACCGCCGAAGGCGATCGCCTGGTCGAGCAGCGAGAGCGCATCGCGCATGCTGCCGGCGGCCGCGCGCCCGATGCGGTCGAGCGCGGCGCGATCGAACTCGACCCCTTCGGCCGACAGCACGGTGGCCGGTGCGCGGCCACCGCCGCCGGGGGCATGTTCCTCAGGTTGAACTGCAGGCAACGCGACAGCACCGTGACCGGCACCCGCTGGGGGTCGGTCGTCGCGAGCACGAAGACGACGTGCGGCGGCGGCTCCTCGAGCGTCTTGAGCATCGCGTTGAACGCGTGCGTCGACAGCATGTGGACCTCGTCGATCACGTAGACCTTGTAGCGGCCGGCGGTCGGCGCGTAGACCGCGTTCTCGAGCAACTGGGTCATCTCGTCGACGCCGCGGTTCGACGCCGCGTCGAGTTCGATGCAGTCGACGAAGCGCCCGGCGTCGATGCCGGTGCACGCCGCGCAGCGCCCGCACGGGCGCGGGCCGACGCCGGTCTCGCAGTTCAGCGCCTTCGCGAGGATGCGCGCGATCGTGGTCTTGCCGACGCCGCGCGTGCCGGTGAACAGGTAGGCGTGGTGCAGCCGCTGCGTCTCCAGCGCGTGCGACAGCGCGCGCACGACGTGATCCTGGCCGACCAGCGACTGGAAATCGCGCGGTCGCCACTTGCGGGCGAGCACCTGATGGGTCATGGCATCGGCAACCGGCGGGAAACGAAACGGGTGGGCGAGCCGGAGCCCCGGCACGCACGGGGAATGGCTGTGGCTGCTTCCTTCCGGACCTGACCAGGTTGACCACGCCGCACTGCGGGGAGGCCCGCCCACGGCGATTCTATCAGCCGCCCGCCGCAGCCCCGCCGGGCGCGGCGAAGCGGACCGGGTCTGTGCTATGTTTATCGCAATCTCGGGAGCAGAAATGACGATCAAGCACGTATCCGATGCCACGTTCGAGCAGGACGTTCTGAAGTCCGACGCGCCGGTCCTCGTCGACTACTGGGCCGAATGGTGCGGTCCGTGCAAGATGATCGCGCCGATCCTCGACGAGATCTCGCGCGACTACGCCGGCAAGCTGCAGGTGGTGAAGGTCAACGTCGACGAGAACCAGTCGGTCCCGGCCAAGTACGGCATCCGCGGCATCCCGACGCTGATGCTGTTCCGCAACGGCGCGGTCGTCGACACCAAGGTCGGCGCGCTTTCGAAATCGCAGCTGACGCTGTTTCTGGACAGCCATCTCTGATTCGTTGTAAGCTTCCAGCCGCCCGAGGGCTCGTGCGGCTGTTCCGCTCGCGCCTCCCGGCTTCCGGCGGCTGACGCCGGGGTGGGTTGCGACGACCGATCCGTCGACCGTACTCCCGCCCCCGCCGTCCACGGGCTGCACCCGCCCGCACCCCGACCCGAACGTCCGGCGGCCTGCCAGCCGCGACACCTGAATTCCGTCCGTTCCCAGCACAGCCCCCGCGGGGAGAACCACCCGATGCACCTGTCCGAACTGAAGTCGCTGCACGTCTCGCAACTGATCGAGATGGCCACCGGCCCGGAGATCGAGAACCCCCAGCGCATGCGCAAGCAGGAACTGATGTTCGCGATCCTGAAGCGCAAGGCCAAGACCGGCGAGACGATCTTCGGCGACGGCTGCCTGGAAGTACTGCCCGACGGCTTCGGCTTCCTGCGCTCGCCCGAGACCTCGTACCTGGCGAGCACCGACGACATCTACATCTCGCCGTCGCAGATCCGCCGCTTCAACCTGCACACCGGCGACTCGATCGAGGGCGAGGTGCGCACGCCGAAGGAGGGCGAGCGCTATTTCGCGCTGGTGAAGGTCGACAAGATCAACGGCGAGCCGCCCGAGGCGAGCAAGCACAAGATCCTGTTCGAGAACCTCACGCCGCTGCACCCGAACAAGCCGATGGTGCTCGAGCGCGACATCAAGGCCGAGGAGAACATCACCGGGCGGATCATCGACATGATCGCGCCGATCGGCAAGGGACAGCGCGGGCTGATCGTCGCGCCGCCGAAGGCCGGCAAGACGGTGCTGATGCAGCACATCGCGCACGCGATCACCGCCAACCACCCCGACGTGGTGCTGATCGTGCTGCTGATCGACGAGCGCCCCGAGGAGGTCACCGAGATGACCCGTTCGGTGCGCGGCGAGGTCGTCGCCTCGACCTTCGACGAGCCGGCCACGCGCCACGTGCAGGTCGCAGAGATGGTGATCGAGAAGGCCAAGCGCCTGGTCGAGCACAAGAAGGACGTGGTGATCCTGCTCGATTCGATCACGCGCCTCGCGCGGGCCTACAACACGGTGGTGCCGGCCTCGGGCAAGGTGCTGACCGGCGGCGTCGACGCCAACGCGCTGCAGCGGCCGAAGCGCTTCTTCGGCGCGGCGCGAAACATCGAGGAAGGCGGATCGCTCACCATCATCGCCACCGCGCTGATCGATACCGGCAGCCGGATGGACGAGGTCATCTACGAGGAGTTCAAGGGCACCGGCAACATGGAGCTGCACCTGAACCGCCGGATGATGGAAAAGCGCGTCTACCCCGCAATCGACATCAATCGCTCCGGCACGCGCCGCGAGGAACTGCTGATCAAGGCCGACGTGCTGCAGAAGATCTGGATCCTGCGCAAGCTGCTGCACGACATGGACGAGCTCGAGGCGATGGAGTTCCTGCTCGACAAGGTGCGCCAGACTCGCAGCAACCAGGAGTTCTTCGACATGATGCGACGCGGCGGCTGACGCCGCAGCCGTCCACGGCTTGCGCCATCTTTCCGAAAGCCCTTATAATTCAAGGCTTTTCCGTTCATCCCCAGATTCGAAGCGAACCCTGCCTGCGCGGCGGGTTCGGAGACCCAGTCATGAAACAAGGCATCCACCCCGACTACCGCGACGTCGTCTTCATGGACATGTCGAGCGGCTTCAAGTTCGTCACCCGGTCCACGGTCGCCACGCGCGAAAAGATCACGATGGACGACGGGAAGGAATACCCGTTGTTCAAGCTCGACGTGACCTCCGAGTCGCACCCGTTCTACACCGGCGCGCAGCAACGCATCATCGAAGCCGGCCGCGTCGAGAAGTTTCGCCAGAAGTTCGCGCGCACCGGCAAGTAATTGCGCGGCCGCGCCTTCGACGACCGCGGCGAACCCGTCCGGTCGTCGTCCGTGGCGATTCCAGCGCGACGCGCGGCCCGCCGGCGCGTCGATCGAGAAGGCAGCCCGCGCTGCCTTTTTTGATTTATCGTTGCGCGCGAGGCGCATGAAACCGTTCATCGTCACCGAGCTCGAAGCAGGCAAGTTGCCGCGGTGGGCGCTGCTGCTGCTGTGCGCGCTCTACGTGCTGCCCGGCTTCATCGGACGCGACCCCTGGCGCACGCAGGATGCCGCCGGCTTCGGCATCGCGTTGTCGATGATCCGCGGCGATGCCGCCGACTGGCTGATGCCGAATATCGGCAACCTGCCGGTTCCCGCCGAAGGCCCGTTGCCGTACTGGATCGCAGCGTCGATCGGCAGGGTGGCCGCGCCGCTGGTCGGCGAGCACGCCGGCGTGCAACTGGCGGTGGTTGCACTGCTCACGCTCGCGCTGATGCTGCTCTGGTACGCGGCCTGGGCGCTGGCGCGCCGGCCTGGCGTGCAGCCGTCGGACCCCTTTGGCGCCTCGGCGTCCAGCGTCGATTTCGGCCGCGCGATCGCCGACTCGGCGCTGCTGGTGCTGATGGCTACTTTCGGCCTGCTGGTGCGCATGCACGAGACCACCGCCGACCCGGCGCAGGTCGCATGGATCGCGGCGTTCCTGTTCGGCTGCGCGCTCGCGCTCGAACGTCCCGCGAGCGGCGGAGCGATCGCCGGCGCGGCGATCGCAGCCACGCTGCTCAGCCGCGGCGCGGGCACCGCGCTCGCGTTGCTGCTGGTGCTCGTCGTCCTGCCGCTCGCCAGCCACGCGTACCGACTGGTCGGATGGCGGATGCTGCCGGCGGCGGCGGCGGTCGCGCTGGCCAGTGCGTTGCCGTGGCCGCTGCTGCTGGCCGGCGGCGATGCGGTCGAGCGCATTCACCTGCTCGACTGGGCTGCGTGGAACCTGACCACGATTTCCGGGTCCAGCGTCGAATCGTTAGGCTATTTCGCGCGCACGATGCCCTGGTTCTACTGGCCGGCGTGGCCGGTGGCGCTGTGGGCCGCGTGGCGCTGGCGCGGGCGTTGGGGCGAGCCGGCGATCGCGCTGCCGATGCTGACCGCGGCAGCGCTGGGCCTGCGTGCGCTCGCCTCGCCGTCGGGTGGCGAGAGCTGGCTGCTGCCGGCCACCGTGCCGCTCGCGTTGCTCGCCGCGGTGGGCATGCCCACGCTCAAGCGTGGCATCGTCAGCCTCATCGACTGGTTCGCCGTCACCAGCTTCACGCTGTTCGGGATCGTGATCTGGGCCTACTGGATCGCGCTGATGACCGGCTACCCGCCACGGATGGCCTACCGGGCGAGCCAGATCGCTCCCGGCTACAACCCCGAGTGGGTGGCCGTCGAGATCGTGCTCGGAGGCCTGGCCACGCTCGCATGGCTGGCGCTGGTGCGCTGGCGCATTTCGCGCCAGCCGCGAATGATCTGGCGCGCGATGGTGCTGTCCTGCGGCGGCGTCGTGCTGGCGTGGTTCCTGCTCATGACGCTGTGGCTGCCGGTCTTCGACGAACGCAACACCTATCGGGACGTTGCCACGCGGCTGGCCTCGGCCTTCGACGGCGGCAACGCCTGCGTGGCCACGCAGGATCTCGGGCGCGCGCCGCGCGCGAGCTTTCACTACTTCGCGCGGATGAACTTCGCCGCGCGCGGCGAGCAATGCGACTGGCTGCTGGTGCAGGACGACGGCCCACTGGCGCGCACCGTGCCGTCGCCGGTGCCCGGATGGACGCTGCTCTGGCAAGGCCAACGGCGCAGCGACCGCGACGAGCGCTTCCGCCTGTACCGCCGCGAGGACCCGCGCACCCAACCCGGCGCGCGATGACGCGCGACATCCTGAAGCTCGCCCGGCCGGTGTTCGTCGGGCAGCTGGCGGTGATGCTGAACGGCGTGATCGACACCGTGATGGCCGGCAGGCTCTCGGCGGTCGACGTCGCCGCGATCGGCCTGGGCGCCAGCATCTACATCAGCGTCTACATCGGGCTGATGGGCGTGCTGCTCGCGCTCAGCCCGGTGGTCGCCCAGCACTACGGCGCCGGGCGCTTCGAACAGATCGGCCTGGAGACGCGCCAGGCGATCTGGCTGGCGCTGGCGCTCACGGTGCCCGGTGGCCTGGCGCTCGCGTCGACCGACCTGTGGCTGGCGCTCAGCGAGCCGCCGCCCGAGGTGGCCGCGGTCGCGCAGGTCTACCTGTGGGCCGCCGCCGCCGGTCTGCCCGCAGCGCTGCTGTTTCGCGTCTTCCACGCATTGTCGAACGCGGTCGCGCGCCCGAAGGCAGTGATGGCGATCAACCTCGCGGGCGCGGCGCTGAAGGTGCCCCTGAACACGCTGTTCATGCACGGCTGGCAGCACGGCGACGCGACGCTCGTGCCGGCGCTAGGCGGCGCAGGCTGCGGCGTGGCCTCGGCCATCATCGCGTGGCTGTCGCTGCTGCTCGCGCTGGGGGCGCTGCGGGCCGACCCGCTGTACCGCCGCGTGGGGCTGGTGGGCGGCGGCTGGCTGGCGCGGCCCGATCCGGCGCGGCTGCGGGCGCTGCTCGCGCTCGGCGGGCCGATCGGCGCGAGCTACCTGGTCGAGGTGACCTCGTTCACCTTCATGGCACTGTTTCTCGCGCGACTGGGCGCGACCACGGCCGCGAGCCACCAGATCGCGGCGAACCTCGCTGCGCTCGCCTACATGGTGCCGCTCGCCATCGCCACGGCCACCAGCGTGCTGGTCGCGCAGTCGCTGGGCGCCGGGCGACCGGGCGAGGCACGCGAGCGCGCATGGGTCGGCATCCGCATCGCGCTCGCCTGCTCCGTGGCGATCGGCGCGGGCCTGTTCGCGGCGCGCGAGCCGCTGGCCTCGCTCTACACGACCGACGCCACGCTGGTCGCGGCCGCGGCCCCGCTGCTTGCGCTGGTCGCCGCGTTCCACCTGTTCGACGCGACGCAGGTGATGTGCTCGTTCATCCTGCGCGCCTACCGGATCACCACGCTGCCGATGCTTGTCTACGTGCTCAGCCTGTGGGGCGTGGGACTGGGCGGCGGATGGTGGCTGGCGTTCGAGGCCGGTACCCCGGCACACCGCTGGGCACCGCTGGTCGCGGGCGCGCGCGGATTCTGGATCGCCGCGGGACTGAGCCTCGCGCTCGCCGCCGTGGGGCTCGCGGCGATCCTGGCGCGCCTGTGGCGACGCACCGGCGACGATCAGGTTCGCGGCGCGATCGACAGGAACCCGTCGCGGTAGTGGCGCAACTCGTCGATCGACTCCGCGATGTCGGCCAGCGCGGTGTGCGCGCTGCGCTTGGAGAATGCCTTGGCCACCTCGGGCCGCCAGCGCCGGCACAGCTCCTTGAGCGTGCTCACGTCGATGTTGCGGTAGTGGAACCAGGCCTCGAGCCGCGGCATGTAGCGCGCCATGAAGCGCCGGTCCTGGCAGATCGAGTTGCCGCACATCGGCGACTTGCCCGGCGGCACCAGCGGCGCGAGGAAGTCGAGCAGCGCCTGCTCGGCGCTCGCTTCGGTCCAGGTCGACGCGAGCACGCGATCGACCAGCCCCGAGCGGCCGTGCGTCGAGCGGTTCCACTGGTCCATCGCGTCGAGCACCGCGGCGGGCTGGCGGATGGCGATCGCCTCGCCTTGCGCGACGACCTTCAGCGATTCGTCGGTGACGACGATCGCCACCTCGATGATGCGGTCGACCACCGGGTTCAGGCCGGTCATCTCCATGTCGACCCAGACGAGCAGCGACTCGTCGGGCGTCCTCGGGGTAGCGGAAGCATTCGCGCTCGCAGGGGCAGCGCCGGGCGGCGCGGATTGCTGTGACATAATTTTTTTCTCCGCCGCCGATTCTCGCACAGCGATCGCCTTGACTGCCCTGGGTTTCTCGTTCGTCTTCGCCGCCGCGCTGCTGGTCTCGATCGCGGTGCGCCTGTGGCTGGCGACGCGCCAGGCCCGGCACGTCCGGCGCCATCGCGACGCCGTGCCCGAGCGGTTTGCCGGTCGCGTCACTGTGCAGGCGCATCGCAGGGCCGCCGACTACACGGTGGCGCGCGTGCGCCTGGGCATGTTCGAGGCGCTGGCCGGGGCGCTGCTGCTGCTCGGATTCACGCTGTTCGGCGGCCTGCAGTGGGTGCTCGACCTCCTTGCGGCGTGGCTGCCCGGTGCACCGTTCGCGCGGCAGATCCTGTTCGTCGTGGCCGTGGTGCTGGCCGGCGCGATCGTCGACCTGCCGATCGAGTGGTACCGGCAGTTCGTGCTCGAGCAGCGCTTCGGCTTCAATCGCATGACGCCGCGCCTGTTCGTCGTCGACACGCTCAAGGGCACTGCGATTGCGGCCGCGCTCGGCCTGCCCTTGCTGGCGCTGGTGCTCTGGCTGATGCGCAGCGCCGGCAACCTGTGGTGGCTGTGGGCGTGGGGCACTGGGTGGCGTTCAACCTCGGCGTGCTGGTACTCTACCCGACCGTCATCGCGCCGATGTTCAACCGCTTCGAGCCGCTGCAGGACGAGGCGCTGCGCGCGCGCGTCGAGTCGCTGCTCGCGCGCTGCGGCTTCGCCTCGAAGGGGCTGTTCGTGATGGACGGCAGTCGCCGCTCGGCGCACGGCAATGCGTACTTCACCGGTCTGGGGCGCAGCAAGCGGATCGTCTTCTTCGACACGCTGTTGTCGCGGCTCGATGCCGGCGAAATCGAGGCGGTGCTCGCGCACGAGCTCGGCCACTTCCATCACCGCCACGTGCCCAGGCGCATCGCGCTGATGTTCGCCGCGAGCCTGGCCGGCCTGTGGCTGCTCGGCTGGCTGTCGCGCCGGGGCTGGTTCTACCAGGGGCTGGGCGTCACGCCGGCTGCCGGCGAGTTCGACGCGACCGCGCTGGTGCTGTTCTTCCTCGCGATGCCGGTCTTCGGCTTCCTGCTGCGACCGCTCGCCAGCTGGGCCTCGCGCCGGCACGAATTCCAGGCCGACGCATATGCCGCCGCGCACGCACGCGCCGGGGACCTCGTCAGCGCGCTGGTCAAGCTCTACGAGGACAATGCCTCGACGCTCACTCCCGATCCGCTGCACTCGGCGTTCTACGATTCGCATCCGCCCGCGGCGCTGCGGATCGGCCGCCTTCAGGAGGTCCGATGAAAGCCGCCATCCCGCGCCAGCAGCTGCTCGCCCGCAAGTCTCGGGCGATCGCCGGCGAGCGCGCCTTCACTGTCACCGAGATCGAAGCGCAGCTCACCGAGCTGCCCGGCTGGAGCCTGCGCGACGGCGCCATCGAGCGCAGCTACGCCTTTCGCGACTACTACGACACGATCGCCTTCGTGAACGCGCTGGCGTGGATGGTCCACGGCGAAGACCATCATCCCGAGCTGCTGGTGGGCTACAACCGCTGCACGGTGCGCTTCAGCACGCACTCGGTGAGCGGCATCTCCGGCAACGACTTCATCTGCGCGGCCAAGTGCGATGCCGTCTTCGGCCGCGGCGGAAACTGAGCAGGCGCGCGTCGCGGCCAGTTTCGGCCGCCAGTTCTATGTACGCTCCTGTTCGGGCGCATGGGACGAGCGCGTCGCCGTCACCCGCGGCAAGCGTACCGACGTCTGCGTCGGCGACGAGGTCGAGGTCCGCCTGATCGGCGCCGACCAGGCGGTCATCGAGTCGCTGCGGCCGCGGCGCACCGCGCTGCAGCGAAGCGACCGCTGGCGCAGCAAGCTTCTGGCTGCCAACGTCGACCAGGCCGGCATCGTCGTCGCCGGCGAGCCGCCGTTCTCGGAGGCGCTGCTGGTGCGCATGCTGATCGCGATCGAAAGCGCCGGCATCGGCGCCGCGCTGATCGTCAACAAGTCCGACCTGCCCGAGGCGATGCACGCGATCGCTGCGCGCATCGATGTCTATCGCGCGCTCGGCTACCGGGTGTTCGAGATCGCCGCGCGCACGCACCCGCTCGAAGCGCGCGCGCAGTTGCGCGACTGGCTGGCCGGGCGCACGACGCTGCTCATCGGGCAGTCGGGAATGGGCAAGTCCACGCTGGTGAACACGCTGGTGCCCGATGCGGCCTTGCGCACCCAGGCGATCTCGGTCGCGCTGTCGAGCGGACGGCACACGACCACCTTCAGCCGCATGTTCGAGGTGCCCGCCGGGGTCGCGCCCGATGCGCGCATCGTCGACACCCCCGGCTTCCAGAGCTTCGGGCTCGCGCATCTGTCGCAGTGGCAACGCGTGCACGCGATGCGCGAGTTCGTGCCGCTGCTCGGCCGGTGCCGGTTCAACGATTGCCACCACCGCGACGAGCCGGCATGCGCGATCCGCGAAGCGGTCGAGCGCGGCGAGATCGACCCGTTGCGCTACCGGCTGTACCTGCAGATCGAGGGCGAACCCGACCAGGATTCGTGAACGCGGTTCGCAGGCCCGGCCACCCGGCTTCGCCAACCCGGTTCAGCGGCCGAGCCAGGCCGCGATGCTGAGCATCGCGAACAGGCTGATCCACAGCACGACCGAGCGCCAGACCAGCCCGACCGAACTGCGCAGGCTGTTCGCGTCCGGTTCGGCGCCTTGCCATTCGAAGCCCTGCTCGCCGGCGGCCCAGCGCGCTTCGAGCGCGGGCTCGGCGACCCGCAGGCCGAGCGCGCCGCCGCCCGACGCGAGCAGCAGCGCGCGCTGGTCGTCGGTGGTGCCGGCGGCGACCGCGCCGCGCCAGCAATACACGGCGTCCTCGAAGTTGCCGACGATCGCGAACCCGGCCGCCGACAGGCGCGCCGGCAGCCAGTCGATCGCCCGGTAGGCGCCCAGCGCGAAGTACCCGTATGGCTCGTCGACCCTCTTCGCGCCTTCGGGGACCGTGGCCCCCCAGCGTCGCGCGAGCATTTCGGCGAAGCGATACAGCACCGGACCGACGGCGCCGGGCAGCAGGATGTACCAGAACAGCGGGCCGAAGACGTGCCGGTGCGCGGCCACCAGCGCATGCGCGATCGCCTGCCGACAGATCTCGTTGACCGGCGTCTCGCGCCGCGGCCGATCCGACAGGTCGTCGGGATCGGACTGATCCAGCCAGCGCTCGAGCACGCGCCGCGCGCCCTCGGCGTCGTCGCTCGCCAGCGCGATCTGGATCTCGGTGAACGCGTGGCTGAACTGCCGGAAGCCGACGGTGAGATACAGCACCGCGACGTGCACCACGAACAGGGCCACCGGATGCAGCATGCCCGCCAGCCACTCGAGCAGCGCGACGCCGCCCGCGCCGACCCCCACCACCGCGATCCATCCGAAGACGCCTTGCTGGCGCTCGCCGGCATCGCTGACTCCGCGCACCAGGTCGGCCAGCGCGACGGCGGCGCGATGCACCGGGTTGTCGCCCGGCAGCGAGCGGCCCTGCTCGATCAGCAACGCGAAGATCAGTGCGACGAATCCCATCGGGTCCCGGGCCGGTCGATCAGGCGGCCAGCAGACGATACAGGTTTCGCAGCATCGCCGCGGTCGCGCCCCAGATGAAATGCTCGTCGGCAGCGCCGGGCGGCCGATAGGGCATCGCGAAGAAGGTGCGCTCGCCGACAGCCAGGCGCAGGCTGCGACGCTGGTGATGGCGCGGATCCATCAGGAACGCCAGCGGCACCTCGAATACCTGCGCGACTTCATGCGGGTCGGGTCTCGGGTCGAAGCCCGGCACCACGAGCCCGACCACCGGCGTCACACGAAAGCCGGTGCCGGTGAGGTACACGGGCAGCCGACCGATCACTTCGACGCTCGAAGGCTCGAGCCCCACCTCTTCGCGGGCCTCGCGCAACGCGGCATCGACCGGCGACGGATCGCCTGCCTCGACGCGGCCGCCCGGAAACGCGACCTGTCCCGAGTGATGACGCAGGTGCAGGGTTCGCTGCGTGAGCAGCACCGTGGTTCCGCCGGCGTGCGCGACGATCGGCACCAGCACCGCGGCATCGCGCGGCGCCGCCTCGTCGATGCGGAACCGGTCGTCGGTCTGCTCGGGCTGCCACGACGGCGGTCTCGCGAAGCGGCCGCGCAATGCGTCGGGAGCCAGGCGCTCGGGACGCACCGCCGGCAACGCATCGTCGACCGCGGTGATCGGCATCTGGCGCGGATCGAAGCGCAGCAGCGGCGCCCATGCGTCAGTGAAAGCAGCCGGATCGCCGCCACGATCGTTCGACTTCATGTCCATGCCCGGAAAATACATCAGGGCGCCGGTGAGCGCCCCGATGCGGCACGGCCTGCGCAAACGCGCCCGTGCCGGGACCGGGGCGCGGCGAACGCGTCCCGCGATCGGATGGAGGCGCGACCCCGTGCGGCGCCGATCGGGCCCGCCGGGCAGTCGCGCCGGCCGATCAGGCTCCGGTCGCGCCGCCGGCGCGCGTCGCCTTGCCCGGGAGCTTTTCCTTGATGCGCGCGGACTTGCCCGAGCGATCGCGCAGGTAGTAGAGCTTGGCGCGACGCACGTCGCCGCGGCGCTTGACTTCGATGTTCGCGATCAGCGGCGAGTACAGCTGGAAGGTGCGCTCGACGCCTTCGCCCGACGAGATCTTGCGCACGATGAACGACGAGTTCAGTCCGCGGTTGCGGCGCGCGATGACCACGCCCTCGTAGGCCTGGACCCGCTTGCGGCTGCCCTCGACCACGTTCACGCTGACCACGACAGTGTCGCCGGGCGCGAATTGGGGAATGCTCTTGCCGAGACGGGAAATCTCTTCCTGCTCGAGTTGCTGGATCAGATCCATGCCGGATGCTCCTGAGTCCATCGTGCGCCAGCCGTTGTCGGGACCGTGGTTGTCCGGGGCGCAGGGCAGAGGATGGGGTTGATGCGGAATTCCGCAAAGCCTTGCATTCTAAGCCTTTTTGGCGTCACCCGCCAAGCGCGGCGCATCGCGCAACGCATCGAGGATGCGCTCGTCGTCGGCGCTCAGGCGGCCCTGCTCGCGGGCGCGGGCGAGCAGCTCGGGGCGCCGCAGCAGCGTGGCGCGCAACGCCTGCTCGCGCCGCCAGCGGGCGATGCGCGCATGGTGCCCCGACATCAGTACCTCGGGCACCGGCACGCCTTCGAATAGCTCGGGCCGCGTGTAATGCGGGCAGTCGAGCAGATCCTCGGCGAACGAATCGCACGCGGCCGATCGGGGATCGTTCATCGCCCCCGGCAGCTGCCGCACCACTGCGTCGATCAGCATCATCGCCGGCAACTCGCCGCCGGAGACGACGAAATCGCCGACCGCGATCTCCTCGTCGGCATGGCGGTCGAGCAGCCGCTGGTCGATCGCCTCGTAGCGCCCGGCCAGCAGGATCGCGCCGGCGCCGGCCGCCAGCTCGCGCACCCGCCGGTCGTCCAGCGGCTTGCCCTGCGGCGACAGCGCGATCACCGGACGCGCGCCGGGCGCGTCGCGCCGCGCCGCCGCGATCGCGTCGGCCAGCGGCTGGGCGAGCATCACCATGCCCGGGCCGCCGCCATAGGGCCGGTCGTCGACGCTGCGGTAGGCGTCGGTGGCGAAATCGCGCGGATTCCAGCAGCGCAGCGTCCACAGGCCGCGCTCGTGCGCGCGCCCGGTGATGCCATAGCGGGCGACTGCCTCGAACATGTCGGGGAACAGGGTGATCGCGTCGAATCGCAGCGACCGGGCCTCGTTCACGATCCCTCCCAGTAATCGGCTTGCCAGTCGGCGACGATCCGCCGACCGGGCAGGTCGACCTCGAGCACGCAGGCCGGCACGAGAGGGATCAGCCTTGCGGGCTGGCCCCCGGGCGCCTCGCCCGGCGACTCGAGCCGCAGAACCGGATCGGCGCCGAACTCCTCCACCGCCGCGACCACTCCGAGCAGTTCGCCGGCCGGGTTGCGAACGGAGCAGCCGACCGGGTCGACCCAGTAGACCTCGTCCGGTGCGGCACCGGGAAACGCCGCCCGGCTCACCAGCACTTCGCAGCCCTCGAGAGCCTCGGCGCTGTCGCGGTCGTCCAGGCCGCTGGCCTTGGCGACGATCTCCCCGACATGCACGCGCGCCTGCTCGATCTCGAGCAGGCGGCAGATACCCGGCCCGTGCAGCCACCAGCGGGGCTGGCCGGTCAGGATCGAATCACGGGAATCGTTGAAGGGGACGATGCGCAACCACCCGCGCACCCCCTGGCCCCTGCCACCCTGCCGAGCGCAACCGCGTCGGCAGGCAAGTCAGCCGGCGCGACGCTCGATGCCCCGGGCGGGGCGACGCGGCGAGGCCGGTTCAGCGCCGCACCTCATGAGGCCGCTCGGACGGCCCTCGGACGGCCTTCAGGCAGCAGCCGGTTGCGCGCCGGCCTGCTGCTTGAGCAGTCGCGCGACGGTGGGCGACAGTGCGGCGCCCTGCTGCTTCCAGAATTCGACGCGCTCGGCCGACAGCTCGAGGCCGACCTCGTTTTCCGCGGCGATCGGGTTGTAGTAGCCGAGGCGCTCGATGAACTGGCCGTCGCGGCGGTTCCGCTTGTGCGCGGCGACGATGTGATAGAACGGGCGCTTCTTGGCGCCGCCGCGAGTCAGTCGGATAACGACCATATCCGTGTCCTTCGGTCGGTAATCGGAAAACCGTTGATTATAGACTAGAAGAGCCCCAGCTGGCGCTCGTCCACGCCGCGACGGAACAGGTCGGTGCGCAATTCGGGCAGACGCCGCGCAAGCCCGAGCCGGCGCACCGCAAGCTCGAAACGCAGCCGGATCAGTTCGGCCCAGACGCCCTGGCCGGTCATGCGGCTGAAGAAGCGCGGGTCGTTCAGCCGCGCCCGTCCCTCGTCGCTGCGCATGTCGGCAAGCCTGCCCAACACACGCCGCGCCCGGTCGGGATAGTGGGTGCCGAGCCATTGACCGAACAGTTCGCGAAGCTCCCAGGGCAGCCGCAGCACCTGGTAGAACGCCGCCTGCGCGCCGGCCTCGGCGGCTGCCGCGAGCACCCGCTCGATTTCGGGTTCGTTCAGGAACGGAGCAACCGGCGCGAGCGACACGCCCACGGGGATGCCGGCCTCGCGCAGCCTGCGCATTGTCTGCAGCCTGCGCCACGGAGCGGCTGCCCGGGGCTCCCAGCGCCGCGCCAGGTCGGCATCGAGCGTCGTGAGCGTGACGTAGACACCCACGAGCCGCTCGGCGGCCAGCGGCGCGAGCAGGTCGATGTCGCGCTCGACCAGCGAGGACTTCGTGACGATCGTGAACGGCTGTCGGCGGGCAGCCATGACTTCGACCAGCGCCCGGGTGAGTCCGTAGCGCCGTTCGATCGGCTGATAGGCATCGGTAGCGGAGCCGAGGTTGATCGGTTCGCACCGCCAGCCCGGCGCGTCGAGTTCCGCGCGCAGGCGCTCGGCCGCGTCGACCTTGACGAACAGGCGCGACTCGAAGTCGAGGCCAGGCGACAGGCCGACGTAGCCATGGTTCGGCCGCGCGTAGCAGTAGATGCAGCCATGCTCGCAGCCGCGGTACGGATTGATCGACAAGCCGAAGTGCAGGTCGGGCGACTGGTTGCGCACGACGAGCGAACGCGCGCGCTCTTCGCGGACTTCGGTGGCCAGCGCAGGCGGTTCGCCGTCTTCGCGGTACCAGCCGTCGTCGGCCGGCTCGCCGCGATGCGCCGCAAAACGGTGATGCGGACTGAAGGTGGCGCCGCGGCCCCGCAGCGGCGCGGACACGGTGTTCATCGACGGATACGCCCGCGACAGACTGTATGAATCTACAGTATACGGGCACAGTCTGCCCGTGTCCACCCGCCGGCGGCGCGCGCGGACGCCGGCTTCAGAACGCGGCTTCGGGCATCGCGAGCACGCCTGCCGCCCCCTCGATCGCGGCCGAACGCAGTGCCCCGGCCTGCGTGAGCAGGTGATCGGCGTGAAAGCGCGCAGTCGCGATCTTGGCCTGCAGGAACTGCGCATCGCCGTCGCCCGCCTTCAGCATCCGGTCGGCCGCCAGCGCGGCCCGCGCCATCTGCCAGCCCGACAGCACCACGCCCGCGAGTTTCAGGTAGGGCACGCTGCCGGCAAATGTCGCGCGCACGTCCTTGCCGAGCGTCTCCACGACGAATTGCACCGCGTCTTCGAGCGCCGCGCGGCCGGCCGACAGGCGTGCCGCGATCGCATCGAGGTCGGCGCTGCCGGCCTGCGCCAGCAGCTCTTCGGTGCCACGCACCCTGGCGAGCAGCGCGCGAGCCACCGCGCCGCCATTGCGCGCGGTCTTGCGGCCGATCAGGTCGTTGGCCTGGATCGCGGTCGTGCCCTCGTAGATCGTGAGGATGCGCGCGTCGCGGTAGTGCTGCGCCGCGCCGGTTTCCTCGATGAAGCCCATGCCGCCGTGCACCTGCACGCCGAGCGAGGTGACCTCGAGCGACATCTCGGTGGACCAGCCCTTGACGATCGGGACGAGGAATTCGTAGATCGCCATGTTCTCGCGGCGGGTCGCCTCGTCGGCCGCGTGATGGCCGGCGTCGGACGCTGCGGCGGCAACGTACGCGAGCGCGCGCGCCGCTTCGATGTGCGCGCGCATCGTCATCAGCATGCGGCGCACGTCGGGGTGGCGGATGATCGGCACCGCCCCGCTCGAACCGGCCACGTCGCGGCTTTGCAGCCGCTCCCGCGCGTAGGCGACCGCCTGCTGATAGGCACGCTCGGCCACCGCGACGCCCTCGGACGCCGACCGCGAAACGCGCCGCGTTCATCATCACGAACATGTACTCGAGGCCGCGGTTCTCCTGGCCGATCAGGTAGCCGATCGCGCCCGCGCCGACCTCGCCCTTGTCGTCGCCGTAGATCAGCACCGCGGTGGGGCTCGCCTTGATGCCGAGCTTGTGCTCGATCGACTGGCACCAGACGTCGTTGCGCGGGCCTGCCCGGCCCTGCTCGTCGACCAGGAACTTCGGCACCACGAACAGCGAGATGCCCTTCACGCCTTCGGGCGCGTCGGGCGTGCGGGCGAGCACCAGGTGCGCGATGTTCTGCGCCATGTCGTGCTCGCCGTAGGTGATGAAGATCTTCTGGCCGAAGATGCGATACGTGCCATCGGCCTGCGGCACCGCCTTCGTGCGCACCAGCGCGAGGTCGGAGCCCGCCTGCGACTCGGTGAGGTTCATCGTGCCGGTCCAGGCGCCCGAGACCAGCTTCGGGATGTACAGCTCCTTCTGCGCCTGCGAGCCGGCTACCAGCAGCGCCTCGATCGCGCCGTCGGTGAGCAGCGGGCACAGCGCGAACGACAGGTTGGCCGAATTGAGGATCTCCATGCACGGCGTGGCGATCAGCTTCGGCAATCCCCGGCCGCCGAATTCGTCGGGATGCTGCACCCCTTGCCAGCCGCCGTCGGCGAACTGGCGGAACGCCGCGCCGAACCCCGGCGAGGTGGTCACCGCGCCGTCGGACAGCGTCGCGGGCTCGACGTCTCCGCCGCGGTTGAGCGGCGCGATGACCTGCTCGTTGAACTTCGCGCACTCCTCGAGCACCGCCTGCGCGGTGTCGTAGCCCGCCTCGGCAAAGCCCGGCAGCGAAGCGACCTCGTCGATGCCGGCGAGGTGCCGAAGCACGAACAGCATGTCCTTCAGCGGTGCGACGTACGACATGGCGGATTCTCCGTCGTTGGGGCCGCAGCCGGCTCCGCTCAGCCCAGTTCCTTGACCAGCTCGGGCACCGCGGTGAACAGGTCGGCGACCAGACCGTAGTCGGCCACGCCGAAGATCGGCGCCTCCTCGTCCTTGTTGATCGCCACGATCACCTTGCTGTCCTTCATGCCCGCCAGGTGCTGGATCGCCCCGGAGATGCCCACGGCGATGTAGAGCTGCGGCGCCACGATCTTGCCGGTCTGCCCGACCTGCCAGTCGTTGGGCGCATAGCCCGCGTCCACCGCCGCGCGGCTCGCCCCGAGCGCTGCCCCCAGCTTGTCGGCCAGCGGCTCGAGCAGATGGAAGTTCTCCGCGCTGCCCATCCCGCGCCCGCCCGACACCACGACCTTTGCCGCGGTGAGTTCGGGGCGGTCGCTGCGCGCGATCTCGCGCCCCACGAATGCGGACTTGCCCGAGTCGCCCACCGCTGCGACGTTCTCGACCGGCGCCGAGCCGCCGGTCGCCGCCACCGCGTCGAACCCGGTGGTGCGCACCGTGATCACCTTCACCGCGTCGGCGCTTTGCACCGTGGAGATCGCGTTGCCCGCGTAGATCGGCCGCGTGAACGTGTCGGACGACTCCACGCCGATGATGTCGGAGATTTGCGCCACGTCGAGCCCGGCGGCCACGCGCGGCGCCACGTTCTTGCCGTGCGCGGTGGCCGGCGCCAGGATGTGCGTGAACCCGCCCGCCACCGCCAGCACCTGCGCTGCGACGTTCTCGGCCAGCTGATCGGCCAGCTGCGGCGCATCGGCCAGCAGCACCTTCGCCACGCCCGCGGCCTGCGAGGCCGCCTGCGCGACCGCCGCGCAGCCGCTGCCGGCCACCAGCAGGGTGACCTCGCCGCCCGCCTTGGCCGCGGCGGCGATCGTGTTCAGCGTGCTGGGCTTGAGCGCAGCGTTGTCGTGTTCGGCCAGTACCAGAGCTGCCATCGGTCGTACCTCTTCAGATCACTTTCGCTTCGTTCTTCAGCTTCGCGACCAGCGTCGCGACGTCGGGCACCTTGATTCCCGCCTTGCGCCCCGGCGGCTCGCTCACCTTCAGCGTCTTCAGCCGCGGCGCCACGTCGACCCCGAGCGCTGCCGGATCGAGCACGTCGAGTTGCTTCTTCTTTGCCTTCATGATGTTGGGCAAAGTCACATAGCGCGGCTCGTTCAGCCGCAGGTCGGTCGTGACCACCGCCGGCAGCGTGATCGAGATCGTCTCCAGACCGCCGTCGACCTCGCGCGTGACCTTGGCCCTGCCGTCGGCGATCTCCACTTTCGAGGCGAACGTGGCCTGCGGCAGATCGGCCAGCGCCGCGAGCATCTGCCCGGTCTGGTTGGCGTCGTCGTCGATCGCCTGCTTGCCCAGGATCACCAGCCCGGGCTGCTCCTTGTCCACCAGCGCCTTGAGCAGCTTCGCCACCGCCAGCGGCTGCAGCTCGACGTCGGTCTGCACCAGGATCGCCCGATCGGCACCGATCGCCATCGCCGTGCGCAGCGTCTCCTGGCACGCCTGCACGCCGCACGACACCGCAACCACCTCGGTGGCGACCCCCTTCTCCTTCAGCCGCATCGCCTCTTCCACCGCGATCTCGTCGAACGGGTTCATCGACATCTTCACGTTGGCGATGTCCACGCCGCTGTGGTCGCTCTTCACGCGAACCTTCACGTTGTAGTCGACCACCCGCTTGACGGGCACGAGGATCTTCATCGGGGCCTCACGATCTTCGACAGGGGAAAGGGTCAATTATAGGGAGTTCGGGAAAACGCCCGCCCGGGCGACAGGCGCCGCCTCACTTCCAGTCGGGGCGGCGCTTCTCGATGAAAGCCTGCACGCCCTCGAGCGCCGACTCGTCCATCATGTTGCAGGCCATCGTCTGGCCGGCCAGCTGGTAGGCGGCATCGATGCCCATTTCGAGCTGCCGGTAGAACAGGCCCTTTCCGGCAGCGATCGCCACCGCGGGCTTCGCGCAGATCGCCGCGGCGAGGCGGTCGACCTCGGCGTCGAGCGCCTCGGGGGCGACCACCCGGTTGACCAGTCCCTTCGCCTGCGCGGTGGGCGCATCGATGAACTCGCCGGTGACCAGCATCTCGAAGGCCGCCTTGCGCGACAGGTTGCGCGACAAGGCGACTGCCGGCGTCGAGCAGAACAGGCCGAGGTTGACGCCCGAGACGGCGAACTTCGCGTCGGCGCTGGCCACCGCAAGATCGCACATCGCCACCAGTTGGCAGCCCGCCGCGGTGGCGATGCCGTGCACCCGCGCGATCACCGGCTGCGGCAGCTGCTGGATCGTCACCATCATGCGCGCGCACTGGGCGAACAGCGCCCGGTAATAGTCGTGCGACGGGCTGGCGCGCATCTCGCGCAGGTCGTGGCCGGCGCAGAACGCCTTGCCGGCGCCGGCGATCACGACCACGCGGGCTTCGGGGTCGGCAGCCACCCGCTCGAGCTCGCCCTGCACCGCGCGCATCAGGTCTTCGGACAGCGCATTGAACTGCGCCGGGCGGTTCAGCGTGAGCCTCACGACCCCGCCATCGCGGGCCACGGTGACCGGGGGGTCGCCCTGCGACGACGGTGCGCTTTGCGGAACGGCAGACATTGCGAATTCTCCTTTGCACGGCCGCTGCAGCGGCCACCGGACGGTTTCCGGGCGAGCCGCCGGCCCGCACATCGCTGCGATTATCCCAAATGTTGGTCGCGCAAGGAGATCATTCCAGACTAACGCCCGTGCTGCGGGCCCAGACGCAACCTGAACGAAGAAGATCGGCGTCCGCAACTGCAGGCACCGACGCGGACCCACGACGACAGTAACGCGGTCGTGCATCGTGCGGACTGTATTCCCCTCTGGTCGCCAGCGAGTAACGCGCCAGCATCCGTCACAAGGCTGCCGACATTGGCGGGTTCTATCACATGCTGGACGCGCACTTGCGGCAAGCTTGGTCCGTCCGAGCCGGTCTCGTACTCCCTGGAGTGCGCACTGCCCGTGCGAGAGATCCTTTTCAATCAGGCTAGCTATCCGTCCGACAGATAGTGTCCATGCGAAGAATCGATTTCACTAATGTCCGGCTAGCCTCTAACTTACAGGCCCGTGGGGCTATCAAATGGTCGGGTAGAGGTTACGTAGCATGAGCGAAAACGCAGACGTAGTGCGTGCACTCTCGATTCGACGACAAGCGTCGGAAGTTCCGGCGTTCGTGAATATCTGCAACGACAAAATCGCGGCGGCGGATGGCGCCAGCGGGGGCTTCGTACAGCCGGCGTCACCTCGTCCTGTGACGAACATGACAACTCGTGGACGATTCGTCGCGAGGCGGTGCGGAGGTGAGGATGTGTCGCACGCTGCGAGGACACGTGGCGCATCGGCCCACATTCGGTTAGAGGGATTCAATGATTAAGCTGCAATCCAGACGCGCGCTGATCTGTGGCTCGATCGCCTACGACATAATCATGGTGTTCCCCGACCGCTTTCGCGCTCACATTCTGCCCGAGAAACTGCACATCCTGAACGTCTCGTTCCTGGTACCGCAGATGCGGCGCGAATTCGGCGGATGTGCGGGCAACATCGCGTTCAACCTGGGTCTGCTGGGCGAGGAAGCATTGCCAATGGCAACCGTTGGACACGACTTCGGGCCGTACGCCACATGGCTCGAGCAGAACGACGTCCCGATGCGTCATGTGAAGGTGCTGTCGGGGGAGTTCACCGCCCAGGCCTTCATCACCACCGATCTGGACGATAACCAGATCACCGCCTTCCATCCGGGCGCGATGCAGCAGGCGCACCAGAACCGCATCGCTGATGCCCAAGGCATCGGCATCGGTATCGTCGCTCCGGACGGCCGCGACGCAATGCTCGAGCATGCGCGTGACTTCGCCGCCGCCGGCATCCCCTTCATATTCGACCCAGGGCAGGGGCTGCCGATGTTCACCGGTGCGGAGCTTAAATCCTTCATTGATCAGGCAACTTGGGTCGTCGTCAACGACTATGAGTGGGGCCTGCTGGCCGAGCGAACCGGCTATGCAACCGCGGACGTCGCGAGGCGCGTCGAGGCACTGATCATTACCAAGGGTGCAGAGGGTTCAGAGATTCATACGTCATCCGACCGCATTGACATCCCGGTGGTACGCGCCCGCAAACTGGTCGACCCGACTGGGTGCGGTGACGCCTATCGAAGCGGGTTGATCTACGGCCTCGGTACGCGGCTACGACTGGACGCTGACCGGGCGCATAGCTTCGCTGATCGGAGCGATCAAGATCGAGTCGCGCGGCCCGCAGAACCACAGTTTCACGCTTGGCGACTTCGCCGCGCGCTTTCTTGCCGAGTTCGGCCAGCAGCTGCCCGGCTTCAGCACTTGAGCGTTGGGCATCACACCCTTCTTGCATGAGGAACCCATGAGCAGCAGTAACTACCTGTTCACTTCCGAGTCCGTCTCCGAGGGGCACCCCGACAAGGTGTCCGACCAGATCTCCGACGCAATCCTCGACGCGATCCTGGCCCAGGACAGGTTCTCGCGGGTGGCCGCCGAGACGCTATGCAACACCGGGCTGGTGGTGCTGGCCGGCGAGATCACCACCAGCGCAAACGTCGACTACATCCATGTCGCGCGCGACACGCTCAAGCGCATCGGCTACGACAACACCGACTACGGCATCGACTACCGCGGCTGCGCTGTGCTGGTCGCCTACGACAAGCAATCGCCCGACATCAAGCAGGGCGTGGACGCCGCCGGCGACGACAACCTCGAACAGGGCGCCGGCGACCAGGGACTGATGTTCGGCTATGCCTGCGACGAAACCCCCGACCTGATGCCGGCGGCGATCTACTACGCGCACCGGCTGGTCGAGCGCCAGTCGCAGCTGCGCCGCAGCGGCGAACTCGCCTGGCTGCGCCCGGACGCCAAGTCGCAGGTCACGCTGCGCTACGTCGACGGCCGGCCGGTGGCGGTGGACACGGTGGTCATCTCGACCCAGCATTCCCCGGAGATCAGCCAGGGGCCTCATCCGCGAATCGGTGATCGAGGCGATCATCAAGCCGGTGATTCCCGCCGAGCTGCTCACAGGCGAGGTGCGCTACCGGTCAATCCCACCGGGCGCTTCGTGGTCGGAGGGCCGCAGGGCGACTGCGGGCTGACCGGGCGCAAGATCATCGTCGACACCTACGGCGGCGCCGCGCCGCACGGCGGCGGCGCGTTCTCGGGCAAGGACCCCTCCAAGGTCGACCGCTCGGCCGCCTACGCGGCGCGCTATGTGGCCAAGAACATCGTCGCCGCCGGCCTGGCGAAGAAGTGCCTGGTGCAGGTGTCGTACGCGATCGGCATCGCGCGCCCCACTTCGGTCATGGTCACCACCGAGGGCACCGGCCGCATCGCCGACGAAAAGCTCGCCGAACTCGTGTCGCGGCACTTCGACCTGCGCCCGAAGGGCATCGTCCAGATGCTCGATCTGCTGCGCCCGATCTACCAGAAGACTGCCGCCTATGGGCATTTCGGCCGCGACGAGCCCGAGTTCAGCTGGGAACGCACCGACAAGGCCAAAGCGCTCGCAGCCGATGCCGGCGCAAGACCCTAGTGTCGTGAGTTGTAAATTAGAACCCGAGCGGAGTACCGATCATGAGTGCTGTGTTGACACCGAAGCAAGGTAGCGACTTCCGTATTGCCGACATGAAGCTTGCCGATTGGGGCCGCAAGGAGATCCTGATCGCAGAGACCGAGATGCCCGGCCTGATGGCGATCCGCGAGGAGTTCGCGCCAACGCAGCCGCTGCGCGGCGCACGCATCAGCGGTTCGCTGCACATGACGATCCAGACCGCGGTGCTGATCGAGACGCTTCAGGCGCTCGGCGCCGAGGTGCGCTGGGCCTCTTGCAACGTCTTTTCGACCCAGGACCATGCCGCCGCTGCGATCGCTGCCCGCGGCACGGCAGTCTTCGCCTGGAAGGGCGAGTCGCTGAAGGATTACTGGGCCTACACGCACAAGATCTTCGAATGGCCGGACGGCGGCTACTCGAACATGATCCTTGACGACGGCGGCGATGCAACGATGTTGCTCCACCGGGGGCTCGCGCCGAGAGCGATCAGTCGGTGCTAGCGCGACCCTCGAGCGAGGAAGAAACGGAGTTGTTCGACTCGATTCGCGAAACCCTCGCGCGCCACTTGAAGTGGTACTCAACGCGCATTGAGCGCATCAAGGGCGTGACAGAGGAGACCACAACTGGCGTCAAGCGGCTTTACCAGATGGCCAAAGAGGGCGCCCTGGCTTTCCCCGCGATCAACGTCAACGACTCGGTCACCAAGAGCAAGTTCGACAACCTGTACGGCTGTCGCGAGTCGCTGGTCGACGGGATCAAGCGCGCCACCGACGTGATGGTGGCCGGCAAGATCGCGGTGGTGGCCGGCTACGGAGACGTCGGCAAGGGCTCGGCACAGGCGCTGCGCGCGCTGTCGGCACAGGTATGGGTGACAGAGATCGACCCGATCTGCGCACTGCAAGCCTGCATGGAAGGTTACCGCGTCGTCACGATGGACTACGCCGCCGACAAGGCCGACATCTTCGTGACCGCGACCGGTAACTTCCACGTAATCACGAATGAGCACATGAAGCGCATGAAAAACAACGCAATCGTGTGCAACATCGGTCACTTCGACAACGAGATCGACTGCGCTGCGCTCAAGCAGTACCAGTGGGAAACCATTAAGCCCCAAGTCGACCACGTCATTTTCCCCGATGGCAAGCGGATCATCATGCTTGCCGAGGGGCGGCTGGTAAACCTCGGCTGCGGCACCGGCCACCCAAGCTACGTCATGTCGTCCTCGTTCGCCAACCAGACGATCGCGCAGATCGAGATCTGGACGAACCCGGGCAAGTACCCGGTTGGCGTCTACGTTCTCCCCAAGCATCTGGACGAGAAGGTGGCGCGGCTGCAACTGAAGAAGCTCGGCGCGCAGCTCACCGAACTCACCATTCAGCAGGCACACTACATCGGCGTGGACAAAGCGGGGCCGTACAAGCCGGACCACTACCGGTACTGAGCCGATTCGGCATCGAGGCGTGTGGGTTTTCTCAATTCCTGCGGACTCGAACGTCAGATAGGGTGCCCCGAGCCGCAGGGAAGTATCAATCTGGATCTCAAGGAGCTACTAGATGAGCAAAGAGCATGTTTTTGGGTTCGACACGCTGCTACTCCACGCCGGCCAGAAACCCGATCCGACCACCGGCGCGCGCGCGGTGCCCATCTACCAGACCACGAGCTTTGTATTCGACGATGCGGACGACGCAGCCGCGCTGTTCGCACTGCAGAAATTCGGCAATATCTACACGCGCATAGGCAATCCGACCACGGGCGTACTCGAGGAGCGCATCGCAGCGCTCGAGGGCGGCGTTGGCGGGTTGGCCACTGCCTCAGGGCAGGCGGCGCAAGCCATGGCGATTTTCAGCCTCGCGGATGCGGGAGACGACATCGTCGCCGCAGCGACGCTATACGGCGGAACCTATACCGCTTTCGATACGTCGTTCCGGAAGCTTGGCATCAACACGATTTTTGTCGATCCGGACGATCCGGAGAATTTCCGCAGGGCGATCACCAAGAAGACAAGAGCGCTTTATGCCGAAACGATCGGCAATCCTCTGATCAACGTGGTCGATATTGCCGCCATTGCGAAGATTGCGCATGAGGCGGGCGTGCCACTTATCATCGACAACACCTTCGCAACTCCCTACCTGTGCCGGCCTATCGAGCACGGCGCGGATATCGTGCTGCACTCCGCGACGAAGTTCATCGGCGGACACGGCAGCTCGATCGGCGGGCTGATCGTAGACTCGGGCAAGTTTCCCTGGGACAACGGCAACTTCCCTGGGCTCACCGAGCCTTCGCCCGGTTATCACGGTATGCGTTACTTTGAAACCTTCGGGGATATGGCCTATATCCTCAAGGTGCGGGTCGAGGCGCTTCGCGACTTGGGGCCGGCGATGAGTCCACACAGCGCATTCTTGTTCCTCCAGGGCATCGAATCGCTGCACGTACGTATGCAGCGACATGTCGAGAACACACAGGTCATTGCCGAGTTCCTGGAGCAGCACCCCGGCGTGACGTGGGTCAACTATCCAGGACTCGAGAGCAGCCGTTACCGTCCGTTGGCGCGGAAGTACCTGCCCCGTGGTGCAGGCGCAATCCTGACCTTCGGCGTTAAGGGCGGTTACGAAGCCGGACGAAACTTCATCAACAGCGTCGAGTTGTTCTCGCACCTCGCCAACGTCGGCGACGCGAAGAGCCCGGTGATCCATCCTGCATCGACAACCCATTCGCAGCTCGGCGAAGACGACCTGAAGGCAGCGGGCATCTCGCCGGACATGATCCGAATGTCCGTCGGGCTCGAGGACACCAAGGATCTGATCCGGGACCTCGAGCAGGCCCTTCCTGGTCGTTCGTAGGCCAATTCGGCGCGTGAAGGACGGCCGCCGAGCACCACGCTGGTTGACTGGAGTTGATTATGTCTGACTACTGCTCGGCGAAGCCTGGATCCCAGCAGTTTCCAGGACAAACCTCGGAACTGATCCGCGGCATCCTGCGACGCTATACGAGGGTGGCGATGGTCGGGTTGTCGGGCAACTCGAACCGACCAAGTTATTTCGCGGCGACCTATCTGAAGGATTATGGCTACGAGATTACTCCGGTGAACCCGGCCTACGACGAGATCATGGGCCGCAAATCGTACCCAACCCTGGAGATGGCACCCGCGCCGCTCGAGATCGTCGATATCTTCCGCAAACCCGAGGAGGTGCCGGCGATTGTCGATGAAGCGATCCGCTTGGGAGCCAGAGTGATCTGGATGCAACTCGGGGTAGTCCACATGGAGAGCCGGGAAAAGGCGCTCGCTGCGGGTCTAGAGGTCGTCATGGATCGCTGCATGAAGATCGAGCACGCTCGCTATCATGGCGGAATGAATGTGACCGGCCTGCGCACAGGCGTTATCTCGGCGAAGAGGGGGCGGCTATGAGACGCATGTCGACCATTGCGTCCATTTCGCGCCGAGACGAATACGTACCGAAGCCGCTTGTCAGATCCCCGGTTGATCGGTTTCAGCAAGACGCCGAGGAATCGGTCGAAATGGAATCTGCCGAAACTGATCGGACGTTATTGGTCAACGCCGGTGGAGGTGAACGATGAGGTTCTTGGACAACGTGGTGCTGGTCACCGGCGGCGCATCGGGGTTGGGCGGCGCGAGCGCCCAGCGGGTCGTTGCCGACGGCGGCAAGGTGTTGATCGCCGACGTCAACGCCGAAGCAGGCCAGAAGTTCGCCGCGCAGCTGGGCGCGAACGCGAGGTTCGTGCGCTGCGACGTCACCAGCGAGGCGGACGCGCAAGCGGCCGTCGAGGCGGCACGGGCAATGGGCGCGCTGGTGGGGCTGGTGAACTGCGCCGGCATCGGTCAGGCCGCCAAGACGGTGGGCAAGGACGGTCCGCATCCGCTCGATCTGTTCCAGAAGATCGTCGGCATCAACCTGATCGGCACGTTCAACATGATCCGCATCGCCGCAGCGGCGATGACGAAGAACGAGCCCAACGCCGAAGGCGAGCGCGGCGTGATCGTGAACACCGCGTCGGTGGCCGCCTATGACGGCCAGATCGGACAGGCTGCCTACTCGGCCTCGAAAGGCGGCATCGTCGGCATGACGCTGCCGATCGCCCGCGACCTTTCGCGCGACGGCGTGCGGGTGGTGACGATCGCGCCCGGCATCTTCCTCACGCCGCTGCTCGCCGGCCTGCCGAAGGATGTGCAGGATTCGCTCGGGCGCCAGGTGCCGTTTCCTTCGCGCCTCGGCCGTCCCGAGGAGTACGCGGCGCTGGTCGCGCACGTCTTCGGCAACGCGATGCTCAACGGAGAGACGATCCGGCTCGACGGCGCGATCCGCATGGCGCCGCGCTGATCGCCAACTGACCGCAGCGGCCCGGCTCGAAACAGGTATTGAGCGACGCCGAGTTTCGTGACGGTGACAGCAGCGGAAATGCCATAGGAGCCTTACGTGGGATTGCGCGATTTCACCCTCTCCGACGTCATCGATCGCAACGTGCGCCTTCACGGTGATCGCTTGGCCTTCGTCGCCGATGGTGAACGCGTCACGCATCTGGAGTACGCCAGCAGGGTCAAGCACCCGGCTGCCGGCCTGCTTGGACTTGGATTGACGGTTGGCGATCGCGTCGCGGTACTCGCGCGGAATTGCCTGGCGTACGTCGACCTCTACGGCGCCGCAGCGCATCTCGGTCTGATCCTCGTCCCGATCAACTGGCGCCTCAGCGCCGCCGAAATCGTCTACGTGATCACCGATACGGCACCCAAAGTGATCGTGGTCGGCGCCGACTACGTCTCTCTGGTCGATGGTATACGCCACCGTCTTGCCTCGCCAGAGCGCTATCTTGTAGTGGGCACCGCCGTCGGAGGATTCGACGCGCTCGATAGCGTCTACCGTCGGGATGCGAATGCGCCGTCGGCCGACATTCCCGCCGAGAGCGCCTTGATGATCCTTCACACGGCGGCCGTCGATGGCCGACCCAAAGGGGCCCTGCTCTCTCATATGGGGCTTCTGGCTGCCAACCAGCAACAGGCCATCTGCTTGGGATTATGTCCGCAAGACGTGAACCTCGGCACACTTCCACTGTTCCATGTCTCCGGTGTCGGCTTGCTGCTCGCGCTCCAGCAGGCGGGTGGCGCGTCCATCGTGCTCCCGGAGTTCGACCCGACCACCGTGATCAGTCTGATTGCCGCCGAAAAAGTGACCGTGTGCGCTACCTTTCCACCGATGCTGAGCACGATCCTGGACAAGACGTTCAGTGATGGCGGAGATCTTTCCAGTCTACGTAATCTCACCGGCGTCGACTCGCCCGAGACGATCGCTCGCTTCGAATCGCTCTGCCCGTCGGCGCGTTTCTGGGTGGCGTACGGCCAGTCCGAGGTCTCGGGTCCGATTACCATTGCGCCATTTGGCGAACGGCCGGGCTCGGCCGGCCGTCCCGGGCCACTCGTGAACGTCGAAGTGGTCGACGATCTTGATCGACCGCTGCCTCTCGGACAAACCGGCGAGATCATCGTTCGTGGACCGATGGTGTTCATGGGATATTGGGGTCGCAACCGAGAAAGTGAATTCACGTTCCGCAATGGCTGGCATCATACTGGCGACCTAGGTCGCTTCGACCAGGATGGATACCTGTGGTACGCGGGCCGTTCTCCAGCGAAGGAGCTAATCAAGTCCGGCGGCGAGAACGTTTATCCCGCAGAAGTCGAAAGCATGCTGCTCGAGCACCCTGCCGTAGCGGAGGCGGTCGTATTCGGCGTCCCCGATGCGCATTGGGGTGAAGCCATCAAGGCCGTATGTGTCTTGCGGAGCGGCATGGCGGCGACCGCCGCCGAGTTGATCGAGTTCACCAGTGCGAGGATCGCACGCTTCAAGCGGCCCAAGTCGGTGGTGTTCGCCCCCCTGCTGCCGCGCAACCTGCAGGGAATGCTCGATCGGCCCCGGATCAAGGAGGAATTCGGAGGGATCTGAGCCGAATCGACCTCGATTGCGCTGACGCAGCGTATGCCGTGGTCCCGGTTCGAGATCGCACCCACGCCAATGCAAGCTCACCGGATCGTGCCCGGCATGTTTGTTGATGTCCTTTGCCTCGTCCCGCTCGCGGCCGAGCACTACGACAAGGCGGGCGGGCGACTGTGGCCGGTATCGCCCGGACATGATCAGAACAGTTCAGTTGCGACACAAGAGGTATTCGTATGGGAGTCATGATCGAGCGCACGCTGTTTACCGACGAGCACCGGATGTTTCGCGACGCCGTCCGGCGCTTCATGGAGAACGAAGTCGTCCCGCACCACGAACGCTGGGAAGAGCAGGGCTACGTCGATCGGGGAGGTCTGGCAGAAGGCCGGCGCGAACGGCCTGCTGTGCGCGTCCATGCCCGAGGAGTATGGCGGCGCCGGGGCCGACAAGCTGTATTCGATCGTGGTGATGGAGGAGACTGCGCGCGTCAACGCCACCGGGCTGGGCTTCGGCCTGCACTCGGAGATCGTCGCCCCGTACATCCTCCATTACGGGTCGCAGGAGCAGAAGCGGCGCTTCCTGCCGAAGATGGCCACCGGCGAGGCGATCGGCGCGATCGCGATGAGCGAGCCGGCGGCGGGCTCGGATCTTCAGGGCGTGAAGACGACCGCCACCCGGCGCGGCGACGTCTACCTGCTGAACGGCTCCAAGACCTTCATCACCAACGGCTGGCACGCCGACGTGGTGATCGTGGTGGCCAAGACCGAGCCGAAGGCCGGCGCCAAGGGTACGAGCCTGCTGCTGGTCGAAAGCGGCATGAAGGGCTTCGAGAAGGGCAAGCGGCTGAAGAAGGTGGGCATGAAGGCGCAGGACACCTCGGAGCTCTTCTTTGACAACGTCGAGGTGCCGGCGTCGAACCTGCTCGGAAACGCGAACGAAGGCTTCGCCTATCTGATGCGGGAACTGCCGTGGGAACGCCTGCAGATCGCGATCGGCGCGGTCGAAAACGCGCAGGCGGCGATCGACTGGACCACCGACTACGTGAAGGATCGAAAGGTGTTCGGCACCACGGTGTCGACGTTCCAGAACACGCGCTTCAAGCTGGCCGAACTGCAGACCGAGGTGCAGATCGCGCGGGTCTTCGTCGACAAGTGCATCGAGTTGCTGCTGGTCGGCCGGCTCGATACCGCTACCGCGTCGATGGCGAAGTACTGGTGCTCGGACCTGCAGTGCAAGGTCATCGACGAATGCGTGCAGTTGCACGGCGGCTACGGCTACATGTGGGAATACCCGATCGCGCGCGCGTTCGCCGATGCGAGGGTGCAGCGCATCTACGGCGGCACCAACGAGATCATGAAGGAAGTGATCACGCGGGCGATGGGGCTGGGCGGCCGCTGAACGTGAAGGCTCGTCGCACCGAACGATCAAGACACACGCGCACACTCAATCAGGAGTTGGCGGAGCCAGATGTGCGCCGGATCGGACTCGCGCCGCTTGTGCCACAGCGCCAGCTCCAGCTGCTCGTCTCGCCGTTCCGGGTCCGGCACGACCTTGAGTGGCAGTCGGGCAGCGAGTTCGTGGGCCAGCCGCTCCGGCACGCTGGCAGCCAGCGGCGTGTCGATCACCGGGAAGGGTAGCGCGAGCAGCGAATCAACACTTGCGCGCACGTCAGGTGCTCCAGATCCGGCCGCGCCCTGCGCACCCGTACCGCCAGAACGGACAACAGCTCGCGGCAAGTGGCGCAGGTGCTCGGGTTCCAGGTCTGCGTGCACCTCGGCATTGTGCCGGTCCGCGATCCACGACCAGCGCACGCTGCGCAGAGTCGCGCTGCGCAGCCATTCCGGCCAGTTGCACTGGCCGAAAAAGCTCGGATCGTCGATGGCGATGCACAGGTCGGCATGGCCATATTCGAGGCGCGAGAGGCTGCCGGCGTCGAGCGCTTCGAACTGACAGCGCACTCCGGGGGCTTCGCGTGCAAGCCGCTTGATCAAGCGTGGCGCCATCAGTGCGAGAGTCGGCGAAGCTAACACGAGGGTGAAGCTCTGCCGCGCACTGAGCGGGTCGAAAGTCGGCTGCGTCGCGAGTGTCGACTGTATACGCAACAGCACATCGTGCACAGGCTCAACCAGCGACTGAGCCTTTGGAGTAAGTTGCAGGCCACGGCCAACGCGCACCAGCAACGGGTCGGCAAAGTAGGAGCGCAGCTTCTGCAGCACCGCGCTCATTGCCGGTTGCGACAGGGATACCTGCTCTGCCGCACGGGTGACGTTCTTCTCGAAAAGTAGCGCATCGAGGGCGATCAATAAGTTCAAGTCGAAGCGCTTGATCTGTATTGTCCGGCTGACGGATTGCATTTCAGTTCCACGTACCCGGTCGTGACGACTTCGTCATCGATTGACGTTAGCGAACTGTAGCGACGAAATCGACAACACTCACGCCGTCTCGGCGAACAGTTCGCGGCCAATCAGCATTCGACGAATCTCGGAGGTACCTGCCCCGATCTCGAAGAGCTTGGCGTCACGCCACAGCCGACCAAGCGGGTACTCATTCATGTAACCATTTCCACCGAAAATCTGGATGCCCTCGCCCGCCAGCCACGTCGCCTTCTCGGCGCACCAGAGGATGACACCGGCGCAATCCTTTCGCACACGCCGCACGTGTTCGGCACCCAGGCCGTCGAGGTTCTTGCCGACTGCGTAAAGGAAGGCGCGGCCAGCCTGCAATGTCGTGTACATATCGGCCAACTTGGCCTGTATGAGCTGGAATTCGCCGATGCACTGTCCGAACTGCTTTCGCTCATGTACGTAGGGCATGACGTTGTCCATCACCGCCTGCATGATGCCGATAGTTCCCGCGGCAAGCACCGCACGTTCGTAGTCGAGCCCGCTCATCAGCACCTTGGTGCCGCCGTTTACTGAGCCGAGCACGTTCTCGAGCGGCACTTCAACGTCTTGAAACACCATCTCGCAGGTGGGGCTGCCGCGCATCCCGAGCTTGTCGAGTTGCCGCGCGCAGAAAAAGCCCTTCATACCCTTCTCGACAATGAAAGCGGTGATGCCGCGCGCGCCGAGTTCAGGCTGGGTCTTGCCGTAGACCACCATCGTGTCGGCGTCGACGCCGTTGGTAATCCACATTTTCGTGCCGTTAAGGATGTAGTAGTCTCCCTTATCATCGGCGCGCAGCTTCATCGACATGACATCGGAGCCAGCGCCAGGCTCGCTCATTGCCAATGCACCGACATGCTCCCCGCTCACCAACCTCGAGAGGTACTTTTTTCTCTGCTCCTCCGTACCGTTACGCCAAATCTGATTAATGCACAGGTTACTGCTCCCGAGGTAGGAAATGCCGACGCTCGCACTGGCGCGACTGATTTCCTCCGTCACGATCATGTGTGCGAGGTATCCCATATCGATGCCGCCATACTCTTCGGGCACCGTGATGCCGAGCACACCAAGCGCGCCCATCTTTGGCCACAGGTCCATCGGGAAAAAAGTCGCTGCGGTCTATCTCAGCGGCACGCGGCGTGATCTCGGCCTGGGCGAAGACGCGCACGGCTTCGCGCAAGGCATCAATGTCCCGTCCGAGATGGAAGTCGAGACCAGGCAGATTTGCGGCAGGTCGGCTTTGCATAGATTGTTCCGGATCTAAAAGTTTGACTGAAGAAACTTACCAAGGAATGGCTGTACCGCAAGTGTGCGCATGCGTTTCGCCGACACGTGCGTTCGATTTAGGAGTTCTTCACTCCAACCACGTGATACAGGGTGCCTGACACGAAGACACTGTGCGTGATCTTGTTGAAACCGGCATCGCGGAAATAACCCAGGCTCTGGCCGATCGTGTGCGCCTTTCCTCTGCTGTGATTCACGGCTTCGCCAATGCCCCAGAGGGCAGCGTCAAGCGGCCCACCGCGATCGTCATCGAGCATTTCGCCAACGAGGTGAAACTCGCCTCCGGGCACAAGCGCGTCATGAACCCGGCGCACGATATCGGCAATGACGGCTTCTTCATAGAGCGCCATGTTGCTCGCCATGAGCACCACATCGACGTCGTCGGGAAACGGCGTACTGGTGAAGTCGCCCGGCAGAACCGACACGCGATCTTCGACATTGGCATCGCGTATGTACTCCTTCGCTACCTCGGTGACCGGCGGAAGATCAAGCACGATCGCACTGAGCTGCGGATACATCTTCACGGCCTGGATGCTGTAAGCACCTGAGCCGCCACCGAGGTCGAGAAGCCGGCGCCGCCCCGATAGATCGACGCGCTTGGTGAAGCGCCGTGCGGCACCGGTACCAATGCTGTAGGTCGAAGCATGATAGCTCCGCGCCTGCTCTACAGTTAGATCGTCATACATGCCGAGCACCGACGGCGGTTGGTGGCTCGTCAATGCTTCCGTCAATTGAAACCATTTTGGTACGTCAGCACGGGTAAAGGTCAACCAGTCCGCCGCGTACGTCGGCTGACCCTTTACGAGATAGCGTGACGCATCCGCGGCATTGCGCAACGTACCGCCATCAATGGACATAAGCTTCATCGCCAATGCTGCATTGACGAGGCGTTCAACCCGGAGGCCGGAGATGTCGAGTGCACTCGCGAGCTTGTCTTCCGTGTCGGCGCCACGCGCGACGTGGGTAAATAGTTCGAGGTCTATCGCGGCAAACAACACCGCCGACTCGCAATAGGCGCGCGCAAAGCGCTGAAGGCGCGTCGTGTCGATCGTTTCCCTGGTTTCCTTGCTCATCATTCCCCTCCGATCTTGAAGTAATCCGGCTTTCCGAGTGGCCAGTATTCGCCCCAGACCTGATCGCCACCGTCGACCGAAAGCACAGTGCCGGTAATGAACTTCCCCGAAGGCGCCGACAGATAAACGGCAGCTTGAGCAATGTCCATCACATCGCCCAGCCGCCGCAATGGGTTGTGCGCGAAGGTCGCGCGCGCCGAAGGAGGATAGTTACGCAAGCCTGGGCTCGCAATCTTTCCAATTGCAATGCTGTTAATGCGAATGTCGTAAGGAGCCCATTCCACTGCGAGCGACATGCCGAGTCCGATCTGACCTGCCCTCGCCGCAATTGTGTGCGGGATGCCAACCATCGCCTTGTCTCGATTCGTCGCGAGATTGACGATGGCCCCCGGGTGGTTCTCTTCGCGCCATCGCCGGGCGGCTGCCTGCATCAGGTACCGGGAACCGTACAGGATCGTTTCGACGACCGCGTGCCAACCTTTCGGTGTTATTTCCAGGGCCGGCGCTGCGAATTGCCCGCCCGCGCCGTTGATCACCACGTCGAGGCGTCCAAAGCGCGTCCAGACGTCGTCGATGAGCTCGGCTACCTGCGCGGGATCACGAACCGACGTGGCGCGCGTGGCATTGTCGATTCCGTGATCGGAGAGTTCGCGGGAAAGCTTGGCGAGGTTCTCGGCGTTTCGTCCACACCCAAACACCTTCGCGCCGAGCCTTCCGGAAAAGCGCCGCACACGCGGATCCAATTCCACCGGCAGCGCCTGTGATCAGCACAACTTGATTCTTGAACAGGTCGTTTCGGAACACAATAGGCCAATCGACGAGTTCCTTCACGCCATATGAACGGTAGATGCTGTCGTTCATTGACGTCGCGTCAGGCGTAGGATCGGTGGTCATATCCAAACCCCAAATAAACCGACTAGCTCGTCACCGAAGTTCAGCCTGAACCGCTGTAGGTGAAGCGCAGACAACGAGCGAGACTGCGCGGGCCCGGATGCGACAGGCCCGGCTCGAATACCTCAAATCCATAAGCGGACGACTTACCCGAACGGCCTCTCGACACCAACTCAATTGCCGGCGTCATCCGAATCCGCAGAAAAGTTCGTTTCGCTTGACAGCGTCTCGGCGATAAGCCTGGCACGGTATTCCTGCAAATAGCGGCAAGCTTCACCCCTGCAGCCAGCAAGGTCCATACGTCGTGCCTCATGTTCACGAAGAAGTACGCAGTACGCCGACCAGTCGCCCTTGACGATCAAGATTGCGCGCTGATTCGCGTCTGCGCACCAGATTGCCGTCGTGGTCAGAGTCCACGACGGCAGTACATCGATGCCAGCTCGGTCCTGTGGCTGATTCATCCGTCCGGTTCCAACTTTCTGGGTTACATCCACCGCTTGCGGCGACTGTAATGCTTGATCTGAGCGTAATTCCTGCGCGTGCCCATTTCGCTCAGGCCGAGATAGAACTCCTTGATATCGCGGTTCTCCCGAAGTCGCTCCGCGCTTCCATCGAGCACCACTCGCCCGTTCTCCAAGACATATGCGTGATCGCAAAAGTTGAGGGCCATGTTCGCGTTCTGCTCGGCGAGCAATATCGATATATTGTCCCGCGCCCGGATCTCGGCCAGCTTGGCGTATGTGGCTTGAATCATCGCTGGCGCGAGACCGAGCGACGGTTCATCGATCATTAGAACCTTTGGTCGCGCCATCAGCGCGCGTCCCGTCACGAGCATCTGCTGTTCGCCGCCCGACAGATAGCCGCTTACGTTAGAACGAAGACGCTTGAGCGTTGGAAACAGGTCGTAGATCATCGTGAGTCGCTCGGCGAGCGCCGCGCGATCCAACAACGTTCCCCCAACGAACAGATTCTGCTCGACGGTAAGATGGGAGAAAAGACGGCGTCCTTCGATCACCTGTACGACCCCCAGCGCCGCGATCTCCTCGGCAGTACGGCCAACGATCTCCTGATCGTCGAACCGTATGCTTCCGCGGGTCACGGCTCCGTGCTCGGCGCGGAGCAGGCCTGAGATGGCCTTCATAGTCGTGCTCTTACCCGCACCGTTGGCACCGAGCAGCGCCACCGTCTTACCAACGGGCAGTTCCAGCGATATGCTGCGGACACCGAGGATGATCCCCTCGTAACGGACTTCGATATTCTTGACTGACACGTGCGCCATGGTCAGCCTGCCACGGACGCCTGCGTCGCTCTGTCGAGCGCCGTTTCAATCGCACGTATCTTCAGGCGGACCGGCACGGACGCGACTGTCCCGTCGTTGTATCGAAACGTCGCTTCAAAATCGACGTGCGCACGCTCCGAATAAAGGGCCTCGTGCAAGGCACTGTACTTCTTGAACAGCGTATCTCTGCGTAGCTTCCGCGTGCGAGTTAGTTCAGCCTCGTCCGCGTCGAACTCCTTATGGAGCACTATGTACTTACGAATGCGAGTCGTCTCAGGCAGCGTTTCATTGACTGCGCGGATGTCCTCTTCGACCTTCTTGCTGACAGCGTCGATCTGCGACAGCTCCATCTGCGTCGTAAACGACACGCCTTGTCGTTCTGCCCAACGTGCCACGCTCTCCATGTCCAGAGTAACGACCGCAGCGATGAATTGGCGGCCTTCGCCTATGATCCAGCCATCCTTCATGTAGGTTCCAAAGCGCAACTCCGACTCGATGAACTGCGGAGAGAACAGCGTTCCGTCTGCCATTCGCGCCAGTTCCTTGACCCGATCGTGAAAGAATAAGTAACCGTTGTCGTCCACGTGTCCCGCGTCCCCGCTGTGGTACCAGCCAAACCGATCGAGAACCTGAGCCGTCGCCTCGGGCTTGTTATGGTAGTGATCGAACGTGAGCGGCCCGCGAATCAGCAGCTCACGATCATGCGACACTCGAACCTCCATGCCCTCCATGACGCGACCCACGGAACGCTCCTTGAGGCTGCCCTGCTCCTGAGTCGCGACTGCCGGCACTTCGGTCGATGCGTAGAACTCGCGGAGATGTAGACCGCAGGCATTGAGAAACCTGAACGTATGCGACCCGAGCATGAACCCCCGCCGTGGTTCCTGCGCGAACTTTGGCGAGCCCCGCGCGATCGAGATTCGGCCGAAGCACGAGCGCCCACATGACGGCATGGGCGACCCGCAACCACAATGAAAGTCGCTCGTTATCCAGTTCGGCACGGAACCGCCTCATGCCAAGGCTGACCGCCAAGGCAAAGAGCCGACGCGTCACAAGGCTCGATCCATCGATGCGCGCGCGGATTCGGGCGGCAAGATCCTCCCAGTTACGCGGCAGGTTCACGAGATAGCGCGGACCGATCTCCCGTGAATCCTTCTCGAACGTCTCTGGCAACTCGGGGAAGTGAAGCGTGGCGCCATGCATCAGGTTACGCACGGAACCAAGGACCGGCTCACCGATCGATGCAACCGAATATGCGCACACAATCTCGTCTTCGACGTCGACCGGAAAGTACTTCTGAAAGAGCACTCCCATTGCCACTTGGTTGGCGTGGGTCCTGACCACTCCTTTCGCTCCGCCTGTTGTACCACTGGTGTAGTACATGGCTGCCGGCGAATCGGGCCTTATCGCTGCGATACTCGCTTCGAACAGGAGCGGATAGTGACGCTCACTACCTTCTCCAAGTTCCGAAACCTCCGCGAAGCTCAAGATCAGCGGATTCCCGACGTATTCCGGGTCATTCATACCCCGCGGCTCCCAATACACGATCCTTTCGAGCGAATGCGGTTCGGTAATCGCCAACAGCTTGTCGACCTGCTCCTGGTCGCGCACAAGTGCGACCTTCGGCGCGCAATCGCGCAATACGTACGCGAACTCGTCACTCATCGCATCAACCCAGGCACCAACGACGACGCCCCCGAGCGACATGGCGCCGTACATGCCCCAGTACGTTTCGAATTCGTTGTCGCCGATGACCATCAGGCGATCCCCATCCCCGGAATCCGAGCGCCTTGAGTCCGAGCGCAAATGCTTTCGCGCGGTCGAAGCATTCGGACCACGTACATGGAAGCCAGATCCCTAAGTCCTTTTGGCGGAGCGCAACACGCTGTGGCCAGCGACGCACGTTTTCGGCGAAGTACGCTGGAAGCGTCGCTGGACTCGTCAACGCTTCCTTTTCGGTCACGATATCCTCCCCTTTCACTACACGCCTTCACCGAGATAGGCGTTGATGACGGCCGTATTCTCGGCGATTTCCCGTGGCGTGCCTTCCCCGATCTTCTTCCCGAAATCCAGCACCACGATCCGGTCCGTAATGTCCATCACGATGCCGATATCGTGCTCGATCATCACGATGCTCCGAATGCCCTCGTTAAGAAAGCTGGACTCATAGCCAAAGCGAGCGCCGCGATGAATGTCGAGAATGAACCTGACTAGAGTCTCCTTCTCCTCCACGTTCATGCCAGCCATCGGTTCGTCCAGCAGAAGCACTTTAGGTTCCATCGCAAGAGCCCGCGCAACACCGATCCGCTTGCGCAGGCCGTAGGGAAGCGAGCCCACCGTCGCCTTACGCACCTGCTCGAGCTCCATGAAGTCGATGATCTCCTCAACGACGCGGCGGTTTGCGACGTCTTGTGACCGTGCGCGACCGAAAAACAAACCGCCCGCCAGGACGCCATGACCGGTGCGAACATGGCGCGCAACCATCAGGTTGTCGATCACTGTCAAGCCAGCGAACAACTCCACCTTCTGGAAGCTGCGGCAGATACCCATCCGCGCAATCGCGTGCGCGGGTCGCCCGAGAAGCGAAACGTCCTTGTACTTGATTGATCCGCCCTGGGGACGATAGAACCCAGTGAGACAATTCAGGGTCGACGTCTTGCCGGACCCGTTGGGGCCGATGATCGCCAGCACTTCGTTGCGGTGGATGTCAAACGACACACCGTCTAGCGCGACGGCTCCGCCAAATCGCAACGCCAGCTCACTGACGCTGATTATGGGGTCTGCCGGATTGCTCTCCTTCGTCATCGCCATGCTTACCAATGGGCCCACGGCCACACACGATATGAGGCCTTGAAGGTCAACCACCGGTGATACCAGCCGCGTGGCTCGTACAGGACCAGAACGATGATGATCAAGGCCATCAGGAAGTGTGGAAGCGACGACAATGCAACCTGATATTCCGGAAGGTTGGCGGCAACGAGCGAGACAATCCGGTGGCTGCCCTCGGATATCCCCAGGATGAAGAAAACTCCGAAATATGCGCCGACGAACGATCCTGACCCACCCAGGAGAAGCATCGCAAGCAGCCAGATCGAGTCCTTTACCGTGAAGTACTCGATGTCCGCTTTACCCATAAGAATAACCATGAGCGATCCGGCAATTCCGGCAATGAAGCATCCGATCGTGAAGCTCAGGAGCTTGTACCGGCCAATGTCGATCCCCATCGATTGCGCCGCGCTGTCCTGATATCTAATCGCCTTGAAGGCTCGCCCCACTTTGGTCCGCCCAAGGTTAAAGACAAAGTACGTTGTTGCCAGCAGCACAATCAGCGCTAGATAGTAGAAGTGGTGCTGCTTGAGCAGAACCATCCCCCTATCGTTGCCTCAGCGGGCACGACGCCGCGCGCGCCCCCGAAGTACTCGATGATCACCCATGGAACGATGAACTGCGCCGCAAGCGTCGTCAACGCGAGATATAGGTCCTTGACCTTCAGGCAGGAGAGCCCGAATAGCGTTCCGACCATGCTCGCCGTGATGCCCCCACCAATGATCGCAGCGACCCACGGAACGCCATGTCGCGTCAGATGCGCGTAGGTAAAGGCGCCGACGGCCATGAATGCGGCGTGACCGATCGAAATCTGCCCGCAATATCCGGTAGTAACGACCAGCCCGAGCACAGCGATGATGGTGATCATGACCATCGTGAGCCAGCTCGTCAGCGCAGCGCCGGCGAGCTGCGGAAGCGCAAACACTGCCAGGAGAGACACGGCAGCGAGCACCTTATGGGTTCGTGTTCGCATGACGGCAATGTCTTGCGAATACGTTTGGTTGTATACACCACTCGGAAGCATGACGCCTATACCCTCTCGATTCGTACCCAACCGAACAGGCCATACGGCTTGTAAAGAAGGATGACAACCATGATGACGTAGGCCAGGATCTCGCGCACTGACCCACCAGAAAGAAGCGGGTCCGCGTAGGCAACTGCAAGCGACTCTCCGATCCCGATCAAGATGCCCGCAAACAGAAGGCCGCGGAACGACTCGAATCCGCCGATGATTGCCACGGCGATCGCCTTGATCCCGATTTCCACCATCGTATAGCTGATGCCGCTGATGTTGGTAATCAGGATGCCACCGAGGAAGCCGAGCGCGCACGCGAGCGCCCAACTGATGCCAACGAGCCGTGAAACCTTGACGCCAAGGCCCTGCGCCACAACTGGGTCCTCACTCACCGCCATCATCGCCATGCCGAGCCTGAATCTCGCAAAGAAAAGGTCGATCACAATGAAGATCCCGATCGTAACCAGCACGACGGCGAGTTGATCGTAACTGATTGTCGCTGCGCCAACTGAGAAAGCCACCTCCTTCGGGAACATGCGCGGCGCGACGAGGAACGCCGTACCCCATCCCATGCTCAGTACTGCCTCAACGAGAAGTGCCACCATCAGTGTCACAAGAATCGCGGCGCCCAGGTCGTGACCGTAAAGCGGGCGCATCAGGAAGCGCTCGATCAGGACTCCAATCACCGCGCCGATGCAAATAGACAGAGCCACACCTGTCCACAAACCCATACCCAGGGTCACGACTACCGTATAAAACAGGTAAGCGCCGAAGATGACGATCTGGCCCTGCGCGAGATTGAAGACTCCCGATGTTTTACGGATCAGTATGAACCCGACGCCAATCAAGGCGTATATGCAGCCACTGACAATCCCTCGGGAACAGACTGAAGATGAAGGTGCTTGACACGGCTATCGAGTCCTTCGGTTTCCGACGGTAAGGACAACCGGGACGCAACGCGGTGGTAGCGCGCCGAAGTAGCGTCCCGGTCGCGACCCGGCAGCGACGTTCAGCGATAAAAGCCGGTTTCGACGAGTGAGGGATCGTCAGTGGGATTCCAGCGCGGCTGCAGTTCCGAGGGACCCGGTGCGACTGGCTTGCCGAGCACAGCGTAGCTCTTGCTCTTCGCGTCGAATCTGTATAGCCAGTTGTAGGGAAGAGTAAATGGCGATTGAGGATCGATGGAATACCGTGGATAGAGTCCGCGATTTGTCACCTCGCGTGCGCCGAACATGACGCCTCGAATGCGCTCGCCTGTCAGGCCTTTGAACCCGTGCTTCTCCAGCGCCTGCTTGATCGAGTTAGTGGCGTACGACATCGTTAGGTGCGTTGGCATCGCGACGTCGAGATGTTGCGCCCAGTAATCCGAGTCGTCCTTCAGGTAGATCTTGCCAACCTCTTCCATTTCGGACGTGCGATCAGCGCTGTAATAGCTCGGAACCGGCCAGGGGTGATAAACGCCATCGAACAGTTGCGGCGCCCCAGCGAACTGCGGTTGGGTGAAATACCAGGTTATGAAGTCCAAGTCCTTGCGAATACCGAGACGCTCGGCATTCTCCAGCACTACCTTGGCACCCGAGACGACGTGATCGATCAGCACTACCTTCGCGCCCGCCTCGTGCAACCGCTTGAGCTCGATGCTGACGTCCGTCAGCGCCATCGGCACCAGCGCGACCCCGACGATATCAACACCCATTTTCTCGTAGAACTTACTGACCCAGCGCTCCTTATAGAGCCGGCGCGGGGATTGTCGAACGAAACGATACCGACCTTCAATCTCTGACCAGGATGCTTCTTTTCCCAGACGTGCTTCTTGTAGAGATAAAGAAGGCCGCCCGACGTATCGACGTTGCTCGGCATGTTGGGAAGCAGGTACTGTGACTCGGTGTTATTGCGATAATGATCGGGGTCGGGATGAACAGACCAATCGTTGACGACAGGCAGCTTGTCACGCGCACTCGGCGCAACCAGCGCGGCTCCTGGCGAACTTCCGCTCGTTGTGACCACATGCGCGCCCCATTCCTTCAGGCGGTTGTAGGCAGTCACCACCTTCTTGGTGTCGTACACGCTATCTTCATACTTGTAGTCCACGACAAAACGCTTCTTCGTGCCGTCCGGTTCGGTGTATGGCACGCCGCCCTGCTCATTCAGGTGCTTGAAGAACACCATCTGCGCTTTGCCGCCGGTCAGGTGCCAGAATGCACCCGGCCCGGTCAACGTCAGGACGCCGCCAACCTTTATGGTCACGACGTCCGGATCGGCTGCATGGGCGGGAAGACCGACCCATCCCAGCACGCTGGCAACAATTGCTGGAACGACTTTGTAGAACTTCATTCTGTCTATCCCCCATCGTTAGTCGTATGAACGTCCTGGTCGGGCACGCGAGTCACTTTCGCAACTGATACTCGCGGTCGGGCTCTGGGAGGTAACAGCCGAACGGCTCGGGCCACTCGAGAGGAGCATCGACCAAGGCACCGCCTTTGGTCGACTCGGCGACCATCGCCAGTGCCTGCCGAAGGATCGTCCGCTGAGTTGCGGCATCTCCGACTGCGCCGAACGGATTACCCATCGGAAAATTGACGAACAGGCTGCGTGGCGGCTTCACTTGGGCTGTGATGTCACGAGCAGTGGAAACGCACACAGTAGGAATGCCGCTTTCTTCGACCACGCGGCATACGATGCCGACAGTCTGGTGATCCAGCGGACAGGCCGGCACAGCAACCAGAACATGGGTCCCGTCCTCGCGCAATCTCCGCGCAAACGCTGGTGCGGCCTCTTCGATCAGATAATTGCGCTTATAGATGCGGCCCATGAATCCGCTCCAAAAATGGCGGGTCACGGAACCGATCTCTCCCGACTCCGCCAACTCGCGCAGTCTATCGATCGCGAAGATGCAGTTGATATCGCGATCCGCGGAGTCATGGCGGTAAAAGTTGTCGTTCACGTTGAAGGCATTCGATGGCGTCTCGCGTCCGATCGCATCGACCCTGAAGTCATTGCGAGCATCCGGATTGAATCCCGGTAAACCCTTCTTTGATACGCCGCCCGACGTCAGCATCGATACGGCGGACTTCGACAGCGGCTTGGCCAATCGCACCAACGGCGCATCGTCGTTCACCGTCCACTGATAGACAGGAAACCCGATCGACTGGTATCGCTCCTTCATCAATTGAACATAGGCTAATGGTTCCATCAATTGAGCCCCCCAACTATCGAAATGCGTACACAACAAGTCCTTCGACCGCCGAGGTCAGGATCGCCCGACCTGCTGAACTCGAAGTCACTTAACATCAACATGCCAATTCGCTCATAGACGCTCTACGATCGTCACGTTGGCCATGCCGCCGCCTTCACACATGGTTTGCAGGCCGTAGCGCCCGCTCTGTTGCTCGAGCACGTTAACCAGCGTGGCCATCAGCTTGGCACCGGTCCCGCCCAAGGGATGCCCCAAGGCGATCGCGCCACCGTTGACGTTCAGCCGCTCCGGGTCGGCGCCGATCGACTGAAGCCGGGCCAATGGAACGGACGCGAATGCCTCGTTGACCTCGTAGGCGTCGATGTCCCGGATTCTCAGGCCAGCCTTTCGCAGCGCGATCTCGGTCGCGTGAATAGGCGCCTCCAACATGATGATCGGGTCGTGACCCATCACTGACATGTGGTGCACCCGAGCAAGCGGCCTGAGTCCGAATGTCTTGAGGGCGCGCTCGTTGACAACAATGACGCCAGCAGCACCGTCGCAGATCTGGCTGGCATTTGCAGCGGTGATGACGCCACCTTCATGAAGCAGTTTCACACCCGCAATAGCGTCGAGCGTCGCATCGAACCGGATGCCTTCGTCGGAAGAGTGCATTGTGGTCGCCACTGTCTCACCGCTGCGACGCGTCTCCACCTCGACGATCTCACGCTCGAAGCGTCCCTCCCGTGTCGCCAGGGCGGCACGACGATGGCTTTCGAGCGCATACTCGTCCAACTGCAGCTTGCTCAGACCGTACTTGCGGGCGAGTATCTCCGCGCCCGCGAACTGGCTGAACTGGACTGCCGGGTAACGTTCGCTCATGCGCGGGCTCATGTACACACCCATACCGGCCTTACGGGCCAGCTCACTGGGAGTGAACATCGGCACACGCGTCATGCTCTCCACGCCGGCGGCAATGACGCAGTCCATCGTGCCGGAGATCACCGCCTGCGCTGCGAAGTGCAAAGCCTGCTGCGATGAGCCGCACTGTCGGTCGACCGACGTACCAGGGACAGACTCGGGCAGCCTCGATGCCAGCACCGCGTTGCGGGCGATGTTCGCCGACTGCTCGCCAACTTGGCTGACGCAACCCATGATCACGTCATCGATTGCCGCCGGATCGATGCCCGTGTCCTCCACCAAGGCGTCGAGGACGGCAGCGGCGAGATCGGCAGGATGCCAGCCAGACAGGCCTCCGTTGCGCCGCCCCCCGGCAGTGCGGCGGGCGGCGACGATGAATGCTTCAGGCATGGGGGCTTCTTTTTGACAGGGAGTTGAGGAGAGTTCGGGCAACCGCGTTCTTTTCGAATGGCCACCCGTCGCAAATTCTGTTCCGTCGCGACCTTTGTGTGTTCAACGCTCGACTTCGCAGAGCTTTAGTCGGATCGCCAGTGAACTGATCACTTCATGCAGTGGCAATGGCGGGAAAATGGGACTCTGGCGCCGCTGCAAGCCGAAACAGCGCAGCAGGAGGCATCGCGTTGCATGCCAGAGTCGATCCACATTCGATGGTCACCTCCCCTTTGTAAAGGAAGTCTATGGAAGGGCGACGCGCCGAAGTATCGTCGGAAGAGACGAATTTGACCCGCTACGGGGAATTCCTCCCTTCGACTGACTCGCTTGGCTTTCCTGGACAGCACCGAGAGTTAGTTTTCGGCGGTCACGAGGCCTTCGACGGGCCTCGAAATCCTTTGCTGGCGGACGAATTCCGCTGGTGTAAGGTCCATGAGAGCACTGTGAGGACGGCTCTCATTGTAGTCACGTCGCCAGCCCTCGACGATCGCTTTGCCGTCGGCAAGAGACTCGAACCAGTGCACGTTCAAGCACTCGTCGCGCAGTGAACCGTTGAACGTCTCGACGTGGCCGTTGTCGGTCGGCTTGCCCGGCCGGCTGAAGTCGATGCGAACCTTGTGGTGATACGCCCATAGATCCATCACACGTCCGGTGAACTCGCTGCCGTTGTCGACGGACACGAACTTCGGAGCTCCATGCCGAGCGACCAGTCGGTTCAGCACTTCGACCACATTCTCGCCGCGCAGCCTCGAGCCGACCTCGATCGCCAGCGCTTCGCGGCTGAACACGTCGACCACCGTCAACAGTCGAAACTTCGAGCCACTGGAGAGCGCATCGGCCACGAAGTCCATCGCCCACACCTCGCCTGCACGTTGCGGCTTGAAACGTCCCTCGCGCAGCACCGTCATCTTGCGACGCGTGGGCAGCTTCGAGCACAGCTGAAAGTGCTCCTCGACGTAGATCCGATAGGCCTGGTTTCGCCCGAGCTGCCATCCCTCGCGCTTCAGGAGCACATGGATGCGCCGATACCCGTATCGGACCCGCGTACTGGCGATCTTGCGCATCCGGGCTCGCAGATCCCTGCGCGGATCCTTGATACTGCAGTAGTCATACTGTGTTAATAAATGCCTCGTGGCCTGGAAGCAGCACGGACATCGGGCGAAGCTACGAAGTAGCAGCGCGCCGATACGCAGCCGCAAACTCGTGATCGACCAGGGGACGTGGCGCTGCGCCCGGCGGGGCGCCTCGAGGGACGTAATGCGTGGGTACGGCAGGTTCCTGGCGAAGTGGCGTTTTTTTTTCTGCCCGGGCCTGCTCGGGATAGCTGAGTCGCTGCCCAAGCAGGAATCCGTACGCGGCGATGCTCAGGCTCGCATGGTGATGGAATCCTCGCCAGCCTCGGCCCTCATAGTGGCCCAGCCCCGGGTCCTGCTTGAGTTCCTGGTAGTCGCGCTCGATGCGCCAGCGCATCTTCGCTTCGTACACCATGCGCTCGAGCGGCACGGCCTCGGGCAGCGTCGAGAGCCAGTACTTGGTCGGCTCGGCTTCGTCCTCGGGCCACTCGATGAGCAGCCACTCGGGCGGGCGTGGTTGGTTGCGCAGGTGGTCCCGATGCGCGGCTCGTACCCTGAGCCGTGCAAAGCGCGAGCGCAGCGTCTGGTTCGTGCCTTCACGCCAGCTGGCCCGGTACCAGGCCAGCGGCGAGAGCGCGAGCGCGACCTCCTTGACCGATTGCGGGCGGTGCTGCTCGTCGCCGGCCTGGCCCCGGCGCAAGCGCCTGCCCTGCGGCCCGCGCGCGGCGTCGGTCCTGGGCGCCAAGGGTTCTCGCGGCGGCGCCCAGACCGTCACACTGCCGGTGATGCCTGCCACATAGGCCAGCCCCAGTTCAGTGAGCCGCTCGCGAAACGCCGTGTCCACCCCGTAGCCCGCATCGGCCAGCACCGTATGGCGCGGTGCGCCCTGCGCAAGCAGATCTTCGATCTGCCCCAGGGCGATGTTCGGCTTGGTCGCGAACTCGATCTCGGCCGGTACGCCGGCCTTGCGGCGCCGGACCTCGTCCTCGGCCCACTCCCTGGGCAGATACAGCCGCCAGGCCACCGGCAGGCTCGCTGTCTCACAGGCGAGCGACACGCTCACCGCTACCTGGCAATTGTCCTGCTTGCCCAGCATCCCGCAGTACTGGCGCGCCACGCCCACCGAATGACGACCCGCCTTCGGAAAGCCGGTGTCGTCGATGATCCACCAGCCGCCGTCGGAGAAGTCCATCCGCGGCACCACCCATTGCGCCACCCGCAGCCGCAGCGCCTCGTCGGACCAGTCCGAATCCGCCACGAAATGGTGCAGCGACTGATGACGAGAACGAACATGCTGCGGATCGACCGCCGCGGCCATCGGCTCGACGCTCTTTCGGGCCAGCGGCGACATCAGCCCCGCACAGTACCCGCGCAACCCCGCATGCCGGTCGGCGTGACCCAGCGCTTCACTCAGATGCGCCATGTATCGCTGGAGCTCGCCGAGTTCGTCCATCGCTTCGCACCTTGCACTTGAAGATGCGCGTATAGTAGACTGATTTTACTAACACAGTATGAGTAGTAGTCGGTGCTTCGTGTCTGCTTGACCAGTGCGCAGGCCCGACGTCGTGCGACCGCATAGCAGCACATGATGTGCGCCACCGCGTGCCGCTTCAACGCGGGCCGCGCCAGTTTTTTGAGGCGACGTCCTGCAGGATCGCCTTGTCCAGGCTGAGCTCGGCAACCAGCTTCTTCAGCCGGGCATTCTCCTCCTGCAGCTGCTTGAGCTCGCGCACCTGATCGGACTGCAGCCCGGCGTACTGCTTCTTCCAGCGGTAGAACGTCTGCTCGGAGATTCCGACCTGCCGGATGATGTCGGCCACCGGCATGCCGAGCTCGGCCTGCTTGAGCACGGCCACGATCTGCTCAATCGAAAAGCGCTTGCGTTTCACGACAAACTCCTTGGCACCCTGTCCGGGGCTCAGTTTGCCGAAAAACTCGCTCCAAAAACTGTCCAGTTCCGCCAACGCAGATCAATCGCGCGAACCATCGGCCGTGCTACTCAACCTTGGTGCCCGTCACCTGATGCAAAACTCCAGGCACGAACACGTCGTGTCTAAGCGCGGTAAACCCTGCGTCCTTCAGATACCCCACGCACTGGCTGATCGTATGACACTTGCCTTCGCTGCGCGACAAGGCTTCGTTGACGCCCCACATCGCCGCATCGATAGGCCCGCTCCGATCGTCATCCAGCATCTCGCCAAGAAGATGGAACTCACCCCCCGGCAACAACGCCCGATATGCCTTTCGAACAATATCTCCGATTACGGCCTCGTTGTAGAGAGGAAGATTGCTGGCCATCAACACGACATCGACATCATCCGGGAAAGGCGTCCGAGTGAAGTCACCAGGCAACACCGTTACGCGATCTTCGACGCCCGCCTTGCTGATGTATTCCTTCGTGACCTCGGTGACAGGCGGCAAGTCGAGCACGACGGCGCGCAGGTGCGGATGGGTTTGCACCGCCGTGATGCTGTAGGCTCCGGTGCCTCCACCAAGATCCAGCATCTTGCATCGTTTCGAAAGATCGACGCTGCGTACGAATCGGCGTGCCGCACCGGTGCCTATGCTATATGTGGCCGCATGGTATTGCCGTGCCTGTTCGACGGTCTGCGTTTCGAAGAGTCCAAGCGTGGAGGGGCGAAGCGGCTCCTTCAGGAACTCGGTCAGTCGGAACCAATTCGGTACATCGCCACGCGTGAACGTCAGCCAATCCGCTGCATAACCAGACTCCCCCTGGACCAAGAAGCGCGCCGTGTCCGGGGCGTTGCGCAGCGTTGCTCCGTCTGTTTCGAGCAACTTCATCGCCAACGCAGCTGTAACCAGGCGTTCGACCTGTAGAGGTGGAATGCCAAGAGCTATCGCGAGTCTGGCCTCGGTGTCAGAGCCGTTTGCGACGTGCGTAAAAAGCTGCAGGTCGATCGCGGCATACAGGACAGCCGATTGGCAATATGCGCGAGCCAGCCCCTGAAGACGAGTCGTATCGATCTTTTGCATGGATATTCCGCTTCGAACTTTCGGGTCATGACCCATCACCGACATGTGGTGCACCCGAGCAAGCGGCCTGAGTCCGAATGTCTTGGGGGCGCGCTCACATGGTAGAGTTGCTACCACACTGGATGGGCATCTATCCCCTGAAAGTCTAAGGAAGGGGTAGGCGCCGCAGTATCGTCGGAAGAGACGGTTTCGCCCGGACCCGTCATTGCGAATCCGAAATGAGCATCAATGCGATGATCACGCCCTCACCGCAACCTTTCCAAATCCTGCCCCGGCCCGACCGACAACGGGCTGTCGTGATTCCCTTGGCGAAGCTGGCGCCCCCAGTTCATCGCACGGCGGAGGTACGCCGCATCCGTATTACCGACCGGCTGACCGGCACGGGCCCGATCAAGCTGGTGTTGGTGCACGCACCCGCCGGCTTTGGAAAAACCACTGCCATGGTTCAGATTCGCGAGGCGCTCGAGGCACGCAATGTCGCCACAGCTTGGCTAACGCTCGATGCCGCAGATAATGACACTCCCCGCTTTCTGGCTAGCCTCTCCGCCGCCATCGACCAGTTGGGGTTCGAGCACATCGGAGCCGCGCAGGATCCACTGTCGCTGCTGGCCATTGGGCAGACACCCTGCGCCTTGTTCCTGGACGATTTCGAAGTAATCCGGGAACCAGGCGTACTCGGTTTGATACGCGAACTCGTGGAGCACCTGCCGCACAATGGCCAAGTGGTGATCGGTTCGCGTAACCAGCCAAACCTGGGTTTGAGCCGCCTCCGCGCGAGAGGCCAGTTGGCTGAACTGGAAACGGAGGCCTTGCGCTTCTCGCCGTCCGAGGCTGCTGATTTTTTCCGGTTGCGAGGTTTCGAGCTCTCGCTGGAAGCGGTCGATCGCGCACTGCAAGAGACCGAAGGCTGGGCGGCCGCCCTCTGGCTGCTTTCATTGACACTGCAGCGTTCCAGCCCATCCTCGGATGCCATCGCGCGGCTGTCAACGTCGGAGAGTGGCATCGCCGAGTACCTCACCGACGAGGTGCTCTCCCGGCAGGAACCGGCGGTGCGCGATTTCCTACTGCGCTCCAGTATTCTCCATCATCTGAGCACGCCCGTGTGCCAGGCCCTGCTGCCGCACATTGACTGCGATGCCATGCTTCAGTCCCTGCATCGGCGGAACATATTCCTCGTCCCCTTGGAAGGCACGCCCGGTCTGTTCAGGTACCACAGCCTGTTCGCTGAGTTTCTGCGCCACCAACTCCGTCGCGAATACCCTGACGAAGTGGCTCGGCTGCATCTGGCCGCTTCCGGCTGGTACGAATCGCAGCAGCGACCGGTACCGGCGATTGACCACGCGATTGCCGGAGGCGACTATCCGCATGCGCTCTACCTGCTGGAACACCACGGCCATCACCTCCTCGAGGAGGGTCGCATGCGCCTGCTCAATCGGTGGTTCACCGCGATACCCCACGAGATGCTGCGAAAGCGGCAGCAGTTGTACGTCATCGCCGTGTGGGCACGCTGCTTCAGCCTGGGACCATGGACTGCAATGAAATTGCTGCAGCAATCTGGCTGCCAGGACAGCGACGATCGGCAGGTCCAAGACCATGTGCTCGCCCTGCGTCCGGTGCTGATGGTGATGTTGGATCGCTATCAGGAGGCCCATGAAGCGGGACGCTGCGGCCTTGCCCGACTTCCGACCGCCAATGCCTTCATCGACGGTGTGCTGCTCAACGTAATGGCCCACATTGTTTCGGTCATTGGCGAACGCCACGAAGCAGTACATCTACTGGATGACGCGCGCCGCGCCCAACCGAACGGCGCATTCAATAGAATGTACGCCGAAACGGGCGAAGGAAACTTGGACCTGCGCGAGGGCCGCCTGCGACAAGCGATGGCCCGCTTCCGCATGGCAGTCACAGCATCGCCGGGCGCCATGGCGTACAACTACTCGCAAGGCAACGCGTGGGCCGGCGTACCATATGTCAGCGTCCTGTACGAGACCAATGACCCGGTGACGGCCGAGCGCTTGTTGAACGTCTACCTGCCCTTGGTCAGGGATGTGGGGCTGCCAGACCACATGATCTCCAGCCACCGTCTGCGCGCTCGCCTTGCCTTCCTACGCGGTGATGTTGACACCGCATTTCTGACATTGATCGAACTCGAATACTTCGGGCACCAACGCCAGTTGCGACGCGTGACGGCAAGCGCCAAACTCGAACGTTCGCGACTGCTTGCCCTGCAAGGCCACGCGGCAGCGGCCCTCGATGAACTGGAACGATCCGTTGCGCTTGATGCCTTGCGCGACGACCTGCGACCTGCACTGGATGTGGAGGACTCGTTCATCGGACGCATGCGGATCGACCTCCAGTTCGGCGATCCTGAAGCATTGATCGAGCCTCTGGAAACCGAATGGCGGGCGGCCCAGAAGTCCGGTCGCCGGCATCGCGCTCTCAAGCTGCGCTTGTTGCTGGCGATCGCCGCGCTAAGACGCGCCGACGTCAGTCGCGCCGTGAGTGAGGCACACCCCCTGCTAATGGAGGCTTGCCGGGAGGGTTTCGTCCGGTTGCTGCTCGATGAAGGCCCGATCGTGGCCCCCTGCTGCGCAGGATGCAGTCGTTCCTGGCAGAGTCCGTTCGGGACCCGATTCTCCTCGAGTACGTCCATCGCCCTGGTCGACTTGCTGGGATCGGTGGGGGCCGAAGAGAGTCACAATCCCGGCGAGTCCACGGCGGGGCCCGCAGAACCGCTCACCCGCAAGGAGATCCGGATTCTCCAGCTGTTGGCCGAGGGCTACTCGAACAGCACGATGGCGGAGAAACTGTTCATCTCTGACAGCACCGTCCGCACACACCTGCGCAACATCAGCGCAAAGCTCAATAGTCGCAGCCGCACCCAAGCGGTAGCCATTGCGCGCAGGCTGGGGATCATACAGTGAATTGACCGCTGCCAGACGGACGGAGTGCGCCCTTGCCGCCGGCCGGCACGAGGATCAATCGTGATCTGATCCCACTGCTGTCCGGTTAAATGTCGAACAAATTCAACTGATTAGCGACGTTGGGCTGGTCGATCTGGGATGCATCGGCCTGCAAGGCGCATGAAACCTCGGTTTTCTCGAACACCGACACCGACAGAATCTGTAGACATGTGTAGAGCGAGGCATCGAGTTGAAGCTGCTTCTTGACGATGGCGATGAGTACGTAGGTGGCTACGGCACACCACACCTGCGTCTTTACGGCGTTCTCGCTGGTGCCGAGAAACTTCTTGATGCGCAGGTGCTGCTTGATCCACTTGAAGAACAACTCGACCTGCCAGCGGCTCTTGTACAGCGCGGCGATCGTCAGCGCCGGCAAGGCCGTGTTGTTGGTCAGGAAGATCAGCGTCTTTCCCGACTCGGGATCCTTGAACCTGACACGGCGCAGGTGCTCGGGATACTTCTTCGCCGAGTAGTAGCCGTTGAGCATGACCCGTTGGTCGCTGATGACGCCGCTGCTGCGGTCGGTGGCGGCCGAGTACACGCGCCGCGCATCCATCGGCGACTTCGCGCGCGTGACGAAGAAGGCGCCGGCCTGGTGCAAAGCGTGCAGCCTTGCGAAGTCCACGTAGCCGCGATCCATCACGTAGAACGCACCGGCCTCGAAGGCCAGCAGATCGAGCACGTTCACGTCGTGCAGCTTGCCGTCGCTGATGTGGATGAATGCCGGGATGGCGCCACGCAGGTCCAGCAGCGTGTGCAGCTTGATGGCCGCCTTGGTGGAGCGAAACGGCGCCCAGTCGAACAGGCTCAGGCACAGATCGATGGTGCTGGAATCCAGCGCATAGACCGTATTGTCCAAGTCGACGCCGAGCGCATCGTTTGCGTACAGCTTGCGCGCACGCCGGATCAGCAGCGCAGCCAGGTCCGACCAGATGCGCCAGTTGCGCGACTCGTTGGCATCGGCCAGCGTCGATCGCTTGACTGCGGAGCGAAAGCCCATCGCATAAAGCTTGTTCGCGTTGGCCGACAGGCTGGCCTCGATGTCGCGCAGGCTCTCTCGCCAAGTCAGCTGCGCGAAGGCCATGGCCCGAAACTGCTCGGCGCACGACAACGTACGCACGCCCGAGTTGCCGCCATAGCGTTGCACGATGCGCGCAAAGCTGGTCCAGGGCACGAACTCCATGACTTGGGCGAACAAGGTCTTGCCGATGTACATGCGTGCTCCCCGAGGCAGTCAAGCCCGGGAAAGTACGCGGTTCTTGGCGAACGAAGTTCAAGTCGGCACCAAACAAAATCGGCCTACAGCCCGCGCCAATGCTTGCTCTCAAGCTCGGCGCGAGTCGATTAACCGGACAGCAGTGATCTGATCCCATGAGTCAAGCGTGACAGGCACGATTCCTGCGTTGACCACGGACCCGTCCGGCGAGCCCGCGCAACCAACACGTAACTCGAGCTTTGTCGAAGCCCGCCGCCCGCCCGACGACCAGTGCCGGCTTGCGCCGTTCATCGTCAACCCCGCTTTCCGGGGCGCTTGCATTCACGCGCACCCAGCTGGACGTCATCGCCGGACGCTAACGGGCCACGCTCGAGACGGGGCCGCACGACTCCGATTATCGGCGCGAGACGCCGATCGTCCAAACCGGCACTGGATCACGCGGGCACGGCGATCCCTTCGATTACACTCGACCGGACCCAACGACTTCCGGGCCTTTCATGCTCGAGCGGATCCAGACGGTCGCCGCGCAGGTCGGCGCCGTCGTCGTGGGCAAGCAGCCACAGATCAAGCTCGCGCTCGCCTGCCTGCTCGCCCGCGGCCACCTGCTGATCGAAGACCTGCCGGGCGTCGGCAAGACGACGCTCGCCCACGCGCTGTCGATGTCGCTCGGCCTGCAGTTCCGGCGCGTGCAGTTCACCAACGACCTGCTGCCGGCCGACATCGTCGGGCTGTCGGTGTTCGATCGCGACAGCGCGCAGTTCGTGTTCCACCCCGGACCGGTGTTCTCGCAGGTGCTGCTGGCTGACGAGATCAACCGCGCCTCGCCCAAGACGCAGTCGGCCCTGCTCGAGGCGATGGAGGAGCGCCAGGTCTCGATCGACGGCAAGACCATGGCGCTGCCCGAGCCATTCTTCGTCATCGCGACGCAGAACCCGCAGGACCAGGTCGGCACCTTTGCGCTACCCGAATCGCAGCTCGACCGCTTCCTGATGTGCATCCAGCTGGGCTACCCCGACGCCAAGTCGGAGCGCGCGCTGCTGGAGGGCCAGGACCGACGGGACATGCTCGGCAGCCTGTCCCCCAGGATGGATCCGGAGCACCTGCAGCAGGCGCAACGGATGGTGCGCGAGATCCGTTGCGCCCCCGCGCTGCTCGACTACGTCCAGAACCTGCTCACCTTCAGCCGGCGCAGCCCCGCGCTGTCCGAGGGCCTGAGTCCGCGCGCCGGGCTCGCGCTGCTGCAGGCTGCGCGCGCCTGGGCGCTGCTCGACGGACGCAACCACGTGCTGCCCGACGACGTGCAGGCGGTGCTCACCGCCGTGGCCGGCCATCGCCTGCGCCCGGCCAACGGAGGCAGCGTGTCGCACCGTGCGCGCGCCGAGATGGTGGGCGCACTGGTCGAGGCCGTGGCGGTGCCGTGAACACGGTCGCGCACGGCCCCGATGCGCGGGCAGGCGCGCCCGGGCCCGTGCCGTCGATCGCCGACGCGCGGGCCGGCCCGCTGTACCAGAGACTGATCGACCTGATCCCCGGTCGCAGCCGTCCGCGCGCGGGCGACCACCGGCTCACCCGGCGCAACGTGTTCATGCTGCCCACGCGCGCCGGGTCGCTGCTCGCGGCGGTAGTGCTGACGATGCTCGTCACCGCGGTCAACTATCAGCTGTCGCTCGGCCATGCATTGACTTTCCTCGTCGCGTCGATCGCGCTCGTGGCGATGCTGCACACCTGGCGCAACCTGGCGATGCTCACGCTGCGCGCCGGGCGCGCCGATCCGGTGTTCGCCGGCCAGATCGCGGAATTCACGCTGATCGCGCGCAACCCGACGAAACTCGAGCGCTTCGCGCTGTGCCTGAACGCCGCCGGCATGGCGCAGCCCGAGTACTTCGACGTGGCACCGGGCACCGAGCACTTCGTGACGATCGCGCTGCCGGCCCGCAGGCGCGGGTGGATGCAGGTGCCGCGCCTCACGCTCGCGAGCACGTTCCCGATGGGCATCTGGCGCGCCTGGGCGCGCTGGCATCCGGCGCTGCGCGTGCTGGTCTACCCGCAACCCGAGACCCCGGCCGCGCCACTGCCGGCGCGCGCGGCGGCGAGCGGCGAAGGCAGCGCGCGCGGACAGGGCAGCGAGGACATCGCGGCGCTGCGCCCGTACGCGGCCGGCGACTCGCCGCGGCTGATCGCCTGGAAGGCGATCGCGCGCACTGCGTCCGACAACCTGATCAGCAAGCAGTTCGACGGCGGCGACCTCGGCGAACTCTCGCTCGAATGGTCGGTGCTGCCCGCGTCGATGAACACCGAGGCGCGCCTGTCGCGGCTCACCCGTTGGGTACTCGACGCCGACGCAGCCGGCGTGCGCTACTCGCTGGCGATTCCCGGCACCTGCATCGCCATCGACCACGGGGCGGCCCACCGCACGCGCTGCCTCGAGGCGCTGGCCACCTGGGGTGCCTGAGCAGCGGACATCCATGGCGGCCGGACTCCACTATTCGTTGCGCGCGCTCGGGGGACGATGGGCGCGCAATGGGAGCGCGAGCGGCGCGAGACGCTGTTCCTGATGCTGCCGGTCGCGCTGTCGGTGCTGCCGCACCTGCCGCACCTGCCCTCGTGGACCAGCGCCGGCTTCTTCGTGCTGTTCGCATGGCGGCTGCTGCTGGTGCTTTCGGGCCGCTGGCTGCCGAGCGCCTCGGTGCGATGGGCCGCCGCGATCGCCTGCACCGCGGCGGTCTATGCGCACTACCAGACCCTCCTCGGACGCGAACCCGGCGTCGCGCTGCTGGTGCTGTTCCTCGGACTGAAGCTGATGGAGATGCGCGCCCGGCGCGACCTGTTCGTGGTGATCTTCCTCTGCTTCTTCCTGCTGCTCGCCGCGTTCTTCCACTCGCAGTCGGTCGCCACCGCGCTCGCGGTGGTGGCGGCGCTCTACGGGCTGCTCGCGGCGATGCTCACGATGCAGTTCCGGCAGCACGAAACCCCAATCGGGCAGCGTCTGCGCAGCGTCGGCCTGATGCTGGCGCAGGCCTTGCCGATCGCCGCCGCGGTGTTCCTGCTGTTCCCCAGGTTCGGCGGACCGCTGTGGGGCATGTCCGGCGACACGCAGCGTGCGCGCACCGGTTTGTCCGACGCGATGACGCCCGGCAACATCGCGCAGCTCTCCGAATCCGACGCGATCGCGTTCCGGGTCCTGTTCGACGGCGCGACGCCGCCGACCGCGCTGCTCTACTGGCGCGGGCCGGTCTTCGGCAGTTTCGACGGCCAGGCCTGGCGCGCGCACGACGCGCGCTCGACTCCGGCGGGCGCGACGCGGCTCGAGTTCGGCGCGCAAGGCGAGTCGTTCCGCTACACGGTGACGCAGGAGCCCACCGACCGCAACTGGCTGTTCGCGCTGGAGATGCCGGCGCGCGCCGAGTCGGATTCGGTTCGCCCCATCCTGCGCCCCGACCTGCAACTGGTCTCGCCGACGCCGATTGCCGGGCGCCTGCGGATGACGGTGGTCTCGGTCACCGACTTCCGGGCTGGCATCGACGAAGACGCCACTTCGCTGCGCAGCTGGCTCGCACTGCCGGCCGGCTTCAATCCGCGCACCGTCGGAATGGCCGCACGCTGGCGCGACGAGGCAGGTGCCGCTCCGGGCGCCGACGAGCGGCTGCTCGAGCGTGCGCTGCAGATGTTCCGCCAGCAGCCGTTTCGCTACACGCCCGAGCCACCGCTCCTCGGTCGTGACAGCGTCGACGACTTCCTGTTCGAATCGCGTGCCGGCTTCTGCGAGCATTACGCGAGCGCGTTCGCGGTGCTGATGCGGGCGCTGGGCATCCCGGCGCGCATCGTCACCGGTTACCAGGGCGGCGAGCGAAATCCCGTTGACGGCTACTGGCTGGTGCGGCAGGCCGACGCGCACCCCCGGGCGGGGGTGGGGGGCGCCGGCCGCGGGGGGGGGGGGGTCGATCCCACCGCCGCGGTCGCGCCGCAACGCATCGAGCGCGGCCTGCGCCTGGGCCAGTTCGCATCGGGCCAGGACTGGCGGCGCGCTCGCTCGCGCGGCGCCTGTGGTTCAACTCGGACGCGATCGGCAACGCCGGAACCAGTGGGTGCTGTCATACGACCGCAACCGACAGCAGAGCCTGCTCGCTCGCCTCGGCGTCGCGGCGAGCGACTGGCGGCAGCTCGCCGCGCTGCTGGCGGGCGTGCTCGCCGCGCTGATCGGCGCGGTGGCGGTGCTCACCTTGCGCCCGCACCTGCCGCGCGATCCGGTGGTGCAGGCCTACGAATCGTTCTGCCTGAGGCTGGCGGCCGTGGGCCTCGGCCGCGCCAGGCACGAGACCGCGTCGCGCCACCTCGCGCGCATCGGGCGCGCGCTCGACGACGCCCGGCTGGCCGAGGCGCGACGGATCGTCGCGGCCTACGAGCGACTGCGCTACGCCGAGGCGGCGCCCGATCGCGCAGCCGTGCGACACTTGCGCAAGTCCGTGCAAGCCTTCAAGCCGTGAGCCCCGCGTCCGACCGCCGCCCGCCCCTGCCTGTCAGGGCCCGGGGCGCCGGCCGCCGCGCCGCAATCGCTGCGAGCGTCGCCACCGTCATGCACGCCGCGCTGGCCGCGCTGGTCATCGCGGTCGCCACCGCGCCGGGCGGCGCCGAAGCGAAACGGCGCGCGAAGCGGCCCGCAGCGGCGCCCGTTGCCGCTGCCACTGCGGGCACCGCGACCGCCGGATCCGCCGCGACCAACGCCGCCGCGACAACGGCCGCCGGCTACGCCGACCGCCCGCAGGTCCGCGCCTTCGTCGCCGGGATGGCCGAGCGCCACGGCTTCATCGAGTCCGAGCTGCTGCAGATGTTCTCGCAGGTGCGGCGCAACGACGCGGCAATGCGACTGATGGCGCCGCCGCCTCCGGAGTTCAAGCGCTCGTGGGCCGCGTACCGCTCGCGCTTCCTCGATCCGCTGCGCATCCGCGAAGGACTGCGCTTCTGGCGCGAGCAGGAGCTCTGGCTCGAGCTTGCGGCGCAGCGATTCGGCGTGCCCCCCGAGATCGTCGTCGCGATCATCGGCGTCGAGACGCTCTATGGCCGCATCACCGGCGACTTCCGCGTGCTGGACGTGCTCACCACGCTGGCCTTCGACTATCCGCGGCGCGCCGACTACTTTCGCGGGGAGCTCGAGGAGTACCTGCTCTACAGCCGCGAATCCGCTCTCGACGTCTTCTCGGTGCGTGGTTCGTTCGCCGGCGCGATCGGCCTGCCGCAGTTCATGCCGGGCAGCATCCGCCGGTTCGCGGTCGACCTGGACGGCGACGGCAGCGTCGAGCTGCAGTCGAATCCGGCCGACGCGATCGGCAGCGTCGCCAGCTTCCTCGCCACGCACGGCTGGCGCAACGGCGAACCGGTGCGCCTGGAGATGCGCTTCGACAGCGAAGCGCGGCTTGCGCCGCTGGTCGAGGCCGGCATCCGGCCGCAGTTCACGATCGGCGAGCTGGCCGAGTACGGCGTCTCGAGCACCGAACCGGTTTCGCCGGACATGCCGCTGGCGCTGGTCGACCTGCCCAACGGCGACGATGCGCCGAGCTACTACCTGGGCGCGCAGAACTTCTTCGCGATCACCCGCTACAACCGCTCGAGCTTCTACGCGATGGCGGTCTACGAACTCTCGCGCCAGCTGGCCGCGCGGCGCTGAGCGGGCCGGGCGACGCCGGTCCGCGGGCCGCCGTCGCGCCCGTTCAATCCTCGATCGGGCGCGCGTCGACCCTGCGCAGCGCCGCCATCATCACCCCGGTGGAGACGATCAGCACGATGCCGGCGAGCGACACCGCGTCGGGAAACTGGCCGAAGAACAGCAGCCCGAAGACCACCGCCATGACCGAGTGCGTGTAGCCGAACGGCGCGAGCGCGGCCGCCGAGCCGTGCTCGTACGCGCGCACCAGCAGCAGGTGGCCGAAGGCGCCGATCGCGCCCATCGCGACGAACAGCACGGCCTGCAGCCAGGTCTCGGGCAGCTGCCAGCGCCCCGGCGCGACCACCGCCAGCATCACCGCGGCGACCAGCGCGCCGATGAACAGCGTCGCCAGCCCGTTGTCGACGCCGGCGAGCTTGCGGGTGAGCAGCTGGTAGCCGACGATGAACAGCGCTGCGACCAGCGGCAGCGCCGCCGCCCAGCCGAACAGCGCACTGCCGGGACGCACGATCAGCAGCACGCCACCGAAACTGAGCGCCAGCGACAGCCAGGTGCCGCGTGGCACGCGCTCGTGCATCAGGACCACCGCGCCGACGGAAACCAGGATCGGCGCGATCGAAACGATCGCGGTGGCCTCGGCCAGCGGCAGGTAGGCCACGCTCGAGAAGAAACACACCGACGACATGCCCAGGCACACGCCGCGCGCGACCTGCAGCGAGAGCCGCCGCGTGCGCAGCAGCGCGCGCCCCATGCGCGGCATGAAGATCGCCGCCATGACCAGGACGTGAAAGACGTAGCGCGCCCAGGCGACCAGCAGCGGATGGTGGGTCTGCGACAGGTACTTCGCGACGCTGTCGAGAAGCGCGAAGCTGACGCAGGCGCCGACCAGCAGAACGATGGCGCGCAGCGGCGCGTGGTCGGCGTGCATCGAGGAGGAACGTGGGCTATCCCGGGAACACGCCGGTGGAGAGATAGCGGTCGCCGCGATCGCAGACGACGAACACGATCGTCGCGTTCCCGGCCTCGCGGGCCAGTCGCAGCGCGATGCAGCACGCGCCGGCCGACGAGATTCCGCAGAAGATCCCTTCCTCGACCGCCGGGCGCCGCGCCATCTCCTCGGCATCGGCCTGCGAGACCGACTCGATCCGGTCGACGCGCGCGTGCCGATAGATCGTCGGCATGTACGCCTCGGGCCACTTCCGGATGCCCGGGATCGACGAACCCTCGGTCGGCTGCGCGCCCACGATGCACACCGACGGGTTGCGCTCCTTCAGGTAGCGCGACACGCCGGTGATCGTGCCGGTGGTGCCCATCGCCGAAACGAAGTGCGTGACCCGGCCCTTCGTGTCGTCCCAGATCTCGGGACCGGTGGTTTCGTAGTGCGCCGCCCAGTTGTCGTCGTTCGAGAACTGGTCGAGCACGCGGCCGCGCCCCTCTTGCTGCATCTGGTCGGCGAGGTCGCGCGCGCCCTCCATGCCCTGCTCGCGGCTGACCAGGACGAGTTCGGCGCCGTACGCCTTCATCGACTGGCGCCGCTCGAGCGACAGGTTCTCCGGCATGATCAGCACCATCCGGTAGCCGCGCAGCGCCGCCGCCATCGCAAGCCCGATGCCGGTGTTGCCCGAAGTCGCCTCGATCAGCGTGTCGCCGGGGCGGATCTCGCCCCGCGCCTCGGCGCGCGCGATCATTGCCAGCGCGGGTCGGTCCTTGACCGATCCGGCCGGGTTGTTGCCTTCCATCTTGCCCAGCACGACGTTGCCCCGGGCATCGCCGTCGGCGCCGGGGAGGCGCTGCAGCTTCACCAGCGGCGTGCGGCCGATGGTCTGTTCGATCGTCGGATAGGCAGGGGTTCGCTCATGATCTCGCTCGCGACTTCAGTGGAACACCGGACGCTCGTCGGGCAGCGGCGTGACGCCGGGAAGATCGGCGTCGAGGATCGCGCGCCGCACCGCCTCGATGGCCGCCACCCGCCCGAAGCTCTTGCGCCAGACCAGCGACACCCGCCGGTGTGGTGGCGGCGCCATGAACGGAATGTAGCGCAGCAGGTCGTCCTCGCGCGGCTGCGCGCAGGCGGTCCAGGGCAGCACGGTGATGCCGACGCCCGACGCCACCATGTGCCGGATCGTCTCGAGCGACGAGCCCTCGAAGGTCTTCTGGATGCCCACGCTCGATTGCGAATAACGCGACAGCTCGGGACACACCTCGAGCACCTGGTCGCGAAAGCAGTGCCCGGTACCCGGGAGCAGCATCGTCTGCTCCTTCAGCTCGGCCGAGCGGATCGTCTTTCGCCGCACCCACCGGTGCTGCTTCGGCACCGCGACCACGAAGGGCTCGTCGTAAACGCCCTGCGTGGCCAGTCCGTGGTCGGGAAACGGATCGGCGAGGATCGCGAGGTCGACGTCGCCCTGGCGCAGCAGTTCGAGCAGCTTCACGGTGAAGTTCTCCTGCAGCAGCAGCGGCATCTGCGGCGCGTCCTCGATCATCCGCGGCACCAGCCGCGGCAGCAGGTAGGGCCCGATGGTATAGATGACGCCGACGCGCAGCGGGCCCGTCAGCGGATCCTTGCCCTGCACCGCGATCTCGCGAATCGCGTTGGTCTGCTCGAGCACGTGCTGGGCCTGCTCGACGATCCGGGCGCCCACCGGCGTGACGGCGACCTCGCTGCCGCCGCGCTCGAACAACTGCACGCCCAGCTCTTCCTCGAGCTTGCGGATCGCCACCGACAGCGTCGGCTGGCTGACGAAGCAGGCGTCGGCCGCCCGGCCGAAGTGGCGCTCGCGCGCCACGGCGACGATGTACTTGAGTTCGGTGAGCGTCATGGACTTGGCGCGATCATACCAAGCGGTGACTCGGGCATACTGCGACCATGCCCGCAACGCCCACGCACGCCGCAGCCGCGCCTCGCGACGACTCCGCATCGCTGATCGGCGTCGACTGGGGATCGAGCGCGCTGCGCGCCTGGCTGATCGACGCGGGCGGCATCGTGGCGCGCCGCGAGTCGACTGCGGGCGTGGCCACGATCGCCGACGGGCGCTTTCGCGAAGCGCTCGAGGCGCTGTGCGGCGACTGGTTCGCCCGCGCGCCCGCGCTTCCGGTGATCGCATGCGGAATGATCGGCAGCCGCGACGGATGGCGCGACGCCGGCCGCGTGCGCACGCCCGCCGGGTTGCTGACGCTCGCGCAACGCCTGTCGAACTTCGACGACCTGCTCGGGCGACCGTTCCGGGTCGTGCCCGGGCTGGTCGCGCGCGGCCAGATCGACTCGCCCGACCTGATGCGCGGCGGCGAGACGCAGGTGTTCGGAGCGCTGCAGGGTCGCGAGGGCCTGTTCGTGCTGCCGGGCACGCACTGCCGCTGGGTCGAGGTGCGCGACCGGCAGGTCGTTGCGTTCCGCACCTACATGACGGGCGAGCTCTATTCGCTGCTGTGCCGGCGCTCGACGCTGGCCAGCCTGTGCGGCGATCCCGACGACTCGCCGCAGCACCAGGCGCAGGCGCTGCGCGCGTTCGACGAAGGCGTCGACCACGCCGGCGCGCGGCCCGGCTCGCTGACCCACCTGCTGTTCACCGCGCGCACCGAGGCGCTGCTCGGCGGGCTCGACGCCCACCAGCTTCCCGCCTACCTGTCGGGCCTGCTGATCGGCGCCGAGATCCGCGACGCCTCGGACTGGTCGCCGCACGACCTGGTGCCGACGGTGGTGGCACGCAGCGAGCTCGCGTCGCGCTACGCCCGCGCGATGCATCGGCTCGGGCTGCGCGGCAAGGTGGCCGACGGCGACTCGGCCGCCGCAGGGCTGGCCGCCATCGCGCGCGCCGCAACGCTCGTCGCCTGAAGCCCGGCGGCTACACCCTCTCAGGCGCGCAGGTACTCCTCGCGCCCGCCGAACCAGCGCCGCAGGTGTTCGTCGACCGCTGCCGGGTCGCCGCGCAGCAGCCTCGCAGCCACCTCGCGCGCCGACGCGAGCAGGTCGCTGTCGCGATCGAGGTCGGCAAAACGCAGCAATGCCTCCCCGGACTGTCGTGCCCCGAGGAATTCGCCGGGACCGCGCTGCAGCAGGTCGCGTCGCGCGATCTCGAAGCCGTCGCGGGTCTCGTACATCGTCTTCAGCCGCTCGCGCGCCGCCGTCGACAGCGGTCCGCGGTACATCAGCACGCAGACGCTCTCCCCCGAGCCGCGGCCGACGCGGCCGCGCAACTGGTGCAGCTGCGCGAGGCCGAAGCGCTCGGCGTGCTCGACGACCATGAGTGTCGCGTTGGGCACGTCGACGCCCACCTCGATCACGGTGGTCGCGACCAGCACCTGCAGCGTACCGGCCGCGAACTGCGCCATCACCGCCTGCTTGTCCGCCGGCGGCAGCCGGCCGTGCACCAGCCCGACGCGCAGCGGCGCCAGTTCGCGCGCCAGCGCGGCGTGGGTGTCGATCGCGGTCTGCAGGTCGAGCGCCTCGCTCTCCTCGATCAGCGGACAGACCCAGTAGGCCTGGCGCCCGGCAGCCGCGGCGGCGCGCACGCGGGCCACGACCTCGTCGCGGCGCGCCTCGGACACCAGCTTGGTGAGCACCGGCTTGCGACCCGGCGGCAGCTCGTCGATCACCGAGACGTCGAGGTCGGCGTAATACGACATCGCCAGCGTGCGCGGAATCGGCGTCGCGCTCATCATCAGCTGGTGCGGCAGCACCTCGGCGCCGGCCTCGAGCCGGGTGCGCAGGGCGAGCCGCTGCGCCACGCCGAAGCGATGTTGCTCGTCGACGATCGCCAGCCCGAGCCGCGCGAAGGCCACCGTATCCTCGATCAGCGCATGCGTGCCGATCAGCAACCCGACCTCGCCGGACGAGGTACGCGCGCGCACCGCCTTCTTCTCGGGGTCTTTCAGCGATCCGGACAGCCAGGCCACGCGCACGCCGATGCGCTCCAGCCACGGACCGATCTTGCGCAGGTGCTGCTCGGCGAGGATCTCGGTGGGCGCCATGATCGCCGCCTGCCAGCCGCTGCCGATCGCCTGCGCCGCGGCGAGCGCGGCGATCACCGTCTTGCCGCTGCCGACGTCGCCCTGCAGCAGCCGGTTCATCGGCTGCGTGGCCGCGAGCTCGCGCGAGATCTCCTGCCAGACCCGCTGCTGCGCGCCAGTGAGCCGGAACGGCAGCGCTTCGAGCAGGCGCCGCGCGAGCGCGTCGTCGGCCAGCCGCGGCGCACGCTGTGCCGCGCGAGCGGCGCGCGCGCGCTGCAGCGACAACTGTTGCGCGAGCAGCTCGTCGAAGATCACGCGCCGCCGGTGGCGTCGTGCGCTCGTGCAGCGCGCTGGCCGGTGTTTCGGGCGCCGGCTGGTGGATCGCGCGCAGCGCGTCGACCGACGCCGGCAGGCCGAGGGGGGCCAGCGCATCGGCCGGCACTGTCTCGCGCCACTGCAGGGCGCGCAACGCGCGCAGGATCGCGGCGCGCAGCCGCGCCTGCCCGAGGCCCGAGACCGTCGGATAGACCGGCGTCAGCGTCTGCGGCAGCGGCTCGCCTTCGTCGACGATCCGATAGCGCGGATGCACCATTTCGAGCCCGAACAGGCCGCCGCGTGCCTCGCCGAGCGCGCGCACCCGGTTGCCGGCCGCGAACTGGCGCAGCTGCGAACCGTAGAAGTGGAGGAAGCGCAGCGTGATCGACCCGCTGTCGTCGCGCAGCTCGACCGCCAGCGCGCGCCGCGGACGCGCGACGATCTCCTGGCGCGCGACGATGCCCTGCACCTGGGCGGTCTCGCCGGGTCGCAGCGAGCCGATCGGCACGATCCGCGTTTCGTCTTCGTAGCGGATCGGCAGGTGCAGGGCGAGGTCCTGTTCGCGCCGGATGCCCAGCCGGGCGAACAGCGTCGCCTCGGGGGCCGTTGCGGCCGCGGTGGCGGCCTCGCTAGTACGCGTCACCGCGCACGGCCCGCGTCGCCGTCAATCGAGGACCACGATCGCCTCGGCCTCGAAGAGCGCACCGCGCGGCAGGCTGGCGACGCCGATGGTCGAGCGCGCCGGATAAGGCTGCGCGAAGTGGCGCTGCATGATCTCGTTGACCGTCGGAAAGTGGCCGAGATCGGTGAGGAACAGCGTGAGCTTCACGCAATGCGCGAGCGAGCCGCCGGCGGCTTCGACCACCGCCTTCATGTTGCGGAACACCTGCTCGGCCTGCGCGGCGATGCCGCCGTCGACCAGCTGGCCACTGGCGGGGTCCAGCGCGATCTGCCCCGACAGGTAGATGGTGTTTCCGGCGCGCACCGCCTGCGAATAAGGCCCGATCGCTGCCGGCGCGCCGGACGTGGAAACGATGGAACGGTTCGTCGTGGTCATGGTCGATCTCGTGGCGATGGTGGCGGAATCGTCGTCAGGCCGCATTCGCGGGCAACGGAAAGATCAGGCAGGTGGTGGAGCCCCACGCGTACATGCGGCCGGCCGCGTCGACCAGCCGCCCCTGGGCCACGCCGATCTGCCGCGAGACGTTGACGACGTGCGCTTCGGCGCGCACCGGGCCGGTCTTGTCGGTGAGCGCGCGCACGTAGTTCACCTTCAGCTCCAGCGTGGTGTAGCCAAAGCCCTGCTCGAGCATCGTGTGGACCGCGCAGCCGAGCGCCGAGTCGAGCAGCGTCGCGATGTAGCCGCCGTGCACCGAGCCGATCGGGTTGTAGTAGTCGGGCTTGGGCGTCCCCTGGAACACCATGCGGCCGCGCTCGGCTTCCACCGGCACGAAGTCGAGCGTCTGGAAGATCGGCGCCGACGGCAGCTCGCCGCGCCCGATGCGTTCGAGGAACGCCAGCCCGGTCGTGCGTGCGAGTTGCTCGGCCGGAATCTTGCCCGGAGGGGCCATCAGCAGCCGCACCTCGCGCTCCCGGGCCAGCCACAGGTCGAGCGTCGCCTCGGCGTCGGTCGCTTCCAGGGGTCGTTGGGCATTCATCGGCTGCATCGTATCAAGCGCCGCGGCATCAGGCGAAACCGATCTCCACGCGGCGGTTGCGCCGTCCTTCGTTGCGGATCCGCAGCACCTTCACCGGGCCGATCTCGGCGATGTTGCGCACGTGCGTGCCGCCGCACGGCTGCAGGTCGATCCCTTCGATGCGCAGCAGGCGCACGCGCCCGGCGCCGCGCGGCGGCTTGACGCTCATCGTCTTCACGAGCTCGGGTCGCGCGTCGAGCTCTTCGTCGGTGATCCAGACCGTCTCGGTGTCGACCGCGCGCGCAATCAGCGCGTTGACCTCGCGCTCGATGCGCGCGGCGTCGAGCTGGCTCATGTCGACGTCGAAGTCGAGCCGGCCGCGATCGGCCGCGATGTTGCCGCCGGTAACCGGCGCCACGACCACGCAGGACAGCACGTGCAGGCAGGTGTGGATGCGCATGTGCGCGTAGCGACGCTCCCAGTCGAGCTCGAGCCCGACGCGCTCGCCGGGCGCGGGGAGCGGTTCGCCCTCGGCGAGCAGGTGCAGCACACTGTCGGGCGCGTCGCCCTTGCGCGTGTCGACGATGCGCGCCGACGAGCCGTCGGCGCGCCGCAGCGTGCCGGTGTCGCCGGGCTGCCCGCCGCCGGCCGCATAGAAGACGGTGCGGTCGACCTCGAAGCCGCGATCGCCCGAGGCGACCACCGTCGCGGTGCACGATTTCAGGTAGGCGTCGTCGCGAAACAGCAATACGGTCGGCATGGTCTTTCGCTCACCGTCCGGACATCGACGAGAACGCCGTCTCGAGCGCGATCGCCAGCACCGACATCATCAGCGTGGCGCCGACGATCAGCGAAGCCATCGCGACCAGGACCGCGGGCCATCCGCTGGCCGAGCGCCGCGCCGAACCGGGGTTGCGCTTCTCGTCCCACTTCGCGTCGGGCGTCAGGCAGAGCACGATCGCCTCGAGCATCGCCGCCAGCGCAACGGCGGCGGCGAAGAAGAAGCCGGGATGCCGGTACCATGGATCGGCGCGCAACGCGATCGCCATCGCAGGCATCGACAGCAGCGGATAGAGCCACCACCAGCGCGCGCCGAGGTACAGGCGATGCGCTCCGAGCGAGCCGGCAAACAGGGCGAGCGCGCCCGCGACCGTCTTCGAGCGGTGCGCGGAGGCGGAAGCGACATCGGTCATCGGCAGGGGTTCCGGAAGCGGATCAGCCACCATTGTCCGATATCCGGCGACGATGCTGATAGACTCGAGCGGCCCTCTTCCCGCACTGTCCGACCTATCCATGCTCCCCCGCGATATGCCCGCCTCCGACGAGGCGCCGGGCAGGCCGCTGCAATCGGCGCTGCGGCGCGCGATCCGCATCCGTGGCGCGCGCCAGAACAACCTGAAGAACGTCGACCTCGACATCCCGACCGGCGAACTGGTCGTGGTGACCGGCGTCTCGGGCTCCGGCAAGTCGTCGCTGGTGTTCGACACGCTGTACGCCGAGGGGCAGCGCCGCTACGTCGAGACCTTCTCGGCCTACGCGCGGCAGTTCCTCGACCGGATGGACAAGCCGCAGGTCGACCGGATCGAGGGCGTGCCGCCGGCGATCGCGATCGACCAGACCAATCCGGTGCGCACCTCGCGCTCCACGGTCGGCACGATGACCGAGCTGAACGACCACCTGAAGCTGCTGTTCGCCCGCGCAGCGACGCTGCATTGCAGGCGCTGCGCGCGTCCGGTGCGGCGCGACACGGTGGCGAGCGTTCGCGCGGCGATCGCCGCGCGCTCGGCCGCGATCGGCGATCCGCGGCTCACGGTCAGCTTCCCGATTCCGGTTCCGGCGAACTTCACCGAGGACGAGATCCGCGCCCACCTGCTGGCGCAGGGCTACACGCGCGTGCAGACGGTGGACAGCGGCGCCGCCGGCCGGATCCTGCACGTCGCGCAGGACCGCTTCCGCCTCGGCGCCGTCGAAGCGGCACGAGCGTCCGACGCGGTCGAGGCGGCGCTCGGGCGCGGTCACGGCCGCATGTCGGTGCACGTGCTCGACGACGACGGCAACGAGGCGGATCGCTGGCGCTTCAGCAGCGGCCTGCACTGCGCCGACTGCGACATCGCCTACGCGGACCCGCTGCCGAGCCTGTTCTCCTTCAACTCGCCGCTCGGCGCCTGCGAAGCCTGCCGCGGCTTCGGCCGCGTGATCGGCATCGACCTCGGACTGGTGATTCCCGACGAAGCCAGAACGCTGGCCGAGGGCGCGGTCAAGCCCTCGGCAGACCGAGAGCTTCCGGGAGTGCCAGCGCGACCTCGCGAAGTTCGCGGCGAAGGCCGGCGTGCCGATGGACCTGCCCTGGCGCGCGCTCTCCGACGCGCAGCGACGCTGGGTGATCGAAGGCGGCGACGACTGGACCGGCAAGTGGGAGACGCAGTGGTACGGCATCCGCCACTTCTTCGACTGGCTCGAGTCGAGGTCGTACAAGATGCACATCCGGGTGCTGCTGTCGAAGTACCGCTCGTACACGCCCTGCCCGGCCTGCCGGGGTGCGCGGCTGAAGCCCGACGCGCTGCTGTGGCGCGTCGGCTCGCACGCGCAGGCGGATGCGGCGTTGCTTCGCATGCCTCGGTCGCGCGAGGTCGGAGGGACGGCGGAGGGCGGGAGCCGATTCGAGTCGCTCCCCGATACTCGCTTGGTCGAATCGGCTCCCGCCCTCCGCCGTCCCTCCGACCCGAACACTTCGGCGGCACTCGAACCAGCGTCGCAGCCACCGTCCGCTCGCTCATCTCCATTTTCCGGCGACGCACCGCCAGCGTACGCGCGGTTCCGGCCGGCGGGCGTCGAATGGACCGACGCGCAGTTGCAGCAGGTCGCCGGGCTGTCGATCCACGACCTGATGCTGCTGCCGATCGACCGCGTGGCCGGCTTCTTCGATGCGTTGAAGCTGCCGGCGCCGCTCGACGAGGCCACCGACCTGCTGCTGGTCGAGACCCGCGCGCGGCTGCACTATCTGCAGCAGGTGGGGCTCGGCTACCTGACGCTCGATCGCCAGTCGCGCACGCTGTCGGGCGGCGAAGTGCAGCGGATCAACCTGACCACCGCACTGGGCACCTCGCTGGTAAACACGCTGTTCGTCCTCGACGAGCCGTCGATCGGACTGCACCCGCGCGACATCAACCGGGTGATCGGCGTCATGCAGCGCCTGCGCGATGCCGGCAATTCGCTGGTGGTGGTCGAGCACGATCCGCAGGTGATGTTCGCCGCCGACCGGATGATCGACATCGGCCCCGGCCCGGGCGAACGCGGCGGGCGCGTCGTCTTCGACGGCGATCCGCAGGCGCTGCGCACCGCCGGCACGCTGACCGGCGACTACCTGTCGGGGCGCAGGCAGGTCGACACCGGCCATCCGCGGCCGGTGGGTCCGTCGACGAAGAAGCTGCTGCTCGAAGGCGCGCGCGAGCACAACCTGAAGAACGTCTCGGTCGAGATCCCGCTCGAGCGGCTGGTCTGCCTGACCGGCGTCTCGGGTAGCGGCAAGTCGACGCTGATGCAGAACGTGCTGCTGCCCGCATTGCTGAAGGCGCGCGGCAGGCCCACCGAGTCGCCGGGCGCGCACGACCGGCTGCTCGGCGACGACTGGATCGGCGACGTGGTCTTCGTCGACCAGTCGCCGATCGGCAAGACCGCGCGCAGCAATCCGGTCAGCTACGTCGGCGCCTTCGACCCGATCCGCAGGCGCTTCGCCGCGGCCGAACTGTCCAGGGAGCGCGGCTATACCGCCGGCACCTTCAGCTTCAACGCCGGCGACGGACGCTGCCCGACCTGCGGCGGCAACGGTTTCGAGCACGTCGAGATGCAGTTCCTGTCCGACGTCTACCTGCGCTGCCCCGACTGCGACGGCAAGCGCTTTCGCGCCGAGGTGCTCGAGGTCACGATTGCCGGCCGCGACGGTCGCCCGCGCTCGGTCGCCGACGTGCTCGAGCTCACCGTGCACCAGGCGCTCGAGAACTTCGCGGGCGAGCACGACGTATGCGCCAGGCTCCAGCCGCTGGCCGACGTCGGCCTCGACTACCTGCGCCTCGGCCAGCCGGTGCCCACGCTCTCCGGCGGCGAAGCCCAGCGGCTCAAGCTCGCCGGCTTCCTCGCCGAAGCCGCGAGCCAAGGTCTCGCGCAGCCCGCCGCTCCCGGCCACGCCTTCGCGAAGGCCGGCCGCCGCGGCACGCTGTTCATGTTCGACGAGCCGACCACCGGCCTGCACTTCGACGACGTCGCGAAGCTGCTGCGAGCCCTGCGCAAGCTGCTCGCCGCCGGCCACTCGCTGCTGGTCATCGAGCACAACCTCGACCTGGTCCGCGCCGCCGACTGGCTGATCGACCTCGGACCCGAAGGCGGCGACGCCGGCGGCCGCGTGGTCGCCACCGGCACCCCCGCCCAGCTGGCGAGCGAAGCGCGCACGCACACGGGGGAAGGCTCTGGCGCAGTACGCCGACGCTCTGCGGCCCGACGAACACCGACGCCCCGCAGTGGCCGGGCCGGCCGGGCCGTTCGACCAAGCGAGTATCGGGGAGCGACTCGAACGGCCCGGCCGGCCCGGCCACGGAGCGAGCACCACCGCTCTTCGGGCCGCAGAGCCCGCAGCAAAATCACTCCAGAGCGTTCTCCGGGAGCGTGCGCGCGAAGCGATCTTCGTGCACCGCGCCCGCGAGCACAACCTGAAGAACATCGACGTCGAAATCCCGCGCGACAAGCTCACCGTGATCAGCGGCGTCTCGGGCTCGGGCAAGTCGACGCTCGCCTTCGACGTGATCTTCGGCGAGGGCCAGCGCCGCTACCTCGAATCGCTGAACGCCTACGCGCGCCAGTTCGTGCAGCCGGCGTCGCGGCCCGACGTCGACGGCGTGTTCGGCATTCCGCCGACGGTGGCGATCGAGCAGCGCACCAGTCGCGGCGGGCGCAAGAGCACGGTCGCGACGCTGACCGAGATCTACCACTTCCTGCGCCTGCTGTACGTGAAGCTCGGCCAGCAGTATTGCCCCGACTGCAAGCTGAGAATCGAGCCGCAGGGCTTCGACGCGATCGCCGCGCGCATCCTGCGCGATTATCGCGGACGGCACATCGGCCTGCTCGCGCCGCTGGTGGTCGCGCGCAAGGGCGTCTACACCGACCTCGCAAAATGGGCGAAGGCGAAGGGTTTCGGACACCTGCGCGTCGACGGCCGCTTCCTGCCGACCGATCGGTTCCCGCGGCTCGACCGCTATGTCGAGCACGACATCGAGCTGCCGGTGGCCGACCTCGTCGTCGATCCCGCGAACGAGGCGGGGTTGCGCGACGCGCTGCGCCACGCGCTCGACTTCGGCAAGGGCATCGTGATGGTCGCCGCGCCGCTCGGGGCGCTGCGCGAAGCCGCCGACCGCGGCGACCCGCAGGCCCACGAGCAGGCGTCGGCAGCGCTCGAAACGAAGCCGTTCTCGACGAAGCGCGCCTGCTCGTCGTGCGGCGCGAGCTTCCCGGAACCCGATCCGCGGATGTTCTCGTTCAATTCGAAGATCGGATGGTGCCCGGCCTGCCTCGGCACCGGCGTGAAGCTTCCGTACCTGCCGACGCTCGATCCGAAGGGGCGTTCCGACCAGGACTCGACGACCGAGGCGATCGGCGCGATCGCCGAGAAGCTGGCCGACCAGGTCGCCGCGCAGGCCGAAGGCGAAGCCGCACCGTCGGGAGCGGCCGGCCCGGCGGCCGGCGAGCCCTGCCCGGCCTGCGCCGGCAAACGCCTGAACCGCACCGCGCTCGCGGTGCGGCTGCTCGACCTGTCGATCGCGGAGCTGACCGCGATGCCGATCGCCGATTGCGCGCGCTGGCTGAAGCAGGTCGGCTTCGCCGGGCGCGAGCAGGAAATCGCGCGCGACGTGCTCGCCGAGATCCGCTCGCGGCTCGCGTTCCTGTCCGACGTCGGGCTGGGCTACCTGGCGCTGGATCGGGCCGCGCCGACGCTGTCGGGCGGCGAAGCGCAGCGCATCCGGCTGGCCGCGCAACTCGGCTCGAACCTGCAGGGCGTGTGCTACGTGCTCGACGAGCCGACGATCGGGCTGCATCCGCACGACAACCGCATCCTGCTCGACACGCTCGAGGCGCTGCGCGACAAAGGCAACACGCTGCTGGTGGTCGAACACGACGAGGACACGATCCGCCGTGCCGACCACGTGATCGACATCGGCCCGGGCGCCGGCAAGCTGGGCGGACGCATCATCGCCGCCGGCCACCACGAGGAACTCGCGACTCACCCGGACAGCCTCACCGGACGCTTCCTCGCCCACCCGCTCGCGCACCCGCTCGGCACGCCGCGCGCGGTTCCGTCCGCCGACAGCCCCGACTGGTTCGTGCTGCGCGGCGCCCACCTGCACAACTTGCGCCACGTCGTCGCGCGCATCCCGCTGCGGCGCATGACCGTCGTCACCGGAGTCTCGGGCTCCGGCAAATCGACGCTGGCGCGCGACGTCCTGCTTGCAAACGCCGCCGCGCAGGTGCAGGCGCGCAACCAGCGCAAGGCCGCGCCGCCGCTGGCCGGAGTCGAACGCATCGAGGGCTGGGAAGGCGTCACGCGCGTGCTCGAAGTCGACCAGACACCCATCGGCAAGACGCCACGCTCGTGCCCGGCGACCTATGTCGGCTTCTGGGACGCGATCCGGCGCCTGTTCGCCGACACCAGCGAAGCGCGAATCCGCGGCTGGAGCGCGAGCCGCTTCAGCTTCAACACCGGCGGCGGGCGCTGCGCGGTCTGCGACGGGCAAGGCCAGCAGACGATCGAAATGAGCTTCCTGCCCGACGTGAAGGTGCTCTGCGATGCCTGCGGCGGCCGGCGCTTCAACCCGGAGACGCTCGCGCTGCGATTGCGCAGCAAGAACATCGGCGACGTGCTCGCGATGGACGTCGACGAAGCGGTCGGGTTCTTCGCGGCGCACCCTTCCATTTCCCACCCGTTGCGGCTGCTGCAGGACGTCGGCCTCGGCTACCTCACGCTCGGCCAGCCGAGCCCGACGCTGTCGGGCGGCGAGGCGCAGCGCATCAAGCTGGTCACCGAGCTGTCGAAGGTGCGAACCCGCGGCGAGGGTATCGACGACGATCCGCGCGTCGCGCGCTCGCGCGCGAGGGCGCTCGCTGCCGGCAAGACACTGCCGCCCGGACCGCACACGCTGTACGTGCTCGACGAACCCACCGTCGGCCTGCACATGGCCGACGTCGAGAAGCTGATCCGCGTGCTGCACCGCCCCGGTCGACGCCGGCAACACGCTGGTGGTGGTCGAGCACAACCTCGACATCTGGGCCGAGGCCGACTGGATCGTCGACCTCGGCCCCGACGGCGGGGTCGGCGGCGGACGCATCGTTGCGGCCGGCACGCCGGCGGAGCTGGCGGCCACCGGCGCGACCCACACCGCGCGGGCGCTGGCGCAGTTCCTGCGCTCGCACTGAACCCCGGCACGATCTACCGCATCGACGAGGCGGTCGCCCGGCCGGTCGACCGCCCGGCCTCGCTCAGCGCAGGGTGACCACCACCTCCAGGTATTCGCCCGGCACGATCATCGTGGCGTCGCCCGAGCGGTTGAGCCGGCCGATCAGCGCGAGGAGGTCGTTGTTCAGCGCCGCCTGCCCGTCCGGCGGCAGTGCGGCGAACGCCTTCAGCACCGGGCCGTACCAGGCCCTGAAGACCTCGACCCAGTGCTCGGGCGAACGATAACGGAAGACGTAGTCGCGCCGCGTCGCCTCGATCGATGCCGCGTGAGGCGCGAAGAGTGTCGCGAGGTGATCGCGGGTGCCCCAGAGCGCGGGCGACGCGGCACCGGCGGGCGGCGCAACGTGCTTGCCGATCGTCTTGAACAGCTGGCCGACGAAACCCTCGGGCGTCCAGTTGGCCAGCCCGATCTTGCCGCCCGGCCTGCACACGCGAACCAGCTCGGCGGCGGCGCGCCGCTGGTCGGGCGTGAACATCACGCCGAACGTCGACACGACCGCGTCGAAACTGCCCTCGGCGAACTGCAGCGCCTCCGCGTCGGCTTCGCGAAACGTCATCGGCAGCCGCTCGCCGGCTGCGCGCTCGCGCGCGCGCTCGAGCAGCGCCGGCACGTAGTCGCTCGCGACCACGTCGCACCAGCGGCGCGCGGCCGCCAGCGAGACGTTGCCGTTGCCTGCGGCCACGTCGAGAATTTTCTGTCCCGCACGCAGATCGAGCGCCTCGCAGAGGTTCTCGCCGACGATCTGCAGCGTGGTACCGATGAGCGCATAATCCCCCGATGACCATGTGGCCTGCTGGCGGGTCTTGATCGCCGCGAGGTCGGCCTGGCCGACTGCTCGCGTGCCCGAAACGCTGGAAGTGGTGGCTGCATCCATGGCTATGCTCCCTGGAGTGTCCGTTGGTGGCCGCCTCGCGATGGCGATGGCGGAATCGATGCGGCGACGCAGCGGATGCGCCGCGCCTGCCTCGATGCATACCGTAGGCCCCGGACGTGGAGGCGAACGTGGTAGCCGGCGTGGAAATCGCTGAGTCGCCCTCGCACACCGGCCGCACTCACCCGCTGCGGCTTCGCCTGCTCGGCCCGATGAGTCTCTCGCGGCACGAACGCGAGCTGGCGCTTCCCGCGTCGCGCAAGGCACGCGCACTGCTGGCGTATCTCGCAATGGCGCCGCAGGCGCAGACCCGCAGCCGACTCTGCGAACTGCTCTGGGAGCTGCCGCACGACCCGCGCGGCGAGTTGCGCTGGTGCCTGAGCAAGCTGCGCGGCCTCGTCGACGACGACGCACGGGCACGGCTGTATACCCGCGCTGATGCAGTGGGTTTCGATGCCGCCGACTGTTTCGTCGATGCGATCGAGCTCGAGCGCGCCGCCGGGTCCGGCATCGCCACGCTCGGGCACGACCGGCAACGCGAACTGTGCGAGCTGTTTGCCGGCGACTTCCTCGAAGGCCTGGAGGTGGGCCACAGCCCGGTCTTCGACACCGGCTCGCCGCGGGCAGGCGGCGCTTTCGCGCGCTTCGGGTCGAGTTGCTCGGCCTGCTCGCCGAAGGCGCCGACGGCGAGCAGCGCTTCGCATGGCTCGAACAGTGGCTGCGCCTGGCGCCGTTCGACGCGCGTGCCCACGCACGCCTGCTCACCGCCCTCGCGAGTTGCGGCCGGATCCGCGAAGCCGAGGAGCACCTCGCTGCCGCCCGCCGGCAGTTCGAGGCCGAAGGCTTCGACTGCGCACCGCTACACGCGGCGTGGCACGCCGCGAGGCCTCGGACGCAGACGCAGGCCGGGCTGCTGCTCGCCGCGACCGGCGACGACGCGAAACTCGAGCTACCCGGCACTGCCGCCCGGCGCGCTTCGCTGGCGGTCATGCCGTTTGCCGACGCGTCGACCGCACCGGGAGCGGGCCGGGCCGTGGCCGACGCGCTTGCGCACGACGTGATCACCCGCCTGGCCAAGCTGCGCTGCCTGTTCGTCATCGCGCAGGGCACCATGTTCGCGCTGCACGAGCAATCGGTGACGCCGCGCCAGGCCGGGCAGATGCTGAAGGTCGACTACCTCGCGAGCGGCACGGTGCGGCGCGACGGCAGCCGGCTGACGGTGGCGGTCGAGGTCGCGCAGACCCGCGATTCGCGCATCGTCTGGGCCGAGATCTTCGAGCACGAAGTCGACGACGCCCTGCTCGTCCTCGACGAGATCGGCAACCGCATCGTCGCGTCGATCGCAGGCGAGATCGAGACGATCGAGCGCAACCGCGCGATCCTCGAGCCGCCCGACTCGCTCGACGCCCGGGAGGCGCACCATCGCGGCCTGTGGCACATGTATCGGTTCAGCAAGGCCGACAACGAGCAGGCGCGGCATTTCTTCGAGACCGCCGTGCGCCTCGATCCGACCTTCTCGCGCGCCTGGGCGGGCTTGTCGTTCACGCATTTCCAGAACGCCTTCCGGGGATGGACCGAGCGCGGCCCCGAAATCGACCGGGCCCTGCAGACCGCGGGGCAGAGCCTGATGGCCGACGATCGGGATCCCGCCGCGCACTGGGCCATGGGACGCGCGCTCTGGCTGCTGGGCGAGCATGACCAGGCGGTGACGGAGCTCGATCAGGCGGTCGACCTGAGCCCGAACTTCGCGCTGGGGCACTACACGCTCGCATTCGTTCACGCGCAATCGGGAGACCCGGCGTCGGCGATCACATCGTCCGACCAGTCGCGCCACCTGAGCCCGTTCGATCCGCTGCTGTTCGGCATGCTCGGCTCGCGCGCCATCGCGATGGTGCGCCTCGGGCAGTTCGACGAAGCGGCCGGATGGGCCGCCAGGGCAGCCGCGCGCCCCAATGCGCACACGCACATCCTGGCGATCGCGGCATTCACGCTGGCGCTGGCGGGCTCGCTCGACGACGCGCGCAAGCTCACCACGGCGATCCGGCGCGCGGTGCCGCGCTACGGCATCGCCGATTTCCTCGCCGCGTTCCACTTCGAGCCGCAGGGCGCCGCACTGTTCCGGGAAGGCGCGCGGCGCATCGGGATGGCCTGAAGCGCGCGGGCACACCGCGCGCGGACGGCGCGCGCCGCCCTGCCCGCTTCAGGCCTTCTTGAAGGTACTCAGCTTGATGCCCTCGCGCGCCATCGCCGCAACCACCGCCGGATGCTGCGCGACGCGATCGACGTACGCCTTGTACACGGGCAGCGAATCGGGGTCGATGCCCGCGAAACCGCCCCAGCGCAGCAGCGTGAGCGCGTACGCGTCGTGAAACGACAGGCGGTCTCCGAGCCAGAACGGGCTGGCCGACGCGATCCAGCCCTGGATGCGCTCGAGCTGCGTGCGATAGAGCGCCGCATTGAAGCGCCTGATCTCGGCCTGCGTCGCCTCGCCGTCGCAGAACCGGTCGGGCATGAACACGTGCGTGAACGTGGGATGCACGGTGTTGTTCATCCACAGGAATTGCGACATCGCCTGCGCCCGCGCCCAGGATTCGGTCGGCATGAGCCCCGCCTGCGGATAGCGCCGGTCGAGGTAGTCGCAGATCGCCACGATCTGCGACAGCGGCTTGCCATCGACCACCAGCGCGGGCACCTGCGCGTTCGGGTTGATCGCCAGATACTCGGGCGTGCGCTGCTCGCCCTTGTGAAGCTTGACCATGCGGGCGACGAAGTCTTCGCCGGTGGCCGCCTTGATCGCCTCGAAGCGCAACGTGCGGCACGAACGAGCAGGCCCCGGGACCATAGTGCAGTTCGAGCATCGAAGGAAACTCCCGTGTCGGATCGGTCGGAGCCGTCGAGTATACGATTGCGCGTCCGGACCACAGGAATCGCCATGAGCCTCGATCCCGCCGTCGTCGACGCCCTGTCGGGCGTCTCCACCGCCACGCTGACCACCGTGCTGCTGAAGAAGGGGCTGCGCAACACCCGGATGCGCGGCACGCGGCCGCTGCGGCCCGGCCAGCCGCGCCGGGTCGGGCGCGCATTCACGCTGCGCTTCGTGCCGGCGCGCGAGGACCTCGCCACGCCCGAGTCCTGGAGCTCGCCGGTGTCCACGCGCGCGGCGATCGAGGCGATGCCCGAAGGCTGCATCGCGGTCGTCGATGCGATGGGCGTCACCGACGCGGGCATCTTCGGGGACATCCTGTGCGCGCGAATGAGCAAGCGCGGCGTCGCGGCGCTGGTGACCGACGGCGTCGTGCGCGACGGCGCGGGCGTCGCCGACAGCGGCCTGCCCGTGTGGTGCCAGGGCGTCGCCGCGCCGCCGTCGGTGGCAGGACTCACCTTCGTCGGCTGGCAGCAACCGATTGCCTGCGGCGGCGTCGCGGTCTTCCCGGACGACGTGGTGGTCGTCGACGACGACGGAGCGGTGCTGATCCCGGCGGCGCTGCTCGCGGAGGTGGTCGCGCAGGCCGTCGAGCAGGAGCGCTTCGAGGCGTGGATCATGGGCGAAGTCGAGCACGGCGCGGCGCTGCCCGGCCTGTATCCGCCGGATGCGGCAAACCGCGCGCGCTACGAGGCGACGAAGACGCGCTCCTGAACGGCGGACGCTCGCCGAGCACCGCTCCCGGGAAGGCTGCGTTGACCTGCGTCAAGTGCGAATCGCGCTGCGGGAGCGAACCTTTCGTCTGGTCGGCATCCCGGGGAGGGGCCGCCACAAGGAGACGCCATGAGCTACACGCTGCCGGAATTCCTCGCCCACGCGGTGGCGCTGGAGACCGAAGCGGCCGAGCGCCACCTCCGAGCTCGCCGACATGATGGAAGCGCACCGCAACGACGAAGTGGCCGCGCTGTTCCGCGACATGGTGCATTTCTCGCAACTGCACCGCGACGAGATCAAGGCCAGGGTCGGCAGCATCGTGCTGCCGAAGCTGAAGTCCTGGGAATACCGCTGGACCACGCCGCCCGAAGTCGGCGGCGACGAGGCCTTCGACTACCTGCTCGACCCCTGGCACGCGTTGCGCTATGCGCGCGAGAACGAAGTGCGCGCGATGGAGTACTACAGCTCGGTCGGCATGCAGTCCGCCGACCCGGAAGTCAAACGGCTCGCCTCGGAATTCGCGAGCGAGGAAGCCGACCACGCCGACGCACTCGACAAATGGCTCGCCCGCACGCACCGTCCGTCCACCACCGGGACGCCGATCCCGACATGCCGCCGCTGCGCTAGTGCCGGAGTCGCAGCGGGCGCGATCCGCCTCCGACGCGCTCCCGGGGCCGGTCCGGCCTGCGATCGACGCCCGGCCCTGAACGATGCACGCAGCCGTTCGCTTCTCCGCCGCTTCCGGCGAGCCGCCCCGCGCGAGCCCCGAGGTCGCGGTCATCGGCGCGGGGCCCGCGGGCCTGATGGCGGCCGAGGTCGCGAGCGCCGCAGGCCTGACGGTCGATGTCTTCGACGCGATGCCATCGGCGGGCCGCAAGTTCCTGCTCGCCGGCCGCGGCGGCCTGAACCTCACGCACTCCGAGCCGATCGACACGTTCCTGTCGCGTTACGGCGAGCGCCGGGCGAACCTCGAACCGATCATTCGCGGCTTCGGGCCCACCGAGCTGCGCGACTGGGCGCACCGGCTCGGCGTGCAGACCTTCGTCGGCTCGTCTGGACGCGTCTTTCCCGCCGAAATGAAGGCGGCCCCGCTGCTGCGCCGCTGGCTGCATCGGCTGCGCGAAGCCGGCGTGCGCCTGCACATGCGGCATCGCTGGCTCGGCTGGGCGGCGGACGGCGACGAGACTCCTTTCGCCGGCCGCGGGCACGGCGCGGCCCCGGCGCTGGCGATGCGCGGACCGCACGGCGACCTGACGGTGCGCGCGCGGGCGGTCGTGCTGGCGCTGGGCGGCGCGAGCTGGGCGCGGCTCGGCTCGGATGCGGCATGGGTGCCGCTGCTCGAAGCGCGCGGCGTGCGAATCGCGCGGCTGCGTCCCGCGAACTGCGGTTTCGACGTGGGCACTGCGCAGCGGCTCGGCTGGTCGCCGCATTTTCGCGAGCGCTTCGCCGGCCGCCCCCTGAAGTCGGTGGTCGCGAGCATCGACGGCGAAGCGGGCGCACCCGCGCCACGGCAAGGCGAGTTCGTGGTCACCGAAAGCGGCATCGAGGGCAGCCTCGTCTATGCGTTCTCCGCCGCGCTTCGCGACACGATCGAGGCTGCCGGCTCGGCGACATTGCGGCTCGACCTCGCACCGTCGCGCAGCCGGGAGCGGCTGGCGGCCGAACTCGCGCGGCCGCGCGGCGGGCGCACGCTTGCGAACCATCTGCGCGTGCGCGCGGGGCTCGAAGGCGTGAAGGCCGGGTTGCTGCGCGAACTGCTGTCCGCCGAAGACTTCGCCGACCCCGAGCGGCTGGCGGCCGCTATCAAGGCGTTGCCGTTGCGCCTGGTCGCGGCGCGCCCGATCGACGAAGCGATCAGCACCGCGGGCGGCGTATCGTTCGAGTCGCTCGACGCCCGCCTGATGCTTCGCGCGCTGCCAAGGGTCTTCTGCTGCGGCGAGATGCTCGACTGGGAGGCGCCCACCGGCGGCTACCTGCTCACCGCCTGCTTCGCAACCGGGCGCGTCGCGGGCACCGGGGCCGCGGCGTGGTGTCGCGGTCAGGGCGACTGGAATCCGCCGCGCCGGTAGGTGAGCACCAGCGTGTCGCGGTGCGCATCGGGCCCGTCGGGCCGGATCGGCGTCGTCTCGTGAACGACGCTCGCGTCCTCGAGCAGCACCGCGCTCCGGGGCTCTTCCATCACGAAGCGGATGCCGCGCGGGCCGCCGGCCTCGAACACGCGCGATTCGCCGCCGCGCACGCGATGGCGCGCCGCGAGAATCACCGCCACGAAGTCGACGCCGTCGCGGTGCGCGCCCTCCGGCGTCGGGCGGCCCAGCCCGCCGGAGGTGTCGATGCGCACCGCGGCACGCCGGTGAGTGCGCGCAATCCGTCGGCCGTCACGACGACGAAGCCCTGTCTCGCGAGCGTCGCGGCGGGGTCGCGGCCCGACAGCGTCCACGTTCGTTCATTCTCCGGCCAGTGTAGCGCCCGGCCCGCCGCGAACCCTCGTTGCGCCCGAGGGCTTGCGCCGTTCGCCCGGATGCATTCATGCTTCGGTGTCGGCCATCGGCCCCGCCACGCCTTCCCCGGGAGATTCCGCATGCCAGCGCATTCGAGTGCGAACCTGCGAACGCTGGCCTTCGTCGGCCACGCCGGCGTCGGAAAGACCACGCTGATCGAAGCGCTGCTCGCAACGAGCGGCATGCTCACCAGCGTGGGCGCGGTCGAGCGCGGCAGCACGGTCTGCGACTACGACCCGCTCGAGAAGGAGCATGGTCATTCGCTCAAGGTGGCCTGCGCGCATTTCGAGCGCGACGGCGTGCGCGTGCACCTGCTCGACACGCCGGGATACCCCGACTTCTCCGGTCGCGCGATGACCGCGCTCGACGCAGTCGAGTCGGTTGCGATCGTCGTCAACGCGCAGCACGGCGTCGAGCTGTCGGCGGCGCGCATGGCGCTGTGGGCGCAGACGCGCCGTCTCTGCCGCTTCATCGTGGTCAACCGCATCGACGCCGAGGGCGTCGACCTGCCGGCGCGGGTCGAAGACTTGCGCGCCGCGTTCGGCCAGGAGTGCCTGCCGGTCAACCTGCCCACCGGCGGCGGCCATGGCGTCGCCGACTGCTTTTTCGCGCCGTCGGGCGCAGCCACCGATTTCGGCAGCGTCGAGCAGGCGCATCGCGCGCTGGTCGAGCAGGTGGTCGAGGTCGACGACGCGCTCACCGAGCGCTACCTGTCGGGCGAGGACATCGACGCGCAGACGCTGCACGACGCGTTCGAGCGGGCGCTGCGCGAAGGGCACATCGTGCCGGTCCTGTTCGCGTCGGCGCGCACCGGCGCCGGCATCGCCGAGCTGATCGACTTCATCGTTCGGCTCGCGCCGAGCCCGACCGAGGGCAATCCGCCGCTGTTCGAGCGCTGGCCCGGCGGCGATCGCGAGCGCGCCGAGCCGTTCGTGGCCACGCGCAGCCCCTCCGACCACGTGCTCGCGCACGTGTTCAAGGTCGAGATCGACCCCTACGTCGGCCGCATCGGCGTGGTCCGCGTGCACCAGGGCACGCTCACCGCCGACACACTGCTCTACGTCGGCGAAGGCCGCAAGGCGGTCAAGGCCGGCACGCCGATGCTGCTGCAGGGGCGCGAGACGCGCTCGCTGGCGGCCGCCGGGCCGGGCGAAATCTGCGCGCTCTCGAAAATCGACGAACTGGCCTACGACGCGGTGCTGCACGACGCCGCCGAGGACGCCGCGATCCACTTCCGCCCGCTGCCGCTGCCGCACGCGGTCTACGGGCTGGCGGTGCGCGTGAAGCGACGCGGCGACGAGCAGAAGCTCGCCGAGGTCCTGCAGCGCATGACCTCCGAAGACCCGAGCCTGGGCGTCGAGCACGACCCGGTCACGCACGAGGCGGTGATCCGCGGGCTGGGCGAGCTGCATGTCGGCCGCGTGCTCGAGCGCATCCGCGCGCAATACAAGCTCGAGGTCGACTCGCATCCGCCGACGATTCCCTATCGCGAGACGATCGCCGCGGCTGCCGAAGGCCATCACCGCCACAAGAAGCAGAGCGGCGGCGCCGGCCAGTTCGGCGAGGTGTTCCTGCGTGTCGCGCCGCGGGCGCGCGGCGAGGGCTTCCGCTTCGTCGACGAGGTCAAGGGCGGCGTGATCCCGAGCGTCTTCATTCCCGCCGTCGAGAAGGGCGTGCGGCAGGCGCTCGCCGGCGGCGCGGTCGCCGGATTCCCGGTGCAGGACGTCCAGGTCACCGTCTACGACGGCAAGACCCATGCGGTGGACGGCAAGGAGATCGCCTTCGTGACCGCCGGCCGCAAGGCGTTCCTCGATGCAGCGGCCAAAGCACGGCCGATCGTGCTCGAGCCGATCGTCTCGCTCGAGCTCGCCATTCCGCAGGACGCGATCGGCGCGGTCTCGGGCGAGCTGTCGGCGCGGCGCGGCCAGGTGTCCGGCAGCGGCGCCGCGCGCGCCGGCATGGCGATGCTGCGCGCGCGCGCGCCGCTGGCCGAGCTGTCCGACTTCCGGGGTCGGCTGAAGGCGATCACCGGCGGACAGGGCAGCTATTCGCTCGAGCTGCTCGGTTACGAGGAAGCGCCTCCGAACGTGCAGAGCCGGCTGCGCGCCGCGTGGCGGCCGCACGAAGAGGAGTGACGGAGCGAGATTCAGGTCCGCAGGCGAGCCGGGCCCAGCGCCACTTCGCCCAGGCCCAGATCGACGAGCCGGCCGGGCAGCGGACGACCCCGCGCCAGCGCGGCGCACGCCTCGCCCATCGCGGGCGAGCTCTGGATGCCGTAGCCGCCCTGCCCCGCGCACCAGAAGAAGCCCGGCGCCCGCGGATCGAAGCCGCCGACCAGGCCGCCGTCGGCGGCGAAGGTGCGCAGCCCCGCCCAGACGTGCGTCGGACGGCGTATCTGCAGCGTCGTGAAGCGCTCGATGCGGTCGATGCCGGTGGCGACGTCGAGCTCTTCGGCGACCACGTCGTGCGGCGCGACCGGATCGGCGTTCGCCGGCGAGCCTAGCAGCATGGCGGCGTCCGGCTTCACGTAGAACGATTCGTCCACCGCGATGAACGACGGCAGCCGGCGCACGTCGAGCGCCTCGGGCGGACGGAACAGGAACGCGCTGCGCCGCTTCGGCTGCAGCCCCAGCCGCGCCACGCCTGCCAGCGCCGCCAGCGCGTCGGCCCACGCACCCGCGGCATCGACCAGCAGCGGCGCGCGCCAGCGGCGCAGCCCGTCGCCGACCACCCAGTCGGCGCCTTCGCGCGCGATCTCGCGCGCCTCAATGCCGCATTCGACCGTCCCGCCGTGCGCGCGCACGCCGCGCAGGAAGCCTTGCAGCAACGCGCTCACGTCGATGTCGAACGCGTCGGGCTCCAGCACACCGCCGGCGACCACGTCTTCGCGCAGCACCGGCACCTGCTCGCGGGCCTGTTGCACATCGAGCCGGATCGCCTCGATGCCCAGCGCGCGCACCGAGTCGTGGTGGCGCTCGAGCAGTTCGCGCTGCGTGCTCGTGCCGATGGTGAGCGCGCCGCGTGGCGAAAGGATCGGCGCTGCGGAGAACCCGGCCGGCGGGCTCGACAGGAAATCGCGGCTGGCCAGCGTCAGTGCCCTGACCTGCGCGGGCCCGTAGCTCGGCAGGTAGAGCGCGGCCGAGCGGCCGCTCGCGTGGTAACCGGGCTGCGTCTCGCGCTCCAGGACGACGACGCGCCCGTGCGGCGCCAGCCAGTACGCGAGCGAGGCCCCGGCGATGCCGGCGCCGACGACGATCCAGTCACATCCGGTCGCTTGCATGGGGCGATTCCTCCGGTTCGCGGCCCCGGGGCCCCGCCCCGCCGACACTGCACGCGCCGACACTGTACTGCGGACCGCGGTCGCTTTCCGGTATCTTCGACGGACAGCCGGGGCCTGTTCACACCACGAACGCCCTCGCTTGAGCCCGGAGCCGCCGACATGGACCTTGCAGCAGTCATCGAAACCCTCGGCCGTCTGGTCGCCTTCGACACCGTGAGCGCGCGGCCGAACATCGCGCTGATCGACTGGGCCGCGGAGCGGCTGCAGGCCTGCGGCGCGCGCACGCAGGTGCAGCACGGCGACGAGCCCGGCAAGGCCAACCTGTTCGCGACCATCGGCCCCGAGGATCGTCCCGGGCTGATGCTGTCGGGGCACTCCGACGTGGTGCCCGTGGCGGGCCAGGCGTGGAGTTCCGACCCGTTCACGCTCGCCGGGCGCGACGGCCGGCTGTACGCGCGCGGCTCGGCCGACATGAAGGGCTTCATCGCCTGCGTTCTCGAGGCGGCGCCGCGCTTCGCGCGCGCGCGACTGCGCATGCCGGTGCACATCGCGCTGTCGTACAACGAGGAGACGAACATGCGCGGCATGCGCCAGCTCGCGGCGCAGATGGCGACCGCGCCGGTGCGGCCGGCGGCGTGCATCATCGGCGAGCCCACTTCGATGCAGGTGGTCATCGCGAACAAGGGCTCGGCCGGATATCGCGTGAAGGTGCGCGGCCATTCGGTGCATTCGTCGCTGCGCGACCAGGGCGTGTCGGCGGTGGAGTGCGCGGCCGAAATCATCGTCTTCGCCAACGCGTTGCAGAAGCGGCTGAACGCGGCCGCGCGCCACGACGGCTTCGAGTTCCCGCACACGAGCGTGCACGTCGGGCGCATCGAGGGCGGCACCGCGCACAACATCACCGCGAAAGACTGCGAATTCCTGCTCGAGATCCGCACGCTGCCCGGCACGCGCTCGGCCGACGTGCTGGGCGAGATCCGCGCGTATTGCGACGACGTGCTCCTGCCCGCGATGCGCGCGATCTCGGCCGATACGGCGATCGCGTTCGAGGAGATCTTCGACACGCCGGCGCTCGACGAGCGCGGCAACGTCTACCTGGCGCAGGCGATCATGCCGCTGTGCGGCCACCTGTCGGCGGGCCGCGTGAGCTTCGGCACCGAGGCCGGCATCCTGCAGGAAATCGGCGTGCCCACCATCGTCTGCGGCCCGGGGGACATTCGCGTGGCGCACCAGCCCGACGAATACGTCGAGGTCGCGCAACTCGAGGCGTGCAGCCGCTTTCTCGACGTGCTCGGCGAACACCTCGCCCGGGGCGAACTTCCTCTGGGGGGCTGAGCGGGGCGGCCGTGCCGCTGTGCGACAATCCGCGCTGTCCCGGAATCCTTCCGCCGCGCCTCGCCGGCCGGCTCCCGCCGATGCTGCTTTGGGTATCCATCGCCGTCGCCACGCTCGTGGCGACCGCCGCCATCGTCTGGCCGCTGCTGTCGTCGCGCGCGCCGGTGCAGGCCGACGCGCGTGACGACGATCGTCGCCGCCTCGCGGTCTTTCGCGACCGCAGGAACGAGATCGAGCGCGAGCGCGCGGCCGGCCGCCTGAGCGACGCCGACGCCGAGCAGGCGCAGGCCGACCTGCTGCGCCAGGTCGCCGAAGACCTTCCCGAGGCGGCTGCCGCATCGGGCGGCGCGGCTGCAGGCTCCGCCGCTGCCGCGGGCTCCGCGGCGCGCGCGCGCGGCACCGGCGCTGCGCTCCGTAGCGGCACGGCGGCGCCGGGGCGCACCGTGACGCTGGTCGCGCTGGCGCTGGCGCTGCTCATGCCGCTGATCGCGGTGGGCGTCTACCATCGGGTCGGCGCGCCCGATCTCGCGAACCGCGACCTGCGCGCCGACCACCCGCCGGTCGATGCCGGCGACATCGACAAACTGATCGCCGGCATCGAGCAGCGCACCCGCGAACGACCCGACGACGGCGAAGCCTGGGCGATGCTCGCCGAGGCGCGCAGGATGCAGGGTCGCCACGCGGAGGCGCTGGCCGCGTTCGAGCAGGCGGTGCGCCTGACGCCTTCCGACGCGCGCCTGCTCGCCGACTACGCCGAGACGGCCGCCGTGCTCGCCAGGGGCGACTTCTCCGGCTTGCCCACCAGCTTGCTCGAGCGCGCGCTCGCCGCGAACCCCGACGAACCCAAGGCGATCGCGCTGATGGGCGCGGCGCAGTACCGGCTCGGCAACCTCGAAGCCGCGCGCGGCTACCTGAAGAAGCTGCACGAGAGCCTGCCCGCCGGCTCCGACGACGCCGCGCAGATCGGCCAGGTGCTCGCGCGCATCGACTCCGAACTCGCGCAACGCGGCGCCGGTCCCTCGTCGGGCAACAGCCCGGCACCCGGGGCCGCAGCCGGCGAAGCGAAACCGCCGGCCGCGGCGGCCGCCTCCAGCGTCACCGGAACCGTCTCCATCGACACCGGCCTCGCCGACCGCGTGCGCGCCGGCGACACGCTCTACGTGATCGCCCGCCGGGCCGCCGGCCCGCCGATCCCGATCGCCGCGGTGCGCGAAGCGAACGTGCGACTGCCGACGAAATTCACGATTGGCGACGCCGACGCGATGGATCCGTCGCGGCGGCTCTCGTCGGCCGAGTCGCTGGTGCTCGAGGCGCGGCTCAGCCGCAGCGGCAACGCGATGCGCCAGCCCGGCGACCTCTACGGGCAGCGCGCCGGCGTCGCGCCCGGCCAGCGCGACGTGACGATCGTCATCGATCGCGTGGTCACGCCTTGAGCGGCCAGCCGGGCTTCGACGGACTCGAGGTCCGCGCACTGGCCTGCGCGGCCGGCTATCGCACGCTGTTCGCCGGGCTCGAGCTGCGCGTGCCGCGCACGCGCTGGATGATGCTGGTCGGCCCCAACGGCAGCGGCAAGTCGACGCTGTTGCGCGCCGTCGCCGGACTCGCGCGCCCGGTGGCCGGCGAAATTCTGTGGCGCGGCGCGGTTCGCCGGGCCGATTCCCCGAATGGCGCGCCGACTGCCTCTACCAGGGGCACGCGAGCGGCTGGAAGGACGGCCTCGAAGCGCGCGAGAACCTGGTGCTGCAGGCGGCGCTCGACGGCCTCGACGAGGATCCCGTACGCATCGACGCGCAACTGGCCCGTGTCGGGCTCGAGCGCCAGGCGCAGCTGCCGTTCGTGCGGCTGTCGGCCGGCCAGCGCCGCCGGCTCTCGCTGGCGCGCCTGGCGCTGTCGAAGCGGCCGCTGTGGCTGCTCGACGAGCCGGGCACCGCACTCGACACCGCCGGGCTGCAGACGCTCGCCGCATTGCTCGACGAGCACCTGGAACGCGGCGGACTGGCACTCGTCGCGACGCACCAGCCGCTGCCCTGCGCGCAGCCGCCGCTCGTGCTCGACCTGGGCGAATCCCGAGCATGAGACAGCAGGCCGCCGCGGGGGCATTCGCCGCGCTCGGCTGGGCGTGCCGGCGCGACCTGCGCCTGGCCATGCGCTCGCGCGCCGAGCTCGCGGTGATCCTGGTGTTCTTCCTGCTGGTGACCAGCCTGTTTCCGCTGGCGGTCAGCCCCGATCCGCAGCTGCTGCGCGCGATCGCGCCGGGCATCGCCTGGGTCGCCGCGCTGCTGGCCAGCCTGCTCGGGCTGTCGCGGCTGTTCGCCACCGACCATGGCGATGGCACGCTCGAACAGATGGTGCTCGCGCCGGCGCCCCTTCAGGCGCTGGTCGCCGGCAAGGTGCTCGCGCACTGGCTGGCCACCGGCGTACCGCTGGTCCTGTTGTCGCCGGTGGCAGGACTGCAGTTCGGCCTGCCCGCCGACGCGATCGTGGTGCTGGCCGCGTCGCTCGCGATCGGCACGCCGATCCTGTCCTGGCTCGGAGCGGTGGCTGCGGCGCTGACGCTGGGCGCGCGCGGCGGCTCGTCACTGCTGGCGCTGCTGGTGCTGCCGCTGGCCGTCCCGGTGCTGATTTTCGGCGCCGGCGCGGTCGAGTCGTTCACCTCGGGCCTGGGCGCCGACGCGCATTTTTCACTGCTCGGCGCCGGCTTGATCGTGGCGTGGGTATTGGGCCCGGCTGCCACCGCGTTAGCGGTTAGAATCGCCCACGAATGAGCACCCCGTTGTCCAGCACCGGCAGCACCTGGTTCCGGTACGCGTCGCCCGCCAGCTTCTACCCGCTGGCAGGCAGGCTGATCCCGTGGTTCGGCGCCGCCGCCGCGATCCTCGCGGCCGCCGGCCTGTACGTCGGCTTCTTCGTCGCGCCCACCGACTGGCAGCAGGGCGAAGCCTACCGGATCATCTTCATCCACGTGCCCGCCGCCTGGATGGCGATGTTCGCCTACCTGGTCATGGCGTTCTGGTGTGCGATCTCGCTCGCGTTCAACACGCGGCTCTCGGCCATGATGGCGCAGGCGCTCGCGCCCACCGGCGCGATGTTCGCGTTCGTCTCGCTCTGGACTGGCGCCTTCTGGGGCCGCCCCACCGGGGCACCTACTGGGTCTGGGACGCGCGGCTCACGTCCACGCTGATCCTGCTGTTCCTGTACCTCGGCTTCATCGCGCTGCGCGCCTCGATCGACGATCCGCGCCGCGCCGATCGCGCCGCGGCGCTGCTCGCACTGGTGGGCGCGATCAACGTGCCGATCATCTACTTCTCGGTGCGCTGGTGGAACACGCTTCACCAGGGCTCGTCGATCTCGATGACGGCGGCGCCGAAGATGGCGCACACGATGCTCACCGCGATGCTGCTGATGTCGCTGGCGGCCTGGGCCTACACGATCGCGGTCGCGCTCTACCGGGTGCGCAGCATCATCGTCGAGCGCGAGGCGCTCAGCGGCTGGGTCGGCGAACTCGAAAGGCCGGGCGACGCCGCTCCGACCATGGCCGGAGCGGCCACGCGATGAGCGAATGGCTCGCGATGGGCGGCTACGGGTTCTACGTCTGGAGCTCGTACGGAATGCTGGCGATCGCGTTGATCGTCGAACTCGCCTGGCTGCGCCGTCATCGGCGCGAGAGCTGGCGGCGCGCGGCCGCGATGCGCGCCGAGCGGTCGATGGCGGCAGCGGCACGCCCCGGAGGCACGGATCGATGAAACCGCGTCACAAGCGCATGTTGTGGATCGTGGCCGGGCTCGGCGCGCTGGCGGTGGCCGCGACGCTGGTCCTGAACGCGTTCCGCAGCAACCTGGTGTTCTTCTACACCCCCACGCAGATCGCCGACGGCGAAGCACCGAAGGGCAAGACGTTTCGCATCGGCGGACTGGTGGTGCCCGAGAGCGTCGCGCGCGTCGGCGACGGCACCACCGTCACCTTCGGCGTGACCGACAACGCGAAGACGGTCCAGGTGGCCTACACCGGCATCCTGCCCGACCTGTTCCGCGAAGGCCGCGGCGTGGTCGCGCAGGGTACGCTCGAGCACGACGGCACCTTCAAGGCGCGCGAAGTGCTGGCCAAGCACGACGAGAACTACATGCCGCCCGAGGCCGCCGAGGCACTCGAGCGCGCCGGACATCCGGTGGGCGCGCCGGCGCAGTTCCAGCAGGCACCGAAGCAGTGAGCCATCGGGGCAACGCGCGGCCGGCGCATCGGCCGACCAACACGGCACGGAGTCGGACATGATCGCGGAACTGGGTCAATTCACGCTGGCGCTGGCGCTGGCGGTGTCGCTGGCGCTGGGCATCCTGCCGATGACCGGCGCCGCGATGGGCGGGGCGACCGGCGCGCGCCTGATGGCAGTGGCGCGCCCGGCCGCGATGACGCTGGCCGTGCTGGCGATCCTCGCCTTCGGCCTGCTCGCCGCGCTGTTCGTCGGCAACGACTTCAGCGTGGGGCTCGTGGCCACGCACTCGAACCTGAGCCTGCCGCTGCACTACCGGATCGCCGCGACCTGGGGCTCGCACGAGGGCTCGATGCTGCTGTGGGTGCTGATCCTGTCGTGCTGGACCGGCGCGGTCGCGGTGTTCTCGACCTCGCTGCCGCTGGTGCTGCGCGCGCGCATCCTGTCCACGATGGGTCTCGTGGGGGTCGGCTTCCTGCTGTTCCTGCTGTTCACCTCCAACCCGTTCGACCGGCTGGTGCCGCCGCCTCCCGACGGGCGCGACCTGAATCCGCTGCTGCAGGACGCCGGCATGGTGTTCCATCCGCCGCTGCTCTACATGGGCTACGTCGGGCTGTCGGTGGCCTTCGCGTTCTCGGTGGCCGGCCTGATCGGCGGGCGCTTCGACGCGGCCTTGGGCGCGGTGGGCGCGGCCCTGGACCACGGTGGCCTGGTGCTTCCTCACGCTGGGCATCGCGCTCGGCTCGTTCTGGGCCTACTACGAGCTGGGCTGGGGCGGCTGGTGGTTCTGGGATCCGGTCGAGAACGCGTCGTTCATGCCGTGGCTGATCGCCACCGCGCTGGTGCACTCGCTGTCGGTCGCCGAGAAGCGCGGCACCTTCCGCAGCTGGACGGTGCTGCTGGCGATCGTCGGCTTCAGTCTGAGCCTTCTCGGCACCTTCCTCGTGCGCTCGGGCGTGCTCACTTCGGTGCACGCGTTCGCCACCGACCCCGCGCGCGGCGTGTTCATCCTCGCCTTCCTCGCGATCGTCGTGGGCGGCTCGCTGCTGCTGTTCGCCTGGCGCGCGCCGGCGATCGGCAACGGGCCCGGATTCGCCGCGGTGTCGCGCGAGTCGCTGCTGCTCGCCAACAACGTGCTGCTCAGCGTCGCGATGGCGGCAGTGCTCCTGGGCACGCTGTATCCGCTGGTGCTCGACACGCTCGGGATGGGCAAGATCTCGGTCGGCCCGCCGTATTTCGACGCGGTGTTCTATCCCCTGATGGCGCCGGCGCTGTTCCTGATGGGCATCGGTCCGCTGGCGCGCTGGAAGAAGGCCGAGCTGCCTGACCTGGTCGCGCGGCTGCGCTGGGCGTTCGCGGTGTCGGTGATCGCCGCGCTGCTGCTGCCTCTCGCGGTCGACGGCTTCCGCCCGATGACCAGCCTCGGCCTGATGTTCGCGCTGTGGATCGCCACCTGCGTCGTGGTCGCGGTGCGCGACATGCTGCGCGGCGCCGACGGCAGGCTGTCGCTGCGCCGCATCGGCGTGCACCCGGCCAGTGCCTGGGGCATGCACTTCGCGCACCTCGGCGTCGCGGTGTTCGTGGCCGGCGTCACGCTGGTCACCAGTTACGAGAGCGGCCGCGAGCTGCGCATGGAAGTCGGCCAGCGCATCGAGCTGGGCGGCTACGACATCCGCTTCGTCGGGCTCGCGCCGATCACCGGGCCGAACTACGACGGCACGCGCGGCATCTTCGAGATCCGCCGCGCCGGGGCCGGCGACGCCGCTCCGATCGCGATGCTCTCGCCCGAGAAACGCGTCTATCGCGCATCCGGCATGCCGATGACCGAAGCGTCGATCGACCGCAGCCTGATTCGCGACGTCTACCTGTCGATGGGAGAACCGCTGGGCGACCGCGCCTGGGTGGTGCGCGCGCACGTCAAGCCCTTCGTCAACTGGATCTGGCTCGGCTGCGTGCTGATGGCCATCGGCGGCTTCGTCGCCGCGGCCGATCGCCGCTACCGCCGCCGCGCCGTCGAGCGCGCGGCGCAGGCACTGCCCGGAGGACAGGCCGCGTGATCGGCGCCCCCGGCTCCGCTGTCCGCCCCGTCCTCGGTGCTGCGCGCGGGGGTGCGCCGCGATGAGGGCAATGCGCTTCGTCCTTCCGGTCGCGATCTTCGCCGTGATCGCGTGGTTCCTGATGCGGGGCCTCGATCGCGATCCGCGCGAGATCCCGTCGCCGCTGATCGGCAAGCCTGCGCCGATGTTCTCGCTGCCGGTCACGCACGACCTGTCGCGCGCCTGGACGCCCGAAGCGATGCGCGGACAGGTCTGGCTGCTCAACGTCTGGGGCTCGTGGTGCGCGGCCTGCCAGGTCGAGCACCCGGTCTTCAACGACCTCGCGAAGTCCGGCGAGGTGCCGATCGTGGGCCTGGCCTGGAAGGACATGCCGGACAACTCGATCGCGTGGCTGCGCAAGCTGGGCAATCCGTACATGGTGGTGGTCAGCGACATCAAGGGCGGCGTCGCGATCGACTACGGCGTCTATGGCGCCCCCGAAACCTTCCTGATCGACCAGCACGGCGTGATCCGCTTCAAGCAGGTCGGCCCGGTCACGCGCGAGGTCCTGCAAACGAAGGTGCTGCCGATGGTGCGGCAGCTGCGGGGCTCCTGATGCGCACGACGCTCGCAATCGCATCGCTCGCGGCCGCGCTGCTCGGCGCGTCGCTGCCCTGGCAGGCCGGCGCCGCGGATGCGCCGGCTGCAGCGAGCGCTGCAACGCCGGCCGCAGCGGCGCCGGCCGCGGCGCCTGCATCGGGACCCACCGACACCGGCATCCTCACTTCGCCCGCCCAGCGTGAGCGCTATCAACAGCTGGCCGAGGAACTGCGTTGCCTGGTCTGCCAGAACCAGACGCTGGCCGACTCCAACGCCGAACTCGCCGCCGACCTGCGTCACCAGGTCGAGGACCAGATCCTCGCCGGGCGCAGCGACGACGAGATCAAGGCCTATCTGGTGCAGCGCTACGGCGACTTCGTCCTCTACCGGCCGCCGATGAAGAGCAGCACCTGGCTGCTGTGGCTGGGCCCGTTCGCGTTGCTGCTGGTCGGCGCGTTCGGGTGGTGGCGGGTGCAGCGGCGCAGCCGCGCGGCGCGAGCGGCCGATGCCGCAGCAGCAAGCGGGCAAGGCTCCGATCTCGAGGGCGCGCGTCGGCTGCTCGGCGACTGAGCCCGGCGCCGGCTGGCCGCGTCGATCGGCGCAGCCTGATCGCGCCGATCAGCGGGGTCTGACTGCGTCGTAGCGGCGGATCATCAGGCCGAGCGCCACCGTGACGAGCGCCGCCGCGCCGGTCGCGATCCGGGTCGAACTCCAGTCGCCCTTGGCTTGCGTAAGAGCGGCCATCATGGGTGGCAATAGCATTCCCCCTGCCCCGACGCCTTGCTGCATGAAGCCAACTGTGGTGGAAACCGCGCCGACCGACGGCGCATAGAACGGCACAGTCGCGTACAAGGTGCCAGGAATCAGTCCCCCAACCGACGACAATACGACAATGGCTGTGTAACGCCAGGCGAAGTCGATATCGGCGCCAAAAGCGATCCAGCCGCAAACAGCCATCACGAGCCCAACCATGACAATCAGCGTGGCGCGGTCAGCGCCACGCTGCAGTAGCAGTCCGGCCGAAAGACCACCCACTCCATTGCTGAATACCGCAATGGCAGTCAACGAGGCTCCAAGTTGCGCGGGGATCCCGTACTCCCGGTACACCGATGGAAGAAAGGCAAAGATGCCGGTGAACTGCCCTGCATAGAAGCCGAAGCAGAGCGCCAAGAGCCATGGGCCGGGCGCACGGAGCGTCTCGCACACTGCTCTTCCGATGGCCAAAGGGGGCGCCGTTCGCGTGCCGGGTTGCCGCTGAGTCACTGCGATCAGTATCGCCCACACCGCCGCCAAGACCGCGCAAAACGTCCAGACGCCGCGCCATCCCGCGACCTCCATCAACGACGGCGAGATGAATAGCGCCACCGCCATGCCGGTCGGCATGTATGCGGACCATGCACCAAGCCAACCTCGAAGCGACGAGGAAGATACGGTCTGGCGCAACAGTGCCGGTACCGGGAGGACCGTCAGCATGAAGGCGACGCCCTCGAACGAACGGCTGACCAACAGGACCGAAGCGCCCGGCGCAAGCGCCCCGAGCGCTCCGGAAAGTGCCGTCAGAACGAGGCCGCCGACCATCACTCGGCGCAGATCGAAACGATCGGCGAACGAGCCCCCGAGGATCCCGAACACGGTCGAAGCGACCATGAACAGCGATACCATCCAGCTCACCTCCACCAGAGTCAGGCCAAACTCCCCCGGAGTTCCACCAAGACCGGCGGCAGCTTGCCGACGTTGAGCGCGGCGACCACCCCCGCACCACTGAGGATCGCCGCTCGCAACCGTATGCTGGCCACCTCGTCTGAATTCATATCTCATACGGGCTGACGCCGGATCCCGATCGCCAAAGGTGTATTGGTGGAGCTTTACGTGAACCTCGCTGGCGAGCCAACAAGGCGCAGGTCGGAAACCGTTTCAGACCGTGCTCAGGGAAGAACTTCACCGTCCAGCAATCGGCAATCGCCGCACGCAGGTGACGGCCATACCGCCGATCCAGGAAGTCGCGCAACCACCCGCCCGCATAGTCGTCGAGTTGCGCGAACTTGCGCGCCGCACGGCGGTCAGCCGGGAAGGGCGTCACGGGATTCATGGGAACCCGCTGATCCACACTGGCGTCATGCCGCCCGGCATCCCTGGATCTGATTGTCCGGGATGCCTTCGCGCTCGCGGCAAGTGGCGCACGCTCCGCTGGAGTCTCGCTACATGCGGCGCACGCGTCATCGTCCTCGGCAATCACCTCCCGCGAGTCCATCGCCCGTTCACTTCGGAGTCGATCTCGTCTCCAGGGACAACGATGCCGGTGCGAACCGCGTGTGTGGTTCACCTTCGCGCAATGCGTCGAGTCAACTGGCAAACGGAAGCGAACCGGTATCACGCTGATCCGCGATAATGACTTCCAGTTCCATTCTCCGTGAACGATCTGGAGTACCCGCCCAAACCTTGCGTCCGTCGCGATTCGTCCTGCAGGTGTCAGCGAAACAAGTCCTCGGTAGCCGGTCGCACCAAGTCAGTCGCGGCGCCTTCCCGCGGTTCATATTGATACCCGCGGACGATCGCAACCGGCACCCGCTCTGCCTTGCCCATAACCAGTTCGGCTGCTCCAGCAAGCTCGTCGGCCACAGCGATCTGGGTCACCTGCAGAGGCACCCCGAAATCGTCGGGGCGGTGACGGTAGTCACACCACGGCGACATGCCTGCCACACCGATCGCCACATTCGTCTGTCCGATCCTCCGGGCGCGCCCGAATGTGTCGCTGACGATAACGGCGAGATCCACCCCCGCCAGTTCGCGCAGTCGTGCCCTGATACCGCGGGCCGACGCGTCGGTATCTTCAGGCAGCAGGCAAAGCTTCGCCCCGGGGACATTCGACTCGTCCACCCCGGCGTTCGCGCAGACGTAGCCGTGCCGAGTCTCGGTAATCAAGACGCCCGGCGCCGCACGCACCACCCGGCGCGACTCCCGCAGGATCGCCTCCACCTTGTTCGCCGGCTTTCCCGTCCGCACGGCCAGACCCTCAGCCAGAGACGAGGGGACCAGATCGGCGATCGCCACCAGGCGCCCCTCGGCCTTCGAGACCACCTTCTGGGCAATAACGACGACATCACCTGCGGCGAGCGACATGGCATGCGCCGAAAGCGCCGACCAGATGAGACTTGCCAGATCGGCACCAGCAGTCACCTCTGGGAGCCCGGCCACAGGCAGGATGCTCAGTTCCATCGGCTCACGGCTCCCCTCTGCAAGCCTCGGCCAGTTCGACCGTCATGCGTGCGACGCGCACAGCCTTGGCCGTCGATGTCATCAGCGTATCCATCGCAACCACGCGGCGTCTGCTGGACATCAGGTCCGCGACCATCGCGGCATCCGCGTCGTCGATGACGAACCCATCGAGCAGGTCGCCGTAGAACCGCGCCACACCAGCAGGCGAGACTTGGAACCCCGCCGCCTGCAGCATTCGATCCGCAGGCCCCTTGACCGTCCGTCCCCCTATGATCGGGCTGACCGCCACGCACGGAGCCGCTCGCGCTTCCAGCGCCTCTCTCACACCGGGCACCGCCATGATCGTGCCGATGCTGACGACCGGATTGCTCGGCGGCAGCAGGATCGCCCGGGCAGCCCTGATCGCTTCCAGGACCCCAGGCGCCGGCCGGGCTGCCTCCGCCCCGATGTATCGCACCCCGGATCCGATCCCTCGCACCACGCTTGACCAGATACTCCTGGAAGTGCATCGCACCATCAGGCGTGTCGATATGCGTTGCAATCTTGTCGTCCGACATCGGTAGCAGGGTCAGCCTGAGACCCCATTGCGCGACCAGTTCGCCCGTGACAGCGGTCAGAGTGCTGCCTGCCCGCAGCCGCTGCGACCTGAACAACTGAGTGGCCAGGTCCCGATCGCCTAACTGGAACCGGGTCTGATCCGTATACCGCTCCATGGCCCGAAGGACATTGAAGGTGTCGCCGGCCAAACCCCAGCCGCGCTGCGGATGTATCGCGTCGGCCAGCGTGTAGAGATTGATGTCCAAGTCCGGCGACACATGGAGCCCCCACAGCTCGTAGTCGTCGCCAGTGTTCACCACGACGGTCACCTGCTCTGGCGGCACCACTTCGACGAGGCCGCGCAGGAAGCGGGCGGCACCCACCCCACCAGCGAGAACGACGTACCCGGGCCTTCGATCCACCATTCGCATGTGCGTCGAGTCAGGCCGGCAGCCGCTGTCGGCGCCTACTCAGGAAGGCGGCCACGAGCGTCGCCGATTCCGTGCCCACGCCTCGCACCACTGCGTCCAGGTCACCCGGCGAATCTACATCCTGCGCCAACCCCCGCGCACTGCAGACCCTCATCGACACACCCGCACCCCGCGCCGCGGCCAGATGGCGCCGAAAACTGTCCCGCCCGAACCGGAATTCGATCGCGGCCGGTGAGTTCACCCAGAGTGCGCCAGTGCCTCCGTCTTCGGTGCCAACGATCGCTCCGCCGTCCTGCCCTGCCGCTATCACCCGACACACTTCATCAACCCGGACCAGCGGCACGTCGCCAGGGACGATAAGCATGCCGTCCGACGGGTCGAGAGCCTGCGCAACCTCCGCCAGAGCGCCGTTGAGATCGATCGCATGATCCTGGTACGGAAAGGCGCCCGCGACAACAGCCTCGGCGAGCACTTTCCGGTCACTGCTGACGACGCGCACCTCGTCCACACTTGGGACCGCACAAAGTACCCGCAGCACATCGCGGAGCATGGCGAGACAGAGCGCTTCTCGCTGCGTGGGCGTCAGAATCCCGGTCAGCCGGCTCTTCGCAGCCGCCAGATCCTTCATGGGTACCACCGCCACTCGCGCTCGCATTCGCCGTTGCCCTTGCCCTTGCCTTCGTGCGAATCCTCTTGCAGCCGTCACTGGAACGGCCCTTCGATCATACCTCGCCGCCCCGGTCATTCCTGCCTGCTCGCGCTTTCGCACTTGCTTACCAGTGCGGTTCCGGGACGCGACATCGCCTCAGCCGAATCGGGCGGGCAGCCAGACGGCCACCGGTGGCCAGAAGAACATGAGTGCCAGCAGAAGGAGACTGATCACCACGTACGGCGTTACGGCGCGGAAGATGTCCGACATCGTCACCTGAGGCGGCGCAACGCCCTTCATCGTCATCAGAAGCATGCCGTGGGGAGGCAGCAGCAACCCAAGCTGCATGCAGACGAGGTAGATCACGCCGAACCAGATCGGGTCGATGCCAAGCTGCTGCACTACCGGCATGAAGATCGGGAGAGTGATCATCATCATGCTGACCTGCTCGAGGAACAGGCCGAGGAAGAGAAGCACCGCCATCATGACCCCCATCACCGCCATCACCGACAGTTCGCGCCCGGTGATGATCTCCACAAGCCCGTTACTCGCACCTGAGAACGACAGGATCTGGGCAAAGGTGGTCGCCCCAACGATGATGAAGAGGATCATTCCCGCTATCGCGATCGTCCCGCGCAGGGAGGCGAGTGCGTTGGACAGCGTGAGCGTCCGATACACCAGCGCCATCAACACGGTAGCCATCGCGCCGATCGCTGCCGATTCGGTCGGCGTGGCCCAGCCCGCGGCCATCGACCCCACCACGATCACGAAGATCGACACCATCGGAAGCACGTACAGTACGAAGGGGCGCCAGTGCTCCCAACCCCGGTGATGCTTCACGTCCGACTGCGGTGCGAGCGAGGGGTTGAGTTTCACACGCACGACGATATAGGTTACGAAGGCCAAGGACAGAAGCAGGCCGGGAATTACGCCGCCAATGAGGAGCTTCGAAATCGAGATCCCGGACAGGCTGCCGAGCAGCACGGTGAGCGCCGACGGCGGAATCAGCATGTCGACGGCACCGACCGCCATGATCGGGCCGGTGGCCATGGTCGGGTGATAGCCGCGCGCAAGCATGATCGGCAGCATCAGACTCCCCAGCATCGCCGTCGTTGCGATTGTCGATCCGGAGATCGCGGAGAAAACCGTTCCCGCGACCACCGCCACCACCGCCAGACGACCGGGCAGCCCGCGGATCAGGCGCTCGATGCCGTCGATGACCTTCACCGCCATACCGGTATGGAAGAGAACCTCACCCATCAGCACGAACAGCGGGATCGGTGTCAGTGCAAAACTCTGCACCGAGGCCGCGCTGTTGCGCGCCAGCTGTACCAGCCCCGAGTCGCCTCCCAGAAACAGCCACGCCCCAATCAGGTTGATGGCCAGAAACGAGAACGCCACCGGAAGCCCGGCGAACAACAGGGCGGTCGATCCTCCGAGCATCAGCCACGCTGCCGCCTCCCAACTCATCGCTGGCCGCCCTCGCTCACGATGCGCTGACAGCGTCGTCACGCGGCCGATGCTCGCCAGTGATCAGCCTGTGCATGCGAAAGACCACCTCGACAGCAAGCAATGCGAATGCCAGCGGCAGCGGCACGAGCAGCCACCACTCGGGTGTCACCAGCGTCCGGATGGTTAACGACCCTGCCGTGTAACTGGACCACACCGCCTTCGCACCGAAAATCACGAGTGCGATACAGCAAGCGAACACGATCGCGTCTCCGGCCAACTCCACCGCCCAGGCGACGCGGGCGGGTATCGCGCGCAGGAGTATGTCGACGCGGATGTGTTGACCCCGTCGGAGCAGCCATGGCGCGGCAAAGGCCGTGATCAGGTAGAGCAACGCCTCCGAGGCCTCGTTGGACCACTCGACGCCGCGCACTGACGGGATCAGCGCGACATTGCGAAGCAGCACGTCGACGCAGGTGACGAACATCATCGCCGCCAGGAGCAGGCACGCGACGACCGCGAGAGCGTCGAGAATTCGGCCGTACCCGGCGGAGAGCCTCTCCATCGCTTACTTGGTGAGTACCGCCTTGAGCTTCGGCCCACTCTCCGGAGCGGCCTTGATGATGGCTGCCCAGCCGATCGCATCGGCTTTCTCGCGATACGCCGTTGCTTCGGCCGGACTGAAGCTGATCGTCTGGATCCCGACCCGGGCCTGACGCGCCCTTTCATTCGCCGCATCCTGCGACCAGAAGTCGTTCTGGCTCTCGAATGCGAGCACCTGCCGCTGCAGCATTTCGCGCTGCTGCGGCGTCAATCGCTTCCAGGCGTCGAGGTTCATGACGAGCGAAACCTCGTCGTTGTAGAAGCCCGGATCGACCCGATATCTGGTCTTCTCCTGCCAGCCCATGTCGAAGATGCCGCCGATTGGCCAGCCGTAGCCATCGACCACACCGCGTTCCAGCGCGGTATACACCTCGCCCGGAGCCGTCGCGACGATCTGCGCGCCCAGGGCTTGAAAGAAGTCGCGGTAGGTAGGACTTGCACGCACCTTCAGCCCGGTCAGATCGGGCTTGTCGATTTTCTTGTTGAGGTAAAGGTGAAACGACCGGTTCTCCACGATGCGGCCGAGATAAGCCATGTTCGCCTTCTCGTTCCAGATCTTGTTGATCACTTCGAAGGCGCCATTCCGGCGCTGTTCGGCGATCGGGATCTGCGCAAGCTTGAGCGCGTCGGCCTCGGGCATCAGATTCGTATAGAACGCGCCGGGACTCATCGCGATGTCGACGACGCCGGTCTTGACCGCATTGCCCACTTCGAAACTCGGCACGGCCCGCGGCCCACCGATGAAATTGAGCTTCAGGACACCCTTGCCCTCGGCGTTGACCTTCTGCATCCAGGACTCGAGTCGCTTCACGTACACGGTGTTCTCCGCGAACGCGCTTACAACCTTCAGGGTAACCTCCTGCGCCATTACGGCCGGCGCGGCGAGCGCGACGGCCATAGCAGTAACGATGGCATGTTTCGACATATGCTTTCCCCCTACCGAAATTGCAGCCCCTGTCGGGTCGTGTGACTTCCACCCCTCGCGGAGTGCGCTTCACTGTCGTCTAGCGCCCGAACGGTGCCGCCTCGAGCGAACGCCAGACGGCGCCGCTGACCACACGCTCTTCGTCGCAGCCGCAGAGACCGCAAACGACACCCAGCGAACCGCCCCGGATGGCCACGGACTTGGCTTTCCACAACCAGAAGTCGCGTCGATCGTACACCGCTGTCTTTAATTCTCTTGCCCGTCTGCGCCGAGAACCTTGCCTGTGAGCGCACTCTGGCGGAGGAGGTGCCGATTCGGCACTTTCGGGGTTCCCGATGCGCGCGCCCTCGCTGATGCGCAATTGCGCCTTGGCGATGTCGATGCCGGTGATCTGCTCGATCGCCGTTTGCTCGATCTGGATGCGCGGATTGACGTCGATGAAGCAAAACCGCTCGATGTCAGCGTCGCAGGAACTCGGCCGTGCCCGCATGCGTGTAGCCGACGCTGCGCATCAGCCGTAGCATCGCATCGTACAACTCGGTGCGGGCGCGATCGGCAAGGTGATGCGCGGGCGCACGCTCGACAACCTTCTGGTTGCGCCGTCGCACCGAGGAGTCGCGCTCGCACAAGTAAACGAGGTTGCCGTTCAGTTCACCGATTACCTGCACGTCAAAATGGCGCGCACTTGGTACCAGCTCTTCGAGGTAGACCTCGTCGTTCTCGAAGGCAGCCTTCCCCCTCGTGCCGTGCTGCGGCGATCTGCGCATCGAGGTCGGCGCACGATTCGATGGTGCGCATGTCGGTCCCGCCGCCGCCCCAGCTGGCCTGGAGCATCAGCGGATAGCCGATCGCTTCTGCGATTTTGCGTGCGCGCTGCGCATCCTTCGGCAATGGACCTGTGGCCGACATCACGGGAACGCCGACGGCCTGCGTAGCCTCGCACGCAGCAAGCTTGTTGCCCATTATTGCCATCAATTCGGGCGAAGGTTCGACGAATTGCAGACCTAAACGACGGCAGGCGCGTGAGAACTCGGGATTCTCCGAGAGAAAGAACTAGCGCGGGCGGATCGCGTCAACGCGCGCCTGTCGTGCGATGTGCAGGGTTTCGTCGATGTCGAGGTACGCCTGCAGCGGCTTGCGCGCCTCTCCAACGCGATAGCGCTCGTCGGCCTTAAAGCGGTGTAGCGAGAAGCGGTCTTCGTGCGGATACACCGCCACCGTGCGCATGCCAAGTTCGGCGGCCGCGCGCATCACCCCGATCGCGATTTCCGGACGGTTTGCGACGAGCGGCGGCTGGATGCGAAGTCTTGGACGCGAGCGACGCCGGGCAGGCGTACGTGCGAGGGCCGAATATCCGTTCCATCTCGTACAGAGATCCGCTTCCGTTCAGATCTTCGTCGGCGTGCCGCCGATTTTGATGCCCGCGCCGGCAATGCCGTAGCGCTTGTTCATGAAGATCAAGACCGACGTCAGAGCTTCTGCGACAGCAGCGTTGTCGATCGGCCCGGCGTGCCAGGCCTTGAATCCGATTTCCTCTGCCAGCCGTACGACCACCTCCCGAGCGTCCGCGTCGTCGCCTGACACCGGGACATCGCACCCCGGCAAGGTTTCCGCTTCGCTCTTGAGATGGGCTGCAGCAACGTTCTGAAAGGCGGAAACAACCCGGACCTCCGCGCCCAGCAGGTTCTGGGTCCGCTTCCCAACACAGCCCTCGGCAGGAAGCTGAACCCGCATGACTTTCGGTGGCACCAGCGGCACAGTCGTGTCCACGAAAATCTTGCCGCGAACTTCGGAGCCGATCGACTCGAGTGTTGTCCGGTGATTCTCGAACGGTACCGACATAAAGACGATGTCGCCTGCCCGCGCTGCTTCGATGTTCGCCATTCCCGCAAAGCCGCGAGCGAAAGTCGCAGACAAGCTCTCCGCCGCCTTGATGGCGCGATCAGCCAAGCGCGAACCGATCACAATCGGGAACCCGACCCGGGCGAATCGCCACGCAAGTCCCGATCCAAGGTCCCCGGTGCCTCCGATAAAGGCCAATGTCGGCCGCTTCTCACTCATGGCCTCTCCTCTGCTGAACGCGATACCCACTTCGGAACTCACTATAGCAGCGTGGGGTCGGGGGTTCTTGTTCGTGGATGCGAACCGCATGATCCGCAACGCGATGAGTTCTGCCAGATCGGTCGCTGCTTCTTCGCGCTCACCGAGAAGTACATCTGGCGAGGTTCGAATGCTTTTGTGTGCAAATTACTGACTCACGCCCCTATTCGCTCGCCTTCGCCATGTCCTCGACGACCTTCTTCGCGTCGCCGAACACCATCATGGTGCGGTCCATGTAGAACAGCTCGTTGTCGAGCCCCGCGTAGCCCGAGGCCATCGAGCGCTTGTTCACGATGACCTGGCGCGCCTTGTAGGCCTCGAGGATCGGCATGCCGGCGATCGGCGACTTCGGGTCTTTCGCGGCCGGGTTGACCACGTCGTTGGCGCCCAGCACCAGCACCACGTCGGTGTCGCCGAACTCGGAGTTGATGTCTTCCATCTCGAAGACCTGGTCGTAGGGCACCTCGGCCTCGGCGAGCAGCACGTTCATGTGGCCCGGCATGCGCCCGGCCACCGGGTGGATCGCGAATTTCACGCTGACGCCACGCTCGATCAGCTTGTCGGCGAGTTCCTTCAGCGGGTGCTGCGCGCGGGCCACCGCCAGGCCGTAGCCGGGGACGATGATCACGCTGTCGGCGTTGGTGAGCAGGAAGGCCGCGTCGTCGGCCGAGCCCGACTTCACCGGCCGCTGTTCCTTCGCGCCGCCGCCAGCCGCGGCAGCGGTCTCGCCGCCGAAGCCGCCCAGGAGCACGTTGAAGAACGAGCGGTTCATCGCCTTGCACATGATGTACGACAGGATCGCGCCCGACGATCCGACCAGCGAGCCGGCGATGATCAGCATGCTGTTGTTCAGCGAAAAGCCGATGCCGGCGGCCGCCCAGCCCGAGTAGCTGTTCAGCATCGACACCACCACCGGCATGTCGGCGCCGCCGATCGGGATGATGATCAGCACGCCGAGCACGAACGCGAGGATCGTCATGATCCAGAACGGCGTCCACTGCTGCGTGAGGAAGAACCACAGCCCGAAGCCGAGCATCGCGAGCGCGAGCACCAGGTTCAGCAGGTGCTGGCCGGCGAACACCACCGGCGCGCCCTGGAACAGCCTGAACTTGTACTTGCCCGACAGCTTGCCGAAGGCGATCACCGAGCCCGAGAAGGTGATCGCGCCGACGAAGGTGCCGATGAACAGTTCGAGCCGGTTGCCCATCGGGATCGGCTGGCCGTGCTCGACGATGTTGAACGCCCACGGTTCGGCCACCGCCGCGATCGCGATGAACACCGCCGCCAGGCCGATCATCGAGTGCATGAACGCGACCAGCTCGGGCATCTTGGTCATCTCGACCCGCCTGGCCATGATCGTGCCGGCGGTGCCGCCCACCGCCACGCCCAGCGCGACCCAGCCCAGCCCGAGCGCGCCTTCGCCGCCGGTGAGCTTCACGATCAGCGCGATCGTGGTGACGACCGCGATCGCCATGCCGACCATGCCGAAGGTGTTGCCGATCCGCGAGGTGGTCGGGTGCGACAGGCCCTTCAGCGCCTGGATGAAGAAGACCGACGCGACCAGGTACAGCAGGACGACGACGTTCAGGCTCAGACTCATTTGGCGTCTCCGCGCTCTTCCGTGGCGCCGCCGCGGCGGCTGCCCAGCTTCGAAAAATCGAGTTCACCCTTGATCCAGCCGCGGTGCTCGGCGAATTTCGCCGCCGGGAACACCGTCAGCGCGGCGAAGATCGCGACGATCAGCGTGCGGCCGATACCCGGCTCGGCGAAGCGCTCGGCGATGCTCGCGCCGATGCCGATCGCCGCAACCGTCAGCAGCAGCAGGACGATGAAGCCGTTGCGGCTCACGATCGCGCCTCCGCCTTCGCCTTCGGCTCCTTCTTCCTGAACATCTCGAGCATGCGGCGGGTGACCAGGAAGCCGCCGAATACGTTGACCGCCGCCAGCGCCACCGCGGCCACGCCCATGAACTTGCCCAGCGGCGTCTCGGTGAGCGCCGCGGCGAGCATCGCGCCGACGATCACGATCGCCGAGATCGCGTTGGTGACCGCCATCAGCGGCGTGTGCAGCGCCGGGGTGACGTTCCAGACCACGTGGTAGCCGACGTAGATGGCCAGCACGAAGATGATCAGGTTGATGATGGTCGGTGAAATCGCTTCCATGTCGCTGCTCCGGCGCCGGGCTCGCCTGCTGATATGTGGATGTCGATGATGGGCCGCGCGCCCGGCTCAGGCGCGCAGCAGCTGTCCGTCGCGGCACATCAGGCAGGCCTTGACGATGTCGTCTTCGGGGTCGATCGCGAGCGCGCCGTCCTTGCCGACGATCAGCTTGAGGAAGTCGAGCACGTTGCGCGCATAGAGCGCCGACGCGTCCGCACCCACTCTCGCCGGCAGGTTGGTCTCGCCGACCAGCGTCACGCCGTGCTTGACCACCGTCTTGCCGGCCTCCGAGAGCGGGCAGTTGCCGCCCTGCTCGACGGCGAGGTCGACGATCACCGACCCCGGCTTCATCGACTTCACCATCTCCTCGGTGACCAGCACCGGCGCGCGCCGGCCCGGGATCAGCGCGGTGGTGATCACCACGTCGGCCTGGCGGATGCGCTCGGCCACTGCCGCCGCCTGGCGCTTCATCCAGCTCTCGGGCATCGGCCGCGCATAGCCGCCCACGCCCTGCGCGATCTCGCGCTCCTCGTCGGTCTCGAACGGCACGTCGATGAACTTCGCGCCGAGCGACTCGATCTGCTCCTTCACCGCCGGGCGCACGTCGGAGGCCTCGATCACTGCGCCGAGGCGCTTGGCGGTGGCGATCGCCTGCAGGCCGGCGACGCCGGCCCCGAGAATGACGACGCGCGCCGCCTTGACGGTGCCGGCCGCGGTCATCAGCATCGGGAAGAAGCGCTGGTAGGCGTTGGCGGCCATCATCACCGCCTTGTAGCCGGCGATGTTGGCCTGCGAGGACAGCACGTCCATGCTCTGCGCGCGGGTCGTGCGCGGCGCCGCTTCGAGCGCGAAGGCGGTCAGCCCGGCGTCGGTGAGCCGCTGCAGGCCTTCGCGGTCGAACGGGTCGAGCATGCCCACCAGCACCGCGCCGCGGCGCATCGAGCCGAGCTCGGCGGGCGACGGGGCGCGCACCTTGAGCACCGTGTCGGCACCCAGCGCGTCGGCGGCGGTGCCGATCGACGCGCCGGCTGCCGCGTAGGCGTCGTCGGTCTGGCTGGCGGCCAGCCCGGCGCCCGCCTCGACGACGAGCTGGTGGCCGGCTGCCGCGAGCTTCTTGACGGTTTCCGCCGTCGCGGCGACCCGGGTCTCGCCCGGACGGGTCTCCGCAGGTACACCGATGCGCATGCGCAGGTCCTCGTATCGGATGGGGTCACGAAGGCGCGATTGTACCGACAGCGGCAGGCGGCCGACAGCGGGGACGGCGGGTAACAGCGGGCGAGGGCGGCCGGGCTATCATCACGGTAGCGCCCAAGCATGCCCCCGGTCGATGAGCCCCTGGAAGCCGAATGCCACCGTCGCCGCGGTCGTCGAGCGCGACGGCCGCTTCCTGATGGTCGAGGAGCTCACGCGCGACGGGGTGCGCATCAATCAGCCGGCCGGCCACCTCGACCCCGGCGAGTCGCTGCTGCAGGCGGTGGCGCGCGAGGCACTGGAGGAAACCGCCCGGGAGGTCGAACCGCTGGCCGGCGTGGGCATCTACATGGCGCGCTACCGGCACGAGGGCAGCGGCACCGACGTGACCTGGCTGCGTTTCGCCTTCGCCTGCCGGGCCCTGTCGCAGCAGGCCGGGCGGGCGCTCGACCACGGCATCGTGCGCACGCTCTGGCTCGACGCCGCCGAGGTGCGCGCCTGCCGCGACCGGCACCGCAGCCCGCTGGTGATGCGCACGATCGACGACTACCTGGCCGGCAAGCGCTTCGCGCTCGACCTGATCCACACCCACCCGAGCTGCCTGCACCCGAATGACTGAAGCCGCCGCCCCGACCATCGATCCGGCTGCCGCGACGCTTGCGCTCGACGGCGCCGGCGAGCGCGTCGTGATCGGCATGTCGGGCGGGGTCGACTCGTCGGTCGCCGCCTGGCTGCTCGCGCAGCGCGGCTTCGAGGTCGTCGGCCTGTTCATGAAGAACTGGGAGGACGACGACGACGCCGAGTATTGCTCGTCGCGCCAGGACCTGATCGACGCCGCCAGCGCCGCCGACGTGATCGGCGTGGACTTCGAGGCGGTGAACTTCTCGGCCGAGTACCGCGACCGCGTGTTCGCCGAGTTCCTGCGGGAGTACTCGGCCGGGCGCACGCCGAATCCGGACGTGCTGTGCAACGCCGAGATCAAGTTCAAGGCCTTCCTCGACCACGCGATGGCGCTCGGCGCGACGCGCATCGCCACCGGCCACTACGCGCGGCTGCGGCGTGGCGCCGGCGACGCGGCCGGGCGTTTCGAGCTGCTGCGCGGCGTCGACCCCGACAAGGACCAGACCTACTTCCTGCACCGGCTGAACCAGTCTCAGCTGGCGCGCACGATCTTCCCGGTCGGGCACCTGCACAAGCGCGAGGTGCGCGAGATCGCGCGCCGCATCGGCCTGGCGAACGCCGCGAAGAAAGACTCCACCGGCATCTGCTTCATCGGCGAGCGGCCGTTCCGCGAATTCCTGAACCGCTACCTGCCGACGCAGCCCGGGCCGATCGAGACCGCGGACGGCGAAGTGATCGGCGAGCACATCGGGCTCGCCTTCTACACGCTCGGCCAGCGCAAGGGCATCGGTATCGGGGGCACGCGCGGCGGCAGCGGCGAGCCGTGGTTCGTCGCGCGCAAGGATCCCGCTCGCAACGCGCTGACGGTGGTGCAGGGCCACGGCCACCCGTTGCTGTTGTCGCGCGGCCTCGTCGCCGGACAGGCGCACTGGATCGCCGGGGCGGCGCCGCGCGACGACGGACAACTGGGCGCGAAGACCCGCTATCGCCAGCGCGACGCGCACTGCGCGCTGCGCCCGACTGGCGAAGCGGCCTTCGAGCTCGATTTCGACGAGCCGCAGTGGGCGGTGACGCCCGGCCAGAGCGCGGTGCTCTACCGTGGCGAGGTGTGCCTGGGCGGCGGCATCATCGAGGGCGCGCTGTGAGCGCGGACACGAAGCGGGCGCCGGCTGGTCGCGCTGTGGCCCGTCGCGCCCCGCGTGTCGGCGCCGCGGCGCTGTCGCTGTGGCTGGCCGCCTGCAGCGTGTCGATCGGCATCGGCGTGGGCGAGGACGCGATGATCGACACCGGCAACGCGGCCGTCGCGGCCGCCGCCGGCTTCGATACGGTGCTCGCGCTGGCCGGACCGACGATCGGCATCGCCGACGACCCGCTGCGCCTGACCTCGGGCGAGCGGCCGCGCCGCGCGCTGGCGCCCGGCAGCTTCGACTGGATCGAGATCGTGGCGCCGCTTCGGGCCAATGCGTTGTCGGTCGCGGGCAGGCGCTTCTCGTCGCAGCAGACGCTCGGCTGCGATTCCGGTTCGGTGCAGGTGCGCGCGGAGTTCGCCAACAGCGTCGTATTCTCGGCGGGCGACACGATCGCACTCGACGCCGCAGGCTGCCGCTTCGGCGGCGTGCGCTTCGACGGCGCGCTGACGATCACCGTGAACTCGGCCACCGGCTATCCGGGCTCGAAAGCGCAATCTGGGGGGCGCGCGTGTCGATCGACTATTCGGCCTGGCGCACCGAGACCGTCGCGCTGCCGGCACAGGGGCGAACCGTGTCGGGGCGGGCGGTGCTCGACGGACAGCGGTTCGACGCGCTGAACGCCGTGATCCGATTCGACAGCGCCGCGCTGGCAATCGACCCGGTGGTTTCGGGCGCGACGCGGCCGCGCCAGTCGATCGAGACGCTGGCGCTGCGTCTGGTCGACGGCTCGGCCGACGACACGGTCGAGATCGATTTCGACCTGGCCGATGCGCGCTTCGCCGGCGGCGACCTCGCGTGGCTGCGCGTGCGCAGCCACGGCGTGCTCACGCTGCCCGGGCCGACCGCCGCGTATCCGCTGGGCATCCTGCTGGTGAGCGCACCCGACGACTCGGCGGTGTATGCGAACGCGATCGACGCGACGCGGATCAGGCTGGAGCTCGATCGCTATCTGGACGGGCTGATCGACGCGACGCTGTCCACTTCGTGGAGCGCGCTGCGCGCGCTCTGAGAAGGGAGAAGGGGGAAGGGGACAGGCTCTCAGTGGGGGAGGGTGTCGACGAAGCTCCGGCGGGCGAACAGCTTGTCGGCGTGGCGGGCGAGGTTGGAGAACTGGGCGCGCCATCCGAGTTGCGGGAAGCGGAAGTCGAGGTAGCCGAGCGCGCAGCCCACCGCGATGTCGGCCAGCGAATACTTGCCGTCGGCGCACCACGGCTTGTCGCCCAGGCCGGTGGACATCGCCTGCAGCGCCGATTCGATCTTCCCCATCTGACGTGCGATCCAGGACGGGCTGCGCTGCGCGTCGGTGCGCTGCGTCTGCTCCATGCGCACCAGCACCGCGGCGTCGAGCAGGCCGTCGCCGAGCGCCTCCCGGGTTTTCACCTCGACCCGCGAGCGTCCGTTGGGCGGCACCAGACGGTGCACCGGCGTGAGGTTGTCGAGGTATTCGACGATGACCCGCGAATCGAACACCGCGCCGCCGTCGTCCATGATCAGGCATGGCACCTTGCCGAGCGGATTGGACCGGGTGATCGTCGAGTCGGGCGAGAAGGCGTCGTCCAGTTCGTACTGGTAGTCGATCTTCTTTTCCGCCATCACGATGCGCACCTTGCGCACGTAGGGGCTCGTGTTCGAACCGATCAGCTTCATCTGGCCCCGCCGGGCTGTTTCGATCCAGTATAGCAAAGGGCCCGGCGCGTTCCGCGGCCCCTGATGCTACGATTGGCCGCATGTCCGAAGCCCGACTTCCGTCGTTCGAACTCACCGCGCTGTCGCCGCTCGACGGCCGTTACGCCGCGCGGCTGGCGCCGCTGCGCGCGCTGCTCTCCGAAGCCGGCTTCATGCGGTATCGGGTCCGGGTCGAGGTCGCGTGGCTGGCGGCACTGTCCGATGCCGGGCTGCCCGAGTTGCCGCCGTTCTCCGAAGGCGCGCGCGAGCGGCTGCGCGCGCTGGCCGACGATTTCGGCGTCGCGCAGGCCGCGCGCATCAAGGAGATCGAGCGCGTCACCAACCACGACGTGAAGGCGGTCGAGTATTTCCTGAAGGAATCGGTGAGCGACGTGCCCGAACTGGTGCGCGCGAGCGAGTTCATCCACTTCGCCTGCACCTCCGAGGACATCAACAACACCTCGCACGCGCTGATGCTGCAGGCCGCGCGACGCGACGTGCTGCTGCCGGCCGTCGGGGCGGTGATCGACACGCTGCGCGAGCTGGCGCATCGCCATGCCGAGGTGCCGATGCTGTCGCGCACGCACGGCCAGCCCGCCTCGCCCACCACGCTCGGCAAGGAATTCGCCAACGTGGTCGCGCGGCTCGAGCGGGCGCGCGACCGCTTCGCCGCGGTCGAGCCGCTCGCGAAGATGAACGGCGCGGTCGGCAACTACAACGCGCACCTGTCGGCGTGTCCGGAGATCGACTGGGAGGCGTTCTCGCGCCGCGTGGTCGAGTCGCTGGGCCTGGTCTTCAATCCGTACACGATCCAGATCGAGCCGCACGACTGGATGGCCGAGGTGTTCGACGCGCTTGCGCGGCTGAACACGATCCTGCTCGACCTCGACCGCGACGTCTGGGGCTACATCTCGCTGGGTTATTTCCGCCAGAAGCTGAAGGAAGGCGAGATCGGCTCCTCCACGATGCCGCACAAGGTCAACCCGATCGACTTCGAGAACTCCGAGGGCAACGCGGGGCTGGCCAACGCGCTGCTGCGCCACCTGTCCGAGAAGCTGCCGGTGTCGCGCTGGCAGCGCGACCTCACCGATTCCACCGTGCTGCGCAACGTCGGCGTGGCCTTCGGCCACTCGCTGCTTGCCTGGGACGCCTGCGCGCGCGGCCTCGGCAAGCTCGAACTGAACGCCGGGCGGCTGGCCGCCGACCTCGACGCCAGCTGGGAAGTGCTGGCCGAGCCGATCCAGACGGTCATGCGCCGCTACGGCGTCGAGAACCCTTACGAACAGCTGAAGGCGCTCACCCGCGGCAAGGCGATCACGCCCGAGGCGCTGGCGGCGTTCGTCGAGCAGTTGCCGATCCCCGACGACGCGAAGGCACGCCTGAAGGCGCTGACGCCGGCCGGCTACACCGGCAAGGCGGCCACGCTGGCGCGCCGGGTCTGAGCCGGATGGGTTCGGCAGCGGCATTCCCGGCCGGGCGCATCGGGCGTCCGCCATTCACGCAAGAGGAAACCTGCCCATGATCGCAAGAACCGGAACCTGCCCGGGCGCCGCGGCGCTCGTCTTCGGCACGCTGCTCGCCGCGCCGGCGATGGCGCAGTTCGCCAAGCCCGAGGACGCGATCAAGTATCGCCAGTCGGCGTTCACCGTGATGGGCAACCACATGGGGCGGCTCGCGGCAATGGCCAAGGGCGAGCGGCCCTACGACGCGGCGGCGGCGCAGAGCTCGGCGCGCATCATCGACACGATCGCCAAGCTGCCCTGGGAGGCCTTCGTGCCCGGCTCCGACCAGGGCAAGACTGGCGCGAAGCCCGAGCTGTTCGCCAACCTGGCCGACGTGCGCTCGCTGGCCGAACGGCTGAACGGCGAGACCGGGAAGCTGACGGAGGCGGCCGGCAACCTCGACGCGATGCGCAAGCAGGTCGGCGCCACCGGCGCCGCCTGCAAGGCCTGTCACGAGAAGTACCGCAACATGTAGCCGCGGGGGGCGGCGGCGCATCGTGCGCGGCCCGGAGCCGGCCGCGCTCAGGCCAGCCGGGTGACGATCGCCCAGGCGGCGGTGGCGCAGGCCCCGAGCAGCGCGAGCGCGCCGATGCGCTCGCGCACGCCGTCGGCGGCCGCCGGCGCCGCCTGGCCGCGGCCGGCGGCGTCGCCGAGCGCCTTGTCGCCGTCGATCATCGGGCGCACGAGGCGTTCCTTGCGCGCGAGCGAGTACCAGGCGATCGCCGCCAGATGCAGCGCGACCAGCGCGATGACGACGAAGCGGTTGATCTTGTGCACGCGGGTGAGCGTCGCGCTGGCGGCGTTCGAGACCAGGTGCTTCAGCGGCCCGTCCCACATGATGTCGTCGGTGGCGAACAGGCCGGTGCCCACCTGCAGCGCCAGCGCGGCGAGCATCGCGTAGACCGACAGCGCGCCCAGCGGGTTGTGGCCGGGCGAGGCGCTGCGCTCGCCGCGCAGGTAGCGCAACGCGGCCGCCGGATTCGGCGGGAAGCTCGCGAAGCGCGCGTAGCGCGGGCCGGCAAAGCCCCACAGCAGGCGAAACAGCAGCAGCGCGAGGATCGCGTAGCCGAAGCGGAAGTGCCAGCCGACCGCGTTGCCGCCGAGGTTCACCGAGACCAGCGATCCGGCGATGCAGGCCGCCAGTGCCCAGTGGAACAGGCGGGTCGGGAGGTCCCAGACGCGGACCTTGCGTGCTCGCGAGTCGTCCACGGCGCCTCAGGGAAGCTCGGGCTGCCCCTCGTCCTTCTTCTTCGTCGGCTTGACGAGGTCTTCGCGCTTGACGCCCAGCCACATGGCGATCGCCGCCGCGACGAACACCGACGAGTAGATGCCGAACAGGATGCCGATCGTGAGCGCGACCGCGAAGTAGTGCAGCGTCGGGCCGCCGAACAGCAGCATCGACAGCACCATGACCTGCGTGGAGCCGTGCGTGATGATCGTGCGCGAGATCGTGCTGGTGATCGCCTTGTCGATGATCTCGCGCGTGCTGGCCTTGCGGATCTTGCGGAAGTACTCGCGGATGCGGTCGAAGATGACCACCGATTCGTTGACCGAATAGCCGAGTACCGCGAGCACCGCCGCGAGCACCGACAGCGAGAACTCCCACTGGAACGCCGCGAAGAAGCCGAGGATGATCACCACGTCGTGCAGGTTGGCGATGATCGCGGCCACCGCGAACTTCCATTCGAAGCGGATCGCCAGGTAGACGATGATGCCGACGATCACGAACAGCAGCGCCATCGCGCCGTCGGTGAACAGCTCCTTGCCCACCTGCGGGCCGACGAACTCGACGCGCCTGAGCGAGGCGCTCGCGTCGGCCGCCTTCAGCGCCGCCATCACGTGCTCGCTCTGCGCGGCCGAGGTCTGGCCGGCCGCCTCGCGCAGCGGCAGCCGGATCATCACGTCGTGCGAGGTGCCGAAGTTCTGGACCTGAGCATCGGGATAGCCGAGCGTGCCGACGGCGGCGCGGACCTTTTCGAGGTCGGCGCTTTGCGCGTAGTTCACCTCGATCACCGTGCCTCCGGTGAACTCGATCGACAGGTGCAGCCCGCGCGTGGCGAGGAAAAAGACCGCCAGCAGGAAGGTGACGACCGAGATCGCGTTCAGCACCAGCGCGTGGCGCATGAACGGGATGTCGCGGTGGATCCGGAAGAATTCCATGGCCGGTTGCCCTGTGTGCGCCCGTCAGGCCGCGGTGTCGGGCTTCCAGACCTGCCCGATCGAGATTTTCGTGAGCTTGCGCTGTCGGCCGTACCAGAGATTGACCAGCCCGCGCGAGAAGAACACCGCCGAGAACATCGACGTGAGCAGCCCCAGCACGTGGACGACCGCGAAGCCGCGCACCGGGCCCGACCCGAACAGCAGCAGTGCCACGCCGGCGATCAGCGAGGTGACGTTGGAATCGAGGATGGTGGCCCAGGCGTGCTGGTAGCCGCCGGCGATCGCCGCCTGCGGCGTGGCGCCGTTGCGCAGCTCTTCGCGCACGCGCTCGTTGATCAGCACGTTGGCGTCGATCGCCATGCCGAGCGTGAGCGCGATCGCCGCGATGCCGGGCAGCGTGAGCGTGGCCTGCAGCAGCGACAGCAACGCGATGAGCAGCAGCAGGTTGACGCCCAGCGCGATCGACGAGATCACGCCGAACAGCCTGTAGTACAGGCTCATGAAGGCCACGACCGCGAGGAAGCCCCACAGGGTGGAGTGGAAGCCCTTCGCGATGTTGTCGGCGCCCAGGCTCGGGCCGATGGTGCGCTCCTCGATGATCTCCATCGGCGCGGCCAGCGAGCCTGCGCGCAGCAGCAGCGCCGTGTCGTTGGCCTCCTGCGTGGTCATGCGCCCCGAGATCTGCACCCGCCCGCCGCCGATCTCGGTGCGGATCACCGGCGCGGTGACCACTTCGCCCTTGCCGCGCTCGATCAGCAGGATCGCCATGCGCTTGCCGACGTTTTCGCGCGTGACGTCGCGGAAGATGCGCGCGCCCTTGGCGTCGAGGTTCAGGTGCACCGCGGCTTCCTGCGTCTGCGAGTCGAAGCCGGCCTGCGCGTCGTTGAGGTTCTCGCCGGTGAGGATGACCTGCTTGCGTACCAGGATCGGCTGGCCGTCGCGCTCGGTGTAGCGCTCGCAGCCGAAGGGCACCGTGCCCGCGGCCAGCGCGGCGAGCTCGTCGGGCGACTCGCAGACCATCCGCACCTCGAGCGTGGCGGTGCGCCCGAGGATGTCCTTGGCCTTGGCGGTGTCCTGTACGCCGGGCAGCTGCACGACGACGCGGTCGAGCCCCTGCTGCTGGATGACCGGCTCGGCCACGCCGAGCTCGTTGATGCGGTTGCTCAGCGTGGTGATGTTCTGGCGCAGCGCGTTTTCCTGGATGCGCTGCGCGGCCTGCGGGCGGAAGGTGGCGACGAGCTTCGGCTCGGCACTGCCGGCCGCCTCGGCCACCGCGAGGTCGGGCAGCGCGTCGGTAATGGCCGCGCGGGCCTTTTCGAGCGTGGCGGCGTCGCGGAAGCGGATCTCGATCGCGTCCGCGGCGCGCGCGATGCCGGAGTGGCGCAGGTTGCGGTCGCGCATCAGCGTGCGCAGGTCTCCGACGGTGCCGTCGATGCGCTTGGACAGCGCCTGCTTCATGTCGACCTGAAGCAGGAAATGCACGCCGCCGCGCAGGTCGAGCCCGAGGTACATCGGCAGCGCGTGCAGGCTGGTGAGCCAGTTCGGCGAGTTCGACAGCAGGTTCAGCGCGACGATCCAGCTGGGGTCGGCCGGATCGGGGTTCAGCGCCCTCGGCGATCGCGTCCTTCGCGCGCAACTGCGTGTCGGTGTCGCGAAAGCGCGCCTTGACCGAGTTGCCGTCGAAGAACAGGCCGGTGTTCTCGATGCCGGCGCCCTCGAGCACCGACTCGACGCGCCCGAGCATCGACGCCTCGACTTTCAGCGTCGCCTTGCCGCTGGAGACCTGGACTGCCGGCGCCTCGCCGAAGAAGTTCGGCAGCGTGTAGAGCAGGCCGAAGACCAGCGACAGCGCGACGATCGCGTATTTCCAGGCCGGGTAACGGTTCATTCGGCTGCCTGGCTCGATGGGCCTGCGCCCGCTCAGATCGACTTGAGCGTGCCGTTGGGCAGCAGCGTCTGCACCGCCGACTTCTGGAAGATCATCTCGATCGCGGCCTCGCCGCTCTTGCCCTCGGGCGCGCGCGCCACTTCGAGCGTGACGTAGCTCTCGCCGACCTTCGTCACCCGGCCGGCCAGGCCGCCCGACGTGACCACCTCGTCGCCCTTCTTCAGCGCCTCGAGCATCGTCTTGTGCTCCTTGGCGCGCTTCATCTGCGGGCGGATCATCAGGAAGTACAGCACGACGAACATCAGGATGATCGGCAGGAAGCCGATGATCTGCTGCTCGCTCGAACCGCCCGCGGCCTGGGCGTATGCGCTGGAAATGAACACTGGGGGGTCTCCCGTAAGCGACCGGAGATTATAGCAACCGTGTCCGCCCCGGGGCGCCGCCCGGCAATCGCGCCCGCTCGGGGCGCCACCCGCCGCGATGTCCGCGGCCCTATTCGATCCCGCGCGCGCGGTCGGCGGCGAAGCGGCGCGCGAAGGCTTCGAACTCGCCCGCGGCGATCGCGTCGCGCATCTCGCGCATCAGCGACAGGTAGAAATGCAGGTTGTGGATCGTGGCCAGCCGGGCGCCGAGGATCTCGTTGACCCTCTGCAGGTGGTGCAGGTAGGCCCGCGAGAAGTGGCGACACGCGTAGCAGCCGCAGCCCGGCTCGGGCGGACGCTCGTCGTCGCGATAGCGGGCGTTGCGCAGCTTGAGGTCGCCGTAGCGCGTGAACAGCCAGCCGTTGCGGGCGTTGCGCGTCGGCAGCACGCAGTCGAACATGTCGATGCCGGCGGCCACGCCGGCCACCAGGTCTTCGGGCGTGCCCACGCCCATCAGGTAGCGCGGCTTCGACGCGGGCAGGCGCGGCGCGGTGTGGCCGAGCACGCGCATCATGTCCTCCTTCGGCTCGCCCACCGACAGGCCGCCGATCGCGTAGCCGTCGAAGCCGACCTGCGCGAGCCCGGCGAGCGACTCGTCGCGCAGCGCCTCGTACATGCCGCCCTGCACGATGCCGAACAGCGCGTTGGCGTTGCCGAGGCGGTCGAACTCGTCGCGCGAACGGCGCGACCAGCGCAGGCTCAGCCGCATCGAGTGCGCCGCCTCGTCGAGACTGGTCGGGCGGCCCGCGGTCTCCCAGGGCGTGCATTCATCGAAGATCATCGCGATGTCGGCGTCGAGCGCGTGCTGGATCTGCATCGACACCTCGGGCGTGAGGAACAGCCGGTCGCCGTCGATCGGCGACGCGAAGCGCACGCCTTCCTCGGAGATCTTGCGCAACTGGCCGAGGCTCCAGACCTGGAAGCCGCCCGAGTCGGTGAGGATCGGGTGCGGCCAGCCATTGAAGCGGTGCAGTCCGCCGAACTTGCGCAGGATGTGGACCCCTGGGCGAAGCCACAGGTGAAATGTGTTGCCAAGGATGATTTGCGCGCCGATCTCCTCGAGTTCGCGCGGCGACATCGCCTTGACCGCGCCGTAGGTGCCCACCGGCATGAACACGGGGGTTTCGATCGTGCCGTGCGTCACGCGCAGGCGGCCGCGCCGCGCCTGGCCGTCGCGGGCCAGCAGTTCGAATTCGAGCATCGCGAGATTATCGCTTGCGCGGGCCCCCATCGCGCGAGGACTGCAGTAACATCGCCGATCATGGACGCGAGAGTCCTGATCGTCGAAGACGATGTCGACACGGCCGAGCAGATCGGCGCCGTGTTGTACGACGACGGCCTGTCGTTCGAGCGCGTCTGCGACGGACGCGAGGCGCTGCAGCGCGCCACCGACGGCGTCTACCGATTGATCCTTCTCGACGTGCTGCTGCCGGGCATGCACGGGCTCGAGGTGCTGCGCCAGTTGCGCCTGAGGCGCGTGGACACGCCGGTGCTGATGGTGAGCGCGCGCGGCACCGAGATCGACCGGGTGCTGGGGCTCGACCTCGGCGCCGACGACTACGCCTGCAAGCCGGTGTCGCTGATCGAACTGCGCACGCGCGTCAAGGCGTTGTTGCGCAGCGTCGAGCGGCTGTCGGGCGCACGCCCGGGCGGCCCGCCCGCGGACGGCCCGGTGCGGCAGTCGCTCGGAGCACTCGAAGTGGACCTGCACGGCAGGCGCGTCTGGCGCGACGGCGTCGAAGTGGCGTTGAGCGCGCGCGAGTTCGACCTGCTCGCGTTGCTGATCGGCGCGCCCGGGCGTGTGTTCTCGCGTGCGCAACTGCTCCAGGCTGTCTGGCACACGCGCCTGAGCGCCTACGAGGACAACGTCAATACGCACGTCACCCGGCTGCGCCACCGCATCGAGCCCGACCCGGCGAACCCGCGCTACATCCTGACAGTGCGCGGCATCGGCTACCGCAGCGCAGTGGCCGGCGAGCTCGGCGACGCCTGAGAGCCTGTGAAAGAATCCGTCACGCCCGCTCGTCCGTCCCGAACGGCGCCACTCTTCGTTGCAAATGCTCGCCGTAGCCCGTGCTACGGCTGCGCTTTGCGCCTCGATTGACGCTGTTCGGGTCAGCCGCTCGGGCGCGCCGGATTCATTCACAGGCTCTGAGCGCGCAGTGCGGGTGGCGCAGGCGGCGCGCGCAGCACTCGGCCGCCCCCGCGCCCCGGCCAGTCCGCGCTCAGCCGCTGCACAGCCGTTCCAGCTCGACGAGCACCTTGCCGGGCTCCGCGCGATGCAGGTAGTCGGGGTCGACGTAGGCCCATGCGATGCGCCGGTCCGGTGCGATCAGGTAGGTGGCCGGAAGCGGTAGCGTCCAGCTGGCGTCCGCCTGGGTGTCCGGCAAGTCGATGCCGATCGCCTGGTACAGGCGGCGCACCGCGCCGTCGATCTCGTAGACGATGCCGAACTGGCGCGCGACGACGTTGCCGAGGTCGGCGTGCATCGGGAATTCCAGCCGGTCGCGCTCGCGATTGAAGACGGTCTCGAGTTCGTTCTGCGGCGACAGCGCGACCAGCTCGGCGCCCATCGCGCGCAACTTGCGCAACGCCCGCTGGAGGGCGCGCAATTCGAGCGCGCAGAACGGGCACCAGCGGCCGCGATAGAACTTCAGCACGATCGGGCCGTCGCGCAGCAGGTCGCTCAAGCGCAGCTGCGGGTGCGGCGTGTCGGGAAGCGCGAAGTCGGGCGCGAAGTCGCCGGCGCGCAGTGCGCCGCGCAGCCATATCGCGGCGCGCAGTCGCGCGAGCTCGTCGAGCAGCACCGAGAACGGCGAGCCTGGCTCGTCGATGGGGGTGTAACTGCGATACAGGTCGAGCAGGTCGTTCAGTCTCATGTCCGCGACCGATCGGAGCGTTCCCTGCGTAGCGTACGCCGCTGCGCATCGCCGCGGTATCCGTGCAGCGCCGGTGCCGGTGCCGGCGTGGCCGACGTGACCAAAATGCCATGAAGGCGATCCCGCGGCGTCATCGCCGCGCGACCGTGGCGTCGTCCGGCGTCGCCACAATTCCGCCGGTCGACGACGCACGATCGTCGATCGACCATTCCTTTCAGGAGCACGGTCATGAAAGCCATCGCGAAAGTTCTCGTTTCGACAGCACTCGGATTCGGCGCGATCGGCGCTGCCAGTGCGCAGACGTACCTGGTCGAAACCGAGTACCCGGGACCTGAGGTCCCGAGTGCAAGCTCCACCACCCCGACGTCGGCGCTGCTGACCGAGCCGTACCTGATCCAGTCGAGCCGGGGTGCGGTCGAGGTGAATCCGGTCTACAGCCGTCGGGAAGTGCCGCTCAGCCGCGCGCGCGTGCAGCGGATCCTGTCCGAGCCGGTCGGGCCGGCGTTCAACGCGTAGCGACGCTCGACGAAGCCGCGGCTGCGACTTCGCGTCTTCGTCTTCAATGCCCGGCGGGAGGCGCGTCCCGCCGGGCATGTTCGTTTTCCGTTCGGCCGCCGCGCCTCAGCCGTCGTCGCGCTCGAGCAGCATCGCGTCGCCGTAGCTGAAGAAGCGGTAGCGCGCGGCGATCGCGTGCGCGTAGGCGCGGCGAATGTGCGCGACGCCGGCGAACGCCGACACCAGCATCAGCAGCGTCGGCCCGGGCAGGTGGAAATTGGTGAGCAGCCGCTCGACCACGCGAAAGCGGTAGCCCGGGGTGACGAAGAGCCGTGTCTCGCCGCTTCCCGGTCGCACGCGCCCCTCGTCGTCGGCGGCCGATTCGAGCGTTCGCAGCGACGTGGTGCCGACCGCGACGATGCGCCGCCCGGCCGCGCGCGCTGCCGAGATTGCCGCGGCGGTCGACTCGGGGACGCTGTAGCGCTCGGCGTGCATCCGGTGCAACGACAGGTCGTCGACCCGCACCGGCTGGAAGGTGCCGGCGCCCACGTGCAGCGTCACGAACGCCATCTCGACGCCGCGCTCGCGCAGCCTGTGCAGCAGCGGCTCGTCGAAATGCAGCCCGGCAGTGGGTGCCGCCACCGAGCCGGGCGCGCGCGCGTACACCGTCTGGTAGCGGCGCTCGTCCTCGGCGTCGGGTGAGTGGGTGATGTAGGGCGGCAGCGGCAGTTCGCCGTCGCGATCGAGCACGGCCAGCACCGGTTCGTCGAAGCGCAGCAGCCAGAACTGGCCGGCGCGCTCGATCACGGTCGCCGCGCTCGAACCGAACGAGAGCCGGCCACCGGGGCGCGGCGGCTTGCTCGCGCGCAGCTGCGCCAGCGCCTCGTGCTCGCCGCTCACGCGTTCGATCAGCGCCTCGACGCGCCCGCCGCTCGCCTTCGCGCCGCGCAGCCGCGCGCGCAGCACGCGGGTGTCGTTGAACACGAGCAGCTCGCCCGGAGCGAGCAGGCCCGGCAGGTCGTCGAAGCGCAGGTCGGCCAGCTCGTCGCGCCGCACGTGCAGCAGCCGCGACGCGCTGCGCGCCGCCTCCGGATGCTGGGCGATCAGCTCGGCCGGGAGGTCGAAGTCGAAGTCGGACAGCCGCATGGCGCGTCGTTCCGGGATGTGAAGGATTTGCAAGGATGCACCGTCATTGGCAAGCTGCACATCGGTCGTTGCGGAACGGGTCACCCGCCATGCTGTTCTCGATCAAGGGCATCGTCGACGCGCTGGGTGCGCGGGCCGACATACCGTTCGGGGTCGCGCTTCCCGACGGTTCGCGGCTGCGCAGCGGCGACGGCGAGCCGCGTTTCACGCTCGTGTTCCACTCCGAAGCCGCGCTGCTCGGCGGATTCGCGCGCGGCCACATCGGCCTGCTCGAGGCGTACTTCGACGGCAGCATCGACGTGGAGGGCGACCTGCAGGCCTTGTTCTCCGCGGGGCTGGCGAGCGACATCAGCCGGCGAGTGGGCCCCGCCGTCAGGGTCGAGAACGACCTCCTCGAATGGCGGCGCTCGAACCGCAGCCCCGCGCAGGCGAAGGCCAACGCGTGCGCCCACTACGGGCTCGGCGAGCCGTTCTACCGGCTCTGGCTCGACGACCCGCTGAAGATGTACACCTGCGGCTACTGGCCCGAAGGCACGTTCTCGCTCGAGCAGGCGCAGCGCAACAAGATCGACCACGTGTGCCGCAAGATCCGGCTGTCGCGCGGCGAGCGCTTCGTCGGCATCGGCTGCGGTTTCGGCGGCTTCATGTTCCGGGCGCACGAGACCACCGGCGCGACCGGCGTCGGCGTGAACACGACCACCGAGCAGGTCGATTGGCTGCGCGACGAAATCGCGCGCCGCGGCCTGAAGGAGCAACTGGCGGTGCGCGAGGCCGACTTCCGCGACGTCGACGCGCAGTTCGACAAGGTGGTCTCGATCGGCGTGCTCGAGCATGCGGGCCGTGACCAGCTGGCGGAGGTGGTGCGCGCGCACGCCGCGTTCCTGAAGCCGGGCGGCCTCGGCATGCTGCATTTCATCGGTCACGTCGGCCGGTACGACACGGAGCTGTTCATCCGCAAGCATGTCTTCCCGGGCGGATGGATTCCGAGCCTGGCCGACGTGATCGTCGAGATGGAGCGCAGCGGGCTCGAGGTGATCGACGTCGAGAACCTGCGCCGGCACTACGCGCCGACGCTCGACGCCTGGGCCGAGCGCTTCGAGCGCAACTGGGACGCGATGCGCGCGCTCGATCCGGCGCGCTTCGACGAGCGCTTCAGGCGCATCTGGCTCACTTACCTGATCGGCTGCGCCGAAATGTTCCGCTCGCAGTCGGGCTACACGCACCTGTTCCAGATCGTCTTCGGCAAGGGCAACGTGACGTCGGCGAACTATCCGATGGGGCGCGGCTTCCTGTACGGGGGCTGACGTGCCGACGCAGGCAAGCGATCCGCCGGCGGCGCACGCGGCGCGGCGGGCGCGGCTGGTTGCGGCGCTCCGGTCGGCGGGCGACGCGCCGATCGGCCTTGCGCGCGGCACCTCGAACCTGTTTCGCGACCGCGCCGAGCCGCCGAAGCACCGGATCGACCTGCGCGAGTTCCGTCAGGTGCTCACCGTCGACACCGCGGCCGGCTGGGTCGACGTCGAGGGCTGCGCCCGCTACGAGGACCTGGTCGCGACCACGCTGCCGCACGGCGTGATGCCGGCGGTCGTGCCGCAACTGAAGACGATCACCGTCGGCGGCGCGGCGGCCGGCGTCGGCATCGAGGCGACCTCGTTCCGGCACGGGCTGGTGCACGACACCTTGCTCGACTTCGACGTGCTGCTTCCCGACGGCCGCATCGTGACCTGCACGCCGGCCAACGAGCACCGCGACCTGTTCTTCGGCTTCCCGAACTCGTACGGCACCCTCGGCTACGCGATCCGGCTTCGCCAGCGCACGCTGCCGGTGCGAAGCGCGGTGCGCGTCGAGCACCGCCGGCATGCCGGTCCGCGTGGTTTCTTCGACGATCTCGCGCAACAGTGCGAGGGCAACGCCGATTTCGTCGACGGCGTGGTCTTCGACGCGACTGACCTGGTGCTCAGCGTCGCGCGCTTCGTCGACGACGCGCCCCGGCTCAGCGACTACACCTTCGAGCGGATCTACTGGCGCTCGCTGCGCGAGCGCGAGACCGACTACCTGAGCGCGCACGACTACCTGTGGCGCTGGGACACCGACTGGTTCTGGTGCTCGAAGAACCTGCATGCGCAGAATCCGCTGGTGCGCCGGCTGCTCGGGCGCGAGCGGCTGAACTCGCGCTTCTACACTCGCGTGATGCGCTGGAATGCGCGCCGGGGGCTGACGCGGCGGCTCGCGCGGTGGCGCGGCCGCTTCACCGAGTCGGTGATCCAGGACGTGGATATCCCGCTGCCGCGGGCCGGCGAGTTCCTCGCCTTCCTGTTGCGCGAGATCGGCATCCTGCCGGTCTGGATCTGCCCGATCCGACCCGCCGACGCGTCGGTGCGCTTCACGCTGTATCCGCTCGATCCCGGTGTGCGCTACGTGAACTTCGGCTTCTGGGACGTGGTGGAGAGCCGCGTGCGACACGAGCCCGGGCACTTCGTGCGGCGGGTCGAGCGCGAGGTGATGCGGCTCGGCGGCATCAAGTCGCTGTACTCCGACAGCTTCTTCACCCGCGAGGAATTCGCGCGCGCGTACCGGATGGACGAATACGCCGCGCTGAAGGCCAGATACGACCCGGCCGGACGCGCGCTCGGCCTGTACGAGAAATGCGTGCTGCGCGGCTGAGCGCACCGCTCGTGCTCGCGCTGTCGGTCGCGGTCTTCGCGGCGCTCGCGCTCGACCTCGTGCTCGGCGGGCCAGTGTCGTCGTTCGACCGCGCCGCATCGGACTGGCTGCGCGGATTCGTCGCGCCGGCGACGATGCGGGCCATGGCGCTGGTGTCGGCACTGCATGCGCCGAGGCCGATCATCGGCACGACGCTTGCGCTGGTGGCGCTGCTGCTGATCGGGCGACGCGACCGGCGTGGCGCGGTGTTCGTGCTGCTGTCGGTGATTCCGGGCGCGGTCCTGAACGCGCTGCTCAAGCGCGCATTCGAGCGGCCGCGGCCGGACTTCGGCGGCCTCGGCCACGCGGCCGGCGACTTCGCGTTTCCCAGCGGCCACGTCGCCAATTCGGCGCTGTTCTACGGCAGTATCGCGGTGCTGCTGCTGCATCACTTCGATCGCCGTGCGGCACGCTGCGGCGCCGTGGCGGTGGCGGTTGCATTGGTCGTGCTGGTCGGTGTCAGCCGCATCGTGCTCGGCGCGCATTATCCGGGCGACGTGATTGCCGCGCTGGCCGAGGCGCTCGCATGGCTCGCGCTGTGCGCGATGGCGACGGGGATGGCGCGGCGGAGCCAGCCGGTTTGCCGGCGGGCGGGCGATTACAGATAATGCTGAGCCTGCTTCGGGGGCTCGCCCCCGGACGCCCCGGCCGGAGTGGTGGAACTGGTAGACGCGCCGGACTCAAAATCCGGTGAGGGCAACCTCGTGCGGGTTCGATTCCCGCCTCCGGCACCAAGCAAGCCGCCGCGACGCGCGAGCCTGGGGCCCGCGCGCCATGGCGTAGCGCCGAGTCTTCTTCAGCTGCCCTGCTTGCCGGTCTTGGTGCTCTTCGTCTTGGTCGACTTCGTCTTGGTCGACTTCGTCGTCTTGTGGGTCTGGGCCTTCTCCTGCTTGGGCTGGGGGCCTGCTGCTGCGCCGCGGGCGCAGCCGGCGTGGCCGGAGTCGCTGCGGTGGCGGGTGTGGCCGGCGTCGCCGGGGTGGCACGCGTGGCCGGCGTGGCCGGCGTTGCCTGCGCGAACGCCCCCGTCGAGAACACTGCCGCAACGAGGGCCGCCAGAAGCTTGTTCATGTCCTGTCCTTTCGACCTCGTGCATGAGCCGATCGCTCACGCACCATGAACGCCTGACCCGGAAAGGCGGTTGACGGCGGGCTTGCCGGATGCATGGCGCCGGCCGCCGGGGTGCCAGGGGGTGTGCTGCTAAGCTTCGCGGACCGTGTCTTTCGTCAACAACCTGCTGTTGATCGGCGCGCTGCTGATGTTCGTGGGCATCATGCTGGGCGCGTTCTCGTCGCGGCTGGGCGTGCCGCTCCTGCTGGTGTTCCTGGTGGTCGGCATGCTGGCCGGCGAAGGCGGCATCGGCGGAATCAGGTACGACGACTACAGCACGGCCTTCTTCGTCGGCAACCTGGCGCTGGCGATCATCCTGCTCGACGGCGGCCTGCGCACCAAGCTCAGCACTTTCCGGGTGGCGTTGCGCCCGTCCCTCGTGCTGGCGACGGTCGGGGTGGTGCTCACCGCGTTGGCGGTAGGCCTGTTCTCCGCCTGGGTGCTTGCGATCGACTGGCGCCTCGGCCTGCTTCTCGGGGCGATCGTCGGATCGACCGACGCCGCGGCGGTGTTCGCGATGCTGAAGTCGAGCGGCACGCGGCTGAACGAGCGGGTGGCCAACACGCTCGAGATCGAGTCGGGCGTCAACGACCCGATGGCGATCGCGCTGGTCACGGTCCTGATCGAGTTGCTGATGTCCCTCGGCGAAGCGAGGGGCCTGGCAATGGTCGGCGAGCTCGTGCTGCAGTTCGGCCTGGGCACCGTCCTGGGCATCGGCCTCGGGCGCGTGCTGGCCTGGGCGATGCAACGCGCCTCGCTCGGCGAGGGGCTGGGGGCGCTGTTGCTGTGTTCGGGGGCGTCGCCGCGTTCGCGCTGGTGAACGCGCTGGGCGGCAGCGGCTTCATCGCGGTCTACCTGGTCGGGCTCGTGATCGGCAACCGCACCCGTCGCGCCGGGGAGAACCTGCTGCGGGCCATGGACGGCATGGCCTGGCTGGCGCAATCGAGCATGTTCCTGCTGCTCGGCTTGCTGGTTTCTCCGTCGGTGATCCCCGGCATCCTGCCGGCGGCGCTGGCGATCTCGGCGTTCCTGATGCTCGCGGCGCGCCCGGCCGCGGTCTGGGCGTGCCTGCTGCCCTTCCGTTTCGCCTGGCGCGAGGTGGCGTTCATCGGATGGATGGGCCTGCGCGGCGCGGTTCCGATCGTTCTGGCGATGTTCCCGATGCTCGCCGGGGTGCCAGGCTCGGGCACGCTGTTCAACGTGGCGTTCGTGGTCGTGCTGGCCTCGTTGCTGTTCCAGGGCACCTCGGTCGGCTTCGCGGCGCGCCGCTTCGGAGTGGGCCTGCCGCCGCGCGACGAGCCGCGGGTCCGATCCACGCTGTCCGACGACGAGCTCGCGGTGCTGGAATTTCCGATCGGAGAGCGATCGCCGCTGATGGGCGTGGAGCTTCGCACGATGGCGCTCACCGAGGGCGCGAACGTGGTCGGGGGTGCTTCGAGCCGGGCAACTGCTGCCCGCGCCGCGGGCCGGTGCCTTGAAGCAGGCCGACGTGGTGATGCTGGTCGCGCCCGATAGCGAGGTCGACCACCTGTCCGAGCTGTTCTCGCGCGTGGACGTCGCCGCGCGGCGCAAGTACTACGGCGACTTCGTCCTGGAGGGCGCTTCCTCGTTCGCCGATGTCTGCGCCGCCTACGGCTGCGAGATGCCGCCGGAACTTGCCGGCCTCACGCTCGACGAGGCGATGCGCCGGCGCGCGCCGCGCATCGTCGAAGGCGACGCGGTGGCCATTTCGCGCCTGCTGCTGATCGCGCGCGAGATCGCCTCGGGCAAGGTGGTCAAGGTGGGCCTGAAGCTGGAGCGTATCGGCGGAAAGTGAGCCGTCCCCGGCAGCCGGCTTGCGCGCAGCAAGGAACGCGAGGCGCACTCGCCGTAAACTGGCGGCTGCAATCCGCTGCCCGCCGGAGCCCCGCATGGACCTGAACTATTCGGCCGAAGAACTCGCCTTTCGCGACGAGGTGCGCGCCTGGCTCGACGCCAGCATTCCCGCCGACCTGCGCGAGAAGGTGCTGAACTACCGCGAGCTGTCGAAGGACGACCTGGTGCGCTGGCACCGGATCCTTGCCGACAAGGGCTGGCTCGCGCCGTCCTGGCCGAAGGAATGGGGCGGCACCGACTGGTCGCCGGTGCAGCGCTACATCTTCGAGGAGGAGTATGCGTACGCCGGCGCGCCGCCGATCGTGCCGTTCGGCCCCACGATGTGCGCGTCGGTGCTGCTGCAGTTCGGCACCGAAGCGCAGAAGCGGCGCTTCCTGCCGCGCATCTATCGTTGCGACGACTTCTGGTGCCGGGGCTACTCGGAGCCGGGCTCGGGCTCCGACCTGGCGTCGCTGAAGACGCGCGCCGAGCGCCGCGGCGACCACTACGTGGTCAACGGCCAGAAGATCTGGACCACGCTGGGCCACTACGGCGACTGGATCTTCTGTCTGGTGCGCACGGACAGCTCGTCGAAGAAGCAGGAGGGCATCAGCTTCCTGCTGATCGACATGACCACGCCGGGCATCACGGTGCGGCCGCTGATCCTGCTCGACGAGGGCCACGAGGTCAACGAGGTGTTCTTCGACGACGTGAAGGTGCCCGTCGAGAACCTGGTGCACGAGGAGGGCAAGGGCTGGACGGTGGCCAAGTACCTGCTCGGCCACGAGCGGCTGAACACCGGGCGCATCGGCGCGTCGAAGCGCGAACTGCTCGAGCTCCGGAAGAAGGCCGCGCGCACGATGAAAGACGGCCGCCCGCTGCTCGACGATCCGCGTTTTCGCGACAAGGTGTCGCGCGTCGAGATCGAGCTGATGGCGCTGGAGATCACCAACCTGCGCTTCGTCGACGAGATGCGGCGCACCGGCCGGATCGGCGCCGAGGTTTCGATGCTCAAGATCAAGGGCACCGAGATCCAGCAGGCGATCACCGAGCTGCTGATGCAGGCGGCGGGCCCGCTCGCGCAGCCGTTCCGGCCGATCGACTACGAGGGCTTCGACGACTTCACCGCGTCGATCGCGCCGCGCTACTTCAACTTCCGCAAGACCTCGATCTACGCGGGCTCCAACGAGATCCAGCGCAACATCATCGCCAAGGCCGCCCTCGGCCTGTGAACCGGACGCGCAGACCATGGACTTCCAGTACACCGAAGAGCAGCAGCTGCTGGCCGACAGCGTCCGGCGGCTGGTCGACAAGCGCTACGACTTCGAGTCGCGCAAGGGCGTCGTCGCATCGCCGGCCGGCCACAGTGCCGAGGCCTGGGGCGAGATGGCCGGGATCGGCCTGCTGTCGCTGCCGTTCGCCGAGCGCGACGGCGGCTTCGGCGGCGGGGCGGTCGACCTGATCGCCACGATGGAGGCGATCGGAGAAGGGCTGGTCGTCGAGCCGTTCCTGTCCACGCTCGCGCCGGCCGGGCGGCTCGTTGCCCGTTGCGGAGCCGATGCGCAGCGCGCGGCGATCCTGCCGTCGGTGATCGACGGCTCGATGAAGCTCGCCTTCGCGCATGGCGAGCGCGGGTCGCGCTACACGCTGTCGCAGGTCGAGGCGCGCGCGACGAAGACCGCCGACGGCTGGGTGCTCGCCGGCGAGAAGGCGGTCGTGCTGCATGCGCCGATGGCCGACCGGCTGGTCGTCTCGGCCCGCAGCTCGGGTGGCGCGACCGACGCGTCGGGCATCAGCCTGTTCGTCGTCGATGCACATGCGCCCGGTCTCGCGATGAACACCTGCCGCACGGTCGACGGCCTGCGCGCGGCCGATCTCGTGCTGAACGACGTGAAGCTGCCGGGCGACGCGCTGCTCGGCGCGGCCGGCGCCGCGTTGCCGGCGATCGAGGAGGCGGTCGACTTCGCGACGGTGCTGCTGTGCGCGGAAGGCGTGGGAGCGATGCGCTACGCGAACCAAAGCCACGCTCGAATACCTGAAGACGCGCAAGCAGTTCGGCGTGCCGATCGGCTCGTTCCAGGCGCTGCAGCACCGGATGGTCGACATGACGATCAGCGCCGAGCAGGCGCGCTCGATCACCTGGCTCGCCTGCGCGAAGGTCGACGCGGCCGCGCGCGGCGACGTCGATGCGAACGAGCGCCGCCGCGTGGTCTCGGCGGCGAAGGTCAAGGTGGCCGATGCGGCGCGCCACGTGGGCCAGGAGGCGATCCAGCTGCACGGCGGCATGGGGATGACGCTCGAGATGAAGGTGTCGCACACGTTCAAGCGGCTGACGATGATCGCCCAGCAGTTCGGCGACGCCGATCACCATCTCGAAGCGGTTCGCGGCGACGAGCTGAACTCGTCTGCCGGCGGCGCGGGGCGCCCGGGCCGGCGCACGGCGATCGTGGCGCGGACGGGCCCTACGAGCCGGTCGCGGGGTACCAGTGGCGCGTCCGGTTGGCGATCGCCACCAGCGACAGCATCACGGGTACCTCGACCAGCACGCCAACCACCGTCGCCGGGGCGGCGCCCGACTGCAACCCGAACAGCGAGATCGCCACCGCGACCGCCAGCTCGAAGAAGTTCGAGGTGCCGATCAGGCAGGCCGGTGCTGCGATGTCGTGCGGAAGGCGCAGCCAGCGCGCACCGAGCGCGCTGACGAAGAAGATCCCGTACGACTGGATGACCAGCGGCACGGCGATCAGGGCGATCACCAGCGGTTGCTCGACCAGCGTGCGCGCCTGAAAGCCGAAGAGCAGCACGACGGTAGCGATCAGTCCGACGACCGACCAGGGCTCGAAGCGCCGCCACGCCGCGCGCGAGCCGCTGCGGGCCGCCCGCCGCGAGCCACAGGTGCCGGGTGGCCACGCCCGCGGCCAGCGGCAGCACGACGTAGAGCACGGTGGAGAGCAGCAGCGTCTCCCACGGCACGGTCACGTCGGTGACGCCGAGCAGGAACGCGGCGATCGGTGCGAACGCGAACACCATGATCAGGTCGTTGACCGACACCTGCACCAGCGTGTAGTTCGGGTCGCCCTTCGTCAGCTGGCTCCAGACGAACACCATGGCGGTGCACGGCGCGACGCCCAGCAGGATCATTCCGGCGATGTACTCGCTGGCCGACTGCGGATCGACCCAGGGGGCGAAGACGTACCGGAAGAACGCCACGCCGAGCGCAGCCATCGTGAACGGCTTGATCAGCCAGTTGACGACCAGGGTCAACGCCAGCCCGCGCGGGCGCCGGCCCACGTCCTTCACGGCCGCAAGGTCGATCTGGATCATCATCGGGTAGATCATCACCCAGATGAACACCGCGACCACGAGGTTGACGTGCGCGATCTCGAGGGCGGCGATCGCCTGGAACAGCCCCGGCGCGACCAGAGCCGAGGCACACGCCGGCGACGATTCCCAGTGCGACCCAGACGGAGAGATAGCGTTCGAAGAGCCCCATGTCGTCGCGTTCCGTCGGTATCGATGCGGTTTCAGTCGCGGCCGATCGCAGCGAGCGCTTCCTGCAGCGTGCGCCGATCCATGCGTTCCAGCGGCAACCCGAGCAGTTGCAGCACCCGGTAGCCGATCGCCTGCCGCGTGAGTTCGAAGGCGCGGCGCCTGGCGTCGCCGTCGCCTGGGGTGTTCGACGGATCGGGGTAGCCCCAGTGCGCCTTCGCCGGCGGCTCGCCTCGCCCGCCGGCGAACACCGGGCAGGTCTCCGCCGCGGCGCTGTCGCAGACCGTGATCACGATCGAAAGCGGCGGGGCGCCGGGGACGGCGAACTCGTCCCAGCTCTTGCTGCGGGCGCCGCGCGCGTCGATTCCGGCCTTCTCCAGCACCTCGATCGCGAAGGGATTCACGCGCCCGCTCGGAGCGCTGCCGGCGCTGAACGCCCCGACGGGTCGCCCCAGCGTGGCCGCCCAATGATTCAGCATCGCTTCGGCAAGCACGCTGCGTGCCGAGTTGTGGGTGCAGAGCACCAGGATGTTCAGGATCGAATCGCTCATCGCGGTCTCGACGTCAGGTTGCCGAAGACTCGAGCGGAACGCCGCTCGTTCCGATTGGCGAGGCTGCTCGGTCCCAGGAAATCTGCCGCGGCAATGTGTCAATGGTATTTCAGATACCGAGGCAGCCGGGGCTTGCGGCCGCGTGCCCCGGGGTTGGCGGTCGCCGCGGCCGCGCCGTGTCACGAAACCGTCATCGATCCCTCGTAACGTGTCCTCATGTTCGCAACCAGACAGGACACACAGGAATGAAATCGACGATACGACTCCTGGCGGGCAGTACGCTCGCGCTCGGCTTGATCTCGGCACACGCCGCCGACATCACCGGCGCCGGCGCGACCTTTCCCGCCCCGATCTATGCAAAATGGGCGGAAGCCTACAAGGCGGCCACCGGGCACAGCGTGAACTACCAGGCGATCGGATCGGGCGGCGGCATCAAGCAGATCACCGCCAGGACGGTGGACTTCGGTGCCTCGGACGATCCGATGAAGGGTCCGGATCTCGACAAGGCCGGGCTGCTGCAGTTCCCGGCCGTGATCGGCGGCATCGTCGCGGTGGTCAACCTGCCGGGCGTTCAGCCCGGCCAGATGAAGCTCACCGGCGACGTGCTCGCGGACATCTATCGGGGCGCGGTCACGAAGTGGAACGACGCGAAGATCGCCGGGATCAACTCCGGCGTGAAGCTGCCGTCGACTGCGATCACGCTGGTGTACCGGTCGGACTCGTCGGGCACGACCGCCGGTTTCACCGACTACCTGGCCCAGGTTTCGAGCGCCTTCAAGAGCGAGGTCGGCGCGGGCAAGACGGTCAACTGGAAGTCCGGCGTCGGCGGCAAGGGCAACGCGGGCGTGGCGGCGAACGTCGTCAAGATCGACGGCGCGATCGGCTACGTGGAATACGCGTACGCCAAGCAGAACAGGATGACGCACACGGCCATGGTCAACCGCGACGGCAAGACGGTGCAACCCGACGACAAGAGCTTCGCGGCGGCCGCGGCCAACGCGAACTGGAATGCCGCCCCCGGCTTCGGCGTCAACCTGAACAACCAGCCCGGTGACCGGGCGTGGCCGATGACCTCGGCGAGCTTCATCCTGATGCACAAGGCCGCCGAAAAGCCCGAGCGTTCGCTCGAAGCGCTGAAGTTCTTCCAGTGGGCGCTGAACAAGGGTCAGAACCTGGCGCTGGAGCTCGACTACGTGCCGCTGCCGGCCGGGGTCGTCAGGCAGATCGAGGCCTCGTGGAAGGACATCCGGAACGCCTCGGGCACGCCCGTGATCACCGCGGCGCAATGAGTCTGGCGAGCACGTTCGCGCGAATGCCGGCAGGCGCGGGCACCCGCGCGCAGCAGGCGCTCGCGCGGCGTGTTCACCGGTTCGCCGTGCAGGACCGGATCTTCCACGCCGTAACCCTCGCGTTCGCCGCGCTCGTGCTGGCGGGGCTGATGGGCATCCTGGTCGCGCTGGTGATCCAGGCCTGGCCGGCGTTGCGCGAGTTCGGGGCAGGGTTCTTCTACGGCACGAAGTGGAGCCCGTCCGACGACGTCTACGGGGCCGTGATCGCGGTCTACGGCACGGTGGCCACCTCCGCGATCGCGCTGCTGATCGGCGTGCCGATCAGTTTCGGCATCGCGGTCTTCCTGACCGAGATGTGCCCGGGCTGGCTGAAGCGGCCGCTCGGTACGGCGATCGAGCTGCTCGCAGGGATCCCGTCGATCATCTATGGTTTCTGGGGGCTGTTCGTGCTCGCGCCGCTGCTGCAGGACCGCGTGCAGCCGTGGCTCGTCGCGACGGGGCTGCCGCTGTTCGCCGGGCCGCCGCTGGGCATCGGCATCTTCACCGCGGGCGTGGTGCTGGCGCTGATGGTGATCCCGTTCATCGCGTCGGTGATGCGCGACGTGTTCGAGACCGTGCCGCCGGTGCTCAAGGAGTCGGCCTACGGGCTCGGCTGCACGACCTGGGAAGTCGTGCGGCACATCGTGCTCCCCTATACGCGCGTCGGCGTGATCGGCGGGGTCATGCTTGGCCCGGGCCGAGCGCTCGGCGAGACGATGGCGGTGACCTTCGTGATCGGCAATGCCAACCGGCTGGCCGCGAGCCTGTTCGCGCCGGGAAATTCCATCGCCTCGACGCTCGCCAACGAGTTCGCCGAGGCCGATCCGGCGCTGCACATTCCCGCCCTGTTCGCTCTCGGCCTGCTGCTGTTCGTGATCACTTTCGTCGTGCTGGCGATCGCCAAGTGGCTCACGCAGCGCAGCGTGGCGCGCACCGGTGCCTGAGGTCGGCACGATGATCACCCTTCATCGGCGCCGCAGGCTCGCCAACATGACCGGCCTCGCGCTGTCCGGCGTGTCGATGGCGCTCGGGCTCGCGGCACTGCTGTGGATCCTGTTCACGCTGTTCTGGAACGGACTGTCGGCGTTCAGCGTCGATTTCTTCCTGCGCTCGACGCCGGCGCCCGGCACCGAAGGCGGCGGACTCGCCAACGCGATCGTCGGCAGCCTGATGATGGTCGGTGTCGCGACCTTCATCTCCACGCCGATCGGAATCCTGGCCGGCATCTACCTGGCGGAGTTCGGCGCGCGCTCGAAGTTCGCCTCGGCGACGCGCTTCGTCACCGACATCATGCTGTCGGCGCCGTCGATCGTGATCGGACTGTTCGTCTACGCGGTCGCGGTCGCGACGGTCAGGCACTTCTCGGGGTGGTCCGGGTCGCTCGCGCTCAGCCTGATCGCGATCCCGGTGGTGGTGCGCACCACCGAGAACATGCTCGCGCTGGTGCCAGGCAGCCTGCGCGAGGCGGCGTTCGCGCTCGGTGCGCCGCGCTGGAAGGTGAGTCTCGCGGTGACGCTTCGCGCGGTTCGCGGCGGCGTGCTCACCGGCGTGCTGCTGGCGGTCGCGCGGATCATCGGCGAGACCGCCCCGCTGCTGTTCACCGCGCTGAACAACCAGTTCTTCAACGCCGACATGGGCCGCCCGATGGCGAACCTGCCGGTGGTCATCTACAACTTCGCGATGAGCCCGTACGAGAACTGGCAGCAGCTCGCCTGGGGCGGTGCCGCGCTGATCGCGCTGATCGTGCTGGGCATCAACGTGCTCGCGAGAATGGCGTTCCGCGACAGGCTGCGCGCCTGAGAGCCTGTGAAAGCATCCGCCGCACCCGCTCGTCCGTCCCGAACGGAAACACCGAATGAACTCCGCTTTCCACGCCGTCCCCCCACCCGTCATCGAGGTCAGGGACCTGTCGTTCTTCTACGGGAAGTTCCAGGGGCTGAGCGGGGTGTCGCTGGACATCGCGCGCAACCGCGTGACCGCTTTCATCGGCCCTTCCGGTTGCGGCAAGTCGACGCTGCTGCGCACCTTCAACCGGATGTTCGACCTGTACCCGAACCAGCGGGCGGTCGGCGAGATCCGCTTCAACGGCCGCGATATCCTCGATCCGTCGCAGGACGTGAACCTGCTGCGCGCGAAGATCGGCATGGTGTTCCAGAAGCCGACGCCGTTCCCGATGACGATCTTCGAGAACGTCGCCTTCGGCGTGCGCCTGTACGAGAGCCTGTCGGGCGACGCGATGCACGAGCGCGTGGAGTGGGCACTGCGCAAGGCGGCGTTGTGGGAAGAGGTCAAGGACAAGCTCGGCCAGAGCGGGCTGAGCCTGTCGGGCGGCCAGCAGCAGCGGCTGTGCATCGCGCGGATGGTGGCGGTGAAGCCCGAGGTGTTGCTGCTCGACGAGCCGACCAGCGCGCTCGATCCGATCTCGACCGCGAAGATCGAGGAGCTGGTCAACGAGCTGAAGCACGAATACTCGATCGCCATCGTCACGCACAACATGCAGCAGGCGGCGCGGATCTCGGACTACACCGCCTACATGTACCTCGGCGAGCTGGTCGAGTTCGGCAGCACCGACGAGATCTTCGTCAAGCCGCGGAAGAAGGCGACCGAGGACTACATCACCGGCCGGTTCGGCTGAACCCGGCAGGCCCACCCAGGCACAGGCAGCGAGCGAAACAGATGCTTCCGGAACACATCCATCGCCAGTTCGACACCGACATCGACGTGCTTCGCAGCGCGGTCGCTACAATGGGCGGCCTGGTCGAGCGCCAGCTCGTGCGCGCGATCGACGCGGTGCGGCTGCGCGACCTCGACCTCGTCGCGCAGGTGCTCGCCGACGAGCAGAAGGTGAACCAGCTCCAGGTCGAGTCGGACCTGCGCTGCAACCAGACGATCGCCCGCCGCCAGCCGATCGCGATCGACCTGCGCGAGATCATCGCCGTCATCCACACGATCAACGACCTCGAGCGCATCGGCGACGAGGCCAAGAAGATCGCGCTGAAGGCGCGCGTGCTGCACCTGGCCGGGTCGCCGATCGCCATGGACCGCATCGAGCGGATGTCCGCGCTGGTGCGCGGGATGCTCGATTCGGCGCTCGACGCATTCGTGCGCCACGACACCCGGATCGCCGCGGTGCTCGGCCAGCGCGACGACGAGGTCGACGCCTTGCGCGACGGGCTGATCGAGGAACTGGTGGCGACGATGTCGTCGCGCCCGGACACGGTGTCGACGTGCCTGGCGCTGATCTTCGTCGTGCAGTCGATCGAGCGCGCGGGCGATCACGCGAAGAACATCGCCGAGTACGTGGTCAACATGGTCGAGGGCGTCGACCTGCGTCACGCGAGCCCGGCAGGCAGCGGCGGCGCGCCCGCGTCCTGAGCGCCGGCCGCGGGCGCGGGCGCGGGCGCGGGCGCGGGCGCAGGCGCGGCGGTCTCGCGGGGCGGGGTCGCATCGGCGAGCAGCCTCGCGGTCGGCAGGCACAGCGTGAAGGTGCTTCCCTCGCCCGGGGCGCTTACGAATTCGAGCCGGCCCTGGTGCCGGTGCATGATCCGCTTCACGATCGCCAGGCCGAGCCCGGTGCCGCCGCTGGCGCGCGAGCGGCCCCGGTCGACGCGGTAGAAGCGCTCGGTGAGCCGCGGGATGTGCTCGGCCGGGATGCCGATGCCGGTGTCGCGCACCGAGAGCCGGCCTTCGCCGTCGCGCACCCGCCAGGAGACCGAGATCCGGCCGCCGTCGGGCGTGTAGCGGATCGCGTTGGTGAGCAGGTTGCGCACCGCGCTTTCGAGCTCGCCGGGGGCGGCCAGCACCCGGCGCGGACCGTCGAGCTCGAAGTTCGATCCGGTGGCGTTCGCGCGACAGCGCGCGCGCCTCGTCGAGCAGCGCCTCGAGCAGCGGCTGCAGCTCGAGCGGCTCCTCGGCGAGCGTGTCGGCGCCGCTTTCGAGCGACGAGAGCATCAGCAGGTCGTCGACCAGCCGCTGCATGGTCTGGCTCTGCTTGAGGATCGAGCCGAGGTACTCGCGGCGCGCGGCCTCGTCGAGCTCGAGCGTGAGCAGCGTTTCGGCGAAGCCCGCGATGACGGTGATCGGCGTCCGGATCTCGTGCGAGACGTTGGCCACGAAGTCGCTGCGCATCGCGTCGAGCTTGGCCTGGTCGGTGACGTCGCGGGTGATCAGCAGCTTCTGGCCGCCCTGCGAGCGGTGCAGCCTCAGTTCGTGGGTGCGCCCCGGGTGGTTCGGCAGCTGGATGCGCAGCCTGCTGTCGGGCTCGTTCGCCTGCAGGAAACGGGCGAGCTCGGGCTGGCGAATGAAGTGATGGATCGGGCGCCGGGTGCCGAAGATGCCGTGCAGGTGCTCGGCCGCGTCGTTGGCCCACAGCACGTGGTCGTAGCGGTCGAGCACGACCAGGCCGTCGGGCAGCCGGTCGACCGCCGCATGGATGCGTTCGAGCTCCGAGCCGAGCTCGTTGCGGGCGTCGGTTTCCTGCCGCACGAAACGCGCCAGGCGCATGATGATCGGGCGCCAGGGCCCGATGCCGGCCGGCAGCGCACGGTTGCGCGGCAGCGACGACCAGTGGTGCAGCCGCGCCATGTAGAGCGTCTGGACCAGCGCGAAGGCGACGAACGCGGCGCCGAACCACCAGGCGGCGGCGTTGCCGGATACGTAGAGGTCGAGAAGCGCGCCGATCGCGACGGCCAGCGCGATGGCGGCGAGGCTGCGCAGGAACGGACTCAAGGGAACGGGCTCGAGGAGATTGCCGGATCTCAGCGGGGCAGGAAGCGGTACCCCCCTCCGCGCACGGTCTCGATCAGCCGGTCGTGGCCGCCCGGCGCGAGCGCCAGGCGCAACCGCCGGATGTGGACGTCGACCGTGCGTTCCTCAATATACACGTGATCGCCCCAGACGTTGTCGAGCAGCCGCGCGCGCGACAGGACCCGATCGGGGTTCTTCATGAAGAAGTGCAGCAGGCGGAACTCGGTGGGGCTCAGCTCGAGCACCTGCTCGCCCGCATACACCCGCAGGGTCTCGGGCTCGAGCCGCAGCCCCGCGATCTCGATCGGATCGGCCTCGGCCTGCGGCGCCGTGCGGCGCAACAGCGCGCGGATCCTCGCAAGCAGCTCGCGCGGCGAGAAGGGCTTGGTCACGTAGTCGTCGGCGCCCACGTCGAAGCCCTGCAGCCGGTCGCCCTCCTGCGCGCGCGCGGTCAGCATCACGATCGGCAGCTTCGCGGTGCGGGGCTGCGCGCGCAGCTGCCGGGCGAGGTCGACGCCGGACTGCCCGGGCAGCATCCAGTCGAGCAGGACGAGGTCGGGCAAGCCCGCGTCGATCCACGCGCGCGCGGCTTCCGCGGTCTCGGCCTCGATGACCGTGTAGCCGGCATGGCGCAGGTTCACCGCGACCAGTTCGCGGATGGCCGGTTCGTCCTCGACGATCAGGATTCTGGCGTTCACGGAGCCGGATTTTATGACTTGCAGATGACGGGCCGGTGACAGTGGCACGCGGCGGCCGGGTCGGCTATCGGGCCTCGCGCCAGCGATAGCGGCGCTGCGGCGTCGAACCGGCATCGGAGCAGCCCAGCGCCAGCGTCCAGCGGGACGATTCGATCGGCAGCGCGTCGGCGAAAGCCTCGAGCCCGAGGCGCACATCGCGGCGCGCGCCGCGAAGCAGCGTCGCATGCAGGTGCAGCGCGCGCTCGTCGAAGGCGATGCCCGCCTCGCGCAGCCGCTGCTGCAGCTGTGCGGCGAGCGCGGCCGGCCAGGGCGGCGCACTGCCGTCGGTCGCGTCGCCGGCGGTCGCGCCTTGCGGATGGGCGGGGCCGACCCAGTACAGCCCGCGTCCGAAGCTGCCCAGACGGGTCAGCGCCAGCGCGGGCCAGCTCGAATCGATGCCCGCGAGCGCGCCGGCCAGCCTCGGTTCGTCGGCAGCCGGGCGCTCGCCGACGAAGACCAGCGTGAGGTGGATGTCGCCGGCCGCCAGCGGCCGGCCCCCAGGCTCGCGGCCAGCCGTGCGGCGAGCGCGCCCAGGCGCGCCGCCGCGGCGGCGTCGGGGCGCAGCGCGTAGAACCAGCGCGCCTTCGGCGTCGCCGGCCGGCGGGCGCGTTCAGGCGGGCGGGGTGCGACCGTAGGCGTCCTCGAAGCGCACGATGTCGTCCTCACCGAGATAGTCGCCGCACTGGACCTCGATCATCACCCGGTCGACGACGCCGGGATTCTCCAGCCGGTGCTTCGAGCCGATCGGAATGTAGGTGGATTCGTTGGCCGCGACCAGGAACGAGCGCTCGTCGCAACTAACCTTCGCCGTGCCGGACACCACGATCCAGTGCTCGCTGCGATGATGGTGCATCTGCAGCGACAGCGTCTGCTTCGGCTTGACCTCGATGCGCTTGATCTTGAAGCGCGGGCCTTCCTGGAGCACCGTGTACGTGCCCCACGGCCGCGCGACGGTGCGGTGCAGCCGGGCCGCCTCGTGCCCTTTCGATTTCAGCCGGCCGACGATCTCCTTCACCTGCTGGCTCGCGTCCTTGCTGGCGACCAGCAGCGCGTCGGGCGTGTCGACCACCAGCAGGTTCTCGACGCCCACCGCCGCGACCAGCCGGTCCTCGCTCTGGATGTGCGTGTTCTTCGCGTCCACGAGCATCGTCTCGCCCAGCGTGGTGTTGCCGTCGGCGTCGGGTTCGAGCTGCTCGGAAACCGCCTTCCAGGAGCCGATGTCGCTCCAGACGAAGCGCGACGGCAGCACGACGACGCCGTCGGCCTTCTCCATCACCGCATAGTCGATCGAGATGCTCGGGCAGGCCGCGAAGGGCTCCGCGGCGATCGGCAGCTTCTGCCCGGTGGCGTTGCCGCGGCTCGCCTCCCATGCGGCGCGCGCGCCGGCGAGCACTTCGGGGGCGTGCGTCTGCATCGCGTCCAGGATCGTCTTCGCGCCGAAGCAGAACATGCCGCTGTTCCAGACGAAGTTGCCTGCGGCGAGGAACTGCGTCGCCCGTGCGGCGTCGGGCTTCTCGACGAAACGGCGCACCTTCAGCGCATGGCCGGGCAGCGCGTCGCCGGTCTCGATGTAGCCGAAACCGGTTTCCGGAGCGGTGGGGCGAATGCCGAACAGCACGATCGCGCCGCGCTCGGCGAGTGCGGCCGCCCGGCGGGCGCTCTCCTGGAAGGCCGCTTCGTCGGGAATGAGATGATCGGCGGGCAGCACCAGCAACGTGGCCGCGGGGTCGATCGATTGCGCCCACAGCGCCGCCATCGCGATCGCCGGGGCGGTATTGCGCCCGGCCGGCTCGAGCAGTTGCACGATGCGCTGGTCCGCGGCGGCCGGCAGCGTGTCGATCTCCTCGCGCGTGCGGAAGAAATACTCGGCGTTGGTGACGATCGCCGCGAGATGCCCGTCGGCCAGCGGGAGCGAGCGCCTGAGCGTGCGCTGCAGCAGGCTGAACTCGCCGCCCAGCTTCATGAACGGCTTCGGAAACGCCTCGCGCGACACCGGCCACAGCCGCGTGCCGGCGCCGCCGGAGAGGATGACCGGGATGAGCATGGTCGCCAGGATCCGCGTTGAACTGAATGAGAACAATTGTACGGGCACAGTCGTGCCGGCATGCGAGACTTCGGGCACACGCGCGCATCCGCGCGACCGGAAGGCGGGAGGAACCTTGGGCGACGGGGGGCGGCAGGTACTGGTGACCGGGGGCGCGGGCTACATCGGCTCGCACACCGTGCTCGAATTGCTGCAGGCGGGCTGGGAGGTGACCGTGCTGGACAACCTCTGCAACGCCAGCGCGGAGTCGCTGCGTCGTGTCGCGCGCATCACCGGCCGCGAGGCGCCGCTGGTGCGTGCCGACATCCGCGACGCGGCGGCGCTGGCGGCACTGCTGGGATCGCGGCGCTTCGACGCGGTGATCCACTTCGCCGGCCTGAAGGCAGTGGGGGAGTCGGTGGCGCAACCGCTCGACTACTACGACAACAACGTCGCCGGGACGGTGACGCTGCTGCGCGCCATGGCCGCCGCCCGTGTGCGCCGCATCGTCTTCAGCTCGTCGGCGACCGTCTACGGCGACCCCGAGCGAGTGCCGATCGCCGAGGACGCGCGCACCGGCCCGACCAACCCCTACGGGCGCACGAAGCTGATGATCGAGTCGATCCTCGGCGACCTCGCGCTCGCCGACCCGCAGTGGTCGATCGGAGCGCTGCGTTATTTCAATCCGGTAGGCGCGCACGAAAGCGGGCTGATCGGCGAGGATCCGCGCGGGATGCCGAACAACCTGATGCCGTTCGTGAGCCAGGTGGCGGTCGGGCGCCTGCCGCAGCTGTCCGTGTTCGGCGGCGACTGGCCGACGCCCGACGGCACCGGCGTGCGCGACTACATTCACGTGGTCGACCTGGCGCGCGGCCACCTCGCGGCGCTCGAGCGGCTGTTCGCGCATCCGGGCGCGTTCACCGTGAACCTGGGCACCGGCTCCGGCTATTCGGTGCTCGAGCTGGTGCAAGCATTCGAGAGGGCCAGCGGCCGGAAGGTGCCTTACCGGATCGTCGATCGACGACCCGGCGACATCGCGGCCTGCTATGCCGATCCGTCCGTGGCCGCGAGCCTGCTCGGCTGGCGCGCGGCGCTGGGCATCGAGCGGATGTGCGCCGACGCCTGGCGCTGGCAGCAGTCGAACCCGCAGGGCTACGGCGACGCGTAAGCGGGCGGCACTCCGCGGCGACGCTGCTCGCGCGGCCTGAAGGTCTGCGCTGGCAAATGTGCGGGCGAAGGGCCGACTGGCGGGAGACGCCGTCGGCCACTGGCGCGCCGGGTGCTTGCCCCCGCTGCGCGGGGGTGCCCTGCGATGCTCGCCGCACCGGCTGGCGCGGCGAAACTCGCTACGCTCGCTACGCGAGCTGCGCTCGGACAATCGCCGCGAGAATGATGGACGAAGCGCGCTGCGCGCGCCGCCGATGCGGCTGCGCTTCTCGGCTGCGCACAAGGCGCGCCAGTGGCCGGCGGTGCCCCCGCCAGTCGGCCCTTCGCCCGCGCATTCGCCGTCACCGTCGCGGTGTTCGTGAGCAAGAGCCGCGTCTTCGTCCCGCGCACCACTCACGTTGCATGAGCGGCATTCGGCGGGGAATCGGGCTGCGGAACCGGTAGGCCCTGGGCCGGGCAGAGCGGGTCGCAATGGGGCGATGTCGGCGGCGCCGAGCAGTGCAGCCTCGGGGTCGGCGCGCGAAGCGCGCTTCGTACTTCTGGCTTGCGGCGCCCTGTCCGAGCGGAGCTCGCGAAGCGAGCGTAGCGAGTTGCGCCGCACGACCCCGAGGCGAGCCGCGCAGGGGAGTCGGTGCGTAGCACCGACCGCCGTCGTCATCGCCCCATTGCGACCCGCTCTGCCCGGCCCAGGGCCTACCGGTTCCGCAGCCCGATTCCCCGCCGAATACCGCGACGCCCCCTCAGAACTCGAGGTTGTCGATCAGGCGCGTGGTGCCGAGCTTCGCGGCGCCGAGCGCGACCAGCGTGCCGGGGGCGGCGAGGTCGGCGGCCTGCGGTGGCGCGAGGTCGGCGCGGCGGCGCACCGCCAGGTAATCGGGCTTCCAGCCGCGGGCCCTGAGATCGTTCATGGCCTGGCGCTCGGCCTCGGCGAGCGCCTGCGGCGTTCCGGCTTGCGCCGCGCGTTGCGCGAGCGCCTGCAGCGCGCGCGCCAGCGCGGGCGCCTCGGCGCGCTCGGCCGCGGCCAGGTAGCCGTTGCGCGAGGACATCGCCAGCCCGTCGGCTTCCCGCGTCGTTGCGCCGGGCAGGATCGAGATCGGCAGGTTGAACTGCTCGACCATCCGGCGAACCACCATCAACTGCTGGTAGTCCTTCTTGCCGAAGACGGCGACCGCCGGCTGCACGCAGCCGAACAGCTTGAGCACCACGGTGGCCACGCCTTCGAAGAAGCCGGGGCGGAACTCGCCTTCGAGGATGTCGCCCAGCCCGTGCGGGGTGGCGACGCGAAACGTCTGCTCGACCGGATACAGCTCGCGCTCGTCGGGCGCGAACAGCAGGTCGCAGCCGACCGCGCGAAGCTTCCCGCAGTCGTCCTCGAAGGTGCGCGGATAGCTGGCGAAGTCTTCGTGCGGCGCGAACTGCAGCCGGTTCACGAAGATGCTCGCGACCAGCGGCTGGCCGGCCGACTTGCCCAGGCGCATCAGCGAAAGGTGGCCTTCGTGCAGGTTGCCCATCGTGGGCACGAAGGCGGCGCCGCGGCGCGCGCCGAGGGCGGCGCGCAGTTCGCTGACCGTGCGGATGATCTGCATCGGGGCTTACTCTCCCAGCTGAAGAAGCTGCGCCGGCCGCGCATCTCGTCGAGCTGGCGCACCAGGGTCGCGAAGTCGTCCTCGCGCTCGATCGGATTCAGGTGCTCGGTGTTCACGATCAGCAGCGGCGCGGCGTCGAAGTGGTGGAAGAAGCGACTGTACGCGTCGGCGAGCGCGCGCAGGTAGGTTTCGGAGATGCCGGCCTCCATCGGCAGGCCGCGTTCGTGCACGCGCCTGACCAGCGTGTCGGGCTGCGCCTGCAGGTAGACCACGAGGTCGGGCGTCGGCGCCTGCGGGCGCAGGCTGTCGAAGATCTGCTGGTACAGCCTGAGCTCGTCGTCGTCGAGCGTGAGCCGCGCGAACAGGGGATCCTTGTCGAGCAGGAAGTCGCCGACCATCGCCTGCGAGAACAGGTCGTGCTGGGCGAGGTCGCGCAGCTGGTTGACGCGCTGGAACAGGAAGAACAGCTGGGTGGGCAGCGCGTAGCGGCGGCTGTCGCGATAGAAGCGCTCGAGGAACGGATTGCCCAGCGGGTCTTCGAGCACCGGCTGCGCGGCGAAGCGCTCGGCGAGCTTGCGCGCGAGCGAAGTCTTGCCGGCGCCGATCGGGCCTTCGACCACGATGTGCCGGTACTTCGCGAACGGGGGAGGTCGTGGAATGAGCGGACGTCATGAGCGGAAGATGAAGTAGACGGCGCCCAGCATGCACAGCGCGGCCCACAGGTAATCGAGCTTGACCGGCTGGTTCATGTAGAACACCGCGAACGGCACGAACACCGTCAGCGTGATCACCTCCTGCACGATCTTCAGCTGCGGCAGCGTGAAGTGGCCGTAGCCGATCCGGTTGGCCGGCACTTGCAGCAGATACTCGAACAACGCGATGCCCCAGCTCGCGAGCGCCGCGAACCACCACGGCCGGGTGGCAAGGTCTTTCAGGTGGGCGTACCAGGCGATCGTCATGAAGACGTTCGAGGCCACGAGCAGTCCCACCGTCTGCAGCGGAATCGGCAGGTTCATCGTGGAGCGGCGGCCGGCATGCGCCGGGGCATGGCACCGATTCGCTCGATGCGCTGGACGGCGCAGGCGGCGAGCAGGTCGGCGACGCGGCCGTGGCCGGGCACGGCCAACTGCGCGTCGAGCTCGGCCAGCGGCGCGAGCACGAACGCGCGCAGGTGCATGCGCGGATGCGGCAGCGCGAGCGATGGCGTGTCGATGCGCAGCGGCCCGTCGGCGTCGCTGGCGAGCAGCAGGTCGAGGTCGAGCGTGCGCGGGGCGTTGCGGTATGGACGCAGCCGGCCCTCGGCGGCCTCGATCGCCAGCAGCCGCGCGAGCAGCGCGGAGGGCGACAGCGCGGTCTCGATCTCGGCGGCCGCGTTGACGAAGTCGGGGCCCTGCGCATCGACCGGCGCGCTGCGGTACAGCGACGAGACGCGAACGACCCTGGTGGAAGGCAGCGCGTCGATCGCATCGACCGCCCGGGCGAGCGTGCCGGCGGCGTCGCCGAGGTTCGCGCCGAGGCCGATCCAGGCGCGCATCGCGGCCATCACGCCGCGGCCTTCGGCCCGGGTGGCGGCGGCGTTGCCGCGGTGGCGTCGCTCGCGGAGGGTGCGGGTGCCTCGGCAGTCTCGGCGCCACTGGCGCCGCCGGCCTCTTCGCGCGCGCCGCCGCGCCGGCTGCCGCTGCGGCGGCGGCGCTTCTTCGCGGCGCCGCCGGCGGCCTTGGGCAGTTGCGCCTGCATCGTCTTGCGCTCGTCGGCGTCGGCCTCGGCGAACGCGCGCCACCAGTCGGCGAACTCGGCCGGCGCCTCGCCAGACTGGCAGCGCAGCTGAAGGAAATCCCAGGCGGCGCGATAGCGCGGGTGCGCGACCAGCGTGTGCGGCGAGCGGCCAATGCGGCGCTCGAAGCGCGCCTGCATCATCCAGATCTCGCGCATGTCGGCGATGAAGCGGCGCTGGATGGCGATTCGCTCGGCCTGCTCGTCGAGCACCGAATCGATTGCCGCGCCGAGCGCCGGGATCGAATGCTCGCCGCGCGCGACACCGGCCTGCCAGCGCACGCGCACCGGCTGCCAGAGCAGCGCCGCGAACAGGAAGCCGGGCGAGGTGGTCTTGCCGGCGCGCACGCGCGCGTCGGTGGCGTCGAGCGCCGCGGTGACGAATCGCTCGTCGTCGGGCTGCTCGAGGATCAGGTCGAGCATCGGCAGCAGGCCGTGGTGCAGGCCTTCGCGGCGCAGCTCCTGCAGGCAGGCCATCGCATGGCCCGACAGCAGCAGCTTGAGCATCTCGTCGAACAGCCGCGCCGCCGGCACGTTGTGGACGAGGTTCGCCAGCTCGCGGATCGGCTTGCGGGTCTTCGGCTCGATCCTGAAGCCGAGCTTGCCGGTGAAGCGCGCCACGCGCAGCATCCGCACCGGGTCTTCGCGGAAGCGCGCCGTCGGGTCGCCGATCATGCGCAGGGTCTTGTGCTCGAGGTCGCGCACCCCGTTGTGGTAGTCGAGGATCGTGTCGGCCACCGGGTCGTAGTAGAGCGCGTTGATCGTGAAGTCGCGCCGCGCCGCGTCCTCGGCCTGCGTGCCCCAGACGTTGTCGCGCAGCACGCGGCCATGCTCGTCGGTCTCGGCTTCGTCCTGGATCGCCCGGAAGGTCGAGACTTCGATGGTTTCGCGGCCGAACATCACGTGCACGATCTGGAAGCGCCGCCCGATGATGCGCGAGCGCCGGAACAGGCCGCGCACCTGGTCGGGCGTGGCGTCGGTGGCCACGTCGAAGTCTTTCGGCTTCAGGCCGAGCATCAGGTCGCGCACGCCGCCGCCGACGACGTAGGCCTTGAAGCCGGCCTGTTGCAGCGTGCGGCAGGTGCGCATCGCCGCATCGGAGACGTCCTCGATGCGCACACCGTGCGCCGAGCCCGGATACGACTTGGGCCGGCCGCGCACCGCGGCGCGTGGCGCCTTGCGGTTCAGGATCCGGTCGATCAGCTTCCTGATCATTCGAACAGCCTGACGACGGGCCAGCCGCGTTCGCCGGCGAGGGCGGCCAGCCGCGGGTCGGGGTTGGTGGCGATCGGGTCGGTGACGCGCTCGAGCAGCGGAATGTCGTTCACCGAGTCGCTGTAGAAGTACGAGCGCGCGAAACCGTTCCAGTCTCGGCCAAGCGAGGCGAGCCACTCGTCGGTGCGTCGTACCTTGCCCTCGCGGAACGACGGCGTGCCGCGCGGCCGGCCGGTGTAGCGGCCCGCGTCCTGCTCGACGCCGGTGGCGATCAGGTGCTCGATGCCGAAGGCGCGCGCGATCGGCGCGGTGACGAATTCGTTGGTCGCGGTGACGATCGCGCACAGGTCGCCGCGTTCGCGGTGGCCGTCGACCAGCGCGCGCGCCTTCGGCCGGAGCGCCGGAGCGATCACTTCGTCCATGAACCGGCGGTGCCAGGCGTCGAGCTGGCTGCGCGGGTGCGCGGCCAGCGGTGCGAGCTGGAACGCCAGGAATTCATGGATGTCGAGCGTGCCCGCGTGGTACTGGTCGAAGAACAGGTCGTTGCGGCGCTCGTATTCCTCGCCGTCGACGACGCCGAGCCGGATCAGGAATCGGGCCCACTCGTAGTCGCTGTCGATCGGCAGCAGCGTGTAGTCGAGATCGAACAGCGCCAGCGTGGCGGCCGGCGCCTGCGCCGGCGGGGGGGCTCGTGGATTCGCGCGAGTGCATGGTGTCAGCCGGATTTTATCAGCGCCCCGGCCGACTCCAGTTCGCGCAGCAGCGGCAGCGTGATCGCGCGCTTGCGTTCGAAGGCGTGGCGGTCGAGCGCGTCGAACAGCCGCAGCAGCGCGCGGATGTCGCGCGAGGTGTGCGCGATCAGCCGGGGCACGACCTCGGAGGAGACCGCCACGCCGCGCTCGGCGGCGACCCGCTCGAGCACGGCCGCTTTTTCCTCGTCGCTGAGCAGCTGCAGCCGGTACACGAGCCCCGAGCCGAGCCGCGTGCGCAGGTCGTCGCGCAGCGCCAGCGCGAGCGGCGGCTGCGCGCCCGCCGCGACCACGGTCGTCCCGGCGCGCGCGCGCGCATGGTTGATCAGCTGGAAGGCGCGCTGCTGGCGCGCCTCGTCGAGGCGCTCGCAGTCGTCGATCGCCAGGATGGCCGGGCCCGCGCCCGGCGGCAACGCCCCCGGCGATGCGCCGTCGATGGCGAAGGCCTCCAGCGGCGCTTCGGGCCCCAGCACCCGCTGCGCGCCCGTCAGCGCCTGAAGAAGGTGCGTCTTCCCGCAGCCGGCCTCGCCCCACAGATAGATCATCGCCGGCGCACCCTGCGTCGCGCCCGCGCGCAGCAGCCGCAACTGAGCGAGCACCTCGCCGTTGCGCCCGACCACGAAGTTGTCGAGCGACGGCGCCTCGATCCGGTGCAGGTCGAGCGGCAACTGGTACATGTCAGGGAAAGCAAAGGCGCAGGCCGACCGCCGCGGGTGCGCCGGGTGCTTGCCCCCGCGGCGGTCGGCCTGCGCCTTTGCGGTCAATGCGGTGGTCCATGCGACGAAGGTCCGCGTCTTTCCTGCGAACAACATCGACGCCTCCATCGCGGCAGGCGGCAACGGGCGGGAGCCGGGCCGATGCGATGCGATGCGGCGAGCCGACCGGAGCGATGTCTGCGGCGCCGAGCAGCGCAGCCTCGGGGTCGGCGCGCGAAGCGCGCTTCGTACTTCTGACTTGCGGCGCCCTGTCTGAGCGGAGCTCGCGAAGCGAGCGCAGCGAGTTGCGCCGCACGACCCCGAGGCGAGCAGCGCAGGGCAGTCGGTGCCAAGCACCGACCGCCGCGGTCAGCGCTTCGGTCGGCTCGCCGCATCGCATCGCATCGGCCCGGCTCCCGCCCGTTGCCGCCTGTCGCGAACGCGCCGAGCGGCGCAGAAGGCGCCCCAGTTCAGCCACGGCCGTAGAACTCGCTCGCCTGCCAGGCCGCCAGCAACCGCCGCAGTCCGACCGCGGTGATCGCCGCCAGCGGCAGCGCGAGCAGCACGCCGACGAATCCGAACAGCGAGCCGAAGGCCAGCAGCGCGAAGATCACCGCCACCGGGTGCAGTCCGATGCGCTCGCCGACCAGCCGCGGCGTGAGCCAGGTGCTCTCGACCGCCTGCGCGATGCCGTAGATCGCCGACACCCAGGCCAGGCCCGCGAGCGGCCCGAGTTGCAGCATCCCGGCCACCAGCGCGAACGCGAAACCGGTAGCGAAGCCGAGGTACGGAATGAAGATCAGCAGGCCGCTGAGCACGCCGATCGGCAGCCAGAGTTCGAACCCGGCCACCAGCAGCGCGATCGAGAACCAGGCCGCCAGCGACAGCATGACCAGCAGCTGGCCCCGCAGGTACTGGCCGAGCAGCGCGTCGGTCTCGTCGAGCACCTCGTCGATCGGCGCGACCCAGCGCGGCGGAATCAGCGTGCGCGAACGCGCGACCAGCTCCGGCCAGTCGGTGAGCAGGTAGAACAGCACCACCGGCACCAGGAACACGGTGCCGATCACCTGCAGCGCCGCCCCCCAGCCCGATTTCGCGTAGCCCAGCAGCGTGGCCAGCCAGTCTTCGCCGCTGCCGGCGAGCTGGCCGGCCAGCCACTCGCGCAGCGACGCGATGTCGAGCTTCAGCGTGAGCCCGAAGGTCTGGTTCAGCCACGGCAGCAGCCGCTCGGAGATCGAGGCCGCCAGCGCCGGAAACTGGCGGCGGATCAGCGCGATCTCCTGCTGCGTGATCGGCACGAGGATCAGCAGGATCGCCAGCAGCGCCAGCAGCGCCAGCAGGATCACCAGCAGCGCCGCGGCCAGGCGCGGAATGCGGTGCGCCTGCAGCCAGCGCACTGGCGGTGCCAGGATGTAGGCGAGGATCGCCGCCGCGGCGAACGGCGTGAGGATCGGGCCGAGCACGACCAGCGCCCACGCCAGCAGGGCGGCGACGACGGTCCACAGCGCGGTCTGGCGCTGGCGCTCGGTCAGGGGCATGTCCGGAGAAGCTACAATCGCATCGATGATGGGGCGACGCCTGCCCGGCCGGGCGCGTCCAGCCCGACATTCTATCGGCCGCCGCCGGCGTGCCATCCTCGGATCGGGTCGCCATGGGTTCCACGCTGCCAGGCTCTTCGCTTTCCTACCGCGACGCCGGCGTCGACATCGACGCGGGCGACGCGCTGGTCGACCGGATCAAGCCGCTGGCCCGGCGCACGATGCGCGAGGGGGTGCTGGGCGGAATCGGCGGCTTCGGCGCGCTGTTCGAGGTGCCGAAGCGCTATCGCGAGCCGGTGCTGGTCGCGGGCACCGACGGCGTCGGCACGAAGCTCAAGCTCGCGTTCGCGCTCGACGGCCACGACACGGTCGGCATCGACCTGGTCGCGATGAGCGTCAACGACATCCTGGTGCAGGGCGCCGAGCCGCTGTTCTTCCTCGACTACTTTGCCTGCGGCAAGCTCGACGTCGAGGTTGCGGCGCGCGTCGTGGGCGGCATCGCGCGCGGTTGCGAACTCGCCGGCTGCGCACTCATCGGTGGCGAAACCGCCGAGATGCCCGGCATGTACCCCGACGGCGAGTACGACCTGGCCGGCTTCGCGGTCGGCGCGGTCGAGAAGTCGGCCATCATCGACGGCTCGCGCATTGCCGCCGGCGACGCGGTGCTGGGGCTCGCCTCGAGCGGCGCGCATTCGAACGGCTACTCGCTGGTGCGCCGCGTGATCGAGCGCGCCTGGGGGGCGATCGACGCGTCGCAGATGAACGACGACTTCCACGGCAGGCGATTCGCCGACGCGGTGCTCGCGCCCACGCGCATCTACGTCCAGCCGATGCTCGGGCTGATCCGCAGCGTCCCGGTAAAGGGCATCGCCCACATCACCGGCGGCGGGCTGCTCGGGAATGTCCCGCGCGTGCTCCCCGACGGATTGCAGGCGGTGCTGCATCGCGACGCGTGGACGATGCCGCCGCTGTTCGGTTGGCTGCAGCGGCACGGCGGTGTCGACGATGCCGAGATGCACCGGGTGTTCAACTGCGGCATCGGCATGGTGGTCATCGTCGACGCTGCCGACGCGGCCGCGGCCGGGGCGATGCTCGCCGCGGCCGGCGAAACCGTCTACCGGATCGGCGAGGTCGTCGAGCGTCCCGCCGGCGCAGCCGCCACCGTCGTGGTCTGACGCCGGGTCGCGGCGCGCCAGCATGGCCCGCTCGCCGGCCGCCGCCTTCGCCGTCGCTTCGCTGTTCGCCGTGCTGGTGTGGGCCGCGCCGGCGCGCGCGGCCAACTACGAACTCTCGATCGACGCGCCCGAGGAGCTGGTCGAGCCCCTGAGCGAGCGCACGCTGCTCGGGCGCTGGCGCGAGGAGCCCGGCTTCGATCGCGAGCAGCTGCCGCTGTTCGTCGAGCGCGCAAAGGAGGAAGCCGCCGCGATCGTGCGCGCGGCGGGCTACTTCTCGGGCCGCGTCGCGGTGTCGGTGGACGAGCCGCCCGCCGGCGGGCTGCCGCGGGTGCGCATCGAGGTCGATGCGGGCGCGCGCACCACGGTGAACCGGGTCGACCCGGAGATCGACGGGCCCGCGTCGGCCCGGCAGATGCGCGAGACGCTCGTCGCGCGCTGGCCGCTGCCCGAGGGCGCGTTCTTTCGCAGCGACGAATGGGAGCAGGGCAAGCGGCTGCTGCTCGACATCCTGCAGCAGCACGGCTTCGTGCGCGCGCGCATCGTCGCGAGCCGCGCCGAAGTCGATCCGCGGCTCACCGCGGCTTCGCTGTCGCTGCGCATCGACACCGGTGAGCGACTCGCGTTCGGCCCGACCACGATCAAGGGGCTGGCGCGCTACGACCGCTCGATCGTCGAGGCGCTGGTGCCGTGGGAAGCGGCCGGCGACGCCGGGGCCGGCGCGGGCGATCCGTACAGCTTCGAGCAGCTGCTCGCGCTGCAGGGGCGGCTGCGGGCCTCGGGCTACTTCGACGGCGTGAGCGTGCTGCCCGACTTCGCCGCGGTCGAAGCCGATCCGGCGCGCACCACGGTGCCGGTGATGGTCGAGGTCACCGAGCGCAAGACGCAGCGCGCGATGTTCGGCGTGGGCTACAGCACCGACGAGGGGCCGCGCGGCCTGCTCGGCTACGAGCACCGCAACCTGCTCGGCCGCGGCTGGCAACTCGACTCCGGCCTGCTGTGGCAGGCGGTGCGCCGGCGCGTGTTCGCCAGCGTGCGCACGCCGCAGCAGGCGAGCGGCCACTACTACCAGGCGGGCGCGCGCATCGAGCGGCTCGACGTGCAGGGCGAGCTGACCGACAAGCAGACGCTGTTCGTCGGTCAGGGCAAGCACGCCGAGGACACCGAGATTTTCGTCTCGCTGCAGTACCAGCTCGAGCAGCGCGCGCTGCCGCTGTCGGCCACCGACGACGGACGCCGCGCGCTGACGCTCGGCTATGCGTGGAACCGCCGCCGCCTCGACTCGACCGTGGATCCGCGCTCCGGGTATTCGATCAGCGCGCAGGTGTCGGGCGCGGCGCGCGGGCTCGGAAGCGATCGCAGCTTCGCGCGGTTGTATGCGCGGATGATGCGCTTCTGGCCGATGCCGCGGCAGTCGGTGCTCGGCGACGGGCTGCTGATCGGGATGGTGGAGGCCGGCTACGTGCTGGCCACCTCGCGCCAGGATATCCCGTCGGAGAACCTGTTCCGCACCGGCGGCGCGCAATCGATCCGCGGCTACGACTACCTGTCGCTCGGCGTGCCCGAGGCCGGTGCGATCGTCGGCGGCCGGGTGCTCGCGGTGGGGAGCCTCGAGTACCAGCACCCGATCGCGCCGAAGTGGTACGGCGCGGCGTTCATCGACATGGGCGACGCGGCCGACCGCTGGGTCGACTACCGCGCGGTGCGCGGCTACGGCGCCGGCGTGCGCTGGCGCTCGCCGGTGGGGCCGGTCAGCCTCGACCTCGCCTATGGGCAGGCGGTGCACCGCTGGCGACTGCACCTCTCGGTGGGGTACGCGTTCTGATGGCCGAGCCCGCGCCGAAGCCGTCGCGGCCGCTGGCGCGCCTGGTCGGCGCGCTGCTGTCGGCCATGCTGCTCCTCGCCGCCGCGTTGCTGTGGTGGGCGGGCCAGACCGCCTCGTTCGTGAACTGGGCGCTGGCGCGTGCAGTGGCCGCGAGCAACGGGGCGCTGCAGGCCGGCACGGCGCGCGGCACGCTGCTCGACGGGGTGCGCGTCGAGCGGCTCGCGTGGCGCGACGCCGAGCGCGAGATCGAACTGCGAGGGTCTCGATCGCGTGGCGGCCGGCGGCCCTGCTGCGCAGCCGCCTGCACTTCACGCGCATCGAGGTTGCCAGCGCATCGGTTCGCCTGCTCGGCGAGACGGCGGCACCGGCGCTGCCGCCGTCGCTCGCGCTGCCGCTGGAGGTGGCCGTGGAGGCGCTGGGCGTGGGGCAACTGCGGTTCGTGCAGCCGGCGCAGGTGCCCGTCGAGCTGCAACGACTGTCCTTCTCCGGTCGATATGCGGGCGGCGCCTACCGGGTCGACTGGCTGTCGGCCGACGCGCCGCAGTGGGGCCAGGCCCGGCTCGAAGGCCGGATCGGCGCCAGCGCGCCGTTCGCGCTGGAACTCGCCGGGCGGCTGGCTCCGCGCGTCGAAGGATGGGGGCCGCTCCCGGAGGTGCGCGTGCTCGCCGACGGCACGCTCGACGACTTCGCGGTGGCCGCGCAGGCGCTGCCGCCACCCGGCGCCACCGACGCGCAGGCCCCCGCCCCGGTGTGGATCGGCCTGGACACGCGCGTGCGGCCTTTCGCCGCACGGCTGGCGCAGCGTTTCGCGCCGATCGAGCTGACGCTCGACGCGGTCGAGCCGGCGCAGCTCGGACTCGCCGATGCGCCGCGCGCCCGTCTCAGCGGCTCGGCGAGCATCCGCGTCGGCGACGCGCAGATCGAAGGCCGCCTCGCGCTGCGCAATGCACTGCCCGGCCCGGTCGACCGGCGCGCGTTGCCGCTTGCGGCGATCGAGTCCGGGTTCACGGCGTCGCCGACGCGGCTCGCGCTCGCCGGCCTGCGGGTCACGCCGGCCGGCGGCGGCACCGTGAGCGGGACGGCGAGCGTCGACCTGGAGCAGCAGCTGAGCTTGTTCGGGCGCTCGCTGCCGGAGGTCGTCGCGCAACTCGCGCTGCGCGACGTCGACCTGTCGCAGCTTGCCGGCGCCCTCGCGAAGACGCGACTGGCCGGTACGATGAAGGTGGACGGCAGCACCTTCGATCTCGAGCTCGCCGACACGACCCGCCGCGGTATCGCGGCCAGCGTGCTCGCGCGTGTCGACGCGGCCCAACTGCGCGTCGAGCGCGCGCGGCTCGACACGTCGGCGGGCAGCGTGTCGGCGCGCGGCAGCGCGGCGCTCGCCGCGCCGTGGAAGATCGACCTCGAGGGCGAGTTCAGCGAGCTCGACCCCGCGGCCGCGTTCGCGCTGCGCACGGCCTTCGGCGCGTCGGCGGCGAGCATCGGCGCCGACCTGCCCGAGTCGTGGATCGCGCACGCGCACGGACGGCTCACCGGCCGCTGGGCCGCGCAGGGTATCGCCTGGCCCGCGCCGCAGTTGCAGACCCGGCTGGCGATCGAGCGCGGCCAACTCGACGGCGAACCGCTGCAGCTCGACTGGCGCGGCGAGGTGTCGCGCGAGCGGGTCGCGCAGGTGGCGCTCGCAGTCGCGTTCGGCGAGTTGCGCGCCGAGGCGCGCGGCAGCCTCGGCGCGCCCGGCGACCGGCTGCGCTTCTCGCTGCGCGCCGGCTCGCTGGCGCGGCTCGATCCGCGCGCCGCAGGCGCGGCGAGCGCGAGCGGCGAACTCTCGGGCGGCTGGAGCGGGGGCGCCAGCCTCGGCGTGGTTGCCGACCTCGAGGGCAGGCAGTTGCGCTGGGACGGCGAGGCGCTGCGCGCCGGCTCGCTGTCGGGACGCATCGAGTTGCCGGACCTGCGCGCGGGCGGGGTGGCAGTGCGGCTCGAAGCGCGAGCGCTGGCGGTGGCCGGCCGCGACTTCGATCGCGCCAGTGCGCGCATCGATGGCGAGGTCGATGCGCACACGGTGCGGCTCGAGCTCGCCGGTGCCCAGGCAAACGCGCAGGCCGTGGCGCACGGCGCGCTACTGCAGGGCGCCGACGGCGACTGGCGCTGGAGCGGCAGCATCGACGAACTGGTCGCCGCGGCTCCGCTGTCGATACGGCTGCAGGCGCCGGCGCCGCTCGCGGTCGAGGCGCGCCGGTTCGAGCTCGGCGAAGCCGCACTGCGGGTCGACGGCGGCAGCGTGCGCATCGCCACGCTCGCCTGGCGCGACGGTGCGCTGCAGACGCGCGGTGAGGCGAGCGGGCTGCCGCTGGCCCGCTGGGCAGAGCGGTTCGCCGGGCCGCAGGCCCTGCCGGCGGGTACGCAGATCGAGGACCTGCGTCTGCGCGGCAGCTGGGAGCTCTCCGGCGAATCGCTGCAGGCGCCCAGCGGCCGGCTGAGCCTGGGCATCGACGTGGACGAGGCGGGCGGGAGCCGCGGCGAAGCCGACATCCGGCTCGACCAGGGGACGGCTGGACGGTTCGATCGACATGCGCGTGCCGACGCTGGCCTTCGCGAATCGCCTGATCGGTCCGGAGTGGGCGGCTGCCGGCCGCTTGCACTTCAGTGGCACGGTCGGCGGCACTGTCGCGCGACCCAGGCTGCAGGGCGCGCTCGAAGGCAGCGAGCTGGCGCTGGTGCAGCGCGCGCTCGGCTGGCGACTGGCCAATGGCACCCTGTCGGCGCGCTTCGATGGCGACCGGCTCGCGCTCGATGCGCTGCGCCTGGAATCCGGCGCCGGCTCGATCACGATGAGCGGACAGCTGCTGCTCGACGGGATGCACGGCGGCTTCACGCTGCGCGCCGACCGGCTGCCGGTGCCGATCGGCCCGGGCCAGCGGGTGGTGCTCTCGGGCAACACCGGGATCGCCAGCAGCGGATCGCGCCTCGAATGGAAGGGCGACATCCGTGCCGACGAAGGCCTGATCGAGCTGCGCGGCGGCGAGGCGCCGACGCTGCCCGACGACGTGGTGATCGTCGACCGCAGCGCCCCGTCCGAAGGGGTGCAGAAGCCGAGCGACGCCGCGAGCCGCGGCTTCGCGATCGGCGCCGACCTGAACCTCGACCTCGGCGAGCGGCTGCGCGTGCGCGGCAGCGGCGTCGACGTGGTGCTGGCCGGAACCCTGAACCTGCGCGGCACGCTGCCCGCGGCGCCGCGCGCCTACGGCACGGTGCGCGTGCGGCGCGGCACGTATTCGGCCTACGGCCAGCAGCTCGAGATCGAGCGCGGCGAGGTCGTCTTCAACGGCCCGCTCGACAACCCGGTGCTCGATATCGTGGCGATGCGCCGCAACCAGGCCGTCGAGGCCGGGGTCGCGCTCACGGGCACCGTGCTGTCGCCGCGCCTGCGGCTGGTTTCGACGCCGGACGTGCCCGATTCACAGAAACTGTCCTGGCTGGTGCTCGGCGTCGGGCTCGACGAGGTGAACACCGCGGGACAGGGCGCGGCGCTGCAGGCGGCCGCGGCCACGCTGTTCGGCAGCAACGACGGCGGCCTGTCGGCGGGACTGGCCGGCGCGCTCGGCCTCGACATCCTGACGGTGCGCAGTGCCGGCGCCGCGAGCGTCTTCGACCCGAACTTCGGCGCCGCTTTCCCGGGCCAGGCGACCACCGGCGGCGTGCCGGTGGGCACGGTGTCGCAAAACGTGGTCGCGATCGGCAAGCGGCTCGGCTCGCGCGTGTTCGTCACCTACGAACAGGGGTTGCGCGGCGTCTGGAACATCCTGCGGATCCAGTACGACATCACTCACCGGCTGTCGATCCGCGCGCAGGCCGGCACCGACAGCGCGCTCGACATGCTGTATTTCTATTCGTTCGACTGATCAGGCCCGCCAGGCGCGTCGCAAGTTCTCGAAGCACCTGCGCGGCCGCGTCGTGACGCAGGCAATCGACCACGACACGATCGGGCATCGCGCGCAGCCAGGTCAGTTGCCGCTTGGCAAGCTGGCGCGTCGCCGCGATGCCGGCCTCGATCAGGGGTTCGATGCGCGCTTCGCCGCCATCGAGCCAGGCCCAGGCCTGGCGGTAGCCGACGCAGCGCATCGACGGAAGATCGGCCGACAGGTCGCCGCGCGCACGCAGCGCGCACACCTCGTCGAGCAGCCCTGCGGCGATCATCGCGCGAAAACGCGCGGCGATCCGTTCGTGCAGCACCGCGCGCGCGGATGGCTCGAGCGCGATGTGCAGGAAGCGCTGCGGCGGCGAATCGTCGGCGCCTTCGGACGCGGCGGACGGCTGCGGGCCGCCGCTCGCGCCGCGACGCGTGCGAGCCAGCCATTCCGACATCGGCCGACCGCTCGATTCGAAGATCTCGAGCGCGCGCTGGATGCGTTGCGCGTCGCCGGGTTCGAGGCGCGCGGCGGTGACCGGATCGACCTGTGCGAGCCGCGCATGCAGCGCCGGCCAGCCGAGGGTGCGCGCCTCGGCCTCGAGCCGGCGGCGCAGCGTCGGGTCGGCGCCCGGCAGCGGATGCAGGCCTTCGACCAGCGCGCGCGCGTACAGCATCGTGCCGCCGACGAGCAGCGGCAGCCGGCCGCGCGCGCGGATCTGCGCGATCGCCGCGCGCGCGTCGGCGACGAAGCGCGCCGCCGAGTAGCTGTCGCGCGGATCGACGATGTCGATCAGGTGATGCGGCACCGCCGCGCGCTCGGCTGCGCCCGGCTTCGCGGTGCCGATGTCCATGCCGCGATACACCTGCGCCGAATCGACCGTGACGATCTCGATCGGCAGGCGCTCGGCCAGCGCCATCGCGACCGCGCTCTTGCCCGAGGCCGTCGGTCCGAGCAGCAGCGCGAGCGGCGCCTCGCGCTCGGCCTGCATTACACGCCTTCGGCGCTTGCGTCGGCGCCGATCTCCAGGCCGCGCTCGCGTCGCAGCAGCAACGCGGTCGCGAGCGCAGTGAAGCTGGTACAGGCTCCCACGCCGAGCGCGAGCGGCCGCGTGCTGCCGTCGTGCAGCGCGCCTACTGCCCAGCCCGCGGCGGCGGCCACCGCGAGCATCGCAAAGCCCATCAGCGCAGCCGCCGCGCCGGCCATCCGCGGGAACGGATCGATCGCGCCCGCCTGGCAGCTCGGCTGGATGAATCCGTGCGCGGTCATCACCAGGAACATCGGCACCAGCACCGCGGCGAGCGTGCGTACTTCGGCCAGCGCGAACAACGTCATCGCGGCGCCGGCCGCGAACGCGAGCGCGGCGCCCGCGCGGATCGAGCCGACCAGGCCGAGGCGGCCGAGCAGCGGGCGCAGCGCCATCGTGCCCAGCAGGTATCCCGAGGCGACCAGCGCGTAGGCGACGCCGAAGCGTTGCGCCGGCAGCCCGTAGATCCCGATCAGGACGAACGACGACGCCGAGATGAAGCAGAACAGCGCGCTGTAGCTGCCGGTGACCGGCAGCGCGTACGACCAGAAGCGCCGTGACGCGGCGATGCGCGCATAGTTTCGCGCGAGCGCGCGCAGGTCGGTCGCCGACGCATTGCGGTGGCGGTTGGTCTCCGGCAGCGCGCGCACCGCGGCCGCGAGCAGGATCGCGCCGAGCAGGGTGAGCGCGGCGAAGTTTGCGCGCCAGCCCATCAGCGCCTGCAGCAGGCCTCCGACGACCGGTCCGGCGATCGGGGCAGTGCCCATCCAGCTGAGCGCGCGCGCCAGCACGCGCGCGCCGGCTTCGGCCTCGTACAGGTCGCGCACGATCGCGCGCGCGCAGACCACGGTGCAGCACACGCCGATGGCCTGCAGCACGCGCGCGGCGATCAGTACCGCCAGCGACGGGGCAAGCATGCCGGCCAGCGATGCGCCGACGTAGAGCGCGCAGCCGCCCAGCGCCACCGGGCGTCGGCCGAAGCGATCGGAGAGCGGCCCCGCGATCAGCTGGCTCGCCGCGAAGCCGGCCAGGAACGCCGACAGCGTGAGCTGCACCGACGAGACGGAACCCGAGAAGTGCTCGCGCAGCGCCGGCAGCGACGCGAGATAGAGGTCGGTCGACAGCGGTTGCAGCGCCAGGAAACCGGTGAGCAGGAACAGCAGTGCCGCCGAAGCGTCGGTGCCGGGACGTCGCATCGTTCAGCGTCCGCGCAGGAACCAGCGGTCGAGCTCGGCCATCGACAGCTGCACCCAGGTCGGCCGGCCATGGTTGCACTGGTCGGCGCCGGGCGTGCTCTCCATGTCTCGCAACAAGGCGTTCATCTCGTCGATCGACAGGCGGCGGTTCGCGCGCACCGCCGCATGACAGGCCATCGTGGCGAGCAGCGCGTTGCGGCGTTCGGCCAGCGCGCGCGACGCGCCGTGCTCCTGCAGTTCGGCGAGCACCGAGCGCGCAAGGCCGACCACGTCGCCGCGTGCCAGCGCCGCGGGCACCGCGCGCACCGCGATTGCGGTCGGCGAAAGCACCGTGAGCTCGAGCCCGAGCGCGCGCAGCGCCTCGGCCTCGTCCTCGACGACGCGCACCTCGAGCGGATCGGCGCGGAAGGTCGCCGGCACCAGCAGCGGCTGCATCGGCACCGAATTGCGCGCGAGCGCTGCCTTCATCCGCTCGTAGACGACGCGCTCGTGCGCCGCATGCATGTCCACCAGCACCAGCCCGTGACGGTTCTGCGCCAGCACCCAGGTGCCGTGGAGCTGGGCCAGTGCATGGCCCAGCGGCGGCTCGGCCGCCGCGTCGTCGCGGTGCGGCCCGGCCGCCGCTGCATCGCCGAGCGGCTGCGCCGTCGTCTCGTCGCTACGTCGCCCGGCCGCCTCCTCGTCGCCCGGCGTGCGGAGCGTCGGGCCACCCGACCCCCAGCCGGGCGCGGCGGGCTCTCCCGCGAGGACGCCGCGCGGCCACGGCGCGCCGCTTTGCCACCACTCGCCGCCCGCGCCGGGCGCGGCGCCGGCCAGCGCCGCGCCGATCTCGCCGGGCGCGTAGAACGCCAGGCTGCGGTTCGACGCCTGCGGCGTCAGCGACGGGCCGCCGCGGTTTGGCGGCCTCGCGGCAGCGGCGTGGGCGGCGTCCGCGTGCGGCCGCGCGGCGCCTGAGCCCGAGCCCGCGCCGGCCGGCGCGCGCAGCGCATCGGCGACCGAGTGGAACACGAACGAGCGCAACGCGGCCGGATCGCGGAAGCGCACCTCGATCTTGGCCGGATGGACGTTGACGTCGACCAGCGAGGGATCGATCTCGACGAACAGCACCCACGCGGCATGCCGGTCGCCGTGCATCATGTCGGCGTACGCCTGCTTCAGCGCATGTCCGAGCATCCGGTCGCGCACGAAGCGGCCGTTCACGTAGAGGAACTGGCGGTCGGCGCGCGCGCGGTTCACCGTCGGCAGCCCGAGCACGCCCCACAACCGCAGCGGCCCGGCCTGCGCCTGCACGACGCGGTGCGCGCCGGCGTATTCGTCGCCGAGCGCGTCGAGCGCGCGGGCGCGCCAGTCGGCGGCCGCCAGGCGCTCGGCGCGCCGCTCGTCGACCTGCAGCTCGAACTCGATGGCCTCGTGCGCCAGGCTCACGCGGCGGAAGGCTTCCACGCAGTGCGCGGCCTCGGTCGCGGCCGACTTCAGGAACTTGCGGCGCGCCGGCGTCTGCGAATACAGGTCGAGCACCTCGACGCTGGTGCCCACCGCGCCCGCGGCGGGCGCGATCTCGCCGGTGGCGCTGTCGATGCGCGAAGCGGACGGTGCGCCCGCGGTGCGGCTGGTGATGCGCACCTGCGCGACCGACGCGACCGACGCGAGCGCCTCGCCGCGAAAGCCGAGCGTGCCCACGCGCTCGAGCTCTTCGAGCGAAGCGATCTTGCTGGTCGCGTGCCGGGTGAGCGCCAGCGCGAGCTCGCCCGGCGCGATCCCGCGGCCGTCGTCGACGACGACGATGCGGCGCATGCCGCCGTCCTCGATGCGCAGCGAGATGCGGCGCGCGCCCGCGTCGATCGCGTTCTCGAGCAGCTCGCGCACCACCGAGGCCGGCCGCTCGACGACTTCGCCGGCGGCGATCTGGCTGACCAGGCGATCGGGCAGCAGCGCGATCGGCCGCGCGGGGGCATGGGAGGCGGGCATCCGGCGATTATAGGGACGCCCGTGTAACATCCGCGGCCATGGACTTCGGACAGCTGATCGACATCTTCTTCCACCTCGACAAGCACCTTGCCGCGGTGGTCGAGCAGGCGGGCCCCTCGGGTCTACGGCATCCTCTTCGCGATCGTGTTCGTCGAGACCGGCCTGGTCGTCATGCCGTTCCTGCCGGGCGACTCGCTGCTGTTCGTCGCCGGCGCGATCGCCGCGGTCGGCGGCATGAACCTGCCGCTGCTGATCGTGCTGCTGATCGCGGCGGCCACGCTCGGCGACGCGGTCAATTATTCGGTCGGCAGCTATTTTGGTACGAAGGTGTTCGGCTGGGAACAGTCGCGCTTCTTCAACCGCGCGGCCTTCGACCGCACGCATGCGTTCTACGAGCGCCATGGCGGCATCACCATCGTCGTCGCACGCTTCCTGCCGTTCGTGCGCACCTTCGCGCCCTTCGTGGCCGGCGTTGCGCAGATGAGCTACCCGCGGTTCGCGATGTACAACGTGGTGGGCGCGACGCTCTGGGTGACGAGCCTTTCCGGCATCGGCTACCTGTTCGGCAACACCGACTGGGTCAAGGCGCACTTCCAGTGGGTGACGCTGGCGATGATCGTCGTTCCCGGCCTGCCGGCGGTTTTCGAGGTGGCGCGTCACTGGCTGCGCGGCCGGCGCGCGCGCGCATCGGCCTGAGCACCGCGGCACGCGAAAGCCCCTTTCGGCAATACGGGCCGCGGCCTAGAATGTGCCGATCGCGGCGTCGACATGCCGGCCGGAGGCGGCCGATCGCCCATCATGAAGATCCTGATCGTCTGCGATGACGCATCCGCTGCGAGCCGCATCCTCGGCCCGCTGCGCGAGGCTGGCCATGCGGTCGACATCGTCGATCGGCCCGACGAGGCCGATGCGGTGCTGCGCGGCGGGCATTTCGACGACATCGTCCTCGACCTGCGGCGCGCGCCCGATGCCGGGCTCGACTGGCTGCGCGCGCTGCGCCAGCGGCGCGTGCGCCTGCCGGCACTCATCGTCACCGACGCGCACGCCGCCGACACGCGCATCGCCGCGATCGAAGCGGGTGCCGACGATCATCTCCAGGCGCCGTTCGACCCGCGCGAACTGGTCGCGCGCTGCCAGGGACTCGTGCGGCGCAACGGCGGCGCTTCGCGCAACGACGTGGTCGCCTGCGGCGAACTGGTCGTCGACAGCCGCAAGCGCGAGGTGCGCCACGGCTCCGTGCCGATCGACCTGACGCCGCGCGAGTGGTCGATTCTCGAATACCTGGTGCTCAACGCCGGTACCGCGGTCACCAAGGAGCGGCTGCTGCGCGCGATCACCGGCTTCGACGAACAGCTCGCGCCCAACGCGATCGAGGTCTACGTGTCGCGGCTGCGCACGAAGCTGGCCGGCACCGGCGCGCGCATCAGCACGCTGCGCGGCGTGGGCTACCGGCTCGAACAGCCGCAGGACGAGCACGCGTCCTGGTGAGGGCCGGCGCCCCGGTCGTGTGAGACGCCCGGGCTCAGGTGGCGCGCGCCTTCGGCGCCGGCGGGTGCCGCCGCAGGTAACCCTCGAGCCCACGGAAGATCGCATCGGCCACGCGGGCCTGGTAGCGGCTGTCGGCCAGGCGCCGTTCCTCGCGCGGATTGCTGATGAAGGCGGTCTCCACCAGGATCGACGGGATGTCGGGCGCCTTGAGCACCGCGAACCCGGCCTGCTCGATGCGCGGCTTGTGCAGGTCGCCCACGCCCCCCAGCTCGGAGAGCACGAAGTGCCCGAGACGGCTCGAATCCTGGATCTGCGCGGTGGTCGTCAGGTCGAGCAGCACCCGCCGTACCTCGCGGTTGCGGCTGCCGAGGTTCACCCCGCCGATGCGGTCCGATTCGTTCTCGCGCGTGGCCAGCACGCGTGCGGTGGAACTCGACGCGCCACGCTCGGAGAGCACGTAGACCGAGGCGCCGCTCGCCTGCGGGCGCACCACCGCGTCGGCGTGAATCGACACGAACAGGTCGGCCTGCACCCGGCGCGCCTTGGCCACGCGCGTGGCCAGCGGCACGAAATAGTCGCCGTCGCGGACCATGTAGGCGCGCATGTCGGGATGGGTGTTGACGCGCTCGCGCAGCATCTGCGCGATGCGCAGCACCACGTCCTTCTCCTGCGTGCCGCGGCGGCCGATCGCGCCCGGATCCTCGCCGCCATGGCCGGCATCGATCGCGATGGTGACCATGCGCGCCACCGCCGGAGCGCGTCGCTTGCCGCGAGCGGCCGGCTGCGGCTCGCGGCGCGGGTCCTCGTCGGACTGCGCGAACCGCTCCTGCGCTTCGAGCCGCTCGCGCAGCAGCGCCGCGATCGGATCTTCGGGCACAGGCAGCGTCGGCCGCGCGGCGCGGGCGCGCACGTCGTCGAGCAGCGTCTTCAGCGGATCGACCGGAACCGCCGGATGCAGGTCGAGCACCAGCCGGTGCCGGTAGTTGCCTACCGGCGCCAGCGCGAACAGCTGCGGAGCGACCTCGGTCTTCAGGTCGAACACCAGCCGCGCGACTCTCGGGCGGTGCTGGCCGACCCGGACCTGCTGGATGTAGGGGTCTTCCGGACGGATGCGGGCGACCAGGTCGCGCAGCGCGAGGTCGATCTCGAGCCCTTCCGGGTCGACCACCAGCCGCGGCGGGTCCGACAGCTGCATCTGCGTCGAGTTCAGCGGCTCGTCGAGTTCGAGCGTGACGCGCGTGTAGTCGCGCGCCGGCCAGACGCGCACCGCGAGGATCGACGCGGCGCGCGCCGGGCGCGTGCCGAGCGCGAGCAGTGCCGTCGCCAGCGTGGCGCGCGTGCCGGCCAGCCCGGCGGCCGATCGCGCCGCGAGCCTCAACAGGCGGCGCTTGCCGCGCGAAGCCTGTTCAGGCATGCGAGCCCCCTGGGCGAGCCGGCTTCGAGCCGTGCCACTCGAGCGTGCTCGCCGCCAGCCGCGTCGAACTCCAGCCGCAAGCGCAGGTCGGGCGGCGGGAGGCTGGCGGCAGCGCGCTCGGGCCACTCGATGACCGCCACGCCCGTTCCGCCGACGAGATCGTCGAACCCTGCATCGAGCCAGTCTCTATCTGAGGAGAGTCTATAGAAATCAAAATGATACAACTGAAACTTCGACAAGTCGTAAGACTCGATCAGCGTGAAGGTCGGACTCTTGACGCGGCCCGGGTAACCGAGCGCGCGCAGCAGGCCGCGAGTGAACGTGGTCTTTCCGGCGCCGAGGTCGCCCGACAGGAACAGCACGAAGCCGGGTTCGAGCAGAGCGGCCACCCGCGCGGCCAGCCGCTCGGTGGCTGCCGCGTCGGGCAGGGCCACGGTGAACGGGCCGGCGTCGGGCGCGGGTTGCGCCGCGCCGCTCGCTTTCGTTGCGGGCCGTGTCACGATCTAGAATTCGGGCGTGGAGCTTCGCATCGAACAGTTGCAGCAGTGGGCGCGCGAGCTCGGTTTCGGGTCGATCGGCGTGGCCGACATCGATCTGTCGCAGGCCGAGGCGGGCTTGCAGGCCCGGCTGCAGGCCGGCTTTCATGGCGAGATGGATTATATGGCCCGCCACGGCACCAGGCGCAGCCGGCCCGCCGAGCTGGTTCCGGGGACGGTCTCGGCCATCATGGTCACGATCGACTACGCCCCCGGCGAGTCTCGCTGGATCGACCGGGCATGGGCGACGCTGGCCGATGCCGAGCGCGCCTATGTCTCGCGCTATGCGCTGGGCCGCGACTATCACAAGGTGGTGCGCGCGCGGCTGCAGCGGCTCGCCTCGCGCATCGAATCGGAGGGCGGTGCCTTCGGCTACCGGGTGTTCTGCGACTCCGCGCCGGTCATGGAGCTCGAGCTGGCGAGCCGCGCGGGGCTCGGCTGGCGCGGCAAGCACACGCTGCTGATCGAGACCGGGCGCGGCTCGACCTTCTTCGTCGGCACTCTCTACACCGACCTGCCGATCGCGCCAGCCGCGCAGCCCTGCGCCGATCACTGCGGACGCTGCACGCGCTGCATCGACGCCTGCCCGACCGGCGCGATCGTCGCGCCGTACCGGGTCGATGCGCGCCGCTGCATCTCGTACCTGACGATCGAGCTGAAGGGCGCGATTCCCGAGCCGCTGCGCCCGGCGATCGGCAACCGCATCTACGGCTGCGACGACTGCCAGCTGGCATGCCCGTGGAACCGCTTCGCCCGTCCGCCGGGCACCGACGAGTTCGCCGCGCGCGCCGGGCTGGACGCGGCGACGCTGGTCGAGCTGTTCGGCTGGAGCGAGCGCGAGTTCGACGAGCGCCTGGCGGGCTCGCCGATCCGCCGCATCGGCCACGAGCGCTGGCTGCGCAACCTCGCGGTCGCGCTCGGAAATTCGGCCGGGGGGCCGCAGGCGCTCGCCGCGCTGCGCGCGCGCTGCGACCACGCCTCGCCACTAGTGCGCGAGCACGTCGCCTGGGCGCTGCGGCGCCTCGAAAGCGACCACACGGCTCGCGAAGGACGCAATCCGGTACACAATGCGCACTAGACAAGCTGCTGGCGCAGCCACCGACCACGAAGAGAGATCCGTTTCCGTGCGCGCACCGAAAGTCATGACCCGGACCTTCCTGTCCAACCTCGCCCTGTTCCACGAACTGGGCAGCGACGAGCTCGACCGGATCGCCTCGGGCACTACCGAGTTGCGCGTGCAGAAGGGGCGCGCGCTGTTCCAGCGCGGCGACGCCTGCGTGGGCTTCCATGCCGTCATGTACGGGCAGGTCAAGCTCAGCTTCCTGTCGCCGCAGGGCACCGAGAAGGTGATCGAGATCCTCGGGCCGGGGCAGTCGTTCGGCGAGGCAGCGATGTTCCTCGACCGCGCCTATCCGGTGAACGCGGAGTGCCTGGCCGACTCGCTGCTGCTGCACATCTCGAAGTCGACGATCGACGCCGAACTGACCCGCGATCCGCGCCTGGCGCGCCGCATGATCGCCGGCCTGAGCCGGCGCTTGGTCGGCCTGGTGCACGACGTCGAAGCGTATTCGCTGCGTTCGGGGATGCAGCGCGTGATCGGCTACCTGTTGCGCGACCTCGACCGCAAGGAAGGCGCGCCCGCCACGCCGGTGCGCATCGTGCTCGACACCAGCAAGGGCGTCATCGCGTCGCGGCTGAACCTCACGCCCGAGCACTTCTCGCGGATCCTGGGCGAGTTGAGCAACGAGGGCCTGATCAGCGTGCGCGGCGCCGAGATCACCATTCTCGATCCGGAACGGTTGCGCGGCTTCCTCACCTGAGGCCGGGCGCCGGCAAGACGAAGCCGGCGAGCCAGCGCCGGTCGCGGTCGATCAGCGCCACGCAGCCGCCGCTGCCGTGCACGAAGCGCAGCGGCAACTGCGCCGCCGCGATGCCCGAGGCGAGCGGCTCGGCGATCCGGCGCGCCACTTCGATCTGCGACACCGTGATGCCGCCCGGGCCGGCAGCGGCCACCAGCACGCGGCCGCCGAATCCGGTGAGCGCCAGGATCTCGCCGCCCGCTTCGAAGCGTCCGCTCACTTTCCAGTCGGAGGTTTCGAGCACTTCGGCCTCGCTCGCGCCGGTGCCGGCGATCAGCCAGCCGCGCCGCGTTTCGCCGCGCCACGGCGCGATGCGCTCGGGCGCCGCCGCGACCGCGATCGCCGGGCGCTCGATCTCCCCTGCGCACGTCCAGGTTCACGATGCCCAGCGTTCCGGTGTCGTCGAGCCGCGCGAGCTCGTAAGGCGCCGGCCCGGCGATCAACGCCCGGGTGGGGCGCGGCAGCTCGAAGCGCCGCGGCGTGAAGCGGCCCGGAAGCGGAACCGCTTCGTTCGAGCGGTAGTCGTGCACCAGGCCCTGCAAGACCGGCGGTGCGTCGCGGCCGTAGGCGATCTCCCGGGCCTCGGCGAGATCGGCGAACGCGACGACGAAGCGCCGGCGCGCCGGCACGTCGCGCATCGCCGCGACCGCGAATGGCCGCGGCAGCCGGAAGCGGTGCGCTTCGGCGAGGCTCGTCGGGTCATGCGCCGACATCGCGTCGGCGCCGCGTCCGCCCGCGAGCACGACCGCATCGGGCCCGTCGCCGACCGCGAGCGCGATGGCTTCGAATTCCAGCGCGACGCGCGCCTGCTCGCGCAGATCGGGCAGCGAATAGCGCAGCAGCACGCCGCCGCGCAGCGCCGCGTACAGCGCGCGGCCGTCGGGCGCTGCCACGAGCTCGGCGGCGAGTTCGTCCGGGGCGGCCGCCGAAGCGACGGTGCGGCCGCTCGCGCAGTCGAGCAGCGTGACCTGCCGTGCGCCGGGCGCCGCGATCGCCACCGACGCGCCGGCCGACGCGTCGACCGGGGCCGGGGCCGGCGCACCGCCACCGACGGCCGGCGAGCCGAGCGCGACCGCAAGCAGGGCGGGCACCCAAGAAAAAGGGCGGCTCATCGAGCCGCCCTTCGTGCCTGGCCTCACGGCTGCCCGGTTACTTGGCTCCGGCGAGGATCCAGTCGACCAGCGCCTTGATGTCGGCATCGGGGACGTTGGGGTTCGGCGGCATCGGCACCGGACCATAGACGCCCGAGCCACCCTTCTTCACCTTCTCGGCGAGCTTGGTGGCGGCTGCTGCGTCACCCTTGTACTTCGCGGCGACGTCCTTGTACGCCGGGCCGACCAGCTTCTTGTCGACCGAGTGACAGGCGGTGCAGTTGTACTTCTTCGCCATCTCGACGCCGGCCGAGGCCGGGGCGGCCACGGTGGCCGCCGCAGCGGCGACCAGCGCGAGGCGAATCATCAGGGAACGGGTCATCGTCAAGTCCTCCGGATCAGTAGACGTCGTGCTGCGTATTGTAGACGTTGAACTTGCCGGTAGGCGTGATCAGCTTGGGGTCTTTGATCACGGCTTTCAGCTTGCGCGTCTTGTCGTCGACGACCACGATGGCGGACTGCTGGTTCTTCGCGCTCCACACCGAGAACCAGACCTCGTCGCCCGCCTTGTTGTACTCGGGCTGCGTGATCCGCTTGGCACCTTCGCCGAGCTGCGCCCATTCGGCGATCGGGAGCACTTCGAACGGCTTGTCCAGGTTCTTGATGTCGAACACCGCGATCGACTGGGCAATCTTGGCATCCGGGTTCAGCGGCGTGTCGACCCACAGGTTCGCGGACTTCGGATGGGTCTTGATGAACAGGTTGCCGCCGCCCTGCGCCTTGAGCGAACGCACGACCTTCCGGGCGCTCTTCGGATGGCCCTTCGGATCGGTGCCGATCAGCGCGATCGTCTCGTCGCCCAGGTGGCCCGTGGCCCAGACCGGACCGAATTTCGGATCCTTGAAGTTCGCGCCGCGGCCCGGGTGCGGGATGCGGCCGACGTCGACCAGCGCGGCGAGCTTGTCTTCCTTGGTATCGACCACCGCGATCTTGTTCGACTCGTTGGCCGCCACCAGGAAGTAGCGCTTGCTGGCGTCCCAGCCGCCGTCGTGCAGGAAGCGCGCGGCGCCGATCTCGGTCGTCTTCAGGTTCTTCAGGTCCCTGTAGTCGACCAGCATGATCTTGCCGGTTTCCTTCACGTTGACGATGAACTGCGGCTTGTCGTGCAGCGCGACGATCGAGGCCACGCGCGGCTCGGGGTGGAACTCCTGCGTGTCGACCGTCATGCCGCGGGTCGCCTGGATCTTCAGCGGCTCGAGCGTGTCGCCCTTCATGATCACGTACTGCGGCGGCCAGTAGCTGCCGGCGATCGCGAGCTTGTCGGCGTACTTCTTGTCTTTCGAGGTCTCGACCGAACGCGCCTCGAGCCCCACGCGGATCTCGGCGACGTTGTCGGGCTGCTCCATCCACAGGTCGATCAGGTTGATCTTGGCGTCACGGCCGATCACGTACAGGTAGCGACCCGAGGCCGACACGCGCGAGATGTGCACCGCGTAACCGGTCTTCACGATGTTCACGATCTTCTTGGAGGCGCCGTCGATCAGGGCGATCTCGCCGGTGTCGCGCAGCGTCACCGAGAAGAGGTTGTCCAGATCGAGCTTGTTCATCTTCTTCTTCGGGCGCTTCTCGGGCGGCACGATGACGTTCCAGGTCTTCTTCATGTCCGCCATCCCGAATTCGGGCGGCGTCGGCGGCTCCTGCTGGATGTAGCGCGCCATCAGGTCGATCTCGGCGTCGGTCATCTCGCCCGACGTGCCCCAGTTCGGCATGCCCGCCGGCGAGCCGTACTTGATGAAGGTCTTCAGGATCTCGGAGCCACGCGCCAGCGTGACGTCGGGCGTTAACGGCTTGCCGGTCGCGCCCTTGCGCAGCACGCCGTGGCAGCCCGCGCAGCGCTGGAAGTAGATCTGCCGCCCCTGGTCGAACTCCGCCTTGGTCATCGGCGGGGCCTTCGGGTTGATGTTCTGGTGCATCTCTTCCTTGCCGAGCGGCGAACTGCCGGCCTGGTAACGAATCTCCGGCTCGGTGACCTTCTTGTCCTGCGCCGAGACGGTGCCCGTCGCGGCTGCGAGGGCTGCGGCGACCATCCAGGCCACCGGCGAAATCCGTGCGATCCTTCTCATTGCTTCATTCCCCTGGGTTGAACGGCAGTATCCGTACATGCGTCGGGGCTATTGTCGCCGGGCTGGCCGGTGCCCCCCATTGATGCCGGTCAACTGTTGCGCTGCAGCGCACCAATAAAGTGCTGCCCTGTTCTCCGCCTGCCACGCCGAGGTTTTCTTGACCGATTTCCCGCGCCATCGCGGCATCTCCTTCGTCGGCATGTTTGCGCGAAGCCATTCGGGGGCGCGGCGCTTCGGCGGAGCGAGCGTGGCGCTCCTCGCAGTCGTGCTCTGCCTCGCAGCGGTGCCCGCTTCGGCGCAGACCGAAGCCGAGAGCGCGCGCGCCGCGCTCGAATCGGTGGTGGTGACCGCGACGCGTTCGCCGGCCGAAGCGCTGAACGTCCCGGCGAGCGTCAGCGTCGTCGACGAGGGCGAGCTCGAACAGCGCAACCCGGTGCGCCTGGGCGATGTGCTGGCCGACGTGCCCGGGCTCTACGTGCGCGGCGCCGCGATGGGAACGAGCTTTCCCGGCACCGGCCAGGCGGTGCTGTCGCTGCGCGGCATTCCGCGCACGCCGCGAACCCTGGTGATGATCGATGGGCAGCCGGTGAACAACGCGCTCACCGGCGGCATCGACGTGGCCGCGGTGCCGCTGGCGAGCGTCGAGCGCGTCGAGGTCGTGCGCGGCCCGTATTCGGCGCTGTACGGCGGCAGCGCGATGGGCGGGGTGGTCAACTTCATCACTGCGGGCCCCGACGATCCGCTCACCGAGGTGCGCGTGGGCGCCGGCAGCTTCTCGCAGCGCGGCGCGTCGATCGTGCACCGCAAGCGCTACGAGAGCGGGCTGGGCATTTCGATGTCGGTGTCGTATCGCGAGAGCGCGGGCGATCCCGACAGCGACTACGTGGTCAAGGCGCTGCCGGCCAGGACGCCGGCCACGGCAACGCCGGTGACCGGCGTGCGGCCCACGCGCGACCCCGACGGGTCGCCGCGCTGGTGGGTCGGCACCGCCGGCGCGCGCCCGTGGCACCAGGACAACGCGCAATTGAGCCTGCATTTTTCGCCGACGGCAGCGACCAGCCTCGTGGCCGGACTCGGCTGGGGCGAATACGGGGTCGGTTACTCGCGCCCGTACAGCTTCCTGCGCGACGCCGCCGGCAATGCGGCGTTCACCGGCGCGGTCTCGTTCGACGACGCGGGCGTCGAGCGGCGCCTGTCGCTCGCGCAGACCGACTGGTTCACCCCGACGCCGTCCTTCGAGCGCGACCGTCGCGCGTTCGTGCGCGCCACGCACCGCTTCGACGGCGGCAGCCGGCTTCAGGCGCAGATCGGCGGGCTGCGCCACGACCTGCGCTTCTCGCAGGCCGGTACCGGCGCCCTCTACGACAGCGGGCCGGGCACGCTCACCGACCAGCCGAACCGGCGCATCGACGCCGAGGCGAGCCTGCGCACGCCGATGTCGGCGACCTGGGCGCTGGTGAGCGGCGTGTCGATGAACCACAGCAAGCTCGATCGCAGCGATTCGCTGCTCACCGACTGGCGCGAGCGCGAGACGGCCGACGCCCTGCTGAGCGCCGATGGCGGGCGGGCGAGCAACCTCGCGCTGTTCGTGCAGAGCGAGCACGAATTGCGGCGCGACCTGAGCCTGTACGCGGGCGGCCGCTACGACCGCTTCGAGACCGACGGCTACGCCCGCCAGTACGGGGCGACGCCCGCGGAGCGGCGCTTCGATTCGCGCAGCTTCGACCAGTTCAGCCCGAAGCTCGCGCTGGTCTGGCAGGCGCGCCCCGGTGTCGCGGTGCGCGCCTCGTACGGTCGCGGCTTTCGCCCGCCGGCGCTCTACGACCTGTACGGCAGCTCGGTCGTGCGCGCCGGCCCGCTCACGCTCGAGACGCTGGCCGCGCCCGACCTGGTTCCCGAGCGCGTCTCGGCGTTCGAGCTGGGCACCGACCTGTCGTTCGGTGCGCGCAAGCGCATCTCGGTCACGCTCTATCGCCAGCGCCTCGAAGACCTGATCTACCGGCGCACGCTGCCCGGCAGCACGGCGGTGCTGCGCCGCCTGCAGAACGAGAACGTCGGCTCGGCCGACGTCGACGGCGTCGAGGCGAGCGTGCGCTGGCCCACGCCGCTGCAGGGGCTCGAGGCGTTCGGCTCGGTGACGCGCCACTTCAGCTACGCGGTCTCGGCCAACGATTCGGTGCCCGGGATGGTGGGCAAGAAGCTCACCGACGTGCCGCGCACCGCCTGGTCGGCGGGGCTGGAGTACCGGCAGGGCGCATGGAGCGGGCTGCTCGCGGTGCGCCACGTCGACCACGTGTTCGGTTCGGGCGACGACCTGAACAACGATCGCGTCCAGGGGGTGTTCACGTCGTACGACGCCTACACCGTCGCGAGCGCGCGCGTCGGATGGCAGGTCGACCGCCACTGGGGCCTGAACCTGTCGATCGACAACCTGACCGATCGCCGCTACTTCGTTTACACGCGCCAGCCCGGGCGCACGATCTACGGCGAGCTCGTCTACCGGTTCTAGACACCATGGTCGCCCGCGTCATTGCGGGCGACCATGGTGTCTAGCAGCATCGGCCGCCGGTCGCGTGCAGCCGCCGGCTTTCGTGCCGCCCTTGGGGTCGGCGTGTCGATCACGTTATAGTCGGCCGCTCCGGTATTCGCCGGCCGTGCCGGCCGGCCCGCGCCAACGATGCACGAATCGGGACCCGCGAGCAGCAGGCCCTTGCGCGCGATGCTCGCCGCCGCGATCGCGGCGGCCGCGATCGTCGCGCTGCTCGGCGTCGCGCCGGCGCATGCCGCCGAGGTCGAGGGCGTCGAAGTCGCGGATTCGGTCAAGGTCGGCGGCGCGCGGCTCGAGTTGAACGGCGCCGGCATGCGCACCGTCTATATCGTCAAGGCCTACGTGGCCGCGCTGTACGTGCCGTCGCGCTCGCCGCAGCCCGAGGTGCTGCTGTCGCAGAAGGGGCCGAGGCGGCTGTCGCTCACCATGCTCGCCGACCTGTCGTCCGAATGGGTGGTGCAGCGTTTCGTGGCCGCGCTGCGCGAGAACTGTCTCGAGCACGAACTCACGAAGCTGGCGCCGCGCGTCGAGCGCCTGATCGACACGATGCTCACGCTCGGGCAGACCCGCAAGGGCGAGCGCATCGACATCGATTTCGCGGCCGGCGCGACCAGCGTCAGCGTCGATGGCCATCCGCTCGGCCCGGCGATTCCCGGCGAGGACCTGTTCACCGCCATCCTGCGCATCTTCGTCGGCGAACGTCCGATCGACGCCGAACTGAAGCAGGCGATGCTCGGGCGCTGAGTTCGCGATGAGCGCCTCGCCCGGGCAGGGCACTCGCTGGATCGAAGCGTTCGCCGACGCGGCCTGGCTCGAGGACGGCCTGTCGCGCAACACGCTGGCCGCCTACCGGCGCGATCTCGCGCTGCTCGGGGCGTGGCTGGCCGCCGAGCGCGGGGTGGCGCTGCACGAGGCCGGCGCGGCCGACCTTCACGGCTACATCGCGCATCGTCACCCGGGTTCGCGCCCGAGCAGCGCGAACCGGCGCCTGACGGTGTTCCGCAGGTTCTTCCGCTACCGGTGCGCGAGCGCGTGCGCGAGGACGACCCGACGCTGCAGATCCGCGCGGCGCGCCAGCCGCCGCGGTTCCCGAAGACGCTGTCCGAGCGTCAGGTCGAGGCGCTGCTCGGCGCGCCCGACATCGCCACGCCGCTCGGCCTGCGCGACCGCACGATGCTCGAGGTGCTCTATGCGAGCGGGCTGCGCGTCTCCGAACTGGTGTCGCTGTCCACGCTGCAGGTGGGCCTGAACGAGGGCGTGGTGCGCGTCGTCGGCAAGGGCGACAAGGAGCGCCTGGTGCCGCTGGGCGAGGAGGCGCGGGCGTGGATCGAGCGCTACCTGCGAGAAGCGCGTCGCGCGCTGCTGGGCGCGCGCGCCGCCGACGCGCTGTTCGTCACGCAGCGCGGAGGCCCGATGACGCGCCAGATGTTCTGGACGCTGGTCAAGCGCTACGCGATCGTGGCCGGCGTCACCGCGCCGCTGTCGCCGCACACGCTGCGCCATGCGTTCGCCACGCACCTGCTCAACCACGGCGCCGACCTGCGCGTGGTGCAGATGCTCCTCGGACACGCCGACATCTCGACCACGCAGATCTACACGCACGTCGCGCGCGAGCGCCTGAAAGCCCTTCACGCGCAGCATCACCCGCGCGGCTGAGGCCGGGTGCCGCGCGCCGTCGCGTTACAGCGACTTCACCGCCGCCGCCTCGAACGCGCCGCGCCGGTAGTCGTCGAGCGTCTGCCGGATCTCGTCGGCGGTGTTCATCACGAACGGGCCGTACTGCGCGATCGGCTCGTTCAGCGGCCTCCCGGCCACGACCAGCACGCGCGCGTCGTCGATCGCCTCGATCGAAACCGATTCGCGTCCGTCGTTGGCCAGGATCGCCATCCGGCGGTCGGGCGCTTCGATGGCCGACACCCGCACGCGCCCACGGTAGGTGTAGGTGAACGCGTTGTGATTCGCCGGCAGCTGTTGCGTGAAGCGCGCGCCGGCCGGCAGGTGCACGTCGACCAGCAGCGGCTCGGTGTCGGGACGGGTGACCGCGCCGGCCACTCCGTGGCTCTCGCCGGCGATCACGCGCACGCGCACGCCGCCTCCCGCGTCGAATTCGGGAATCGCCTGCGGCGGGATGTCGCGATAGCTCGGCGCGACCATCTTGCGCGCGGCCGGCAGGTTGAGCCAGAGCTGGAATCCCTCCATCAGCCCTTCTTCCTGCTCGGGCAACTCGGAGTGGATCAGGCCGCTGCCCGCGGTCATCCATTGCGCGCCGCCCGGCCCGAGCAGCCCTTCGTTGCCCGCGCTGTCGCGATGGCGCATGCGGCCGGCGATCATGTAGGTGACCGTCTCGAAGCCGCGATGCGGATGGTCGGGGAACACGCCCTCGTCGGGATTCTCGTTGCGGAACGCGTCGAGCATCAGGAACGGATCGAGCCGTCGCTGCAGGTCGTGCGTGAGCACGCGGGTGAGCCGCACCCCGGCGCCGTCGGAGGTGGCCATGCCGGTCACCAGCCGTTCGACCGCCCGCGAAGCCGCGGGGGTGTGCGTGACGTCGTTCTTCATGGTGTCGGCTCCCGTGTTCGTGAATCGCCGCCGGGCACTCAGGCGGCCAGCGCCTCGATCTGCGTGCGGGCGTCCTCGAACGCCTTCGCGACCGATTCCTCGCCCATCGCCAGGCCCTCGGCGTAGACGCACTCGACGTCGGTCATGCCGAGGAAACCGAGCACCGACTTCAGGTACGGCACCTGGAAATCGGCCGGCGTGTCGCGGTACAGCCCGCCGCGTGCCAGCGCCACGTAAACCTTCTTGCCGGTGACCAATCCCTGCGGCCCCTCGGCCGTATAGCGGAAGGTTACTCCGGCGCGCGAGATCGCATCGATCCAGGCCTTCAGCTGGACCGGGATGTTGAAGTTGTACATCGGCACGCCGAGCACGATCGCGTCGGCCGACTGCAGTTGCGCGATCACCGCGTCGTCCAGCGCCACCCGCGCGGCCTGCGCGGCGTCGCGCTCGGCGGCCGGGGTGAACAGCGCGCCCAGCGCGGCCTCGTCCAGCGGCGGCAGCGGATCGCGCGCCAGGTCGCGCAGCTCGACGACCGCATCGGGGTGTGCGGACTTTAGCTTCGCGGTGATCGCATCGGCGACGCGGGTGGAATTGGAGGCGCCGGGGCGGGCGCTGGCGTTGATCTGGAGGATTTTCATGGGGGTCTCCTGAAGAAATGGTCGGGATGGCTGCACTTTATTGAGTCGAAAGTCGCTACAGAAGACGATAGAACGGATATCATTGATCCAATAACGAGACAATCCGTGCGCCGATGAACCTCCATGCCGACGATCTCGTGCTGTTCGCCCGCGTGGCCGATGCGGGCAGCTTCTCGCGCGCCTCCGAACGCTGCGGACTGCCGAAGGCCACGGTGTCGCGGCGCATCTCGGCCCTCGAAGCGAAGCTCGGCGAGCGGCTGATCACGCGCACCACGCGCCGGCTCGCGCTCACCGAATTCGGCGAGCGCATCCTCGAGCACGCGCGCCGGCTGCTCGACGAAACCGAGGCGGCCGCCGCGCTGGCGCAGCACCGACAGGCGACGCCGCAAGGCACGCTGCGAGTGTCGCTGCCGCCGGGTTTCCTCGATGAGCTCGACCTGGTGCCATTCCTGATCGAGTTCGCCGAGCGGCACCCCGAAGTGCGCCTCGCGCTCGACATCTCGCCGCGTCGCGTCGACCTGGTGGCCGAGCGTTTCGACCTCGCGGTGCGGGTGGCCGCGCGGCTGCCGGACGATGCCACGCTGGTGGCGCGCCGGCTGATCGACCTGGAGCACGGCCTGTACGCGAGCCCCGCATACCTCGCGCGCCACGGCCGGCCGATCGCGCCCGCCGAACTGGCCGCGCACACCGCGCTGCGGCTGATCGCCAGCGACGGCGAGCCACAGCCCTGGCGACTGGTGCGCGACGGTGAACATTGGGAGGGGCTGCCGCCGGGGCAGATGGCGGTCAACTCGATCGGCCTCGTCGGCACGCTGGCCGCTCACGGGATGGGCATCGCGGGGCTGCACGAGCGCGCCGCCGGCCCGCTGGTCGCCAACGGGCTGCTCGAACGCGTGCTGCCCGGCTGGTGCCTGCCGACGATGACCGTCTGGTGCGTGATGCCGGGGCGCCGCCTGCTGCCGGCGCGCACGCGCGCTTTCGTCGCTATGCTCGCGACAGCACTTTCGCCAGGAGGAACCCGCGATGACTGAACCGGTCGACCTGTTCGTGATCGGCGGCGGCTCGGGTGGCGTGCGCGCGGCACGCATCGCGGCCGGCCATGGCGCGAAAGTCGCGCTTGCCGAGGAATACCGCTACGGCGGCACCTGCGTGATCCGCGGCTGTGTCCCCAAGAAGCTGCTGGTGCTGGCCAGCCGCTTCGCCGACGAATTCGCGCGCGCGGCCGACTTCGGCTGGACGCCGGTCGACGCGCGCTTCGACTGGGCGAGCCTGCGCGCTGCGAAGGACCGCGAGCTCGCGCGGCTCGAAGGGCTGTATCGCGACGGGCTCGCGCGCGCCGGCGTGCGCACCATCGATTCGCGCGCGGTGCTCGAAGGCCCGGACCTGGTGCGCCTGTCGTCCACCGGCGAACGCGTGCGGGCGCGCCGCGTGCTGATCGCCACCGGCGGCACGCCGTCGCGCCCCGGGATCCCCGGGGCCGAACTGGCGATCACCTCGAACGAGATCTTCGATCTTTCCGCGCTGCCGTCGCGAATGGTGATCGAGGGCGGCGGCTTCATCGCGGTCGAATTCGCCTGCCTGCTGCAGCGGCTGGGCGTGCAGGTGACACTGGTCTATCGCGGCGAACTCGTCCTGCGCCGTTTCGACGACGACCTGCGCGTCCACCTCGATGCGGCAATGCGCGAATCCGGCATCGAGATCCGGACCGGCGAGACGATCACCGCGATCGAGCGCCGCGGCGCCAGCTTCAGGGTCGCGACCGAGCGCGGGGAGATCGACGCGGGGCTGGTGATGCTCGCGATCGGGCGCGTGCCGAACACGCAGGGGCTGGGTCTGGAGCGCGCCGGCGTCGAGATCGACGAACGCGGCGCGATCCGGGTCACGCCCGATTCGCGCACCAGCGCCGCGAGCGTCTGGGCGGTCGGCGACGTGACCGATCGCGTGGCGCTCACGCCGGTGGCGATCCGCGAAGGCCACGCCTTCGCCGACAGCGAGTTCGGCAACGAGCGCTGGGTCTGCGACCACGAGGACGTGCCCGCCGCGGTGTTCACCACGCCGGAGATCGGCACGGTCGGCCTCACCGAGGCGCAGGCGCGCGAGCGCTTCGCGCGCGTGGACATCTACCGCAGCCGCTTCCGGCCGATGAGCAACGTGCTGTCGGCGCGCGTGGAGCGGATGCTGATGAAGCTGGTCGTCGATCACGACAGCGACCGGGTGCTCGGCGTGCACCTGTGCGGACCCGACGCGGCCGAGATGATCCAGCTGGCCGCGATCCCGCTGAAAATGGGCGCGACCAAGCGGCAGTTCGACCGGACGATGGCAGTGCACCCGACCGCGGCCGAGGAACTGGTGACGATGCGCGAGCCGGTCGTTCCGGACCGCGGCGCCGCTGGCTAGAATCGGCGGCTGATGCCAGATCTGCTGATTCCGCTCGTCCTGCCGTTCCTCGGCAGCGCGGTTGCCGCGCTGTTGCCCTCCAACGCGCGCAACCGCGAAGCGTGGCTGGCCGGCGCCGTCGCGCTGGTCGGGGCCGTCGTGATGGCGATGCGGTACCCGGAAATCGCCGCCGGCGAGGTGCTGCGCTACGAGGCCGCATGGCTGCCGGACCTCGGCCTCGATTTCGTCGTGCGCGTCGACGGCTTCGCGTGGATGTTCGCGATGCTGGTGCTGGTGATCGGCCTGCTCGTGGTGGTCTATGCGCGCTACTACATGGCGCCCACCGACCCGGTTCCGCGCTTCTTCTCGTACCTGCTCGCGTTCATGGGCTCGATGCTCGGCATCGTGCTGTCGGGCAACCTGGTCCAGCTGGTGATGTTCTGGGAACTCACCAGCCTGGCGTCGTTCATGCTGATCGGCTACTGGCACCACCGCCCCGACGCGCGCCGCGGCGCCCGGATGGCGCTGACGATCACGGTCGCGGGCGGCCTGTGCCTGTTCGCCGGCGCCCTGATGCTCGGCCGCGTCGTCGGCAGCTACGACCTCGATCGCGTGCTTGCATCGGGCGACCTCGTGCGCGCACACGAGTGGTACCGTCCGATCCTGGTACTGGTCGCGCTCGGTGCGCTCACCAAGAGCGCGCAATTCCCGTTCCACTTCTGGCTTCCGCGCGCGATGGCCGCGCCCACGCCGGTGTCGGCGTACCTGCATTCGGCCACGATGGTGAAGGCCGGCGTGTTCCTGCTGACGCGCCTGTGGCCGGTGCTCGCGGGCACGCCCGAATGGTCGTGGATCATCGGCGGGGCCGGCCTGTCGACGCTGCTGCTCGGCGCCTTCGTCGCGATCTTCCAGCACGACCTGAAGGGGCTGCTGGCGTACTCGACGCTCAGCCATCTCGGCCTGATCACGCTGCTGCTCGGAATCGGCACGCCGCTCGCGGCGATCGCGGCGATCTTCCACACGATGAACCACGCGACCTTCAAGGCCTCGCTGTTCATGGCCGCGGGGATCGTCGACCACGAGACCGGCACGCGCGACATCCGCCGCTTGAGCGGCCTGTACGCAGCGATGCCGATCACGGCCACGCTGGCCACCGTGGCTGCGGCGGCGATGGCCGGCGTGCCGCTGCTCAACGGCTTCCTGTCCAAGGAGATGTTCTTCTACGAGGCCGCGCAGGCCGGCTCGCCGCGCGACTACCGGCTGGCGATCGCCGCGACGGTCGCGAGCATCTTCAGCGTCGCCTATTCGCTGCGCTTCATCGACGACGTGTTCTTCGGGCCGCCGCCGCACGACCTGCCGAAAACGCCGCACGAGCCGCCTCGCTGGATGCTCGTCCCGATCGAACTGCTGGTGCTCGCCTGCCTGGTGGTCGGCATCGCTCCGGCGCTCACGGTCGGCCCGTTCCTCGACGTGGCCGCCGGCTCGGTGCTCGGCCCGGAAATGCCCGGTTACAGCCTTGCCATCTGGCATGGCCTGAACCTGCCGGTGCTGATGAGCGTGATCGCCATGGCCGGCGGCACCGTGCTGTACCTGGTTCTGCAACGCACCGTGCGGATCGGCAGCGTCGAAGTGGTGCCGTTCGTGCATCGCTTCGACGGCCAGCGCCTGTTCGAACGCTTCCTCGACGGCGTCGGCGTCTGGGCGACCCGGCTCGAGCGGTGGCTGGGAACGGTGCGGCTGCAGCCGCAACTGGCGATCCTGGTGCTCGCGGCCGTCGTCGCCGGCGCGGCGCCGTTGGCCTTCGGCGGCCTGCCGCCGGGCGGCGCGTCGTCTACGGCGGCCGACCCGGTGTTCGCGCTGCTGTGGGCAGTCGGCATCGCCTGCGCGGTCGGCGCCGCCTGGCAGGCCAAGTATCACCGCCTGATGGCGCTCGCGCTGATGGGCGGCGCCGGCCTGGTGACCAGCCTGACCTTCGTCTGGCTGTCGGCGCCCGATCTCGCGCTGACCCAGCTGATGGTCGAGACGGTCACGACGGTGCTGATCCTGCTCGGCCTGCGCTGGCTTCCGCCACGATTCGAGGCGGAACCCGGCGAGCGCGCGGCGCTGCGCGACCGGGTCCGGCGCGCCCGCGACCTGGCGCTCGCGCTGGTCGCCGGCGGCGGCGTCGCCACGCTTGCCTGGGTCATCATGACGCGGCCGTTTCCGCAGAGCATGGCGCCGTTCTTCCTGTCGCGCTCGTTGCCCGAAGGCGGCGGCGCCAACGTGGTCAACGTGTTGCTGGTCGATTTCCGCGGCTTCGACACGATGGGCGAGATCACGGTGCTGGGCATCGTCGCGATCTCCGTCTACGCGCTGCTGCGGCGTTTCCGGCCGACACCCGAGAGCATCGCGATCCCGATCCAGCAGGCCGACCAGCCGCCACCGGTCGGCGAAGCGACCCGTCCCGGCGAGGACGCCGCCCACGGCTACCTGATGGTGCCGGCGGTCTCCGTCCGGCTGCTGTTTCCGATCATGACGGTGGTGTCGATCTTCTTCTTCATGCGCGGCCACGACGCGCCCGGTGGCGGATTCGTCGCCGGGCTGATCATGGCGGTGGCGATCATCCTGCAGTACATGGTCGGGGGAGCGCTCTGGGTCGAGCAGCATCTGCATCTCTACCCGCGCCGCCTCGTCTCGATCGGGTTGCTGGTCGCGGCGGCCACCGGCCTCGGATCCTGGTGGTTCGGCTATCCGTTCCTCACCAGCCACGCCGCGCATCCGCGGCTGCCGCTGCTCGGCGTGGTGCCGATGCCCAGCGCGTTCCTGTTCGATCTCGGCGTCTACCTCCTGGTGGTCGGTGCTACCGCAGTCATGCTGCTCGCGCTGGCGCACCAGTCGGTGCGCAGCCATCGCGCCGCGCAGGCGGCCGCGTCGGCGCCCGCCGGCGCCGGCGAGCCGCAGGCCGCGACCTTCGGCCAATCGTTCGACGCGCCGTTCGGCGTCGACCGCGACGCGGGAACGCGCCCCTGGCGCGACGGGGGAGCACGCCCTTGGAGCTGATCGTCGCGATCGCCATCGGGGTGCTGGTCGGCGCGGGCGTCTGGCTCGTGCTTCGCCCGCGCACGTTCCAGGTGATCGTCGGACTGTCGCTGATTTCCTACGGCGTCAACCTGTTCATCTTCTCGATGGGCCGGCTCAGGATCGACCGCATCCCGATCGTGGGCCCCGGTCCGGTCGATCCGGCGCAATTCACCGATCCGTTGCCGCAGGCGCTGGTGCTCACCGCGATCGTGATCGGCTTCGCGATGACGGCGCTGTTCCTGGTGCTGCTGCTGGCCTTGCGCGGCTTCAGCGGCACCGACCATGTCGACGGCAAGGAGCCGCCGCCATGATGCGCTGGGTCGACCATCTGATCGTGGCGCCGATCGTCTTGCCGCTGGTGACCGGGGCGCTGCTGGTGCTGATCGACGAGCATCGCCGCCGCCTGAAGTTCGCGATCAGCCTCGTCGCGGTCCTCGGCCTGCTGGCGGTGGCGGTCGCGCTGGTCGGATTCGCGAACGGCCAGCCCGACGGATGGCGCGGCGAGGTCGGCGTCTACCGGCGGCCAACTGGCCGGTGCCGTTCGGCATCGCGCTGGCAGCCGACCGGCTCTCCGCGCTGATGGTCCTGCTGAGCGCGCTGCTCGGCCTGGCGCCGCTGGTGTTCGCGCAGGCGCGCTGGGCGCGCGCCGGCGTCCACTTCCAGGCGCTGCTGCAGTTCCTGCTGACGGGACTGTGCGGCGCATTCCTGACCGCCGACCTGTTCAACCTGTTCGTGTTCTTCGAGGTGCTGCTGGCGGCCTCCTACGGGTTGGTGCTGCACGGCTCGGGCCCGGTGCGCGTCGGCGCAGGCCTGCACTACGTCGCGGTGAACCTGGCGGCTTCCTCGCTGTTCCTGATCGGCGTGTCGATGATCTATGCGGTCAGCGGCACGCTGAACATGGCCGACCTGGCACGGCTGCTGCCCGGCCTCGGCCGCGAAGATCGCCTGCTGTTCGAGTCCGGCGCCGCAGTGCTCGCGGTCGCGTTCCTGGTGAAGAGCGCGATGTGGCCGCTGGCGTTCTGGCTGCTGCCGGCCTACTCGGCGGCGAGCACGCCGGCAGCCGCGATCTTCGCGATCATGACCAAGGTCGGCGTCTACGTGATCCTTCGCCTGTGGCTGCTGCTGTTCGCCGACGGCAGCGGGCCTTCGTCCGGTTTCGGCCGGGAGTGGCTCCTCTACGGCGGCATGGCGACGATCGTCTTCGCCGCGATCGGCATGCTGGCGACGCAGGACCTGCGGCGGCTCGCGAGCTACAGCGTGGTCATGTCCTCGGGCACGCTGCTGGCCGCGATCGCGTTCGACCGGCCCGCCGTGCTGGCCGGCGCGCTCTTCTACCTGGTCAGCGCGACCTTCGCTGCGAGCGCGCTGTTCCTGCTGATCGAGCTGATCGAGCGCAGCCGCGCGTTCGGTTCGGACGTGCTCGCGGTCACGCTCGAAGCGTTCGAAGCGCAGGGGGCGCTGCATGCGGGGCCGGCCATCGCCACCGACGAGCAGGACGATTCGGGCGTCGTCATCCCGGCGGCGATGGCCTTCCTCGGCACGAGCTTCGTCGCCTGCGCGCTGCTGATGGCAGGTCTGCCACCGCTGTCGGGCTTCGTCGCGAAGTTCGCGCTGCTGGCCGGGGTGCTCGAGCCGGGCGGCTCGCCGGCACCGGACGGGGTCGCAGCCGCCGAGTGGACGATGGTGGGCCCGGTGGTCGCATCGGGGCTGGTCGCGGCGATCGCGACGATGCGCATCGGCATCCGCGTATTCTGGGTCCAGGTCAGGCGCGCGCCGCCCCGGCTGCGCGTGATCGAGGCGACGCCGGTCGCGGCGCTGCTGCTCGCCTGCGTCGCGATCACGGTCCAGGCCGGGCCGGCGATGCGCTACCTCGAGTCGGCGGTGTCCACGGCGCATCGCACAGGCGCCTGGGTCGACGCGGTCATCGAGGCGCCGCGGGTTCCCGCGCCAGGCGCGGTGCCGCGATGAGACGCTGGCTGCCCGCGCCGGCGATGTCGGCGTTCCTCGCGATCATGTGGCTCGTGCTGGTGCAGAGCCTCGCCCCGGGCCACCTGCTGCTCGCGCTGCTGCTCGGCCTGTGGGTGCCGCATGCGACCCGGCGAATGCGCCCGTTGCAGCCACGGCTGCGCCGCCCCGGGACGATGCTGCGGCTGTTCGCGGTGGTGCTGGCCGACATCGTGCGTTCGTGCGTCCAGGTCTCGGCAATCATCCTGGGCAAGCCGCAGCGGCGCGAGCGCTCGGGCTTCATGAGCCTTCCGCTCGACCTGCGCGATCCGCACGGACTCGCCGTGCTCTCGGCGATCATCAACTCGACGCCCGGCACGGTCTGGGCCGAGCTGAGCGCGGACCGCCGGTGGCTGATGATCCACGTGCTCGACCTTCACGACGAGCAATGGTGGATCGACACGATCAAGAACCGCTACGAGAAGCCGCTGATGGCGATCTTCGAATGACGACGGCAGTGCACTTCGCGATCGGCTTCCTGCTCGCCTGCCTCGGCCTGGCGATCGTGAGCGCGGCGATCCGGCTGTTGCGGGGGCCCAGCGCGCAGGACCGGGTGATGGCGCTCGACACGATGTACCTGTGCGCGATGCTGGTCACGCTCACCCTCGGGATGCGCTTCGGCAACCCGCTCTACTTCGAGGTGGCGCTGCTGATCGCGCTGGTCGGCTTCGTCGGCTCGATCGCGATGGCCAAGTTCCTGCTGCGCGGCGAGGTGATCGAGTGAGCGCCGCCTTGCTGCCGCCCTGGGCCGCGATCGCGGTCACGCTGCTGCTGCTGCTCGCCGGTGCCCTGGTGCTGATCGGCGCGCTCGGGCTGCTGCGCCTGTCGAACTTCTACCAGCGCAGCCACGCGACCGCGATGATCAACACCCTCGGCGCCGGCTGCGTGCTGGTCGCGTCGATGGTGTACTTCGGCGCGACCGGATCGCGGCCCGTGATCCACGAACTGCTGATCACGGTGTTCGTCGTGCTGACCGCGCCGGTCACCGCGATGCTGCTGATGCGCGCGGCCGTCCATCGCGACCGGCACAAGCGGCGCAACGACGTGCCGGCCGAGCCGGGCCCGGCAGGCGCACCGGCGGCGACCGGCCAGCGCCGCGAATGAATCGATAGAATCGGTCCCTCGTATCGGATCCGACTTCGGGCGAACCGGTTTCGGGCGGGGGGCGACACTTGCGCATCTGCATCTACGGACTCGGCGCGGTCGGCGGCTTCATCGGCGCGCGGCTGGCCGCCGACGGACAACAGGTTTCGGCAATCGCGCGCGGCGACACGCTGGCCGCGGTCGCGCGCGACGGCCTGGCGCTGCTCGAGGCGCCGGCGGCGCCCGGGGCGGCCCCGGCGCGAACGGTCGTTGCGGTGCGCGCGATCGACGATCCGGCGCAGCTCGGCGAGCAGGACCTCGTCGTGGTCAGCGTGAAGACCACCGGGCTCGCCGAAGTCGCGCGGCGCATCGCGCCGCTGCTCGGCCCCGACACCGTGGTGCTCAGCGCGATGAACGGCGTGCCCTGGTGGTTCTTCGACGGGCTCGATGCGACGCTCGCTGCCCGCGAGTGGCCGGCGATCGACCCGGGCCGCGCGATCGCCGCGGCGATTCCGGCCGCGCGCGTGCTCGGCTGCGTCGTGCACTTCGCCTGCGCGGTCGAGCGGCCGGGCGTGGTGCGCCACGCGCAGGGCCGCAAGTTGATCGTCGGCGAACCGGCCGGCGGCGACAGCGAGCGCGCGCGCCGCGTCGCGGGGCTGCTCGCCGCGGCCGGCTTCGAGACCGAGGTGTCGCGGCGCATCCAGCAGGACGTCTGGTTCAAGCTGTGGGGCAACATGACGATGAACCCGGTGTCGGCGATCACCGGGGCCACCTGCGACCGCATCCTCGACGATCCGCTGGTGCGCGACTTCGTCTCGGCGGCGATGCGCGAAGCCTCGGCGATCGGCGAGCGCATCGGCCTGCCGATCGCGATCAGCCCCGAGCAGCGCCACCAGGTCACGCGCCGGCTGGGCGCGTTCAAGACCTCGATGCTTCAGGACGTCGAGGCCCGCAAGCCGGTCGAGCTCGACGCGCTCGTGGCGATCGTCGGAGAGATCGGCCGCGCGATCGGCGTGGCCACGCCGAACATCGATGCGCTGTACGGGCTTGCGCGCCTGCATGCGCGCACGCGCGGGCTGTACTGAGAAGATGTCGAAGCACGTCTCCGAGACGCCCGCGACGCAGTGGCTGAAGCGCCAGCGGGTGGCGTTCGGCGAGCATCCGTACGACTACGTCGAGCACGGCGGCACCGCCGAGTCGGCGCGCCAGCTCGGGCTGGACGAGCACGCGATCGTCAAGACGCTGGTGATGCAGGACGAAGCGGCCAGGCCGCTCGTCGTGCTGATGCACGGCGACCGCAAGGTGTCCACGAAGAACCTGGCGCGACAGGCCGGGCGCAAGAGCATCGCGCCCTGCGCGCCCGAGGCCGCCCAGCGGCACTCGGGCTACCTGGTCGGCGGCACCTCGCCGTTCGCCACGCGCAAGGCGATGCCGGTCTACGTCGAGGCGTCGATCCTCGCGTTGCCGACGATCTGGATCAACGGCGGGCGGCGTGGCTTCCTCGGTGTCGATCGGGCCGCGCGTGCTGGTCGATCTGCTGCGCGCGCAGCCGGTAAACTGCGCGCTCATGGTCTGAGGGCGAGGCGGGGATGGACGCGCTCTACGGCGTGCTGGCGGTGCTGGGTGCCTACCTGGTCGGATCGATCTCGTTCGCGGTGGTGGTCAGCAAGGCGATGGGGCTGGCCGACCCGCGCAGCTACGGCTCGGGCAACCCGGGCGCGACCAACGTGCTGCGCACCGGCAACAAGCTGGCCGCGGCGCTCACGCTGGCGGGCGACGCGGTCAAGGGACTCGTCGCGGTGCTGGTCGCGAAGGCGCTGGCCGCGCGCTTCGGTTTCGGAGACGGCACCATCGCGCTGGTCGCGCTGGCCGCATTCCTCGGCCACCTGTTTCCGGTGTTCCATCGCTTCCAGGGCGGCAAGGGGGTCGCCACCGCCGCGGGCGTGCTGCTCGCGCTGAAGCCGGTGCTCGGCTTGGGCACGCTCGCGACCCGGCTGCTGGTCGCGTTCTTCTTCCGTTACTCGTCGCTGGCTGCGCTGGTCGCCGCGGTGTTCGCGCCGCTGTGGTACCTGTTCCTGTTCGGCCCCGACGCGGTGGCCGCCGCGGTGGCGCTGATGGGCGCGCTGCTCGTCTGGCGGCATGCGAAGAACATCCGGAACCTGCTCGCCGGCAAGGAGAGCCGGATCGGGCAGAAGAAGCGGGCATAGCGCGAAGCAGGCATAGCGCGAAGCAGGCATCGGCCCGCGGCCACGGCCTGTTCACACGACGGGCGCCAGCTCCTCCATCGGCCAGCGCGGCCGCACCCGGAAGCCGTCGATCGCGGCACCGACCCCCGCGGTGGGCGTGGCGCCCGCCTGCAGCCGCAATGCGCCGGCGAACGCGATCATTGCGCCGTTGTCCGAGCACAGCGCGGGCTCGGGGAAATGCACGCGCAGTCGCTCGCGCGCCGAGGCGGCGCCGAGTTGCTCGCGCAGTCGCCGGTTCGCGCTGACGCCGCCCGCCACCACCAGCCGCTCGTGGCCGGTTTCGCGCAGCGCCCGCAGCGACTTCGCCACCAGCACGCCGACGATCGCCGCTTCCACCTCGGCGGCGAGGTCGGCGCGCGACTGCTCGTCGGGAACGCCGCGGCGCACTGCGGTGAGCACTGCGGTCTTCAGGCCGCTGAAGCTGAAGTCGAGGTCGTCGGACTGCAGCATCGGCCGCGGCAGCCGGTGGCGCCCGGGCGTGCCGCCCGCCGCCAATCGCGAGATCGCCGGGCCGCCGGGGTAGCCCAGGCCGAGCAGTTGCGCGCTCTTGTCGAAGGCTTCGCCGGCGGCGTCGTCGAGCGTGTCGCCCAGCAGCCCATAGCGCCCGATGCCGGCGACCTGCATCAGCTGCGTGTGCCCGCCCGACACCAGCAGCGCGACGAACGGGAATGCCGGCGGATCGGCCGACAGCAGCGGTGACAGCAGGTGGCCTTCGAGATGGTGAATGCCGATCGCGGGGAGGCCGAGCGCGAAGGCCATCGAGGTGCCGATGCCGGCGCCCACCAGCAGCGCGCCCGCCAGGCCGGGGCCCTCGGTGTAGGCGATCGCGTCGATCGCCGATGCGTCGATGCCGGCCTGTTCGAGCACCTGCCGCGTGAGCGGCAGCACGCGCCGGATGTGGTCGCGCGACGCGAGTTCGGGCACCACGCCGCCGTAGCGCTCGTGCATCGCGATCTGCGAGTGCAGCGCCTGCCCGAGCAGGCCGCGCTCGGTGCAGTACAGCGCGATGCCGGTCTCGTCGCAGGAGGTCTCGATGCCCAGGACTTTCACCGACCGAGTATCGCACGAGGGCCGATGCGCGCCGGCGGCTCGCCGACGCGGGCTCCTACACCACCGGCAGCGCGAGATCGGGACGGCCGCCGGGCCCCCCGGGCGTGCAGACGCGATTGCGGCCCGCGCGCTTGGCGTCGTAGAGCAGGCGGTCGGCCTCGGCGAGCAACTGCTCGAGCGTCTGGCCCGGCCGCAGCATGGCCACGCCGATGCTCACGGTCACCGGTACCTCGATGCCGTCGACCCGGCAGGGCAGGCCGGCGATGCGATGTCGCAGGCGTTCGGCGGCGACGAACGCGTCGCCCGGTTGCGCGAGCGGCGCGAGCAACGCGAACTCCTCGCCGCCATAACGCGCCACCAGCGAGTCGCTGCGAGTGCCCTCGCGCAACTGGCGCGCGCAGTGGCGCAGCACGGCGTCGCCGACCGCATGGCCGTGCCGGTCGTTGACACGCTTGAAGTGATCGATGTCGACCATCATGGCCGCGAGCGGCTGGGCCGACGCTCGCGCGGCGGCGAGCAGGGGCCTGCCGCGCTCGAACAGCACGCGCCGTGACACCAGTCGCGTCAACGGATCGGTGGCCGCGAGCGCGCGCAACTCGTCGGCCATCCTCGCGTGCATCGCCATCAGGATCAGCGCCGTGACGATCGCCGGCATCAGCGCCAGCAACGCGCCGGTGACGAGCGCCAGCGTATCGGCCTGCGCGATCTGCGAAGCCGGCACTCCGAGCGCCTCGACCGCGAGCCCGCTTCGCAGCAGCCAGACCAGCGCATTGGCGAACCCCGCTGCCACCAGAAGGCGCCGCAGCACGTCCGCGGCGGGATCGCGTGCGCGGGCGATGCGTGCCGCGGTGAGCGACGACACGATCGCCACCAGCGCCGAGGTGAACGCCAGGCGTGCCCACGCATCCGTGCGGACGATCTCGAACCCCGGGCAGCCAATGCCCAGCGCGAGCACGATCGCGACCAGAAGGTCGGGCCGCGGCCGCGCGCCGTAGAGCCGGCGCACCGCTTCGCAGGCGAGCATCACGGACCCGGCGGTCATCGCGTCGGCGATCGCAGGCACGACCGTCGCGCGCCCCTCGGGCGCGAGCCCGCCCGCGATCAGCCCGAGGCCTCCGAGCACGAGCGCGAGCGCATGCAGGCCGAGCGCGGTCGTCGACGGATGATGCAGCGATCGCAGGAAGACCAGTGCGCCGGCCGTGGCGAGCGCTGTCGTGCCGCCGAACAGCATCAGCGTGTGCACGTCGACGATCAGGAAGCGGCCCATGTTTCCGGCCTGCAGCCGCGCCTCCGGAAGAAGCGACGACGCGCCGGCATGCTGCCGCGGCGCGCCCGGATCGCTGCAGTCTCGCACTGCAGCAGGGGTGCAACAAGCGCCGCCCGGACCGCGGATCCGACCGTTCGTCGGCCGTGTCGGGCGCCTATAATCGGCCGCCTCGATGAGCCAGCCCTTCGACCTGATCGTGATCGGCGCCGGCGCGGCCGGACTGTTCTGCGCGTCGGTGGCCGGGCAGCGCGGCCTGCGCGTGGCGCTGCTCGACCATTGGCCGCGGCTGGCCGAGAAGATCCGCATCTCGGGCGGCGGCCGCTGCAACTTCACCAACCTGTGGGCCGATCGGCACGAACGGTTCACCGGCGACGACCCGCGCTTCGCCCGCGCGGCATTGCGCGCGTTTCCGCCGCGCCACTTCGTCGACCTGGTGCGCAGTCACCGCATCGGTTTTCACGAGAAGCACAAGGGGCAGCTGTTCTGCGACGACAGCGCCGAGCGCATTGTCGCGATGCTGCGCGACGAGTGCGATCGCGGGGCCATCGCGTGGTACCGGCCATGCCGCGTCGACGCGGTGATCCGTCGCGAGCCCGACGCCGCGGGGCGGCCGCGCTTCGAAGTCCACACCGGCGCCGGCGTGCTGGCGACGCGCGCGCTCGCGATCGCCACCGGCGGGCTGTCGATTCCGAAAATCGGCGCGACCGACCTCGGCTACCGGATCGCCCGCCAGTTCGGGCTGCGCGTGGTCGAGCCGCGGCCGGCGCTGGTGCCGCTTGTTTTCGAGGCGGCCGACCAGACGCTGTTCGCCGGACTCGCCGGCGTCTCGCTTCCGGTGAGGATCCGCGCACCGCAGTCGCCGGCCTCGCCCGCTTTCGACGAAGACCTGCTGTTCACGCACCGCGGGCTGTCCGGGCCGGCGGTACTGCAGGTGTCCACCTTCTGGCGCCCCGGCGCGCCGCTGGCGATCGACCTGGTGCCGGGCGACGACCTCGCCGGCGCGCTGATCGAGGCGCGCTCGGGCGGGCGCGCGCAGTTGTCGTCGCTGCTGGCCGCGCGGCTGCCGCGCCGCCTCGCCCAGCGCTGGCTGCAGCAGCCCGAGTGGGCCGCGCTGGCTGCGCGCCCGCTTGCCGAAATCGGCAACCGCGAACTGGCGGCGCTGGCCGCGAGCCTGCGCGACTGGCGGATCGTTGCGTCGGGCACCGAGGGCTTTCGCAAGGCCGAGGTGACTGCGGGCGGCGTGGCGACCGAAGCGCTCGATCCGCGCACCATGCAGGCGCACGCGGTGCCCGGCCTGTACTTCGTCGGCGAAGTAGTCGACGTGACCGGCTGGCTCGGCGGCTACAACTTCCAGTGGGCCTGGGCCTCGGGCTTCGCCGCCGGCCAGTCGATCGCTGCGCTGAATCCCGGCGCGCGCTGAATCCCGGCGCGCGGCCTTACACGGCAACCGGCACGTCGTCGGCGACGACGCGGTTGCGCCCGTCCGCCTTCGCGCGATAAGCGCGGCGGTCCGCCTCGTCGAGCAGCTGGCGCAGGGTCTTGCCGTGGCGGTGCACGGTGACGCCGATGCTCAGGGTCACCGGAATCCGCTCGGTGTCCATCCGGTACGGCGACGCTTCCATGTTCGCGCGCAGCCGCTCGGCGACGACGAAGGCCGCGGCCTCGCCGGGTACCGGCACCAGCACGCAGAACTCGTCGCCGCCATAGCGCACGATCAGCGAGTCCTTGCGCATCGTCTGCCGCAGCACGGCGGCGACGTGCCGCAGCACCTGGTCGCCGACCGCGTGCCCGTGGCGGTCGTTGATCATCTTGAAGTTGTCGACGTCGATCATCAGCAGCGCGATGCAGCCGCCGTGGGGCGCGCTGCCGAGCAGCCGGTCGGCCGATTCCTGCAGCGAGCGGCGCGACACCAGCCCGGTCAGGTCGTCGGTGGTCGCCATCCGGTGCAGCCGCGCGCTCAGTTGCGAGTTGGCGATGCTGAGCACCGAGACCGTGATCGCGAACGGCATCGAGCCGAAGACCGCGGCGAAGAAGGCGCGCAGCATCCCCGGCGGCGCCGACCCGTCGGGATGCAGCGGGATCCCGTGGGCGAGGAACGTGATCGCGCGCATCGTCACGAGCACGCAGAACAGGATGAGCAGCGCGCGCATCAGCCGCACCGAGCGCAACGTGGCGATCCAGTGCGAGCGGTGCGACTCGAAGGCGGCCAGACCCATGAAGACGACCACGAACGTGCTGTTCAGCGAGATCCGGGCGATGGCGCCGGTAGCGGTGGGTTCGCGCACCGCGAAGAGTGCCGCGACGTAGCCCGCGAGGAGGATGCCGGCCATGATGGTGAGGCCTTCGGTGCGCGGATGCCCGTACAGTTGCCCGGAACCGAGCCAGATCAGCACCGCCGAGACGCCGAAGCCCACGTAACCCATCAGTGGCGCCATCCATCCGGTGAGGGACTCGCGGGCTGCGAACGCCATGAAGCCGACGCCGAGCGCAAGGATGCCGGCGGCGAACAGGGTGAGCGCCGGGCTCGACTCGCGATGGTCGCGTCGAAGCCAGATCAGGATCACCGCGCCGACCAGGCTGCTGAACCCGGTGAGCAGGTACACGGTGGGGATGTGCAGGAGCGCCGGCAGCGTCATGTGCGGCATTCTCGGCGGGCCGCCCGCGGCGCCGCCGCGCGACCCGATGGGTGGCGCCGGCCGGCGGTTCCCCGGTTGGGGGTGCGTCGTGCGGCGCTGCCGGCGTACAACGCCCCGGCGCCGCCGACGCGCCACCGCGCGGTCACAACCCCATCCGCGGGCGCCGCGCCGAGCGCTCGTTCGCCAGGTCCTGCAACGCGATCTCGCTTCTTCCGGCGAGCTTCGCGCTGCCGAAGGCGCCCACCAGCTGGCGGCGCATCTCGCGCGGCGCGCAGCGCGCGAGCCGGTCGGCTACCCCATCGGCCAGTTGCTCGGGGAAAGACGCGCCCCATTCGTGCGACGCGCGGATCTCGCGGTACAGCCCCTGCGCGATGCGCCGCGCGCCATCACGATCGGGTGGCGGGATCTCGTAGACGTTCATCCGGTTCAGGATCGGATCGGGGATGCGCCCGATGTCGTTGGCGGTGGCCACCCAGACGATGTCCGAACAGTCGACCGGTACCTCGGCGAACTCGTCGACGAACTCGGCCGCGGTGTCGGGCTCGAGCAGTCCGTAGAGCGCGCCGAGCGGATCGTACTGGCCATCGGCCGACGCCTTGTCGATCTCGTCGACCACCATCACGGGGTTGGCGTAGTCGCCGTGGACCAGCGTGTCGAACACCTTGCCCGCCCGCGCGTCGCGCCACTGCGACGAGGCGCCCGACAGGATCCAGCCGGCGGTGAGCGAGCTCATCGAGACGAAGCCGTAGCCGGTGCCCAGCAGCTGCGAGAGGCGGCGCGCGAACCGGGTCTTGCCGATGCCCGGTTCGCCCAGCAGCAGCAGCGGCGTGAGCTCGACCGGGTCCGAAGTCTCCAGGCACAGCGCGAGCTGGCGGCGCAGGTCGTCGAGCACCTCGCCAAAATTGGGCAGCTCCGCGGCCAGCGCGTCGAAATCGGGCATCGCGGCCGGCTTGACGCTGAAGCGTTCGCCGCCGGCCTTCAGCATCTTTTCGTAGGTGCCCTTGAGCGACTCGTTCGCGCCGGGCGGCAGCTGGTCGAGCGCGGCCTCGACCCGTCCGGTCGAATAGATCTGGCGGAATCCGGCGATCGCGATCGGCGCGCCGCCAAGCGGCGATTCGTGTGCGGTGTTTCGGCTCGTCGACGGCATGGCCCCGGTCTCCGGCACTGCGTTGGCTGATTCTCGAGCAGAGGCGCCCCGGGTTCAAGCCCGGCGCGCGCCATTCGGTCCGGCGGCGCGTCCTTCGGTCCGCCCGGGGCCTGGCGCGCGGCTTCGGCGCCACGGCGGCGCCAGCCGCCCCCAGCCGCACTTTGCCGCCCCCGGGAATATCCGCTAAAATCTCGGGTTCCATTGAAAGGGGGTGATTTTTAATGCCGACCGTCCGCGTCAAGGAGAACGAGCCCTTCGACGTCGCACTGCGCCGCTTCAAGCGCACGATCGAGAAAGCCGGAATCATTACCGAGCTGCGAGCGCGCGAGTTCTACGAGAAGCCGACCGCCGAGCGCAAGCGCAAGAAGGCGGCCGCGGTCAAGCGCCACTACAAGCGTCTTCGCAGCCAGATGCTGCCGAAGAAGATGTACTGACGCCTGTCCGGCAAGACACCCGGCGCCCTGGCTGAAACGAGGCGCCACCCCCGAAGGCCTGTCCGGCGACCTGCGCTGGCGGGCCTTCGTCCATTTCCGGGGCACGACATGAACCTTAAAGAGCGAATCGGCGAGGATATGAAGGCGGCGATGCGCGCCCGCGAGGCCGATCGCCTGTCGGCGATCCGCATGCTGGTGGCGGCCATCAAGCAGAAAGAGGTCGACGAGCGCATCACGGTCGACGACGCGCAGGTGGTGTCGATCGTCGATCGCCTGATCCGCCAGCGGCGCGACTCGATCGAGCAATTCGAAAAGGCGGGGCGCATCGACCTCGTCGACCGCGAGAAGGCCGAGATCGAAGTGCTGTCGGCCTACCTGCCGCAACAGGCCAGCGCCGCCGAAGTGGCTGCCGAGATCGACGCGGCGATCGCCGCTGCCGGCGCCACCGGACCGCAGCAGATGGGCAAGGTGATGGCGGTGCTCAAGCAGCGCCTGGCCGGGCGCACCGACCTCGCCGCCGTCTCGGCGCAGGTGAAGGCACGGCTCGCCGCCGGCTCGTAGGCCGAACTGGGTCCGGCACCGCGGTTCCCGGGGTGCCGCCGCGCGCTACACTGGCCGCGTGATCCCCCAGAGCTTCATCCGGGATCTGCTGGCCCGCATCGACATCGTCGATGTCGTGGGTCGCTACGTCCAGCTGAAGAAGGGGGGCGCCAATTTCATGGGCCTGTGCCCCTTCCACGGCGAGAAGACGCCGTCGTTCACCGTCAGCCCGTCCAAGCAGTTCTATCACTGCTTCGGTTGCGGCGCGCATGGCACCGCGATCGGCTTCCTGATGGAATACGGCGGCCTCGGGTACGTCGGCGCGATCGGCGAGCTCGCGCAATCGATCGGCGTCACGGTGCCGCAGGAAGCGGGATCGGGCGGCCAGCCCGACCGGCGCGCCCCGGCGCTGCTGGAACTGCTCGCGCAGGCCGGGAAGTTCTACCGTCGCCGCCTCAAGGAGACGCCGCACGCGATCGACTACCTGAAGCGTCGCGGGCTCACCGGCGAGACCGCCGCCCGCTTCGGCATCGGCTATGCGCCCGACCAGTGGCGCGGGCTGGAGGCGGCGGTCGCCGATTACCAGATCGACGAGATGGTCGCCGCCGGGCTGGTCATCGAGGCGGACGGCGAAGACGGTCGGCGCAAGCGCTACGACCGCTTCCGCGACCGGATCATGTTTCCGATCCGCAACCCGCGCGGCCAGGTCATCGGCTTCGGCGGCCGGGTGCTCGACCGCGGCGAACCCAAGTACCTGAATTCGCCCGAGACCCCGGTGTTCTCGAAGGGGCGCGAACTGTACGGTTTGTACGAAGCTCGCGACGCGATCCGTGCAGAAGACTGCGTGATCGTGGTCGAAGGCTACATGGACGTGGTGATGCTGGCACAGCACGGCGTCGCCAACGCGGTGGCGACGCTGGGCACCGCCACCACTGGCGATCACGTGCGCAAGCTGCTCAGGCTGGTCGATCGCGTCGTGTTCGCGTTCGACGGTGATGCGGCCGGGCGCAAGGCCGCATGGCGGGCACTTTCGAGGCGTCGCTCGCGCAGGCGAGCGACACCAGGCGCATCGACTTCCTGTTCCTGCCGCCCGAGCACGATCCGGACAGCTTCGTGCGCGAACGCGGCGCCGACGGGTTTCGCGAGGCGCTGGCCGGCGCGCTGCCGCTCTCGGAGCTGCTGCTGCGCGGGCTCGCCGAGCGCGTGGAGCTCGCGACCCCCGAGGGCCGCGCCCGGCTGCTCGCCGAGGCTCGGCCGCTGCTGCAGCCGCTGGCGGCGCAGGCGCTGCGGATGCAGCTGATCCACCGGCTGGCGGAACTGGCCGGCCTGGGCGTGGCCGAAGTCGAGCGCTATCTCGGGCCGGTGGTGGCTCCCGGGCGCGACGACGCGGGTCGCCCGCGCGCGCCGCGGGCCGGCGCCGAGCGCTTGGCGCCCACTGCGGGCGCGCCGGACGAGGCGTTCTCCGCCGAGGGCGAGCCTGCGTGGCGCGGCGCCGCGCGGGGCGGGTCCGGCGGCCGATGGCGCGAGCGCAGTCGTTTCGTGCCGCGCGTGCCGGTGGGCAAGCCCGACCTGGAGGCGCGAATCCGGCTGCTGGCTGCCCTGCATCCGGCGCTCGCGGCCGGCGAGCGCGGCGAATGGATGCCCGAGCCGCTCGCCGCGTGGCTCGACACCCTGGCGGCGTTGCCGCCGGGCAGCGCGTTCGCCAGCGTCTGCGAAGCGCTGCGCCAAGATGCGCCGGAAGCGGTGGCCCGCCTCGAGCGCGAGGTCGCCACCGATGCTTCGGCGGCCGCCGCACTGTCGTTCGACGAGGCTCGCGTGGAGGTCGAGGCCGCGCTCGCCCAGCTGCGCGAGCGCCACCTGTCGCGGCTGATCGACGAACTGGTCGCCGGCGGCATGGCTTCCCCGGAAGAACGCCAGCGTTATCAATCGCTTATGGCAATGCGAAGGCGCACTTGATATAATGCTTGGTTCCCCAATGTTCGTTCGGACCGGCTCTGCCGACTCATCATCGACCGCGCCCGGGCGGTCGCCCCCGGATTTCTGACAGCGAGGCAAACGTGGCGAAGTCCGTCCGGCAATCCGCATCGAAGAAGGTGACCTCCAAGGTGTCCTCGAAAGTCTCGACCAAGTCCGCATCACGGGCCGGCGCGCACGCGACGGCATCCTCGACGAAGAAGCCTGCGGCCAAGGCCGCGGTGAAGGCCGCCCCGAAGGCGGTGGCCAGGGCTGCGACGAAAGCGGCACCGAAGGCCGCGCCCAGGGCGGCGGCGAAGCCGGCGCAGAAGGCCGCTCCGAAGTCCGCCGCGAAGCCTGCGCCGAAGGCGGCAGCGAAGGTCGCCAAGGCTCCCGCGAAGAAGCCCGCCCGCAAGGCAGTCGCGAAGGAGGCCGTCAGGGCCGCCGCGGTCAAGGCCGCGCGTGCGGCGCCGGTGAAGACCGCCAGGCCGGCTGCGGCCCACGCTGCCCCCAAGGCGGCGCCGAAGGCCGCCCCGCGTGTCGCGGCCAAGGCTGCGCCCAGGGCGGCGAAACCCGAAGCGCGCGGCGCGGCGGCGAAAGCGCGCCCGGTGAGCGAGGAGGCCCTGCTCGAAGCGCTGCGGCAGATCAAGCCGGAGGCGGTCGCCAAGGCCGAAGCCAGGGCGGCCCAGGCTGCCCGCGGCCCGAAGGCGGGCGGCAAGGCAGCCAAGGGCGCCAAGGCCGGCAAGGCCGCCAAGGGGCGCGCAGCCGCCAAGGGCGTCGAAGCCGGCGCCGAGGCCGAAGACCTGCTCGACGACCAGGTCGAGGGCTTCGAGGAAGGCGACGAAACCGAGGTCATTCCCGAAGTGCCCGAGGTGGTCCCCGCCGCGCCGGCCAGAGTCGCGTCGCGGCAACCGGGCCAAGGAAAAGCAGCTGCTGAAGGAATTCGGCGGCCGCCAGGGCATCACCGAGGAGCAGCGCGAGGTCACCCGCAACAAGCTCAAGCAGCTGATCAAGCAGGGCAAGGACCGCGGCTTCCTCACCTACGCCGAGATCAACGACCACCTGCCCGAAGGCCTGGTCGACGCCGAAGCGATCGAGTCGATCATCAGCACGTTCAGCGACATGGGCATCACGGTCTACGACCAGGCGCCCGATGCCGAAACGCTGCTGATGGCCGACACCACGCCGGTGGTCAGCTCCGACGACGACGCCGAGGAAGAGGCCGAGGCGGCGCTGTCCACCGTCGACTCCGAGTTCGGCCGCACCACCGACCCGGTGCGCATGTACATGCGCGAGATGGGTTCGGTCGAGCTGCTTACGCGCGAAGGCGAGATCGAGATCGCCAAGCGCATCGAAGATGGCCTGAAGCACATGGTGCAGGCGATCTCGGCCTGCCCGACCACCATCGCCGAGGCGCTCGCGAACGCCGAGAAGATCACTGCCGGCTCGATGCGCATCGACGAGGTCGTCGATGGCCTGATCGACCCGAACGCCGACGAGCAAGCCGACTTCGCGCCCGCGCCGGCGGCCACGCCGGCCGACTTCGACGATGACGACGACGGCGACGCCGCGGCCACCGCGAATACCGCGCGGCTCGAGGAACTGAAGCGCGCGTCGCTCGAGAAGTTCGAGCACATTTCGAAGTGGTTCGACAAGATGCGCGTGGCCTACGAGAAGGAAGGCTACAAGAGCAAGGCCTACCTGAAGGCGCAGACCGAGATCCAGGACGAGCTGATGAGCATCCGCTTCACGGCCAAGATGGTCGAGAAGCTGTGCGACACGCTGCGCGCCCAGGTCGACGAGGTGCGCTCGCTCGAGCGCGCGATCGGCGAGATCTGCGTGCAGCGCGTGGGCATGCCGCGCGAGCGTTTCCTGCAGACCTTCCCGGGCAACGAGACCAACCTGAAGTGGGCCGAGAAGGAAGTCGCCGCCAACCCGCCGTACGTCGAGGTGCTGCGCCGGAACATCCCGGCCATCCAGGACCTGCAGCAGAAGCTCATCGACCTGCAGGCGCGCGTGGTGCTGCCGCTGACCGACCTCAAGGAGATCAACAAGCGCATGGCGATGGGCGAGGCCAAGGCACGCAAGGCCAAGCGCGAGATGACCGAGGCCAACCTGCGCCTGGTGATCTCGATCGCCAAGAAGTACACGAACCGCGGCCTGCAGTTCCTGGACCTCATCCAGGAAGGCAACATCGGCCTGATGAAGGCGGTGGACAAGTTCGAGTACCGGCGCGGCTACAAGTTTTCGACCTATGCGACGTGGTGGATCCGCCAGGCGATCACCCGCAGCATCGCCGACCAGGCGCGCACGATCCGCATTCCGGTGCACATGATCGAGACGATCAACAAGATGAACCGGATCAGCCGCCAGATCCTGCAGGAAACCGGGCAGGAGCCCGATCCGCAGACGCTGGCCGTGCGCATGGAGATGCCCGAGGACAAGATCCGCAAGATCCTGAAGATCGCCAAGGAGCCGATCTCGATGGAGACGCCGATCGGCGACGACGACGACTCGCACCTGGGCGACTTCATCGAGGACACCGCCACGCTCGCGCCGGCCGACGCCGCGCTGCACGCGTCGATGCACGGCGTGGTCAAGGAGGTGCTCGATTCGCTCACCCCGCGCGAGGCCAAGGTGCTGCGCATGCGCTTCGGCATCGAGATGAGCACCGACCACACGCTCGAGGAAGTCGGCAAGCAGTTCGACGTCACGCGCGAGCGCATCCGCCAGATCGAGGCCAAGGCGCTGCGCAAGCTCCGCCACCCGAGCCGCGCCGACAAGCTCAAGAGCTTCCTCGAAGGGCAGTGAGCGGCGCGCCGGCCAGTTCCGATTGACCCACCGGCATCAGTCTGGCATCATGACAGCACGTTAGTTGCTGTCATGATGCCATGCGCACCACGGTCACCATCGATCCCGACGTAGAGGTGCTCATCGAGCGCGCCATGCGTGAAACGGGCGCGCCGTTCAAGCAGGTTCTCAACGACGCGGTCCGCGAGGGGCTGCGGGCGTCCCCGGGCAAGTCGAAGAAGGCTGGGCAGCCATACAGGCAACCCGTCTTCGACATGGGCGCGGCTGCGATGGATCTCACCAGGGCCACCGTTCTCGCCGGCGAACTCGAGGACGTCGAGTTGATCGAGAAGTTACGCCGCGGCCGATGAAGCAGCCCGACACCAATGTCCTGCTCTATGCGGTGAACTCGGCAGCGCCGCAGCATTCCGTCGCGATCGCGTGGTTGCGCGACGCCTTCGCGTCGCCTGCAGGCGTCGGCTTGTCCTGGGTCGGCCTGCTGGGCTTCGTCCGCATCGCAACGCATCCGCGCATCCTGCAGCGGCCTCTTGGCCTGCACGACGCCCTGCGCACCATGAACTTCTGGCTGGAGCAACCACGGGTGCGCGTCCTGCATCCCACCGACCGGCACCCCGAAGTTCTGGAGAATCTGCTGTCGAGATCCGGCACTGCCCGGAACTTCGTGACCGACGCGCATCTGGCGGCGCTCGCCATCGAACATGGGGCAACCCTCGCGTCCTTCGATAGCGACTTCGAGCGCTTCGGCGGATTGAAGTTCGAGCGCCTGCGCCCGTGAGATTCCTGCCCCGGAGCCCCGGATGACCGGACACGCCGGCGCGATCGGGCCCGCGCGCGGCGCGCCGCCCCGGGGCGCGGCGTCCGCGGCTCGCTGAACGGACGGCACCGATGTTCGGCTTCACCGAGGAGCAGATCTCCGAGTTCGGCGTCACCTTCGGGATCGGCGCGTTCATCCTGTTCATGCTGTTCGTCATCTGGCAGCTGGCGCGCGAATCGAAGGCAGGCCGCCCGGGCACCATCGTGCTGTTCTTCGTGCTCGCGTTCGGCATGCTCGGCTTCATCGCGAAGTCGATCATCCAGAAGATCCTCGGCCTGTGACCCGCGCCGCGGCCGCGCATCCCGGCGTCGCGCAAGGCGTCGCGGCGGCCTTCGGCGCGATGCTGATCTGGGGCGGCCAGCTGCCCATCGCCAAGGGCGCGTTCGTCGCGCTCGACGGCTATTCGGTGACGGTGGTGCGCTACGTGGTCGCCAGCGCGGCCCTGGCGCTGCTGCTGTGGTGGCAGGAGGGGCGCGGGGCGTTCGCGCTCGGAGCGCGGGCGCGCTCGGTGCTGCTGGCCGGCGGCATCGGGCTCGGCGGCTCCGCGCTGCTGCTGTTCGTGGGCCTGTCGTTCACGCGCCCCGAAGTGGCGGTGATCATCCTCGCATTGCAGCCGGCGATGGCCGCGATCGCCGAATGGATCATCGAGCGACGGCCTCCGCCTGCCTTCACGCTGGCCTGCATCGCGGTCGCCTTCGTCGGCGTCGCGCTGGTGGTCACGCGCGGCGTCGGCCTCGACCGGCTGGCGAGCGCGCACGGCACCGAGCTGCTCGGCGACGCGCTGGTGGTGCTCGCGTCGATCGCCTGGGTCGGTTACGCGGCGGCCACCTCGCGGATGAACGACTGGTCGGCGCTGCGCGTGTCGACGCTGACCGCGCTGCCGGCGCTGGCTCTCATCCTGGCGGCGTGGGCAGCGGCGCACGCGCTGGGCCAGGTGCGCATCGACACCTCGGCGCTGCCCGCGGCCAGCTGGCGGCTCGCCTACGTGTCGCTGGCCGGCGTGGTGGTCGCGATGTTCCTGTGGAACGCCGGCCTGCAGCGCACCGGGCCGGTGAACGCGATGCTGGTGTTGAACCTGATGCCGGTCGTGACTTTCGCGTTCCGCGCGGCAGAGGGCGCGCGCTTCGAGACGATCGAGCTGGTGGGCGCGGCGGTGGTGGTCGGGGCGCTGGTGGCGAACAACCTGCTGTTGCGGCGGCGCGCGGCGGGGGGATAGGTCGCGGCCGGGCGCGCGCGGCTCGGACTTCGAGCAGCACCCTCAGAACTCGGTCAATTCGAGGAGGGACGCCGAATCGTCGATATCCACGCCTGGAAGGACTCCACCTCCGTCGCAGGCGGGCAGGCACACGGGCTCGCGCCTGATCTTCGTGTTGCGACGCGCGAGTGCTTCGCGAAGCGCGTCCTCGATCACGGCGGTCAGCGTTTTGCCCGAGGCTGCGGCGTATTGCCTGGCCTGGGCCAACAGGTGCTCATCGAGGCGGACGGTGGTACGCATGCATCAAAGCATGGTTAGCCGACATCAATATGTCAAACGCGGCCAGTCCGCTTCCAAACCGTCAATTCGCCAGGATCCGGAACTCCGTCGTACGAACGATTGGCCGCACCTGGTTCCCTTCGCGCTTCAGGTCGACGATCCCGTAGCTCGACATCGTTCTGAGCGTTCGAGAGAGGTTTCCCGGTCTCCTGCCAGTGGCAGCGGCCAGAGACGAGATCGAGGCGGGCCCCATCTCGCGGATGACCCGCAGGAGCGCGCGGTTCTCGTCGCTCAGTACTTCGGCCAGCGACCGCATCGACGTGAACCAGATCCGCGGTTCACCGGGTTTCGGCTTGCGGTCGCCCCGGGCGATCGCAAGCGCTCGCGCGCGGATCTGCTTCTGGGGCAGGATGCCGATCACGATCGTCTTCATCGACATTTCAGTTCCTCGAGCGTTCGATCCACGTCCGTGAGGAAATCGCCGAGCATTTGATGCGCTTCGCTGAATTCGTACGGAACATCCTCGTCGGCAGCGCGACGGTGCCTGTGGTCGTTACGAAGGATCCGTCCCGCGTACCTGAATCGCCCGCGAACCGCGATGGGGTGCGCATTGTCGTATCCGAGAATCCGGGCTCCCGACGGATCTTGATGCGCAACTCGTGGCGGATGCGCAGGATGTCCTGGGCGAACGGGGACTCCGGCGACCGAGGTGGACAAGGGGCCGAGAACTTCGCTGTCCGTGGAGGCGACGAAGGCGATCCGGGGGGGCGGCGCCGCCGTGCGTGTCGGAGAGGCGCGCCGGTCGGGTACGATAGCCGGCGCGGGCCTCTAGCTCATGATGGTTAGAGCAGCGGACTCATAATCCGTTGGTGCCGGGTTCGACTCCCGGGAGGCCCACCAGAAACCGCGCAACAGGAGTGCCGGGAGTTGTCGATGGACAGACGTTTGCCGATCGATTCAGAGGCGCTCGAACGCATTTGCCGGAGGCATCGGATTCGAAAGCTCTCGCTGTTCGGCTCGCGGCTGAAGGGCACTGCGCGCCCGGACAGCGATGTGGACCTGCTGGTCGAGTTCATGCCGGAGGCCCGCCCGACGCTTCTCGACATGGCCGAAATCGAGAACGAGCTCTCCGAACTGCTCGGCGGAATACGGGTTGATCTGCGAACCGCGCAGGAGCTCAGTCGCTACTTCCGCGATGATGTCGTCAACCAGGCCGAGGTCCAGTATGCGGCCTGACGACATCGTTCGCCTGACTCACATGCGCGACGCGGCGGCGTCTGCGCTTCGATTCATCGGAGGCAGGAAGCGGGCCGACCTCGATTGCGACGAGATGCTGCTGTTCGCGCTCGTGCGTGCGGTCGAGGTAATCGGGGAGGCGGCAGCCAAAGTCAGCGTAGAAGGGCGGACCGGGGTGCCAGACATCCGATGGGCCGCGATCGTCGGGATGCGCAACCGTCTGGTGCACGCGTACTTCGACGTAGACCGCGACATCCTCTGGGCCACGGTGACCGACGAGCTACCGCACTTGAAGGATCGGCTTTCCAGGACGCTCGATTGACAGGCCGCGTTGCTTGATGATCAGGGCAACTCGGCTAGTGGGCGAGGCGTGCCCGCGACGTCATTCCAGAAAGTCTGGGCCGTTCGGGCATGACTACGGACGGGGTCGTGTTGCCTGACAGAAAAGTTGACTTGCGAATGGCTGCCGACGAGGGGCCTCACGCTTCCTTGTTCACTTGGGCCGTCTCCGCGCCAAAGAGTTCCTTCAGCTCGTCGAACGTAAAACTGTGGCGGCGAAGTCCGTTCGCCACTCGGCGGGCGCTGGACGCCGAGGGAAAGTCACCGACCCGGTTGATCTTGTCGGCGTCAGTCGGATACAAGCGGGCAAGGCGCGCCTCTTCCGCTGGATAGCGGCCGGTGTGAACCGCCCGCCGACTGAATACACAGTCCAGACGGCGATCCCCTCCGCGCGGAGCTCTTCGACGTTTGCCGTTACGGCGTCGTATGCCAGGGCGTTGACGATGGCGACCCGTTTCGCCTTCTCCAGATCCATACGCACGCGTTCCATCCGTACTCGAATGAACGCGTGAGAGAGGAGTAGCGCCAGCCTGAGGGTCAGCGAGATGACGCCGACGGTGAGCCAGACCGGTAGCAGAAGTGCGACCGCGAGCGGATGGGCGCGCGTACTGAGATAGAGTCCGCGGCCAACGCGGGAAGACAGATACGTGCTCATCGAGTCGTCCCCTTGACCGGTCGGAACTCCAGCATGCCGACGACTTCACCTGCTCGGCCTGCCTTTGCGGCTTTCGGCCCGACGACGGCCATGTCGGTGATGTAGGCAACGAATTCCATCGGACCCTGGAATTCCCACCGACCCGGGGCGATCTTCATGAAGATCGGCAGGACGCCACCTTGCGCCGCCAGGAGTTCGGCCTTGCGCTGCACCTTCGGCGGATTCCCGACAAGCACTCTTTCGGGAGCCTCGGGGTTCATCTCGCTCGTAAACCTGCCGCAAACGATGCGACTGCCCTTTTGCGGAAGGTACGACATCGTCTCTCCGCCGAGGACGGCGCGAATCTCATCGAGGCTGTACTCATGGCCCTTCACAAAGTCGCCCATGTCGAACGTTCCTCCCTTCATTCTTGGTCTCATAGCTCCTGCGAGTGCCCATCCTCGAGGACGCCGCCACCGCAAAGGACAGGATTGCTCGAAAGGACTTGAGCAAGCTCGCTCTGGCGCTGAACGCCGATCTTCTCGAACACGCGGTGCAACTGCGTGCGCAGCGTCGAGATCTCGACGTGATACTGGCGCGCGAGCCCTTTGACCGTCTTGTTCTCGGCTATTCCAACCGCCACGCGTGCCTCTGCCGGGGTCAGCCCGTACGCCTGGCTCACCGCGAACGGGTCGATGCGTATGCACTGGCGGGCCTGAAAGATCGTCGCAATCGTCACTGCACTGGAACCGAATGCGCCCATAGCCCGGGCCGGGGGATTGCGGCAAGATGAATCAGGGCGGAACCGTCGAAGCCTTCATGACAGCGCACGAGCCGCTGCCGGGATTGAGCGGGGCGCGATCCGGGCGAACACTCGGCGCCCACCATCGCCGACTTCGACGCGGCGGCGAAGGCGGCGTCCTCATGCTTGCCGCGAAGTCGCAAGCGTCCGCCTTCGACGTAGACCGCCCCCCTCGAAACGAGGCGTTCGGCCGCCTCATTGCGGAACACGATCGCGCCCTGACGGTCGAGCACGAACACCGGGTACTGGAGCCTGCGCAGCACCATGTGTCCTGCCAGCGCGGTGTTGTGCACCGCGCCGACGGCCACGCGCAGCGCAAAGGCCTGCCGGACGTGCTCTCCCAGTCGCTGCAGGACCACGCGCTCCGCATCGTTGTACGGTTGCTTGCCGACACCACGGGAAGCGCTGAACACCACGCACACCCCGTCGGGCAGATCGAATCGCGCGCCCGAGGAGTAGCGCATCCCGTAGGGGATGAGGAAATCCCGATAGAACGGGCTGCTCGCTACGAAATCCTCGTCGAAGTGCTCGTGGCAGTGATACCAGCGACCAGGCGGATTGGAGAGCACCAGGTCGGCGCGCGGGTCGACCCGGTGCCACTCCTTGATGTAGTCGAGCGTGCCTTGCGGCGGCGGCGAGCCGCCCTCGTGGCTGAACAGCATGACACCGGTCGACAGGTCCAGGCCCATCAGGTGCACGTTCCATGCGTTCAGCGCGGCCGCGACCTGGTCGAGCGCCTGTTGCCAGCCGGTCACCCCGACCGCCGCCCTGTAGATCTCGCCAACGATCGCGTCGAACGCCTCCGGCGTCAACGTCTGGGGAGCGTCGGCATCCTGCGCGGTCATGACCGAGCCTGCCAGTCTCTCATTTGATCGATGGCGGATACATCATTTTTTGAATATACATCCATCATTTGGTGGATACCAACGACGGTATTTTCAGGCGATAGTCTGCTCGCGGAGCGGCTCATGATTCGAGGAAGGCCAGCAGTGAGAATCGCCAGGACATGCGGTAGAGCCGGGGTCGCCTTCGTCATGGTCGCGGGATCCGCCTTCGCCCAGCAGGCCCTCTCAGGCGACGAGATCGCCCGGCTCGTGACGGGGAAGACCGTGGAAATGACCTTCCACCTCCAGAAGGACGTCAGGTTCAGGTTGTACTTCGCGCCGGACGGGAGCGCCGTTTCCAGGCGGGTAGGCGGCTCGGATACCGAGGGCAAGTGGAGGATCGCGGAAGGAAACCTTCACTGCACCCAATGGGGCAAGCGCAACGAAACTTGCGCGCAGATCGTCAAGGATGCCGACGACACGTACAGGCGGATCGAGGCAGGCACCGTGAGAGCGACCTGGCATCGCATCGTCGATGGGAAGTCGCTCGAGTAGGCCGTCGTCGACCCCTTGATGGGGCTGCGACGACTTCGATCCGCGTTCGGGACGGAGCTGATCTGCATATGCCGCCGATATCGTTCGGCGCATTTCATCAGCCAGTTCGAAGGAGATCGAGCATGAAGGCCTGGATGAAGTTTGCCGCCGCCTTTTACGCCCTGTCCGGTGCGATCGGCCTGTTCATGGCGGTGCGCTACTGGACTGCCGACCAGTTCATGCCGTACCACGCGATCGTATCGGGCAGTTCGTGGGAGTCGTTGACTCCGGGCGTCCAGAGGTTCGCGCTGGGCATGCTCAAGATCGTGAGCGCCGGCTTCCTGGCGACATCGGTCACGGGTCTGATGCTGATCGCCCCGGTCGTGCGAGGCGAGGCCTGGGCCCGGCGGACGGCTCTGGCTGGCCAGTGCGCCCTGTTGGTCCCGCTGTTATACACCACCCTCTCGCTTCGTGCTGCGACCGGTGCTCCGATGCCTGTAGGCGCGACTGCGACGGCACTCGCGCTCGCGATTGCGGCCTTCATCGCGGCCGAGATGGGTGCGCGGCAACAGTCGCCTGGCAGCCAGCCGCGCAATCGCGGCGTCGGAATCGGAGCCGGCCAACGTCCTTCCGCGTGAAACGCAGCCTTGTCCTGCGTTCAGTCAGGCAACCTGCGCCGGGCGGAAATCCCTTGGATCGAAGGCCTTAGCGATTCTCCGTGGCGCGCGTGAGCCGCCCACGCGCGCTACTCGATTGATGCCACCGAACCATCAAGGAGCACATCATGTTGTTCATGTCGCATTACCAGATCCTGCCGGGAAGCCGCGACGCAGCAATCCAGCGATTCGCGCAGACCGGCGGCAGGCCACCGAAAGGCGTCGAGCTCATTGGTCGTTGGCACGACCTCGCGAGCGGAGAGGGGGTGTCGATCTACGAGGCGGATAGCGTGGCGGCCGTTGCAGGTTGGCAGTTGCAGTGGAACGACGTGATGGAACTCCACGTGCAGCCGGTGCTCACCGATGAACAACTCGGCGCCGTGCTGTCCGGCCTTCAGCAGAAGTAGCGTATCGCCCGGCAGTGCAGATCGCCGATCGGCGCGAACACTGCCGGCTGTGTTTACTCGCGAGATCGACAAGACACGACCACTGTCGATTCGCTTCCGGCTCGGGTGTCGATGCAGGCAGTCTTGTCAATGATCGTGAACCACGCGGGGATGGGTATGAAGCGTCTTGGCGTCCTTCTCGCACTTCTCGTGCTTGCCGCAGTCGCGACCGCCGCGCCGTTCGCGGATGTGAAGGTGCAGAAGATCAACGACCGTGTCTATGCACTGCTAGGCCCGACTGATTCGCCGAACAAGCAGAATGGCGGCTACATGAACAACAACCTCGTCATCATCGGAAACGAGGGCGTCGTACTGGTCGATGCAGGTTCCCACAAGACCGTGGCCGAGCACATCGGCCAGGCGATCAAGACGGTGACGTCCAAACCGGTCACCCACGTTGTTGTTACGCATCACCACGCGGACCACCATCTCGGTCTGGTCGCCTTTCCCGGCGTGCGAGTGATTTCCTCCGATTCCTGCGCAAAGCGGATCGAGGAGAACGGCCGCGGCATGGTGTCCTGGATGTCGCGTCGTACCGGCTTGAATCTCGGCGACACGATACCAGTCGTGCCCCAGACAAGGATTCCGTCGAAGTCGCGCCAGGCGATGGAAATCGAAGGGGTAAGGCTGGAGCTGATCGCGACAGAGACAGCGCATAGCACAGGGGACATGATGGTGTGGCTACCGGAAGACGGTGTTCTTGCGTCTGGCGATATCCTCGTGCACACCATCAATCCGAATTTCATGGACGGGAATCTCAAGAAATGGATCGGGGTAGTGGACGATCTCCTGAAGCTGCCCTTGCGAGTCGTCATGCCCGGCCACGGCCCGCTGATGCAGCCTCGCGATGTCACCGAATTCCGGACCCTGATCGGGGATTTCTACAGGGTCGTCGAGGAAGTCTACAAGTCCGGTGGCGCAGAGTCGGATGTGCGCAAAAGACTGGATTTGACGAGGTGGCAGAGTCTTGGCCGGTACGACGACATGATGGGCGGCAACATCAACAAGGTCTGGCTGCAAGTCGAGGCCGACAACTTCTAGACACCATGGTCGCCCGCGTCATTGCGGGCGGCCGGTCTCCTGAGTCGTAGGTTGCGCGGCGAGCCGCGCCGAGCTACATGTCGAGAACGAGTCATCGGCAAACGTAACGGAGACCGGCCATGGAACAGGTTATCAAGGTTTACGTCGGACTGGACGTGCACAAGGATTCGATCGCCATCGCGGTGGCTGAAGCGGGCCGAAGCCCGGGGCGGCTGATCGGGCAGATCGCCCACGACGTGCCCAAGCTGCTCAAGGCGCTGGCGCGGCTGGGTGCACCCGATACGGTGCACGTGGTCTACGAGGCGGGGCCGACCGGTTACGGGCTGCAGCGCGCGCTCTCGGCCAGGGGCTACCGCTGCGAGGTCATCGCCCCGTCGCTGATCCCGCGGCGCGCGGGCGATCGTGTCAAGACCGACCGGCGTGACTGCCTGCGCCTGGCCGAGCTCTCGCGTGCGGGCGAGTTGCGCGCGGTGTGGATTCCGGACCGAGGCGACGAAGCGATCCGCGACCTGTCGCGGGCGCGCGAAGACGCGGTGAACGCGCGCACGCAGGCCCGTCACCAGCTCAAGGCGTTCCTGTTGCGCCACGAGACCCGCTACAACGGCAAGACCGCCTGGACGAGGTCGTTCTACCGTTGGCTCGGAGAATTGAACTTCGGCGATGCGAGCAGCCAGGTGGCGTTCACCGAGTACCACCTCGCGGTGCAGGCGGCCGACCAGCGCCTGCAGCGGCTGACCAAGGCACTGAGCGCCTCGGTGGCGGGTTGGCGCTTCGAGTCGGTGGTGCAGGCGTTGCAGGCGCTGCGCGGCATCGACGTGGTCTCGGCGATCGGGTTGGTGGCCGAGATCGGAGACATCGCGCGCTTCGATCACCCGCGCAAGCTGATGGCCTACCTGGGGTTGGTGCCCTCGGAACAATCCAGCGGGGATCGTGTCCGCAAGGGCTCGATCACCAAGACCGGCAACGCGCATGCACGACGATTGCTCACCGAGGCAGCGTGGAACTATCGGTTTACCCCGCGCATCGGACGCGCCGCGCAGGCGCGCCAGGAGAGCCTGGCCGAACCGATCAAGTCCATCGCCTGGAAGGCACAGCTGCGGCTGAGCGGGCGCTACGCACGATTGAACGGCAGGGGCGTACACCACAACAAGGTGTGCGTGGCGGTGGCGCGCGAACTCGCCGGCTTCGTCTGGGCGATTGCGCAAGCCAGCGGCGCCCAGCCTCAGTGATACAGGAGGACACGACATGAACCACGTAGATCGATGCGGCGATGCGATCCGGACCACGATCGTGGAAACCCTCGCCCGCCCTATAGCGGCACTCTGCAAAGACTGACCCGCGATGCTAGACCGAGGCAGCCCACGCGACGAATCGGTGAAATGTGGTACCCAACCCACGCATACGAGTCTGATTCATCGTCGCTGCATCGTCCGAGTCGCATCACCCCATCGATCTGCAAACCCAGGACCTGATTACTCTTGACAGTTGCGACCATACGAGGGCGTGTTCACACTACGATCGTCCCCGCGCCGGGGCCTGCCGGGCCGCCACACTTCGTTGCCGGCTCCTTGCGTGGCACCGCCACGCGCGTCGCCGGCGCCTCGTTTGGCGGCCCGGCAGGCCCCGGCCCGGAGGGTGAGTGCGAAAAAAGCGCGCACTCCGCGTTGCAAATGCTCGCCGTGGCCCCGCCACGGCTGCGCTTTGCGCCTTGATTGCGCGCTTTTTTCGGACTCACGCGGGGACGATCGTAGTGTGAACACGCCCTCGTCTGCAATTCTCCGACGGTTGGGTTCACCTCGCCCGCCGTGCCGTCGAGCACCATGGGCGACAGCCCGGAATACAGTCTGATTTTGGAGCGTTTCCAGAGGAACGGAATGAGCCCGTAAGCTCCCCTGACCGGTAGACATTCGCAAGTGGACTTTTCTGGCAGGCATCATCGGGCTGTTCTTCGTGACGGCCAGGGCGCTCCTTCGGCCAAATGCATCTGCGTCATCTTCACGGGCGACATGAGGAGCACAGCGATTGCGACCGGCGCGCCAGGGCGCACATAATCGCCCGACGCAACGTCACAGGTGCATTCATGCCGAATATCGCCAAGGTCCTCGAGGAAGAGATCACTCGTCTCGCCCGAAAGGAAGTCCGAGCAGAGCAGGAGAAGTCGAAAAGACTGACGGCTCATCACCATCGGGAGATCGCGAACCTGAAGGGCCAGGTTGCCACCTTGAAGCGGCAGGTGATCGCACTGGAGAGACAAGTGCGAAATGCCGGGGCGGCGCCGCAGGGTCCAGCAGAATCGAAACGGATTCGGTTCATCCCCAAAGGGCTGGTTTCGACTCGCAAGCGCCTTGGTCTCTCCGCTGCCGACCTCGCGAAGATGATGGGCGTGTCTGCCCAGACGATCTACAACTGGGAGCGCGGCGTGACGAAGTCGGGGCGGGATCAGCTGGCGAAGTTGGCTTCCCTGCGAGGCGTTGGAAAGCGCCAGTTGCGGGCGCATTTCGCCGCCGGCCAGGCAGAAGAATGGCTCCGTCGCCGCTGGTGAGCTTGCCCTCGAAGCCATCGAGCAGTCGGCTGAGCAGCTTCACCTGTCGTTCGTTCAGCGGCGTAGTCGCCCAACGCTGCCAGAAGCGAGCCTTGGACAGCACGGTGTCGAGCGTGTGCTGTGCCTGATCGACAGCGCGATGCAGGGTGTCGAGGAACCAGGCGAGCCACTCGGTGACGTCCATCGACCGCTTCTGGGTCCTCTCCAGGATGTCGTAGCAGGCCTTGCGCTCCCGCTGGATCCCGGATGCCCGGCAGACGCGTGATTGTCGGCTGCCGCAGGCGCCGATGGCCCGCCAGGCGGCGGTGCGCCGCTCGCGGAGACGCCGCGTGCTACTCCCGAACTATCGGTGCCGGCCGCCTTTCCGGCGGCAGCCACGCCGAGGCAGCGCGTGCCGGCCGCTGCAGGCGCAGGAACTCCACGGTGACCGTCGCGAGGCCCGCAGCGCAGGCCTTCGTCTCGACGGCGGCGCGAACCCGCTTGCGCACGAACGCCGGAATCCGCTCGAGCATCGCGCCTGCCGCCGGCTCCCACCCGATGCCTTGGTCCGTCTCGGCCACCGGCGGCGCAGGTTCCGGCTGCGCCGTCGCCGGCTTCACGTAGGCGCATTTCGGATCTTCGCCGAGGAGGTCTCCGGAATCGGCCGCGGCGCGCGCGCGGCAGCCGCCGCAGCTGTAGCGGTAGTCGCACTCGCCGCACTTGCCCGCCGGCGTCCCGTTTCGCAGACGATCGAAGACGACGCTCGTGCTCCAGATCGTGGCCAGCCGCTCGCTGTTCAGATCGCCGGCCACTTCCGGGATGTAGGGGCACGGAGTCACGCGCCCCTGTGGCGTGATGCGCAGGTAACCGCGCCCCGCCAGACAGGCGCTCGACCACGCCTCGTATCCGTCGCGCGCCTCGCCCGCGCGCAGGCCGAGGAGCCGCCGGGCGTACGGCGCGCAGCGCGCCCGGATGAACATCCGCGGTCGCGCACGCTGGAGCTCCAGGATCTGCGCCAGCGTGCGCTCGTACATGTGCTGCGGCATGTCGGTCTGGGTGACGCCGCGGCCGGTGCACACCAGGAAGAAGAAGTTGAGTGCGAGCGCTCCGGCCTGCTGCGCCAGGTCTGCGATGCCGGCGAGCTCCTGCCGGTTCTCCGCGAGGAGCGTTGCCTGCACCTGCACCGCAAGCCCGGCGACGCGCGCGGCGCGCATGCCGGCCAGCGCACCGCTCCACGCTCCCGCCCTGCCTCGCAGCCGGTCGTGGAACCCGGGCGTTGCCGAATCCAGGCTCACGCCGACCCCCACCGCGCCCGCCTGCGCAAGCTGCGCCGCACGATCGTCATCGAGCAGCACGCCGTTGGTGCCGATCACCGGCATCAGCCCGACGGCTGCGGCCCGCGTCACCAGAGCCGACGAGATCGGCTCGCAGCAGCGGTTCTCCGCCGGTCAGCACGAGCATCGCGCCGGGAGCCGCCCCTGCGATCTCGTCGATGACGCGCAGCGCGGCCTCGGTCGAGAGCTCTCCGGGCGCCTCGCTCTTCCTTTGCACCGCGTCCAGATAACAGTGCCCGCAGGCGAGGTTGCAGCGCCGCGTGAGGTTCCAGGAAACGAGTTGTGGCGCCGACATCGGCTATCGGAGCATTTCGTGCACCGCGTGCGAGGCGGCCTCGATGACCTCGGCGTCGACGCTGGCACGCTGCATGCGCCGCGCAAGCTTCTCGATTCGCAGCCTGGCGTGTTCGCGCACGGCCTCCGGCAAGCTCAGCAGGCGCTCGAGCGCAGCCAGTTCCCACGTGATCGGGATGTCCTCTGCGCCACCCGGCGCTTCCCGCGCCGCGGTCTTTCCGGAGAACGGGCAGCGACCACCGGGCATCGCGCCCATGACTGCGTCGATCACATCCGAAGTGACTACGGTGTGGCCATCCTGCGCCGCGTGGCGCAGGATGGCGCTGCGTGCCATGCCGCGCGCGAATTCCGGCACGCGGCTCATGCGCTGCTCCGCTTCTTCGGTCCACGCGATGGTCGCGTCGGCGATTTTCTCCACCGGCGGCTCGAAGCTTCGCGCGGAGATGAGCAGATTGCACGGCAGACGCCGCAGCAGGTTCTCGGTCACGCTGCCCAGATCCATCGCCGCATCCGAGTGCACGCCGACGCGACCGAGCACCAGCAGCCGGGGTCGGGTCTCGGCAGCGTGGCGCAGCAACTGCTCGAAGGCCTTGCCGGCCAGCAGCCGCGTGGTGAACGCGGTTCCCGCCTCGCGCGCCAGACCGGCGGCGACGTCGAGGTGGCCCTGGTAGATCTTCGCCAGCCCCGAATCGATGATCTCCTCGTGCAGCCGCTCCTGCTCCCTGAAGCGGAACACGCTCGCCGCCTCGGCAGACAGGACCTTCGCGATGGAGTTGAAGGCAACGTAGTGGAACTGCGGGTCGAATGCCGCGACCGCCTCGACCGGCCGGCCGAGGCGCTTGCCCAGTTCGATCGCCGTCATCAGGCCGCCGAACGACTGCGGACTGCCGTCGAGCGCCACGGCGATCGCGCCCTTGCCGTCGCCTTCGCCGGTGCGCATGACCAGCAGATCGCGATCGATGCGGCGCGCGACGCGCTCGCAGACGCTGCCGATCTCGCTCGATTCGACCGCGCCCAGCCCGAGTGCGCCCATCACCACGAGGTCCGCGCCCGACGCGCCGATGTCCTCGACCAGTTTCTGCCAGTTCCTGCCCTCGAGCGCGACGCGCCGGTGCTCGATCCCGGCGCGCGTGCAGCGCTCCGAGAACACGTCGAGGTAGGAATCCGAGATGACCCTGAGCCCGCGCGTGATGAGGTCGTCGTGGATCACGCGTTGCTCGACGAGCTTGTCCTCCTTGCGGTACGCCTCCGGCAGGCCTCCCTCCATCTGGCGGAAGCGCCGGTCGTGCAGCCTCGCCGCATAGACGTGGCTGCCGGTGAGAAGCGCGCCGGTCGCGCCGGCGAGCTCGATCGCGAGGTCGAGCCCGGCCAGCGACAGTGGCGAATTGTCCAGCGGCAGGTAGATCGAACCGTACACGGGTCAGTGGCTCCGCCCCGCGGCGCGCTCGCGCAGCCTGCGCAGCCCCGCCATCTGCGCGGCGAACACTCCGGCGACGACGGCTACTGGCGCGAGCCAGGTCACGGTGCTGGTCGGCTGCTCCAGGCTGAGGAAGTACCAGGTGGAGACGGCCTTCTCGGCGCCGCGCTCCTGCCTCGCGCCGTTCCACGCGGCAAAGGCGAACGGAACCGTCTTGCCGCGCGCGAAGCTGAACGCCTCCTGGGCGCGCGGGATCGAGATCACGGCTCTCCACACGCCGTCCTTCCACTGCGCGTGCGACTCGCCGTCCTGCTGGTCCGCCGGCACCGGCTCGAGCGTGCCGAATCCGTGCGCGACCAGTTTCTCGACCGCGCGCTTCGATTGCAGCGCCGGGTCCATCAGCGCATTGCCTGCCCACCAGCTCGAAATGAACGCCCGGTCGCCGCCGGACTTGCCGTAGTCGGACGCCTCCGCGATCTCGCTCGCGGAGCGGGTGGAGAACGGATACCAGTCGACCACCATGTCGGGGTACTTCTCGTCGACGTCGGGCGGGCTGCCCGCCGACCAGTCGGACTTCCACTGGTAGATCACCACCGGGCGCTCGCGCTCGCCCATGCCGAAGAAGGGGATGCCCTTCGCCGGATCGTACGGAAACTCCAGCGCGATCGCGTCGCGAAAGGCCTGCGCGGCGCCCTTCATCACGTCTTGCTCGGCGTCGCGCCACGCCAGGCGCACCGCGAGGCGCTCTTCGCTGTAGAGCGCGCGCACCTCGATCGCCTTCACCCCGGGTTCGTAGCGACGCGGCTTGACCACGGCCTGCGGCGCGAGCGGCACCTCGAGCGCATCGGACTCCTGCCACGCCGGCGCGTCCGGATCGTCGGGAATCGCGTCCACCGGGCGTGCGAGCAGGCTCGCCTTCGCCGCGGCGCGCGCGCCGCGCGCCGGCAACGCGAGCCAGCCGCCGAGCACGGCGAACGGCGCCGCCAGCCACGGGCGGCGCCCGCGAATCGCTTCACGTGCGCTCATGCATCACCTCGCATCGGTACGCGCCGGGCGGCGCGGCGCAACTCGCCGCACACCCGTCGTCGGCCAGCTCGGGCGCCTCGTTGAGCCGTCCGCCCTCCGCGAGTCGCACGCCGAGCCGCTGTGCTTCGGCGTCGACGTAGTTCCCGAGCAGCTCGGCGAGGATCGCAAAGAAACCCCTGCCCGCCACCGCGCGCAGCCTGCGCGCGAAGCCGCGCGACCAGGCTCCGAGGTGCTCTTCGACGAACCTGGCCTGCGCGGCCCGGCATTGCCCGATGCGCTCGCGTCGGGCCGCGTGCGCCTGCTTCAGGCAGAGGAATTCCATGAACTCCAGTTCGACGCCGACGTGGTCGACGCGCTCGTGCAGTTCGGGCGCCGTCTGCACGCCGAAGGCGCGGTAGAAGCCCGCGACGTCGGCGAGCGTGTGCGTCTTCTGGAACAGGTTCGCCTGGTCGTACTCGGCCTCGTAGGGCGGGCACTCTTTCGAGATCGCGTAGCCGAAGCACCGCACGTGCTCGGCGCGCCATCGCTGCAGCGAGAGCCGCGCCAGGCTCGCGCGCAGCGCGCGCGCCCGCGCGAGGTTCGCTTCGTCGCCGATTTCGCCGAGGCAGGGCTCGAGCGCCGCGACGCGTTCGCGCAGGTTGCGCAGCGCCTCCCGACCGGGCTCGGCGAACGCCAGCGACAGCGTGCCGTAGACGCGGCTCCTGCAGAGGGCGCTGGCGGTCGTCATATCGAGTTGTAGTGCTTGTCGGCGCGCACGAACCTGGGCTCCTCGACCGTCACGCGAGCGACCTCCTTGCCGCTGCGCCCGTAGCCGATCACGGTGTCGTTGTACATCTCCCACTTGCGGCCATCCACGGTGGTCTCGAACACCTTCGGCCCCTGCACGATCTCGTAGCGGAAGATCACGGTCTGGCTCGCGCGAAAGAGCTGCAGCACCGCGAGCAGTTCGCGCGAGGGCCGCGTGTAGCGCTCGATCGCCTCGTCGACGCCCGGGCCGAACATCTGCCGCAGGTATGCCCGCGGCACCCAGCGCGGCGGAATGTAGTAGCCGTTCGGCTCGGTGCCGAACTGCGGATACAGCGGCAGCGCGACCTTCTCCACCTTGACGAGGAAGTAGAGCGGGTTGTCGCGCTGCTCGGCCCAGGCACCGTCGGCGCCGATGCCCACCAGCCCCTGCATGCGGATCTTGCCCACGCAGGCTGCCATGCAGCGCGTCTCCATCGGCTCGCCCTGCGTGAGCGCATCCTTGCCCTCGATGCGCGGGTAGCAGGCGATGCACTTCTCCGAGACCCGCGTGGTGGCGCGGAACATCGGCTTCTTGTAAGGGCATGCGGCGACGCACTTGCGGTAGCCACGGCAGCGCTTCTGGTCGATCAGCACGATCCCGTCCTCGCCACGCTTGTAGATCGCCCGGCGCGGGCAGGCGGCGAGGCACGCGGGATAGGTGCAGTGGTTGCACAGCCGCTGCAGGTAGAAGAACCAGGTCGCGTGCTCGGGCAGCGCGGCCGGCTCGAGGTTCAGCGAGTCGCGCCGGTCCTTCGACCCGGTGGCGGTGTCCTCGTAGATGTTCGGAAACCGCCACTCCAGATCGGTCGGCTCGTAGCCGAGGGCGACCGCGTCGCGCCGGTCGGCCGCGCGCGCGGCCTCGAACACCGTCATGCCGTCGAAGACACCGTACGGGCGCGTCTTCGGCTCCTTCTTCGAGGCGTCCCAGACCGCCTCGCGCCCCGCCTTCTGGTGGGCGCCGTCGAGCAGCTCGAGCAGCCTCGTATCCCAGAACTGGGGATAACCGCCGTAAGGCTTGGTCTCGACGTTGTTCCACCACATGTACTCCTGGCCCTTGGAGAAAGTCCAGGTGGACTTGCAGGCCATGGTGCAGGTCTGGCAGGCGATGCAGCGGTTGATGTTGAAAACGAACGCGAACTGCTCGCGCGGGTGCGCCTCGCGATACGGGTACTCCATCGGCCGACCCAGCTGCCAGTTGTAGACCTCAGGCATCGCGGCCCGCTCCCGTCCATTGCGCGCGAACCTCGCCGATCAGCGCGCGAATCCTCTCCCCGCCCAGCGCGCTCGCGAGCCCGTGCGTTGCGCGATAGCACGGGCGCTCGAACAGCAGCGCGATGCGCCGATCGTCCCAGCCGAGCAGCAGGTACTCCTCGATCAGGCAGCGCGCCATTTCCGCCGGGTCGGCCGGCAAGGCCACGCCGACGAGTTCCATCGGATCGCCGCGCTCTGCGGGTTTCATTCGCCCGTTCCTTTCACCTTGATCGCACCGCCCGCGAGATAGCGGGCGGTGAACGCACTCTCGTGCGCTGGCGAGTGCCCGCTCGCGGCCGGCTCCCAGACGCCCTTGCCGTCGAGCCCCCCGGGTTCGGCCTTCTGGATGCGCACCAGCGTCTCCTTGGGCACCGTGTTCACCGCGTGGTTGTCGACGTCGAAACCGAACACGAACCCCATCGTCCCGGTCTTCTTGTGAAACAGGCTGTCGGTCTGGTGCATCGGCGGCGCCCAGCCGCGCGTCACGCTCTGGTGCGAGCCGTAGCGGAAGTTCGACTGGTAACCGGTGTCGGACGCGAGCGCCCGCCTGTCGGGCCGCGTCTCGTGCGCCTTGACCGTACGCTCGCTCGCGATCCGGGCGCTGTGCTTGGTCATGACGACGTTGTACGGGTAGGCCGGGTTGTACTTCACCCGCGTGAGCAGGCGAAACGCCTTGTAGCGCGGGTCGGAGTCCTTCCAGCCGGCGTACGGCCGGTCAACGGGGTTGGCGTCGACGTAGATGTAGTCGCCGTCCTCGATGCCGAGGTCCTTCGCCGCCTGGGGATTCATGTGCACCTGCCAGTCGCCGACGCCGGGGCTGCGCGGCTCCATGCGGTACGGGTCGCCGAAGTTGGTGCTCCAGATCCAGTTCCAGTCCACCGTCGCCCACGACGAGTGGGTCGTGTGCCTGCTCTTCGGTGTCATGCAGAAGAAGCGGTAGCCCTCCTCCCACAGCGGGTTCTTCGTCTTCTTCACTTCCTTCCAGGCGAGCTTGTTGTTCGCCACCGCGCGCAGGTCGGCATCCAGGGTCTTCGCCTGCAGCATCTGCGGCGTCACGCCGAAGTTGTTCGGCCGCACGAAGCGGCTCGTCGAGACGATGACGCCCGGCAGGTAGGGCGTTGCCTCCGGAGCCTCGCGGTGCACCACGAGGTTTTCCCCGTACTCGATCGCCTCGGGAATGTCGGTGTAGGCGTTCAACCGCCCCGTGTCGGTGTAGAAAGGCACGCTGTCGTGGACCTGCTCGTAGAACGCCACCCGCGGGTACGAGCGGAACAGCATCAGCGCGGCACCCGGCTCGCCGTACTTGCCGGCCAGGATGTCGTCGACCCGGTAGCCCTGCGTGGTGCAACTGGCATCGAGCACGCGCTGGATGTACACCTCGGGCTTGCCTTCCAGCATGAACTTCCAGTGGTCGCTGAAGCGCCGGTCGCCGGTGAGCGCGGCGAGCTTCTCGGCGACGAGGGCGAAGATCATGCCGTCGTCCCTGGAGTCGTACAGGGGCTTGATCCCGTCGCCGCCCCAGATCTGCAGGAACGGGTTCGAGCACGAGACGCCGCACTCGCGCGTCTGGAATTCGAGCCAGGTGTTGGCCGGCAGGACGACGTCGGCGTACTCGGCCGAGCCGGTCCACTCGACCTGCTGATCGATGATGCAGTCGATCTTCGGGTTGACGTTCACCAGGAGGTGGTAGATCCACTTCGCCTGGTTCATCAGGTTCGCGTTGTTGTACCACATGAGCTTCGTCGGGCTCGGCATGTGGGTCCTGCCGGTGAAATTCCTGCGCCCCGCCGGCGTGTCGACGATGAGCGGCCGCTCGCCGAACCCCCAATAGCTCATCTCCTCGCCGTGCAGCAACTCGCGCACGTTCTCCCGGCCGATCTTCGCCTTCGGGTCGAGCACCGGCTTGAACGGGTCCTCCTCGACGTACGCGCCGCCCACGCCCGGGCCCGACCACAGCGAACCCTGGAAGAGCGCCCCCTTGTAGTTGCCCGCCCAGGTGTGCGCGCCCGAACCCGGGATGCCGATGCTGCCCACGAGCATCAGCGGCAGGCACACCGCGCGGTTGTGCAGCGTGGCGTGGAAGTAGTGGTTGATGCCCTCGCCGTAGTGGATCGCGATCGGGTAGGCCTCGCGCGGCTTGCCCTTGTAGTCCGGATCCCAGAAGCGGCGGCCGAAGTCCTTCGCCAGACGCTCGAGCAGTTCCTTCGACGCGCCGCAGATCTCGTGCACCGTGTCGATGTCGTAGTCGCGCAGATGCTCCCGGTACATCTCCCAGACCGTCATCGCCTCGACCTGCCTGCCGTCGACCAGGCGCACCGTGCCCTTCCAGTCGAGCCGCGGTTCGATGCCCTGCGCGCCGACGTGCTTGCCGACGTCGTCGCGGCTGATCGGCCTCGCGCCACCGGATTTGCGGTCCCAGACGACGAAGTCGCCGATGCGATCGCGCTGCTCGGCGGTGAGCCCGTGGATGGTGACCCCCGGTCCCCTGGACAGATCCCGGTTGCGGTATCCGGCGATGATCTCCTGCGGCTTCAGGCGCTCGAGCGTATCGGTGCGCACCAGCAGCGGGAAATCGGTGAACTGCCTGACGTAGGCCTCGTCGTACCAGCCCTTATCCATCAGGTAGCGGGTGACGAAGAGGAAGATCGAGGTGTCCGAGAGCCCCGGGCGCACCGAGATCCAGTAGTCGGCCTTGCTCGCCGACGGGTTGTACTCCGGCGCGATCACCGCGATGCGCCCGCCGCGCTCGATGATCTCGGTGAGCCAGTGCGCCTCGGGCATCTTGTTCTCGATCAGGTTCTTGCCCACCTGCACGGTGAACTTCGTGAAGCGCAGGTCGTTCAGGTCGATGTCGGAGGTCTGCAGCCCGTGCACGAACGGCTGCCCGGGCGCCTGGTCGCCGCGCCAGGTGTATTCGGACCACTCGCGCCCGCCCTTTGCCTTGTCCGGCCCGACCTTGCGCACGTGCGCGTCGAGCAACCCGAGCATGTTGGCCATGCGGAAGGTGCCGAACTTGCCGATGACGCCGTGCGGCGGCAGCGAACTGCCGAGCTTCATGGTGCGCGTGCCCGCCTCGTCCCAGTGCTCGAGCATCTCCTGAGGGTAGCCGTCGTTCTTCACCAGCCGGCGCCTGCCGTCCTCGCCGCTGTAGGTGCGCGCGATCGCGATGAGCGCCTTGGCGACGTAGGTCGTCGCTTCGTCCCACGAGACCCGCTCGAAGGAGTCGGTGCCGCGTGCGTCGAAGCGGTACTGGCTGCGCAGTTTCGGATCGTCCGACAGCGACGGAAAGCCCGCGTCGGCCCACTGCTTCCAGCCGCTGCGGAGCATCGGCCCCTTCGCGCGGTACGGCCCGTAGAGGCGCCGGTGCATCGTGAAGCCCTTCAGGCACATGCGCGGGTTCCACGCCGCCGTCGCCTGGTTGCCGTAGAGATCCTTGTAGCGGTGATGGTCGTAGTTCTGCTCGAGGCGCGTCACGATCCCGTTGCGCACGAACGCGCGCACGCGGCACATGTGCGTGTCGTTGGGCGCGCAGATGTAGGTGAAGCTGCGCTCGTAGGCGTACTGGTTGCGGTACACCTCCTCCCAGTCGCGCTCCGGATAGTGCTCGAGCGGATTGTCGACTCCCGGAGCCGCGACCAGCGTGCGGCCCGCAAACGCCGGTGCGGCGGCGCCCGCCCCGGCGAGGAGGCCGCCCGCGCCCGCGGCGCGCACCAGGAATTGCCGGCGCGTGACCTTGCCCATCGCGCTACTCCCTGCGCGGCTCGAAGCCGCTCGCGCGGTAGATGTACAGGATCACCTTCCAGGCCTCCTCCGACGTGAAGTCGTTCAGGTGCAACGTCGAGGCGCCGGGCTCCGCGTCGCCCGCGGCCCACTTGGGCATCGCGCTGTTGAACTGGTTCTGGATGCCGCCGATCGTGAGGCGCCAGTAGACGTACGGCAAGGTCAACTGCCCGATCGTGCCCGCGTCGGTGAAATTCGCCGGCCGGATGGGATAGCGGAACCCTTCGGCCGCGACTCCCTGACCGTCGAGTTTCTCGCCGTGGCAGACCGCGCAGTTCGCGTCGTACAGGCGCTTGCCCGCCGCGACGTCCTCGGAGCGCCACTTCGCCGGATCGGCCGCCCAGGCCGGCACCACGACGCGCTTGAGCACCTCCTCGCCGACCGTCGGGTGACGCTGGAAGATCTCCACCGGCGGCGCGTAGGTCGGGCGCAGCGCGTCGTAGACCAGCCATCCGAGCACGAGCGGAAGGACGGCCAGCAGCACCCAGCGCTGGGTGCGCAACGCGCGCGGCTCGTCCGCCGGCGTTTCGAGAAAGAACTTCATGAAGCGGCCGATGCGCTGATCGTCCAGCGTGACGTGGATCACCGCGCCCGCGATGGCGAACCCCATGTAGAGCAGGATCACGCTGCCCGGGATGACCGGCCGCACCAGCTCGAGCAGGACGTAGACCGCCGCCACCACCAGCGCGACGCCGGTCGGCAGCGGCACGTTGCGGCGCCACGACTCACCGAGACGGTTCACGATTTCCTCCCGGCCGGGTAATCGACGAGCGACTTCAGTTGCGCGGCATTCAGTCTCGTGCCGTAGTCCTGCGGCATGGCGCCCGACGGATAGTCCTTCGCCTCGTAGGCCTTCGGGTCGACGATGGACTCGACCAGGAACGCCTCGACGCTCATGCTGCGCGCCGCCGCGGCCTGCCTCAGGGCCTCCGCGTCGAGACTCGGGCCGAGCACTTTCTTGCCGGGCTCCAGGCTGTGGCAGCCGGCGCACGCGAGCGACTCGAACAGCGCCCGGGGATCGGAGGCCGTGGCTGCCGCCGGGGCAGGCGCGGCGGGCGCGCCGGACGGGCGCGGAATGTCGCCGATCTTCACCGACGGCCTGCCGCCCAGCGACTGCAGGTAGTCGACGACCGCGACGACCTCTTCGTAGCCCAGCTTGGCGGGCGCCGAAGTGGACGCCGGCATGATGTTGCTGAAGCCGTCGACCACGTAGGCGCCCGGTTCGTAGAGCGACTGCACCAGATACTCGACGAGAGTCCCGGGCCCGCCCTGCACTCCGCTCGCGCGACGCAGGGCGACTTCGGCGAGGTTCGGTCCGCGGCCCCCGCCCTTGACGCCTGCTCCGGGTTCGATCGTGTGACAGGTCATGCAGCCGCGCTGGCGAACCAGCGTTTCGCCCTGCGCGGCGAGTTCGGCCGGCGTCATGCTCTCGGTGATCGCGAGCTTCTGGGGCGGCTGCCAGCGCGTCTGGGGAATCCAGTTGGCGAACCAGACGAAGAAGCCGACGACGATCACGGCCGGCAGCACCGGCGCGCCGTGGGCGGCGAGGCTCTTCACTGCGGCTCTCCGTACGGAGCGATCTCGGCGAGGGTGCGCTCGTCGGTGCGGTGCGCCATCCCGGCGATCAGGAACGCCACCGCGAGCAGCGCGAAGAAGATCGCCGTGATCAGCGTGACGACGAGCGCCGCCTCGCCGAGGGCAGGGAGTCCGGCCCCGGACGAGGTGTCTTCGAGGATGCCGAACACGTGCCAGTTCAGGCGCGCGCCGCTGCGCGCGTAGCCCATCAGGCCCATCAGCCACACGATCACGACGGCGAGCAGCACGAGCACGTACTGGCCGCGGCGCGGCATCGTTCCCCAGCGCGCGGCGGCGACGGTCGTGGCGCCGCGCAGCATTGCGTGGTCGAGAAGGAAAGTCACGACGATGCCGCCGATCAGCACGTAGATCTGCCAGATGGAGGTCTTGATGCGGACGTGCGCGGGCGCGAAGTAGCCGTAGATGCCGAGCGCCGCGATCGTGAGCGCCATCAGGCCGACCAGCCCCCACTCCACGGCCGTGCCGGTGCGCGCCCACGCGACGGCCGGCACGCGCCCGGCGCGGCGGTACAGCAGATAGCTCGCATACAGCACCACCAGCACCAGCGTCACCGCGATCATCTTCGGCGCCATCACGCCGAGCGCGCCGAGCACGGGGTGAAAGCCGCCGGTGGATTCCTCGATGCTCGCGGCCATCGTGTGCGGGGTCGCCCACACGGCGAAACCGGCAATGAGCAGCACGTTGAACACCGCGCTCCAGCGCTGCTGGGCTTCCGATCCGGGGATGCGCAGCAGGCCGAGCCACGAGTAATACGCTGCGCCGATGAACAGCACCGCGATCACGATCGCCTGGATGATGAACAGCCACGACAGCACGCCGCCCATCAGCGTCACGCCGTAGGTGGCCGAGAACGCGAACAGCTCGAAGCCGAAGTAGTAGCCGGCAAACGGCAGGAAGAGCATCGTGAAGAGCGCGATGAGGTTTCCGGTGTAGCCCATCCAGTCGTAGAGAGCGCGCTCGCGTGCGTCGCCGCTCAACAGCAGCCGGTACGCCGCGTAGGCCGAACAGAGCAGCGCGCCGAAAGTGACGTTGGCCACCAGGCGGTGGATGTTCAGCGGCATCCAGCCCGGATTCCACACCGCGTCGTGCAGGCTCACGAGCGCGCCGTGTTCGTCGACGCCGGCGGGGGTCATCATGTAGGTGGCCCGGGCGTCGGCGATGAACATGACGATCGTGCCGAAGACATTGAGCAGAAGGCCGAGCAGCAGGTGGATCCACTTCGACTCGCCCTGCCACCGGTGCCAGCCGTAGTACCAGAAGTAAAGACACAGCGTCTCGGCGACGAAGAACAGCGGATAGACCACGAATGTCGGTCCGAAGACGCCAGTGAGGTGGCGCATCACCTTCGGGTATGCCGCGAACAGCATGAACCCGAGCAACGCTCCGGTGATGGCGGTGAGCGAATAGGCGACCGGCAGCAGGCTCGCCATCTCGTGCGCCAGCCAGTCGTAGCGGCGCGCCGCGACGCGGTCGGTGGACCCGCTACGCCAGCCGAGAAACTCGATCAGCAGCGCGAACATCGGCACCGCGAGCACGAACGCGGCGAACTCCAGGTGCAGTTGCGCGGCGATCCACACCGCGAGACGGCTGTCGATGCCGGTGACGGCCGGATACTCGACTGACTCGGGCGCCTGTGCGAGCGCAGCGCCGCAGGCAAGCGCCGCGATGGCCGCGAGCGCCATGACTTCGACGCCGCGCCGCACATCGTCCAGGCCCTTCGGGAACAAGCGACGGACCATGCGAAAGGCTCCCGTGCACTGTCTCTCGGTCGAGTGAAAGCAACATCCGGACCAGACGTGCGGCCAGCGCGGGCCGACAAGGCGCGCCCGAAGCGTGAACGAATCGTTCGATCCCGGGCGCGCGGCACGGGCGGGGTGGAACGAAGCGTTCCATGCCGGGCAGCTTTCTTTCGCCGGGGATGGGCGTTTGACGCTGGCACGCTTTCTGCCGCTGTGTGCACCGTGAGCAACCCGTTCGGCGTCGATCGGAGTCGGAAATGGACTGTCTCCCTCGCAAGGACCGGATCCGCAGCCGCGTTTTACCGGCGATGACCCGCCCGCGGGGCAAAGTGCACGCATGGACGTCGACGTACTGATCGTCGGCGGAGGAATCTCCGGCCTGTCCGTCGCCCGGTGGCTCGCGCAGCGCGGCGTCACCGTGGAACTCTGGGAACGCGCTGCGGCGCCGGGCGGTGTCATCGGCACGCGCCGGGCCGGCGGCTACGCGATGGAGACAGGCGCATCGCTGATGCTCAACTTTCGCCCCGAGGTCACGGCGTTCATCGAGCAGTCGGGACTGGCGTCCCGGAAGCTCGCACTGCGCAGCGATGCGCCGCGGTTCGTGGTGCAGCGTGGAATGCTCGCGCAAGTGCCCACCCGCCTCGGCTCGCTGGCGTTCACGCCCTTCTGGAGCCATTGCGGGCGCCTGCGGCTTCTCGCCGAGCCCCTGATCCCGCGCGGCGGCGACGAAGCCGAGACGGCGAGCGCCTTCGTCGCGCGCCGCCCGGGCCGCGAGGCACTGGAGAAGGTCTTCGAGCCGATGCTGGCGAGCACCTTCGGCTGCGATCCCGATCGGGCGCAGGCGCGCGCAGTGCTGCCGCGTCTGACGGCGCTGGAGCAACGCTTCGGCAGCATCGCCGTTGGCGTTTTCGCGCGCAAGCTGCGCCGCCAGGCCGCTCCGGCGATGGAGATGTTCTCGTTCAAGGGCGGCATGCAGAGCCTGGTCGACGCACTTGCGATGAATTCCGGCGCGCGCCTGCGCACGAACTGCGCGGCCGCAGTACTCGCGCGCGAGCCGGATGGCTGGCGCGTGCGTGGGCGCACCGACGAGGGCGAACGCTGTCTGCGTGCCCGGCATGTCGTGCTGAGCGTTCCCGCCGTGGAGGCGGCCGGATTGCTCGACGCGAACGATCCCGACCTCGCCGCGCTGATCGGCGGCCTCGAATACGCGCCGCTGGCGGTGGCGCACCTGGGCTTCGAGCGCGCTGCGATAGAGCACCGGCTCGACGGCATGGGCTTTCTGGTGCCGCGTGCCGAAAACCGGACCCTTCTCGGCTGCCAGTGGAGCGGCGGCGTCCTGGCCGAACGGGCGCCAGGCGGGAAAGTGCTTCTCAGCGCCTATCTCGGCGGCGCACGCGCGGCGCAGGTCGCAGACTGGGACGAGGCGACGATCGCCGAGGCCGCTCTCGGACAGCTGGCCCCGCTGCTGGGCCTGCGCGACGCGCCGGAGACGACGCACGTGGTGCGTCACGCCCGCGGCCTGCCGCTGTATCACGGCAATCATCTGCATCGGGTGCGCGATGTTCGCGAACGCCTGCGGCGCTGGCCCGGCCTGCACATCGCAGCGAACTACCCGGACGGCGTATCGACTCGGGACCGCATCGTCAGCGGACATGGGGTGGCCAGGGAAATCTGCGGCCAGCGTGAAGCCCGGGGCGCTACAATTTAGGCGATCCTCTTTCGGCTGGAACCCGCCATGGCGCCGGCGTTCGGATCTGCGATCCCTCAACCGCACGACCCGGTCGCGGTCGAGCCGCCGGAGAGCGTAGTGCCCTCGTCAGGGGGCGCACCGGCCACGCCCTGGCTTGCCTGGCTGATCGGGCTGACGGTGGGAGTCGCAGCAATCGGTCTGTGGGCGGCGCTGCTCGCACAGGAAGAGACCCAGTTCGCGCGCGCCACCACCATGCGGCTGGAGAGCGTGCGCAACCAGATCGTCGCGCGCATGGAGTCGCGTGTGCTGGCGCAAGTGCGCATGGCCGGGCGCTGGGAAATGCGCGGACAACCGCCGCGCGGCGAATGGGAATCCGATGCGGACCAGTACATGCGCCACTACGCCGGCCTGCTCGGCGTCGCCCGGGTGGATCCTGTGCTCGAGGTGCGGTGGGAACGCGGCGCCACCGGAGCCGGCGACACCGTCGCTTCGTCTTCCGCAGCCATGCAGTCCATCTGGCCCATCGCGCGCGCGCGGCGGCAGATCGCGCTGACGCGTGTGTCTTCACGCGCCGCCGGGGAGAAGGTCTTCGCGGTCGGTGTGCCGATCTTCCGGGGCGACGCTTTCGACGGCATGATCGTGGCGGCCCACGGCGTGCAGGCGCTGCTCGACGACATCCTGGGCAGCGACATCGCGCCCGGATACGGCGTTCGCGTGCTGGACGGGCCCGACGTCATCTATCTTCGCGACCACGCCGCGGACGACGTCGAACCCCGGTTTCACCAGGACGCCGCCGTGCGCCTTCCCAACGCCGAGTGGCGGGTGAGCGTGTGGCCGCTCGCGAAGACGTTGTCTGCGGCGCGCACGCCCCTGCCGCGCGCGGTGCTGGCCGGCGGCCTCGCGCTGGCCTTGCTCCTCGCGGTCGCGACGCGCCTGGCGCAGGTGGCGCGCTTGCGGGCGATCGAGGCCGAGTCAACCAATCGTGAGTTGCAGCACGAGGTCGCGGGCCGGCAGCGCACGCAGGAGCGTCTGCGCAAGCTCTCGCGCGCGGTCGAACAAAGTCCCACCATGGTGCTCATCACCGACGATTCCGGGGCGATCGAGTATGTCAATCCGAAGTTCACCCAAGTGACCGGGTACGCGCTCGACGAAGTGCGCGGGCGCAATCCGCGCCTTCTAAAGAGCGGGGGCACACCCCCGTCCACCCATGCGGAACTCTGGCGAACGATCGCCGCCGGAGGCGAATGGCGCGGTGAACTATGCAACCGGAAGAAGAACGGCGAGACCTATTGGGAGCACATCGCGATCTCCCCGATCCGCGACGATCGTGACCGCCTCACGCATTTCCTCGCCGAGGCCGAAGACATCACCGAGCGCAAGCGCCTGCAGGAGGAGGTCACCGCGCGCAACCGCGAAAGCGCGGAGAACCGGGCGCTGGCGGCCATGGGACAGGCTGCGACCATGATCGCCCACGACTTGCGCAACCCGCTTTCGACGGTGAAGATGAGCCTCGGCATTCTGGGCAAGCACGCTGGCAAGAACCTCAGCGACGCCGAGCAGGAGATCAATCGCCTCGCGCTGGAGCAGGTGCGCTACATGGAGGAGGCACTCTCGGAGCTGCTCAGCTTTTCGCGCCCGGACGCGTTGCAACCGGTCTGGCTCGGCATCGACAAGGTGCTGGACACAGCGGTGCTGCTGGTGCAGCGCGAGATCGACGAGCACAAGGCCCGGGTGCACACTCTTCACGCGTCCGGACTGCCGACGCTGCACGGCGACGCCAACAAGCTGCGCCAGGCGTTCTCCAACCTCATCCTGAACGCAGTGCAGGCGTGCGAAGGCGTTGCTGGCCGCACACCCGAAGTCCACGTCCGCACCCACGCGCAACTGGGTCGACAGTCGCCCGAGATCTGCGTGGAGATCGTCGACAACGGCTGCGGAATTCCCGAGCGGTTGAACGAACGCGTGTTCGAGCCTTTCTTCACCAGTCGCGCGAGAGGCACCGGCCTGGGGCTGCCCATCGCCGGGCGGATCATCGACCAGCACCGCGGCCGCATCGAACTGCGCGGCGAGCCCGGGGGTGGCATCCGCGCCGTCGTGACGTTGCCCACCGGCCCGGTGAGCGATACTCCATGAGCAGGATTCTCGTCGTCGATGACGACCTGGCGAGCTGCCGCACGCTGGAGCTGCATCTGCGCGCCCAGGGCCATGCCGCTCACGTCGCGCACGATGCCGATGCCGCCCTCGCCGCCGCGGTGAAGATCCGGCCGGAGCTGGTGATCCTCGACATCCGTATGCCAGGACGCAGTGGCCTGGAGGCGCTGCTCGAACTGAAACGGGCCTGCCCTGGCACGCGCGTCATCATGATCACGGCGTTTCACGACATGGACAGCACCATCGAGGCCATGCAGGGAGGAGCCTCCGACTATATCCAGAAACCGATCGACATCGACGAGCTGGACGCCGCGATCGCCAAGGCACTGCGCTCGCTCGAGGCCGAAGGCGACAGCGTGCTCATGATGCCTGTTGCGCAGGGTGCGCGACCGGGCGGCGAAGTCATGGTCGGGCGCAGCCGCGTGATGAAGGAGGTATTCAAGACCATCGGTCTGGCAGCGCAGAGCACTGTGACGGTGCTCATCACCGGCGAATCGGGCACTGGCAAGGAACTGGTGGCGCGCGGCATCCATCGGGCGGGATCGACTCCGGCGGGCCCATTCGTCGCGGTGAACTGCGCCGCGCTGGTGGACACGCTGATCGAATCGGACATGTTCGGGCACGAAAAGGGCGCCTTCACCGGAGCCACCGATCGGCACCTCGGCAAGTTCGCGATGGCGAACGACGGCACCATATTCCTCGACGAGGTGAGCGAACTCTCTCCCGCGATCCAGGCAAAGCTGCTGCGCGTACTGCAGGAAAGGGAGTTCGTGCCGCTCGGTGGCAAGGTGGTGCACTCGACCAATGCGCGCGTGATCGCCGCGACCAACGTCGACCTGCGCGACCGGATCCGCCTCGGTGCTTTCCGCGAGGACCTTTACTACCGGCTGCAGGTGGTCACGATCCATCTACCGCCGCTGCGCGAGCGGCGCGAGGACATTCCAGACCTGGTGCAGGCGCTGCTCGGGCGCATCAACCGCGAGGTGCGCCACGGCGTCTACAGAATGCACCGGGATGCGCTGCACTGCTTCCAGGAATACCCGTGGCCGGGCAACGTGCGCGAGCTCGAAAACGTCCTGATGAAAGCGGTCGCGCTATCCTCGTCGGTGGCCATCAGTTGCGAAGCGCTCCCGGCACATATGTGCCGGCATGCAGCGCGGCAGGGTTCGGTCACCGCCCCGGTTTCCGTGTCGGCCGCCGCGCACAGTCTCCGTGACGTCGAGAGGGCGCACGTCCTGCGTGTGCTGGAGACGACAGGCTGGCACCGCGGACAAGCGTGCGAGATCCTAGGCGTGTCACGGCCGCGGCTGCGGCGCATGATCCGCCACTTCGGTCTGGTCGCACCGAGCGAGGCGCCGCCCGATGAAGAAGACGCGGAGGAAGAAGGCTCCACGTGACCCTGCTCATCCGGCTCCCAATGGAGCTGATACAGCGCTCGACCGTAGCCGGGCTTTCGCACGACCGGAACGAATGGCGAAAGAATGTGGAGTCGCACGATAATGGCAAGCAGGCAGTCTGGCGCCTGTCGTGCAATCTGCGACATGGTGCAGCCTTTGATTGCGCCGTTCGCGTTTCGACAGACATAATCGTCTGACGTGACGCCACAGAGAGTTCAATGTCGAATATCGCCAAGGTCATTGGAGCAGAGATCACGCGTCTTGCCCGCAAGGAAGTCCGGGGGACTCAGAAGACGGTAAAGGCAGTTACGGCGCAATATCGGCGCGAGATTGCGAACCTGAAAAGCCAACTCGCAGCGTTGAAGCGACAGGTAACGGCGCTGGAAAAACAGGCGCGTGAAAATGGCCAAGCACCCCAGGCGACAGCAGCGTTGCCACAGACCCGGTTCGTCCCAAAGGGGCTGATCTCGACGCGCAAGCGCCTCGGCCTCAGTGCTACCGATCTTGCGAAGATGCTGGGGGTCTCGGCCCAGACGATCTACAACTGGGAGCGTGGGGCGACGAAGCCTCGTGCCGATCAGTTCGCGAAGCTCGCTTCGCTGCGACACGTCGGAAAGCGGCAGGTGCAGGCATATCTCGCCGCCGGGTGAGTGAAAGCGACAGGCGCAGCTACTCGGGGAGATCGTTCAGCTCATAGCTGGTGCTGCGGCCGCCGGCATCCGATTTGCGCAGCACGCCGCGCGCCAACAGGTCGTTGATGTCGCGCAGGGCCGTGTCCGGCGAGCACCCGGCGATCGCCGCCCACTTGCCGCTGGAGAGCTTGCCCTCGAAGCCATCGAGCAGTCGGTCGAGCAGCTTCACCTGTCGTTCGTTCAGCGACGTAGCCGCCCAACGCTGCCAGAAGCGAGCCTTGGTCAGCACGGCGTCGAGCGTGTGCTGTGCCTGATCGACAGCGCGATGGAGTGTGTCGAGGAACCAGGCGAGCCACTCGGTAACGTCCATCGACCGTTTCTGGGTCCTCTCCAGGATGTCGTAGTAGGCCTTGCGCTCCCGCTGGATCTGCGCCGGCAGACTGTAGAAGCGTTGCGGGCTCCCGTCGGCGCGCGCCAGCAGCAGGTCGCCGATGGCCCTCGGCAATGCGACCGTCGCCGTCGTCGAAGGGGTGCAAGGTGACGAACCACAGGTGGCCGAGGCCGGCCCTGAGCAGAGGCGGTTCGTTCGACGCGCCATTCAGCCAGTGGAGAAAGCGGCTGGTTTCGGCTTCCAGACGTTGCGCCGGCGGCGCTTCGAAGTGCACACGCTGGCGGCCGATGGGCCCGGACACCACTTGCATCGGACCGCTGGCATCGTCTCGCCAGCCGCCGACCGTGATCCTGGAAAGGCCGGAGTAGCCGGTGGGGAAGAGTGCGGCGTGCCAGCCGAACAACCGCTCGCGTGACACCGGCGCATGGCAGTTGGCAGTGGCATCGAGGACCATCTCGACCACTCCTTCGACGTGTCGATCCACCGGGGCCAAGGCGCCGATGTCCACGCCCAACCTGCGGGCGATGGACGAGCGCACGGATTCGACGTCGAGTTGCTCGCCTTCGATCTCGCTGGTCTTGACCACGTCCTCGGTGAGCGCCGCGAGGCGCGCCTGATCGCGCAGGGCCATGCCCGCGTCGGTCATGCGCCCCATCAGGAGCCCTTGCGCACGACTCGCCTCCGCCATGGGCCCGGCAAGTGCCGTCAGGTCATAGCGCCAGGTCGGCCAGTCGCTGGCCTGCCAGACATACGCGTAATCGCCGCTAATCATGCGGAGATTATGGGCGGCAATCTCCGCACGTGCAAGTTATTCGCCGCATATCGTGCGGCGATCCACAGCGGGATTGCCGATGCCGGCGGGAACCGCGAGCGCGAAGCCGCGCTCGCCCGTCAACTGCAGCTGCCGCAACAGTTGCCGGGGGCTTTGCCGATGCGCACGCGCCAGAGTTCCGGGCCCTGCTCGAGGTAGTCCCAGGTGAAGAGACCGTGGAAGTTCGACTTGAACTGGCGGTGCAGCGGCGCCGGATCGTGATCGTTGACCAGCTCCAGCGCGCCCCCCCTGCGGCAGGCCCTTGAACGAGGAGAAGATCAGCTCGTGGCGCTCGTGCGGAGCGATGGTCCGGACGTCGATGGTCGCGGGAGTCGCTTCGCTGATCGCTACGAACTCTGCTGCGCGCGGGCGGATGATTTCTCTCATGATGGCGGATTCTCCGGTTGCCGGGGTGTGAAGATGCGGGAGAAGTATATCTTCTGGATGCCGATCCGGCTGAAGTTTTCTCGCGCTGTGCTCGGGGCTCGCCGGATGAGCCCCGTCGGCTCTATCATCGTCGCCGAGTCCGCTTCGGCGGCTACCGAGACGAACGCTCCCAGTGAACCAATCCGCCCTCTCCGCCTTCATCTGGTCGGTTGCCGACCTGCTGCGCGGCGACTTCAAGCAGTCCGAGTACGGACGCGTGATCCTGCCCTTCACCGTGCTGCGCCGGCTGGACTGCGTGCTCGAAGCCACCAAGCCGGCCGTGCTCGCGGAGCTGGCCGAGCGCGAAAAGGCCGGACTGAACCCCGAGTCCTTCCTGCGGCGCACGGCCGGCCAGAGCTTCTACAACACCTCGCCGCTCGACCTGAAGAAGCTGGTCGGCGACCCGGACCACATCCGCGAGAACCTGTTCAGCTACGTGCAGGGCTTCTCGCCGGCCGCCCGCGACATCTTCGAGCGCTTCGAGTTCCACGCCCAAGTGGACAGGCTCGCCAAGGCCAGGCTGCTCTACCAGGTCACCGAGCGCTTCGCTCAGTTCGACCTGCACCCGAACGTTGTCGACAACCACCAGATGGGCCTGATGTTCGAGGAGCTGATCCGGCGCTTCGCCGAGATCTCGAACGAGACGGCAGGGGAGCACTTCACCCCGCGCGAAGTCATCCGGCTGATGGTCGACCTGATCTTCGTCGAAGACGACGACGCGCTGGGGCAGCCCGGCGTGGTCCGCACGATCTACGACCCGGCGGCCGGCACCGGCGGCATGCTGTCGATCGCCGGCGAATACCGGCCCAGCACAACCCGCAGGCCAGCCTTACGGTGTTCGGCCAGGAGCTGAACCCGGAGTCCTACGCGATCTGCAAGGCCGACATGCTGATCAAGGGCCGGGACGTGGCCAACATCGCCTTCGGCAACACGCTGTCCGAGGACGGCCACCCGCACGCGAAGTTCGACTACATGCTCTCGAACCCGCCCTTCGGCGTGGAGTGGAAGAAGGTCGAGAAGGCGGTGCGCGACGAGCACGAAAAGCAGGGCTACAACGGCCGCTTCGGGCCGGGCTTGCCGCGCGTGTCCGACGGCTCGATGCTCTTCCTGCTGCACCTGATCTCGAAGATGCGCCCGGTAAACGAAGGTGGCAGCCGTTTCGGCATCGTGCTGAACGGCTCGCCGCTGTTCACCGGCGGCGCGGGCTCGGGCGAGAGCGAGATTCGCCGCTATGTGCTGGAGAACGACCTTCTGGAGGCGATCGTCGGCCTGCCGACCGACATGTTCTACAACACCGGCATCGCGACTTACGTGTGGATCGTGAGCAACCGCAAGCCGGCGCATCGCAAGGGCAAGGTGCAGCTGATCGACGCCAGTGGCATGTGGCAGAAGATGCGCAAGAGCCCGGGCTCCAAGCGCAAGGAGTTGTCGGATGCGCACATCGACGAGATCACCCGGATCTTCGGCCAGTTCGTCGAGGCGGAAGCGGATGGCAAGCCGACCTCGCGGATCTTCTACAACGCGGATTTCGGCTACCGGACGATCACCGTCGAGCGGCCGCTGCGCGACGAAGCCGGCAAGATCGTGCTCGGCGAGCGCGGCAAGCAGAAGGGCAAGGCGCAGCCGGACTCGTCGCTGCGCGACACCGAGAACGTGCCCTTGACGGAGGACGTCGAAGCCTACTTCCGGCGCGAGGTGCTGCCGCACGCGCCCGACGCCTGGATCGACCACGAGAAGACCAAGGTCGGATACGAGATCCCGTTCAATCGGCACTTCTACGTGTTCAAGCCGCCGCGGCCGCTGGCGGAGATCGACACGGAGCTCAAGCAGGTGACCGACCGGATCGTGGAGATGATTCGGGGGCTGTCGGCATGAGCTTTCCGCGGTATCCGGAGTACAAGGACTCGGGGGTCAGGTGGCTTGGGGAGGTGCCGGCGCATTGGACAGTCATTGCAATCAAGTGGCTCTCGCCCGTCCTCCGCGGTGCGTCGCCAAGACCAATCGATGACCCGAAATTCTTCGACGACGAAGGTGAATTTGCTTGGGTGCGAATCGCTGATGTTTCGGCATCGCACGGTGTACTTCAGGCGACCACACAGCGCTTGTCGGAGCTTGGCGGTTCTCTGAGCGTGAAGATTGCGCCAGGCGAGCTGTTTGTAAGCATTGCGGGCACAGTCGGCCGACCCTGCATTACTGCGATCAAGGCGTGCATCCACGATGGCTTCGTGTACTTCCCGCGCTTAGCGATAGATCCGAAGTTCTTGTATCGAATCTTTGAGGCAGGTGACTGCTATCAGGGGCTAGGAAAATTCGGTACGCAGCTAAATCTGAACACGGACACGATCGGTTCGATCCGTATCGCGCTTCCACCCGAATCAGAGATCGCTCTGATTCTGGACTTCCTCAACTTCGAAACCGCCGAGATCGACGCGCTGATCGCCGAGCAGGAGCGGCTGATCGAGCTGCTGAAGGAGAAGCGCCAGGCCGTCATCTCGCATGCGGTGACGAAGGGGCTCGATCCGGATGTGCCGATGAAGGATTCGGGGGTGGAGTGGCTGGGGAGGTGCCGGCGCATTGGGACGTGATACCCCTCAAGTGGCTCACCGAACCGGACCGCCCGATCATGTACGGGATCGTCCTTCCAGGACCCGACGTCGGAGAAGGTGTGCCGATTCTCAAAGGGGGAAACGTACGTCGCGAACGACTGCGTCTGGAGGCGCTCGCGCGAACGACGGCCGAGATCGAAGCGCCGTACGCTCGCGCGCGTCTCCGCGCTAACGACCTGGTCTACTCGATTCGGGGAACGATCGGCGACTGTGAGATCGTTCCTGAAGAGCTCGAGGGGTGCAACATCACTCAGGACGTTGCTCGAATCGCACCCGCCGAGGGCGTTGACGGTGAATGGCTCAGGTTTGCGCTGCTCTGTGAACCAGTGGCAGAGGATCTCGCCTGTGGCTCCCTCGGAGCGGCAGTTCGGGGTATCAACATCTTCGATCTCAAGCGCGCGCGCATTCCGGTTCCGACCGCCCATGAACGAGCTGACATCGCCACTTACCTCGTGGACGAGATTGCGCGGCTGGAGCGGCTTGCTGAATCCGCCGCCTGCGCAGCCGAATTGCTGCGCGAGCGCCGCGCCGCCCTGATCTCCGCCGCCGTCACCGGCCAGATCGACGTGCGCGATGTCGCTGAAGCGGAGATGAAATGACCGCCCGCCCCCAGACGATCCAGATCTTCCTTCCCGGCGGCGATCCCCGCGGCCTGCGCGTCGCCGAGATCACCACCCGCATCGTGCAGGTCATCGAAGTCCCGCGAAGCCTGCTCCCGGACTTCTTCAAGATGCCGGAGAGCGGCCAAGTGGGCCTCTACTTCCTGGCGGGCACGTCGGAGGGCGGCGAGGAGCAGCGTGTCTACGTGGGCCAGACCGGCGACCTGCGCGCCCGCCTGATCACGCACAACAAGGAGAAGGACTTCTGGGACCGAGCGCTGGTGCTGATCTCACGCACGAACAGCCTGACCCAGACTCACGCGCTGTTCCTGGAATGGCACTGCATTCAGGCGGTCCGGGCGGCTGGCCGCTATGTCGATGAAAACGGCAATGGGGGCAGCAAGCCGCACACACCACCTCCGTTGGCTGCCGACTGCATCGAGATTTTCGAGACAGGCAGCGTGCTGCTCGCGACCCTCGGTTACCCGCTCTTCGACCCGGTCGCCAAGGCGGATCCGGCTACGCCCGCGGATGAGACTTTCTACTGCACCTCGTCGGGAGCGAACGGGCGCGGCCAGTACACGCCCGAGGGCTTCGTGGTGCTGAAGGACTCGATCGGACGCAAGGAGAATGTGCCGTCTATCATCGGTACGCCCGGCGAGCGGCTCCGAGCGAACCTGATCGAGTCCGGTGTGATGCTCCCTACCGGCGACACGGTCGTGTTCCAGAAGGACCACCTGTTCCGGTCGCCGAGCATGGCCGCATTGGCGCTGATGGGTCGCAACAGTAACGGCTGGATCGACTGGAAGACGAAAGCCGGGAAGACCCTGGACTCGGTGAAGCGCCAAGGCGGCGGGTGAAGCGGCAAGCTTCGGACCATCGAAGGGCTTGACTTTCCGCTGCAATTAAAGCGACGATTGCTGCTTATTATGCAGCAAGCGCTCGCGTCACTGATCCTCCCGGATTACCGTCGCCGCATTCTCGGGCTGCTGCTCCTTCGGCCCGACGAAGCACTGCACGGTCGCGAGATCGCACGCCGTACCGGGCTGTCCTCGGGCAGTGTCGCCCGCGAACTGGTGCGGCTGGCCGAGGCAGGTCTTCTGCAACGCGAGCGGCGAGGCAACCAGCAGGTCTACCGCGCGAACACCGAATCGCCGATCTACCCTGAACTGGCCAGTATCCTGCGCAAGACCTCAGGCGTGGTCGACGTGCTCGCTGACGCACTGGCCCCGGTGGCCGCGAAGCTGCGCGTCGCCTTCGTGTTCGGTTCGGTGGCGCAGGGCCGCGAGACGGCAGGCAGCGATGTCGACCTGATGCTCGTGGGGGATCTCGGCTTCCGTCAGGCAGTCGAGCTGCTTCACCCCGTACAGGCCGCAATCGGTCGGGAAGTGAACCCGAAGGTCTTCGCAATCGACGAGTTCTCGGGCAAGCTGCGGTCGGAACCTTTCCTGGCCGACGTGATGAGCAAACCCAAATTGTTCGTCGTCGGCAACGCTCATGACCTTGAAGAACTTGCTCGGCATCACTCTTGATGCAGTCGCTCCCGACCGGACCCTGATTGCGAAGCTGCTCGCAGCCGCGCGTCGCAACATCGACGACGCGCAACTGTCCGTGCTGAGTGCCGAGAATCGCTTCGATGCGGCCTACAAGGCGATCATGCAGGCCTCCATGGTCGCCCTTAACGCGAACGGCTATCGCACACTGACCAGCAAGCCCGGCCACCATCAGACGGCGATCCAGACCCTGCCGCTCACGGTGGGGCTGGCTCAGACCAAGGTGATCCTGCTGGACGCGCTGCGCAAGCAGCGCAACCTGTCCGACTACTCAGGCGACCTGATTCCGGACAGTGCGGCGGATGAGTGCGTTGCCAGTGCGCGGGATCTTCTCGCGCATGTGCAGGTCTGGCTCCGGCACCACCGGCCCGATCTGCTCTGACCAGTCGCCGACGCGCCAGACCTCTCACCCTTGGAATTCACGACCGCGCATGTCTTCCTCCCTGCACAAGGAAATCGAATTCGAGAACGACATCTGCGCCCACTTGGCCGCCAATGGCTGGCTGTGCGCCGAGGGTGACGCCGCCGCCTACGACCGCGCCCGCGCGCTCTTCCCCGCCGACCTGATCGACTGGATGCAGCAGACCCAGCCGAAAGCCTGGGAGGCTCTTGCCAGGAACCATGGCGCATCGGCGGAGGCCACGCTGCTCGATCGCGTCCGGAAGCAACTCGACGACCGCGGCACGCTCGACGTGCTGCGTCACGGTGTCGAGCTCGTCGGCCTGCGCCAGCCGATCGCGCTCGCGCAGTTCCGGCCGGCGCTCGCGATGAACCCCGATCTCCAGGCCCGCTACGCCGCGAACCGGCTGCGGGTCGTCCGCCAGGTGCGCTACTCGCTTCACAGCGAGAACGCGATCGACCTGGTGCTGTTCGTGAACGGCCTGCCGGTCGCCACGGTCGAACTCAAGAGCCAGTTCACCCAGTCGATCGACGATGCGGTCGACCAGTACCGCTTCGACAGGCACCCCAAGCCAAAAGGCCAGGCATCGGCCGAGCCGCTGCTCGACTTCCCGCGCGGTGCGTTGGTGCACTTCGCGGTCAGCAACGAGGCGGTGCGGATGAGCACCCGGCTCGCCGGGCCGGCTACCCAGTTTCTGCCCTTCGACCAGGGCGACCATGGCGGCGCCGGCAATCCGGTGAACCCCGTCGGCCACCGCACCGCCTACCTGTGGGAGCGGGTGTGGGCGCGCGACAGCTGGCTGGAGATACTCGGCCGCTACATGGTGGCCCGGCGCGACAAGAAGAAGCAGATCGCCTCGGTCATCTTTCCCCGCTACCACCAGCTCGACTGCACCCGCAAGCTGGTCGCCGCGGTGCTCGCCGAAGGGCCGGGCCAGAAGTACCTGATTCAGCACTCGGCCGGATCGGGCAAGACCAACTCGATCGCCTGGACCGCGCACTTCCTGTCGGAGCTGCATGACGCCGCGAACCAGAAGCTCTTCGACTCGGTGCTGGTCATCAGCGACCGCACGGTGCTCGACGCGCAACTGCAGGAGGCAATCTTCGACTTCCAGCGCACGGTCGGCGTGGTGGCGGTGATCTCGGGCGACTCGGGCAGCAAGAGTGCCGAGTTGGCCGAGGCGCTGTCGAGCGACAAGAAGATCGTGGTCTGCACGATCCAGACCTTCCCGTTCGCGATCCAGGCGGTGCAGGAACTCGCCGCCACCCAAGGCAAGCGCTTCGCGGTGATCGCCGACGAGGCCCACAGCTCGCAGACCGGAGCTGCCGCGGCGAAACTGAAGGAGGTCTTGTCGGCCGAAGAGCTGAAGGATCTGGAGGACGGCGGCGAGGTATCCACCGAAGACCTGCTGGCCGCGCAGATGGCCGCGCGAGCCGGTGCGGCGGGCATTACTTACCTGGCCTTCACCGCCACACCCAAGGCCAAGACGCTGGAACTCTTCGGGCGCCGGCCCGACCCGAAGCAGCCCGCCGGTCCCGGCAATCTGCCTGCGGCCTTTCACGTCTACAGCATGCGCCAGGCGATCGAGGAAGGCTTCATCCTCGACGTGCTGAAGAACTACACGCCCTACAAGCTCGCGTTCAGGCTGGCCAACGAGGGCAAGGAGTACGACGAGAAGGCGGTCGAGCGCAGCGAAGCGCTGAAGGGCATCATGCGCTGGGTGCGGCTGCACCCGTACAACATCGCGCAGAAGGTGCAGATCGTCGTCGAGCACTTCCGCGAAAACGTCGCGCCGTTGCTCGACGGCCAGGCCAAAGCGATGGTCGTGGTTGGCAGCCGCGTGGAAGCCGTGCGCTGGCAGCTCGCGATCGACAAGTACATCAAGTCGCGCGGCTACCACATCGGCACGATGGTGGCCTTCTCGGGCGAGGTCAACGACGCCGAGTCAGGCCCCGAGCCGTTCACCGAGAACAGCAAGACGCTGAACCCGAACCTGCGAGGTCGGGACATGCGCGAAGCCTTCGCCACCGGCGAGTACCAGATCCTGCTGGTGGCCAACAAGTTCCAGACCGGCTTCGACCAGCCGCTGCTGTGCGGCATGTACGTCGACAAGCGGCTGGCCGGCGTCCAGGCGGTGCAGACGCTGTCGCGGCTGAACCGCGCACACCCCGGCAAGGACACGACCTACATCCTCGATTTCGTCAACGAAGCCGAGGACGTACTGGACGCCTTCAAACCGTACTACGAGACCGCCGAGCTTTCCGGCGTGACCGACCCGAACCTGGTGCTGGACCTGCGAGCCAGGCTCGACGCAAGCGGCCATTACGACAACTACGAGGTCGAGCGCGTCGTCGCCGTGGAGCTGAACCCGAAGGCAAGCCAGGCCGAGCTGTCGGCCGCGATCGAGCCGGTGGCCGACCGGCTACTAAAGCGGTACAAGTCCGCTGCCACGGAGTTGAAGGTCGCGCAGGCGAAGTCCGATGCGAAAGCCGAACAGGAGGCGCAGAACGAGATCGATGCCCTGGTCCTCTTCAAGCGCAACCTGGGCGCCTTCCTGCGCGTGTACGCGTTCCTGTCGCAGATCTTCGACTACGGCAACACGGCGATCGAAAGCCGGGCGATCTTCTACAAGCGGCTGTTGCCGTTGCTGGAGTTCGGCCGGGAGCGCGAAGGCGTGGACCTGTCGAAGGTCGTGCTCACGCATCATCGGCTGAAGGATCTCGGACTACGGGATCTTCCGCTCACCGCTCGAGACTCCGCCACGCTGACGCCGATGACCGAGCCGGGCGCAGGCGAGGTGCGCGAGAAGGAGAAGGCGCTGCTCGCCGAGATCATCGAGAAGGTGAACGACCTTTTCGAAGGCGAGCTCACCGACGACGACAAGCTCGTCTACGTGAACAGCGTCCTGAAGGGCAAGCTGCTGGAATCGGAGATCCCGGTTCAGCAGGCGATGAACAACTCGAAGGAGCGCTTCTCGGATTCGCCCAATCTTTCCGAGGAACTGCTGAACGCGATCATCGACGCGTTCGCGGCGAACGAGACGATGAGCAAGCAGGCACTGAATTCGGACAAGGTACGAGCCGGACTGAAGGACATCCTGCTCGGGCCGGCGCGGCTTTATGAGGCATTGCGGGCACGCGGCAACAGAAGTTCGCGATGAGCGAACGTGCTCGGCCCTTCCCATGAGGCGGCGATGATCGGGCAGGACCGGACTCCCTGCGACGAGGGCGCATTGCGTGCCGGCGCCACGTCCGACCCCGCGTGTCCGGCGCGAGCCCGACGCTGGGTTCTCGCGACGTCGATCATCGGTTCGAGCATGGCGTTCGTCGACGGTTCGGTCGTCAACGTGGCGCTGCCCGCGCTGCAGTCCGAACTCGCCGCGCCAATGAGCAGCGTGCAGTGGGTGGTCAACGCCTACCTGCTGATGCTCGGCGCGCTGATTCTCGTCGGCGGCTCGGCCGGCGATCGCTTCGGGCGACGCCGCGTGTTCATTGTCGGGGTCGTCGTGTTCACGCTCGGGTCGCTCGCCTGCGGTCTGGCGCCCGGAGTCGACGCGCTCGTCGTTGCGCGCGCCGTGCAGGGCGTCGGTGGCGCATTGCTCGTGCCCAACAGCCTCGCACTGATCAGCGCCGCCTACGCGAGCTTGACGGAGGAAGGGTTCGGGACTACGCTGAACATCGACTAGACCGATCGGTCTAGTTGGCCGCGACCGACGAGTCGCCGGTCCCGGAGTTCCCCCTGCACCCATCGACGAGGAGACACGATCATGCGAATCTCGAAAGAGAACGTGGACCTGCAGATGGCCATTCCCGGCGCGGTGATCCGCCAGCGGGCCGACTTCGGCGACGCCACCGGATTGGGCAAGATCAGCGGCGAGGTCTTCTCGCTGGCGGCGGGCGTCGACACGACGCCGCTGTTCCAGGGGCTCGACGGCGATTGCTGCCAGTGCCCGCATTGGGGCTTCGTGGTGCGCGGCCGCGTCACCACGACCGACGCCAACGGGGTGCAGGAGACGGTCGAGGCCAACGACCTGTTCTACTGGCCGCCGGGCCACAACGTGCGCGTCGAAGACGACGCCGAACTGATCATGTTCAGCCCGCAGCACGAGCACAGGCGCGTGATCGCGCACATGGCCGAGAAGGTGGCCGGGTCGAAATAGATCGATGACGCACGCGACGAAGCAGCGCCTGCTCGATGCAGGCCTGGCCATGCTGCTCAGGCACGGCTACAACGACCTCGGCATCCAGGCGCTGCTCGAGGCGACCGGCGTCCCGAAGGGCTCCTTCTACCATCACTTTCGCGACAAGGAAGCCTTCGCGCTCGAAGTCGTCGACGAGTACATGCGCAACGTGCATGCAGGACTCGACGCGTGCCTGGGAGACGAGAAGGTGCCGCCGCTGGAGCGGGTGCGCGGCTTCTTCGTCGCCTCGCAGGACAAGTATCGCCAGGAGGGCTACATGGGCTGCCTGCTCGGTGGCCTGGGGCAGGAGCTCTCCGGCGTGAGCGACGTCTTCCGCAGCAAGATCGAATGGTGCTTCGCCGCGATCGCCGCGCGCATCGCCGTGTGTCTGGAGGAAGCTTGCGAGCGAGGCGACCTGCCGGCCGACTCGGACGTGAACAGGCTCTCGGCGTTGCTGGTCGACTGCTGGGAGGGCGCTGCGCTGCGCAGCCGGCTGCGGCGCGACCCGGCGCCACTGGGCGAGATGCTCGACTTCTATTTCGGCGCTGCGGTTCGCCAAGGCCGGCGCTCGACCCGCGCCACGCTCGGCTCGTAAGGGCGCTCACCTCGAACGGCGCTCCCCGAGCAGCGCCGCGCGCGTGACCGGGCGCTGCAACTGTGCCAGCCACCATTGCAGCGCGCGTCCGCGATCGGGTCGGTCGCTCTTGCGCCACGCATAGCTGAGCGGGATCCGGTGTTCCGGGCGTTCGACGCGCTTGACGACCAGCCGTCCGGTATCGATGTAGGGCTGCGCCACGCAGGTCGGCAGGAAACCGACGCCGAGCCCCCGGATCTGTGCATCGAGCTTGGCGGGCATGCCCGCCACGGTGAACACGTCCTGGCCGGCGAGCAGTCCGAGCGTGAGGCCGTCGCCGTGCCGGATCGAGTCGGCGACTGCCACCGCCCGATGGGGGCGGATCGCCTCGTCGCTCAACGGCTCCGGGGCGCCTGCCAGCGGATGATGCGGCGCTACCGCGAAGGCGAAACGAAGGCTGCCCAGCGACTCGCGCTGCAGGCCGATCGCAGCGCCGGCGGTGATCACCGCGCCGAGGGCGAGATCGGCCTGCCCCGACGCGACGGCCTCGAGCGTTCCCGACAGGTTCTCGGCGCGCAGCCTGAGCCGGGTCGGTGGTTGCAGGCGAAAGAACGCGTCGCAAAGCTCCATCACGGCGGCGCTGTCCACGACGCTGTCGACCGCGATCGTGAACTGCGGTTCCCAGCCCGTGGCCACGCGCTTCACGCGGTTCGCGATCGCGTCGATGTCGGCCAGCAGCCGGCTACCCTCGCGCAGCAGTTCGGCGCCGGCCTCGGTCAGGCGCGCCTGGCGCGAGCTGCGGTCGAACAGCAGCACGTCGAGTGCGTCTTCCAGCTGCCGCACCCGATAGGTGAGGGCGCTGGGCGCCAGCCCGTTCGCGCGGGCCGCCGCGGCGAAGCTGCCGGCGGCGGCAATCGTCTCGAGCATCGCCAGGGCGTCGGGGGTCAGCACGTCACGCGGCGTCGGCATTGGTCGCCTGTCCGTTCAAATAATTCGAATGATGCCACCGAACCCGCAGAGCCTGGAAGGGACCGAGTCGCTCCAGAATCGATGCCATCGACAAGGAGTGCCGACCATGCTCACGCTTCGCAAATCCCAGGACCGCGGCTACGCGGATCACGGCTGGCTGAAGAGCTACCACTCGTTCTCGTTCGCCGGCTACTACGACCCGGCGCACATGGGCTGGGGCAACCTGCGCGTCATCAACGAGGACCGCGTGGCGCCGGGCACCGGCTTCGGCAAGCACGGTCACCGCGACATGGAAATCGTCAGCTACGTGCTGTCGGGCGAGTTGGCCCATCGCGACAGCATGGGCAACGTCGTGGGGATTCCGCCCGGTGACGTGCAGCGCATGAGCGCGGGCACCGGCGTGCAGCACAGCGAGTTCAACCACGCCGAAGGGCAGACGACGCATTTCCTGCAGATCTGGATCGAGCCGGACGCGACCGGAATCTCACCGGGCTACGAGCAGAAGACGATTGCGGACACCGAGAAGCGCGGCGTGCTGCGCCTGGTGGCGTCGCCCGACGGGGCACGAGGGTCAATCACCATCCACGCCGACGCGAAGCTGTACGCGGGCCTCTTCGATGGCGCCGAGCGCGCGGAACTCGCGCTCGACCCGGCGCGAAAAGGCTACGTGCATCTGGTGCGCGGATCGCTGGAGGTGAACGGCCAGCCGTTGAGCGGCGGTGATGCGGTCTTGCTGGAAGGCGAGAAACGCGTCGCGCTGTCCAACGGCGACGATGCCGAGGTGCTGGTGTTCGACCTCGCTCCCTGATTGGATTGTTCTCTCACCACCCTGTGACAAGGAATCGACATGTTCGCCAAACTTCAGGATCCCCTCGCGCTGGCCGGCCGTCTGCTGATGGCCCTGCTGTTCCTGCCCGCCGGCATCGGCAAGCTGACCGGCTTCGCCGGAACGGTGGGCTACATCTCTTCGGTGGGCCTGCCGATGCCGCAGCTCGCCGCGGCGGTAGGCCTGATCGTCGAGATCGTCGGCGGCGTGGCGCTGATCGCGGGCTTCGGCACGCGCCTGGCTGCCGTCGTGCTGGCGGTGTTCACGCTGGTCGCCTCGTTCTTCTTCCACGCGTGGTGGGCCGTACCGGCCGACCAGCAGATGATTCCGCAACTGCTGTTCTACAAGAACGTGGCGGTGATCGGCGGCCTGCTGACGATTGCCGCGTGGGGTGCGGGCGGCTGGAGCATGGACGCTCGGCGCGGCAAGGGCTGAGGCACGCGCAGCGAGAGGGGCCGGTTCGCGCCGGCCCCTCAGCGCGATTCCTTCTCCGCCCTGCCGTCCCGCTTTTTCGCACCGAACGGATACGCGCTGCCGGCCTCGCCCGGCCGCGCCGGAATCCGCAGCGACAGCAGCATCGACAGGCCCAGCACCGTCACGGTGAAGCCGAGCGACCACGCGATCGGGATCTTGTAGAGGTCGATCAGCAGCATCTTCGCGCCGATGAACCCGAGCACCACGGCCAGGCCGTACGACAGCAGGTGGAAGCGCTCGTGCATGCCGGCGAGCAGGAAGTACATCGCGCGCAGCCCGAGGATCGCGAACACGTTCGAGGTGAGCACGATGAACGGGTCGGTCGTGATGGCGAAGATCGCCGGGATCGAGTCGACCGCGAACACCACGTCGACGATGCCGATCAGCAGGATCACCACGAACAGCGGCGTGACCATCCGCACGCCGTTCGCGGTCGTGAAGAAGCGTTCGCCGTCGTAGCCCGGCGAGACCCTCATGTGCCGCTCGATCCAGCGCAGCGCGGGGTTCGAGCCCGGTCGGGCTCCTGCCCGGCCGCCCACCACATCTTGATGCCGGTGAAGACCAGGAAGGCGCCGAACAGGTACATCACCCAGTGGAACTGCGCGACGAGCCAGGCGCCGACCAGGATCATCACCGCGCGCAACACCAGCGCGCCGAGGATGCCGATCATCAACACCCGCTTCTGGAATTCTGCCGGAACGGCGAAGTAGGTGAACAGCATCAGGAAGACGAAGACGTTGTCGACCGCCAGCGCCTTCTCGACCAGATAGCCGGTGACGAATTCGAGCGCCTTCGCGTCGGCCAGTGCGCGAGCGGTTTCGTCGCCTGACGCGCCGCCCAGGTGCCACCACAGCCAGCCGACGAAGGCGAGCGACACGGCGACCCAGACCAGCGACCACAGGCCTGCCTCGCGCATCGTGACCGTGTGCGCGCCCTGGCGGTTCATGGCGAGGAAATCGATCGCGAGCGCGACGAGAACGAAGGCCGCGAACAGCGACCACAGCAGCGGCGTGCCGACGGAGAGCATCGAGGGGACCTTTCTCTTCCGGCCTGGCAGGGGCCGGATGACGCGGTTGTCGAAGGTCCTCGCTGGTCTTGCCGCCCGTGGCGCGAACGCCCGGGTTCACGGCACCGGGCAGGCGGTCGATTGCCGGATCGACCGATGCCGTCTTGACGATGCCGCGGCGCGGGTATCGGAGAACCGCGCCGGCTACTCCCCTGGAGAGGAGCGCGGATTATACCGCCGGGCACCGACGACCGAGGGCCTTGCGCGATCCTCGGCCTCCTCGTCACAGTGATGACGTCATGGCTGCCGCGCTTCTGCAACGGTTCACGAACGTCCGCCGCGACGAGCTCGCACCGGTTCTGGTCGCCGCGCTGTTCTTCTTCTTCGTGCTCACCGCGCTGATGGTGCTGCGGCCGGCGCGCGAGGCGCTGGGCATGCAGCGCGGCATGGATGCGATCCGCTGGCTGTTCGTCGGCACCGTTGTCGTCACGCTGCTGGTCAACCCGGTCTTCGGGTGGCTGGTGAGCCGCTTTCGGCGCCTTGCATTCACCGTGGCGACCTACCTGTTCTTCGCCGCGGGCCTGCTGGGCTTTCATGCGCTGCTGGTATTCGCGCCGGCCAGCATCGGCGAGCACACCGGACAGGTCTTCTACGTCTGGTTCAGCGTCTTCAATCTCTTTGCCACGATGCTCTTCTGGGCGCTGATGGCCGATCGCTTCACGCTGGAGCAAAGCAAGCGCCTGTTCGGAGCGATTGCGGTGGGCGGCACGTCGGGCGCCATCTTCGGACCTTGGCTCGCGAGCGTGCTGGCGCGACCGCTGGGCACGCCGGCTCTGCTGCCCGTGGCGGCCGGGTTCCTGGTGCTGGCGCTGGGTGCGGCCTGGTGGCTCGCGCGGCTGCACGGCGATTCGACGGCAGGCGATTCGATAGCCGGCGAGGACAGGGGCGCGTCGAGTGCGGTCGATCGCGCGGTGATCGGCGGAAGTGCCCGGGAGGGCCTCCGGTCGGTGTCCCGATCGCCGTATCTGCTGGCGATCTGCGCCTACGTGCTGATCGTCGCGGTGATGGCCACTTTCATCTATTTCACGCGACTGCAGATGGTGGCGGCGCTCGGAGCCGACCTCGACCTGCGCACCGCCGCGTTCGCGCGCATCGACATGATCACGCAGGCCGCGACGCTGGTGCTGCAGGCGGTGGTCAGCGGTCACCTGTTGAAGCGGCTCGGCACGTCGGTGGCGCTGGCGCTGCTGCCGCTCGTTGCGGCGCTGGGCTTCCTCGGCCTGGCGATCGCCGGCTCGCTGGCGGCGCTCATCGCGTTCGAGGCGACGTTTCGCGCAGTGCAGCGCGGCATCATGCGGCCCGCGCGCGAAACGCTGTTCACCACGGTCTCGCGCGCCGACCGCTACAAGGCGAAAGCCTTCATCGATACCTTCGTCTATCGCACCGGCGACGTCGTCGGCGCGCAGACCGAAGGGCTGCTGGGACGGCTCGGGATGGGGCTGGCGGCGCTCGCTTCCCTTGCGGTGCCGCTGGCGGTGGTGTGGCTGGCGCTCGGCGCATGGTTGGGCGTTGCGCAGCGCTCACGGGCGCGTAGCGCCGTGCGGGCGCAAGGAGTGGCGGCATGACGACGAGACGGGAATGGCTTCGGCGAATCGGGACCGAGGCCGGGATGCTTGCGCTCGCGTCTGGCGCTGCGCGTGGCGCCGGGAGTGGCGCGCCGGCGGGGCTGATCACCCGCGCGATCCCGAAGACCGGCGAGCGGTTGCCGATCGTGGGGCTGGGCAGTTCGGCGACGTTCTCGCAGGTCGCGCGCACCGACCACGTCGCGGCGCTTCGAGAGGTGCTCGGGCGGATGGTGGATCTCGGCGGCACGGTCTTCGACACCGCGCCGGCCTATGGCGCCTCCGAAGAGGTCGCCGGGCGCATCGCGCAGGAGCTCGGCATCGCGCAGCGGCTGTTCTGGGCGACCAAGCTCAACGTCGCGTCATGGGGCGGCGGCGCGGCCGACCCGGCTGCCGCGCGCAGGCAGATCGAGACCTCGTTCCGGCGCATCGGCAAGCCGGCGATCGACCTGATCCAGGTCCACAACCTGGGCGACCTGCGCACGCAGCTGCCGATCCTCAGGGCGCTGAAGGAGCAGGGGCGCGTGCGCTACATCGGCGTGACGACGACCTTCGAGGGCCAGTACGACGAACTGCTGCGCACGATGCGCAGCGAACCGATCGACTTCATCGGAACCAACTATGCGATCGACGACCGCGATGCCGAGCGCACGATTTTGCCGCTCGCGCGCGACCGCGGCATCGCGGTGCTCGTCTACGCGCCGTTCGGGCGCACGCGCCTGTGGAGGCGCGTGGCCGGCCGCAGCGTGCCCGACTGGGCGCGCGAGTTCGGCGCCGCCTCGTGGGCGCAGTTCTTCCTGAAGTTCGTCGCGAGCCATCCGGCAGTCACCGCGATCACGCCGGCCACGAGTCGCCCGGAGAACATGTCCGACAACATGGGCGCGGCGGTCGGCGCGCTGCCCGACGACGCGATGCGCAAGCGGATGATCACGCTGGTCGAGACCCTGCCGGCGGCATGAAGCGCGGAGTCTGCGCGAGGCGCACTGGAAGGGCTACCACACGGCACTTGCGGCCGGCGCGACGAAGCACTCCGGCAAGCCGCTGACCACGCGCGCGGTGCCCAAAAGCGGCGAGCGACTGTACGTGGCGATGCAGTTCGGCGTTCTGCACGACGCCGAGGGGCGTGCGTGGGGCGCGGTGGCGATAGCGCGCGAAACGGTCGTGGGGGGATGATCAGGACATGGCCTGTCCGAGCTCGGCAAGGTCGAACGCGGGGCCCGACGCCTCGATCACGGTGCCCAGTTGTCGCTCGACCTGCGCGCGCGAGATCACGCCGCGCACGCGTTCCGGTTGCGCGCCCGAAGCGGCTTCGATGACGAGCAGATGGTTCCGGCCGTGCTTGCGCAGCGTCGCGACCACGTTGCTCACGCGCGCGCCCGCGAGCCGGTGGTAGTCGATCGCATCGAGCATCGACAGCGGCGTCATCGCGTCGGCCACGCAGAGATCCTCGTAGTGCACGTTGCGCTCCTGGACGGCGCGCATCACGCGATCTCCGCGCAGGTCGGTCGTGGTGACGAGACCCTGCAGCTCGGGCATCTCGCTGACGACGAAGAGCATGTGCACGCGCTGGTGGATCATGAACTGCTCGGCCTGTTGCAGCGCAGTCGTCGGATTGACCGTGACCGCCCGCACTTGGGTGAGGTCGGTCATGACGGCCGATGCCGGCGAGGCGGGCGTGACCGGCGCGGTCGGGATGAGCAAGGTCCGTGCCACCGAGACCCCGGGACGCAGGTTGCGTGCGGGCAATGCGGAATCCGGCAGCATGATGGCCTCCTCGTTTGCGAACCGATGTAAAGTCGGCCCGGACTCCACGGCCTTACGGTCCGTGGCTTGCGCGCAGGCTCGCGCATCGGGGAACCCTTCATTGGAACGCGACGAGATCCGCGAAACGGTGCGGGCGGTGATCGAATCGATCGCCCCGGGCGTGGACCTCGGGCGCATCCAGGCCGACCGGCCGCTGCGCGAGCAGGCCGGGCTCGATTCGATGGACTGGCTGAACCTGCTCGATGCGTTCGCCGAGCGGCTGTCGATCGAGGTGCCCGAGTCGGACTACGAGCGCCTCGAGACTCTGGATGCGGCCGTCGACTACCTCGCGTCGCGCCAGCCGACGCAACCCGCGCAGCCCGTGGGTGCCGGCGTGCAGGCGCCGGCGCAGCCCGGCGCGATGCGGCGCCGGATCGGCTCGACCTGGGTCATCGTGCGACCGATCGGCCCGGACGACGTCGCGCTCGAGGCCGAGTTCATCCGCAGCCTCTCCGACGAGACGCGCTACCAGCGATTCATGGCGACCTTGCGCGAAGCGCCGGTCGCCAAGCTGCGTGCGCTCACACAGGTGGACCAGCAGCGCGACCTCGCGCTGGTGGCGACGGTGGGCCGCGACGGGCGCGAGCAGATCGTTGGTGCTGCCCGCTACGGCGTCGATGCGTCGGGCACCGGCTGCGAGTTTGCGATCGCGTTGGCCGATGCCTGGCAAGGCAGCGGGCTGGCGGGGATCCTGATGCGGATGCTGATCGACGTCGCGCGGCGCCGCGGCCTCGCCACGATGGAAGGGATCGTCCTCGCCACGAACCGGAGAATGCTCGAGCTGGCCCGCCAGCTCGGCTTTCGCGTCATGCCCGATGTGGACGGGCGCGACACGGTGCGCGTCATGCGCGCGCTTGCTGCTTGACCGCCGACCATTCGGCGCCGGTCAATTCGCGGAGCTGGGCAGGCGTGAGCGGAAACACCGAGAACGGCGTGCCTGCGGCGGCCCACACGGTTTCGAAGCGGCGAAGGTCTTCGTCGAGCACCAGCTTCACCGGCCCCGAGTGGCCGATCGGCGCGACGCCGCCGATCGCGTAGCCGGTGGCCGAGCGGACGAAGTCCGCATCGGCACGCGCGAGCGGCTCGCCCACGGCTGCGGCCACCCTCGGGCTCGTCGACGCGGTTCTCGCCGCTCGCGACCACGACGATCGCCAGCCCGCTGTCGCGACCGCGAAAGACGACCGACTTCGCGATCTCGGCCACCGAGCAGCCGATCGCCGCTGCGGCTTCGGCGCTGGTGCGGGTGGGTTGTTCGAACTCGACGACCGTGACGTCGATGCCGGCGTCGCGCAGGAGTTGCGCGGTGCGCAGTGCGGTGGGGTGTTGCGCGGGCTTCATCGGAGTCGAGGACGGATGCCGCCCCGATCATAGGGCAAGCGGCTCAGCAGGAGGCGTGCCAGACCGCGAGCCAGCCCAGGCTCTCGTCGGCTGCGGCCCACTGGAAGTGCTCGAGCAGCACGCGAACGCCGCCGTGGAAATCCCATGCCCTCATCGACAGGCGGTCATCGTTGACCGAGGTCTGCGCATGCGGCGGGCCGTACCAGCTGGCGAGCGACTGCAACAGCGCGCGATGATTGCCGCGTCCCTCGAATTCGATCCAGACCGCGCACAGGCCGTCGCGCTGCATCAGCGACTGATAGACGATCCGCTTGACCGTCGCGCCGCCGAACTGAAGCGAATCGGCGCGTCGCGCGTGGAAGGCGTAGTGGGCCCGGCCACTCAGCAGGCGCTGCAGCGACATCGAGCGCTCGAGCATCGCCGGCGGCTGGGCGAAAGCGAAGCCGGGGCGCTTCGCCAGCGGGGCGCCCCATTCGAGATCCTGCCAGCCGATCAGCAGCTCGACCCGGTTGGCCGAGCGCATCGCATCCTCGCCGGGTGCCTTGCCGTACCAGGCACGCGCCTGGCGATAGTCGACGTCGACGCCAAGGCCGATCTCGTACATCGCGCCGAGGTTGCGCTGCGCGTCGCCATCGCCGCGCTTCGCGGCCTCGCGGAACCAGCGCAGTGCCTGACGAGCGTCGGCGTCGATGCCTGTGCCCTGCGCAAGCAGCGTTCCGAGCAGGTTTTGCGCCGTCGCATCGCCGCCTTCGGCCGACGCGCGGATCTTCTGCAGTTCGGCCGGTGCGACCGGGTCGCAGCTGCGATCGGGCGAGAACTGCGGCGCCGACTGCCTGGGCGCTTTCGAGTCACGGTCGGCCAGGCAACGCCATTTTCGGGCCGCCGCGAGGTCGCGCGGGACATCGGCGCCCTGTTCGTAGAGCGCGGCCAGCACCCGCCGCGCGCGCTCGTGGCCGCCTTCCGCAGCCGCGGTGAACCAGCGGACGGCAGCCTGCAGGATCGCGCTTCATGCCCCAGCCGTGCATCAGCGCGGTTTCCTGCGGATAGACCTTGCCGTCGATGACCAGGTCGCGATCCTCGTAGTCCTTGTAGCGCACCGGCGGCCCGGGCGCGCCCTTCGACGCGGCGGCGACACCTGCCCGTCGCCAGCGCTCGGCCTGCGCGGCATCCTTCGGCACGCCGATGCCGCCCTCGTAGAGATGGGCGAGCAACTTCTGCGAGCCCGCGTGGCCGGATTCCGCGGCCCGTTGCAGCCAGCGCGCCGCGACCGCAGGGTCCTTCGCTACGCCCCAGCCGTACAGGTACATCCGGCCCAGCGCAGCCTGCGCGGCGGTGTCGCCCTGTTCGGCCGATGGAGCGAGCTCGCGGAGCGCGTTCGGATAGTCGCTGCGCTCCAGTGCGGCGAGCCCCTCGCGAGTGCCGGCGGTCGCGCCGGCGCCCCAGCCTGTTGCCAGGCCGGCAATCGAGATGCAGGCCGCAAACGCTGCCGCCTGGCGCAACCGCGTCCCCGTGCCGCTCGATTCGTGCATGCACCGCAAGCTACGCCGCGTCGGGCGCCGCCGATTGACGCTCGTCAACGGTCGATGACCGCGCCTCGTGCTGCCGTGCCTGGGAGATGCCGGAGGCGCCGGGCTCCTGGCGGATAATCCCCGGGTTCGTGGCCGACCCGAGAGCCGGCTCTTCGATTGGAGATTGCACGCATGCCCGGATACCAGCCCGCCATCCTGATGCCGATTCCCCAATCGGCCCGCTACCTCTCCTTCGTGGCCACGCCCGGCACCGACTTGCGCAGCGCACTGAAGACGCTGGCGACCCTGGTCGATGGTGAGCGCTGCGTGGCCGGACTCGGGGCTTCGCTGGTCGCGTCGCTGGGCGCCAGGATCGCGGGCCTGCACAGTTTTCCAGCGCTGCAGTCCACGCGGCTCGCCATTCCGTCGACGCCGACCGATCTCTGGCTTTGGCTGCGCGGCGACGACGCGGGCGAGCTGTTTCACCGCTCGCGGCGCATGGAAGACGCGCTCGCGCCGGCGTTCGAGCTGGTCGACCTCACGTCGGCCTTCAGGCACGGCGACGGCGACGACCTGAGCGGCTACGAAGACGGCACCGAGAACCCGAAGGGGGAGGACGCGGTCGCGGCCGCGATCGCGCCGCAGGGCGGCGCCGCGCCCGCAGGTTCGAGCTTCGTCGCGGTGCAGCGCTGGGTGCACCGCTTCGACCTGTTCGATGCGATGAGCCGCGACGAGCAGGACGCGGCCATCGGCCGCCGCCGCGACGACAACGAGGAGATCGACGACGCGCCGCCGTCGGCGCACGTCAAGCGCACCGCGCAGGAGAGCTTCGATCCCGAAGCCTTCGTCGTGCGTCGCTCGATGCCGTGGTCGGACGGCAGGCGCGCCGGGCTGGTGTTCGTGGCCTTCGGCAGGAACTTCGACGCGTTCATCGCGCAATTGAAGCGCATGGCCGGCCTCGAAGACGGCATCGAGGATGCGCTGTTCCGCTTCACGCGCCCCGAGAGCGGCGGCTATTATTGGTGCCCACCGGTGCGCGACGGCCGCCTCGACCTGTCCGCGCTGAAGCCTCGAGGCTAGGACGATTTGCGGCAACTGACCGGACTCGATTCGGTTTTCCTGTATCTCGAGACGCCCGAGACGCCGATGCACAACGCACACCACTGGTACGAGGTCGGCCCGATGCGTGCGCCGGGCGTGGTGCGGCTCGCGCTCGAGTGGCGCGCGCCGTGGGAGTTCGGCGCGGCGCTCTGGTCGCGGCCGCTGCTGCCGCTCGCGCCGCGCGGCGACGGGCATCCGGTCGTCGTCTATCCGGGCCTGCTGGCCGGCGACGGCAGCACCGCAGTGCTGCGCCGATTCCTCGGACGACTCGGCTACGAGGTGATCGCGTCGGGCATCAGGCGCAACCTCGGCCCGCGCGACGGCGTGCTCGAGGCGCTGCGCAAGCGCCTGCTCGCTGTCCGGCGGGCGCATGGCCGGACGGTCAGCCTGATCGGCTGGAGTCTCGGCGGGGTCTACGCGCGCGAGCTCGCGAAGGAGTTCCCCGACGAGGTGCGGCAGGTGATCACGATGGGCACGCCGTTCACCGGACATCCGAAGGCCACCAATGCGTGGCGCGTCTACGAGTTCTTCACCGGTCACCGGATCGGCGCGCCCGAAGTGCACGAGCCGCTGCGCGTGCCGCCGCCGGTGCCGACGACGTCGATCTTCAGTCGCACCGACGGCGTCGTGTCCTGGCAGTGCTGCGTCGAGCAGGAGGGCCCGGCAACCGAGAACATCGAAGTCGAAGCGAGCCACCTCGGGATGGGTTTCAACCCGATGGTGCTCTACGCGGTCGCTGACCGTCTCGCGCAGCCCGAAGGCGGCTGGCAGCCGTTCGACCGGGCCGGCGTGCGCGCGCTGCTCTATCGAGATCCGCGCCGCAAGACCTGGTACTGAGGCGGCGCGACCCGCGCGCACCGGAGAGCCCGAAGATGCCGGCGGTCGACGCGAACGGCGTGCGCATCGAGTACGAGTCGCTCGGCGACCCGCAGGCGCCGGCGATCGTGCTGATCATGGGGCTGGGCATGCAGTCGATCGCCTGGCCCGACCCGTTCTGCGAAGGGCTGGTGAGCGCGGGCTTCCGCGTCGTGCGCTTCGACAACCGAGACAGCGGCCTGTCGTCGCGGATGTCGGGAGGCGGCAGCGCGAACCTGATGATGGCGCTGGCGGCGAAGTGGCTGCGGCTGCCGGTGCCGGCCCCCTATTCGCTCGACGACATGGCCGACGATGCGGTGGGCCTGATGGATGCGCTGGGCCTCACGCGCGCGCACGTCGTCGGCGCGTCGATGGGCGGCATGATCGCGCAGCTGGTCGCGATCCGCCACCCGTCGCGCGTCGCGAGCCTGACGTCGATCATGTCGAGCAGCGGCAACGCGGCGCTGGCGAAGCCTTCGGCGGCCGCGCGCAAGGCGCTGCTGCGTCCGGCACCCGAGGCCGGGCGACGTCGAGGCCGTGGTCGAGCACCTGGTGTCGCTGTTCGGCGTGATCGGCAGCCCGGGTTTCCCGGCCGATCAGGTCGAGCTGCGCAACTTCATCGAGCGCGGCGTGCGCCGCGCCTACGACCCGGCCGGCACGCTGCGTCAGCTGCTGGCGATCATCGCGGCGCCCGATCGTCGCGCGCGGCTGAAGCGGATCCCGGCGCCGACGCTCGTGATCCACGGCGTCGACGACCCGCTGGTGCCGCTCGAGGCCGGACGCGACACGGCGCGATCGATTCCGGGCGCGCGGCTGATGGCGATCGAAGGAATGGGGCACGACCTGCCGCCGGCGTTGTGGCCGGCGCTGGTCGAAGCGATCGCCGCGCATTGCCGCGCGGCGGGGTAGCAGTGCGCCGCGGCTCGCGGCGCCCCACGTGGCATGGGCTGCGGGGGCGGGGCCCGCAGCCCGGCAGGCCCTACTTGCCGGGACAGGTGGCGGTGTCGCCGGGCACCGAGCCCACCAGCTTCAGGAAGTTCTCGAACGGGCCCATGTTGCCCATCGCTTCCATCGTCGGGCCGTCGAAGCCCAGGCGCCCGAGCATCATCGCCTTCATCGGCCCGTATTCGCTCCTGCCCATCTCCAGCCAGCGGCCGGTGTGCGCGTTCATCACGTAATCGGATCCGGTGTCGACCTTGTCGGCGTTCGGGCTTCCGCCGTAGACGCACAGGGCCTTGCCGTCCTGCAGCGAGACACGCAACTCCGCGGTGGGCGTCCCGCCGCAGTCGGCGCGGGCGATCTGCAGGATCTTGTAGCCCCGCCCCCTGTCGTTCTTCACCCAGCCGCTCTCGACCAACTTGCCGACCAGGACCGGGTCCTTGTTCCACGCATCGCAGGCGGTCTTCGCCCAATCGCCGGACATCATGACGGGCGCGCCCCAAGCGGGGGCGGTGATGCCGATCGCGATCAGCGAGACGGCGAGGGTAGTACGACTCATCGAGTTCCTCCTTGGGTGATCAAAGCGCTCTTGCGGAGAACGTGTCGCACTGCGACGCGCGCCCGCTTTCCAGTCCGGCGCGGAACCAGCGCACGCGCTGCGCCGACGAACCGTGCGTGAAGGTTTCCGGGACGACGACCCCTTGCGACTGCCGCTGCAGCCGGTCGTCGCCGACCGCCGAGGCGGCGCCCATGCCTTCCTCGATGTCGCCCTTCTCGAGCCAGTTGCGTGCCTGCTGCGAGTGGTTCGCCCAGACGCCGGCGTAGCAGTCGGCCTGCAGTTCGAGCCGCACCGAAAGCGCGTTGTACTGCTGCTCGGAGGCGCGCCGGCGCGCGCGGTCCATCTGTTCCATCGTGCCGAGCAGGTTCTGCACGTGGTGGCCGACCTCGTGCGCGACGACGTAGGCCTGCGCGAAGTCGCCGGGAGCGCCCAGCCGCTCGCGCATCAGCTGGAAGAAGCCCAGGTCGATGTACAGCCGCTGGTCGCCGGGGCAGTAGAACGGGCCCGACGCGGCGGCGCCCAGTCCGCAGGCGGTGTCGATGCGTCCGCTGTACAGCACGAGCTTCGGCGGCTGGTAGGCGCGGCCAGCCTGCTGGAAGATTCCCGACCAGACGTCTTCGGTGCTGGCCAGCACCACCGACACGAAGCGGCCGGTCTCGTCGGTCGGTGCCGGCGCCGGGCCTTGCTGCGGCATCGACGATCCGGTCATCGTGTCGACGCCTTCGAGCACCCCCATGATCATTCGCGGGTCGACGCCGAACAGCCACGCGGCGATCATCGCGATCACGATCGTGCCCAGCCCCAGGCCGGCGCGGCGGCTGCCCATGCCGCGTCGGTCCTCGACGTTCGAGCTCTCGCGTTCTCCCTTCCAGCGCATGGCGGCCTCCGTTCGTCTGTCGGGGGCTCATCTTAGAGGCTCCCGCGCGGGGGCGCTCAGCGATAGCGCTGGATCATCGCCTCCAGCGGCACCGGCTCGAGTCTCGCGGCCTGGCCGGCGCAGCCGAACGCCTCGAAGCGCGCCTGGACGATCTCGCGCGCGGCGTTCTTCGCGGCGGCGAGCGCCTTGCGCGGATCGAACTCCGAGGGCTGCTCGGCGAACACGCGGCGCATCGCGCCGGTCATCGCCAGGCGGATGTCGGTGTCGATGTTGACCTTGCGCACGCCGTTGTCGATGCCGCGGCGAATCTCTTCGACCGGCACGCCGTAGGTCTCGCGCATGTCGCCGCCGTACTTGCGGATGATCTCCAGCCACTCCTGCGGCACGCTGGAGCTGCCGTGCATCACCAAGTGTGTGTTCGGCACCGCGGCGTGGATCTTCGCGATGCGGTCGATCGCAAGGATGTCGCCGGTGGGCTTGCGGGTGAACTTGTAGGCGCCGTGGCTGGTGCCGATCGCGATCGCGAGCGCATCCACGCCGGTGCGGGCGACGAAGTCGCGCGCCTGCTCGGGGTCGGTGAGCAGCATGTCGTGGCTCAGCTTGCCGGCCGCGCCCACGCCGTCTTCCTCGCCCGCCTCGCCGGTTTCGAGCGAACCGAGGCAGCCGAGCTCGCCTTCGACCGACACGCCGACCGCGTGCGCGAACTCGCAGACCTTGCGCGTGACCTCGACGTTGTAGTCGTAGCTGGCCGGGGTCTTCGCGTCCTCGAGCAGCGAGCCGTCCATCATCACGCTGGTGAAGCCCGAGCGGATCGCCTGCTGGCATACCGCCGGCGACGCGCCGTGGTCCTGGTGCAGCACGACCGGGATGTCGGGATGCGCCTCGACCGCCGCGAGCACCATGTGGCGCAGGTACGGCTCTCCGGCGTACTTGCGCGCGCCGGCCGAGGCCTGCAGGATCACCGGGCTCTGCGTGCGCTGCGCGCCCTCCATGATCGCGTGGATCTGCTCGAGGTTGTTGACGTTGAAGGCCGGCACGCCGTAGCCGTGCTCGGCGGCGTGATCCAGCAGCTGGCGAAGCGAAACGAGCGCCATTCGGGTCAGGCTCCTGCGGCGGTGGAGGCGCGCTGGCGGCCGACGTGCGTCAGCACGAGGTCTGCCAGCGCCTGGGCCGTGAGGTCGAAATGCGCGTAGACGGCGGCTGCCGGCGCCGACTCGCCGAACGTGTCCACGCCCAGCGCGCCCACGCAGCCGTATTGCGACCACCAGCGTGTGACGCCGGCCTCCACGCCGAAGCGCGGCACGCCCGCGGGCAGCACCTCCTCGCGCCAGGCGGCGTCCTGCCGGTCGAACACGGTCGTCGAAGGGATCGAGACGACGCGCGCCGGCACTCCGCGTGCGTCGAGGATTCTCTGCGCCTCGACCGCCAGCGCGACTTCGGAGCCGGTGGCCAGCAGCACCGCCACCGCGCCGTCGCGGTCGCCGAGCACGTAGCCGCCGCGCCGGATCGCCAGCACTTGTTCCGGCGAGCGCGGCTGCGCGGGCAGGTTCTGCCGCGACAACAGCAGCGCGCTCGGGCGCGCGGACTGACCGAGCGCCCCGAGCCAGGCGACCGCGGTCTCGGCCGCGTCGCAGGGGCGCCAGACGTCGAGGTTCGGGATCAGGCGCAGGCTCGCCGCGTGCTCGACTGCCTGGTGCGTCGGGCCGTCCTCGCCCAGGCCGATCGAATCGTGCGTGAACACGTGCACCACCCGGCGCTTCATCAGCGCGGCCATGCGGATCGCATTGCGGCTGTAGTCGCTGAAGGTGAGGAAAGTGCCGCCGTAGGGGATGAAGCCGCCGTGCAGCGCCAGGCCGTTCATCACCGCGGCCATGCCGAACTCGCGCACGCCGTAGTTGACGTGGCGGCCGCCCTGCTGGCCGCCGCGCACCGCGCCGCAGCCGGGGAAGTCGGTCAGGTTCGAGCCGGTGAGGTCGGCCGAGCCGCCGATCAGCTCGGGCACTTTCGGCGCGATCGCCGCCAGCACGTTCTGCGAAGCCTTGCGGGTGGCGATCGTGTCCTTCGACTGGCCGAACGCGGCCATCACTGCGACCAGCGTCTCCTGGAAGTCGGCCGGCAGATCGTTGCGCATCCGGCGGCCGAACTCGGCGGCCAGTGCCGGGAACTCGGCCTGGTAGGCCGAGAAGCGGCGCTGCCAGTCGCGGCAGGCGTCCTCGCCGCGCTCGCGGGCGTTCCAGGCTTCGTAGACGTCTTTCGGGAGCTCGAAGGGCGCGTGCGGCCAGCCGAGCGCCTCGCGGGTGAGCCGCACCTCGTCGGCGCCGAGCGCCTCGCCGTGCACCTTCGCGCTGCCGGCGCGGTTCGGCGAGCCGCGGCCGATCTGGGTACGGCAGACGACCAGGCTCGGCGCGTCGTCGCAGGCCCCGGCGCGGCGCAGCGCCGCGTCGAGCGCGTCGACGTCGTGGCCGTCGACCGGGCCGATCACGTTCCAGCCGTAGGCCCGAAAGCGCGCCGGCGTGTCGTCGGGGAACCAGGGGTCGACCTGTCCGTCGATCGAGATGCCGTTGTCGTCGTACAGCGCGACGAGCTTGTTCAGCTTCCACGCGGCCGCGAGCGAGCAGGCCTCGTGGCTGATGCCCTCCATCAGGCAGCCGTCGCCGAGGAACACCCAAGTGCGATGGTCGACGATCGCATGCCCGTCGCGGTTGAACTCGTCGGCCAGCAGCTTCTCGGCCAGCGCCATGCCGACCGCGTTGGCCAGCCCTTGCCCGAGCGGGCCGGTGGTCGTCTCGACACCCGGGGTGACGCCGACTTCCGGGTGGCCGGGCGTCTTGCTGTGCAACTGGCGGAAGTTCTGCAGCTCGGCGACCGGCAGGTCGTAGCCGGTGAGGTGCAGCAGCGAATAGAGCAGCGCCGACGCGTGGCCATTGGACAGCACGAAGCGGTCGCGATCGGGCCAGGTCGGGTTCGCGGGGTGGTGCTTCAGGTGGCCGTCCCAGAGCGCCACGGCCATCTCGGCCATGCCCATCGGGGCGCCGGGGTGGCCGCTGCGGGCGCGCTCGACGATATCGACCGACAGCAGCCGCAGCGAGTCGGCCATGCGCCGGGCGCGCAGCGGGCGATAGCCGCTGCGATCGGACGGAGTCGGGACGGCGGCGAGCACGGCGGTCATCGGGAGTCTCCACGGGGGCTACCCGGAGACTCTAGGAGCCGCGCCGGCTCATTTGAAGTCAGGAATTCTTAGGTGTCAGTTCAGGAAAATCTGAACTCAAGAATGCGGCTGCAGCGCGAACCGGGCGCCCCCGCGCTCGCGCATGACGCTGAAGCGCAGCTGCGGCCAGCGTTCCTGCGCCACCGTGATCTCGTGCGGCGTGCGGACCAGGTAGGTGGGGGCGTCGGCCGCGTCGAGCGCGACGCGCGCCGCGTTCTGCTCGAGGAAGCGCTCCACCATCGCCTCGTCGTCGCCGTCGATCCAGCGCGCCGCGACATAGGGCGCCGGCGCGATCCGCGCTTCCACGTTGTACTCGACGCGCAGCCGGTGGGCGACCACCTCGAACTGCAGTTCGCCCACCGCCCCGAGCAGCAAGCGGCTGCCGCCGTCCTGCCGGAACACCTGGATCGCGCCCTCGTCGCCGAGCTGCGCGAGCGCCGCGCGCAGCTGCTTCATCTTCATCGGATCGACCACCTCGATCGTCCGGAACGTCTCCGGCGCGAAGAACGGCAGTCCGCTGAAGTGCAGCATCTCGCCCTCGGTGAGCGTGTCGCCGAGGCTCAGCGTGCCGTGGTTCGGAATGCCGATGATGTCGCCCGGATACGCCTCGTCGACCAGGTCGCGGCGCTGCGACAGGAAGGTGACCACGTTCTGCGGGCGCAGCTGGCGCTTCGAGCGCGTGTCGAGCAGCGCCATGCCGCGCTCGAAACGGCCCGAGCACACGCGCACGAAGGCCACGCGGTCGCGGTGCTGCGGGTCCATGTTGGCCTGCACCTTGAACACGACACCGCTGAACTTCGGCTCCTCGGGTGTCACCATGCGCTCGTCGGCATGCCTGGGGCCCGGCATCGGCACCAGGTCGACGATCGCGTCGAGCACCTCGCGCACGCCGAAATTGTTGATCGCCGAGCCGAAGAACACCGGCGTCTGGCGCGCGGCGAGGAACAGCTCGCGGTCGAATTCCGGCGAAGCCCCGCGCACCAGTTCGAGCTCGGGGGCCGCGTCGACCCACTCCTGCCCGAGCGAGGCCGCCTGCTGCGGGTCGGCGACATCGACCAGCTCGGCCTCCCCGACGTCGCGGTCCGTGCCTGCACGGAAACGCCGCACCCGGTCGATGCGCAGGTCGTAGACGCCGCGGAAGCGGTTGCCCATGCCGACGGGCCAGGTGAACGCGATCGGCGCCATCCCCAGCTCGCGCTCGATCTCGTCGAGCAGGTCGAGCGGGCCGCGCACCTCGCGGTCGAGCTTGTTCACGAACGTGACGATCGGGATGTTGCGGCTGCGGCAGATCTCGAGCAGCCGCAGCGTCTGCGACTCGATGCCGTTGGCCGCGTCGATCACCATCAGTGCCGCGTCGACCGCGGTGAGCACCCGGTAGGTGTCTTCGGAGAAGTCCTGGTGGCCCGGCGTGTCGAGCAGGTTGATCACGCAGTCGCGGTGCACGAACTGCATCACCGAGCTCGCCACCGAGATGCCGCGCTGCTTCTCGATCTCCATCCAGTCGGAGGTCGCGTGGCGGCTCGCCTTGCGCGCCTTGACGCTGCCGGCGATCTGGATCGCGCCCGAAAACAGCAGCAGCTTCTCGGTGAGCGTCGTCTTGCCGGCGTCGGGGTGGGAGATGATGGCGAAGGTTCTTCGCCGGGCGTACTCGGGAGGGGGTTGCATCGGGGATCGCTCGGGGCCCCGAAGTATATGCGAACGGCCCCAAGGACGGGCCGTCGGAGCGCCTGCCCGGGCGCGGCGTCAGAACCGCGGGCGCAGCGCCTCGCCCCAGCCCTGCAGCGGCCCGAGCGGATTGCGCGTGATCTGCAGCTCGTGCAGGTTGGGCTGGCCGCCGAACACCGTGTAGACCACCAGGTCGTCGACGAACAGGATCAGGCCGTTGAAGGTCCAGCCGGTGATGTTGGTCTCGCGCCGGAACGCGAACGAGTCGAGCCAGAAGTTGCCGATGCGGTCGCGCTTGACCTTGCGCGCCGCGATCGCGTAGCCCGAGCACTCCTTGCCGGCGGCCAGGCAGGTGCGGATGCCGGGCTCGTATTCGTCGGGGCGCAGCGCGCTGCCGGCGGAGAAACGCTGCACGATCTCGGGGTAGGTGAGGATCGTCACCGCGGGGTTGCGCTTCGGGTCGAAGCCGTTTTCGATCAGCGCCGACTTTTGGCTGTGGAACGGCTCGATCGCCTCGATCGCCGCGCGGGCCTGGTCGAAGCTGTGCCATTCCACCTGCGTCGCGTCCGAGGCATCGGGCAGCAGCGCCTGGCAGCCGGCGAGGGCGGCCGCGAGCAGCGTTGCGACAAGCATCCGCAGGCGGGAGGGGCCCGGACGCAAGGGGCCTGGCGTTGGCCGGAGGTGAATCGATCGCATGGCTCAGTATCGGGCAGACTGCGGGGTGCGCTATTGTGCCGTGTCAACGCGGACACGCCTGGCGCAGCCCCCGGGCGCTGGCGCCGGGCCCGCGGGATCCGAGGGCGCGCTCCAGCCGCGCGGTTGCATCCGCCCCCGAAAGGGGGACAATGGCGGTTTTTACCCGATGCCCCGCTCCGACCGGCCTGCGGCGGCGCACCCGAACGGCCCCATTTGAGCACCACCTTCGATTCCTTCGGCCTCGCCGAACCCATCCTGCGGGCAGTCACCGAACTCGGCTACAGGGAACCCACCCCGATCCAGGCGCAGGCGATCCCCGTGGTCATGCAGGGGCGCGACGTGATGGGCGCCGCCCAGACGGGCACCGGCAAGACCGCCGGTTTCGCGCTGCCGATCCTCCAGCGGCTGATGCCGCTGGCCAACACCAGCGCCTCGCCGGCGCGCCACCCGGTGCGCGCGCTGATCCTCGCGCCTACCCGCGAGCTGGCCGACCAGATCTACGAGAACGTCCGCGAGTACGCGAAGCACACCGGGCTGAAGTCGGCCGTCGTGTTCGGCGGCGTCGACATCAAGCCGCAGATCGCGGCGCTGCGCCAAGGCTGCGAAGTGCTGATCGCCACGCCGGGGCGGCTGCTCGATCACATGGGCCAGAAGACGGTCTCGCTGGCGCAGGCCGAGTTGCTGGTGCTCGACGAAGCCGACCGGATGCTCGACATGGGCTTCCTGCCCGATATCCAGCGGATCATCCACGCACTGCCGGCGCGGCGCCAGAACCTGATGTTCTCGGCCACTTTCTCCACCGAGATCCGCAAGCTGGCCGAAACCTTCCTGAACGACCCGCTCCTGATCGAAGTGGCCCGGCGTAATGCCACCGCCGAGAACGTCGAGCAGCTGGTGTTCCGCGTGGCCGATATCGATGCCAAGCGTGCGGCGGTCGCGAAGCTGGTGCGCGAGCGGCAGCTGCAGCAGGTGATCGTCTTCACCAACACCAAGATCGGCGCGGGCCGGCTGGCACGGCAGCTCGAACGCGACGGACTGAACGCCGCCGCGATCCACGGCGACAAGACCCAGCAGGAGCGGCTGGCCACGCTCGAAGCGTTCAAGAAGGGCGAAATCGTCGTGCTGGTGGCCACCGACGTCGCCGCGCGCGGACTCGACATCGTCGAGCTGCCGGCGGTCATCAACTACGACCTGCCGTACAGCGCCGAAGACTACGTGCACCGGATCGGCCGCACCGGTCGCGCCGGGGCCAGCGGCGTGGCGTTGTCGCTGATGACCGGCAACGACGAGCGCCTGCTCGTCGAGATCGAGAAACTGATCAAGCGCAAGCTGCCGGTCGAGTCGCTCGACCTCGGCCCGGCCGAGGCGCGGCCGCGCCGCGAGCGGCGAGAAGCGCCCGATGCGCGTCGCGATCGCGCCACCGGTACGCCGAAGCGCCGCCGCCCCGAGGGCGAGTCGCGCGCGCCGCGCACAAGCGGCTACTCCACCGATCCGTTCTTCTACCAGCCCTACGAGCCGGCTCAGGCCGAGCCGGCGGAGGCGGCCGCGCAGGCAGACGCGGCACCTGGAAGTGCCGGCGCGCGGATCGGTCACCGGCCCGCGCAAGTCGGAACGCCCGGTGGCGGCGCTGCTGGGTGGCGGCCGCAAGGGATAGCGCCTCAGCGCCCGTCCATCCAGGGCGAGCGCGCCCAGCGCGCGGTCGCCTCGGGCCAGAAGCCCGCCGGCGACCCGGCGGCGATCTCCCCCAGTCCCAGGACGCCCAGCGCCGCGTTGAGCGCCTGCACGCCGCGCTGCGGATCGATCGGCGCGGCGCCGGTCTGCTTCGAGAGCTTGTTTCCCTCGGCGTCGACCACCACCGGCAGGTGCAGGTAGCGCGGCGTGGGCAGGCCGAGCAGCCGCTGCAGGTAGACCTGGCGCGCAGTCGAGTCGCGCAGGTCGGCGCCGCGCACGACGTCGGTGACGCCCTGCCAGGCATCGTCGACCACCACCGCGAGCTGGTACGCCCAGAGGCCGTCCGCGCGGCGCAGGACGAAGTCGCCGACCGTCTCGTCGAGGCGCTCGGTCGATTCGCCGGCGCGCCGGTCGCGCCAGGCGATCGGCGTGGCATCGACGCGCACGCGCCAGGCGCGGGGCTCGCGGCCCGCCGGCATGCCGTTGCGGCATGTGCCGGGATAGACGAGTTCCGCGTTGCGCGGTCGCTCGCGCTCGTTGCGCAGCACCGAATCGGCGACCTCGCGGCGCGTGCATGCGCAGGGGTAGACCCGGCCCGTCGCCGTCAGCTGCTCGAACGCGCCGCGGTACGCCGCGTCGCGCGCGCTCTGATGGACAATTTCCCCGTCGTGCGCGAATCCGAGCCGCGCCAGCGTATCGACGATCGCCACGCTGGCACCACGCGCTTCGCGCGGCGGATCGAGGTCTTCGATGCGCAGCAGCCAGCGACCACGATGCGCGCGCGCATCGAGATAACTCGCCATCGCCGCGACCAGCGACCCCGCATGCAGCGGCCCCGTCGGCGAAGGCGCAAAGCGCCCGACATACGGCGCCCCCTCATTCCGAAACCCTTCCCCCTTCCCCTTCCCCCTTCTCTCCGAGAGCCACGCGTCCAGATCGGCAAGCACCGCGCCGCGCTCGGCAGGCGTCTCGTTCAGGATCTCGTGCCACAGCTTCGCGTACTCGCGCGCGACCAGCAGAGACGCCGGCGCGCGCCGCGCGAACTCGCGGCTGCCTTCGGGATGGACGAGCCGGTCGTCGCCGGCATAGACGAGCAGCGTGGGCACCGCCAGCGCGGGGGCCGCGTCGAGCGCTTCGCGCGCACCGTCGACGATGAAGCGGGCGAGCCGCGCCGAGATGCGGTCGTGCACCAGCGGGTCGTCGAGATAGGCGCGCACGACCGCCGCATCGTGCGACAGCTTGGACGGGTCGAGGCCGTTGTTCACCGCGACGTCGGGCGCGAGCCGCGACATCACGGCGAGCAGCGCCTTCTGGAACACGCCGAGCCCCGGCGCGAGCGCGGGCGACGACAGCACCAGGCCGGCGATCCGGTCGGGATGCCGCAACGCATAGGTGAGCGCGACCAGGCCGCCGAGGCTGTGGCCGATCAGCAGCGGCGGCGCCGACGCGGGCGCGCCCAGCGCGTCGATCGCGGCGGACAGGTCGTCGACGAGATCGTGCGACGACACGAGCGTGCCGCGCGCGCCCTGCGAGCGGCCGTGACCGCGGTGATCGTGGCCGCGCAGCGTCCATCCGCGCGCCGCGAGCCACTCGCCGAGCGCTGCATAGCGCCCGACGTGCTCGCCCAGCCCGTGCACGATCACGATCGTGCGCGTCGTCGCGGCGTTCGCCGGCCGCCAGCACAGTCCGCGCAACTCGACGCCGCCGGGCCGCACGAGCGTGAAGGTTTCGGGTGTGATCGTCATGGCGTGCGCCTCAGTGAAGCCCGGCCGGCTGCGCCGCTGCCGGCACGGCCCGCAGCGCGCGGCGCGCGAGCAGGGTGTCGCCGGCGAGCGCGGCGAGCACCACCAGCCCGCCCTCGGATCGTTGCCGCCGGCATCGCTTCGCCCGCGCCCAGCCACGCCCAGATCGGGCCGAGCACGACCTCGAGCAGCGCGATCAGCGCGACTTCGTGGGGGGCCAGCTGGCGCACGGCACGAATCATCAGGAAGCAGGGGATCGCCAGCTGCACCGCGCCGAGCAGCGCAAGGAGCGCGAGGTCGCGGATGCTTGCCTCGAACGGCCAGGCCATCGGCGCAGTGGCGATGCAGCACAGGACCGCGCCGACCAGTACCGCCGGCGCGAGGTCGACGTGCGCATGCAACCGCTTGAGGGTGACGATGTTGATCGCCGAGGCGACCGGCACCGCCAGCGCGATCGCCATGCCGGCGACGCCGTCGGCGCTCACGCCTTCGCGCACCATCCACCAGATTCCGGCGCCGGCCATCAGGATCGCGAGCGCGGTCGCGCCCGACACCCGGGTGCCGAGCACGATTCGACCGAGCAGCGCGGCGAACAGCGGCGCCACGCTCATCACCAGCAGCGTGTTGGCGACGCTGGTGCGGGTGAGCGCGAGCATGAAGCAGGTGAACATCACGCCCCACATCGCGCCGGAGAACAGTCCGGGCCAGCCCATTTCGCGTACCGGCGCGAACGGATTGCCGCGCCGCTGCCAGCCCAGGATGGCCAGCACGGACAGCGCGCAGAAGAAAGCGCGCCAGAACGTGATCTCGAAGCCGTCGGCGGCTTCGAGATGACGCGTGATGACCCCTGCGATGCTCCACAGAAGCGCGCAGAAGGCAAGCAATAGTGCGGCGCGACGGTGCGCGGCCTGGGGGGTCGGGAACATGGGTAGAATTTGCCGGTGAGATTCTACCCATGAGCGCGCTCCGCTTCGTCCACCTTCGGGTCCACTCCGAATACTCGGTCAGCGACTCGATCGTGCGCCTCGATGCCCTGATCGGCGCGGCGCTCGACGACGGGCAGCCTGCGGTCGCGCTCACCGATCTCGCCAACCTGTTCGGCTGGGTCAAGTTCTACAAGGCGGCACGCGCGCGCGGCCTCAAGCCGATCTGCGGCGTCGACACGTGGATCACCAACGACAGCGATCGCGATCGTCCGTCGCGGATGCTGCTGCTCGCGCGCAACCGCGCAGGCTACCTGCGGCTGTGCGAACTCGTCAGCCGCGCCTGGCTCGGGAACGAGCACCGCGGGCGCGGCGAAATGCGCGCCGCGTGGTTCGACGAGGTGCACGCCGACGGCGCGCCGATCGGCGAGGGCCTGATCGCGCTGTCGGGGGCACAGCACGGCGACGTCGGCCAGGCGCTGCTCGCCGGCAACGTCGACGCGGCGCGCGAGCTGGCACGGGCCTGGGCGCGGCGCTTTCCCGATGCCTGGTTCCTGGAAGTGCAGCGCGCCGGCCGCGACGAAGACGAGCTGCACACGCGCGCGGCCGCGCAGCTCGCCTCGGAACTGGGCCTGCCGATCGTCGCCACGCATCCGGTGCAGTTCATCGCGCGCGACGACTTCCGCGCGCACGAGGCCAGGGTGTGCATCGCCGAAGGTGAAATCCTCGCCAATCCGCGGCGGGCGCGGCGCTTCACCGAAGCCCAGTATTTCAGGTCGCAGGCCGGGATGGCCGAAGTCTTCGCCGACCTGCCCGAGGCGCTTGCCAACAGCGTCGAGATCGCGCGGCGCTGCAGCCTGACGATGGAGCTCGGCAAGCCGCAGCTGCCGAAGTTCCCGACCCCGCCCGGGATCACCCTCGACGACTACATGCGCCAGCTCGCGCGCGAGGGCTGGCGCAGCGGATGGCGAAGCTGTTCCCGGAGGGCGGCGATTCGCCGGAGGCGATCGGGGCGCGCCGCGAGCGGTACGGCCGGCGCCTCGAATACGAGTGCGACACGATCGTGCAGATGGGTTTCGCCGGATACTTCCTCATCGTCGCCGATTTCATCAACTGGGCCAAGAACAACGGCGTTCCGGTGGGGCCGGGCCGCGGTTCGGGCGCCGGGTCGCTGGTGGCGTTCGCGCTCGGCATCACCGACCTCGACCCGATCCCGTACGCGCTGCTGTTCGAACGCTTCCTGAACCCCGAGCGCGTGTCGATGCCCGACTTCGACATCGACTTCTGCCAGGACCAGCGCTACCGCGTGATCGAGTACGTGCGCGGCCGCTACGGCGAGCAGGCGGTGTCGCAGATCGTCACCTTCGGCACGATGGCCTCGAAGGCGGTGATCCGCGACGTCGGCCGCGTGCTCGACATGGGCTACAACTTCTGCGACCAGCTCTCCAAGCTCGTGCCGGTGGTGCAGAACAAGCCGCTGTCGCTCGCGAAGGCGCGCGAGGCCGAGCCGCTGCTGGCCGAGCGCGAGCAGAAGGAAGACGAGGTGCGCGAGCTGCTTGCGCTGGCCGAGCCGCTCGAAGACCTGACCCGCAATGTCGGCATGCACGCCGGCGGCGTGCTGATCGCGCCGGGCCGGCTCACCGACTTCTGCCCGCTGTACAAGCAGCCCGGCGCCGAGGCCGGCGTGGTGAGCCAGTTCGACAAGGACGACGTCGAGGCGGTGGGCCTGGTGAAGTTCGACTTCCTGGGCCTGCGCAACCTCACGATCATCGACCTCGCGGTCGCCTACATCAACCGTCGCCATCCGCAACTGCAGCTCGACCTGAACAAGCTGGGCTTCGACGACCCGAAGGCCTACCAGGTGCTGAAGGACGCGAACACCACCGCGGTGTTCCAGCTGGAAAGCGAGGGCATGAAGAAGCTGCTGAAGAAGCTTCAGCCCGACCGCTTCGAGGACATCATCGCGGTGCTCGCGCTGTACCGGCCCGGGCCGCTCGGCTCGGGCATGGTCGACGACTTCATCCTGCGCAAGAAGGGCCAGCAGAGAATCGACTACTTCCATCCCGACCTGCAGGCCTGCCTGGAACCCACCTACGGCGTCATCGTCTACCAGGAACAGGTGATGCAGATCGCGCAGATCGTCGGCGGCTACACGCTGGGCGGGGCCGACCTGCTGCGCCGCGCGATGGGCAAGAAGAAGCCCGAGGAGATGGCGCAGCACCGCGACACGTTCGTCGACGGTGCGAAGGCGAAGGGCTACCCGGTCGAACTGGCCAACAAGCTGTTCGATCTGATGGCGATGTTCGCCGAATACGGTTTCAACAAGTCGCACACGGCGGCCTATGCGGTGGTCACCTACCACACCGCCCGGCTGAAGGCCTGCTTCCCGGCCGAGTTCATGGCCGCGACGCTGTCCTCCGACATGGACGACACCGACAAGGTGAAACTGTTCGTCGACGACGCGCGCGCCAACCGCATCGAGCTGCTGCCGCCCGACATCAACGCATCGGCCCTGCGCTTCGAGCCGGTGGGCGATCGCGCGATCCGCTACGGGCTGGGCGCGGTGAAGGGCACCGGCGAGTCGGCAGTGGCCGACGTCCTGCGCGCGCGCGCCGAGCGGCCGTTCACCGACCTGTTCGACTTCTGCGCGCGCATCGACCGCAAGCTCGTCAACCGGCGCGCGATCGAGGCGCTGGTGCGCGCCGGTGCATTCGACGCGCTCGACGCCGACCGCGCGAGGCTGCTGGCCAACGTCGGGCGCGCGATCGACGCGGCCGATGCCGCCGGTGCGGCGATCGACCAGGTCAGCCTGTTCGGCGACGAGGCGGGCGGCCTGCCGAGCGCGCCAGAATGGATTTCCGCGCCGGCCTGGAGCGAAAGGCAGCGCCTGCAGGAGGAGAAGGCCGCGCTCGGGCTGTTCCTCAGCGGCCACCTGTTCGACGCCTACGCCGCGGAAGTGCGCAGCTTTGCGCGCTTGCGGCTGGCCGAGCTGCAGCCCGGCCCGCAGCCGGCGTGGATCGCCGGCATCGTCGCGTCGCAGCGCCCGCAGATGACCCGCCGCGGCAAGATGGTCTTCGTCACCCTGGACGACGGCAGCGCCGCGGTCGACGTCGCGGTCTACAACGAGCTGTACGACGCGCAGCGCCGGCTGATCCGCGACGACGAACTGCTGGTCGTGCTCGGCAAGGTGAGCCGCGACGACTACACCGGCGGCCAGCGCATCGTCGCCGAGCGGCTTCTCGACCTGGTCGGTGCGCGCCAGGAGTTCGGCAAGCGGCTGCGCATCCGCCTGAACGGCATCGCCGACGGCGTCGCGCTGCGCGGCGCGATCGCGCCGTTTGCGGTGGGCGATCGCGAGGCGGCGCACGCGATCCCCGTGGTGGTCGAATACGGCAATCGCGAAGCCGCCTGCGCGATCGAGCTGGGTTCGCGCTGGCGCGTGCAGCCGCACGATGACCTGATCGGCGCGATCCGCTCGGCGCTGCACCCGCTGGCCGCGGAGGTCGAGTATTGAGCCCGCCTGAGCCGGGTGTGAAGGCCTCGGGATCGAGCTGGGCGGTCTATCGCCGCCTGTTCGCCTACACGCACCCCTACCGGGTCGGGTTCGCGGTCGCGCTGCTGGCGATGGTGGTCGCGGCCGCTACCGAGCCCTTGTTCCCGGCGTTGATGAAGCCGCTGCTCGACCAGGGCTTCGTCGCGCGCTCCGATTTTCCGCTGTGGTTGGTGCCGGTGGCCCTCGTGGGCATTTTCGTGGTGCGCGGCGTCGCCACGTTCAGCAGCAGCTACGCGTTGTCGTGGGTCGCCAACCGCGTGCTGGTCGACCTCAGGCGCGAAATGTTCGGGCGCATGATGCGGCTGTCCTCGGCCGAGTTCGAGCGCGAAGCCTCGGGAATGCTGATCTCGCGGATCGTCTTCGAGGTCACCAACGTCACCGCGGCGGTCACGCGCGCGCTCACGGTGCTGGTGCGCGACTCGCTGGTCATCGTCGGCCTGCTGGGCTGGCTGCTCTACCTGAACTGGAAGCTCACGCTGGTCGCGCTCGCGTTGATCCCGGTGGTGGCGCTGGTGGTGGCGCTGTACAGCCGGCGCATGCGCCAGCTCAGCCGGCGCAGCCTCGAATACACCGGCGAGCTCACGCGCGTGGTCGAGGAGGCGGTGCACGGCTACAAGGTCATCAAGATCTTCGGCGGCTACGGCGAGCAGGCGCGGCTGTTCGAGCGCACCAGCGAGAAACTGCGGGGCTTCGCGATGCGCATGACGGTGGCCGGCAGCGCCACCGTGCCGATCACGCAGCTGTGCGCCGCGGTCGCGGTGGCGATCGTCGTCACGATCGCGCTGGTGCAGTCGATGGACAACCAGACCACGGTCGGCGGCTTCGTGTCGTTCATCACCGCGATGCTGATGCTGCTCGCGCCGCTCAAGCACCTGGCCGACGTGAACGCGCAGCTGCAGCGCGGGCTGGCCGCGGCCGAATCGGTCTTCGCGCTGCTCGACAAGGGCGAGGAGGACGACCGCGGCACGCAGCGGCTCGACCGCGCGCGCGGCGAGCTCGCTTTCGAGCAGGTGTCGTTCCGCTATTCGGGCGCGGCGTCCGATGCGCTGCGCGGCATCGACGTGCGGGTGCGTGCCGGCGAGGTGGTCGCGCTGGTGGGCGCCTCCGGAGCCGGAAAGACCACGCTGCTGAACCTGCTGCCGCGCTTCATCGAGCCCACCGCGGGCCGCATCACCATCGACGGCACGCCGCTTCCCGAGCTGCGCCTGGCCGACCTGCGCCGGCAATTCGCGCTGGTGAGCCAGGAGGTGGTGCTGTTCAACGACAGCATTCGCGCCAACGTCGCGTTCGGCTCGGAAGACGAGGTCGACGACGCCCGCATCTGGACCGCGCTGGAGGCGGCGATGCTCGACGCCGCGGTGCGCGCGCTGCCCGAAGGTCTGGATGCGTCGGTGGGCGAGCGCGGCACGCGGCTGTCGGGAGGCCAGCGACAGCGGCTGGCGCTCGCGCGCGCGATCGTGAAGGACGCGCCGATCCTGCTGCTCGACGAGGCGACCTCGGCGCTCGATTCCGAAACCGAGCGCGAGGTGCAACTCGCGCTCGAGCGCACGATGCGCGGGCGCACCACGCTGGTCATCGCCCACCGGCTCTCGACGATCGAGCGCGCCGACCGCATCCTGGTGTTCGAGCAGGGGCGCATCGTCGAGCAGGGCACCCACGCCGAGCTGCTCGCGGCCGACTCGCTCTACGCGCGCCTGTACCGGATCCAGTACGGCAACCCGCAATCCTGAAGGAGATTTCCGACATGGCACAGAATGCCGATCGCTACCCGGTGGCCGCGCTGGCCGAGTTGCCCGACGACATTCGCGAGCGCATCGTCGCGGTGCAGGAGAAGTCGGGTTTCGTGCCGACCGTGTTCCTGAAGCTCGCCCGCCGGCCCGACGAGTTCCGCGCCTTCTTCGCGTACCACGACGCGCTGATGCTGCGCGAGAACAGCCTGTCGAAGGGCGAGAAGGAGATGATCGTCGTGGCCACCAGCGGCGCCAACGGCTGCCTGTACTGCGTGGTCGCGCACGGGGCGATCCTGCGCATCTACGAGAAGAATCCGCTGATCGCCGACCAGCTCGCCACCAACTGGCGCAAGGCCGACCTCACGCCGCGCCAGCGTGCGATGATCGCGTTCGCGATGAAGGTGTCGCTGCAATCGAACGAGATCGACGAGGCCGACTTCGCCGAACTGCACCGGCACGGGTTCAGCGACGAGGACGCCCGGGACATCGGCGCGATCGCCGCGTTCTTCGCGCTGTCGAACCGCATGGCGAACATGTCGAACATGATGCCGAACCCCGAGTTCTACCTGCTCGGGCGCGTGCCGAGGTCGAAATCCTGAACGAAGAGGAGGCTGACGATGGAACCGACCGTCACCGACGAAGCACGAATCGCCGACGCCAAACGCCTCGCGACCATCTGCTATGCGCTGTATGCGGTGTCGTGCCTGGTTGGCATGACTGCGATCGCCGCGATCATCATCAACTACCTGAAGCGCGACGACGTCGCCGGCACTGGGTGGCCAGCCACTTCGAGTGGCAGATCAAGACCTTCTGGTACGGGGTGGCCGGCGCCGTCGTCTCGTGGCTGCTGATGTTCGTGCTGATCGGCTTCCCGCTGCTGCTGGCGGTGCTGGTCTGGGTCATCTACCGGATCGTCAAGGGCTGGCTCGCGCTGGCCGACGGCAAGCCGGTGGACGCGTCGAAGCTCGTGTGACGTCTCGCGCGACTCGGGGAGGCGTCGTGATTCACCTCGAAGACGGGTGGCTACGAAGATCGCCGTAGCGCGCGCAGTACCGGCAACAATGCGGGCACATCAGTGATGACGATGCTCCAGAGCGTGTCGTTATCGATGCCGAGGTAGCTGTGAATCAGCCGGTTGCGTGTCGCGACGATCAAGCGCCATGGAACTTCGGGATGGGCTGATCGCACGTCTTCCGGCACACGGGTCGCTGCCTCGCCGATCAGCTCGAGATTCCGGAGGGTCGCGTCGTAAACCAGGCCGTTGGTCACGAAGGTCTGCTGGTCCAGACCGGACGTGTAGCCGAGCACCTTCTCGGCGAACACGATCATGTCGTCGGCGTAAAAGCGCCACTCGCGTGCAGCGGCTTCAGACATGCACGGCCTCGCGCTCGATGAAGGGCCGGAGCTCGGGTCGAAGTGCCTTGTCGGTAACAAGGTCGATGGGCCTTCCCAGCAGATCTTCGAGGTGGAACTGGACCCCGAAATAGCGCTCCGAAGTGGCCGGACCGTCGAAAGACACGAGGATATCGATATCGCTGTCGGCACATGCCGAATCACGGGCCGTGGAGCCGAACAACGCCAGGCGGGTGACCCCATAGCGAGCCGCCAGTTCGGACTTGCTCCGGGCCGGTGTTCGAGTATCTCCGCGCGGTTCATGGGTCTGTGGGAATCGATCCGTGGCGTGCCGGAGCCATGGTAACCCCGGGACGGTGTCAGGTGAAGGTGATCCCGGACTGCCGTCGCCAATCAGCCGGCGAGATGGCTGCAGATCCCGCGAAGTCCTACATCAGCACGATGTCGTACTGCTCCTGCAGGTACAGCGTCTCCACCTGCAGCGCGATGCGCTTGCCGATCAGGTCGCCGAGCGCCGCCAGCGGCTGCGCTTCCTCCTCGAGGAACAGGTCGATCACCTGTTGCGACGCGACGATGCGGAATTCGCGCGGATTGAATTGCCGCGCCTCGCGCTGGATCTCGCGCAGGATCTCGTAGCAGACGGTGCGCGCGGTCTTCACCTGGCCCTTGCCTTCGCAGGTGGGACAGGGTTCGAGCAGCAGGTGCGCGAGCGACTCGCGGGTGCGCTTGCGCGTCATCTCGACCAGGCCGAGCGAGGTGAAGCCGTTCACGCTCGAGCGGGTGCGGTCGCGCGCCAGCGCCTTGCGCAGTTCCTGCAGCACCTGGTCGCGGTGCTCGCCGCTCGCCATGTCGATGAAGTCGACGATGATGATGCCGCCGAGGTTGCGCACGCGCAGCTGGCGCGCGATCGCGTGCGCTGCCTCGAGGTTGGTGCGAAAGATCGTGTCGTCGAAGTTGCGCCCGCCGATGTAGCCGCCGGTGTTGACGTCGATCGTGGTCATCGCCTCGGTCTGGTCGATGATCAGGTAGCCGCCCGACTTCAGGTCGACGCGGCGCGACAGCGCCTTGGCGATCTCGCCCTCGACGCCGTGCAGCTCGAACAGCGGGCGCTCGCCGGTGTACTGGCGAAGGCGGCCCGCCATCGCCGGCATGTAGGTGCGCGCGAACTCCGACAGCTCGGCCAGCGCCTCGGGAGAGTCGACCAGGATCGCCGCCGTAGACTCGCCGCCGATGTCGCGCAGCACCCGCTGACCGAGGCTGAGCTCCTGGTAGAGCAGTGCGGGCGCGGACACGCGGCGGCTGCCGTCGAGGATCTGCCGCCAGCGCTGCCGCAGATACGCGATGTCGGCCTCGAGCTCGGACTCGCCGGCGTCTTCGGCCGAGGTGCGGATGATGAAGCCGCCCTTCTCGTCGGCGGGCAGCAGCTTCTGCAGCCGGCTGCGCAGCAACTGGCGCCCGGTTTCGTCTTCGATGCGTTGCGACACGCCGATGTGCGGGTCTTGCGGCAGGTAGACCAGCAGCCGGCCCGCGATGCTGATCTGCGTGGACAGCCGCGCCCCCTTGGTGCCGAGCGGATCCTTGATCACCTGCACCAGCAACGGCTGGCCTTCGAACAGCAGCTTCTCGATCGGCGCGGGATGGCCGCTGGCGCCGGCAGTATTGCTTCGCGATTGCCAGAGGTCGGCCACGTGCAGGAATGCGGCGCGTTCCAGTCCGATGTCGATGAACGCCGACTGCATGCCGGGCAGCACGCGCGAAACCTTGCCGAGACAGACGTTGCCGACCAGCCCGCGGGTGGCCGCGCGTTCGATGTGGAGTTCCTGGGTGGCGCCTTGCTGGACGACGGCCACGCGCGTCTCGTGCGCGGTGTGGTTGACGAGGATCTCTTCGGTCATTGCTGCGACTGGCCGGCCCCGCGCAGCAGCCGGGACGTCTCGTACAGGGGGAGACCCATGATACCGGAGTGGCTGCCGTCGATGCGGCGCACGTGGCGCGCGGCGGCGCCCTGGATCGCGTACGCGCCGGCCTTGTCCATCGGCTCGCCGCTGGCCACGTAGGCGTCGATCCAGGCAGCCGGCAGGCGGGCGAAGACCACCCGCGAGACGTTCAGCGCCGATTCGACGCGCGCGCCGCGTGCCACGGCCACCGCGCTGAGCACGCGGTGCGTGCGCCCCGACAGCATGCGCAGCATCCGCGCGGCGTCGGCCGCGTCGACCGGCTTGCCGAGGATCCGCCCGCCGATCGCGACCGTGGTGTCGCTGACCACGATCGGCGCCGCGGGCAGTGCGCGGCGTGCCAGGCGCTCGCGCGCGGCCTGCGCCTTGGCGAGCGTGACGCGCCGCACGTAGACGGCCGGCGATTCGCCGGCGCGCACCGCCTCCAGCGCTTCGGCGTCCTCGTCCTCGTCGGGAAGCAGCGGCTCGAAGCGCACGCCTATCTGGCGCAGCAACTCCTGGCGTCGCGGGCTCTTCGATGCGAGATAGACGAAGGATTCGGTCACGGGCTCGGGCGGCTGCGGCAACGGGGGTCATTCGCGATGATAGGGATGGCCGGCGAGGATCGACCAGGCGCGAAACAGCTGTTCGGCCAGCAGCACGCGCACCAGCGGATGCGGCAGGGTGAGGCTGGACAGGCGCAGCGTTTCGTGCGCATCGCGCGCGAGCCCGGGGTCGAGCCCGTCGGGACCGCCGATGACGATCGCCACCGGACGCGCCTCGTCGCGCCACGCTGCTGCGCGCTGCGCGAACTGCCGGGTGTCGAGGTCGCGGCCGCGCTCGTCGAGGACGACCACTCGCGCATCGTCGGGCAGGGCCGCGCGAATGCGTGCGGCCTCGCGCTGCATCCATGCGCCGGCATGGCCCGAGGCACCGCGCGGCTCGGCGCGCACTTCGCGCCAGTCGATCCGCCAGTCGCCTGGAAGGCGTCGGGTGTAGTCGTCGATCGCAGCACCGACCCAGGACGGCATCTTCGTGCCGACCGCGACGATGCGGATCAGCATGCCCGGCCGTTCTTACCCTGTGGCGGCGCGGGAGCTGCGCTTGCGCGCCGGGCTGCCAGCCGCCGCAGCGCGCTTGCCGGCCGCGGATTTCTTCGCGGCGGGTTTCTTCGCCGTGGGCGCCTTCGCGGCGGTTTTCGTGGCGGCAGGCTTGCCGGCAGCAGGCTTCGTCGAGGCCGGCTTCTTCGCGGCTGCCCGGGCTGCAGGCGGCGGCGCCGCGATGCGCATGCGCACCGGCTTGACGCCCCACAGCTCTTCGAGGTTGTAGTAGGCGCGGATCGTCGGCTGCATGATGTGCACGACCGCGTCGCCGAGATCGACGAGCACCCACTCGCCGGTGTCGGTGCCTTCCATCGAAACGAGCTTGCCGCCCGCCTCCTTGAACTTGTCGCGCACGTGCGCCGCGAGCGCCCGGGTCTGGCGGTTCGAGGTGCCGGTGGCGATGATCACCCGGTCGAAGAGTTCGGTCAGGCTGGTGGTGTCGAAGACCCGGATGTCCTGGGCCTTGATGTCGTCGAGAGCGTCGACGACGATGCGCTGCAACTTTCTGAGATCCATCCGGTTCCTTCGGACACGCGTGCGGCGATCAGGGCGAGGCGGCGCCGGCACGATAGAGTCGATGCCGCTCAATATAGTCGAGAACGGCGGGCGGCAACAATTCGGCCGGCCGCTCGCCGCGGGCGAGGCGCTCGCGCAGCGCGGTGCCCGAAACCGGCACCGGCGGCATGCCGAACCAGACGATCGCACCCGACGGGGCATCGGGCAGCGCGTCGCGGCCATGCTCGGCAACCAGCGCCTCGACCGGCGGGTCCAGATCCGCCAGCGGATGCGTGCCGCGCCGGGTTGCCGCGATGTGCGCGTGCTGCAGCAGCTCGCGATAGCGATGCCAGGTGGCGAGGTTGCGCAACTGGTCGCTGCCGAGCACCAGCACCAGCGCAGGCTCGGGTCCGAGCTCGGCGCGCAGCTCGATCAGCGTGTCGATCGTGTAGCTGGGCCCTGCGCGTCGCACTTCGCGATCGTCGACCGCGAAGCCGGGCGTCGAGCCGACCGCGAGCCGCACCATTTCGAGGCGCGCCGCCGCGTCGATTCCCGATCCGTGCTTCTGCCATGACTGCCCGGTGGGAACGAAGCGCAGTTCGTCGAGCCGCAGCGCTTCGCGCGCCGCGCGCGCCAGCGCGAGATGGCCCACGTGGATCGGATCGAAGGTGCCGCCCAGCAGCCCGATGCGGCGGCGTGCGGCCGCGCCGGTCCGGTGCTCGTTGCCGGGGCGCGTCGATTCCGGGCTCACGCGGGGGCTCGTAGTGCGATCAGACCCAGTCGCGCGGGACCAGGAACTCGTGCAGGCGCGCTTCGGGCGACCCGGGCTCGGGATGCCAGTCGTAGCGCCAGCGCGCGATCGGCGGCATCGAGCACAGGATCGACTCGGTGCGCCCGCCCGACTGCAGGCCGAACAGCGTGCCGCGGTCGTAGACCGGGTTGAACTCGACGTAGCGGCCGCGGCGATACGCCCGGAAGTCGCGTTCGTGCTCGCCCCAGGGCTCGTCGCGGTGGCGCACGACGATCGGCGAGTACGCTTCGAGGAATGCGTCGCCCACCGAACGCGCGAGCGCGAACGTGCGCTCGAAGCCGAGCTCGTTCAGGTCGTCGAAGAAGATGCCCCCCACGCCGCGCGCCTCGTTGCGGTGCTTCAGGAAGAAGTAGTCGTCGCACCACTTCTTGAACCGCGGATGCAGGTCGGCGCCGAACGGCTCGAGCGCTTGCCGGCAGACGCTGTGGAAGCGCACGACGTCTTTCTCGAACGGGTAGTACGGGGTGAGGTCCATGCCGCCGCCGAACCACCACACCGGTTCGGCGCTCCCGGTGGCGGGGGCGACGAAGAAGCGCACGTTCAGGTGCACGGTGGGCACGTAGGGGTTGCGCGGATGGATGACCAGCGACACGCCCATCGCCTCGAACGCGCGGCCGGCGAGCTCGGCGCGATGCGCGCTGGCCGACGCCGGAAGGCGTGCGCCGTGCACGTGCGAGAACAGCACCCCGCCGCGCTCGAACACGTTGCCTTCCTCGATGACCCGGGTGATGCCGCCGCCGCCTTCGCGGCGCTGCCAGGCATCGGCGCGAAACGGCTGCCCGTCGATCTCCTCGAGCCCGGCGACGATGCGACGTTGCAGGTCGAGCAGGTATTCGCGGACCGCGCCGGCATCGAGGCCGGGCGCGGGCCCGTGGCCACGAGTGGCAGTCATCGGCCCGAACCGCGGCCGATTGCGAGATGGCCGATGTCGTGGCGGTACTGCATGCCGGCGAAGAGGATCGTGTCGATCGCGCGATAGGCGCGCGCCTGGGCCATCTTGACCGAGTCGCCGAGCGCGGTGACGCACAGCACGCGCCCGCCCGAGGTAAGCGTGCGCGCGCCCTCGGCGACCGTGCCGGCATGGAACACCAGGCAGTCGTCGTCGACCACGCTGCCGTTGCCCGGAAGCCCCGAGATCTCGTCGCCCTTGCGCGGCGCGTCGGGATAGCCGTCGGCGGCCAGCACCACGCCCAGCGCGGTGCGGCGGTCCCATTCGATCGTGGCCGCATCGAGCGTGCCTGCGAGCGCGTGCTCGAACACCCCGACCAGGTCGCTCTTGACGCGCGCCATGATCGGCTGCGTCTCGGGGTCGCCCATCCGGCAGTTGAACTCGAGGGTGCGCGGGTGGCCTTTCGCATCGATCATCAGGCCGGCGTACAGGAAGCCGGTATACGGAATGCCGTCGGCGGCCATGCCCTCGACGGCGGGCTTGATGATCTCGCGCAGCACGCGCGCATGCACTTCGGGCGTGACCACCGGCGCGGGCGAGTACGCGCCCATTCCCCCGGTGTTCGGACCCTGGTCGCCGTCGCGCAGCCGCTTGTGGTCCTGGCTGCTGGCCAGCGGCAACACGTTGCGGCCGTCGACCATGACGATGAAGCTGGCTTCTTCGCCTTCGAGGCAGTCTTCGACGACGACGCGCGCGCCGGCGTCGCCCATGCGGTTGTCGACGAGCATCGCGTCGATCGCGGCGTGCGCCTCGGCGACGGTGGCGGCCACCACGACCCCCTTGCCGGCGGCCAGCCCGTCGGCCTTGACGACGATCGGCGCGCCGCGCCGCTCGACCCAGGCGCGCGCGGCTGCGGCGTCGGAGAAGGTTGCGTAATCGGCGGTGGGAATGCCGTGGCGCTTCATGAAGGCCTTGGCGAAGTCCTTCGACGACTCGAGCTGCGCGGCGCGCTGCGTGGGCCCGAAGATGCGCAGACCCTTCGAGCGGAACAGGTCGACGATGCCCGCGGCCAGCGGCGCCTCGGGGCCGACGACGGTGAACGCGACCTTCTCGCGCCCGGCGAAGGCGGCGAGAGTGTTGAGGTCGGTGATCGGAACGTTCTTGAGGTTGCGCTCGCGCGCCGTGCCGCCGTTGCCGGGCGCGACGTAGACGACCTGCACGCGCGCCGAGCGCGACAGCCGCCACGCCAGCGCGTGCTCGCGCCCACCCGAGCCGACGACGAGGATCTTCATGTGACGGTCTCGTCGAACCCGGCGTTGGTGTAGACCTGCTGCACGTCGTCGAGGTTCTCGAGCGCATCGAGCAGCTTCTGCATCTTCGCAGCGTCTTCGCCGGCCAGCGAGGTCTCGTTCAGCGGCTTCATCGTGATTTCGGCCACGTCGGCCTTCAGGCCGGCCTGCGCCAGCGCCTGCTTCAGCGCGGCGAAGTCGCCGGGCGCGCAGACGACCTCGACGCCGCCTTCGTCGTCGGTGCCGACGTCATCGGCGCCGGCGTCGATCGCGACTTCCATGACCTTGTCTTCCGGGGTGCCCGGCGCGAACAGGAACTGGCCGCAGTGCCTGAACTGGAAGGCGACCGAGCCGTCGGTGCCGAGGTTGCCGCCGTTCTTCGAGAACGCGTGGCGCACTTCGGCGACGGTGCGCGTGCGGTTGTCGGTGAGGCAGTCGACGATCACCGCGGCGCCGCCGATGCCGTAGCCCTCGTAGCGGATTTCCTCGTAGTTGGCGCCTTCGAGGCCGCCGGCGCCGCGCTGGATCGCGCGCTGCACGGTGTCCTTGGGCATGTTCGCTTCGGATGCCTTGTCCATCGCGAGCCTGAGGCGCGGATTGGAGCCCGGGTCGGCGCCGCCCATCTTCGCTGCCACGGTGATCTCCTTGATCACGCGCGTGAACAACTTGCCCCGCTTGGCGTCCTGGCGCCCCTTGCGGTGCTGGATGTTGGCCCATTTCGAGTGCCCGGCCATTGCTCCCTCACGTGGCGGCCGCGCTTGCTGAGCGGGCGCGGCCGTGTTCGAATACCCGCACAGACGAACCTCGAATTCTAGCATCGCGACCATGGCCGATCCCCTGCTGATAGCCCGCAACGACCACGCCGAGCTGTGCCTGCTGCCGGCGATGGGCAACCGTCACGGCCTGGTCACCGGCGCCACCGGCACCGGCAAGACGGTGACGCTCCGGTGCTCGCCGAGCGCTTCTCGTCGATCGGCGTGCCGGTGTTCGCCGCCGACGTGAAGGGCGATCTCGCCGGCATCTCGCAGCCCGGCACGCTGTCGCCGAAGCTGAAGGAGCGGCTCGACCGGCTCGGCTTCGCGGTGCCCGGGTTCGCCGGGGCGCCCGTCGCGTTGTGGGATGTCTACGGCGAGAAGGGACACCCGCTGCGCGCCACCGTCTCCGACATGGGGCCGCTGCTGCTGTCGCGAATGCTCGGGCTGAACGACACCCAGGAGGGCGTGCTGCACCTGGTCTTCAAGATCGCCGACGAGCGCGGGCTGCTGCTGCTCGATGCGAAAGACCTGCGCGCGATGCTGCAGTACGTGGGCGACAGCGCGCGCGAGTTCACCACCGAATACGGCAACGTGTCGGCGGCCTCGATCGGCGCGATCCAGCGCGGGCTGCTCACGCTCGACCAGCAGGGCGCCGACCGCTTCTTCGGCGAACCGATGCTGAACATCGCCGACCTGATGCAGACCGATGCGCAGGGCCGCGGCGTGGTCAACGTCCTGGCCGCAGACCGGCTGCTCAACGCGCCCAGGCTGTATGCGACCTTCCTGCTGTGGCTGCTGTCGGAACTGTTCGAGCAGTTGCCCGAGGTGGGTGACCGCGACAAGCCGCGGCTGGTGTTCTTCTTCGACGAGGCGCACCTGCTGTTCAGCGACGCGCCGAAGGCGCTGCTCGACAAGGTCGAGCAACTGGTGCGGCTGATCCGCTCGAAGGGCGTCGGCGTCTACTTCGTCACGCAGAATCCGATCGACGTGCCCGACACGGTGCTCGGCCAACTGGGCAATCGCGTCCAGCATGCGCTGCGCGCGTTCACCGCGCGCGACCAGAAGGCCGTGCGCGCCACTGCCGAGACGATGCGCGCCAATCCGGCGTTCGACACCGAAAAGGCGATCACCGAGCTCGGCGTGGGCGAGGCGCTGGTGTCGCTGCTCGACGAGAAGGGCCGCCCGAACATGGTCGAGCGCGCGTTCGTCGCACCGCCCGCGTCGCGGATCGGCCCGATCACCGATGCCGAGCGCGCGGCGCTGATCCAGGGATCGATCGTCGCCGGCATCTACGACAAGCCGCAGGACCGCGAGTCGGCCTACGAGATGCTGAAGGGTCGCGCGGTGAAGGGCGGCGCGCAGGCGGCAGGACAGCCGGGCGGGGCCCAGCCGGGCGGGGCCCAGCCGGGTGGCGCCGCCGGCGGCGAGGGCGGCGGCATCGGCGGTGCGCTGAAGGATGCGCTGGGCGGCGTGCTGACCGGCAGTGGCCGCAAGGATTCCGCCATCGAGGCGATGGCCAAGAGCGCGGCGCGCTCGATCGGCTCGTCGCTCGGCCGGGAGATCATCCGCGGCGTGCTCGGCACGCTGCTTGGCGGCAGCAGGAAGCGCTGAGCCGCGGCCGCCGACGGGCGCTTCGCGCGAGGGGCGCGGCGCGCCGCGGGCCGCGCGCCGCGCGCGTGGCACCATCGCGTTTTGCGGTCAGGAGTTCGAAGATGGATCTCGGCATAGCCGGCAAGTGGGCGCTCGTCTGCGGCGCCAGCAAGGGGCTCGGATACGGCTGCGCGCTGTCGCTGGCACGCGAAGGCGTGAACCTGGTGATCAACGCGCGCACGCCGGGGCCGCTGGCCGAGGCGGCGCAGCGCATCGGCGACGACACCGGCGTCACGGTCGTGGCGGTGGCCTGCGACATCACGACGCCGGCGGGTCGCGAAGAGGCGCTGTCGGCGTGCCCGCAGGTGGACATCCTCGGTGACCAACGCGGGCGGCCCGCCGCCCGGCGACTTCCGCAAGTTCACGCGCGACGACTGGGTCGCGGCGCTCGACGCGAACATGCTCACGCCGATCGAGCTGATCAAGGCCACCGTCGATCCGATGATCGCGCGGCGCTTCGGGCGCATCGTCAACGTCACCTCCGCGGCGGTGAAGGCGCCGATCGACGTGCTCGGCCTGTCCAACGGCGCGCGCTCCGGGCTCACCGGTTTCGTTGGCGGCCTGGCACGCACGACCGTGGCGCACAACGTCACGATCAACAACCTGCTGCCGGGCTTCCACGACACCGATCGGGTGCGCAGCATCGTCGGCGCGCAGGCGAAGGCGCAGGGCATCGGCTACGACGAAGCGCTGCGCAAGCGGCTCGCCACGATTCCCGCCGGCCGCATCGGCGATCCGTACGAGTTCGGCCAGGCCTGCGCGTTCCTGTGCAGCGCGCAGGCGGGATGGATCTCGGGGCAGAACCTGCTGATCGACGGCGGTGCGTATCCCGGCACCTTCTGAGGAGCCGGCCATGGCCGATGCCGCGCGGCGCTTCGGCGGCGTCGCGCGCATCTACGGCGGCGGTGCGCTGGCGGCGCTGGCGCGCGCGCACGTCTGCGTGATCGGCGTGGGCGGGGTCGGGTCCTGGGCGGCCGAGGCGCTGGCGCGCTCGGGCGTGGGGCTCCTCACGCTGATCGACCTCGACCACGTTGCCGAATCCAACGTGAACCGGCAGGTGCACGCGCTCGGCTCGACGCTGGGCGCGGCGAAAGCCGACGTGATGCGCGAGCGCATCGCCGACATCTCGCCCGATTGCCGGGTGCGCGCGATCGACGATTTCGTGACTGCGGAGAACGTCGAGCGCCTCGTGCCCGAGGGCGCGCTGGTCGTCGACGCGATCGACGCGCCGCGCGAGAAAGCGGCGCTGATCGCCTGCATGCGCCGGCGCCGGCAGCCGATCGTCGTCTGCGGCGGCGCCGGCGGGCGTACCGATCCGCTGCAGCCTGCGGCGCGACGACCTCGCGCGCACGAAGGGCGACGCGCTGCTGGCCTCGGTGCGCGCACGGCTGCGCCGCGAGCATGGTTTCCCGCGCGACGCGGCGAAGCGCTTTCGCGTCGAGGCGATCTACTCCGACGAGCATCTCGGTCGCGCGGCGCGCGAGGCGGCATGCGAGCCTGACTCGCGCGGCGGCGAGAGTGGACACGGCGGAGCGCCGCTCGGCTGCGCCGGCTACGGCTCGCTGGTCACCGTGACTGCTGCGATGGGGCTGGCCGCAGCATCGTGGGCGATCGGGCGGATGCTGCGGGCTGCTGACCGCGCCACAGGGAGCGCGGTTCATAGCTGAGGTCTATTGGGTGCATCGTAACGTTCGATTGGATCCATTGACTTGACTGGCCTAGACTGGCTGCTCCACCTCCGGCGACAGGGAGCACAGTCATGACCGGCAAGAAACTCACCACCACCGGCGGCGCGCCGGTACCCGACAACCAGAACGTGCTGACCGCGGGCCCGCGCGGGCCGCAACTGCTGCAGGATGTCTGGTTCCTCGAGAAGCTCGCGCACTTCGACCGCGAGGTGATTCCGGAGCGGCGCATGCACGCGAAGGGGTCGGGGGCGTTCGGCACGTTCACCGTGACGCACGACATCACCCGATTCACGCGGGCGAAGTTGTTCTCGAAGGTCGGCAAGAAGACCGACGTGTTTGCGCGCTTCTCGACCGTGGCGGGCGAGCGCGGCGCGGCCGATGCCGAGCGCGACATCCGCGGCTTTGCGGTGAAGTTCTACACCGAGGAAGGCAACTGGGATCTGGTCGGCAACAACACGCCGGTGTTCTTCATGCGCGATCCGCTGAAGTTTCCGGACCTCAACCACGCGGTCAAGCGCGATCCGCGCACCAACTTGCGCAGCGCGAGGAACAACTGGGACTTCTGGACCTCGCTGCCCGAGGCGCTGCACCAGGTGACGATCGTGATGAGCGACCGCGGCATCCCGGCCTCGTACCGGCACATGCACGGCTTCGGATCGCATGCCTTCAGCTTCATCAGCGCGAGCAACGAACGCCACTGGGTCAAGTTCCACTTCACGACGCAGCAGGGGATCCGGAACCTGACCGACGCCGAGGCCGAGGCATTGATCGGAAAGGATCGCGAGAGCGCGCAGCGCGACCTCTACGACGCGATCGAGCGCAAGGACTTCCCGCGCTGGACGATGTGCGTGCAGGTGATGCCCGAAAAGGACGCGGCGAAGGTGCCGTACCACCCGTTCGACCTGACCAAGGTCTGGCCGCACAAGGACTACCCGCTGATCGAGGTCGGTGTGCTCGAGCTGAACCGGAACCCGGAGAACTACTTCGCCGACGTCGAGCAGGCGGCGTTCAACCCGGGCAACGTGGTGCCGGGCATCGGCTTCTCGCCCGACAAGATGCTGCAGGGCCGGCTGTTCTCGTACGGCGACGCGCAGCGCTACCGGCTCGGCGTGAACCACTACCAGATTCCGGTGAATGCGCCGAAGTGTCCGTTTCACAGCTACCACCGCGACGGCGCGATGCGGGTGGACGGCAATGCCGGCGGTGCTCTCGGCTACGAGCCCAACAGCTACGGCGAGTGGCAGGAGCAGCCCGACTTCCGCGAGCCGCCGCTGGCGCTCGACGGTGCGGCCGACCACTGGAACTACCGCGAGGACGACGACGACTATTACTCGCAGCCGCGGGCGCTGTTCCGTCTGATGACACCGGCGCAGCAGCAGGCGCTGTTCGATAACACCGCACGCGCCATGGGCGATGCGCCGCTCGAAATCAAGCGCCGACACGTCGGGAACTGCTCGAAGTGCGATCCCGCGTACGGCGCGGGCGTGGCGAAGGCGCTGGGCATCGGAGGCTGAGCGGCGTGAGGCGGGGCCGGCGAAGGGGGTGGTCGGCCCCGTCGGCCCCATTGGCACCCGTTCGCGCGCCGGCGATCCGGCGCACGGGAAGGTCGTCGCCGCAAACGGGTAGCATCTCGGCTGCGTTCAGCCATCCGGCCAGTCATTCGCATGAGTCGACCCCACACGGTCGCCGTCTACTTCGTCGCATCTCCGCTGCAATACCTCGCGGCCCGGCGCATCGCCGGCGAGTTCGAGCGTGGTGCGCGGCAGGTGCTCATGTGGTACAAGCCAGGACTCGAAGGCGTGGTCGAGGCCGACGAGTGGGATGCCTGCAGCTACATGGCCTGGCCGCGCCTGGAGCCGCTTCCGGGCGCGTTCGGGCGCCACCGCCGCCTGCGGGAGAACATCCGGCTGGTGGCAGGCCTGGCCGGTCCGTGCGAACGATTGATCCTGCACAGTGCGGTCTACGACACCGAGGCGATCAACTACTTCCTGCGCGGGCTGCCGATGGCCTGCGGCGCGAGCGAGATGCACGCGCGCATCCTTCCCGACGGGCTGCTCAGCATCCGCCGCTATCCGCTGTCGCTGGTCAAGCGCCTGCTGCAGTATCCGCGCAGGTTGCGGCGGCTGTTCGCGCCGGAACTCGACTACCAGTGTTTCGGCGGCGATCGCATCGGCTCGGATGCCAGGTTCTGCGATCGCATCTACGTCGTGCACGGACTGCCGAACGAGTATCCGCCCGGCAAGGTGCAGGTGCTGCCGCCTCTCGTCGATCCGATCCGGCAGGCCGGGCCGCAATCCGGCGAGCGCCGCGCGCTGGTGATCGGTCAGCCGCTGGCCGCGTTTCGCCTGATGTCGCCGACCGACGTCTCGGACGTGGCCTCGCGCATGCGCCAATGGCTCGCGACCGAGGGGTTCTCGCGGGTCGACTACAAACCGCATCCGAAGGACGCGGCGCACGATCTCGCGCATCCCGACTACCGGCTGATCGAGCCGGCGGGCGCGCTGGAGTCGCACATGGCGCAAACGCCCTATGACGCGGTGATCGGGGTGCGCTCATCGTCGCTGCTGCTGGCGCGGCAGATCTATCCGGCCCGCGTGCGCGTGGTCGCCTTCGGCTGGCAGCGCGTCCGGTTCAAGTCGCAGCAGGAGCGCGAGGACATGCGGCGCGCGTTCGCCGCCTGCGGCGTGGAGTTCGCGTGAGCCTCGCGCAATGGCGCGAGCGGATCCCGCTGGCCAATTCGTGGCTGCTTGCCGCGGTCTTCTTCTGCATCCCGGTGCAGGTGGCGCCGGCCCACGTGCTGTCGGCAGTGATGCTGCTGCTGTGGCTGGTCGAAGGGGGCCTGCGCCGGAAGCTGAGCGAGCTCGCCGCCGAGCCGCTGGTCTGGATCGTGCTGGGCGGCTACGGGGTGCTGATGCTGTCGCTGCTGTGGAGCGACGACCTCGACTGGGGCTGGCAGACGCTGCAGCGGCACAGGTTCTTCCTGCTGTTCCCGCTCTACTTCAGCGTCGCGCGGCGCGAGCATTTCGGGCGCTACGTGGCCGCCTTCCTCGCGTCGATCGCGCTGTGCGAGGTGCTGGCGTTCTACAACTGGGCGAAGCTCCATTACTGGCCCAGCCTGCCCGGCGGCATCCGCGTGAACAAGGATCCCGGCGACACCGCGCCGTTCGTCGACCGGATCTTCTACACGCCGGTGCTGGCGCTGGCCGGCTACCTCGCGGGGCACCGCCTGCTGTTCGACTCGGCGACGCCGCGCCGGCGCCTCGTCTACGGCGCGCTGCTCGCGGCGACGACGCTGAACCTGCTGATCGCGGGCGGGCGCGCCGGAATGGTGGGCTTTCTCGCGATGCTCATGCTGCTGGCGTTCCAGCGGTTTGCGCGCCGCCCGCTGGTTGCAGGGTCAGTGGCGGCCGCGCTCGTGGCGGCCGTCCTCGTCGGCGGCTACCACGGCAACAGCTACTTCAAGAGCCGGGTCGACGACGCGGTCGACACCTTCTTCCATTACCGGGAGCGGCCCGAGAGCTCGGTAAGCCTGCGCCTCGTCTACGTGATGAACGCGCTGCGGATCTACGCCGCGCATCCGCTGCTCGGCGTGGGCATCGGCGACTATCCGAAGGAGTACGAGCGGGTCAACGCGATCCACACGCCGCAATGGGCGCCCGCCTGGAATCCGCACAACTATTACCTGTTCGCGCTGACGGCCGCCGGGGTGCCGGGCGGCATCGCGCTCGCGCTGGTGCTCGGCTATCCGCTGCGAAGGCGCGGTCCGGCCGACGGGCGCGAACGGATCCGCCGCGCGGTGCCGGTGCTGATGATCACGATCTGCCTGCTCGAGTCGTACCTGCTGCGCTCGAACGTCAGCATGATGTACATGCTGTTCACTGCCGCGCTGTGGCGCGGTGCGTCTCCCGCGGATCCCGCGCGAGCAGCAAGCCGCCCGCCGCTGCCTGCGTGAGCCCGAAGAGCCCGTAGAGCACCGACGCGCCGACGGCCGGCGCGGCCGGCACGCCGAACGCCGACAGCGCGACCACGGCCGCGGCTTCGCGCGTGCCCCAGCCGCCGAAGCTCACCGGCAGCGTCGCCATGAGGAACACGGGCACTGCCGCGGCGGCCCAGCCCCGGGCAGCCAGCTCGATGCCCAGCGCGTGGCCACCCAGCGCGAAGGCGCCGATCGACAGCACCTGCACCGCCAGCGATGCGACGATCTGCAGCGCGTACTGACACCAGGCACCTGGCCGCCTCGCGGCGGCGACGAGCCGCGCCCGCCAGCCGCTGGGCGGCCCCGCGGGGCCGCCCAGCGCAGCCCCGAGCTTGCGCAATGCGACGATCGCCAGCGCCGGCGCCGCGAGCAGGCATGCGGCCAGCGTTGCCAGCGCGCCGGCCCCCGGCGCGCGCAGCGCTGCCGGCACCAGCGCCTGCGCCGAAGTGTCGGCAACGCCCCGGGCAGCGGCCACCATGCCCAGCACGACCAGCATCCAGAGCCCGCTCAGCCGGTCGAGGAACACCGACAGGCCCGCTTCGAGCGCCGGCAGGCCACGGTGGTTCAGCGCCACCGCGCGATAGACGTCGCCGCCGACGATCGCGCCGGGCAGCAGCGCGTTGATCGCGACGGCGCGGAAGTAGACGCCGGCGGCCGCGATGGCACCGATGCGGTGGCCGAGCCAGCCGGCCAGTGCACGCCAGCGCTGCGCCGACACGAAGTTCGACAGCGCCGAGGCCGCGAGCCCGGCGAGCAGCCAGGCGGGATTTGCGTTGGCGACCACTTGAACGACACGCCCCGGATCGGCCCACCAGAGGATCGCCACGACCAGCAGCGGCGCGGCGACGGCCCGCGCCCAGGCGGTCGCGCGCTTGCGCGTCATCGGCGCGCCTGCGCGGATCCGGCCGGCCGATTCACGCCGCGCGCCCGGCTGGCCGCTCGCGGGGCCGACGCTCGCCGGAACGCAATTCGCGCACGAAGTACTGCGGCGTGCCGCCCGCCTCATGGTAGATGCGCGTGAGCAATTCGCCGACCAGCCCCGCGACCACCAGTTGCACGCCCATCAGCAGCAGCATCACGCCGGCCAGCAGCAACGGACGGCCGCCGATGTCCTCGCCGCCCAGCTTCAGCACCAGCAGCCAGGCGAGGATCAGCGCTCCCGGCGCGGCGAGCCACAGTCCGAGCGCGCCGAACGCGTGCAGCGGACGCTGGCGGTAGCGCATGAAGAAGACGATCAGCACCAGGTCGAGGATCACGCGAAAGGTGCGGTCGATGCCGTACTTCGATACCCCCGGGTGCGCGGGTGGTGGCGCACCGGCATCTCGGCGATGCGCGCGCCGGCGTCGCGCGCGAGCGACGGAATGAAGCGATGCAGTTCGCCGTACAGCCGGATGCGATCGATGATCTCGCGCCGGTAAGCCTTGAGCGCGCAGCCGTAGTCGTGCAGGTGCACACCGGTGCTGCGCGAGATCAGCCGGTTGGCGATCGCCGACGGCAGCCTGCGCGACAGCGCCTTGTCCTGGCGCTGCTGGCGCCAGCCGGAGATCATGTCGATGCCGTCGTCGCGATCGAGGCGCTCGAGCATCGCGGGAATGTCGAGCGGGTCGTTCTGCAGGTCGGCGTCGAGCGTGACGACATAGCGCCCGCGCACGCGGTCGAAACCCGCCTGCAGCGCGCTCGATTGGCCATAATTGCGCGCCAGCAGCACCGGCCGCAGCCACGGGCGGTCGGCGGCAAGTTCGGCGAGCGTCGCTGCGCTGTCGTCGCCCGAACCGTCGTCGACGGCGATCAGCTCGAACGCGCGGCCGGACGGGCGCATCGCCTGTTCGATGCGCTCGACCAGTTCGGACAGATTGTCGACCTCGTTGTAGACGGGGACGACAATGCTGACATCCGGGTCGGCGGTGGCATGCGCAACGGCGGCTTCGGATGCGAGGGAATCGGGCATGGGGGAGGCTCGGCGCGATGCGGACAATGTTAACTGATGACTGATCGGGCTTCGCTTCGATGAACGCCGGCGCCACGTCGAGGAGCGCCGCGGCCGTGCCGTCGGGTCGGCAGCTGCTGCTGCTGATGCTGCTGTACTTCGGCGCGCACCTGCTGTCGCGGGTGCTGGTCTCCGGCGCGCTCGAGCTCGACGAGGCCGAGCAGGCCCTGTGGACGCAGCGGCTCGCGGCCGGCTACGGCGCGCAGCCGCCGCTCTACACCTGGCTGCAGTGGGGCGTGTTCCAGCTGGCCGGCGTCTCGGTGTTCTCGCTGGCGCTGCTGAAGAACGTCCTCATCGCGCTCACCTACCTGTTCATGTACCTCGCGGCGCTTCGGGCGATGCCTGCGCGGCTGGCGCTGCTCGCATCGGCCAGCATGCTGCTGATCCCGCACATCGGCTGGGAGTCTCACCGCGACCTCACCCATTCGGTGCTGGTGACGACGCTGGCGAGCGCGACGATTCTCGTCGTGCTGCGGCTCGTCGAGCGCCCCCGCGCGGCGCTCTACCTGCTGCTCGGGCTCGTCGCCGGGCTGGGCATCCTGTCCAAGTACAGCTACGCGCTGTTCTTCGCGGCGCTCGCGCTGGCGCTGCTCGCCGGTCCGAGGGGCGTGCGGTTGCGCGCAGCCCGTGGATCCTCGCCAGCGGGGTGGTAGCGCTGGTCGTCGTCGCGCCGCACGCATGGTGGCTGCTCGACCACTGGCAGATGGCCAGCGAGCGAACGCTGGCGAAAATGGAGGCCCGGCCCGGGGCCGTCGTCGGCGCGCTGCGCGGGCTCGGCAGTCTCGTCGAAGCGATCGCCGGCACGCTGGTCGTGCTGGTCGTCGTGTGGGCCGCAGTGTTCGGCCGCGACGCATGGCGTGCGCGCAGTGCCGGCCCGCGCAGCGCGCAGTGCCTCTTCTGGCTGCGCTACCTCGCGGTGCTCGCGGCATTCCTGGCCGCGATGGTGGTGCTGGGCGGGGTCGCCAACGTGAAGGGCCGCTGGCTGCAGCCGCTGCTGTGCATGGCGCCGCTGATCTGGTTCGGCTGCCGCACCGACCTCGACGGGCACCCGCGTCTTCGCGCCTATGCGCGCGTGCTGGTCGGCTTCGCGCTCGTGTTCCTCACGGTGCTCACGCTGCGGCCGTTCTACGACGGCTGGCGCGGGCGTCCGGGCGACCTGAACCAGCCCGCGGCGGCGCTCGCGCAGGCGCTGCAGGCGCAGGGCTACGAAGGCCGCGGAACGATCGTCGCATCCGATCGCGTGATGGCCGGCGTGCTTCGGACGCGTTTCACACGCGCCCGCGTCGAAACCTGGCCGACCGGCGCGCCGCCGGTGCAGGTCGTCGCGGGCGAGCCGTTGCTGTTGATCGCCGGCGCCGGCCACGAAGCCTGGCTGCGCGAGCGCGCGGTGTCGCTCGGCCTGGGCGAAGGCGCCGGGGTCGCCGGCGAAATCGATTTGCCGTTCGCCTGGTCGCGCCCGGGGCAGCCGGGGGCGAAATACCGGTTCGTGCTCGTGCGATGAACCGCCGCGCGTCGCAACTCACGACACTAGCCGTTCGAGCGCCGACCACACCTCGTCGACTTCGGGCATCGCGCCGGCATGCCCGAACGCCGCCATCTGCGGTAGCCAGAACGGCTCGGCCCGGTACCGGGGCCAGCGCGGCGTGTCGGGCACCATGAACACCAGTGGGCGCTCGAAGGCGGCTGCCAGGTGCGTGAGGCCGGTGTCCAGCCCGACAACCGCGCGCGCGTGCGCGAGCAGCGCGGCGCACTGCGCGAGACTCAGCCGCTGCGGTACGCGCGCGCGCGGCAACCCGTCGGCGATCGCCTCGGCGCGAGCGCGCTCGGCGTCGTTGCCCCAGGGCACCACGACGTCGCGGCCGGCCGCGTCGAGCCGCTGCGCGAGCGCGCGCCAGCGCCCGGCCGGCCACTGCTTCTCGGGGCGCGCGGTCATGTGCAGCAGCACGATCGAGCCCGGTGCGAGCGGCCCGCCCGGCATCTGCGCGAGGCCGGCGACCGGCGGTGGCGCCAGCGCGAAGCGCGGCAGCCCTTCGACGCGGTAGTCGAGCGCCTGCGCGGCGAGCGAACGCAGCGCGCGGATCGCGTGCTGCTTCTGGTCGACGCGAAACCGATGCTGGTAGAGGAGCGCCGCCAGCGGTTCGCGCGCGCTGGCGCGGTCGAAGCCGGCGCGCGGGCCGCGGCCCTGCAGCGCCAGGAACGCGCTCTTGAGCAGCCCTTGCAGGTCGAGGATCAGGTCGTAGCGGCGGGCGCGAAAGCCCGCGCGAAAGCGCGACCACTCGGCGCGCGTGGCTGCCGACAGCGGCGCCTTTCTCCAGCGACGCATCGCCACGCGGTGGATCGCGGCGACTCCCGGGTGAAGCGCCGGAAGCTCGGCGAACGAATCCTCGACGACCCAGTCGACGCGCGCCGCGGGAAAAGCCGAGAGGATGTCGGTGACCACCGGCAGCGCGTGGATCACGTCGCCGAGCGAGCTGGTCTTCACCAGCGCCACATCGAGCGCCGCCGGTGCTGCGCGGGTCGCAACGCGGTCGGCCGAGCCGTCGTCGGCCATGTTCAGACGACCAGACGCTCGACGTGCGCGGTGCCCTGCGCGAAGCGCCCGATCCGCAGCGGCGCCATGTCGATGAACGCCGGCTCGCCGGCGATCTCCTGCGCGACGATGCGCCCGATCGCCGCGGCCTGCTGCACCCCGTGTCCCGAGAAGCCACAGGCGTTGTACCAGCCCGGCGCGCCCGGCATCTCGCCGATCACCGGGTGGTGGTCCGGCGTCGTTTCGTAGTAGCCCCACCAGCACGCGCGCCGATCGATCGACAGCGTCTCGAACCACGGAAAGTGGCGCAGCGCCGACTCATAGACGGTCTCGAGCCAGGTCCAGTCGACACCCTCGGCGAAGCCGGTGTCGGCGGGATTGGCCAGGCCGAAGATCAGGCGCTCGCGCTCGGAACGGAACCACAGCCCGGTGTCGAGGTCGATGGTGAGCGGATAAGACGGCGCCGGCGCGAGCGGCGCGCTCGCGTAGACCATCCGCCGCGCCGGCTGCACCGGCACCTGCAGTCCGGCCAGCGCCGCGACTTGGCCGGCCCAGGCGCCGGCTGCGTTGACGATCCAGCGGGCCTCGAATGTCTCGGCTCCCCCGGCGGTCGCGGCCTCGACGCGCCAGCGCTCGTCGCGGCGCTCGATCGCCCGTACCGCGCAGTTCAGCTTCGTCGTCGCGCCGGCGGCGCGCGCGCCCGCGATCCAATGCATCGTGATGCCGTGCGGATCGACGACGCCGTCGAGCGCGCAGTACGTGGCGCCCGCGTAGCCGTCGACGTCGGCGGGCACGATGCGCGTCGCCGCGACCGGCTCGAGAATCTCGACCGGCATGCCGAGCCCCTGCTGCATTCGCGCCGCGTCGCGGTGCGCGCTCCACTGCGCCTGCGGCACGTAGAACAGGTAGCCGATCGGCCGGTAGCCGGCCTCGGGCATCGCGCGGTACTCGGCAATGCTCGCGGCGGACAGGCGCACGTTGACCTCTTCGGAGAACTGCACGCGCACGCCCGCGGCGCTGCGGCCGGTGGATCCGGTGGCCGGCGCGATCTCGCGCTCGAGCACCAGGACGCGCAGCCCGCGGTCGGCGAGCCTGCGCGCGCAGGCCGCGCCGACGATGCCCGCGCCGACGACGAGCACGTCGGCCTGCGTCGTCGTCCTGGCGGAGAGCATGGGTTCGTCGGGCATCGGAGCGGTGGGAATCGCCGGCAGTGTGCACGCATGATAATCGCCCGGATCGGGCCGGTCGGAGGGGCGCCATGCGACTGCCGCGCGCGAATGGCGGTACGATCGCGTGGCGCCGCAACCCCGCACGGCGCGTCCCGATCCCCACTGCCCACTCCCTTCGCCCGATGAATGCGAACCTGACGGTCGGCACCCTGTTGTCCGGCATCGAGATCGCCGGCACGCTGGCGTTCGCGCTGTCGGGCTTCATCGAGGCCGCGCGCAAGCGCATGGACATCGTCGGCGCGTCGGCAGTGACCTTCTTCGCCGCGTTCGGCGGCGGGACGCTGCGCGACCTGCTGCTCGATCGCCGGCCGTTCTTCTGGGTGCTGCATAGCGGCTACGTCTGGGCGGTGCTCGCGCTGGTCGCGATCGGATGGCTCTGGATGCGCGCCGCGCGTCCGTTGCTGCCGGCCTGGCCCATGCTCTGGGCCGACGCGCTCGGCATGGGGCTGTTCAGTGCCTCGGGCACCGGCATGGCCTGGGAGACCGGGCAGCCGGCGATCGTCTGCGCGCTGATGGGTGTGGTCACCGGCGTGTTCGGCGGCGTGATGCGCGACGTGCTGTGCAACGAGGTGCCGGCCGTGTTCAGCGATCACCGGCCGTACGCACTGTGTTCGTTCGCGGGGGCCTGGGCGTTCCTGGCGGTGGCCTTCGCCAACGGGCCGGGCTGGCCGGCGCTCGCGGCGGGAATCGCCGTCACCGCGGGGCTGCGCCTGCTCGCGCTGGCGCGCGGCTGGACGGTGCCGGGCCTGGGACGGAGCGCTCGATGAGCATCGAGCCGGCCACGGAAGAGGCGAGTCCGGCCTCGCCCGTCCCGGCCGGTGGTCAGCGCCGGCCCGTGGTCAGCATCACGATCGCGCCGATCACCACCAGCGCGCCGGCGATCTGGATCGCGGCGACGTGCTGGTCGAGCACCACCCAGCCGAGGAACAGGGCCGCGATCGGCTCGAAGTTCATCACCGCGGCATTGTTCACTGCGCCCAGCCGGGGCAGCAGCACGAACAGCGCGGTGATCGCCGACGAGTAGAGCACGGTGAGCGCTGCCAGCGCGGTCCAGCCGATGGCGTCGCCCGGCCAGTCGAACCGGCCGCCCAGCGCGCCGGCGCCGATCGCGACCGTGGTCACCACCAGCATCAGCACCAGCGTGCGCAGGCGGCCGTCGGTGCTGCCCAGCCAGCGGGTGGTGAGGTAGAGCGCGCTGGCGAACGCGGCCGCGCCGCCCAGCGCGAACGCGACGCCGACGCCCATCGACTCGGGCGCGCTCGCCGCGGCGCCGGCAAGGCCGGCCACGTCGAGCGCGACCGCAAGCCCGACCAGCGCGATCGGCATGGCCACGAAGGCGCGGCGTGACGGCCGCTCGCCGCCGGCGGCCCAGGAGATCAGGCCAAGCATCAGCGGGAAAGTGTTGAAGGCGAGCAGCGCCAGCGCCACCGGAATGCGCGCCACCGCCGAATACAGGCACAGGCTCTGGATCGCCACGAGCAGGCCGATGCCCATCGCGCGGCGCAGTGTCGGCGCCGACATGCGCAGCGCCACGCGTGCCTGGGCGAGCAGCGCCAGCACGAACAGCGCCGCGCCCATCGAGCGCACCGCCACCGCGGTAGCGACGTTCGCGCCGTGGTCGAAGGCGAGCCGTGCGGCGACGTGGTTGCTGGCGAACGAGACGGCGATCAGCAGCAGCAGCGATACGCCGAGCCAGCGAGGGAGGGGCGCCGGGGAGGTCATCGAGCCGCGAGGATACCAGCGGGGCTTCAGCCTTGCGCCGTTCCTGCGGCATGAAGAGGGAGAGGGTCGGCTTGCGGGGCAGGGACGATCTGGACGGACTCGATCCTGCCCGATTCGTCGTGCCGCAGGCGCAGCACGCGCGCCTGCTGCCAGCGCCCCAGCGCATCGGGTGCGAGCCCGGCGTGGGCGGCGACCTCTTCGATCGTGGTGCTGCGGCGGGTCGCGCGGCGCTCGTTGCCGCGAAACCTGATGAAGTTGTACGTGGCCCAGATCACCAGCGAACCGCTGAGCAGCGCGATCGCGAGCGCGTACCAGCCCAGCACGTCGAGCAGCGCGCTGGCGCCGTGCTCGACCACCATCTCCTCGTAGAAGCGTGAGATGCCGAAGGCCCAGCCGAGCAGCGCGAAGACCGGCAGCCAGAGGTAGGCCCAGACGGCCCAGAAGAAGGCGGTCAGGCCGGCCGACACGACGCGCTGCGGTGTCGACTGCAGATCGGGCCGATCGATGATCAGCGGTCGGGCAGCAGTCCGCGATCCGGGCTTTTCCATCGTGCACGCTCTCCCCTGGAACGAAGCAGCGCCCTGGGCACGCCCACCACCGTGGTGAACACGTTGATCAACCAGAACGCAAGCGGGTACCAGATCATCCAGAAGTAATGCCTGAACAGGCCCTTCTCCACGCGCGAATCGAGCAGCATCCCGGTGGCGACCTGAAGAAGGCAGGTGGTGCCGACGACGACGCCGTTCCAGTTCGGCAGCACGGTGGGAATCTCGATCGGCACCGGCATGCCGAGCACCGTGCCGAACAGCCAGAGCAGGATCACGCCCATCATCGCGTAGGCCCAGACGGCGCTGACGACGAACTCGGTGAACACCGGCCACATGCGCCGCATGTTCCGGGCGTGCAGCCCGTGCCAGTTCCGGATCAGCACCTGCATGCCGCCGGTGGCCCACCGCAGGCGTTGCTTCCAGAGACCGCGGAAGGTCTCGGGCATCAGGATCCAGCACAGCGCGTTGGGTTCGAAGCGCACGTCCCAGCGCCGTGTCTGCAGCTTCCACGACACGTCGACGTCTTCCGTCAGCATGTCGGTGCTCCAGTAGCCGACGTCGTGCAGCGCGCTGCGCCTGAAGGCGCTGACCACGCCGGAGACGGTGAACACGCGCCCGTAGGTGCGCTGGGCGCGCTTGATCAGGCCCACGATCGACGAGAACTCGCCGACCTGCAGGCGCCCGAGCAGCGTCGAGCGGGTGCGCACGCGGGGGTTGCCGGTCACGGCGCCCACGCGCGGCGAACGGAAATGCCCCATCAGCCAGTGCACCGCGGACGGATCGAGCAGTGCGTCGCCGTCGATGCAGACCAGGAACTCGGCGCGGGTCATCGCGGCGGCCGCGTTGAGCGCCGCGGCCTTGCCCTGGTTGTGCGCCAGATGAATCACGCGCAGCGCCGGAAAGCGCGCGGCCAGGCGGCCGAGCGCCGCTGCCGTGCCGTCGGTGCTGCCGTCGTCGACCGCGACCACCTCGAGATGCGGATACTTCGAGGCCATCAGCCATTCGATCGTCTCGACGACGTGCGCTTCCTCGTTGTGGCACGGCACGATCACGGCCACCGGCGGATACCCGTCCAGTTCGGGCGGGGCATCCGGCTTGCCGCTCCTGCGTTCGTAGTGGAACCAGTAGTACAGCGCGCCGGCCATCCACAGGTACGCCATGAACAGCGGGTAGTAGAAGACGAACGCCAGCAAGGCTTCGGCGATGGCGGACGGGTTCAGGCTGTTCATTGCGATCAGGGCTCCGGGACCGCTCGCACCGAGAACGCGGGCACGAGCCGGCGCAGCCTCGGCGCGTCGGCGTGCTGGTCGTCCGGGTAGTAGCCGATGTTGCGTGCGCCGGCGAGTTCGAGCATCCGGATCCAGCGGGTGAGTTCGTCGTCCGCCACCGGCCGTTCGCCACGCCAATCGCGCGCCTGCAGCTCGAACACCGTGCGCGCCAGGCCTTGCGGCTGCGCGGCAACCGCCCCGACGAGCGATTCGAGGAAACGCCGTGGCGACTTCGCGCTCTCCGGTACGGCATCGCCATCAGCGCCGTGAAGTCGTAGGCGTGCAGGAACGCCGGCAGCGACTGCGCGTACCAGTCCTGTGCCGCCGGATCGACGACGGGCGCTGCGTAGAGGTTGCGTGCCGTCTTCAGCGGCGCGTTGAAGGTTTCGGCGGCTGCGGCGAGTTCGCGCGTGAAGTCGACAAGCCATGCGAGCTTGCGGCGCGACCACTCGGCCGCCGCTTGCGGTTCGGCCCTGATCGCGTCGACAGACCCCGGCAGCCCCCATCTGTCGCGATAGACCGCGCGGGCCCATGGGCTGTCGTCCTCGTGGTCGCCGATCAGTGCGTCGTCGTGGAACAGCAGGCCGCTGAAGCGCGCATGGCGGCCGAGATCCGCGTAGATCGACGCGATCGCCGCGCGGGCGCGGGCGGAGAACGGCGACAACCGACGGTAGGTCGATCCGGCCATGGCGTGTGCCGCCTGAACGAGATCGTCGCGCGCCGGGTGGCCTGCGGGCAGCCGGAATGCGAGTACCGGCATCCATGCGTAGACGCGCACCCCGACACGCGTCTCGAGTTGCCGGGCGACCCGGTTGAACAGGTCGGCGCGCATCGGCATCTGGCTGTTCGGGAAATACAGCGCGTCGGCCTCGCCGTCGCCGTCCGGATCCGCATACGCCTGCAGGTAGACCGTGGTGGGCCGGATCGCCCTGATGCGTTCGAGCAGCGCCGACAGGTTGCGCTCCTGCTCGTCGGGGTCGGCGCTGTAGACGTAGTCGAGGTCGACGTGGACGACACGCTGCGGGGGCTCGGGCCAGACGCGTTCGATCTCGTCGACGAACTCGCCGAGGTTCGGGCTCGATTCGACGATGATGCGACGGATCCGGTCGAGCGGATCGCCCGCTGCGTTGACGCCTCCCTGGAGCGTGAGCATCAGCGGCATGCCGAGCTCGCGCGCGATCCGCTGCGCGGCAAGGTTGTAGCGGCCGTACGGCCAGACCATCGCGCGCGGCGCCTTGCCGGTTTCGCGCTCGATCAGGCGCGCATTGCGCTGAAGGTCGTCGCGGATGCGGCCGAGCCAGGCCTCGTCGCCCTCGTAGCTGCGGGTGACCGCGTCGTAAATCCTGGCCACCCCTGCAGGCTGCTCGTTGCCCTGGGGGTTGGCGGTGACGCCGCGATGCAGCGCGTAGGAATGCGAGGCGACCTCCACCAGGCCCGACGCCATCATCTCGCGCACCTGCGCCCACGACAGGAAGGCTTCGCGCGGCACTTTCCTTCCGTCGTAGTCGACCATGGCGCCGGCCGGCGCGTCCATCCAGCTGCCGACCAGCGCGATCACCGCCGGATAGCCGAACAGCTTCAGTAGCGGGTAAACGCGGGTGTAGAAATCGGCATAGCCGTCGTCGAAGCTGAGCAGCACCGCTTTCGGCGGCAACGGGGCGCCGCCATCGCGGGACTGGGCGATCCGGGCGAGGCTGACGGGGTGGTAGCCGTTTTCGCGCAGCCAGCCGAACTGCGCGACCAGATGGGAGATCTCGATGCCGTAGCGGCCCGCTCCCGGCGCGTCCGCCTGCAGCCCGTCGCCGGAAATCTCATGGTACGAAAGCGCCAGGAACGCGTCCGGCGCCATGGCCGGCTCGCGGGCCGACGCGTGCGGCGGCGCGAGCCACGGCAGGAGGGCTGCCGCCAGCAGGCACAGGCCATGACGCAGCGAACCGGGCTTCACCTCAGAACCTCCCGTCGAGAGCGAGCGTCGCGAAGCTTCGACCGCTGCGCTCGCCGTCGTAGGGCCGCAGCAGCCGGCCGACGCCGTAGCGCAGGTACAGGCGACGGTCGATCTCCCAGATGTGCTCGTAGGACAGGCCGAGCACTGCGCCGCTGCCGAAGTCCTCTTGCGCATAAGTGCCGACCGTGGCGGACAAACGCTGCCGGAAGCTGCGCTCGTAGCGCCGCCAGGTGAGCCACTCCGCTGCCGCCTCGACGGTGGCGGTGGCGTCGCTCGCCGGGTTGAAGTAGGGCGCGCCGTCGAGGGAGTTGCGCGATGCGCCGAGCCAGGTCGTGGTTTCGAAGCGCCACAGCGGCGCGCTCGTCCAGCGCTCGAACCAGGAGAGCCAGCCGCCGGTGCGGTCGTTGCCGTCGCTGAATCCGAGGCGGTTCGCGCCCGCCGCGAAACTGCGCGACTCGTTCACCGCGTAGCGCACGGTGGCGGCCGCTTCGTTCGCGCGCACGCCGGCGCGCCAGGCCTGCATCGGCAGGTTGCTCGAAACGCTGCTGCCGAGCAGCTCGATCGACCAGTGGTCGCCGAACTGCCGGGTCCCGCTCGCTTCGATTCCGGTGCGTCCCGACGAGCCGCCGGTCAGCGCTGCCGTCAACCTGCGATCGCGGGCCCGGTACTCGGCGCCGAGCCCTTCGCGGTGCCAGCGCACGGCGTCGCCGGCGAACTCGGCGTGCGCGATCGAGCTCTGGGCGAACACGCGCCACCGATCGGCGAGCGGCTGCGTGTAGACACGGGCGTCCAGCCGCCAGTCGTCCGTCCCGGTGGGCGTGGCATCGCTCGATCGCCCGAAGCCGGCAGTCAGCACGAGTTCGCGCATCCGATGCACGTCCCACAGGTCCTGCGCGCGGACCACCCGGCTGTCGTCGGGGCGACGGTCGACGGCTTCGCCAAGCTGTGCCCGGGCGTCGGCCCACGCGTGCACGTCGAGCAGCGGCGCGACGCGTTCGGCGTGCAGTCCGGCGTTACCGGGATCGGCGGCCAGCGCGCGGCGAAACTCCTCGTCGGCCAGGCGAGGCCAGCCGCGCGCGTACGCGGTCGAACCGAATGCCTCGCGGACCCCGGCGTTGTAGGGATATGCGTCGCGCAGCGCGTACGCCCTGGGTTCGGCGTCGTTCAGGCGGTCGCCGAAGACGCGGCCGAGCACCCCGAGGGTTTGGGCGGTGACGGCGTCCGCGTTGCCGCGGTGCTGCCCGCGCAACGGCGCCGTGCGCGCGGCAAGCGTATCGGCCTGGGCGATCGCTTCGTCGAGGTGCTCGCTCTCGACCAGCGCGAAGAACAGGCCGAGCGAAGCGGCGAAGTCGTCCGGTTGCGCCCGGAGAACTTCGCGGTACAGCGACGCCGCCTCCTCGGGCCGCCGTACCGCCAGCATCGCGTCGGCTGCCGAAGCCACTGCGTAGACCGGCACCTCGATGCCGGCCTCGCGCATGTCCTGGTAGAGCGCGACCGCATCCGCGGGGCGGCGGCGCAGCTCGAGCGCCACGATCCGGTCCGAGAGGAGCCGGCGCTCGGAAGGGCCGAACGTGGCGGGCGCGGTGGCAGGCTTCGTGGCAGGCGATCCGCGCAGCGCGTCGGCGAGCCGCGTCGCCGCAGCGTCGCTGCGTCGCAGCGCGCGGTCGAGCCACGCGAAACGGGCTTCGCCGGATTCGATGCGCTCCTGGATTCGCCCCCAGCGAATCTCGATGGCGGCCTGGTCGTCCGCGATCGCGGCGACTTCCGGGGCCGGCAGCAGTCCGGGATGCCGGGCCGCGAAGCCGGCCGCCAGCGCGGGTGCGCCGAGGCGGGCGGCCGTCCGGATCAGCCCCGCCTGCGCCTCCTTCGACTGCGGATCGGCCGCGAGCGCTTCCTGGTACCTGGACAGCGCAGAAGGCCATTCGCCCGCGGATTCGGCCACGTTCGCCTGCGCAACCAGCAGGGCTGCGCGGCCTGCGCCCCGGGGCACGGCCGCCAGTGCTTCGTCGAGCAGTCGCCGGGCTTCCTCGTGCCGGCCGCGATCGGCCAGCGTCAGCGCAAGCCCGATCCGGCTCTCCTGGCGCCCGGGATGCACCGAGACCGAGCGCCGATAGACCGATTCGGCGAGGTCGAATCGCTTCAGGTTCCGCGCCGAGCGGCCGATGCTTTCGAGCACGTACGCGGGAGCGCCGGCCAGATCGAGCCCGGAAGCCCGGGCCAGTGCCTCCGCGTCCCGGCCGGCCCAGCCGAGCACGACGATCCGGTCGAAAGCGATGCGCCGGTCGTCGGGATGCTCGCCCGCCAGGCGCTCGAGCGCAGCGAGTGCGTTCGCGTAATCGCCGCTACGGGCCAGCGCGATGGCCGCCTCGTGCGAGCCGGGGCCCTGCGCCGCCGCCGAGGCTGCCAGCATCGTCCAGAGGGCGAGCGTCCACGCGCTCTTGCGCAGGCGGCGGGTCATTGCAGGTGTCGATCGGATGGGCACGCGCGGGACAGCAAGTTCGGGCGATGATGCTGGCGCAGACTATCGGTGGGATTGCTGCGGTGCAATGGCAATTCGCACGCGCTGCGGCCCGGCCCGTATGACCGTGCGCGGATCCCCGACGAGCGGGCGCGGGGGTTGCAGGAATACGACGCGGCGCCGGACAGTTCCGACGCGTCCGCGCCAGGCTTTACATACCCACAAGGGTATGAGACGATCATACCGTACACGGTATATGAATATAGGACACACAGGCTCCCAGATGATCGCAGACCGATTCCCCGCGACCGCGGTCCTTCTTTCGGCGCTGGCGTGGCTGGCCGGGCCGGCAGCCGTGGCCGCCCAGCAGCCGACGGTGCCGACAGTCACCGCGCAGCCCGGTGCGGTCGGCGTCGGGCTGGAGCTCGACGGCACGCTGCAGGCGGTGCGCCAGAGCACGGTGGCCGCGCAGGTGTCCGGCAACGTGGTGCAGCTGCTGGTGCGCGCCGGCGACGCGGTGCGGGCCGGGCAGGTGCTCGCGCGCATCGACGAGCGCGACGCGCAGGCCGGCCTGGCGCGCAGCGAAGCGGCCGTGGCGCAGTCTCAGGCGGAGCTGGCGAACGCGCAGGCGCAATACGAGCGCAGCCGCCAGTTGCGCGCGCAAGGCTTCGTCAGCCAGGCGGCGCTCGACATCGCCGAGGCGCAGTTCCGTGCCGCGCAGGCGGGCCAGCGGCAGGCACAGGCCGGCCGCAGCCGGCCGCGCTCGCGCGCAGTTTCACCAGCGTGACCGCGCCGTACGACGGCTTGGTGCTGGCCACCCACGTCGAGGCTGGCGACCTCGCCGCGCCCGGCCGCGCGATCGCCACCGTCTACGCGCCGCAGCCGATCCGGGCGGTCGCCTACGTGCCGGCCTCGCAGCAGGCGCTGGCGCGCGGCGCGCAACGCATGCAGGTACTCCTGCCTTCCGGAGACTGGGTGACGCCTTCGATGACCACCGGGCTGCCGGGCGCGGATCCGGTTTCGCAGACCGTCGAGTTCCGGTTCGAGCTGCCGGCGGGTGCGGCAGCCGGTGCGGTGCCGGGCCAGAGCGTGCGCGTGCGCTTCGGTGGCGGATCGGCCGAAAGGCTCACGGTGCCGGCCACGGCCGTGCTCCGGCGTGGCGAGCTCACCGGCGTCTATGTCGCGCGCGAGCAGGTATTCGTGCTGCAGGCGGTGCGCGTGGGCGCCGATCACGGCGATGCCGGCGTCGAGGTGCTCGCGGGCCTGAAGCCCGGCGATCGCGTCGCGATCGACCCGGTCAGGGCCGGCCTGGCCGGCGCAAGGCCGGCGCCGGCCGAGGCGGCGCGCTGAGATGGCCGGACAGGCACCGATGAACCCGCACGACTGCGCCGGCAACGCTGCCCCCGTCCCGCGCCTGGGCGTGTCGGGGCGCATCGCGCGTGCCTTCCAGGCCAACGCGATCACTCCGCTGCTCGCCATCGTGGCGCTGCTGCTCGGCGTGTTCGCGGTGCTGGTCACGCCGCGCGAGGAAGAGCCGCAGATCAACGTGACCATGGCCAACGTGCTGATCCCGTTCCCGGGGGCGTCGAGCGCCGACGTGCACAACATGGTCGCGCATCCGGCCGAACAGGCGCTGTCGCAGATCGCCGGCATCGAGCACACCTACTCGATCGCGCGCCCGGGGCTGGCGGTGCTCACCGTGCAGTTCCAGGTGGGCGTGCCGCGCACCGAGGCGCTGGTGCGGCTGTACGACGTGCTGAACGCCAACCAGGACTGGCTGCCGCGCGACCTGGGCACCCTCACGCCGATCGTCCGGCCCAAGGGCATCGACGACGTGCCGGTGCTCGCAGTGACGCTATGGCGCCGGGACACGAGCTCCGCGGTCGAGCTCGAGCGCATCGCGCACGCGATGGAAGTCGAGCTCAAGCGCGTGCCCGGAACCCGCGAGGTGCAGACCATCGGCGGTCCGGGGCGCGTGGTGAGCGTCGCGCTCGATCCCGCGCGGCTGCGCGAGCGCGGGCTCGACCTGGCGCAGCTGCGCCAGGTGCTGGCCGCGGCCAACCTGGGGATGCCCGCGGGCACCGTCGTCGATCCGTCGGGCACGGGCATGCTCGAGGTGCAGACCGGCGAGTTCCTGCGCTCGGCCGACGACGTCGGCTCGCTGGTGGTCGGCGTGCACGACAACCGCCCGGTCTACCTGCGCGAAGTCGCGCGCATCGAGGCGGGCGCCGCGCAGCCGCAGCGTTACGTCTGGTTCACGCAGGGCACGGGCGCCAGCGCGGGACGCAGCGACGCGGCGACCACGCCGGCGCAGACGCAGGCCGAGCGCGCCGCCGCGATCGGCCAGGTCCATCCGGCCGTCACGCTCGGCGTGACCAAGAAGCCGGGCGAGAACGCGGTCGACGTCGCGCGCGCAGCGCGCGAGCGGCTCGACGAGCTGCGCAACAGCCTGCTGCCGCCGGACGTGGAAGCCACGGTGACCCGCGATTACGGCCAGACCGCGGCCGAGAAGGCCAACAAGCTGATCCAGAAACTCGCGTTCGCCACCGGCTCGGTGATCCTGCTGGTGGGCCTCGCGCTGGGCCGGCGCGAGGCGGTCATCGTCGGCGCCGCCGTGATGCTGACGCTCACCGCGACGCTGTTCGCGTCGTGGGCCTGGGGCTTCACGCTGAACCGGGTGTCGCTGTTCGCGCTGATCTTCTCGATCGGCATCCTCGTCGACGACGCGATCGTGGTGGTGGAGAACATCCATCGACATCAGCAGCTCGAGCCGCACGCGCGCCTCGTCGACATCATTCCGCGCGCGGTCGACGAGGTCGGCGGCCCCACGATCCTCGCCACGCTCACGGTGATCGCGGCGCTGCTGCCGATGGCATTCGTCACCGGCCTGATGGGCCCGTACATGAGCCCGATCCCGATCAACTCGAGCATGGGCATGGCGCTGTCGCTGGCGATCGCGTTCACCGTCACGCCGTGGCTGGCGCTCAAGCTGATGAAGCAGCACGCCGCGGGCGAGGGCGCGGCCGCGCCGGCCGCCGCGGGCCGGCTGCAGCGCGTGTTCGTCGCGCTGCTCGATCCCTTCCTGCGCAGCGCGCGCAAGCGCTGGCTGCTCGCCGCAGGCGTAGTCGGCGCGATGGCGCTGTCGGTGGGCCTGGTGGCCGTGCAGTGGGTGGTGCTGAAGATGCTGCCGTTCGACAACAAGAGCGAGTTCCAGCTGGTGGTGGACATGCCGGCGGGCGCGCCGCTGGAAGACACCACCGCCGTGCTGCACGAGCTGGGGGCCTTTCTCGCCAGGCAGCCCGAGGTGCGCGACCTGCAGGGCTACGCGGGCACCGCCTCGCCGATCACCTTCAACGGGCTGGTGCGCCAGTACTACCTGCGCGCCGAGGCCGAGCTGGGCGACATGCAGGTGAACCTGGTCGACAAGGCGCATCGCGACGACCAGAGCCACGCGATCGCGTCGCGCCTGCGCCCGCAGCTCGACGGCATCGCCGCGCGCCACGGCGCGCGCCTGAAAGTGGTCGAGGTGCCCCCCGGCCCGCCGGTGCTCTCGCCGATCGTCGCCGAGGTCTACGGGCCCGACGAGGCGGGCCGCAGCGAGCTGGCCACGCGCATCGCGGGCGCGTTCGACGCGACCGCCCACATCGTGGGCATCGACACCACGGTGAAGGAGGATGCGCCGCGCGCGTTCCTTCGGGTGCAGCGCTCGCGCGCCGAGGCGCTGGGCATTCCGGTGGCGACGATCGCGCAGACGGTGCACGGTGCGCTCTCGGGGGTCGACGCGGCCTGGCTGCACGACGGCCACAGCAAGTACCCGGTGCCGGTGCGGCTGCAGTTGCCGCGCGAATCGCAGGTGGGGCTCGACGCGCTGCTCGCGCTGCCGCTGAAGGCCGCCAACGGCAAGATGGTGCCGCTGTCGGAGCTGGTGCGCGTGGAGCGCGGCGTGATCGACAAGCCGCTATTCACGAAGGACCTGCACCCGGTGCAGTACGTGCTCGGCGACATGGGCGGTGGCGTCGATTCGCCGCTGTACGGCCTGTTCGGCATTCGCGCCGAGCTCGCCGAGGCGGCGCTGCCGGGCACCGGCGCACTGGGCGAGTACTGGATCCGCCAGCCCGGCGATGCCTGGAAGCAGTACGCGATCAAGTGGGACGGCGAGTGGCAGATCACCTACGAGACGTTCCGCGACATGGGCGCCGCCTACGCGGTGGGCCTGATCCTGATCTACCTGCTGGTGGTCGCGCAGTTCCGCTCGTACCTGATGCCGCTGGTGATCATGGCGCCGATCCCGCTGACGATCGTCGGCGTCATGCCGGGCCACGCGCTGCTCGGCGCGCAGTTCACCGCCACGTCGATGATCGGGATGATCGCGCTGGCCGGCATCATCGTGCGCAACTCGATCCTGCTGGTCGACTTCATCGAGCTGCAGCTCGCCGAAGGCGTGGCGTTCCACGACGCGGTGATCCGTTCGGCCGCGGTGCGCGCGCAGCCGATCGCGCTGACCGGGCTGGCGGCGATGATCGGCGCGTTCTTCATCCTGGACGACCCGATCTTCAACGGCCTGGCCGTCGCGCTGATCTTCGGGATCCTGGTGTCGACGCTGCTTACGCTGGTGGTGATCCCGGTGCTGTTCTACGCGCTCTATCGCAAGCGCTACGAGGCCGCCTGACGGTTTTTCCTTCCCTTTACCTTGCCAACCCTGAATGGAGTCTCACATGAACGTCGAACGCATGATCCGCATTTTCGCCGGCTCGTTCATCCTGGTTTCGCTGGCGCTGGGCGTCGAGGGCAGCCCGCTGTTCGTCTCGAAGTGGTTTCTCGCCGTCACCGCGTTCGTCGGCCTGAACCTGTTCCAGTTCGGCTTCAGCAACCTGTGCCCGCTCGGCACGATCCTGAAGAAGCTGGGCGTGCCCGACACGCCCTCGACCTGCGCGCGCTGACACCGGTGCGATCCGCGATGGCCGCGCCCGGCTCGCCGCTGCAGTTCCTCGCGCTCGGGTGGTTCTCGATCGTGATGGGGCTGAGCGGCCTCGCGTTCGCCTGGCACCGAGCCGTGGCGCAGCTGGGCGAGCCGGCGCTCGCGGTGTCGATGGCGCTCGCCATCGCCGCGGGCGCGGTCTGCGCCGTGCTGCTCGCGCTGACCGCGGTGCGCGCGCGGCGGCACCCGCAGGCGCTGCTGGAAGACCTCGGGCATCCGGTGCGCCACGTCTTCGTCGCGACGGTGCCGATCTCGGCGTTGCTGCTGGTGGGGCTGTGGGTCGCGCTGGTCGGCGCCGGGCCGATCGTCCGCGTCCTGTGGGCGCTCGCGAGCCTGGCGCAGCTCGCGGTCACGCTGTGGGTGCTGGCGCGGTGGTGGAAGGGCAACCAGCCGGGCGGCCTCGCCCGGGCGTCGCTGACCCCCGCGCTGATCGTCCCGATCGTAGGCAACGTCCTGGTGCCGCTGGCGGGCGTCCCGCTCGGCTACCCGGCGGCATCGGCCGCGCAGGCCGGCATCGGCCTGCTGTTCTGGCCGATCGTGCTGGTACTGCTGCTGGTGCGGATCGCGCAGGCGGGCCTCTGGCCCGAGAAGCTGATGCCGACGGTCTTCATCACGGTGGCGCCGCCGGCGGTGCTGGGGCTCGACGCGCTGCAGTTCGGGGCGCCGCCGCTGCTGGCGTGGGCAGCATGGGGGATGGCGCTGTTCTTCCTGCTCTGGGCGCTCACGCAGGCGCGGCGCATCGTCGCGCTGGAGTTCGGGATCACGCACTGGGCGGTGTCGTTTCCCCTGGCCGCGTTCACCGCGCTGACGCTGCGGCTCGCCGACCCGGCCAACGGCGGCGGCCCGGCCATGGCGCTGCTGGCGCTGTTCGCGCTGGCGGCGACCTCGGTGGTGATCGCCGGCCTCGTCCTGGGCACGGTGCGCGGGCTGCGCCAGCGCCGCCTGCTGATACCGGAAATGCCGGTCGTGGCGCAAGTCGTCGCATCTGGAGGACAATCGCGGTGAATTCCACGAATGGCTCCTGCACCATGACCGTACTGAAAGACGAGGCGTCGCGCACCGACCTGCTCAACCGGCTGCGCCGCGCCGAGGGCCAGCTGCGCGGCATCCAGCGGATGGTCGACGAGGGCGAGGACTGCATGCAGATCGCCCAGCAGATCTCGGCCGTGCGCAAGGCGCTCGACAGCGCCTACGTGCGGATGACGGTCTGCTTCATGGAGCAGGAACTGTCCACGAAGATGCGCGACGGCAAGGGCCGCCAGGCCGACCTCGATCAGTTGCTCGGCAACGTCGAAGTGCTGCTCGGAAAGGTGCGCTGACGGGCCACCTGCGCGCGCGAAGCGCGCCGGCTCAAGGCCGGCCGCGCGGCTCGGCCGCGCCGGCGCGGGGCAGGGCAGTGGCGAGCACCGCCAGCGCCAGCAGTGCCCACGCCGCCCCCGAACCGAACGCGATCGCGCTGCCGAAACGCAACCAGAGCCAGCCGGCGGCCGCGCCGCTGGCGAGCTGGAACACCCCGGTCACGAAGTGGAACACGCCGAACGCGGTCGCGCGGCTGGCCGGCGGCGCGACCGCGGCGACGGCCGCCGACAGGCCGCCCTGCGACAGCCCCATGTGCAGGCCCCACAGCCCGGCGCCAGCCCACAGGCCGAGGCTGCCCGGCCACGCCGCGAGCACGCCCTGCGCCGCCACCAGCGTGGCCAGCGAAGCGGCGAGCAGCGCTCGGCGTCCGAAGCGCGCAGCGAGCACGCCGGCCGGGTACGCCGCGACCGAATAGACCGCGCTCATCGCGATCATCACCATCGGGATCCAGAGCACCGGCAGGGCGATTTCCTGCGCGCGCAGCACCAGGAACGCTTCCGGGACCCGCGCCAGCGCGAACAGCGCCGCGAGCACGATCAGGCGCCAGAACGCAGGCGGCAGCGCCGCGACGCTCGCCAGGCGGATCGGGTCGCGGCGATCGCGGGCCTGCGCGGTGTCGTCCGGCTCCTCGACGCCGGCGACGATCAGCGCCACCGCGACGAACGCCGGCACGACGGCGACCCACAGCACCGCGCGCAGGTCGTCGGCCCAGAGCCAGAGGAACAGCATCGCCAGCAGCGGGCCGACGAACGCGCCGACCGTGTCGAGCGCCTGGCGCAACCCGTAGGCGGCGTCGCGCAGCCCGGGCGGCGTGACGTCGGCGACCAGCGCATCGCGCGGCGCGCCGCGAATGCCCTTGCCGAGGCGGTCGGCGAAGCGCGCGGCGACCACGCCGATCGCGCCGTCGGCGAGCGGAAACATCGGCTTCGTCAATGCCGAGAGCCCGTAGCCGAGCAGCACCAGCGGCTTGCGCCGCGCGAAGCGGTCCGACACGTATCCCGACAGCACCTTCGAGATCGACGCCGTGGCCTCGGCGATGCCCTCGACGATGCCGACGGCGAGCACCGACAGCCCGAGCACGGCGGTCATGTAGACGGGCAGCACGGCGTGGATCAGCTCCGACGACATGTCCATGAAGAGGCTCACGCTGCCGAGCACCCAGACGGTTCGGGGAATGTTGCGGGAAGGCTCCATGTTCGGCCGGGTTCCGGGCGCTGCGCCAGGCGCGATGCTAACCCGCGCGGGACCGGCCACTGCGGCTGCGCGCGCCGGCACATCGCCCCGCGCGGCCCGGGCTCGTGCTATGTTGGCCGCGCCGACCACCCGCGCGCAGCCGCCATGCACTGGCCCCTCTCGCTGTCACCGCTCGAGCACGGCGCCTTCGTCTTCGTCGGGCTGCTGATCTACGTGATGGTGACCCGCATCGGGCAGCAGCATCGGCATCCGTCGGCCGCGATCGCCCGGGTGATGTCGATCGCGCTGCTGCCCTACCTGGGCACGCCGCTGTTCCTGATCTTCGGCACGCGCAAGCTCGCTCGCGCGCGGCGGCGTCCGCCGCCGCGCGCACCGCTGGCGGCCGGCACCGAGGGCCCCGACTGGGCGTTGACGCTGCTGGCCGCGCTCGGCGTCCCGTCGCCGGTGCGAAACCGCTCGGTCGCGTTCCGGGCCGACGGCGAGGCATCGCTGCGCGAGCTGGTCGCGCTGATCGACGGCGCGCGCGAGCGCGTCGACCTGAGCACCTTCGTGCTCGCCGACGACGCGGTCGGCGCCACGGTGTCGTCGGCGCTGGTGCGCGCCGCCGGGCGCGGACTGCAGGTGCGGGTGCTGCTCGACGCGATCGGCGGCCTGCGCACCTCACGCCGGCTCGCGCGCGAGCTGCGCGCGGGCGGCGTTCCGGTGCGCTGGTTCATGCCGGTGCTGCGCAATCCGGTGCGCGGCCGCACCAACCTGCGCAACCACCGCAAGCTGGTCGCGGCCGACGGGGAGTGCGTCTGGAGCGGCGGGCGCAACCTTGCGGCGGAATACTTCGTCGACGCGCCCGGGTGGCCGGCGTGGCGCGACCTGAGCTTCGTCGTGCGCGGGCCGCTGGCGGCGCAGGCGCACGAGACCTTCGACCACGACTGGGCTGCCGCCTGGGGCAAGTCGCTGCGTGCCGCACGGACTGCGGCCCCGCCGCCCGGCGTGGACGGCGGACCGTCCGCGCAGCTGGTGCCCAGCGGGCCGGACTACGCCGACGACACGGTCCACGCGCTGCTGCTCGCCTCGGCCTACCACGCGCGCGCGCGCATCCTCGCCGTCACGCCGTACTTCATCCCCGACGACGCGCTGCTGGCGGCCTGGTGCATCGCGTGCCGGCGCGGCGTGCGCCTGACGCTGGTCGTGCCGAAGCGCTCGAACCACTGGATGGCCGACTGGGCGCGCGAGCGCGCGCTGCGCGCGCTGGCCGCCGCCGGCGCGCAGGTGATGCTGTACCCGGCGATGCTGCACGCGAAGGCGGTCGTCGTCGACGCGCAGCTCGCGCTCTGCGGCTCGGCGAATCTCGACGGGCGCAGCCTGTTCGTGAATTTCGAGCTGATGACGGCTTTCTACGGCGCGGAGGAGATCGCCTGGATCGCCGAGTGGATCGACGCGCAGGCGCAGCAGTCAGGCGCCTACGAGGCGCGGGCGCCTTCGTGGGGGCGCGACGTGCTCGAGGGCATCGTGCGGTCGGTGGGGTTCCAGCTGTAGTGCCGCGGGGCGCGCGCCTCGCTTCGAGCGGCGATCAGTTCGCCAGCCGGCCCAGCGTCGCGACCGCGATGGTCAGGAAGCCCAGGGCGAGATTCAGAACCACGAGGCGGCGGATCGCGTCGAGCGCGGCAGCGGCCTTCGGCCACCCGGAGGCCGCGACCGCGCTGCGCATGCGCGGATGCAGCCGCAGCGCGATCCAGAGGAACACCAGCGTCATCACCGCGGCGATCGCGGCCATCAGGTTCCGGGACAATGGCGGCTTGCCGCCCGAGCCGGCGATCCCGGCGAACATCGCGAGCCCGCTGCCCCAGAGCAGCACCAGCGACGCGCCCACCAGCGCGAAGAAGCGCCCGAGCGCAGCGGCCATCAGCGGCAGGCGCTGCGGCGGCTGCAGCGTCGCGAGCGCGGCGGGGCGAAGGCAGAAGTGCGCGAACACCATCCCGCCGATCCAGGTGACGACGCCGACGAAGTGAAGGAACAGCCAGACCTCGGTCATCGACGGGACTCCCCGGGCACGGAACCGGCAACGCGGTCGCGCCACCGCCGATCCGTCCGCTGCCACGCCCTCGTACCTTGTAGCCAAAGCCCGGCCGGTTTGCAAGCGCAGCCCGGGTGCCGACGCCTGGGCACGGCGCCCGTCCGGGCGCGGCGCACCCGGGGCGCGGCCGCGTCAGCGCCGGTAGCCCGGCTCGATGGCATCGAGCCGGCGCAGCAGTGCCGGCCATGCCAGGCCGCCGCCGGTGCCGCGGGTGACGGCGTCCCATTGCGCCGGCGCGCCCTCGAGGATCGGCGCGCCGATTCGCCGCAGCGTCCCGCCGCAGCCCTGGGCGCGCACCTGGATCGTGCAGGTGGTCTCGAACATGTACATCGCCACGAACGCCTCGGCGACGCTGCGACCGACCGTCAGCAGTCCGTGGTTGCGCAGCATCAGGTAGCGCTTGTCCCCGAGGTCGCGTACTAGGCGCGGCTTTTCGGCGTCGACCAGGGCGACTCCTTCGTAGTCGTGATACGCCAGCGACGCCAGTACGAACATCGAGTGCTGCGAGAGCGGCAGCACGCCGTCCTCCAGCGCCGCCACCGAGACCCCGTTCACGCTGTGTGTGTGCAGAACGCAGGTCGCGCCTTCGCGCGCCGCGTGCACCGCGCTGTGGATCGTGAAGCCTGCCGGGTTCACGCCGTGCGGGTTGTCGTCGACCTTGCGTCCGTCGAGGTCCACCTTCACCAGGCTGGACGCAGTGATCTCGCTGAACAGCATCCCGTACGGGTTGATCAGGAAGTGGTGTTCCGGGCCGGGGACTCGGGCCGAGATGTGCGTGAACACGAGGTCGTCCCAGCCGTAGAGCGCCACCAGCCGGTAGCAGGCGGCGAGGTCGACTCGCCGCTGCCGCTCGATGGTGGCCAGGTCGTGCGGGGACTCGACGGCATCGACGTTCATGGCGGCCTCCCCGGCGAAGCGGAACGTGCTAATATATAGACCAGTCTACATAATTAATCAAGCGATGGCGCGCAAGGCGGCAGACGCGAACGACAGCCGGGAGCGAATGATCGAGGCGGCGATCTCGCTGATGCGCGGCTCCGGCCTGTCCGGCGCCGGCATCAACGAGGTCGTCCGCGAGAGCGGCGCGCCCAAGGGCTCGGTCTACTACTTCTTCCCCGAGGGCAAGCTGTCGCTCGCGGCCGAGGCGCTCGCCGTCTACACGCAACGGGTGTGCGGCTTCATCGACGCCGCGCTCTCGAGCCGCAAGGCGCCCGAGGAAAAAGGTCCGCGCCCTGTTCGCCGCGTTCGCCAGGCGCGTCGAGGAGGCCGGCTACCTGAGGAGTTGCGCCGTCGGCGCGGTCAGCCTCGATCTCGATGCGGACGTCGTCCGGTTGCAGCCCGTGCTCGCTGGCGCGTGCACCCGCTGGGTCGACTGCATCGCCGCGCATTTCGACCTCGGCGACGCGAAGCGTACGCGATCTTTCGCGAGCCTCGTGCTGACGTCGATCGAGGGCGCGTACGTCCGCTGCCGTGCCGAGCGCAGCAGGAAGCCCTTCACCGAAGCGGGGGAGTGGCTCTCGGCGCTGGCGGCGGGATGAACCCGTCGCCGGCGGTGAGCATTCGGCGGCGACAAACACGAAGGGCCTGACGTCACCGCCAAGCCCTTGAAGATGTTGGTAGGCCGTGCTGGATTCGAACCAGCGACCAACGGATTAAAAGTCCGATGGAATGCAGTTTCCACGGTATTCCGAAGCGTTGATCTGATCCCCTGCTCCCTCGGGAAACAAGCATTGGTGCGCCTCTCCGCGATTCAGCGTATATTTCGAAATGTTGATCTTGATGCGGTCACGGTGGCTACATGGTGGCTACACGGACAAAGCCTGTACGAACATCCAGACGATTCGAGGGCGCCGTGGCGAGGAGTGCTGAGACGGGCGAGCGGCAGCGGTTTCGGTTCACGCGCGCGAGCGTGGACCGCGCGGTGTGTCCGCCGGGCAAGCAGCAGGCGATCTACCGCGATACCGACCAGCCAGGCTTGGGGCTTCGGGTCACGGCCGCCGGCATCAAGTCGTTCATCTACGAATCGAAGCTCGGCCGGCAGACGATCCGAATGACCATTGGGCCGGCGTCGATGCAGATTCGCGCGCCGCGGGACAAGAATGGCCGACCACTGGCTCCTGCCGCGGACGACGAGGCGCAACGGCTCGCGCGGATGGTGGGCCAAGGCGTCGATCCTCGGTTGGAAAAGGCAGGGCTGATTGCCGAGCAGGCTCAGCAGCGAGCCGACGCGAAGGCGGCACGTCTGCGTCTGGAACTGTCGGGCCTCCAAGCATGGACTGCCTACTGTAAGGAGCGCCGACCGCATTGGCGAGGCCGTAGCTACGTCGATCACCTGGCCTTCGTGGACGCGGGTGGCAAGGAGCGCAGGCGGTCGAAGGAGAAGATCACGAAGCCCGGGCCGCTGCGAGCACTTCTGGCCCGCCCGTTGGCGGAGATCGACGCCGCGGCCGTGGAACAATGGGTCACCAACGAGACGAGGACTCGGCCGGCGCGGGCGGCGCTCGGATTCCGGCTTCTGCGCGCCTTCATCAACTGGTGCGCCGAGCATCCCGAGTACCGGGACATTGCGCGGGCGGACGCCTGTAAGGGGCGCCGGACTCGGGAGAAGGTCGGCAAGTCGAAAGCGAAGAATGACGCCCTGCAACGGGAGCAACTGGCCGCGTGGTTCGCGGAAGTGCGCAAGCTTTCCCCGACCTTGTCGGCCTATCTCCAATGCCTGCTGCTCACCGGCGCACGGCGCGAAGAACTGATGGCGTTGCGCTGGGAGGATATCGACTTCCGCTGGGGGGAATGCGGCTCGGCGACAAGGTCGAGGACGAGCGCACGATCCCGTTGACCCCCTACGTCGCGGCGCTCCTTCGGGACTTGAAGGCGCGCAACGAGAAAGCCGCCGGCGCCCAAGAAGATCCGCCCTGGACGGCCGGTCGTCGCGCAGGCGAAGCGGAAGCCTTCGCCGTGGGTATTTGCGAGTCACAGGGCCGCGAACGGGCGCATCCAAGACCCGAACAAGGCGCACACCAGGGCGGTGCGGGCGGCTGGCCTGCCCCATGTCACGATCCACGGCCTGCGCCGCAGCTTCGGCACGCTCTCCGAGTGGGTCGAGGTACCTGTCGGCATCGTCGCGCAGATCCAGGGCCACAAGGCGAGTGCGCTCGCGGAGAAGCACTACCGGGTCCGTCCACGCGATCTGCTGCGACTCTGGCATGTCCGCATCGAGACCTGGATCCTGACCGAGGCTGGGATCGAGCCGCCGCAGGGCGAGATCGCGCAGGATAGGTCCGCGACGCTGCGTGTGGTGGGCGGCACGGACACACGGTAGGCCAACCACGCCCACGCCTATACCGACGGGAAGGGGCAGCAAGACATATGGCGACGGATAAGACTGAGGCGCCTCGCGAGCGGCTGAACCGCCTGGTGCATGACTGTGCTGACGAGATGATCGACCAAGCGAGGTCAGGTGAGTTCCCCGAAGTCGCACTCCGACTGCTTGACTACTTCATCAGTCGCGCGGTCGCGCGAGAATCGATCGACCACCGCGTTGCTATTTACGTGGCGGAAGCATTGAAAGAAGCGATCCGTCGGCGTCCTGCCGGCAACGCATTCGCCTCCACCGAGACATTCATCGCGCTAGGCCTCACGCGGGCACGCAGTGGCCGTCCGTCCGGCTCCGGAGGGAAGTTGACCGACGCCGAGAGGGCAGAGTTGAACCAAGAGATCGCGCGGCTGCTCGCATCGGGCGAAAAGCGTGAGTGGATCCAAGCGTCGCTCGCGGAAACCTACGGGTGTTCCCAGACCACGATTCAGCGTCGGATGAGATGGCTGATTGAACAGATCAAGCACGCCGTGAAGCAAGCGCGTACCTCATCGGAGGGTGGTAGGCAATCACGGCACACGGACCCTTTCGTCGGGGTGTGGCTGGATGCGGTCGACCAGTGCGCCATTGACCTTGGACTCGATCGCGAAATCGTTGACGCGGTCGCCCGTCAGGTTCTGCCGTTCTGATCCGATCAAGGTCATTAATCTCATGATTTGAGACCCCGACCTTTCCTCGACTTTCGAGGGCATTCACCGTGAGATGGTGCCGTTGACGATTCTTCGGCGATGGTCACATGAACGGTGAACACAAGGCGGAAGTGGATAAGCGCTTCCCGCCGCTCGAGTTGGAGACCCGCGCGGTCGTTCCGACCGACTGCGCGGCCTACCATCTGAACCGCCAGCCGCAGACCTTGCGCGTCTGGGCGTGCCTGGAGAACGGGGCGCTGCGCCCCCTTCGGATCAACGGCAGGCTCGCGTGGCCAGTGGCCGAGCTTCGTCGCGTTCTCGGGGTCGCATCGCAGATCGCCCTGCGCGCTGGCCGAGCTGAATCAACCGCTGGATGCGAGGCGGGGGCGTGCGGTGACGAACGCTGAGTTCATCCGTCTGATGTTCGCCAAGCTGCCCGAAGGCGCGCTGCCTTGGGTGACGGCGTTCAGCAGTCCGCCGGCCGAGGTCGAGCGGGGCGCTTGGGCAGGCTGGCCAGTGCGGCGTCTCGGCGGTGTTCCGAGCGTCGGCAACACCTACGTAGCTGTCTCGTCGTTCCTCGCCTCTGGGGGCCGCTATCGGCGTCGCAAGGTCAACTTCTCCGCCATGCACATGGTCATGTTCGACGACATCGGCACGAAGGTTCCCGAGCGCTCGATCGCGCTGCCGTTCACGGTCATGGTCGAGACGAGTCCGGGCAACTGCCAGGGCTGGCTAAAACTCGACCCGCCGATCGCCGATCGCGACCTCGCCGAGCGACTGGTCGAGCGGATGGTCGCGGCCGGGCTGGCCACCGATGGGCGCGACCCCGGCATGAAGGGCGTGACCCGTTACGGGCGGCTCCCCGAGGGTACGAACAACAAGCCGCGCGAGTTGGGGCCGTGGCTGCATCGCGTCGTCGAGGTGCGCGAGCACTTGACGTACAAGGCCGACGAGATCGCCGAGGCCTACGGGCTGGATCTGGCGCCACCGCCGGCCCGGACGACGCGAGTGCCGCGCGACGCGCCGCTGCCCGACGTACTCGGCCGGCTGCACGGCCTCGGCATGTACCAGACGCCGCTGGGCGACGGCTGGCACGCGATCACCTGTCCCTGGTCGCATGAACACTCGGGGGGCGTCACGACCGGCAGCGCGTATCGCGAGCCGGCGCCCGAGAACAACATGGTGGGCGCCTTCAAGTGCTTTCACGGCCATTGCGAGGGCCGCGGGATCGGGCACCTGTTCCGGTTCCTCGATCACGTCACGACGATGGGGGCGAAGGCATGACGCATGTCGATGCTGATCTGCTTCGCCAGGCCGCCGAGATGGTGAGTGAAACGGACGCGACGCGAGACGCGACCGCACGCCGGCTGGAGGACTTCTACTGCTACCTGCCGCGGGGGCAGTACCTGTATGCGCCCACGCGCGAGCTGTGGCCCGGCGCCTCGGTGAACGCCGCCGTGGCCGACTGGCCTGCCGACCCGATGAAACCGGCCAAACGCATGGCGCCAGCCGCCTGGCTCGCCAAGATGCGTCCCTTGCACCAGATGACGTGGGCGCCGGGCGAGGCCGAGGTGATCGAGAACAAGCACATCGACGCGGGTGGATGGATACCGGAGCCGGGCGCGCGAGTGTTCAACCTCTACCGGCCACCGATGCCGCTGCACGGCGACCCGTCGGACGTGCTCCCCGGCTCGATCACCTGCGCCTCATCTACCCCGACGACTGGGAGCACATCGTCCTGTGGCTTGCGCAGCGGGTACAGCAGCCGGGCGTCAAGGTGAACCACGCACTCGTCTTCGGCGGGCAGCAAGGCATCGGCAAAGACACGCTGCTCGAGCCGGTCAAAGCGGCTGTCGGCGAGTGGAATACCCACGAGATCAGTCCAGGCCAGATGATGGGCCGGTTCAACGGATGGGCGAAGGCCGTCATCGTGAGGGTATCCGAGGCGCGCGACCTCGGAGACTTGGATCGGTTTGCGTTCTACGACCACAGCAAGGCGTACATCGCCGCGCCGCCCGACGTGATCCGCGTGGACGAAAAGCACCTACGCGAGCACTACGTGATGAACGTGATGGGCGTCGTCATCACAACGAACCACAAGACCGACGGCATTTACCTGCCGGCGGACGATCGCCGCCACTACGTGGCTTGGTCGCGTAAGCTCCCCCGTCAAGTAGACAGTTCTAGAGTGGAATTTCCGCCGCGAGCAGACGCTCGCGGTAGCGCGCTGGCGGCAGGCTTCCCAGCGCGTCGTGCGGTCTGATTTCGTTGTATCGGCCCAGCCAGTCGTCGGTGATCTCCCGCACCTCGCTGATCGAGTCGAACAGGTAGGCGTTGAGCACCTCCTCGCGGTAGGTGCGGTTGAACCGCTCGATGTACGCGTTCTGGTCCGGCTTGCCCGGCTGGATGAAGCGCAGTTCGATGTCCTTGGCCTTGCACCACTCGGTGAAGTCGTAGCTGGTCAGTTCCGGACCGTTGTCGCAGCGAATCGCCGCCGGCTTGCCGTGGATCTCGATCAACTGCTCCACGAAGCGAATCACTCGTGCCGCCGGGATGCTCGTCGACAGGTCGATCCCCGGGCAGCCGCGGTCGGCTTCGTCGATCACGTTCAGAGTCCGGAACGTGCGCCCGCTGTAGAGCGTGTCGTGCATGAAGTCGAGCGCCCACACCGCGTTGATCACCTGGGTCGCCATCAACGGTTGTCGCGGCCGCGTCGGCAGCCGCCGCTTGGTGCGCCGCTTCTGGTTCAGCTTCATCTGGCAGTACACCCTGTGCACCCGCTTGTGGTTCCACGGCTTGCCCATCTGGCGCAGCCGATCGAAGCACTTCCAGAACCCCCAGCGCAGCTCCTTCGAGACGATCTCGTTCAACGCCTCGATCACCTCCCGATCGCGGGCCCCTCGGTCTGTCTCCGGCCTGTAGTACGCCGCCCGCGAGAGCCGGGCTGCCTGGCAAGCGCGCTTCACCGAGACCCTGTGCTCCTCGGTCATGATCCGGATCGCTTCGCGCTTGGCGGACGGCGTCAGAGCTTTCGACCCAGAACGTCCTTGATCGCTGCGTTCTCCAGGGCCAGGTCGGCGTACATCCGCTTGAGCTTGGCGTTCTCGAGCTCGAGCTCCTTCAGGCGCCTGAGCTCGGGCACCGACGCCCCGCCGTACTTCGACTTCCAGTTGTAGTACGTGGCTTGGCTGATCCCGTACTTCCTCAGGATCTGCGCGACCGGCAGCCCCGCGTCGCCTTCCTGAAGAATCGCCACGATCTGCGATTCGCTGAACTTCGTCTTCTTCATCGGACTTCCCCCGACAGCAAATCCTGCCAGAAAAGTCCACTTGCGAATGTCTACCGGTCAGGGGAGCTTACGCTACCACTTTCGCCGATTGACCTCGCGCATCAGGTCGATCTCGAGATCGCGCTCGGCCAGCAACCGCTTGAGCTTCGCGTTCTCCGTCTCCAGCGCCTTCAGACGCTTCACGTCACTCGGCTCCATCCCGTTGAAGTGTTGGCGCCGGGCGTAGATCGTCTGCTCGCTGACCTTGTTCTTCTTGGCCGCGGCGGCCACCGAAGTCTTCTCGGCCTCCCGCAGGATCGCAACCATCTGCTCTTATATGGACGCCCCCCAAGACGCAAGCGCTTTGCATGTGTGGTTAGCCGCATCGGTCGAGCTGCAGTCTTATATCCGGCCTGTTGCTGCAGGCGCTGCCTGCTGGCCCTGATGGAATTCGCTGAGAGGGGCCTCTTCTTCGGTACGAGCTTTTCGCTCCCGAGCAAATTCAGGCTTCGCCTCTCCCGGTCCAACCTATTCAGCCATCACACCTTGATCGCGCTGCCTAAACTCTTAGCTGTCTGGGCGCTGTTTTCCAGTTATGCAGTCACGACCGGTCGGCCATTGTGAAGGTACGTTCGTTCGTGCGCGAGCATCGCCCAGATCGTGCGAGCCAGCTTGTTGGCCAGTGCGACGACGGCCACATTCCAAGGCCGTTCTCGCATCAACCGCTCGAGCCAGGCCGAGTGCTCCTTCTGCCGAGCCATGACTGCGCGCGCGCAGTGGATCAGCATTGCCCTCAAGTATGAGTTTCCTCGTTTGCTGATGTTCAGCAAGCGCACCCGCCCGCCGGTCCCGCTGTGACGCGGCACAACGCCCAGCCAGGCGGCGAACTCTCGACCTGAGCGGAATTCGCGTGCATCACCGACCGCGGCAACAATGGCGGTGCTTGTCAGCAATCCGACACCGGGCACAGCAAGCAGTCGCTCACAGCGCTCATCTGATCGCCTGTAGACGTCGAGTTTGCGCTCGATGTCGTCGGCTCGCGCAGTGAGCAGTTGAATCAATTCAAACTGACTGCGGAGTGCTTCGATCACCATCGCCGGGATCTTCCCCTCCGGGCGCTCGAAGGCAACAGGCAATTGCTTTACGCACCAATGGCGTCCCTCGGGAAGGTCAATGCCAAGTTCGTAGAAGACGGCTCGCAGCTGATGCAACTGGGCCGTGCGGGCCTTAATCAACCCGTCGCGCATACTGTGCAGCGCCAGGATCGCTTGCTGGCCCTCGCTCTTCACTGGCACAAAGCGCATTTCCGGGCGCTGCGCAGCCTCCCAGATTGCTCGCGCATCCGCAGCGTCGCTCTTGTTGCCCTTCACGAACGGCGCCACGAATTTGGTCGCAATGAGACGAACCTCATGGCCCAGCTGTCGAAGCTGCCGTGCCCAGTGGTGCGAACTACCACATGCCTCCATCGCCACGACACTGGCTTGACGGTTGGCGAAGAAGGGCATCATCTCCGATCGCGTCAACTTCAGGCGCGTGATCTCCCCTGTCTCGGGATCGACGGAGTGCAGTTGGAAGATGCGCTTGGCGATGTCCAGTCCGATCACGGCGAGCATGGCAGTTACCTCCGATGGGTTGCCTCCACATCATCCCCGAGAAGAACTCGGGAGGCGTCCATGCCATCTTCAGTGAAGCGGCTCTTTCTCATCGGCTCTTCCCTTGCGATGAAGAGCCATCTTTCCAGAAACTAGCTGACCGAAGAAGTCGGGCAGGTCACTCGCGCTTTCGCGTTCGTTTGACCGATAAATTCAGTCCGAGATCGACTAGCTGAATCGCTGCACTTGCTTCAGTTCGATGTCTGAATCAACGCATCGCTACGAGTGAGTTCGTTCGAGTCATGCAGACCTTCCTTAGTGCGCTTGCCGCTTGGCGGATCGATCGCTCCTGCAGACTGTGGAACCCAGTGTTCGCCTGGAAGTTGCGAGACAATGCTGTTGTCGAGTTTGTCGAGCAACAGATATAGCATCGTCTTTTCGCGTGGGCTCAGTGCCCCAAGCACCCGGGATTCGATCTGACTGATCTCGGCTACGATCTCGTCGTGAACGCGGCGTCCGCTGCGCGTTAGGCACAGACGCGCACGACGTCGATCCTTTGGATCCGCCCGGCGGCTCACCAACTTCCTCTCCGAGAGCGCGGCAAGTGCACGGGTGATGCGAAATGGGTCCGTCGAGGTCCGTCGCGCAAGTTCTTTGGCCGACAACGGTTCATACCGACCGATTACGCCCATTACGCGCCAAACCCCTACCGACAGTCCGTGTCGCTCATGTGTAGGCATCAGTGCTGCCCCCATTCGGCTCGCCAAGAGGGCGAGCCGATAGGCCAAACGCTGCTCAAGCATGATGAGTCCATCGTGGTAGTCACTTAGGATGTCTTCTTGCACTTGCACTACCTCCGGATGCAGCTCCATTGAGTCTGCCCTGCGAAATTCATCCTACCGCCGCTGCGGTTTGCGATGATCGATCGAGCGATGGCGGCGACACCGTCACCGACGCGATGAGCAGCCATTGGCGCGCTGCCAACCCAAGAGCGAAAGAAAGTCGCCTGATGCGCCCGCGGACGATGGTGCGCAGCAGCCTGCTGCAGGTTGTAGCCCGCCACACACAGCACCGCATACAGCGCATCGCCCAGGCTACCTGCCAACCAGCACCGGTTCATCCGATGATCGGTCTCCAAATGTCCGATCGCCGGCCCGATCGCCTGGCGGCGCTCGAGCCACCGCCGCTGCTGCGCCGTCATCGACTTGAAGCGCCCGCGATGGATGATCTCGACTCCCGGCGCCGGTGCGATCTTCGACCACTACTGATTGTCCAAGTCGTTCGGATATTCTTGCACTCAGACTTCGAGCGATCATATCGCTCGGGCCGCCCGCAGCTTATGCGACAAGGACACGGATCGATCGTGTGGAATAATGATTTGCGTGCTGCCTCTGGGCCTACACAGAGACTGAAAGTGTAGTCACGGCGAGTGCTACTAGAATTTGTAATGGAAGCAGCCATCGAAAATTCATCGGGGGGGTGCGGCAGAAATCTTGGACGGTTTAAGCAGCGAGCGCGAGATTCCTACGGTACTCGATGGGGCTGCAGGAGCCCAGCGAGATCTTGATCCGCGCTTCGTTGTACCAGCGGATGTAGGAGTCTAACGCCGCGATGAACTCTTCGATGGTCGTGGACAGCCAGTTACGCGCGTAGAAAAGCTCGGTCTTCAGGCGGCCGAAGAAGCCTTCGCACGCGGCGTTGTCTGGTGAATAGCCCTTGCGCGACATCGAGCGAACCAGCCTCGCATCAGCGATCCGTGACAGCCATCCAGGCCACCGGTAATGGCCGCCGCGATCGGAATGCACAACGGGCCGATCGCCGCTGGCGGAGACCGTCTCGATGGCAGCGTCCAACATCGTGTTGACGAGCTCGGCGTCCGGGCGCGTTCCGATCGACCAGCTGACGACCATGCCATCGAAGCAATCGACCATGGGGGATAGGTACACCTTGCCGGCCGGGATCTGGAACTCAGTGATGTCTGTGAGCCACTTCTCGTTCGGCGCAGTCGCGCTGAAGTCGCGGTTCAGGAGGTTGTCCGGTGCCGGACTGATCTCGCCCATGTACGAGCCGTAACGACGGCGTTTCCTCGTAACGGCGACCAGGCACTCCTGCTTCATCAGGCGCCGCACGACCTTCTCTGAGATGTTTACGCATTGCCCGGTCAACGAGGCCTGCATTCGGCGGTAGCCGTAGCAACGATAGTTGCGCTCGAAAATGTCGGTCATGACGCGACGCACATCGACGTACTTGTCCGCGACGTCGAGCCGGGCTCGATGGTAGAAGTAGGAGCTGCGGGGCAAGCCCACTTCTCGGAGTAGCTCCGGCAGCGCGTACGTCGGTCTCAGGGCATCAACCAGCTGCGTCTTCTCCCGGTTCGTCAGGAGCCGCCGGTCGATGCCCGGGTCTTTTTTTAGGAGTTCATTCGCCTTCTTCAGCAGGTCTTGCTCGAGCCGTAGGCGCCGGATGTCTTGTCGAAGCGCATCGACCTGCTGTTCCAGCTCGGCTCGTTCAGGGCTTGGCGGGGAATCTTGCTTGCGCTTCATGGATGCGGATGTGTCATGGCCGAGTAGCTGATTCTTCCAGTTGTACAGCGATGGCCGAGACACGCCCAGCTCTTGAGCCACCGACTGCGCGCTTCCTTGTCGCATGCACAACTCGATGACCGCGGACTGCTTCATTGCAGGCGTCAGCTCCCGGGATCGGCCAACAACGCGGGTGCGAGTCTGCGGATGCAGTTCTTGGACCCACGCAGGAAGCAATGTCCGCGACGGATAGCCCAGCGCCTTGATCGTCGCCGCAAGGCAGCGGCCGTGCTCCGGTAGTGTTTGACGGCCGATTCCTTCTGTGCCAGCGAGTACTTCGGCCGGCGCACGTAGCCGGCAGATAAGTCAAGGCGTTGCTCATACTCCCGATGCCAGTGTTTGAGCGCGTTCTTCGTCGGGTAGCCGAGCTGACGAATGGTCAGGCCGACGCGTTTGCCCAGCTTGATGTAGAGCCGCACAGCTCGAAGCCGATCCGCGTATGAATACATGAACTACCCCTCCAGGTAGTCCAAGATTCCTGCCGCACCCCGGGGTCTCCTTTCAGGGTGTCTGAATTCTGAGATTCTTGCCGATGCCTTCCGCCGGATCAGGTAGGTCCAGCGTGGCAACTGCGGTTCCTAAAGAAGGTGTGATCAACGCCTCAAACGCAACGTCTTCATCAGATCGAAGATCTTGATCTCGCCCATACCTTCCCGCTTCGCGCAGGAACACATCGATGCATCCGCGCCGTATCCAACCCCTACCGGGCGATCTCGCGCATAGGCCGGCGCAACGCCAACTGCGAATTCGTCACAGCACGGTGACGGTGAGTTCTCTGCGAGTGTCTCGGTCTGAACAGGGCACAGCCTAAACGTCGCTTGATGCTGCAAAAGCTTATCAGATACATCACCATTTCGCGCTTCGGCGCCGGCCGTCCTACTTTCTTGGACAGCCTCCTGCAGAATGGTTCTTTCTCCAGGCACATCTCGGAGACCTGCTGCTTCCACCCCGCACTCTCGTCCTGCGCCTGCTTCCACTCCTGCGCATGGTTAGGTTGCAGCCCGAACTTGAGCTTATTCGAGCAGTAGAACGTCTGCCCCGGAATGCGAAGCTGGCATACTAGACCCCTCACGGATGTGCTGAATTCCGACTGCTTGAGCACCGCCACGATTCTCTCGACCGAAAACAGACCCTTCCTCACAATAAGGCCCTCGTTCTCGCGAAGGGCGGTCTGCTGAAAAATAAATGCTCAGCGTCGCACGGGATTCCAGATACACATCAAATTCACTGTCTACTGATATTTGCCTCTCTAAAGAACTGCGACCAACGCATCGCCTCAGCCTTTAGCAGGCTATCAGTATTCTCCGGAGAGGTTGGCTCCGAGACAATTGCGCCAACGGCCTCAAGCCGATTCCGCACCTCTGGATCACGGATTGCCTTATTGAATTCTTGGTTCAACCTTTCCACTACGGGACGAGGCGTTTTCGCAGGTACTACGATTGCATACCATGAGACGACTTGAGCATCCGGAAATCCGGCTTCAGCGAACGTGGGTGTATCCGGTAATTCCACAACACGTTTTGGCGCTGCAACGGCCAAAGGTCTCAACAAACCTTTGCTTATTAAGGGGTTGGCGATCGACAACGGCGACATTGTGAACGAAAGACGCCCACTAATTAGGTCCGGAATACCGAGTGGTATGCCCTTATATGGAATAGGGACAAGGTCAATTCCTGCTGTCTTCTTCAACATCTCGGTATTAAGATGCATCGAAGTTCCGATTCCTGGCATGAGGTAATTTACCTCGCCCGGGCGCTGTCGAACATGTTCGACAAATTCCTTCAGCGTGTTAACGGGCATTGCCGCTGGCACCAATGCGACAACAGGGGCCGTTGCAAGTATAGCGACCCCTTTGAAATCCCCTACCGGATCATAGTTCGCAGCACTTGAGAGACTTGGGTTAGTCACATGACTAAGAGTTGCTAGGAGCGCCGTGTAACCATCTGGTGCGCTATTAGCGACAAGAGTGGCGCCGAGTGAACCTCCGGCACCCGGTTTCACTTCAACAACCATTGGGTTTCCCCAGTTCCTGCCAATCCGCTCTGCGATGATGCGTGCAAATGCGTCGGGTGTACCGCCCGCCGGAAATGGAACGATTACACTGACGGGTCGAGTCGGGTACTCTTCAGCATGTACACCCGCTGTCATAACACCGGACAGGGCAACGCAACACGCAGCCATAATTTTGGGGACCATTTGCTCCTCCTTTGCTTTGATGTCACATGGGCAAATTATTCATCGAAGATCAAGCTGGATACGACTGTGCACTTGTCTGCACGGTGACGAGTTGCAGGTCAGTGAACTCGGCAATCGCCGCTTTTCCGCCGAACCGACCGAATCCACTAGCCTTAATGCCACCGAACGGCAACTGCGGTTCCCCGCTCACGGTAGCTCCGTTGATGTGACATACGCCGGCGGCCAGTCTCTGCGCGACGGTCAGCGTACGACTGAGGTCACGACCGAAGACTGCAGCCACCAATCCGTACTCGGTGTCGTTAGCGACGGTCACCGCCTGATCCGTGTCACGCACACGCACGATAGCGGCAACAGGGCCAAATGATTCTTCCTCATACACACGCATTCCGGGTTTAACCCTATCTAGGACGATTGGAGTTAGGAAAGCACCTTCAACATGCAGGGGGGTATGTAGCACTGCACCCTTATCAACCGCGTCGTGTACCAACCCCTCAATACGCTTTGCGGCTTCGCAACTGATTAAAGGTACGAGCGGGCCTCGAGAATCCGATGTATCGGGCGTCCGCAAGGTAGCGACCTTAGTAGTGAGGTGACAAACGAAATCGTCAGCGACTGCCTCATCGACAACGATGCGCTCGGTCGACATGCAGATCTGACCTTGATTACCAAATGCACCGAAGGCTGCAGCCGACACGGCTTGCTCAAGGTCTGCATCTGCAAGCACGATTAGCGATGATTTACCGCCAAGTTCTAGTACTGCGGGCTTCAGATGGCGCCCTGCTAACTCGCCGACAATACGACCAACTCGCGTGGAACCTGTGAAATTCACGCGGCGCACTGCAGGATGCGTAATCAATGCCTCCACAATTCCTGGGGCCATCTGCGCCTCATGTGTGACGACGTTAACGACTCCGTCTGGGAAACCCGAATCACGGAACAGCTCACCGATCATCCAGTGCGTTCCTGGGCAAAGTTCGGAGGCTTTGAGTACCACGGTATTTCCGCAGACGAGCGGGGTTGCGATCGCGCGTATGCCCAAGAGCAGTGGCGCATTCCAGGGTGCCATACCAAGGACCACCCCAGCCGGTCGCCGCACCGCTAACGCGATCCGTCCGGGTATATCAGACGGAATTACCTCACCAGTGATCTGGGTTGCGAGCGCCGCGACCTCCCGCAGCATGCCTACGGCACCCATCACATTGTGTTTTGCCCAGCTTGCGGCAATGGCAGTCTCGTCGAGCATCGCCTGCATGAAGACGTCGGCTCGCTTATAGAGTAGGTCGATGGCACACTGAAACTTAGCGCGACGGTCATTCGGAGTCATAACCGACCATGCCGGAAATGCTGCCGCTGCTGCATCAGCAGCGGCACGGGCGGCCGCGATGTTGGCGGCCACGGCACGTGTGACCACTGCTCCGGTAATTGGACTGCGCCGCTCGAAAAGTGGGGCCGACGTCGTATCGGAGCAGGTAGTCTCGACCATTTTTGATCCTCGTGAGGAAAAGTGTCCTCTCACAGGTGCGCGACCCGCACATGAAGGACGGCCGAACGACCACGATCGAGTGCCGTAAGACACCGGACAATGGCTGGCTCAACCTCATCCGGCTCGATAAGTTGCTCGCCGTACGCACCCGCCGCCTCAGCAATGCGCGCAAAGTTTGGGTCTGGAGCAAGCTCCGACTGAAAGACATTCGATCTTCGAGCGTCACCGTCTGGATACATACGTAATGTCGCTTCCTTAACCGCCGCCCAGCCACCGTTATCCAGTACGATGCTGAAGATAGGGAGGCCGTACTGACGAGACACTGCGTATAGTGAACTGGGATTGCCGAAATAAAAGCTACCGTCACCGACTACATGGAGGACACGGCGATGGCGTTGCGCAAGCTTGTAGCCAAGCGCCATGCCTCCCGAGTACCCGAGTCCGCCTCCTGACAAACCCAGCAGAGTGCCGGGTCGTGTACGATGTATTTGCTCGAATACCACAGGTGCGTTACGGATAGCTTCATTGATAACAACATCCTCGATGTTTATCGCCCGCCCAAGTGCGGCACAGATGTAGTGCGGATTCAGCGCACCGGGCACGCCAGGATGACGAGCCATCTCGGCAATAACACGGATGTGTTCCGCGCGCATGGTAGCCATCTTCTCGACACGTCGCGCCGCTCTTGCTGTGAACGCCGGGGTGGCCAACCCTTGTACTGCGTCGATGAGAGCAGTCAACCACTCCGCGCTATCGCCCTCGATCCGCAGATCGGTTGCGAAGTTCCACATTGGAAGGTTCTGCTTAATTGCATCGACGTCTATTTGTACCCAAAAAGCATCAGGGTTCACGCGGGTAGTCTTGGGCACCCATGGGACGTCAACATCGACTAATAGTCCGAAGTCAGCTGTCTCCGCAAACTGCGATGGTTGGTAACCACCGAAGCATGGTGAGTCTCGTGAAATATTTAGGTGCACAGTGTTGAACTCACACACCCGAACACCAGCTAGCTGTGCCAGACGATCAATGAGACCTGGTGTAGAAGTCTGCCGACCAGCGTACGCAGTAACGAGCAGTGGCTCGTTAGCCGCCACTAGGCGCCTCGCAACATTCTCCACCACCTCGCGGACTACTCCGCTACGTTTAACTGCGCTGTGACGTCCTGGAGAATACGGCCGGGCCCGTGCATAATCGCACTCGCTCGCCAGGATTTCCCGAGGCAGCATCAGGTAGGCTGGACCCATCGAATCGCTATGCATCACTGAGCACGCCCGTGCAATGACCTCCTTTGTGATCTCGCCGGCGGGCAACGTATACTCCCATTTGACATATGGCCGCACCAAACTGCCCTCGGTCAAATGGCTCCTGGATAAAATGCACGTAGGTATCACGCCCTCCAAGCAGCTCGTTATAGCTTGAGAATGGCGCACGCCCCGCCATCAGCAGCACCGGCAGGCGAGCACGGAATAGGTTATGCATCGCACTTGCCGCATTGGCGGTACCCACATCTACATGCACCGCCACCGCCTGTCCGCGTCCAGTGGCTGCGGCGTAGCCCCCGGCCATGTGTACTGCGGTGTTCTCATGAGGGCACAAGACCACCTGAGGCGAGGCGCGATCTTCCTGATGCCAGCGTGCCAGTTCTTCGATAAGCGGGACATGGTCAGTGCCAAGATTGCCGAAGATGTACTCGATGCCCTGCTCAAGCAAGGCCTCAAGTAGAATGTGGGCTGCACTGCGACGTTGATGAGTGGCAGTTCTCATAGTCTGCTTGCCAAATTCTTAGTGCGCCGCCAAGAAATAGAAGAAGTCCCTTGCTCAGCGTCTTTTATCTTTTCGGTCATATCCGGCTACACGGTAGTTGCCGCGGCGACGCGCGGACTCTCTTCTCGAGCAAGCAGCCCACCTCGGCGCCGACGCAAAGGATCAGTTCCTTGCAGCTCGCCGGCATCGCTGGTCGCCGTGACTAGAACTCCATGGGCGCCGCTGTGGTGCAGGACCATGCCCGCTTCCCGCGACCAATATTCGTCGAGGCAGTCGTGAAAGGCACGAGCCTTTTGAGGCAGCACCGCAAGATCGAACATCTCTATAACATCCTAAAGCTAGCATCTGTTTGGTTGAAAGACGCAGCTCACAGCCCCGTTTCCCGACACAATCTGGCGCTCGGATGCGACCTGCGCGACGCCGTCACCATAAAGAGCCTAGTGGATGGCCGCTTAAGCGAATGCAAGCCATCGTGCTTGAGTTGAATGCGCGTCATACGCGTGCCGCGGACCCAGCGGGCCATCGATCCACGGCACTGAACCCACCGTCACTCGCCCCGTCAGCGCAGTTTCCATCCTGACGTTTTGAGCAGCGTGCATCTGCTGGATCGATTCGACGCCCGAGGCTCGCGGATGCGCGATAAGCCTGCCTGAGTGTTCCCTCTCGAAGTGGTCCCAATATTTGCACATAGTCAGTTGAGGAGTGCACCGATCGCAATCAGTCGCTTGTTGAAGCGCCTCGACATCCTCTCCGTTAAGACCTTCCTCTGGGCGGAATTGGCTTAGCATCTGTTCAGGCAGTCTCGGCTACCAGGAACTCAGCTTTGGACCCCTCCAGGGCGCATCCGTGTCCAGACCGGTCGATGCACTCCTGCTCGAATCGTCGCGTACTTCATAAAGAAATCACCGACGGCAGACGCTGCGCCTACCATCGCCATCACGCCAGGGGAAGGGGGTTCGGAGCCACCGTTCCACACCAAGTAACTTGGAACTACGAAACCGATTACTAATATCCCACCGTAAAAATAAGGAGCAAGGCGACCGGCCACGAAGTCACGGACAGAACGACGCGCAGCATTGCTTTCATTCGTGTACGCACCGTACAACTCTAGCGCGAGAAGCAAGCCGACCACCGCCGTGACTCCAATCCACAGAAACATTAGTTGGTTAGCTTGCTCTTGGCTGGCTTCGATCGCCCGCGCCACAAGCACGGTAGCGACTCCACCCCGCACTGCGTACGCCACATAGAGCGCTGGATGTAATGGGGAGTTCCAAAATGGGATTGCCTTAGATGTTGTGTAGACAAAACCCATATAGCCAATGAGGATCACCATACCAACTAACGCAAGAGCGCTCCCAAACTTCGCCGGTATCGATCCCGCCACCCACATCCCCTGAATTTCAAGCGCTGCTGGCAAATGGAGAAGACCACCCAACAAAAACAGCGTCAGACCAAGAAAACCGCGAGCAATCCATGAGGTCTTTACCCTCGTTGCCATACGCCAGAAACGTGCTGGATGACCAAGAAAACCGAGATGCGTCAAGCCTCCAATAAGACCAAGTGAATAGGACAAGAGCAACCCTGTGGGGGAATTAAACAATAACGATATCAACCAACCACCCGCCGCAATCCCGACTACGAAATGACCGACAACCATTAGCACACCGCGCCCTTCACCCCATTCGCGCTGGGGGCGCAGTTGGTTACGCAAGTCAGCGATCATCTGCTCATATTTCACACGTGGATCAGACATAGCCTCTCCTCAGTTGAGAGCCCCTCATCCATAAGCTCCACACGCTCCACGACCACGTAGGCAACTTTCGTCTAACGGAAGAGGCGTCCTTACGTCGGTAGGTAATAGACGCTTGGTTTTGTACCCGCTTCGGGCTGTAGTGTGAAGCCCGCGCGCTTCTTGATTAATTTAGACACCGTACTGGTCGGATCCGACAAATCTCCAAAGACTCGAGCGCTGGTAGGACAATTACTAACACACGCCGGGTCCTGGCCGCCCTTGACTCTGTCTCGACAGAAATTGCACTTCATCACGACATTGGTCTGATACCGACTCGTGCGCAGTTCCTCAAATGGTGTGGGACCTTGCACAAAGTAACTTTGCTGCTTGTCGTTAAAATAACGATTCCCGTATGGGCACGCCATCATGCAAGCACGGCAGCCAACACACTTATTATGATCGATATCGACAATACCATCATCCCAGACAAAGCTTGCACCGGTCGGACAAGCCTCAACACACGGCGCCTCATCACAGTGGTTACAAAGCACCGGTAGAAATGTGAGAGTCGCGGTTGGATAATTACCCTCCTCCTCCTTTAGAACACGAGCAAAGTACACGCCAGGCGGTGTACCATTCTCGGCTTTACAAGAAAGCTGACAGGCATAACAACCAATGCAGCGCTTAAGGTCGATCACCATTCCATATCTCACCTTCTGTCCTCCACAGGTGTGATGCGTACCTTCACGCACAAGTCGAGGTTCAGGTTATTCGGACTCACGTGGTCAAAATCAATCTCAAGCAACTCGTTAAAAAAGACCCCCTTATTCTTAGCCACAGGCATGCCATCGCTCCAGTGTCCGGCGCACGCCCCAATACCTAATCCTTCAACGTGAATCATTTCGCTCAACCGCAAGCGTCCTTTTACTTTCTTGCCTGATTCGTTCTCAACCCACACTAACTGCCCATTTCGCAACCCATGTCGTGCCGCAGTCTCGGCGTTGATTGTCACGTTGTACGAGTGCGGATCCAGTCGGGCTGCCTCATCCAGCCAAGGATTTTCCATCGTGTAGCTATTCGTATGAACGATATCTCGGTAATAAAAAGCGTAGAAATCAAAACCCGGTGCCTCGCATTGATGGGATCCACACGGCAGAAAGCTCGGTAAAGGTTCATAGTATTCTCGAGGAATACTAATACCGAGTGGCTCGCAAATTGCAGTTATCTTCTCCCAAATGGAGACCATTGGTTCCCAATAAATGGGTACCCGCACGTTGACGAAAGGGCGCCAATAGACCTCCTCAGGTTCCTTCTTCCACTTAATCAGACCGTGTACCTTGAACCAGTCAAGGCCACGGTCGGGGCCAAAGTTCGACTTCAACTCCATATCGCAGATTTCTTCGAAGGTATAATTTCTTTCTGGGGCAAGGCGATAGGGTGCCTGTAGGTTCATCGACGCGTTGTAGGCCGCATTAAAATCAGCGCGTATACCTAACCGATCCGCGAGCTCCAAGAGCACGTCCGTAAAGGGTCGCTGCTCTGCCTCCGGGGGTAGTACTGGTTGGCGAATCGGCCAGCACCATTCACCCATTCCGGCCGGCAAGCTGAAGATAAATGGGAAATTCGAGCGAGAATCCAGCGTTTGCAGATAACTCGCGTCCGGTAACACAATGTCGGCGAACTGGGAGGTTTCAGTGAGAAAAAGATCGAAGGAAACAATAAATTTGTATCGCTCAAGCGCCTTGGCCGCGGCCTCACTGTTTCCTATTGCCATCATAAGGTTGGAGCCGAAATTGACGAGAACCTCCGGCCGATAGGGGAGTCGAAACTTCTCCCAAAGGACTTCCTGATCGCTAGAGCCAAAGAACGGTGAAATCATGCCCAATACAAAAAGATCCTGTAGTCCCAAATTCGTCGGGATTCGCGGCTCGGCTGCAGGATAGGGGTAGTGCTGCCCCATCCACATGCCGACTGTCATGAGGCCGTCGTCATCAGGCTTTGGTACATAGCGTAACTGCCCCGTTTCCGGAAAACCTTTGCATGCAGGATTAAAGCCCAAGCATCCCCGACCACATCAGCCGCACCAACTAGATGATTTAGTAGATTTACTGCTATAAAGTTGTAAGTCGAATTCATGTGCCCCTGGTTACCGCGAAACGCGATTGCGGCTACTGGCCGATGCGGTAATGTGGTACCTTCGATAGTAATCGTGCTGCCTATGCTTGCTTCCGACGAGAACTCGCGAGCAATGCGGCGAATGCTCGCCGCCGGTACGGTGCAAACCTTCTCCGCCAGCTCCGGTGTAAAGGATGTAAGATGCGCCTTGAGCTTAGTGAAGGAAGTTGTACACTTCACGCCATTCACAATGAACTCACCCTCAAGCGCCATGTCTGCCGCCGCCACTTCAGAGAACGGTCGCGCGGCATTTGCAGCGGTATCCCATACCAACGGCTGCTTGGTCTTAACGTCGCGCATATAGCGCTTACCGGGACCGATGAGATAAGGACCGTTAGTGCGCGCCTGTAGATACGGTCGATCCACAGAATTCAACTCGTTAACAATGACATTGGCCATCGAAAGCGCAAGCATTGCATCGGTCCCGACGCGCAGTGGCACCCATTCGGTCGCCTTTCCGCCGGCAAAGTTGGCTATGGGATCCACTACGATCATCTTCATTCCACGTGCGCGCGCATCGGCAGCAAGCCCCATGTTCGAGCATGAAGCGTGGCCTGCGCTGTGCCCCTTTGATGCACCAAAGTAGATTGCGTAGTTACAGTATGCAAAATCGGGGACGACCGACCAAGACGCGTGCATAATTCCGCTAATCAGGTGTGCCGCATTACCGCAGTGCAACCCCGCGCCGGAGGCTGAAATATTTGGCGTGCCGAAAGCGGCAGCGAATGCGTGAAAAGGCATTCGGCTGGCCATCACGGTGGTTGTACGCTGGATGACCAATTTACGCGGATCCTCTTGGCGCACCTGCGCGAGAACGCCAACTATTTCGTCTAGCGCTTCATCCCAAGAGATTTCCTTCCAACCGGGATCTTCATTGATTCCTTTTTTGGGATTGGTACGACGCAGAGGCTTTGTCAGCCTGTTCGGATCATAATGAGTCATGATTCCCGAAACGCCCTTACCACATAGCTTCCCCTTCCCGACTGCCGACTTCGGATTACCTTCGATTTTGACCACAACACCATTGACGCGATGGGCGAGGATTGAGCAGGAGCCGTAGCACAGAGCGCACGACGAGGCGATCCAGCTGTCGTCTTGAATCGTCGGCGATTTTTGTGTGGCGGTAATCATTGGAGGAATATTCCTTTATAGCGGAGAGGTTCAGCCCCCTCTATAGCACCTAACATAATAATTTCGATATTAGCCTGCACTCCGGCCGACACTGGTACGCCAAGTTCCTCTACCAACCCACCATTGATAAACACGCGACACTGACTGACTAGCCGATTCTGGCTGTCTATCGCGTCCTTCAAAAAAATCGCTATCGAAGTGCTCTCTAAGGCGCACAATCAGATCTAGTAGTGTGAAACCAGATGGTAGGTCAACGACAAGCGGTCGCGGCGCACTATTCAGCGATAAGGTCCCAAATAACCAGACGTGCGCCGGCACTCTTTCTGACGTCGATACCTGAGGTTCCACCCAGACTGGCGGCTCCGTCAATGACTTCGCGCTAATAGCGGCCGCATCCCAACGGATGTTCACGAGATCTCCTAATCGGACTAGATAAGTGCAATTAGATATCCGTTTTGACTGGATCTACATTAAACTCACTGCCCTTGTTTGTGATGATGGCCTGCTGCTCGACGGACGACCCTGGGCCGTCGGTCGTTGGAATGAAATCCATGCTCTTTTTCCTCTTATTTCGCCCTAATACCGGAGCAACTTCGTGCTTAAGCCTAGCGGAGCCTCCTTGATCTGACACAGATTCCGCCACCTGTGCCCGCCTGCAAAGTGCACGTTTGTCGATCTTTGTCGCGGCCGGATTCATCGGCATTGAATCAAGCAGGATAAGGCGCTCGGGGTGCTTAAATCTTGCAAGACCGGCCGCAGTCAGATGTTCCTGGATAGCTTCCAACGTGAGTCGTGTGCCCGCCTTTGTCACAACCGCCGCACAGACGCGCTCGCCCATCTCGTCATCGGGTAGACCAATTACTGCAACCTCGGCAATACGTGGATGTCTTAGGATCGCGCTCTCGACCTCAGCCGGGACAATGTTTTGGCCGCCGCGAATTATGAGCTCTCGAATGCGCCCAGCAAGCCAGAGGTAGCCATCGTCATCCATGTGCCCGAAGTCACCTAATGCGAAATAGCCTGACTCCCATGCCTGTGCTGTAGCAGGCTCGTCGTCCACAAAGCCGCCGACAGAATGAGGGCCCCGCGCGAAGATACGCCCTGGGACACCCGGTACCACTGCGGCTCCCTGGTCATTGCAAATGCGCAACTCGGTGCCTGTCAGTGGACGCCCGACGCCAGCTAACCGCACATGCTGTGGGTCGTCGATCGCGGTGCTTGCTAATGCGCCGTAGTCGGAAGCCCCATACCCTTGGATCACTGTCACACCGAGGGCATGTTCGACTTCGGCTGCGATCTCCGGAGCGAGGATAGCGCCAAAGCTCGTGACAATACGTAGGGACGAAAAATCATACTGTCCTAACCGATCGTAAGCGAGAAGTCGATGTAGGAGTGTCGGCACGAATACGGCGCAGGTTACGCGCTCGGACTGAAGTAGGCGACAGACTGATTCCGGTTCGAAATAATCAATAAGCACGATTTTCGCGCCGACTTGCGGTGCAGTATGGTGCACGATAAGATCGCAATTGCCGGCGAAGATCGACACGATGCCTGCGATGACGTCATTGGACGTGAGCCGAAGTCGATCAATGTAGATACGCCCGGATGCCATCCGGGCGCACGCCGTATGCTCGATTAGGCGAGGCACTCCCCGTCGTCCCGCTTGTTGTAATAATCGATGCATAACCGTACGGTTCGAAGCGGCGCCCGTCGAGAGCACGTGTGATCTCCAGCGATGTGCCGGGCGAAACCAGCCAGGACTCAATGTCGATGGCATGAGGTAACGGTGGTTTCCCGATCGACAGTAATTTGATCGACGGCCCGGCGCCAGCACGATAGACATCGGCCAGTTCAAGCGCACGACTCCTGTTCGATAGAACGACACCGGCTAACTGCAGCTGCCCGACGATGGCCCCAATCTCAGCGCGCGAGAATGACGGTGGTATGAGTAAAGAAATTACTCCTGCTTTTTCCATCGCTAGCCGAAGCAGCATCAGCACTGCGGAATTGGGTGCCTGCAGCGCGAGAATGTCACCCTTCACCAAGCCGCAGCGCACCAAGCCTAGCGCGAGACGGTCGATAGCTTGAACTGCAGATCTCCACGTAAATCTGTCAGTTCCAAATGCAAGCGCATCGCCATCGGGAAACCGCCTCGCGTTCTCTTCCCAAAAATCTACCGGATACTGAGGTATCCAATAGCCCGCTTGCTCATACTGAGCAATGATTTCTTTCGTATAACGTGCAACTCGCGTCACAAATGATCCTCGTTTTTGTCTTTACACCTGGAGCGCTAAGTTAAACGCCTGTGTAACACTCTCAATTGCGTGCATTGCCTGTTTCGGATCACCGATTAGCTCCACTCGCGGTGCGACTCTCAAAGCACGCAACTCCTCATACAGGCGCAAGTCTGGCCTCAGGCCGGTCGCCAGAAACACAGTATCTGCAGCAATTCGGATCTCCTCGTTCCCCTGCTCGAGCACAACCTCATTTGCTGTGATCTCCTTTGCCACCGTGTTCCCGAGAATCTTCACCCCAGAGATAACCGCCTCCTTGCCGAGCACCCAACGCGTTGAGCCACCCACGGAACCGCCCACGCGGCGCTGGCGGCTCACCAACGTGACAATTCGATTCTTTCGCTCAAGAATGTCTCGATCGTCGTCAGCGAATACTTCGTAGTCTTCAAGGAATCGGAGGACCTCGGGGCGCATTTCGCTACACTTCGCCAAGAATGACGCCGTCTCCAAGCCGATCCCGCCTCCACCAATGACAACGACATGCTTGCCGATCGAGACGTGACCTTCCAGAGCCTCAATTGCGGGATGCACATGTGGCAGATCGGCTCCGGGCAGCAGCGAGTCGACAGGTTCGCTGCCCGGAGATATAGCGATTAAATCCGCTCTTATATCTTGCAGGAGCTTCAGCGTCGCCTCGGTGTGCATGCGAAACGTGACACCAGCGCTCACACACTGTCTGACGAGCCATTCGAGAAAGGTGAATAGCTGCTCGCGTCCAGGCGGTGCTGATGCGTGTTGCCACATGCCGCCTAGATATCCCTTGCGCTCGATTAAGGTCACATGGTGCCCACGCTCAGCACTCGTGAGTGCAAATTGCAGTCCGGCAATGCCCCCACCGACGACAACGACGCGCTGACGAGCGCTCACCGCAGGAATCGGCTCGATTTCCGAGACGACACCGACGCGTGGGTTCACGAGACAGCGGACCGGCTCATTACGGATAACAACCGCATCCATACACTCATTACACGCGATGCAGTAGCGGATATCCGGGAACCGGCTTTCACGGACCTTGAGCGGCCACTCGGCATCAGCTAAGGATTGTCTACCGAGACTGATCATGTCGGCCCAGCCTTGGCGTAGGAGCCGCTCGGCTTCGAGCGGATTGTTGTTGCGATTTGAGGCGGCAACAAGGGCCGACCTCAGTACGCGCTTGATTTCGCGTGCAAGATATGCATACGCGCCCCGCGGGACATTCGGCGTAAGTTGTGGAACCGAGGTGGCGTGCCCTCCGCCGGTTACATTGAAGAAACAGACCCCGGCTTGCTCAAGTTGCATGGCGTTAAACTGCGCGCCCGCGATACCGTATCCGCCGGGGAGAAACTCGCTCCCATGCAACCGATAGAAGACCGGAAAATCCTGGCCGAGCGCCTTCTTGATACCACGTACCGTCTCGGCAGCGAAGCGCATACGCTTTTCCGGTGTACCACCCCACTTGTCAGAGCGATCGTTGAATACACGCGATGCGAACAGACTGTGTCCACTCCCGCCCACACCGAGGATGTCGATCGCCATGAAACCAGCGCTAGCAGCCCGTATCGATGCGCTGACGACTGCGTCAATCATTTCTTCGATCTGATCGACAGGAATTTCCGCGAGGCTCGGGCGATCGGCAGCTTTCTCACGGTGCAAACGGCTCACGTGAAACAAGCGTCGAACGCCGATCTGCGCATATGGGACGGTGCCATGAGCACGCAGTGCCTTTACGAGGCCCGCAAATCGCTGTACGTGCAAATCATTGTTGAGAAAGAGTTCGTTTGGACTCCCGGCGTGATCCACAAAGAACGCGTCGATGACGCCTACTCCCATGAGACCAAAGCCGCCCTTTGCACGCGCTACGTAGAAGTCGATGCCTTGGTCAGTGATCCCCTCCCGCATTGACCCAAGGTTCGCATGCATGGGGGGCATGGTTAGCCGGTTCGGTACTGACAGCCCGCCAATCATGATCGGCTCAAACAAGAGCGGTGTCAGCATACGTTCTCCGCTTAGTTGCATTTCACAAGTATTGCGTTTTGCTAGTTTGCTTTCTGATCGATTTCATGTCAACGTTTATCTGCAGTGTTTGCGCGATCCACGCATCATCGGACTGGATCATGACGACTCATGTGCTGTCTTCCGAGCAGATCGGCAGCCGCAGATGGGGCAACGACACGACAATGGAGATCTCGCCGATGCGCATCCGCAATCACCGCGACTTCTGGTCCGGGATCATGTTCCTGGTGCTGGGGGTGCTGTTCGTGGTCTTCTCGCAGGCCTACCAGCTGGGAACGCCGGCCCGGATGGGCCCCGGCTTCTTCCCGACGATGCTCGGCGCCCTGATGGCGCTTCTGGGGGCGGCGATCGTCTGGCAGTCGGTGGCGGCGGGCAGCAGGGAGGAGCGGGTCGGCAGCATCGGCTGGCGCGAGCTGTTCCTGATCCTGGTCTCGGTGGCCGTGTTCGCGGTGGCGCTGCCCTGGCTGGGCAGCGTGATCGCGATCGCACTGCTGATCGGCATCTCGGCGGTGGCGAGCCACGAGTTCAGCTGGAAGGAAACCGCGATCTCGATCGTGGTGCTGCTGATCATGTCCGAGCTGGTCTTCGTCAAGGGGCTGGAGCTGCAGTTTCCGGTTTGGCCGAAGTTCCTGACGCAGTAGCCGCGGAGCACCGGGACCATGGAGCTGATGTCGAACCTGGCGCTGGGCTTCGCGACCGCGCTGAGCCCGGAGAACGTCTTCTACTGCTTCATCGGCGTGCTGCTGGGCACGCTGATCGGGGTGCTGCCCGGGATCGGGCCGCTCGCGACGATCGCGATGCTGCTGCCGATCACCTACAAGATGACCGACCCGACCACGGCGCTGATCATGCTGGCCGGGATCTACTACGGGGCGCAGTACGGGGGTCCACCACTGCGATCCTGGTGAACCTGCCCGGCGAGATCTCGTCGGTGGTCACCACGCTGGACGGCTACCAGATGGCGCGCAACGGACGCCCGGGGCCGGCGCTGTCGATCGCGGCGATCGGCTCGTTCTTCGCGGGCACGGTGGCGACGCTGCTGATCGCCGGCTTCGCACCGCCGCTGGCCGAGGTGGCGTTCAAGTTCGGACCCGCCGAGTACTTCTCGCTGATGGTGCTGGGCCTGATCGCTGCCGTGGTGCTGGCGCACGGCTCGATCCTGAAAGCGCTCGCCATGGTGGTGTTCGGGCTGCTGATCGGGATGGTCGGCACCGACGTGAACTCCGGCTTGGCGCGCTTCTCGTTCGACATCCCGGAACTCACCGACGGCATCGAGCTGGCGGCGGTGGCGATGGGGATCTTCGGGTTCGGCGAGATCATCGCCAACCTCGAGCAGCGCGAGAACCGCGAGGTGTTCACGAAGAAGGTCGGGCGGCTGCTGCCCAGCATGGCCGAGTTCAAGGCGTCGATCGCGCCGATCCTGCGCGGCACGGCGCTGGGTTCGTTCCTGGGCATCCTGCCCGGCGGCGGCGCGGTGCTGTCCTCGTTCACGTCGTACGCGGTCGAGAAGAAGCTCTCGAAGACGCCGGAGCGCTTCGGCAAGGGCGCGATCGAAGGAGTGGCGGGGCCGGAGGCGGCCAACAACGCGGGCTCGCAGACCTCGTTCATTCCGATGCTCACGCTGGGCATCCCGACCAACGCGGTGATGGCGCTGATGGTCGCCGGGATGATGATCCACAACATCCAGCCCGGCCCGCAGGTGATGACCAGCAACCCGGAGCTCTTCTGGGGGCTGATCGCGTCGATGTGGGTCGGCAACCTGATGCTGGTGATCCTGAACCTACCACTGATCGGGCTGTGGATCCGGCTGCTGACGGTGCCGTACCGGATCCTGTATCCGGCGATCCTGCTGTTCTGCTGCGTGGGCGCGTATTCGATCAACAACAACGTCTTCGACGTCTACGTGACCATTCCGTTCGCGATCCTGGGCTACGTGTTTCGCAAGCTCGATTGCGAGCCGGCGCCGCTGCTGCTCGGGCTGGTGCTCGGAAAGCTGATGGAGGAGTACCTGCGCCGCGCGATGACGATCTCGCGCGGCGACTGGTCGGTGTTCGTCACCCGCCCGCTGTCGGCCACGCTGCTGGCCATCGCCGCAGTGCTGCTGGTGATCGTGTTCCTGCCGGCGATCGCGAAGAAGCGCGACGAGGCGTTCGCCGAAGAGGAAACCTGAGTGTTGCTTCCTTTCTTTTCTGCGCCGAGAAGAAGGCCTCAGACTCTCCGGCCGCCAAGACCTCAAGATGGGGCCTCGGCCTCCGCATGTCGCCTTCAGCGTTCAGTTCTTGCTCACGCACCTGTGCATAGGGTAGGCAGCTGCGCTGTCAGTAGAACGAGCCCGCCATGTCGGTGGTGCGTGAAGCTTTCAGCCACCACCAAGACTCTCAAATCCGGTCGATTCAGGAGACAAAGGCCCGGTGACTTTTCTGCTAACCCGCTTATGGGCGAGCCCGTCTCGCCACCCGTCTGCGGGCACTCGGTAAGACCCGTTCGAGATGTTCAAGGAGTCGCTTCGCGCTTGGTTCTTCGCTCCATACAAGCATCTCGCCGTTCTCGATCCGCAGGCTCGAAAATCGTCCATCTCGTAAGCGTCGGTGCTTCGCCATCAGAGCGATGAGGGCAATGAATCCTTGCCAGAGATCGCGGCGCGGGAGCTCGAGCACGCGTTGATGACGAGCTTGCTGGCCGAGCACCCCAACAGCTGCCAACTAAAGCCCAATACGCCGTCATGCGCGGCCGCGCCACGTTATGTGCGTCGCATTGAGGAGTTCATCGAGGCCAACGCCGATCAGGCGCTCACCGCCCAGGCCATGGCAGGAATCGCTCGAGTGAGCGCCCAGTCGATATACGAAGGTTTCCGTCGCCGCCGCGGAAAGACGCCGCTTGGGTACCTGAAGGAAGTGCGGCTTGCACGAGCGCACGAGGCCCTGCGAAACGCAGATCCTGCGACCGCGAGTGTCGCCCGACTTGCTTTGTACGCCTCCCTTTGCCTCGAAGCCATCACGTACGACCAGTCTTTCGCATCACGAACGTGGCGATGCTGCCCAGAATCGACCGTGCGTGAGTTCGCAGCGCCTCACGCGCCGCGGACCGATATGCCAACTGCATGGCCTGCTCGTCATCAAAATACAGCTCGGCAATGCCGTCGTACGGCAACTCCTCGTACGGCGCCTGTGCCCCATTCTTGGCAAACCTATCTGTGATGAGGTTCTGTATGTAGCCTCGACAGCCGGGCAAGGCTCGAAGGAGTTCGGCGTGGCGGCCGTGCCATTCCGCAGCGAAGTCTTGTGAGGAGAGACTGGGCTTTCTACTGAGGATCGAGATCCGCACCAGCGACTCCGTCTTGCCTTCAGGCTCCATCGCGGCCCCGCGCGGTCGACGCTGATCTGTCCGAGACAGTATAAGGTAAGCGAGCGGCGATCCCATCTTGACGCCGTGCGCGGCGCCATCATCGCGAGACCAATCAGCCTGAGGCGATACCCGGCTGCCAGCGATACGGCAGCAGTTCGTCGATCCGGCTGGCCGGTTGCATGGGCAACCGCTCGAACGCCGTGCGGTTATAGGCGCGACCATTGGCATCCTTGACGGCGTGATCGAGCTGCATTTCGACGACCGACTCCGGGAAGTCGAGCACCTCCACGATCAGCGTCCTGGCGGTCGCACGGAAGCCGTGAGCGGTGACCACATCGGTCGAGTAACCGAGGCTTCGGAGTGCGGCGTCCAGGGTGTTGTCGGACATGAAGCCCCTCTTGCGGCCCTCGCCCGGCAACACACGGCCCCGTGTGCTCGGTGTGTTGGAAGAACTTCGCCAGGAGTTGCACCGCCTGCCGGGCCAGCGGCACGAAGTGCGGGTGACCGTTTTCCTTCTCGTGCTTCGTCCGGTTCAGTCGGGCGGACGGCACATAGAGCAGACCGTTGTCGAGATCGAACTCGTCCCAGACCGCTTGCCGCAGTTCCCCTGGTCGCAGCATTGACAGAGGGGCGAGCCGCAGGGCTGTCTTCACCACGAACGAGTCTGCGTAGCCGTCGATCGCACGGAGCAGAGCACCGAGCGCATGCGGCTTCGTGATGGCGGCGTGGTGCTTCACGGGACGCTTCCGGGGGGCATCGCGAACGTCCTGGCACGGGTCACGCAAGTCCACGCCTTCGGCAATCGCGAATCGGAACACCCCGGAGCAGTGCTCCCGCAGTCGGTGGCTTGGCCGGTGTCGCTGGCGGTGAGCAACGCGCGGAACGAGGGGGCGCAGCTGATCGAGGTCGTCTGACCCTGGGTCGAGCTCGAGGAACGGACCGACTAGGACGGGAGTCGTCGGCACGGTCGAGCCGTCGGGCCTGATGCGAATCGCGCGGCCGTCGGGCCAGACGAGCAGCGCGTCGCCGGACTCGGCGAGGACGATCAGGTTCATGCGGGTATCGTGCCGGATCGGGGTCGCGGGCCGTATCGGCCGGAAGGCCTATGTCGAATCGCCCGAACTAGACGTCCAGTTTCCGGTGCGCTTTCCGGGGCCGGAACCTTTGCGTTGATCCACCGTGGCTACATGACGGCTACACGACGCCCACAAGAAAAAGGGGCTAGCTGGCAGAAGCCGCTAACCCCTTGAAGATGTTGGTAGGCCGTGCTGGATTCGAACCAGCGACCAACGGATTAAAAGTCCGCTGCTCTACCAGCTGAGCTAACGACCCATCCTGCGAAGCCTGCAATTTTAGTATGGGTGTCGCCCCGGGTCAAACGACCTGCCGCGTCGGTTCCGGGCACGCCTGCCGTACCGACCATGCAGCATGATCGACGGCCGAAGCGCCGGGTGCCGAGCTCGCGGAGCGTCGGCGCGAGTTCGTTGCGTCGGCGCTTCGCGCCGAAGAGGAAGTCGCCCAGTACGGCCTCGTCTACGACGGCGACGAGGTGCCGAGCTGGCTCCCGCCTCCGGCACCGTCGTCGCGCCGGCGATCCGTCACCAGCGCGAAGGACGCTGGGTCGGCGCCGTTGCAGGCGCGCGCGCCGCCGGACAGCGCCGTTCACCGATACCGCGTCGGATCCGGAACCCCCGCCGCCGCGAACCCGTCGCGCCGGATCCGGCACGCGTCGCAGCGCCCGCAGGCGCGTCCCCGCTCGTCGGCCTGGTAGCACGAGACGGTCATCGAGAAGTCGACGCCTAGGCGCAGCCCTTCGCGGACGATCTGCGCCTTGCTCATCGCGATGATCGGCGCGCGCACGCGGATCGGCCGGCCCTCGACGCCGGTCTTCGTCGCGAGGCTGGCCATCCGCTCGAACGCGGCCACGTACTCGGGGCGGCAGTCCGGGTAGCCGGAGTAGTCGACCGCGTTGGCGCCGAAGTGGATCTCGCCGGCTTCGAGCACTTCGGCCCAGCCCAGCGCGATCGACAGCATGATCGTGTTCCGCGCCGGGACGTAGGTGACCGGGATCGCGCCGGGCGCGCCAGCCTGTTCGGGCACCGCGATCGACGCGTCGGTCAGCGCCGAGCCGCCGAAGCGCGAGAGGTCGATGTCGACGATCTCGTGGCGCGTAGCGCCCAGCGCCGCCGCGACTCGCGCGGCGGCGTCGAGCTCGGCTGCGTGGCGCTGTCCGTAGCGCAGCGACAGCGCGTAACACTCGCGGCCCTGCTCGCGGGCCAGCGCCAGCACGGTGGCCGAGTCGAGCCCGCCCGAGAGCAGGACGACGGCGCGCATCAGCGCGCCGGCAGCTTGGCCAGCCGGTCCTTCGCCAGCGGAGCCGCCTGGCTCTGCGGGTATTTCGCGATCACCGACTCCAGCGTGCCGCGCGCCGCGCGCCGGTCGCCGCTCTCGGCCTGCGCGTAACCGACGTTGAGCAGCGCGTCGGGAGCGCGCGGGTTGTCGGGATACTTCGCGATCAGCGCCTGGTGGCTGGCGATCGCGCCCTTGTAGTCCTTCAGCGCGAACTGGCTGCTGCCGATCCAGAACAGCACGCTCGGCAGGTAGGGACTGTCGGGGTACTGCGTCTGGAACAGCTGGAAGCCGGTGAGCGCGCCGCGGAAGTCGCCGTTGCGGAACAACGCGAGCGCGGCCTCGAACGAGCGCTGCTCGGACTGGTCGACCGTGACGGTGCGCCCGTCGATCTGCGTGCTGACCGGCTCGAAGCGCTTGATCCGCGAGTCGGCGTTGGCCATCTGGTCGCGCATCTGGCGCTGCAGCGTGACCAGCTCGTTGGTCTGCACCTCGAGCTGGCCGCGCAGCCGCGCGATCTCCTGGCGCATCGCGTCGAGCTGCGACTGCAGCTCGAGCTGGCCGCGCGAGCCCTGCTCGAGACGCTCGACGCGCCGCGCGAGCTCGTCGAGCCGGTCGTTGGTCTGCTGCTGCAGCACCTGGACGCGGCCGCGGACGTCGAGGATCGCCCTGCGCGCCTCGTCATCCTCGAACAGCGCGTGAGCGCCCGGCGCCACCGACAGCAGGCCGGTGGCGACCCAGAACGTGGTGAGCGCGCGCCGCGGCGTCATCGCGATGCCCGCTTAATGGTAGACGAGGTCGGCGCGTCGGTTCTCGGCGTACGACGCCTCGTCGGCGCCGGTGGCGCGGGGACGCTCTTCGCCGAAGCTCACTGCCTCCATCTGCCGGTCGGGCACGCCGAGCGCGGACATCGCCCGGCGCACTGCCTCGGCGCGCTTCTGGCCGAGCGCGAGGTTGTACTCGCGGCTGCCGCGCTCGTCGGTGTTGCCCTGGATCACGACGCGCTTGGCGTTGTTGGCGAGCAGGTAGCGGGCGTGCGCCTCGACCGTGCCGCGGAACTCGTCCTTGATCACGAAGCTGTCGAAGTCGAAGTAGATGCTGCGCTTGGACAGCGGGCTGTTCGGGTCGTTGAGCGGATCGGTGGCGCCGACCGAAACCTGCTCGACGGCGCGACCGCTCGCGCCGCCGGCCGTCGCGCCGCCCGCCCCGTCGCGGCTCTCGATCGGAGCCGGACCCTTGCCCGCGGCCTCGTCCTCGAGCTTCACGCTGGAGCATGCAGCGAGGAACGCCGCCATCGTGGCGGCCAGTACAAGTCGGATCGTCGGTTTCATCGTGCCCTCTGTGTGGTGACTGTTCGTGGTCGTCGGAGCAGCTTCGCTGTCACTTGGCGAAGGGCCCCCAGGTCGGTTCGCGGATGTCGCCGGCGTTCGAGGTCAGGCGCTGGCGCACCCGGCCGTCGATGCTGACCGCGACCAGCGAGTCGCGTCCGCCGGCCTGCGTGGCGTACATGACCCAGCGTCCGTTCGGCGCGAAGCTCGGCGATTCCTCGCGGCCCGTCTCCGACAGCAGCGTCTCGCCGCCGCCGCCCGACAACTCGCGGATCGCCACCAGGAAGCGGCCTTCGCGACGGGTCAGGTACGCGAGAGTCTTTCCGTCGGGGCTGATGCGCGGGCTCACGTTGTAGGAGGATCCGAACGTGATCCGGGTGGCGTCGCCGCCGCCGACGGAAATCCGGTAGATCTGCGGCGAGCCGCCGCGGTCGGACGTGAAGTAGATGTTGCGGCCGTCGGGGGCGAACACCGGCTCGGTGTCGATGCCCGACGAACTGGTGAGCCGCCGCGGCGTGCCCGAGCCGTCGGCGTTGATCAGGTAGATCTGCGAGAGCCCGTCCTGCGTCAGCGCGACCGCCAGCGTACGGCTGTCGGGCGACCACGCGGGGGCGCTGTTGCTGCCCTTGAAGTTCGCGACCGCCTTGCGCTGCCCGCTGGCGAGCGTGTGCACGTAGACGACCGGCTTCTTCAGCTCGAACGAGACGTAGGCGAGCCGCGTGCCGTCGGGCGACCACGACGGAGAGATGATCGGCTCGGGCGAAGTCAGCGGCGAGACGACGTTCTCGCCGTCCCAGTCGGCCACGTTGAGCCTGTAGCGGTTGCCCTGCTTCGAGACGAACGCGATGCGTGTCGAGAAGATGCCCTTCTCGCCGGTGATCTTCTCGTAGACCCAGTCGGCGACGCGGTGCCCGCCGTAGCGCAGGTCGGCCTCGCTCACGACCAGCGATTCGCCGCCGATCGTGCTCTGGCGCACCGCGTCGCTCAGGCGAAAGCGGATGTCGTAGCGGCCGTCGGCGAGGCGCGCCACCGATCCGGCCAGCACCGAGTCGACCCCGCGCGCGCGCAGGTCGGGGAAGTTGATCGACGAGGTGTCGGACAGCGTCGTCTGCGGGTCGATGACGCGGAAGGCGCCGCTGCGCGAGAGATCGCCGCGGACCACGCTGGCGACGTCCTGCGGGACGCGGCCGTCGGTGGCGAAACTGGCGATGGCGATCGGGTACTGGGTGGCGCCCACCCCGGAGACGTCGATGCGCATCTGGGCGTGCCCGACGGGCAGGGCCAGCGCGAGACACAGCGCCAGGAACAGTCTCCTCATGAAACTCCTCGTGACGGTCAATCGGCAATTATAGCGGCGCGTGGAACGAACCTCGGGCCGCGTGGGGGCCGCGTGGCGGAAGCGCGCGGCCCGGCGGCTGCCGTCACCGGTCGTCCTTCGGGCCACGCGCGATCTCGAGCTCGGGCGGGCAGCTGCCGTCGCGCTGCCGCGGCAGCGGCGAGGAACGCTCGATGCCGCGCTCGGCCGCCTCGTCCCGGGCGGCGATGCCGCTGGATCGGCGCAGCTTCACCGACGCGATCGTGCAGTCGGGCGCCACCTTCACGAGGAAGACCGCCTTCGGGTTGCCGGCGAGATCGGCCGGTATCTGGTAGACCGTGTTCGAGCGGATCAATGCAGACAGGCGCGCGACGTAGCCGGTGTCGGTGCCGGCGCCGCCGGCGGCGCCCGGCGCGCCCGAGGTGCCGCCGCTGGCCGCGCCGGCAGCAGGCGTGCCGGCCGACGCCCGCAGCCGGTCGAGATAGGCCTGGCGCTGCTTCTCGTCCTGCTCGCGGCGCGCCTTCTCCTGCGCTTCGCGCTTGTCTTTCTCGGCGGCGTCGCGCTTCGCTTTCTCCTCCGGCTTCGCGCTTCGCCTTCGCTTCGGCCTCCCGCTTCGCTTTCGCGTCCGCCTCGCGCTTCGCCTTCGCTTCGGCTTCGCGCTTGGCGGCGAGCTCCTGCCGCGCCTTCTCGTCGGCCGCCTTGCGCGCCTCGGCTTCCTTGCGGCGGCTCTCGGCCTGGCGGCGCGTTTCCTCCTCGCGCCGCGCGGCTTCCTCGCGCGCCTTGCGCTGCTGCTCGAGCACGATGTCGGGCTTCTCGATCGGCGGCGCCGGCTCGGGCGCGCGCGCCACCGGCGGCCGGGCCGGCGGCTCGGGCGCGGGCTGCGCGACCGGTTTCGGCTGCGGTTCGACCGGCATGGCGGGAGTCCAGATCTCGGCGGCCACCGGGGCGGGCTGCTGCGTCTGCCAGCGAATGCCGACGACCAGCATCAGCAGCAGCAGGCCGTGCATCGCCAGCGCGAGCCCGAACGCGCGTCCGCGCCCCTTCGGCTTCGGCGGCTTGCGCACCGGGCCGGCGCCGCCCGAGCGCGGCATTGCCGGGGGCGGGCCGGCCGGTGGATCCATGGGCATCAGGGCGCGCATGTTCAGCTCGCAGGCTTGACCATCAGCGCGACGCGGCCGACGTTCAGCCTCTGCAGTTCGCTCATCACGTCGATGATCGCCTCGTAGCGCACCGAGCGGTCGCCGCTGATCACGACGGCCATCTGCGCATTGTCGCCGCGCAACTGCTCGATCGCGCCGGCGAGGTCGCCGCGGCCGATGCGGCGTTCCGACGGATCGCCGGTGTTCACGCCGCGCACCCGGATGTCGCCGGGGGCGCGCACCTGCACCTCGATGTACTGGTCGGGGCGGGTGTTGCCGCGACCGGCGCGCGGCAGGTCGATCGCCGCCGGCGGCAGCAGCGGTGCGGTGACCATGAAGATCACCAGCAGCACCAGCATCACGTCGATGTAGGGCACCACGTTGATCTCGTTGACGAGCCTGCGGCCACGGCCTCCGGAGCGGGAGCGGGGTGCGGCGGCAGCCATCAGTGCGCCTGCCTCTGCAGGATATTGGAGAACTCGTCGATGAAACTGTCGAACCGGGTCGACAGACGGTCCATGTCGTAGGCGAAACGGTTGTAGGCGACCACCGCGGGAATGGCGGCGAACAGGCCGATCGCGGTGGCGACCAGCGCCTCGGCGATGCCCGGCGCCACCGACGCGAGCGTCGCCTGGTGCACGTTCGCCAGCCCGCGGAACGAGTTCATGATCCCCCAGACCGTGCCGAACAGGCCGATGTACGGGCTGACCGAGCCGGCCGAGGCGAGGAACGCGAGGTTCGATTCGAGCGCATCCATCTCGCGCTGGTAGGCGGCGCGCATCGCGCGGCGCGAGCCGTCGAGCATCGCGGCAATGTCGCCGGGCTTTTGCTGGCGGGTCTTCAGGAACTCACCCATGCCCGACTCGAAGATACGCGCGAGCGAGCCGTGGTCCTGCCCGCTGTTGCGCACCTGCTGGTACAGCGTGCCGAGGTCGCGATCCTTCCAGAACTCGGCCTCGAAGCGGTCGGTGGCGAGCCTGGCCGCGCGGATCGCGAACCACTTGCGGAAGATCACCGTCCAGGAGCCGAGCGAGATCAGCATCAGCAGCGCCATCACCAGCTGCACCAGCACGCTGGCGTTGACGATCATCGAGACGACCGACAGTTCGCTGTTCATTCGCCGTTCACTCGGGGGCAGGGGATTGGGGGAGCGCGGCGGCAACCCGTTCGGAGAGCCAGCGCGGAAGGCCCGCCGGGCGGCCGTCGTCGCGCCGGATCGTCGCGATGCGCACGGTGGCCGTGACCAGCGGATCGGGGTGTCCGTCGAGCCGCGCGCACTGCCACAGCGTCCAGGAGGCGCGCCGGGCTTCGAGCAGCCGCACCTCCACTTGCAGCAGGTCGTCGAGTCGCGCCGGACGGCGGTAGTCGACCGCGATCTCGCGCACCACGAAGACCAGGCCGGCCTCGTCGGCGAGCCGCGCGTGCGCGGCACCGAGCGCGCGCAGCCAGTCGGTGCGGGCACGCTCGAAGTAGCGCAGCCAGTTGGCGTAGTAGACGATGCCGCCGGCGTCGGTGTCTTCGTAGTAGACGCGCACCGCGATCGAGAAGGCCGGCGGGCCGCCGACCGCTGCAGCGGCACCGCTGCGCGCCGGGGCGGCCGCGCGCGGCGCGCCGGCGACCGTGGCGTCCGGGTTCGGGCTCGCGGCGGCAGGTGCAGTCACCGGCGGATTCTATCAATGCGGGCCGCGCAACCTCGCGGCACGGCTGCGTGGTCGCCGGGCGAGGGCCCTGTCGGAAAGCGTGTCACCGATCCTTGCCGGCACCGTCGGTCTCGTCGCCGGGCCACAACTGCGGCTCGGGCCCGCCCGGCATCGCGAGGCCGAAGTGGCGCCAGGCCGCCGCGGTGGCGACGCGCCCGCGCGGCGTGCGCTGCAGGAACCCCTGCTGGATCAGGTAGGGTTCGAGCACGTCTTCGATCGTGTCGCGTTCCTCCCCGATCGCGGCCGCCAGGTTGTCCAGCCCCACCGGGCCGCCGGCGAACTTCTCGATCACCGCCTCCAGCAGCTTGCGGTCCATCACGTCGAAGCCCAGCGCGTCGACGTCGAGCATGCGAAGCGCGGCGTCGGCCACTGCCGCATCGATGCGGCCCTGCGCCTTCACTTCGGCGTAGTCGCGCACCCGCCGCAGCAGCCGGTTGGCGATGCGCGGCGTGCCGCGCGAGCGCCGAGCGATCTCGCGCGCGCCGTCGTCGGTGGTCGGCGCGCCCAGCAACTGCGCCGAGCGCGCGACGATGCGGGCGAGCTCGCCGACGTCGTAGAACTCGAGCCGCGCGACGATGCCGAAGCGGTCGCGCAGCGGGTTGGTGAGCATGCCGGCCCGGGTCGTCGCGCCGATCAGCGTGAACGGCTGCAGGTCGAGCTTGATCGACCGCGCGGCCGGCCCTTCGCCGATCATGATGTCGATCTGGAAGTCTTCGAGCGCCGGGTACAGGATCTCCTCGACGACCGGCGACAGCCGGTGGATCTCGTCGATGAAGAGCACGTCGTTGCGATCGAGGTTGGTGAGGATCGCGGCCAGGTCGCCCGGGCGCTCGAGCACCGGGCCCGAGGTCTGGCGCAGGTTCACCCCCATCTCGGCGGCGACGATGTGCGCCAGCGTGGTCTTGCCGAGCCCGGGCGGTCCGAACAGCAGCAGGTGGTCGAGCGCTTCGCCGCGGCCGCGTGCGGCCGCGATGAAGATCCCGAGCTGCTCGCGGATCTTCGCCCGGCCGACGTAGTCGGCCAGCCGGCGCGGGCGCAGCGCCCGTTCGACCGCCTCTTCGGCCGGCGAGGCCGGGGCGGCGGCGATCAGGCGGTCGTGCTCGATCATGCTTTCGCCAGCAGCTTCAGCGCCTGCTTGATGCCGTCGGAGACCTCGGTGCCCGCCGGCAGCTGGCGGATCGCGGCGGTGGCCTCGCGCTCGGAGTAGCCGAGCGCGAGCAGAGCGTGCAGCACGTCGATGCCCGCCCCGGCTTCGGCGGCGCGCCCGGCACCGCCGACCTCGGGTGCGAGCTTGCCCTTCAGCTCGAGCAGCAGCCGCTCGGCGGTCTTCCTGCCGATGCCGGGCACCTTCTGCAACCGGCCCGATTCCTGCATTGCCACCGATTGCGCGAGGTCGGCCACCGACATGCCCGAGAGCACCGCCAGCGCGGTGCGCGGCCCGACGCCCGAGATGCGGACGAGCTGGCGGAACGCGTCGCGCTCGTCGGCGCGCAGGAAGCCGTAGAGCAGGTGCGCGTCTTCGCGCACGACCTGTTGAACCAGCAGCGTGATGCGCTCGCCCGCCGCCGGCAGGTCGTAGAAAGTGCTCATCGGCACGTCGACCTCGTAGCCGACGCCGCCGACGTCGACGAGCAGGGTGGGCGGACGCTTGTCGAGCAGGGTTCCGTGCAGTCGGCCGATCATGCGGGGCATCTTACCGGAGCCGGCCGCCGCGCATTCGGCTGCCGCCGGTGGCCGCCGTCATGGCGGCCGCATGCGCGTGGCAGATCGCGCAGGCCAGCGCGTCGGCGGCGTCGGTGGAGGGCACGCCCGGCAGCCGCAGCAGCCGCTGCACCATGGCCTGCACCTGGGGCTTGGCCGCGCGACCGAAGCCCACCACCGCCTGCTTGACCTGCAGCGCGGTGTACTCGTGCACCGCGAGGCCGTGCGCGACCAGCGTGGTGATCGCCGCGCCGCGCGCCTGGCCCAGCAGCAGCGTGGACTTCGGATTGACGTTGACGAAGACGATCTCGGCCGCCGCGATCCCGGGCCGGTATTCGGCGATGACTTCGGCGACGCCGTCGTGGATCGACTTCAGCCGCGGCGGCAGCGAACCGGCGGGGATGCGGATGACGCCGCTGGCCACGTAGCGCAGCGTGCCGCCCTGCGCGTCGATGACGCCGAAGCCGGTGAGGCGCAAGCCCGGGTCGATGCCGAGGATGCGCACCGCGGGGGACTCAGTGCCGGAAGTGCCGCACGCCGGTGAACACCATCGCGATGCCGCGCTCGTCGGCGGCGGCGATGACCTCGTCGTCGCGCACGGAGCCGCCGGGCTGGATGACTGCGGTGGCGCCGACATCGGCGACCACGTCGAGCCCGTCGCGGAACGGGAAGAAGGCGTCGGAGGCGACCACCGAGCCGGCGAGCTGCAGGCCGGCGTTGGCGGCCTTGATCGACGCGATGCGCGCCGAATCGATGCGGCTCATCTGGCCGGCGCCCACGCCCAGCGTCATGCCGTCGCCGCAGAAGACGATCGCGTTCGACTTCACGTACTTCGCCACGCGCCACGCGAACAGCAGGTCGCGCAGCTGCGCGTCGGTGGGCGCGCGCTTCGTGACCACTCTGAGTCCGGCCAGCGTGATCTCGCGGTTGTCGGCGCTCTGCACGAGCAGGCCCGAACCGACGCGCTTGACGTCCTGCGCGTTGCGGCCGCGCTCCCGGTCGGTGGCGCCGTCGGACCTGACGCCATCGAGCGCGATCTCGAGCACGCGCGTGTTGGCCTTGGCCGCGAACACCTGCTTCGCCTCGTCGGTGTACGAGGGCGCGAGCACCACCTCGACGAACTGCCTGGAGACCGCGCGCGCGGCTTCGCCGTCGACCGGGCGGTTGAACGCGATGATGCCGCCGAAAGCGGAAGTGGGGTCGGTGGCGAACGCGCGCGTGTAGGCGCCGGCCGCGTCGGTGCCGAGCGCCACGCCGCACGGGTTGGCGTGCTTGACGATCACGCAGGCCGGGGCGTCGAAGCTCTTCACGCATTCCCAGGCTGCGTCGGCGTCGGCGATGTTGTTGTAGGACAACTCCTTGCCCTGCAGCTGGCGCGCGGTGACCAGCGAGCCCGGCGCCGGATGCAGGTCGCGGTAGAACGCCGCGCGCTGGTGCGGGTTCTCGCCGTAGCGCAGGTCTTGCAGCTTGACGAAGCGTCCGTTGGCCTGGCCCGGGAACTCGCTGCGAGTGCCGTCCGGGCGCAGCGACGAGAGGTAGTCGGAGATCGCGCCGTCGTAGCCGGAGATCGCATCGAACGCTGCCACCGCCAGCGCGAAGCGGGTTTCGTCGCAGAGGCCTCCGCTCGAAGCGGATCTCGGCCAGCGCCCCGGCGTACTGGTTCGCGTCGGTGAGCACGCCGACGCCGCGCCAGTTCTTCGCGCCCGAGCGCACCATCGCCGGTCCGCCGATGTCGATGTTCTCGATCGCCTCGTCGAGCGTGCAGTCGGGCCGGGCGACCGTGGCCTCGAACGGATAGAGGTTCACCACGAGCAGGTCGATCGGCGCGATGCCGTGCGCGGCGATCGCCGCCATGTGCGCGTCGAGCTCGCGGCGCGCGAGCAGGCCGCCGTGGATGGCCGGGTGCAGCGTCTTCACGCGGCCGTCGAGCATCTCGGGAAAGCGGGTGTGGTCGGCGACCTCGATGACCGGGATGCCCTGCTGCGCGAGCAGCTTCGCGGTGCCGCCGGTGGAGAGGATCTCGACGCCCAGCGCGGCGAGCTCGCGCGCCAGCTCGACGATGCCGGCCTTGTCGGAGACGCTGATCAGTGCGCGGCGGATCGGGCGGGTCATGAGCGCAGCATTCCGTGGTGTTGCAGTTTCTTGCGCAGCGTGTTGCGGTTGATGCCGAGCATCTCGCTCGCGCGCAGCTGGTTGCCGTGCGCTTCGCGCATCACCACTTCGAGCATCGGCCGTTCGACTGCCCGGATCACCATCTCGTAGATCGAACTGGGCTGCGTTCCTTCGAGATCGTTGAAGTAGCGCTCGAGGCTGCGAGCGACTGCGTCATCCAGGGCGGTCTGTCTGCTCATGCTGCATGGCTCCGCAGGAACCGAATGTCGTTGGCCGCGTCGCAGCGGCCGCTGCGCGCGAGGAATGCTTCGGACGCCGCGAGCTGCGCCTCGGCGGTGTCGAGCAGGTAGAAATCTGCGAGGAACCGGCGCGCGCCCGGCCGGCCCGACAGGTACCAGCCGACGTGCCTGCGCGCGCTGCGAACGCCGCGCCCTCGCCGTGAAAGGCGTAGTGATCGAGCAGGTGCTCGCGCAGCAGCGCTGCGATTGCCGCGTCGCCGGGCTCGGCGAGCAACTCGCCGGTTTCCAGGAAATGGGCGACCTGGCCGAAGATCCAGGGCCGGCCCTGCGCGGCGCGGCCGATCATCACCGCGTCGGCGCCGGTGGCGCGCAGGACCTCGCGCGCGACCTGCGGCGAATCGATGTCGCCGTTGGCCACCACCGGGATCGACACCGCCGCCTTGACCTCGGCGATCGTCGCGTATTCGACGCGGCCGCCGAACGCGCAGGCGCGGCTGCGCCCGTGCATCGCCAGCATCGCGGCGCCGGCGGACTCGAAGGCGCGCGCGAGCCGGACCGCGTTGCGCGAGGCCGGCGTGGGGCCGGTGCGCATCTTCACGGTGACCGGCACGCGGACCGCGCGCACGACCGCCTCGACGATCGCGATCGCCAGCGGCTCGTCGGCCATCAGCGCGGAGCCCGCCGCGACGCTGCAGACCTTCCTGGCCGGGCAACCCATGTTGATGTCGATGATCTGCGCGCCACGGTCGACGTTGTGGCGCGCGGCCTCGGCCATCATCGCGGGATCGGCGCCGGCGATCTGCACCGCCCTGGGCTCGGTCTCGCCCGCGTGATCGGTGCGTCGCGAAGTCTTGACGCTGGCCCACAGGCGCGGGTTCGACGCGGCCATCTCGGACACCGCGTAGCCGGCGCCGAGTCGCTTGCACAATTGCCGGAACGGCCGGTCGGTGACGCCCGCCATCGGCGCCACGAACACGCGATTGCGCAGTGCGTGCGGGCCGATGTTGATCGCAGCCGTGGACATCGTGGACGCAGGGAATTCGGAGAGCGGGGCAGGGGAGCGCGATTCTATCGAAAATGACGCTGCCCAAGAAGCGCGCAGGTCGGCCAAAACGCAAAAAGAGACGCTCGGTGAAGGACGCGCCCGGAAAGCGCCCCGGAAGCGTCAGCCGCTGCGCAGCCCGAACATCAACGACGAGGCGACGCGGTTGCGCGCAGGCGCGGCCAGGTCGAGTGCGCCGAGCGCCAGCGACTCGAGGCGCGCGATCGCGGGCCAGGTGAATGCCTGCGCGAGCGTGTCGGTGATCGCGACCGTGAGCGCGCGATCGGCGCGGCGTGCGCGCGCGAAGGCGTTCGCGGCGTTTTCGAGCGGACGGCCGCTCGCGCGCAATTCGCCGAGCAGCGCGGCCAGTTCGAAGGCGTCGCGCAGTCCGAGGTTCAGGCCTTGTCCGGCCACCGGGTGCAGCGCCTGCGCGGCGTTGCCGATCGCGATTCGCCCAGGCTCGTCACCCGGGCGGCGCACCTTGCGCTGCAGCGGCGCGAGCACCCGGTTGCTGTCGAGCCGCAACGCGCCGAGCGCGCTGCCGAAGGCCTCGCGCAACCCGGCCTCGAACCCCGGCGCCCCGAGCTCGGCGCGTCGCGCGGATTCGGCGGGACGCGCGCACCAGACGAGCGCGTAACGGCGCGGCTGCGGCAGCGGCAGCAGCGCCAGCGGCCCTTCGTCGGTGAAGCGCTCGAACGCGGTGCAGTGGCCGTCGCGTTCGGCCACGAGCTCGGCGAGCAGCGCCGTCTGTTCGAAATCGAGCAGCTTCGAGGCCGTGCCCGGGTCGCCGTCGGCCACCACGGCGAGCGCGGCCACGGCGGCGATCTCACCGGGCGTCGCGCCGGCCTGCCGCGCGGCCAGCGCGTCGGCCAGCGCGCGGTGCAGCGAGCCGTAGCGCAGCACGTAACCGAGCGCGGGCGCGTGCAGGTCGGCCGCCTGCATGCGCGTGCGTCCGGCGCGCCCGCGCAGCGACGCCTCGACCCGCAGGATGGGCGCTGCCGGCGGCAGCGCGGCCACGCGCGACAGCAGCTGCCAGCTGCCCAGCGACAGCGCGATCGCGCGCGATGCGAGCCAGTCAGGCAGCTCGTCGGGAATCGGGTCGGTGAGAAGCGAACCCGGGCCGAAGCCCTGCCGCGCGAGGAACAGCGCGAGCGCCATCGCGACCGGGCCGCGCCCTTCGATGCGCACGGCGGTTCGGGCGGTGCTCATCCGCGCATCAGCGCCTCGATGTCGTCGACGCGCCTGGGGGCGTCGACGGTGATGATCTCGCAACCCGATGCGGTGACCAGCGCGTCGTCTTCGATGCGGATGCCGATGTCGCGATACGGTGCGGGCACGTCGTCGGCGGCGCGCACGTAGATGCCGGGCTCGACCGTGAGCACCATGCCGGGCGCGAGCACGCGCCATGGCTTGCCGCTGTCGGAGGGCGGGCCGGGCTCGCGGTAGTCGCCGCAGTCGTGCACGTCCATGCCGAGCCAGTGGCCGGTGCGGTGCATGTAGAAGCGCTTGTAGGCGCTGGATTCGATCACGCCGTCGAGGCTGCCTGCGAGCAGCCCGCAGTCGATCATGCCTTGCGCGAGCACGCGCACCGCGGCGTCGTGCGGCTCGATGAAGCGCGCGCCGGGGCGCGTCGCGTCGATCGCCGCGCGCTGCGCTTCGAGCACGATCTCGTAGAGCGTGCGCTGCGGGCCGCTGAAGCGGCCGCTTACCGGGAAGGTGCGCGTGATGTCGGACGCGTAGCCGTCGAGCTCGCAGCCGGCGTCGATCAGCAGCAACTCGCCGTCGGCCAGCCTGGCGTCGTTGCCGCGGTAGTGCAGCACGCAGGCGTTTCGGCCTGCGGCGACGATCGAACCGTAGGCCGGGAACTGCGAGCCGTTGCGGCGGAACTCGTGAAGCAGCTCCGCCTCGATCTCGTATTCGTGGCAACCCGGGCGCGTGGCGCGCATCGCGCGCACGTGTGCGGCTGCCGAGATCTGCGCCGCGCGGCGCATCGTGGCAATCTCGTGCTCGTCCTTCACGAGCCGCATCTCGTCGAGCACCGCGCGCAGGTCGAAGGCTTGCGCCGGGGCTGCCACGCCTGCGCGCGCCTGCGCGCGCACCGCGCCGAGCCAGCGGTGCACGCGCGCATCGAGCGTCTCGTCGCTGCCCAGCGCGTACCAGAGTGCCGGCCGATCGGCGAGCAGCTTCGGCAGCTCGTCGTCGAGGCTCGCGAACGGCAGGCTGCGGTCGAAGCCGAAGCGCTCGCGCGCGGCCTCGGGGCCGAAGCGCAAGCCGTCCCAGATTTCGCGCTCCTCGTGCTTCTCGCGGCAGAACAGGATCGACTCGCTGGATGCGCCGTCGGCGACCAGCACCACGGCCGCCTGCGGCTCCGGAAAGCCGCTGAGATAGTAGAAGTAGCTGTCCCAGCGGTACGGGTACTCGCTGTCGCGGTTGCGGGCGACCTCGGGCGCGGTGAACGCGATCGCCACGCCGCCGCCGTGAGCGCGCATCGTCTCGGCCAGTTTCTGCCTGCGGGTGTCGAAGGGGAGCATCCGGATCCTCGCTCAGGCGCCGCCGTGCTGCCGCGCCTGCTGCGTCAATTGTGCATCGAGTTCGGCCAGGCGCTGCGGCGTACCCGCGTCGGTCCAGTGCCCGCCGAAGTATTCCGCGCCGGCCAGGTTGCGTCGCGCCGCCTCGCGCAGCAGCGGCGCCAGCGGCGCCTTCGTGCCGGCGGCGACGCCGTCGAACAGCGTCGCGCGATAGACGCCGATGCCGCTGAAGGTCAGCCGCGGCAGCGCGTCGGCGTCGAGGCGGCCGTCGCGAAGCGCGAAGTCGCCCTGCGCGTGATGGGCCGGGTTGTCGACCAGCACGCACCAGGCCGCGAGCCCGGCGGCCTGCATCTGCGGCGCGATCGTCAGCGCGCGTGCCGGGTCGAAATCGGCGTACACGTCGCCGGCCATGACCAGGAAGGGCTTCTCGCCGAGCAGCGGCAGCGCATTGGCGACGCCGCCGGCCGTCTCCAGCGCCTCGCGCTCGGGCGAGTAGCGGATGCGCAGCCCCCAGCGGCTCCCGTCGCCGAGCGCCTGCTCGATCATCGCGCCCAGTGCGCGTGGTTGATCACCACGTCCACGAAGCCGGCGCGCCGCAACGCCAGCAGCTGCCATTCGATCAGCGGGCGGCCGCCGGCGCGCAGCAGCGGCTTCGGGCAGGTGTCGGTGAGCGGGCGCATGCGTTCGCCGCGGCCCGCGGCCAGGATCATCGCGCGCATCGGCGGCCGGTCGGCGTCAGAAGGTGAAGCCCGCGGCGCGCGCCGGCGCGTTGCCGGACTGGCGCTCGACGTCTTCGATCAGCCGCGTCAGCGCGTCGAATTCGCCGTAGCGCCGCGTCGTGCGCAGCACGTAGTCGAGCACCAGCGGCATGTCGGCGAGATAGCGGTCCTTGCCGTCGCGGTAGTACAGCCGCGCGAAGATGCCGAGCACCTTCAGGTGCCGCTGCAGCCCCATCCACTCGAAGTCGCGATAGAAGTCGTCGAAGGCCGCGGGCACCGGCAGCGCGCGCCGGCGCGCGTCCTCCCAGTAGCGCGCCGCCCAGTCGAGCTGGCGCTCTTCGGGCCAGGCAACGTAGGCGTCGCGCAGCAGCGAAACCAGGTCGTAGGCGACGGGGCCGTAAACCGCATCCTGGAAATCGAGCACCCCGGGATTGGCGTCGCCGTCGAGCACCATCAGGTTGCGCGAATGGTAGTCGCGATGCACGTAGACGCGGCCCTGCCCCAGGTTGTTCGCGAGCAGCCGCTCGAAGGCGCCCGCCAGGCAGGCGCGCATCGCGGCGTCGGGCGCGATGCCGCGATGGCGGGCCAGGTACCAGTCGGGAAAGAGCTCGAGCTCGCGCCCGAGCAGCGCACGGTCGTAGTCGGGAAAGACGCCGGGGCGGCTGGCGGCCTGCAGCGCGAGCAGCGCGTCGATCGCGTCGCGATACAGCGCGTCGGCGTTGGCGTCGTCCGTGCCCAGTCGCGACAGGTAGGTGGTCGAGCCGAGGTCGTCGAGCAGCAGGAAGCCGCGTTCGAGGTCCGCCGCGCGCACCGCGGGAACGCTGACGCCGGCGGCGGCGAAGACGCGCGCCGCGTGCACGAAGGGCCGGCAGTCTTCCATCGGCGGCGGCGCATCCATCGCGACCAGGCTCGGCGCGCCGGCGCGCGACGCGTCGATGCGGAAATAGCGGCGGAAACTGGCGTCGTCCGAAGCCGGTCGTATCGTGTCGAGCGCGAGCGCGTGCGCCGGGTCGAGCGCGGCGAGCCAGGCACGCAGTTCGGCGAGCCGGGTGTCGTGGGAAGAAGGCGTCATGCGGGAGGTGCGCGCGAAGGGCAGTCCGTATAATAGTCGAGACCCGCTCGTGGCCACCGGCTGCCGCCGACGACCGCGATCGAAAGGGCTTCCCCCCTCGAACCGCTGCGCGCTCCGTCGCGCCCCCAGATGCGCGACGCATGCGCCGGCCACGTTTTCGCACGACCCCTGCGCACGCTGCGAGCTTGCTCGCCGGGTTGCTCGCGGCCGGGCTCGCCGCGGCGCAGCCGGTCGCGCTGAAGCTCGACCCGCGCCTCGGCGAGGAACGCGCCCGGGCAGGTGAAGGCCGTCCGGTGTTCGGACGCGGCGATCACCTGTCGGGACGCACCGGGCGCGAAACGACGCTTCGAGGGTGACGCGGAGGTGCGCAAGGCAGGCACGGTGATCCGCGCCGACCGCCTGACCTACTACGAGGTCGACGACGAGGTCGTGGCCGTCGGAGGCGTGCGGATCGCCCGCGAAGGCAACGTCTTCACCGGCCCGCAACTGCTGCTGAAGCTCGACGCGAACCGGGGGATGGTTCGAGACGCCGAGCTACTACTGGGCCAGTACGGCGGCCGCGGTCGCGCCGATCGCGTCGACTTTCTCGGGCACGACCTGACGCGGCTGTATCGCGCGACCTACACCACCTGCGAGCCCGACAACCCCGACTGGTTGCTCGTCAGCGAGACGCTGACGATCGACGAGGCCGCGGGCGAGGGCACAGGGCGCTCGGCGAGTCTGTACTTCAAGGGACTGAAGATCCTCGGCGCGCCGGTGTTCGCGTTTCCGCTCACCGACGAGCGGCGCAGCGGCTTCCTCGCGCCGTCGCTGTCGATCAACTCGCGCAGCGGCGGCGAGGTGGTGGTGCCGTACTACTGGAACATCGCGCCGAACCGCGACTTCACCTTCTATCCCGGCGTCAGCGCCAGGCGCGGCGTGCAGCTCGGCGGCGAGTTCCGCTATCTCGAGCCCACGTATTTCGGCGGCGTCCGGTTCGACATGAACCCGTCCGACCCGAAGACCGGCAGCACCCGCTACTACTACGATCTTCACAACACCTTCACCAACTGGAGAGGCTGGGGCGGCAACTGGCTGGTGCGCGGGGTGTCCGACGACGACTACTTCATCGACTACTCGCGCTCGATCCTGAGCAGCTCGCAGCGCGTGCTGCCGCGCCAGTTCAACGCGGCGAGGTCGCTCGACGGCAACTGGTCGATGCTGTTCAGCGTGCAGACCTGGCAGGCGATCCTCGACGCGCGCCCCGGGCCGTACGAGCGGGTGCCGCAGGTGCAACTGCGCAACGCGCTGCGCGACGTGGGTGGCTTCGACGTCGATACGATGCTCGACGCGACCCGGTTCGGCGCGCCGAGCGCAGGGACGGTCGAAGGCTGGCGGCTGGTGGCCAATCCGCACTTCAGTTTTCCGATCGTGCGACCCGGCTGGTCGATCGTCCCGAAGGTTTCGCTGCACGCCACCAGCTACGAGTTGCTCGACGCCGGCGCGCTGCCGTCGTCGAGCAGTCGCGTGGTGCCGACCTGGTCGATCGACTCGGGCATGGTGTTCGAGCGCCCGGCGCGCTTCTTCGGACGCGACGTGACGCAGACGCTCGAGCCGCGGCTGTTCTACGTGCGCACTCCGTATCGCGACCAGTCGAAGTACCCGGTGTTCCGACACCACGGTGGCCGACTTCAATTTCGCGCAGCTGTTCTCCGAGAACACCTTCATCGGCAACGACCGCATCGCCGACGTCGACCAGCTGACCGCTGCCGCGGTCTCGCGGGTGATCGATCCTTCGAGCGGCGCCGAGCGCTTCCGCTTCGCCGTGGGCCAGCGCCTGTATTTCTCGAAGCAGCGCGTCGCGATCCCCGGCATCCCGCCGCGCACCGACGAACGCTCCGACCTGCTGCTGGCCGCGGCCGGCGAGCTCGGCGGCGGCATGAGCTTCGACACCGGGCTGCAATACAGCGTGCGCGACGGCGACATCCCGCGGTTCTCGGCGCTGTGGCGCTACCTGCCCGAAGACGGGCGCATCCTGAACCTGGGGCTGCGCTACCGGCGCGACGAGCTCGGCCAGCTCGACACCTCGTGGCGCTGGCCGGTGGCCCCGCGCTGGGTCATGCTCGGGCGGCTGAACTATTCGTTCCTCGGCACGGGGGTCGATCCGATCAGCCAGGTGCCCAACGAGCGCGGCGTCATCGAGGCCGTGCTCGGAGTCGAGTACAGTTCGTGCTGCTGGGGAACGAGCTTCGTGCTGCAGCGGTTCCGCACGGCGCAGGGCCAGTCCACCACCGCGTTTTTCCTGCAGCTCGAGCTCAAGGGTCTGGCCCGGATCGGCTCCGATCCGTTTGGTATATTGCGACGGAACATCCCGGGCTACCGCCTGCCCCACGACCGGCCCGAGCTGCCGTCGCGCTATTTCGGCTACGAGTGATGCTTCCACATCTGTTTCTCCCGTCCGCGTCCCGCGCGCGCGATGCCGCGCGCACCGTCCTCGCACCGCTGGCGCTGATCGCCGGGCTCGCGGGCCTGGCGGTGGCCGCGGCGCCGGGGACGGCGAGCGCGCAGGCGGCAGCGCCGGCGCCCGCTGCTTCCGCGCCGGCGAGCACCGCGCCGACGAGCACCGCGCTGCGCCCCATCGACCGGGTCGTGGCGGTTGTCAACAGCGAGGCGATCACTGCCGGCGAACTGGCGATGCGCCTGAGGACGGTCGAGAAGCAGCTGCGCGAGCAGCGCATCGAGGCGCCGCCGGCCGACGTGCTCGAGAAGCAGGTCCTCGAGCGCATGATCGTCGACCGTGCCCAGGTCCAGGCCGCACGCGAAGCCGGCATCCGCATCGACGACGCGCAGGTCGACCGGGCGCTCGGGACGATCGCCCAGGAAAACCAGCTGACGCTTCCGCAACTGCGCGAGCGCGTCGAGCGCGACGGCACCGGCTTCGCGCGCCTGCGCGAAGACGTGCGTGAAGAGCTCCTGCGGCGGCGGCTGCGCGAGCGCGAGATCGACAGCCGTGTGCAGGTCAGCGACGCCGACATCGACGCCTTCCTCGCCGCGCAGCCCAAGGGTTCCGAGGCGGGCGACGAGCTGCATGTCGCGCAGATCCTGCTCGCGGTGCCCGAGGGGCCACCTCCGAGCAGATCGAGCGCCAGCGCCAGCGCGGCGCGGAGGTGATCCGCCAGCTGCAGCGGGGCACCGATTTCGCGCGGCTGGCGGCCGCGTTCTCCGATGCGCCCGAGGCGATGAGCGGAGGCTCGCTTGGCTGGCGTGCCGCCGAGCGCCTGCCGCAACTGTTCGTCGATGCGGTCGCGCGGCTCGAGCCCGGGCAGGTCGCGCCGCTGCTGCGCAGTCCGGCCGGCTTTCACGTGGTGAAGCTGCTCGACCGGCGCGCCGCCGCACCCCAGGCCGTGAGCGGCGCGCCCGTCACCCAGACGCATGCGCGCCACATCCTGATCCGTCCGAACGAGCTCGTCACCGAAGACGAGGCGCTGCGCCGGCTGCACGACATCAAGCGCCGCGTCGAGGCCGGCACCGGCGATTTCGCCGAGCTGGCGCGGCAGTATTCGGTCGACGGCAGCGCGGGCCGCGGCGGCGACCTCGGCTGGATCTACCCCGGCGACACCGTGCCGGAATTCGAGCGCGCGATGAACGCGCTGGCGCCGGGGAAGATCAGCGAGCCGGTGCGCACGCCGTTCGGGGTGCACCTGATCCAGGTTCTCGAGCGGCGCACCGACACCGCGTCGCCCGACCGCGTGCGCCAGGTCGCGCGCCAGGCGCTGCGCGAGCGCCGCATCGACGAGAACTACCAGGACTGGCTGCGGCAGCTGCGCGATCGCACCTACGTCGAGTACAAGCTGGAAGGCTAGCAGTCGCATCGTGCGTCCCGTCGCCGGCCACGTCGCGCGCAAGCGTTTCGGGCAGCACTTCCTGGTCGATGCGTCGGTGATCGCCGCGATCGTCGCGGCGATCGATCCGCGCGAGGGTCAGGTCATCGTCGAGATCGGCCCAGGGCTGGCGGCGCTCACCGCGGCGCTGCTCGAGCGCGTGCCTCGCCTGCATGCGGTGGAGATCGACCGCGACCTCGCGGCACGGCTGCGCCGTCGCTGGGAGCCCGGGCGGCTCGGGTTGCACGAGGCCGACGCGCTGCGCTTCGACTTCTCGGGCATCGCAGCGGGCGACGGCGCGCAAGCACGGCTGCGACTGGTGGGCAACCTGCCCTACAACATCTCCAGCCCCCTGCTGGTGCACCTTCTGGCGTTTCGCGAACGTGTCGTCGACCAGCACTTCATGCTGCAGAAGGAGGTGGTCGACCGGATCGTCGCGGCGCCGGGCGGCGGCGGGTTCGGGCGCCTGTCGGTGCTGCTGCAGGCGTACTACGAGGTCGAGGCACTGTTCGTCGTGCCGCCGCAGGCGTTCGATCCGCCGCCGGGCGTCGATTCGGCGGTGCTGCGCATGACGGTGCGCAGCGAGGCAGCCGGCGAAGACACCGCGCCGCTGCAGCGTCTGCTTGCGGCCGGTTTCGCGCAGCGCCGCAAGATGATCCGCAAGACTCTGCTGCCATGGCTCGCGGCGCACGGCGTGCGGGCCGACGAGCTCGATCCGGCCTCGCGGCCCGAGGATCTGGACGTCGGCACTGGGTCGGCCTGGCCAGGCGACTGGGCCGGCAACCGGGTCGTTGACGCACGGGACGAATCGGCGCAGAGTCTGCGCAACTCACGCCGGCCCCCGAGGCCTCCGGGTCGGGCGGGCGCGATACGCAATGGTCGATCCGCCGGGAGGTGCGATGGCCGACACCACTGCACGCGTTGCCGAAGGCGCCGCCAGCGACCGGCGCCATGCGCTGCGCCTGGGCGTTCAGTCGCCGCGCGCGGCGCGGCGCTCGATCAGCTCGATCTTGTAGCCGTCGGGATCCTGCACGAACGCGATCACCGTCGTGCCGCCCTTCACCGGACCAGCCTCGCGAGTCACCAGTCCGCCGCCGGCGCGGATGCGTTCGCAGGTCGCGGCCGCGTCGTCGACCTCGATCGCGATGTGGCCGTAGCCCGCGCCGATCTCGTAGCGATCGACGCCGTAGTTGTACGTGAGCTCGATCACCGCGTGCGAGGCCTCGTCGCCGTAGCCGACGAAGGCGAGCGAGTACTTCTGCTCGGGCCGGTCGGTGGTGCGCAGCACCTTCATGCCCAACAGCCGCGTGTAGAAGTCGATCGAGCGCTGCATGTCGCCGACGCGCAGCATCGTGTGGAGGATTCTCATGCGTGCTTCCTTTCTCGTGAACGGGGCGCGGGGTTCGCCCTTATCCGGCGGGCATGTCGTCGGTGAACTCGCGCAACCGCGTGCGCATGCGCTCGAAGTCGGGGAACAGCTCGCCCACGGTGGCCCAGAAGCGCGGTCCGTGGTTGAGCTCGCGAAGATGCGCGAATTCGTGGGCGATCACGTAGTCGACGATCTCGAGCGGGAAATGCACCAGGCGCCAGTTCAGCCGGATCGCACCGTCGGGCGTGCAGCTGCCCCAGCGCGTGCGCGCCGACGACAGTGCCCATCGGCTGGGCGAACGCCCCAGTCGCTGCGCGAACAGCGGGATGCGCTCGGCGAAAATCTCTCTCGCGCGCGCCTGCAGCCAGGCCTGGACCCGATCGCGCAACTGATCCTCGCTGGCTTGCGGCGGCAGGCCGACGCGCAGCAGCTCGCCGTCGCGCGTGACGCCGCGCGCACGGGGATCGACCGACAGCACCAGCGTGCCGCCGAGGTAGCGCAGCGTGGCGCCGTGCCGCCAGCGGATCGCGACCTGTGCGCGGCGCGCCTCATGCGCGCGCCACTCCACGAGCTTGCGCAGGATCCAGCGGGCTTTCTCCTGCAGCGCGCGCTCGATCTCGCCGACCGGCACCCAGCGCGGCGCGGTTACGCGCAGGCCGCGCTGGTCGATGACGAAGCCGATCGTGCGCCGGCGCGAGCGCCGCAATTCGTAGTGCACCGGTTGCTCGCACAGCATCGTCGAGCGCACGCCGGCGGGCGTGCCGGCCGACGGGGGCAGCACGACGGGCGTCGGGTCGAACAGCGGCAGGCTCAACTGAAGCGCGGCGTCGGCAGCCGCTTGCGCACGCAGCGAGGCGTCGCGCAACGCATCGTGGCCACGACGGCCGCTTCGTTCGGAGGGACGTGTCAAGCGATCGGATCCTTCGTCGCGCCGCTGCGCGCTTCGTCGCAATACAGATGCGGGCTCAAGCGGCGCATCTCGGATTCTATCCAGCCTTCGACTTCCTGGTTCAACTCTTCGGGGCTCTTGCCGGCGCTCTCGATCGGCTCGCCGATCGAGACGGTGATCAGGCCGGGCCGCAGCAGGAACTTCCGGCGTGGCCAGCACTCGCCGGAGTTCACCGCGATCGGTACCACCGGGCTGCCCGTGCGCACCGCGAGCCGCGCGCCCCCCGACTTGTACTTGCCCTGCGAGCCGGCCCGCGTGCGCGTGCCTTCGGGGAAGATGATGATCCAGCGGCCCTCGGCGAGTCTGCGCTCGCCCTGTCGTGCCACCTGCTCGAACGCGTCGTTGCCGCGGCTGCGGTCGATGTGGATCATGCCGAGCAGCCCGATGCCCCAGCCGAAGAAAGGCACGAACAGCAGTTCGCGCTTGAACACGTAGCACAGCTCGCGCGGCATGTAGGTGGGGTAGAACAGCGTCTCCCGGGTCGACTGGTGCTTCGACAGCAGGATCGCAGGCCCGTCGGGAAGGTTCTCCGCGCCGATGACGCGGTGGCGGATGCCCGCGATGCGGCGCGCTCCCCAGATGACCAGCCGCGGCCACCCGACGGTGAGCCGGTAGCGCCAGTGACGCGGCAGCGGCGACCACAGCAGGCACAGCACCGCGTAGGGTGCCACGGTCATTGCCCGGAACGACACGAACAGGCCCGAGCGCAGCGCCAGCCACGCCGTGCGCGCGACGCGCATCAGGGCGCCAGTTCTGCGGCGACCGCAGCCGGGTCGACGCGCACCGCGGTGTCGGGCGGCAGCCCGCCGTTGGCCATCGTCGCCCGGCCCTTGCCGGTGAGCACCAGGATCGGCCTGCAGCCGGCCGCGTGCGCGGCCTGAAGGTCGCGCAGCTGGTCGCCGATCGCGTGGACTTCGGCAGGCGCGGCCTTGAAGCGCCCGAGCGCCTCGAGGAAGAGGCCGGGCCGGGGCTTGCGGCACCCGCAGCCGTCGGCGGGGCCGTGCGGGCAGAAGAAGATCGCGTCGATACGCCCGCCAGCGGCGGCGACCGCCTGCAGCATCTTCGCATGGATCGACGCCAGCATCGCGAGGTCGAACAGCCCCCGGGCGATTCCCGACTGGTTGGTCACGACGACCACCCGGTAGCCCGAGCGCGACAGGCGGGCGATCGCCTCGAGGCTGCCGGGCAGCGGCAGCCATTCGTCCGGGGCCTTGATGTAGGCGTCGCTGTCGTGGTTGATGACGCCGTCGCGGTCGAGGATGATCAGCTTCACGACGCGCGCGCCTGCATCAGCCGGTCGACAGCTTCGAGATGTCGGCAACCTGGTTCATCAGGTGACGCAGCCCGGAGAGCAGCGCGAGCCGGTTCGCGCGGATGCGCGGGTCGTCGGTCATGACCATCACCTCGTCGAAGAAGCGGTCGACGGGGTCGCGTGCCTGCGCCATCAGCGCGAGCGCGCCGGTGAAGTCGGCCGCGGACATCCGCGCCTCGACCTGCGGCCTGAGCTCGGCGATGCGATCGGCCAGCGCGCGCTCGGCCGGCTCGGAGAACAGCGCGCGATCGGCGACAGTGCCGATGCCGTCGCCGGCTTTCCTCAGGATGTTGACGATGCGCTTGTTCGCGGCGGCCAGCGCCTGCGCCTCGGGCAGCCGGGAGAACTCGCGCACGGCTTCGAGCCGCGCCGGCACCAGCGCGAGTTGTGCCGGTCGCTGGTCGACCACCGCGGCGATCTCCTGCGCGGCGAAGCCGCGCTCGCGCAGGTAGCCGGCCAGCCGCTCGTGGAAGAAGGTTTCCAGTTCCGCGTGCGCATGGGCGACGCGATCGCCGAAAGCGCGAAACGCCGCGTCGACCAGCGCATCGAGGGGCAGCTCGAGGCGATGCTCGACCAGCATGCGGACGACGCCCAGCGCATGGCGGCGCAGCGCGAACGGATCCTTGTCGCCGCTGGGCTGCTGGCCGATGCCGAACAGGCCCGCCAGCGTCTCGAGCTTGTCGGCGAGCGCGAGCACCGTGCCGGTCTCGGTGGCCGGCAGCGCGTCGCCCGCGAAGCGCGGCTGGTACTGCTCGGTGATCGCGCGAGCCACGGCCTCGGGCTCGCCGTCGTGGCGGGCGTAGTAGGTGCCCATCACGCCCTGCAGTTCCGGAAACTCGCCGACCATTCCGGTGAGCAGGTCGGCCTTGGCGAGCAACGCGGCGCGGTCGGCCAGCGCGGTGTCGGCACGCAGCAGCGTCGCCACCTCGCGCGCGATTGCCCGAACCCGCTCGACGCGCTCGGCCTGGGTGCCGAGCTTCGCGTGGTAGACGACCGAGCCGAGGCGGCTCACGCGCGCGGCGAGCGGCGTCTTGCGGTCCTGCTCGAAGAAGAAGCGCGCGTCCGCCAGTCGCGGGCGCACCACGCGCTGGTTGCCGTCGACGATGTGGCGCGGATCGTCGACCTCCATGTTCGAGACGATCAGGAACCTGGGCAGCAGCCGTCCGCCCGGCTCGAACAGCGGAAAGTACTTCTGGTTGGTGCGCATCGTCAGGATCAGGCACTCCTGCGGCACGCGCAGAAACTCGCTCTCGAACTCGCCGACATGGACCGCCGGCCATTCGACCAGCGCCGTGACCTCGTCGAGCAGCGTCGCGACCTGCGCTTCGTCGCCGAGCGAGGCGCCCAGCGCGGCGGCGCGCTCGCGCAGCTGCGCGTCGATGCGCGCGCGGCGTGCCTCGAACGACGCGAGCACGCGCCCGCGCGACGCGAGCGTCGCCTCGTAGGCGTCGGCATCGGCGATCTCGATCGGGCCCTCGGACTGGAAGCGATGACCCCGCGTGACGCGCCCCGAGCGCAGCCCCAGCGCCGAGGCGTCGACCACGCGCGCGCCGTGCAGCACGAGCAGCCCGTGAACCGGCCGCACGAAGCCGACGGTGGTGTGTCCGTCGGCGAGCTGGTACTGCATCGCCTTCGGAATGGGCAACGCCGCCAGTGCCTGCGCGATGACCGCGTCGATCGCCGCGTCGAGCGATTCGCCGTGCACCGTGCTGCGATACCAGAAGCACTCTTGCTTGCCGTCGCTGGCGCGGGTGAGCGAGGCGATCGGCGCGGCCTGCCGCTCGGCCCACTTGAGCAGCGCCTGCGTGGGCACTCCGGCGGCGTCGAGCGCCACTTTCACCGACGGCCCCTTGACCTCCACGGTGCGGTCGGGCGCCCTCGCCGCCACGGCGCCGACGCGCACCGCCAGGCGTCGCGGCGTCGCGAAACCTTCTACCCGCGCGTCGTCGGCGGCAAGCCCGCGGCTGCGCAGGCCTTCGGCGATGCCTGCACCGAAAGCGTCTCCGAGACGCTGCAGCGCTTTCGGGGGCAGCTCCTCGGTGAAGAGTTCGACCAGCAGCGGCGCGCCGGCGGCGAGTCCGTCGTTCTCAGGCGGCATGGGCAGGGGCCCTGGACATCGGGAAGCCGAGGCGCTCGCGCGCCTCGTAATACGCCTGTGCGACCGCGCGCGCCAGGTTGCGCACCCGCCCGATGTAGGCCGCGCGCTCGGTGACCGAGATCGCCCCGCGCGCGTCGAGCAGGTTGAAGCTGTGCGAGCACTTCATCACCATCTCGTAGGCGGGCAGCGCCAGGCCGGCGGCGATCAGCCGTTGCGCCTCGCCTTCGTAGTCGTCGAAGTGGCGGAACAGCATCTCCGCGTTCGCGTGCTCGAAGTTGTACGCCGACTGCTCGACCTCGTTCTGGTGGAACACGTCGCGATAGCTGATGCCGTCGGTCCACGCGAGATCGAAGACGCTCTCGACCCCCTGCAGGTACATCGCGATGCGCTCGAGCCCGTAGGTGATCTCGCCGGTGGTCGGCTGGCATTTCAGCGAGCCGACCTCCTGGAAATAGGTGAACTGCGTGACTTCCATGCCGTTGAGCCAGACTTCCCAGCCCAGTCCCCGGGCGCCGAGCGTGGGCGACTCCCAGTCGTCCTCGACGAAACGGACGTCGTTGATCGAAGTGTCGATGCCCAGCGCGCGCAGCGAGCCGAGATACAGCTCGAGGATGTCGGGCGGCGAGGGCTTGAGCACCACCTGGTACTGGTAGTAGTGCTGCAGGCGGTTCGGGTTGTCGCCGTAGCGGCCGTCCTTCGGGCGGCGCGACGGCTGCACGTACGCCGCGCGCCAGGGCTCGGGCCCGATCGCCCGCAGGAAGGTGGCGGTGTGGAAGGTGCCGGCGCCGACCTCCATGTCGTACGGCTGGAGCAGGGCGCAGCCCTGGCTGTCCCAGTAAGCCTGCAGCCGCAGGATCACTTGCTGAAAGCTGAGCATGGAGAGGCAGACGCGCGAAAAGCCGTCATTCTAGCGGGTTCGGGCCTGCCGACCGGCGCCGTGCGAGGCAGGCGAGCGCGCCCGACAGCGACAGCGCCAGGCACAGCGCGAGCGGCAGGGCGTTGCCCCAGCGCGCATACGGCGTGAGTCCGGCGCTGCCCTGCATGTCGAGCGCGAGCGCGCCCGCGCTGTAGGTCGGCAACGCGCCGACGACCCGTCCGCGCGCGTCGATCGCGGCGGTCACGCCGGTGTTGGTCGCGCGCAGCACCGGTCGCGCGAGTTCGATCGCGCGCATTCGCGCGATCTGCAGGTGCTGCGGCAGCGCGTGCGAATCGCCGAACCAGGCGATGTTGCTCACGTTCACCAGGATCGTGGCGCCGTCGCGCACCTGGGCGGCCAGCTCCTCGCCGAACAGGTCTTCGTAGCAGATGTCGAAGGCGATCTTCTGGCCGTCGATTTCGAGCAGCGGCTGCGTCGCGGCGCCGCGCCCGAATTCGCCCAGCGGAATGTGCATCAGCGCGACGAACCAGCCGAAGCCGCGCGGAATGAACTCGCCGAACGGCACCAGGTGGCGCTTGTCGTAGCGCGCGACGATCGCGCCGTTGCGATCGATCACCGCGACGCTGTTGGTGAGGCGCGGCTCGGCGGCACGGCCCGACGCCGGCTGTTCGGGCAGCGGCATGCCGATGGCCAGCACGCCGCCGCCGCGCGCCAGGCGGGCGAGCAGCGCGTCGCGCAGCGGCGTGGGGGTTGCCGACCACGGAACGGTCCACGCGGTCTCGGGAAGCACGGTCAGGTCGGCATCGGCGCGCAGCACCTCGGCGGTGTAGGCCTGCATCGCGGCCAGGCTGCGGCGCGGGTCGAACTTCATCTCCTGCTCGACGTTGCCCTGAAGCAGCCGCACCGCGAGGCCGCGGCCGGCGGGCTGCGACCACTCATGGTCCGACAGCGATGCGCCGACCAGCGGCGGCGCGAGCGCGAGCAAGGCGGCTGTCGCCAGGGCCGCGAGGGTCCGGGCCGCCGTGCCCAGCGCGCCGACGCCGAACGCCGACAGCGCGGCGAACGCGCACACGCCATAGACACCCGCGAGCGGCGCGAGCGCGGCCAGTGGCCCGTCGACGTGCGCATAACCGATCGCCAGCCACGGAAAGCCGGTGAACAGGTAGCCGCGGGCGATCTCCGAGAGCGCCCAGCAGCCCGCAAAGACGAGGCCGACCGCTGCCAGCGCGCCCGGCGAAGGCGCCGTCGACGCCAGGCGCGCGGCGCGCGCCGCGCGCAGCGTCAGCGCGCACACCGCGGCCGGAAAGCAGGCGAGATACGCGCCGAACAGCAGCAGCGCCAGCGCGGCGATCGGCGCCGGCATGCCGCCGTAGCGATGCATGCTCACGTAGAGCCAGGCCACTCCCGCCACGAACCAGCCCGATCCGAAAGCCAGTCCGAGCGCGGCGGCGCGTGCCGCGCTGCCCGCCGCGCTCGCTTGCGCGCGCAACAGCAGCGCGACCAGCACCGCCAGCGCGGCGCTCTGCAGCCACCATGCGCCGACCGGCGCGAAGCTCGCGGCGTGAACGACGCCGGCGACCAGTGCCGCGGGGGCGCCCGGCGCCAGGCGCAGTCGCACTTCGGGCTCAGCGAGTGCCCGGCTCGGGCTCTTCGCCCGGCGGCATGGGCAGTCGTTCGGCCAGCAGCAACTGCGCCTGCCGCGCGTCCGCGCGCAAGACCTCGAAGCGCACGCCGTCGAGCTCGACGTGCTCGCCGCGGCGCGGCACGCGCCCGAACTGCTCGGTCACGAGTCCGCCGACCGTGTCGAACTCCTCGTCGGAGAAATGCGTGCCCACGGCCTCGTTGAACTGGCGAATGCCGGTGATCGCACGCACGCGGAAGCGCGGCCCGTGCTCGCCCGGCGGGAGCGGCACGATGTGGTCGCTCTCCTCGTCGAAGTCGAACTCGTCCTCGATGTCGCCGACGATCTGCTCGAGCACGTCCTCGATCGTGATCAGCCCCGCGGTTCCGCCATACTCGTCGACCACGATCGCCAGGTGGACCCGATTGCCGCGGAAGTCGCGAAGCAGCACGTTCAGCCGCTTCGACTCGGGGATGAACACCGCGGGACGGAGCAGGTCGCGAACGTCGACGCGCTCGTCGGTGTACAGCCGCAGCAGCTCCTTCGCATGCAGGATGCCGAGCACGTTGTCGCGGTCGCCCTCGACGACCGGAAAGCGCGAGTGGGCGGTCTCGATCACCCGCGGCAGGAACACCTCGCGCGGCTGGCTGATGTCGATCACGTCCATCTGCGCGCGCGGCACCATGATGTCGCGCGCGGCGAGTTCGGAGACCTGCAGCACGCCTTCGATCATCGACAGCGCGTCGGCGTCGAGCAGGGCGCGCTCGTGAGCCTGCCGGAGCACGCCCATCAGTTGTTCGCGGTCTTCGGGAACGCGCAGCAGCAGTGCCGCCAGGCGTTCGAGCATGGGTCGTCGATGTTCGCTGCCCGAATGGGGGCCGGACATGGGATGGGAGAGGGTTGGCGTGCGGCCGAGCATACCCGAACGCCCGGTGCGATGCCAGGTACGCGGCCGCGCGGGCGCTCAGCCGTGCAGGCGATAGGGATCGGCGATGCGAAAGCGCGCCAGCAGCGCGACTTCGGCGGCCTCCATGCGCTCGGCCTGCGCGGGCCGTTCGTGGTCGTGGCCGCAGGCGTGCAGCACGCCGTGAATGACCAGGTGCGCGAGGTGCGAATGCGGCGGCTTGCGCTGCGCACGCGCTTCGCGCAGCGCCACCGGCATGCAGATGACGATGTCGGCGTTCACGCGCGCGTCTTCGCCCGGATAGGCGAAGGTGAGCACGTTGGTCGCGTAGTCGCGATGCCGGTAGCCGGCATTGAGCGCGCGCCCCTCGCGTTCGCCGACGAATCGCAGCGTGAGCGTGGCGTCGGTGTCGATCGCCGCAGCGACCCAGCGCCGCAGTTGCGCGCGCGACGCGGGCAGCGCACGCACGCCGTCGCCGAGCTGAATCGACAGCGACAGCGACGGCTTCGCCGCATCCGGCGCCGCGTGGCCGCGGCGCGGCATCGGGTTGCGCTCAGCCCTCGCCGGTCTGCGCGTGCTCATAAGCGTCGACGATGCGCGCCACCAGCGGATGGCGCACCACGTCGGAGCTGTCGAACTCGGTGAACGCGAGCCCGCGCACCGTGCGCAGCAGCCGGCGCGCCTCGATCAGGCCCGAGGCCTGCCCCTTGGGCAGGTCGATCTGCGTCATGTCGCCGGTGACGACGGCACGCGAGCCGAAGCCGATCCGCGTGAGGAACATCTTCATCTGCTCGGGCGTGGTGTTCTGCGCCTCGTCGAGGATGATGAACGAGTTGTTCAGCGTGCGCCCGCGCATGTAGGCGAGCGGGGCGATTTCGATTGCCTGCTTCTCGAACATCCGCGCCGTGCGATCGAAGCCGAGCAGGTCGTAGAGCGCGTCGTAGAGCGGCCGCAGGTACGGGTCGACTTTCTGCGCCAGGTCTCCGGGCAGGAAGCCGAGCCGCTCGCCGGCTTCCACCGCCGGACGCGTCAGCACGATGCGCTGGATCGCGTCGCGCTCGAGGGCGTCGACCGCGCAGGCCACCGCGAGATACGTCTTGCCGGTGCCCGCGGGGCCGATGCCGAAGGTGATGTCGTGCGACAGGATGTTGCGCAGGTACTCGCGCTGGTGCGGCGTGCGCCCCTGCAGGTCGGTGCGGCGGGTGTGCAGTACCGGTGCATCGGTATCGACCGGTGCCGGCGTGGCCCGCGCAGGCGCCTTCAGTTCGACCAGGCCGAGCTGCACGTCGTCGAGCGACAGCGCGTGCTCGGCGCGCGCGTAGAAATGCTTCAGCGCGGCGACAGCGCGGCGCGACGCGCCCGTGGTGCCCTCGACGCTGAAGCTGGCGCCTCGCCGCGCGATGCGCACGTCGAAGGCTTCCTCGATCTGCCGCAGGTTCTGGTCGAGCGCCCCGCACAGGTTGGCGAGGCGGCGGTTGTCGGCGGCTTCGGGCGTGTACTCGATCGGGCGGGATCTCAATTCGACGGTCTCGGATGCGTCACGGTTGCGCGGGCTGCTGCGCGAACACGCCTACCCCCGAGATTGTAGAGCCGCCGGAAGGTCCCTGGATCTGGTAGCTGAGCCCGAGCCGTGCGGCGTTCGGGCCGAACAGGCCGCCCTGCACGCCGACCGTGCAGCCCGCCTGGCCGCAGCTCAATGGCCCGCTGCCGGTCTGCGACGCTTGCAGGCTGCCGCTGAACGCATGGCCAGCAGTGGTGGAGAGCGTGCTGCGCGCAGGATCGGACGCGCCTCCCGGCGTCGAGAAGCCATAGGACCCTCCGCCGATCGCCACGTTGCCTTCCGGGCCGATGCGCGCCTGGCCGGGTCCGAAAGCAACGCCGGCCATGCCGGTGAAGGCCCCGGGGGACACGCCGCCGGTGCTCAGCGTCGGGGCGGTAGCGCCGATCAGCTGGTAGGTGAATTCGCCCTGCGTGGGAACGGTGGTCGAGGGCACGCCGACAAGGTAGTGGACACCCATGTTCGGCGACAGCTCTCGATCCGTCAGGTTCGCCAGCAGACCTTGGGCATGCAGCGTTCCGTTGGTCCAGCGGCCCCAGCTGACGAATGCGTCGGCGCCCGCTTCGGCAGTCGATGCAGTGCCGTGCGACAGGCAGTACGACAGGAATCCGCAGGCGCCGTTGGTGTTGAAACCAACCGACTCCAGCCGACCCTGCTCATCGAGCCTGAACGAGTTGCCCGCCGAAGTGAGCTGCGACCAGTCGAAAACGCCGAATACCCGTGGCAGGCCGCGCAGCATCAGCGCGCGCTGTTCGCCGATCGCTCCGTCGCCGGACAACGGCGGCTGAGGGTCCATGCCGCCGGTGCCGCCGGTGCCGCCGGTGCCGCCGGTGCCGCCGGTGCCGCCGGTGCCGCCGGTGCCGCCGGTGCCGCCGGTGCCGCCGGTGCCGCCGGTGCCGCCAGTGCCGCCAGTGCCGCCGGTGCCGCCGGTGCCGCCGGTGCCGCCGGTGCCGCCGGTGCCGCCGGTGCCGCCGGTGCCGCCGGTGCCGCCGGTGCCGCCGGTGCCGCCAGTGCCGCCAGTGCCGCCAGTGCCGCCAGTGCCGCCAGTGCCGCCAGTGCCGCCAGTGCCGCCGGTGTCGCCAGTGCCGCCGGTGTCGCCAGTGCCGCCGGTGTCGCCGGTGCCGCCAGTGCCGCCAGTGCCGCCAGTGCCGCCAGTGCCGCCAGTGCCGCCAGTGCCGCCAGTGCCGCCGGAGGACGAACCCGGCGGTGCAGTCGCTGCGACGTCGGAGACCGCGACCAGCGAGCCGTCGGGCCCACGCTGTTCGTTCCCGGAAATCGATTCGCCCGGCCCGGGAATCCGGGACGCATCCCCGGAGTCGGTGCTGGCCGACGCACGCGGGGGCGCGCTGCCCGTCCGGCCCGAAGCGTCGATCACGATCGGCGGCAGGCCTTCGAGCATGCCCCGACTCCCAGGCATTTCAGCGTTGCCGCTGGGTGGCGCGCTGGCGGAGGCGCCGGATTCCAGCGCTCCCTCCGAGGGTGGTGAATCATCGGCGCCCGGGCTGAACGAAGGCGCGCTGCCGGCCGAGGCGCCTGAGGCGATGCCTGTCAGATCGCCGCTCGGCGTGCTTCGCCATTCGCCTTCCGAGCCCGATCCGCCGGCCCGAGTCGATCCGACTGCCAGAGCCGATTCGCCCGGCGCGGACGTTCCGGCACCCACGACAGCGGAGTGTCTCGCTCCGGCCGAGTCTGTCGCCTTTGCACTTCCACCTGATACATGGGCGCCGGAAGCGGCGCCAGCATGGGTGTCCTCCTGAGTTGCCGAGGGTACGCTGGAGCCGCCGCGGGTCCCGTCTGTCAGGGACGAGGACGGTGCCGTCAGCAGGACACCTGCGACGACCGCGGTCGATTGGTGCCTCGCGGCGCCGCCAGTCCCCCCTCGGAAGTGACAGCCTTCGTGCTCCCGGCAGTGCTGCCGTCGCCTCGTGAGGCGGCGGTGCCTGCGGGCGTGACCGCGTCTCCGTGTCCGGGCAGGCGCAGATAGCTGATCGGCCCCAGCACCGGACCCTGGTCGGTCATTCGCGGTGCTGCATCCGGATTGTCGGCCGCCGCGGACTCGCCCTCGCCGACCTCCACGGCGCCCCCGCGTGTGGCGACGACGATGCGCCCGCGAGTGACCGACACGCGCAGGCCCTCGCGGGGACCCGGTGCGCAGCGCGGGTCGCAGACGGTCTGTTCGGCGACGTATTCGGTGCCGCGCACGCCGACCGTTGCAGTCGGTGTCTGCATCCGGTAATCGTCGTGGTTGCGCTTGCCGATCGCGCCGCTGATCGTGCGCAGCGCGCCGCGCACGAGGAAGAAGAAGCCGCGCTGGCTGGGCCCGTCGAATCGGTACTCGTCGATGCGGAAAGCCGTGCCCGGCTGCAGCGAGAAGATCGCCCCGTCGGTGAAGCGGATCTGCACGCGCCCGTCGGCGCCGGTGCGGATGACGTCGCCACTCTCGAACTCGGCGCCCGCGGCAACAGGCGTCGGCGCCGCCGCGCCGCGCTGGACCGTGACGCCGCCTGACGCGACAAGCGCGCGACCGTCGGCGGCGACGGCGGGCTGCAGACCCGCCGTCCAGACCAGCCACACAAGGCAGCACAGCGTGAGCCAGTCGGCCCTGGCGCGGGCGACTCGCCGGATGCTCGGGAGGTCATCGAGAACCGTCATCGTCACTGGAACCTGTAGCGCAAGGTCAGGCCCGCCTGCGCGCGCCGGAAATCGTTCGGACCGAGCGTCGAACGGTTGCGGGTATAGGTGATCGCCGGGGCGATCGACCAGTCGGCTGAAAGAGCCCGTTCGGCTCCCGGGCGCAACTCGGTCTGCCGGTCGCTGCGAGCGACGCCGAAGATCGGTTCGATGCCGTCGAAATCGCGCGCCTCCCAGGAAATCGCGGCGAAGCATCGCCAGCCGTCACCGACGCCCATGCTCAGGGCGGCGCGAGCACCTACGAAGTCGTACGAGAGGTTGTCCAGATCGCGGCGCGATGTCTCGGTTCCGGCCTGCATGCCGGCCACGAAGACCGGCCGCCGAGCGCCCGCGAGGACGCGCGCGAGAGTCAGGCCCAGCGCGCTGCGACGGGCGTCGCGCAGCGACTCCCCCGGAAAGTCGAGCGAGAACGCCTGCACGTAGGCGCCGATCTGCGTGCGGGCGTCGATGTCGCACTGCCACTGGCCGATAGCGCCCAAGGCGTTGCGGAAAGCCGAGTCGCCCAACTGGAGGTGTTGGTACTGCGCGAGCATGTTGAACTGGTGGCAACCGGTGCGGAAGGCGAACCCCGAAGAAAGGTCGAATTGATCCTGGTCCAGTGTATGTGCACCGGGGTAGCGCCGAAGCGAGGCGCGGCCGCCAGTCGTCCACTGCCAGCCGCCACCCATCGGTACGGCCCAGTTCAGGCCCAGCGCGCCGGCGAAAACGGAACTGCTTCTCGGAAGGCTGATGCCCAGCGGAATGACTGCGGTGCCGTCGGCAAGCACCCACTGACCCGTGGAGCTCCCGAAGTTGACGTTCGAGTCGTAGCCGGTCTCGAGTTCGAGCAGTCCGACCAGGCTGGGCCGCCCGGCCTCGTCGACGCGGCGGATCGCGTCCGGTAGCGGCCGATGATGCGCCGGGCATCCTCCGGAATGCGCTGCGCGGCGACGGTCTCGAACTCGCGCCGGGCATTCTCGCGCTCGCGCAACGCGAAATAGGCGCGGGCAATCTCGGCGCGCGCCTGCAGGAAGCCGGGCCGCACCATCAGGACGCGCTCGAGGGCGATCACCGCCTGTCCGGGGCGGCCCGAGTCGAGCGCCGCAAGCCCCAGCAGGTAGTCGAAGTCGGGGTCGCCGGCGTAGTCTGCGACGCGGGCTTCGAGCGTGCGGAACGCAACATCGGCGCGCCCCCCGTCGATCAGGCTGCGCGCGGTCGCGAGCAGTTGCGAAAGCGGGGCCGGGTGAAGCGCCTGTGCATCGACGCCGCCGGGGGAAGCCGCCACGGTTGGCGCCGGCGATGGTGGCTGGGATTGCGGCTGCGCCAGCGCGGCCGGTGCGACGAGCGCCCACAGCCCTGACATCGCCAGCGAGCGCGCCTTCGCGGCGCGCCGCGAGACCCACGCGCCGGTCGCGTGCGCAGCGAACCTCATGCGCCGTGCACCACCGCCTCGCCGCGCAACGAGTGCGCCAGCGCGGCGGTGATCCGCACGTCGGCGAACTCGCCGACGAGGCTTTGCGGACCCGCGAAGTTCACGACCCGATTGTTGCCGGTACGACTGGCGAACTCGCCGGCGTCGCGGCGCGATGGCCCTTCGACGAGCACCCGCTGCACGCTGCCGACCATTGCCTCGCTGATGCGCCGGGCGTTGGCGTCGATTACCGCCTGCAGCCGATGCAATCGCTCGAGCTTGACCTCCTGCGGGGTGTCGTCGGCGAGGTCGGCCGCAGGCGTTCCGGGGCGAGGGCTGTAGACGAAGGAGAACGAGTTGTCGAAGCCGAGCTCTTCGGCGAGCTGCAGCGTGCGTTCGAAGTCGTCGGCCGTCTCGCCCGGGAAACCGACGATGAAGTCGCTGGACAGGCTGATGCCGGGGCGCACCGCCCGCAGCCGGCGCACGATCGACTTGTACTCGAGAACGGTATAGCCGCGCTTCATCGCCGCGAGGATGCGGTCGGAACCCGACTGCACCGGCAAGTGCACGTGATCGACCAGCTTCGGCAGGCGTGCGTACGCGTCGATCAGCCGCTGCGTGAACTCCTTCGGGTGCGAGGTGGTGTAGCGCACGCGATCGATGCCGGGAATCTCGCAGACGTAGTCGAGCAGCAGCGCGAAATCGCCGGCTTGGCCGCCGGGCATCGCACCGCGCCAAACGTTCACGTTCTGGCCGAGCAGCGTGACTTCGCGCACCCCCTGGTCGGCGAGCCCGGCGATCTCGACCAGCACGTCTTCGAGCGGGCGCGACACTTCGTCGCCGCGCGTATACGGCACGACGCAGAAGCTGCAGTACTTGCTGCAGCCCTCCATGATCGACACGAACGCCGTGGCGCCTTCGGTGCGCGCCGGCGGCAGGCGGTCGAACTTCTCGATCTCGGGGAAGCTCACGTCGACCTGCGGCTGGCCGCTGGCGCGGCGCCGCGCAATGAGCTCGGGCAAGCGGTGCAGCGTCTGCGGACCGAACACGAGGTCGACGTACGGCGCGCGCGCAACGATCGCGGCGCCCTCCTGGCTGGCCACGCAACCGCCGACGCCGACGAGGAGGTCGGGGCGCTGGCGCTTGAGCGCGCTGATGCGGCCGAGATCGGAGAACACCTTCTCCTCGGCCTTCTCGCGCACCGAGCAGGTGTTGAACAGGATGATGTCGGCATCTTCGGGGCGGTCGGTCTTGCGCGCGCCCTCGGACTCGGCGAGCACGTCGGCCATCCGGTCCGAGTCGTACTCGTTCATCTGGCATCCGAACGTGCGGATGTAGAGCCGGGTGCTCACGGGTGTCGCCTGCTGCCGGGATGCACTCGCCGCTTCAGCGGCCGCTTCCGGCCGATCGTGCCCGCTCGCGCTCGCGCTCGCGCGCCTGCGCGGCCCGCAACTCTTCGGGCGTGAGGAGCCAGACCCGCGAAATATCGCCGACCGGGTCGCGCTCGACCAGCGCGTCGAAGCTGCCCGACAGGCTGGCCGGCATCACGATCATGTTGCGCTGGTCGTAGATGCGTGCGCCGGCGGCCAGCCGAACCGGTTGGCCGTCGAGCGCGGCCTCGGGGAAGACGCGCATCGCGAAGCGCCCCGGGCGCGCCGCCTGTGGGAAGTTTCGCGCGCCCTGGGCCGACGCCGGGAGCCACCAGGCCAGCGCTACCGCCGCCGCCGCACTCAGCGCGCGGCGCCTGGCGCGACACGGGGCGTGATCTCGCGGCTGCAGCAGCATGGTCGATGCGTGCCTCGGTTGCGTGCCACTGGTTGTGTGACTTCGTCGGCTGCGCGGGAGAGGGTGGTGGCGCATCAGGGACTCGAACCCCGGACCTGCGGATTATGATTCCGTCGCTCTAACCAACTGAGCTAATGCGCCAGCGAACCCGCGATTCTACGAATCCGGGCTTGCGCTGTCAAAGCGTCGGGAAGTGCACCGATATCCGGGTGCCGGCACCGTGCCCGCGCTCGGCCGGCCATGCGATGCCGTCGTCGATCTCGACCCGGGCGCCGTGCTGCGCGGCGATCTCGCGCACGATCGGCAGCCCCAGGCCGCTGCCGTCGCCAGGCGCGCCCGGCATCCGGTAGAAGCGCTCGAACACCATCGCGCGCTCGGCCCCGGGAATGCCGCTGCCGTCGTCCTCGACCTCGAGCACGACCTCGTCGGCGTTCGCGTAGGTGCGCACGGTGACGACGCCGCGCTCGGGCGTATAGCGCAGCGCGTTGTCGATCAGGTTCGCGACCAGTTCGCGCAACAGGATCGGGTGGCCGCTGATCGGTGCGGCGGTCTCGTCGTCCTCGACGCCGAAATCGATGCGCCGCTTCAGCGCTTCGTCGACCCATTCCGACGCGAGCGTGCGCACCAGCCGTCGCAGGTCGAGGGGCTCCATCGCTGCCGAATCGCGCAGGTTCTCGGTGTGGGCCAGCGACAGCAGCTGGCTCACCAGGTGCGCAGTGCGCGCGGCGCTGCGCACGAGCTGCATGAGGCTGCGCTGCAGCTGCTTCGGATCGGTCTCGCGCATCGCGAGTTCGGCCTGGGTGCGCAGCCCGGCCAGCGGCGTCTTCATCTGGTGGGCGGCATCGGCGATGAAGCGCTTCTGCGCGCCCAGGCTGAGCGCCCGGCGTGCCAGCAGGTCGTTGAACGCGTCGACCAGCGGGGCGATCTCCTCGGGGGCTCCGCGCGGGTCGATCGGCGACAGGTCGTCGGGCCGCCGGGTGCGGATCCGGTGCTGCAGCGACTGCAGCGGAGCCAGGCCTCGGGACAGCCCGAACCAGACGAGACCGAGCGCCAGCGGCAGGATCAGGAATTGCGGAAAGATCACGCCCTTGATGATCTCGTTGGCCAGCTGGCTGCGGCGCTGCAGCGTCTCGCCGACCTGCACCAGCATCCAGCGTCCGCTCAGTTCCCCGAGGCCGAGGGTTTGAGCAGATGGGAGTACGCGACCCTCAACTCCGTGCCGTGCATGATCGCGTTGCGCAGCTTCACCCGTTCGACTTCCGGGAAGTCGTACAGACGCGGACGCGGGAAGTCGGCATCGCCGGCGATCAGGGTGCCGTCGATTTCGAGCACCTGGAAGTACACCCGGCCTTCCTCGTTGCCCTGCAGCAGGTGGCTCGCCGTCACCGCGAGCGGTTCGGCCGCCGGCGCGACGGCTGTCGCCTTCACGTGCTCGAGCAGCACCAGCGTGCGATCGGAGAGCGAGCGGTCGAACGGAGCGTCGGCCAGCGAGCGGGCCACGAGAAAGGTCACTGCCACCGACAGCGGCCAGAGCAGCAGCAGCGGCGCGAACATCCAGTCGAGGATCTCGCCGAACAGCGAGCGCTGCTCGTGCGGGCCGGCCGGCTCGCGCCGGCCCGGGCGCGAGCGTGCCTTGCGATCGGCAAGAGCAGGACGAGGCGGCGACTCGCGCGTTGCGATCAGGTCGCCGAGCACCGACGGCGCGGTACCGGCGGGTTTCATCCCTGCGCCGCGGTTTCGATCGGCCGTTCGAGGCAGTAACCGAGGCCGCGCACGGTGGCGATGCGGATATCGCAGCCTTCGAGCTTGCGGCGCAGCCTGTGCACGTAGACCTCGATCGCGTTGAGGCTGATCTCGTCGCCCCATTCGCAGACGTGATCGACGATCTGCTCCTTGCTGACCAGCCGTCCCATACGCTGCATCAGTACTTCGAGCAGCCCGATCTCGCGCGCCGAGAGCTCCAGCGGATGCTCGCCGAGGAACGCGGTACGGCTGACCTGGTCGAACGACAGCGGTCCGCAGCGCAGCCGGCTGCTGCCGCTGCCCATGCTGCGGCGGACCAGCGCGCGCACGCGCGCCTCGAGCTCGGAGAGCGCGAACGGCATGGCCATGAAGTCGTCGGCGCCCAGGTCGAGTCCGCGCACCCGCTGCTCGACCGAGTCGGCGGCAGTGAGGATCAGCACCGGCACCGCGACGTTTCGCGCGCGCAGCCGCTCGAGGACGCGCAGCCCGGGCAGTCCCGGCAGCCCGAGGTCGAGGATCACCAGGTCGTACGTCTGGGTCGCCAGCGCGGTGTCGGCGTCGCGCCCGGAAGCGGCGTGATCGACCGCGTAGCCCGTGCCGCGCAGCGAGCGCGACAGGCCGTCGGCCATGACCTGATCGTCTTCAGCGAGAAGGATGCGCATCCGGAACCAGTCTACGCCGCCCTGGGCAGCCCCGAGCGCAAGTGTAGCGCCGCGCCGCTCAGCAACCGGCGAGGGCGTCGCGCAGCGCGTCGCGGGTCGTCCCGGCCACCGTGGCAGCTGCCGGGGCGAAGTCTTCGGCGCGGCTCGCATAGAGGATCGCGCGCGACGAATTGACGATCATCCGCCGCCCGCCGGCGCGCACCGTGGCCTCGATGTCGCCGCCCTGCGCGCCGATGCCGGGCACCAGCAACGGCAATTCGCCGGCGATCGCGCGCACGCGCGCGAGTTCGGCCGGAAAGGTGGCGCCCACCACCAGGCCGAGCTGGCCGCCGCTGTTCGAGGGGCCCGCGGCGAGCCGCGCGACCCGCTCGTAGAGTCGCTCACCGCCCACGTCGAGCGCCTGCAGGTCGCTGCCGCCGGGGTTGGAGGTGCGGCACAGCAGGATGACGCCGCGATCGCGCCACGCGAGCCAGGGCTCGAGAGAATCGAAACCCATGTACGGGTTGACCGTGACCGCATCGGCCCGGTAGCGCTCGAACGCCTCGCGGGCATACTGCTCGGCGGTGGCGCCGATGTCTCCGCGCTTGGCGTCGAGGATCACGGGCTTGCCGGGGTGCGCGCGGTGAATGTGCGCGACCAGTTCCTCGAGCTGGTCCTCGGCGCGCGCCGCGGCGAAGTACGCGATCTGCGGCTTGAACGCGCAGGCGAATTCCGCGGTGGCATCGACGATCTCGCGGCAGAATGCAAGGATCGCGCCGGGGCGCCCGGCAAGGTGCGCGGGCAGGCGCGACGGATCCGGATCGAGGCCGACGCACAGCATCGAGTCGGCCTGCGCCCGGGCAGCCTGCAACGAAACGACGAAACTCACCGGCTCTCCTTCCCCGCTTTCGACGATTCCATTCTATCCAGACGATGAACGAGCCGCTTCGTCTTTCGCCGCGCGACCTCTGGCTGCTGGCGCTGCTGACGCTTGCGTGGGGCGTGAACTGGCCGATCATGAAGGTCGGCGTGAACGAGTTCGCGCCGATGAGCTTTCGCGCGCTGACCATGGTCGGCGGGCTGCCGGCGCTCGCACTCATCGCGCGCGTCGGCGGCGTGTCGCTGCGCGTGCCGCGCGAGGAGCGCGGCGAGCTGTTCGTGCTCGCGCTGACGAACATGGTGCTCTGGATCGTCCTGTCGATCTACGCGCTGAAGCTGCTGCCGTCGGGGCGCGCAGCGATTCTCGCGTACACGATGCCGGTCTGGACCGCGCTGATCGGCATCGCCGTCTATGGCGATCATCCGTCCCGAAGGCTGTGGATCGGCGTCGGTGCGGCGGCGCTCGGCGTGCTGCTCTTGCTGGGCGGCGAGATCGGCGCGATCGCCGGCCGCCCGCTGGGCATGCTGCTGATGCTGTCGGCCGCCGCGATATGGGGGTTGGGCACGCACCTGATGCGCCGCAGGCGACTGCGGGCGCACATCCTCGCGATCACCTTCTGGTCGGTGGCGATCGGCCTCGCCGTCTGCGGCAGCCTGGCGCTGGTTTTCGAGCGCGACAGCTGGACGCGCGCGCCCGGCGCGGCCGGATGGGGCGCGATCGCGTACAACGCCGTCATCGTCTTCGGCTTCGCCCAGCTCGTCTGGTTCCGGCTCGTGTCGATCCTGCCGCCGGTGGCGAGCGGGCTGTCGGTGATGCTGATTCCGGTGATTGGCTTGTTCTCGGGAATCGCGATGCTCGGAGAGCAGCCGGAATGGCAGGACTGGGTCGCGCTCGCGGCCGTCCTCGTCGCGATGGCCAGCGTGCTGCTGCCCGTCCGCCAGGCCCGCGCGACGCGCTGATTGCGCCGATGGGCGCTCAGGTCCCGAGCGGCGTTTCGTTCTCGAAGCGGTCTTCCGGCGACACGGGCGCCGAGTCGGCGCCGGCCGAGAACGAAGCGCCGGGGTAGTGGCGCACCATGTCGTCGCGCACCTGCTGCAGCGGCAGGTCGGACCAGGTGCCGTGGTCGGCCGGGTACTGCATGTGCAGGCGGCCGTGCGTGTCGTGCTCCTGGTAGAGCGCGTCGCCCAGGCCGTCGAAGTCGGTGGGGCGCACACCGAAGCGCTCGCACAGTTCGATGTTGAACGCGGGCACGGCCTTCACCCAGCGACCCTCGATCAGCAGCGCGGCATAACCGTGGTCGTAGAAAATGTCGATCCCGCCCATGCGCGCGCGCAGCTTCTCGGTGTTCAGGTGGTTGACGACGTCGGCCAACCCGATCGCCGACGCGATGCCCACCGCGCGCGCGCAGGCCGCGAGCAGGCCGGCCTTCGAGACGCACCAGCCGTAGCCGTCCCGGATCACCTGGCTCGCGCGATAGGCGTCGGGCTCGTAGCTGATCCGGTAGGGGTCGTAGCGGATGCGATCGCGCACCGCGTAGAACAGGCGCACCGCGCGCGTTCGCGCATCGGTCGCGTCGCCGATCGCTTCGCTCACGAAGCGACGAACCTGCAGCGTCTCATGATCGAGGAACCGGGTCGGGACGAGATACGGTTCGAGCTCCGGCCCCGCATGCGTGACGCCGGGCAGCCCCGGCAGGTGAACCACGTTCATCTTTGTCCTCCGTTGACCCATTGTAGCGGCCTCGCGCCGGCGGCCCGGTGAGGTCGGGCGCGATCTCCGCTACGATTGGGCCATCCGGAATCCCACCGGGCATGCGCGGCCGGTACCCAGCCCCGCAAGATCTCCCGGCACACCCGCAAGAGAGGTGCATCATGGCAACGAAGAAGACTTTCCTGGTTTGCATCGTGGCGTCGGCCGCCCCGGCGGGCTGTGCCAACATGACCGAAACCCAGCAGCGCACCGCGGTCGGCACCGGTGTCGGCGCCGTGGTGGGCGCGGCGCTGGGCAGCGCGGTGGGCGGCAGCGGCGGCGCGACGCGCACCGGCGCGGTGCTCGGCGCAGCGGCCGGCGGCATCGGCACCTACGTCTGGTCCAAGCGGATGGAAGACCAGAAGAAGGCAATGGAGCAGGCCACGGCCGGCACTGGCGTGGGCGTCTCGCAGACCGCCGACAACCAGCTGAAGCTCGAGATTCCGAGCGACATCTCGTTCGACACCGGGCGCGCCGACATCAAGCCCAATTTCCAGCCGATTCTGGACCGCTTCGCGCAGACGCTGAACGCGAACCCGACAACCACCGTGCGCATCGTCGGGCACACCGACACCACCGGCACCGACGCGATCAACGACCCTCTGTCGATCAACCGCGCGGCCAACACGCGCCAGTACCTCGCTGCGCGCGGCGTCGACGCGGCGCGCATCGCGATCGACGGTCGCGGCTCGCACGAGCCGATCGCCGACAACTCCACGGCGGCGGGCAGGGCGAAGAACCGCCGGGTCGAGATCTACGTGGCCGAGGCTGCGCCGCGCTGACGATCGGGCCGGCCGGGCGCTGCGCGCCGGACCGGCAGCCGGCAAGGGTGTTATAGCGCTGTTGACCCAAGCTTCCTGCAAAGCTCGGAAACACGCTACTGACGGGCGTTTTGGGGCGGTGACGGTGCCTTGACTGAGGTACCGTCACCCTTATGACCCCCTCCCGTGAGCAAGACCCCGCCGCACCTGAAGTGGCTCCTGAACGAGCGCGCGATGCTCGCTGGCGAGCTCGCCCGCCTGGCCGAGCGAATCGAAAAGCTGGTTGCCCTTCGAGACCAGGCCACCGAGAAGCTGCGCGCCCTCGACCGTACCTTGGCTCGGGCGGACAACCGCGTCCGGCCGGATGCCGGCGGCATCGTCCGAGCACATACGCGGTACGGGGCACGAGGTGCTCTCACAGACTTCATCGTCTTGCAGCTGGAGCAAGCGGCACCGGCTTTCCTGGATACGCCCGAAATCACCCACCTATGCGCTGTGCGCTTCGGGTTCGTCTTCGAGAGCGCCCCAGAGTTCTCCGAGTTCAAGCACAACAACGTTCGGCGTGCTCTCCGAACCCTACGCGACGCCGGCCGAATCGAGTCTCGCCGCCAGCCTGGTCACAAGGCGCCCACGCTTTGGCGCCTAAAGCTGCCGGCTTCGTCGCTGGAAGCACTGGCGAGCCTGCCGGCGGAGTCCGGGGACATGCAGCGGGCGCCTGGAGGCTCTCGTGGCGCTGACGATGACCCGCACGAGGACCCAGAAGGCCCTCACGCACCTGGCGAAAGCCGTTGCCGCCGCCCACGGTGAGCTCGAACTGCTCGATGCCATTGTCCCGCTACTTCCCGACAGCAGCGAGGCGCTCGAGCGTCGGCGCTCGCACCTGCTGGCTGACCGAGACGCGCTCTACCTGACACTGCGCCAGTTCGACGCGGAACTCGACGGGGGCGACATCGGGACGTCGCCCGACTGGCTGAAGGCGTACGGGCCCGGGAACAAGCGCCGCCTTGCGCTGGCTGCGTATCTGGAAGCGCTTGGTATTCCGCCGCTGACGCCGGCGGTTTTCGAGCGCGTCTGGCGCGATGCGCGCGCCTTGTGCCGTTGATGCCGTGACCGCCCGGGCGCGCACGTCGTCGCACCTGAAGTGGCTCCTCAACGAATGGGCCGCGCTGACTGGCGCCATGCAATCGCTTCACGCCCGCGAGGCCCGCGCCGGCGAGGAACTTCGCACGGTCCGGCGCGAAAGGCAGTTCTGCGAAGAACGGCTCGCCGCGCTCGAACGCGTCGTTGGGCTGCTAACGCAGGGCGCAGTCCTTTGCGCACCCGCGACGGTCAACGCAACTCAAGGCGCCTACGGCGAGCGCGGCGCCCTGCGTCGCTTTCTGCTCGATTCGCTCGAAGCGAGCGCACCGGAACCGCTCAATACGTTCGCCCTGACCAGGCTCGTCATCGGTCACTTCGGCCTGCCGGTCGCCACGAGCCGGGAGCGTAAGGCCTTTGCGGACAACAAGCTGCGGCCGGCGTTGCGGCGGCTGCGCGCGCAGGGGCTTGTGGAGCCGGTCGAGAGGCGGCCGGTGGCAGGGGCGGGGCGCGCGGGGTGGTGGCGAAGGACGGCGCCTCAGGGGACGCTGGAAGCGCTCATGGCCGGGGGCGGCTAGAACGGTGGCCACACAAGAGAGATGCCCCAGAGAACACAAGGTTCTCGGGGGCACCGAAATAACGTCAAGTTCTCGGCGAATACGCCGAAAGCATCCAGGTGTTCCTTGTTCGGCGACGCGGTTCGTCGACGCCGCATTCCCGGCTGTGCTTCTTCGCGAGGCGCAGGGAGTGCGTGCCGCCCGCATGAAACAAGGAACACGATGCTCGGAAAGACACCAGACTCCACCAAGGAGAAGACTAACAAGTCTTCGTCTTCGGTCGCTACCGCATTCCAAGTGTTGATAGCACTTGGAATGATTGCAGATGCTCTCAGGGCCATACTCGAGTTGGCTGGAGTTCTGCTGTAGCCTCGGAGACAGAGTAGTGCACAGAGCGCTCGGCTGGACCCTCGCCTCGTCGGTACACGCCGACGGGGCGATTTTTTCCTGCGATGTATAGGCACTGCAGTCTGGGCTTGCGTGCCGTGGCCTTGTCGTGAATTGTCCTGCTCGTGGCTAGCACTTGCGTTACGCCACAACGCTGCAATCCCGTCGATGTAGTACGGTAATCACCGCTGAGGGCTACTAACGTACTACGTGACGGCCTATGCGCTAGCGCTCGACAGCTTCGACCGGTGTCACGAAAGTTGCCGGCCTGCTGACGGCGCACGCGCCGCACGCACTCGACACGCTCGTGCTGTTCGAGCTCGCTGTGGACCGCTTTGAGCTACGGCTGGAGACGGCGGTGGAACGCAAGCGTTTTTGCGACAACACCCTGCGCCCGGCGCTGCGGAAACTGCAGTCAGAAAGACTTCTCGAAGCGATGCCCGTCAGGCGAACTTTCTGCGCTCGAGGACCTGCTGAGTCAGGGGGCTCCCCAGCACGGCACCCCTTCGACTTGGCTTGTTTCGGGGCCTTTGCACGCCTTTCCAGGTGTTCTCTGCTGCGTGGTCGGCGGGTGCTACGGCATGATGCCCAGTCGAATCTTGGTACGCACGTCGTCGAGAAATCGGGTGCTGTACGCATGCCCGAGCAAGGCCATCTTTGGCCGGGGCGCTCCGACTTCGTTCAAGAGCGTCTCGAGCGAGACGAGCGAATCGAGCCAGCCCAGGTCCTGGGCGCGCACGAGTGCGCCCTTGTCCGCCGTGCTCAACGCAACCCGATGTGCCGATGCCATCTCGTGCGCGAAGAGGTGCGCAAACAGTTCCTTCTCACCTGCGTCCAGCGTACCCATCTGTACGTGTTTGGCGATTAGCGCGTTGAGCTCCCGGCGTGTGACACGGTGAATGACTGCCAATCCGGTTCGCAGCATGCTGGCATCGACGTCCACCCTTCCAGGACGGCTCGTTTCGCCGGTAAGCGCTTCCGTACAGCACTCGTCGACAGTTTCGAGCCGCAGGGCACTGCTCAGCTGCGCCCACGCGCCAATGCGAAAACACTCGATGATGACGTTCGTGTCGAGAAACACTCGCCGCGTCGGCATGACCCAAGCGCTTAGAGTTCAAAGGGCGGCGCGAGCTCGTGCGCTGTGAAAAGCGCCGTCAACTCGGACAGCGACAGGCTCAGCAACTTGGCGGCTTTGCGCGCGGACAGCTGACCTTTGTCGAGCGCGACGTGCAGTTGTCGCACGAACTCGGTCGAAAAGAGTGCCGGCGTCGCGTCCTTGACCTGTTGAGGTTTGCGCTGCGCAAGCTTTACGCGTGTTGCTTCGTCTATGCGATGCAGGTGGAACAGGCGCCAGCTCAGCGCCTCCGTGCTCACCCGCAATTTCGCCGCCACTTCAACAAGGTGCCGAACGTCCTGCGCGCGAGCCGGCTCGATGAGCTCATCCAGTGCCGCGGGAGGCATCAGCAGCGCGCTGGCGAAATTGTTCGCCAGCTGCTCGGCGCGACGCACGTTCTTGCGGTCCTCGATGGAGTTGGTTTCACGATGCTCGGGTCGCATCGCCTCCCACGTGAGCGTGTGGAAGAACTCGTGCGCGAGGTCGAAATAGCGACGCGCCGGGCTCTCGCGACGATTGACGAGGATGACTCCGAACTCGTCGAGATGGCATGCCGCGCCCGAGATGGCGCCGAGACGCGACGGCTCGCCGGTATCGACGAAAAGCACGGGGGTGTCGAACTGTTCTTCAATGCACGCGACGAGCTTCTCCGCCGGAACTGGGCCCAGGCCGAATCTCGCCACGAGCTCTTCAGCATGCCGTTGCGCCTGCTCGAAAGTGCTTTGGCTGTTCAAGCGCAAGGCGTACTTCAAGGGGCTGGGCTGGGTCTCGACAGTCTGCGCACGCAACCAGCGCAGCACCCCAATCCATCCATTGGCCCGCTCTTCGAAGCGGTCGAGTTCCTCCGCAGGTAGTTCGGGGCTGGCTCGCCACGAGTACTGCGCTTCGGCGACCACGGTGAACGGGTCGACGAAGAACTCGACGTCGCGGTCCAGCACGTCGCTCAGCTTCAGCAACTCCTCGGCCTTGACCGCGCGCTTGCCGGTCTCGATGTCCGAGACGGTCTGCCGGTCGTTGAAGCCCAGGGCGGCCCTGAGCCGGTCCTGGGTCAGGTTGCGCGCTTCGCGCGCGTACTTGACCCGCGCTCCGACAAGGGTGGAAGGCAAAGTGTTCATTGGTGCGACAGGGGGTGGCGTGTGATGCTTGCGTATAGCAACGGGCATGTTATTCTTGCATGTAGGAAAATGCAAGATTGACTCGCTCCCCCCGGTACTCTGAGTCGGGGCCCTCAGCAAGGCACCTTCGGCTTCGCCCCCTTCGTCCGTCCGCGCCCCTTCGCCGGCTGTTCTCCGCTCACGAGCATCTCGAACGCCCGGTGCTTGCCCTGCCGGTAGCCGCGCCACCATCGCGACAGCCCCACCCACATCGCCACGCGCAGCAGGTATTGCAGCTTCTTGCCGGTGGAGAGCCTTCGTGTGTCCTCGCGCCACGCGTTCTCGGCGGCGTAGTCGGCGAGGTACTTGTTGCTTGCCGAGAGGTAGATGCCTTCGGCCGAGCGGCGCATGCGAAAGTTGAAGCTCTCGGCCTGGTTGTTGTTCGTGCCGTCCGGCAGGCTGTAGGTCTCCGAGTGGCACACGGCCTTGTGCCCGGCGAAGAGCTTGCCGAACGCGGCGTACGCCGGGTCTTCGTCGGTGTTGAAGCGCGACTCGGCCGAGGCAAAGCGTGTCGCCATGGCCGTCACGGTCGCCGTGCTCTCGTTCAACGCGACACCAATGCGCGTTGCCATCGCGCCCAGGCGCGGGACGACGCCGCGCTGGCGCATCACGAGCAGGATGCGCCGGTCTGCGGGCTGACGTGCCGTCTTGCCGTGCTTGGGCGGGTCGGGCGGCCCAATGAACGGCGCGGCCTCCTCCTTGGGCTTCAGAAGGTGCTCGGGAATCTTCGGCTTGTCCGTGCGCTTGCCGCCTTGCGGCTTGTTTCGCTTCTCGCGGTAGCGGCGCCCGTTGATGTCCATGCCGTCCATCTCCTGCACGCCGCACAGAACGCCGGTATTGAAGCCACGCACCAGTCCCTCTCGCAGCTTGTGCACGAGCGCAAAGACGGTGGTGTAGGCGACGTTCCAGTCACGGCGCAGCTGCAGGGCGGGCTTGCCTGAGGCGCCATTGGCCCAGCCGTAGGCAATCTTCAGAATCTTCTTCAGCGGGAGCTTCCGGTCGGCGAACACGGTGCCGGAGGTGACCGAAAAGGTCTTACCGCAGCCGCGGCATTTCCAGCGCAACTCCTTCCGTCGCCAGTAGTGCTCGTCAATCGTCCCGCAGTGTGGGCAGGGCATCTCCTTGTACGAGCCCCAGAGGAGGTTGGCTACGAACCGCACGGCACCCAGGTCGGTGAGGCGCTCGAGGTCCTCCGAGCCGAAGTCGACCGCTTCCTTGGAGAGGTGAAAGGCTGCCGTCCCCGTGCGACGGCGCAGGGGAAAGAGCTTCGGCTTCTCGGCGGCAACGGCGCTCATGGTCAGCCGGCACTGATGAAGGCGACGTAGTCCGCGGCCCGCGGCAGCACGTCGACCGCGCCGCCCCGAAAGCGGATGAAGCCGGTTCGGGCGGGCTCGGCGAGCGCCTCGATGTGGAAGCGCTCTTCGCCCTCGATGCGCAGCGCCGGCGGCACGATGAGCGTCGGCATGGGAGGGAGTGCCTCCTTGCCGGTCCACGCCCGGCAAATTGCTCGCAGCAGCAGGTCCGCCGGCTGGAGCACCCGCACGCCGTAGTCGAACTCGACCTCGCGCGCGCCCATCACGTCTTCGGTAAAGCGCGCCCGGTAGCGGCCGCGCCGGGTGCCGAGGTGCTCGATGTCGGCGCTGGCGAGCTCCAGTCCGAAGTCGTCAGCCGTCGCTCGCAGGATGACCGCGGAGATGCGCCGCGCATAGGCGCAGCGCCGGTCGGGGCTGCCGAAGGCGGGCAGTTCGCTTCTGCGGTACAGCGCCTGCGTGAGCGCGCGGGCCGTCAGGTCCCAGAGGCTCGCCGACCAGCGCGGGTAGTTCGTGAGCACGGCCGGGGCGAACTCGCCGGCGCCGCGCGCAGCGAAGGTCACCGAGTAGTCGGCCAGCGCCGCACGCCGCAGGTAGGCGATATCGAGCACGGCAAGCTGGTTCGCAACCGACCGCTCCGCTGGATTGCCAGCATGGATGCTCACGCGCAGCATCAGGCAACGAGCCTCACCGACCAGGTCTGAGCGTAGCCGACGTCGCCCACGCGCTCGTAGCCGGCAAATCGCATCTCGCCCTTTGCCGCCCACAGCAGCTGCGCGTCGTTGAGCTCGGGCAGCACGTCGGTGCCGGTGCCAGTGCTCGAGTCGATGAGGCGCGCCCGGCGGACTGCGCGGCCAAGCGCCGGGTCGCGCACTTCGCCGACCTGTAGCTCGCCGACGAAGGCGGGGTCGTCCTTTTTCTCGGACCGCAGACGCATGCGGCCCTTTTCACGCAACGGGGTGACCTTTACACGCACGATAGGTTGTCCTGTGTCGAGTGCGCTCGATGCGGCGCTTTCTCGCAGGCGTATCGCGCTGTCGTTTTAGCCGGGGCTCAACCTGCTCGCCCGGTGTGGCGGTTCGTGCGCCGGAAGCTCCCCACAACCACACCCAGGATTTCGAGCGACCCGGCGGGCCGGATGTCCGGGTAGGCGTCATTGGCCGCCTGCAGGAAGTAGCGGCCACGCGCCTGGCGCAGGTACTTCACCGTGACGTTCCCGTCGACCACCGCCACCACGATGTCGCCCGGGCTCGTGGGCGAGTTCTTCTGCACCACGACCAGGTCGCCGTCGAGCAGTCCGGCTCCGGTCATCGAGTCGCCGCGCACCTTGCACAGGAACGTGCGGTTCGGGTCGTCGACCAGGTAGTCGTCGATGGAGAGCAGCTCGATGTCGTCGTCCGGCGCCGGTTCCGGGACGCCTGCGCGCACCGAGCCGACGACGGGGCGGCCGAAGAACTTGCGGGTCGGAGCGATGCGACCCTCGACCCGCTGCAGGTAGCCGGCCTCGGTCAGGCGCCCGACCAGCTCGAAGACGCTCGCGGTCGAGGACAGGCCCACGACCTCGCAGAGCTTGGCCATGGGCGGGAAGGCCTGATGGCGTTTCCAGTAGGTGCGAAGGGCCGAGAGATGCTGCTCGTCGGTGGAGGCCATGGGTTCGCCTTGCCGAATGGGTATTCGGCAATACTGTACTTTTGCACAGTTATCGGCGTCAAGTCTTGGCTACGGGCGCGCTAAGTCGAATCCAAGAGGGGGCGCCAAACTCATCTGCGCGGCCCGAAACGCTCTCATCAATCGTGCGAATGGTCGTCGAAATCCGACCGTCGGAGCCCTTGAACAATCACTGTCCTCGAATTGGTTTCAATGCCGTAAGATTTATACAAAAGTAATCTGTTCCTACACGACAGGTATGCGTGCCCAACGGCGGGCGTTGCCGATAGCGCCGTGGACTCTTCATCAATGCATCTGCTGCCTGCCTTTCAAGAGGGAGAGGACCTGTGTCGACATTGAATATCCTTCGAGCCGCGCACGGCGAGCAGGTGGGCGCCGAAATCCGTGACCTGCTTGGCGCGCTCGTGCAAGTCGAGCAACGGGTGGGTGATGTCTACTCGTTGGCTTATGAGGAAGCGCTTGTTCTAATCAACGACCGCGACCGCCGCCGTGTCGGCGGAATTCCCGCGCTAAGAACTTATCCGTAAATAGGTAAACTGTCGTTCCGAGCCGCACCGTGCGCGGCGTCGGAGCGAAGCCTTGGACAAGAAGCGAGTCGACTCATGGGTAGTGACGGACGCGTTCTGGCAACGCGTCGAGCCGCTGATTCCCGCGCGTGCCCCTGCGCCGGGCAAGAAGTACGTTCGCAAGCCCGGCGCAGGGCGCCCGCCGAAGCCGGCACGACAGGTGTTCGAAGGCATCGTGTATGTGCTGCGTACGGGATGCCAATGGAAGGCGTTGCCCGGCGAGCGCTTTGGCAGTGCCAGTGCCATTCACAAGCGTTTCCTCGAGTGGGAAGAGGCCGGCTTCTTCGAAGCGCTGTGGAAGGCGGGACTGGCCGAGTACGACGACATGCAAGGCATCGCCCGGCGATGGCAAAGTATCGATGGAGCCTTGATGAAGGCACCACTGGCGCAAGAATCTGTCGGCCCGAACCCGACGGATCGGGGAAAAAAAAGGAAGCAAGCGCCACCTGTTGGTGGACGGCCGTGGCGTCCCGTTGTCCCTCATCGTGACCGGGGCCAACGTGAATGACGGCAAGCGCCTCGACGAGGTTCTGAGTGCCATCATGGTCAAACGCAAGACCCCGCCGGCTCGACGCAGCAAGCACCTGTGTGCCGATGCAGGCTACCGAAGCGCCGAGAACCTGCGCATCATCGAGCGGCACGACTACATCGCGCATGTCGTCGACCGGCGTCGGGAAGCCGACATGAAACGGCGCAACCCGACGAACAAGGCCCGGCGCTGGGTCGTCGAGGTGTGTCACAGTTGGTTCAACCGCTTCCGCAAGCTGCTCGTGCGTTACGAGAAGCTCGAGCGTAGTTTCGTCGCGCTCAATCACTTGGCCGCTGCCATCATCGCGTTCCGCAAGGTGCCCTCGAGCATCAACATAATTTACGGATAAGTTCTAAGCTTTCTCGTCGCGACTCGCATCAAGGAGGATGACACCCTCGTTCCTGACGATGAAGACGCCTCTGTCCTGCTGTTGCGCGTTATCGATGCCGCGCCATTGCCAACGAGCGCAGATGCCGAGCGGATACGTGTCGAAATAGCGCAGCGTGTCTCCGGCAAACCGGAACACTGGGACGATAAATCGTTCATGGACGCGTATACCCGCAAGGACCTTTCTTTCGCGGGGGTCAAGTGTCGGGTGGTCGGGACCTACTACTTGGGAGAAGTGAAAGGAAAACTCGCGCTGCATTTCGGCGGTGACATTTCCAACTACTACCCAAACCGAGGACTGAAAGTCTACAAACCACGGGACGCGGCACTAGCGCGAATCGTCAATTTCCGCGACCCAGAGCGCACGCTCAATCATCCACTGTCGCACCTGGAAGTCCCCGTTGGACGTGTTCGCTACGCGTCCACAGACCGGTCTGCGCAGGGTGTCGACTCGGTAGCCGTGACAGTTGCGCCCGCCGACTTGCTCGACCAAAAGACTGCTCTCTTCGGCATGACACGCACAGGCAAGTCCAACACCGCCAAAATCATCGCCAAGAGCGTCTTTGAGCTGCGATTCGAGGATGCACAGAAGGGCGCATTGGACAGCTGATTTTCGACTACAACGGCGAGTATGCGAACGAGAACGTGCAAGACAAAGCGGGGGGTGCAAACCCGAGCGCGCTCAAGAATGTCTGGAGAATCCACACCGGCGGGAACAAAGCCGACGTCGTTACCTACGGAAGCGTGCCTCATCCGCTCGACCCCGACCGACGTCTGACGAAGTTGAACTTCTTCACTGATGACAACCTTCGGTTCGGAAAGGAAATCCTTGATGCAGGACTTGCGGATGCCAACGACAAGTACCTAAAGAACTTTCGTGATGGTGTCTCCCTTGAGGCGCCTCCGGCCGACGCCGGCCGCAGCGAAATCACCAGATTCAATCGCAAGGTCCTTGCGTACCGCGCACTGTTGGCACGCGCTGGGTTTCCCGCTCCGGCTTCACTCAAGGAGGCCTACTGCAAAGGACTGTTCAATGCCGAGCTAAGGAAGGCCTTGGCAGAGAGCAAAGACGATGAAAACGGCGAACACAAGTCCGCCGCGGCGCTCTTGGGAAATGAGCGGATTTCCTGGGCTCAAGCCGCGCAAGCGATGGAGGCGCTTCACGACTTCATCAAGCGAGGAAAGGACACTGGCTACGACAAGTTCAACCAGGAGTACATCAATGACCCCAAACGCTCTGGCGAACCATGGGCGGACCAGGAGTTCAGAAACGTCATCGGGATGTTCGAGTATCGCAATGGCCCGGCGTTTGTCGGCCGATTCAGCAATCAGCACAGTCCCACGGTCAGCGCCGATTACGCCGACGAAATTTACAGTGACCTGTGCGACGGACGATTGGTAATTATCGACCAGTCTGCGGGTGACCCGGAAATCAACATCAAGGCTGGCTACCGCATCATGCAGCGTATCTTTACCAAGCATCTTCAAACGTTTGGTGCTGCGAAGGAGCCACCAAAAATTCTCGTTTACATCGAAGAAGCGCATAACCTCCTTCCGAACTCGAAAGAGGACGACATGCGTGACGTTTGGGTGCGCACAGCGAAAGAAGGCGGGAAGCTGGGCATCGGCCTCATCTATTCGACGCAAGAAGTATCCAGCATTCAGAAGAACATCCTGAAGGCGACGAGCAACTGGTTCATAAGCCACCTGAACAACAACGACGAGCTGCGAGAGCTGGCTAAGTACTACGACTTCGCTGCGTTTTCGGGTTCACTCATGCGGTCGCAGAACAAGGGATTCCTGCGTGTTAAGACGCTGAGTAATCCCTATGTGATTCCGGTCCAGATTCATCCGTTCGAGGTCGGCCATGCCGTATCAGGGTGAGTTCGCGCAGCACCGTGCGCTCAAGCGTCTTCTCGAAGACGACCTCGTCAAGGCTCTCTTGAGCGAGTCAAAGCAGCGCGAGCCGGGCGACGGCTCGCTTGTCCTGCCCTATCAAGCCAAGGTTGTGCCAAGCGCCTTCGAACCCAGGCTTGTGCTAGCCATCGACGGCGGCCAGATGGAAATTCCGCTGCGCAATGGGTATCCGGGGGCAGAGGCCGGTTACGTGTCTGTGGCCGGTGTACTGATGGATTTGCGCAAACTGCGGGAGCTCGAGTCTGAGGAGTTCATCGACCCTTCGAAGTTCGACGAAGTTGAAAGCGTGCAGCCGGCGAGCACAGTCTTGCCGGGATGCAATGTCATCTATCGGAACAAGGGCTCGGCGCGCGACTCGTTTCGCCTTGCTTTCCATCAAAGCCTGCGCAGGTGCGTATTTCGGCGAACGTGACCGATCGTTTCGGTCGATCGTGACCGCGCATCACGGAGCAACGTGACCGTGCGTTTCGGCATCGTGACCGCGGGTTTCGGCGATCGTGACCGGCGAAGCGGCGACGGCATTGCGCAGGCTTGCAGTGTATCGGGTTGGACGGTGTCAGGACATCGAGGCCTCCTGGGTGTGGATCGGCGAACGCAGGCCAGTGGCCTGCGCCCGGGCCCGGGCAGCGGGCTTGCGGGTCGCACCGGTGCGGCGCGACTCGCCCTCGAGGATGAAGCGATGAACGCGCTGCATCAGCCGATCGAGGATCGCATCGGCGATGGTGGCGTCGCCGATCCAGCCGTGCCAATGCTCCACGGGCAACTGGTGGGCGATGATCGTCGCCCGGTGGCCGGCCCGGTCGTCGATGATCTCGAGCAGGTCGTTGCGCGTCGTCGCATCGATGTTGCCGGTGCCCCAGTCGTCGAGGATCAGCACGTCGGTGCGGGCGAGCTGCGCGAGCCACTTGCACGAAGCCCCCGCGCCGTCGCAGCACGCGCAGCTCCTCGGGCAGGCGCGGAGCGCGCAGGTACAGCGCGCTGTGCCCGCGCCGGCAGGCGTACTGCGCAAGCGCGCAGGCCAGCCACGTCTTGCCCAGGCCCGTGGCGCCGCCGAACAGGACCGTGTCGCCGCGCTCGACCCAACCCGAGAGCGCCAGACTCGTGAGCGTCTTGCGATCGATGCCGCGCACCTCGCCGAACGCGGCGTCCTCGACGGTGGCGTTGGGCTACTTCAGCTGCGCGCGCTGCAGCAGCCGCGCACGCTTGCGATCGCTGCGTGCGTTGAGCTCGCGATCCACGAGCAGGGCGAGCCGCTCCTCGAAGCTCATGGCGAGCGTCTCGGGTTGGCCCATCTGTTCGAGCAGCCCCTCGGCGAAGCCGGTCAGTTTGAGCGTGCGCAGGTTGGCGACGGTGGCGTGATCGAGCATGGTCGGTGTCCTCGGTGGATTCGATGTCATTGGTAGTAGCCGGGGCCGCGCACGTGGGCGTGCAGCGGGCTCGTCCAGCCGGAGTCGGTGCCTTGGGGGTCGAGCCGGTCGCGGTTGTTCGCGAGCACGTCGCGCACGTGGCGGTACTTGAAGGCGCCCAGCGCCAGCGTGCGCTCGCAGGCCGCCTCGAGCCGCGCGTTGCCGTAGCGCTTGGCAAGCCCCAGCAGCCCCGAGCAGGCGCGGTAGCCGTGCTCGGGGTGCTTGTTGTGCGCGAGCAGCCGCGTGACGACCTCGCCGGTCGCCACGCCAATGCGCCGGCCCCACTCGATCAGGCGCTGCGGGGTCCACTCGAGGTGGGCGCGGTGCGCCGCCGGCATGTGCGCCTCGATGGTCGTGAAGCCGCCGCGGCGAGCCGAGCGCGCGTGGCTGGCCACGCGGTTGCCGCGCAGCAGCAGCTCCACGGCGCGCTGGGTCAGGCGGGCTTCCAGTTGCTGGCCCACGAGCGCGTGCGGCACGCTGTAGCGGTGGCCGTCGATCTCGACGTGGTAGTCGATGTGCACCTTCACCGTCTTGAAGCGGGCGAGCTCATAGCGGGTGGGCGGCAGGGGCATGAGCGCCGGACGATCGAGCTCAGTGAACACGCTCGCGCGCGAGCCGGGCAGCTTCTGGAACGGGCGATCGTTCAGCGACGGCAGCAGCGCCGCGATCGCCGCATCGGCCTGCGCGACGCTCTCGAAGCGCTCGTGGCGCAGGCGCGCAAGGATCCAGCGGGTCACCACCTGCACCGAGCTCTCCGCGGTGGCCTTGTCCCTGGGCGAACGGGGCCCGGCCGGCAGGACCGAGGTGCCGTAGTGGCGGGCAAGGTCGCGCACGGTGTCGGCAGCGCGTGGCTCGTAGCGGTTCGGATCGACGATGACCGCACGCGCGTTGTCGGGCACGATCAGCTGCGGCACGCCGCCGTAGAAGGCGAGCGCGCGCACCATGCACTCGACCCAGTCCTCGAGCTTCTGCGCGCCCGTGGCGCAGGCGAAGGTGTAGCTCGAGGCGCCCAGCGCCGCGACGAACACCTGGGCACGCCCGCCGCCGTGCAGCGCAACGGTGGGGCCGGCGAAGTCGATGAACAGCTTCTCTCCGGCGCGCCGGTGCTGGCGCATCGCACGCTTCAGGCGCCGTGCGAACGCCTTGTAGTGCTCGCAGAACTGCGTGTAGCGCCACGTGCGCTCGTGCGGGTGGGCGGCAACATACTCCTCCCACAGCAGCATCAGCGTCACGCCCTTGCGGTCGAGTTCGCGGTGCACCCGGCCCCAGTCGGGCTCGACGAAGGGCGAGGTGGCCGGCGCGCGCGGCAGCAGCCGCGCGGCGAGCTGGCGCTCGTCCCACTCGCGCACCGTCTCCCAGTCCAGGCCGGCGGCGCTGGCCAACCCCAGGTACTTGGCCACCGCGCCCTTCGAGACGCCCAGCGCGGCGGCAATGCTCTCGTGGGAGAGCTGCGCCTCCCACTTCAATCGAATCACGTCCTTGATCATGCGTAGAGCCATCCGTGGTTTCGGCACCGTCTTCCTCCTGCGGGCAAAACCGCCGAGGGTACGGGCCAGGATCCAGATCTCTACGCAATGCCACAGCCGACGCCGAGGCACCGGTCACGATCGCCGAAACGTTCGGTCACGTTGCCGAAACGGCCGGTCACGATGCGCCGAAATGCGCGGTCACATTCGGCCGAAATGCGCGGTCACATTGCCGAAACGGGCGGTCACGATGGGCCGAAATACGCACGCAGGCTTCATGCTTGGGATGAGGACCGCGGGGAGTCTCTTCTGGAGACATATGAGGCACTCCTGGCTCACAGAACGGATTCGGACGGAGCGTGCCCCTATGAAGATTGTCGACACCCCGACAAGATTCTCTGCCGGGGCGTTGACGTATTCCAGTGTGAGTGTGCGAATAAGCACGAGATGTACTCGAGCGACGCCCTACGCATCTCCGAAAGTGTTCAACCCGGTGGAACGAGTGGTAAGGCCTATGGCGAGGCGAGGCAGGTTCTCGAGCATCTTTGGCTGGTACACACGCTCCGGTTGATGGAGCGCCAAGGGTGGCTGAGGCTTCTACCGCAGCTCGCGTTTGTCATGGACGGGCCTCTAGCCATCCACGGACATCCGGCGTGGCTATCGACGTGCATCCAGCGAGAACTCGCCCGCGTCAATGACAAGGTTCGCGAGGCGGGCTTACCGGACATCATGGTTCTCGGTATCGAAAAGACGGGCAACTTCGTTGACCACTTCGCAATGCTTGACGTGCCGACCAAACCAGAAGATGAGGAAGGTCTGCCACGAAGCAGTTGCTGGCTGCTTGATGACAAATACATCAAGTTGAACATCATCTTTCGGATTCCAAAGAACCGTACGGACGAAAGACGTACTACGGTCGAAAGTGTTTCTTCAAAACTGCGAGTGGCGCGCGAATCGTGGCCAACGTCGCGTTTCTTTCTGGCACACCCAGAAACGTAGACGTGCCGCGAGAATCCGACTATCCGCGGCTTCCCGACATCCTGGCCGTGCTCGAGGGTCTGGTTTCGAGTCGCTATCCGAATGCGCTGATTCCGCTTTCCGTGGCTCATTCCGAAGCGGCCATACCGCTGAGCAAGGGTAAGAAGTTGCTCAAGCAGCACGCGGAGGAGCTATTGGCCCGGGGCACGTCCAATGAGTAGTCGCCGGGGTGCGCTCTCCACTGCCGAGGCTCGCTGGGCAGGGCTTGGTCCCTACTACGCGATGTTTCCGATGGACTTTGCCCGCGCCGTCGTGGCTGAGTACTGCCCACCAAATGGTCGAGTGCTGGACCCCTTTGCTGGACGCGGTACGGCGGTCTTCGCGGCTGCGCGGGAGGGCCGCGACGCCGTGGGCGTCGAAATTAATCCGGTTGGTTGGCTCTACGGGCGCGTCAAACTCAAACCTGCATCCGAGCCGCGCGTACGCTCACGACTCCGGGAGGTTGGGCTGCTCGCACATGATGTATCGCGCGGTCAGCTACACGAGCTTCCCGAGTTTTTCCGGTGGTGCTTTGGGCCGGGGGTCTTGAGATTTCTCCTGGCGTGTCGCCAGCACCTGCAGTGGGAATCGTCTCTAGTCGATGGAACCCTGATGGCACTGGTTCTGAACGACTTGCATGGCAACCTCGGGCGCGCTCTGTCCAACCAAATGCGGCAAACGCGCTCGCTAGCGCCAGAGTACTCGGTCAGGTGGTGGGCGGAGCGCGGTATGCGTCCCCCTGACCTGGACCCCGTCGCCTTGATTGAACAGAAGATTTCCTGGCGCTATGCAAAGGGGCCACCGAGCTTTACGCGGCAACGCATGATTCTTGGCAACAGCGTGGATGTGCTCCCCCGGCTTCGGCGCAGTGCCGCCAGGTTTGACCTACTCTTTACTTCTCCGCCGTATATTGGCGTAGCGGACTATCACTACGACCAGTGGCTGCGGCTATGGCTTCTTGGTGGCAGTCCAGTGCCCCATCACGCGAACGACGACACGATGCGTGGAGATTTCGCACATCGAGAGAAGTTCCGTAGCATGATTGCCCGCGTGTTCACGGAGGCAGCCCGACTTCTCAAGCCAGATGGCGTTGTCTATGTGAGGACGGACGCGCGCCCGACAACGCTCGCGGCGACTCGGGAGGCCTTGGAGAGCGTTTTCCCGGAGATGACGATGCATGCGGTCAGGCGACCGTTTGAGGGGCGTACGCAAACACACTTGTTTGGTGATAGAGAAGCCAAGCCGGGCGAGATTGACCTTGTTCTTACGCAGACGCAGTCGAGAGGCGTCGGGCGCATTCGCGCAGACCAGCGCTTTGTCGGAAACAGGCAAGCAAGACTTGCCGCTTGAGGCGAAGCGACCTGGCCGGCTTATGCGCCGGCGCATAAGCCGACTGCCCAGGCGCATCAACCGCGGCGCCCGCCCGGCGAGAACTCCGACGTCGCCACCCAAGCCTGCGCCTGGGCAGTCGTGAGGACCGCCTCGGGTCGTACCCACCGGACCCCGTCCGGGGTCGCCAGTCCGACCCGCAGGTCCTCGCCCTGCAGCCTGACTGCCACGAGCCGGCCAGCGCGAACTGGCAGAGGCCGCGAGGCCCAAAGCGTCTGAGCCCGCCCGTGGGCGTTGCCGGCCGGTCGTTGGGCCGCTGGCCCACGGTCGTCGTCGAGAAGGGGCGGCGCGACGGCGGCGCGAGGGGTGCGGATGTAGCTGTGCATCGCTGAACTCCTGTGGACACCACGCCGGCGGACGCAATTCGGGCGTCGGTCGGTGGCGTCGGGGTTCAGCAGGTGGGCTACATCGTCGAGGTGAGCACAGGTCGTCGAGACAGGGTGGCGATGATACGACGCTGGGCGCCGACGTCAACCCTCTATGCATCAACCGCAAGGGGCACCGCGATTCGAGGATTTTGCCTAATTCGCAGGTAGAGAAATTCTGGGCCCTGCCCGGAGAGCCAAGCTGGGCGCGGCTTTCCGCCGTTTTTGGGTCAACTGAGCATTAACACCCGCCGGCAACGAAAAGGCCCGCGCGAAGCGGGCGCTTTTCGTCGGCAGGAGGCCCGCATGGCGCGGGTCTCCTGCCCTTCGGCAAGCGTGGCGGCCGCCGAGACCGCCACCGCGGGGCTTACATGCCCATGTCGCCCATGCCGCCCATGCCGCCCATTCCACCGGGCATGCCGCCGGCGGCCGGCTTGTCTTCCGGCGCCTCGGCGACCATCGCCTCGGTGGTGAGCATCAGGCCGGCGATCGACGAGGCGTTCTGCAGCGCGGTGCGCGTCACCTTGGTCGGGTCGACCACGCCCATGTCGAGCATGTCGCCGTAGGTGCCGTTGGCCGCGTTGTAGCCGAAGCCGCCCTTGCCTTCGAGCACCTTGGCGACCACCACGCTCGGCTCGTCGCCGGCGTTGGCGACGATCTGGCGCAGCGGCTCCTCGATCGCGCGCAGCACGATCTTGATGCCGGCGTCCTGGTCGGCGTTGTCGCCCTTCACCTTGATGCTGGCGCGGGCGCGCAGCAGCGCGACGCCGCCGCCGGCCACGATGCCTTCCTCGACCGCGGCGCGGGTGGCGTGCAGCGCGTCTTCCACGCGGGCCTTCTTCTCCTTCATCTCGACCTCGGTGGCGGCACCCACGCGGATGACGGCGACGCCGCCGGCCAGCTTGGCCACGCGCTCCTGCAGCTTCTCGCGGTCGTAGTCGCTGGTGGCTTCCTCGATCTGCGCACGGATCGCCTTGACGCGAGCCTCGATCGCCTTCGTGTCGCCGGCGCCGTCGATGATCGTGGTGTTTTCCTTGGCGACTTCGATGCGCTTGGCGCGGCCGAGATCCTGCAGCGTCGCCTTCTCGAGCGACATGCCGGTCTCTTCCGAGATCACGGTGCCGCCAGTGAGGATCGCCATGTCTTCCAGCATCGCCTTGCGACGGTCGCCGAAGCCGGGCGCCTTGACCGCGACGGTCTTCAGGATGCCGCGGATGTTGTTGACCACCAGGGTCGCGAGCGCCTCGCCCTCGACTTCCTCGGCGATGATCAGCAGCGGCTTGCCGGCCTTGGCGACCTGCTCGAGCACCGGCAGCAACTCGCGGATGTTGCCGACTTTCTTGTCGTGCAGCAGCACGTACGGGTCCTCGAGCACCGCGACCTGCTTGTCGGGGTTGTTGATGAAGTACGGCGACAGGTAGCCGCGGTCGAACTGCATGCCCTCGACGATGTCGAGCTCGTTCTCGAGCGACTTGCCGTCCTCGACCGTGATCACGCCTTCCTTGCCGACCTTCTCCATCGACTCGGAGATGATCCGGCCGATTTCCTCGTCGGAGTTCGCCGAGATCGAGCCGACCTGCGCGATCTCCTTGCTGGTGGTGCACGGCTTGCTGATCTTCTTCAACTCGCCGGTGAGCGCGTGAACCGCCTTGTCGATGCCGCGCTTCAGGTCCATCGGGTTCATGCCGGCGGCGACGTGCTTCATGCCTTCGCGCACGATCGCCTGCGCCAGCACGGTGGCGGTGGTGGTGCCGTCACCGGCCGCGTCGGAGGTCTTGGAGGCGACTTCCTTGACCATCTGCGCGCCCATGTTCTCGAACTTGTCTTTCAGTTCGACTTCCTTGGCGACCGAGACGCCGTCCTTGGTGATCGTGGGGGCGCCGAACGAGCGCTCGAGGACCACGTTGCGGCCTTTCGGGCCCAGCGTCACGCGGACCGCGTTGGCGAGGAGGTTGACCCCGTTGACCATGCGGCTGCGGGCGTCGTCGGAAAAGAAAACCTGCTTGGCTGCCATCTGCTTGTTCTCCTGAAACCTGTTGATTCGTGCGGCTTACTCGACCACGGCCATGATGTCTTCTTCGCGCATCACCAGCAGCTCGTCGCCGTCGACCTTGACGGACTGGCCGCTGTATTTGCCGAAGAGCACCTTGTCGCCGACCTTCACCGCGAGCGGGCGGACCTTGCCGTCGTCACCCACCTTGCCGTTGCCGACGGCGAGGACTTCACCCTGGTCGGGCTTCTCGGCGGCGCTCTCGGGGATCACGATGCCGGACGCGGTCTTGCGCTCGTTGTCCAGGCGTTTGATGATCACGCGATCATGCAGCGGACGGAGTTTCATGCGGGGTAGCTCCCAAGTTATTGAAAAAAAAGACAAAACTTACGAAGCCGGGAGGCCGGCTTCCAGTATCCCGGCGGGCGGGTGCTGGACGTTCCGGCGAAACCCGGCCACGCAGTTGTTAGCACTCGACGCTGGAGAGTGCTGATTGTAGGAACTCGGCGTCCGGAATTCAAGTGGCGCGGAGGCGCGGCGCGGTCCGTTCGGCAACAAAACGGCCGCCCGGAGGCGGCCGTCGGGCGGTTCGCGGGCCGGCGTTCCCGAAGGTCGGCCGGCCGCGGTGCGCGGTGTTACAGCGGGCGGATCGCCGAGGCCTGCAGGCCTTTCGGACCCTGCTTGACCGCGAATTCGACGCGCTGCGCTTCCTGCAGGGTCTTGAATCCGTTGCCCTGGATCTCCGAGAAGTGCGCGAAGAGATCCGCGCTGCCGTCATCGGGGGCGATGAAGCCGAAACCCTTGGACTCGTTGAACCACTTGACTACGCCAGTTACTCGATTGCTCATGTTGCGCTCCATTCGATACGCGTTGGTAAATACACCGCAGACAAACCCGCCGCGGCGGCAGACGAATCAAGAGGCACAACCAGGTATTCGAGACGCGCTGCCCGAGGGCAGGCCGGCTTGACACGCAAAGATGATCGACTTGAACTGAATGCCCGCGCACACTAACCGATTTCGGACGCCTTGTCGAGCGGTTTCTCGCTACTCGGGTTCGACTCCCAGCGCCACGAGGAAGCGCGACACCATGTTGTAGGTCGCGACGGTGCCGACGAACTCGACCAGTTCGCGCGCCGCCAGCGCGCCGGCCAGCGCATCGAAGCTCGACTCGGACACCTTCACCGCGAGCGTCATCTCGACGGCGACCGTGAGCGCGGCGCGCTCGGTCGCGTCGAACAGCGCCTCGTTCGAAGCTGCGCGCTGCGGCTCGCGCAGCGCCTCGAAGCTGCGCCGGCGTGCCGCCCGCCTTCAGGAACTCGGGCGCATGGTGGTGGAACTCGTAGTCGGCGCCGTTGAGCACCGCCACCACGCACATCGCCAGCTCGCGCAGCTTCGGCGACAGCTGCAGCTGCGTGCGGATCGCGCCGAGGTAGCCGTTCCAGCCCATCGCCATTTCGGGGCTGTGCAGCAGCATGCGGTCGAGATTGAGCAGCGTGCCGCCGCGGCGCGCGCGCACCGCCTCGACGATCGCGCGCGGTTCGGCCAGGTCGGCGGGGACGTAGGGAACGCGGGGCATCGACGGCTCCACAGGGGCGGGCGCGGCCGCGGGATGGAAGGGATCAGGCGATGCGCGAGTACGAGGCGCCGCTGGGCGCCTGCGCGAGGTGCCGGTCGAAGACCATCGCTGCCGCGCGCACCAGCAGCCGGCCGCGCGGCGTGACCTGGACGCCGCGCTCGTCGACGCGCACGACCCCCGCCTCGGCGAGCGGCGCCAGTGCCTCGATCGAGCCGGCGAGCCAGCGGCGGCTGTCGATGCCGCGGCGCGCGTCGAGCGCGGCGAAGTCGACGCGGAAGTCGCACATCAGCGCGTTGATCGCGTCGCGGCGCACGAAGTCGTCGGCGTCGAGCGCGATGCCGCGCACCGCCGGCAACTCGCCGCGCTCGATGCGCCGATAGTAGCCATCGAGCAGCTTGTCGTTCTGCGCATAGACGTCGCCGACCGAGGAGATCGACGACACGCCGAGCGCGACCAGGTCGCCGGAGTCGTGCGAGCAATAGCCCTGGAAGTTGCGGTGCAGGCGCCCTTCGCGCTGCGCGATCGCCAGCTCGTCGTCTTCGCGCGCGAAGTGATCGAGGCCGAGGTGCCGGTATCCGGCGGCGGCGAACATCTTCACCGCCGTCTCGAACATCCGCGCCTTCTCCTCCGACGACGGCAGGTCGGCCTCGGCGATGCGCCGCTGCGGCTTGAACAGCGCCGGCAGGTGCGCGTAGTGGTAGAGCGCGATGCGGCCGGGCGCCGCGGCGATCGTCTTGCGCAGTGTCTCCCCGGAAGCCGGCGGCGTGCTGCCTGGGCAGGCCGTAGATGAGGTCGACGTTGATCGAGTGGAACCCGGCCTCGCGCGCCGCCTCGATCAGTTCGACGGTCTGCTCGTACGACTGGACGCGGTTGACCGCCGCCTGCACCGCCGGGTCGAAATCCTGCACGCCGAGGCTGACGCGGTTCAGCCCCATCGAGCGCAGCGCGCGCACCCGTTGCGGGCTGACCGTGCGCGGGTCGATCTCGATCGAGTACTCGCCGTCGTCGCGAAACTCGAAGGCGCGGCGCAGCATGGCGATCAGGGCGCCCAGTTCGGCGTCGGGCATGAAGGTGGGTGTGCCACCGCCGAAATGCAGGTGGCTGACCGGCTGGCCGCGGCCGGCGAGCGCGGTCACCAGCTCGACCTCGCGCTCGAGCGCGGCCGGGTAAGGGAAGACCTGCTCGACGTGGCGCGTGCCGATCTTGTTGCAGCCGCAGTAGTAGCAGATCGACCGGCAGAACGGGATGTGCACGTACAGGCCCAGCGGCTCGCCGCGGCGGGCGGCGCGCGCCGCGAGCGCCTGCGCGTAGCGCTCCGCGCCCACCCGCTCGTCGAAGCGGTCGGCCGTGGGGTAGGAGGTATAGCGCGGCCCGCGGCCGCCGAAGCGGCGCAGCAGCTCGTCGTCGATGATCAGGGGCTCGCTGGCCTGGATGCTCATGGGTGTTGCGCGTGTTGCGTAAGTCTTTGTAATCATTGTCGCATTCGCGGCTCCCAGCGTCTAATCCGGGCGCATTGTCGACACTGCGGGAGGGGCGCCGTGAAAAGCGTCGTCCGCTTCGGAATCGTGTTCGCAGCCGCGAAGCTGTTCGCGGGCGCGGCCCAGGCGCATGGCAGCGTGAGCTGGTCGTTGAGCATCGGCACGCCGGGGTTCGGTGTGTACGCGCCCGCGCCCGTCCATGCGGCGCCGGTGTGGGCCGCGCCGCGCCACCGATCGTACCGGCACTGGCACCGCGACGAATGGCGCCACCGCTACCGCTGAACCCGCCGGTGGCCGGCGCGCCGGGTGCGGCTTCAGTCGACCTCCACCGTGTAGTTCAGCGCCAGGCGCCCGCCGTCCGGGTAGACGACCTGCCCGGTCATGTACGAGGCGTCGTCGCTCGCCGGAAGGCCGCCACCGCCGCCACCTCCTCGGGCTCGCCCAGCCGCTTCATCGGCGTGCGCGACATCAGCCGGTGCCGCGCCTCGTCGGAGGCCACTACCGCCTTGCGGGCGAGCTCGGTGGCGATGGTTCCCGGCCCGATTGCGTTCACCCGTATGCCGTGCGGCGCCAGTGACAGCGCCATCACGCGCGTGAGCTGGTTCACCGCGCCCTTCGAAACCACGTAGGGCACCTGGTCGGGGATCGCGAGCACCGCGTTCACGCTCGACATGTTGATGATCGCGCCGCCGCTGCCCTGCCCGGCAAGCTGCCGGGCGGCCGCCCGGCCCATCGTGAAGTACGAGCGCAGGTTCACCGCGAGCACGCGATCGAAATCGGCTTCGTCGGCATCGACGAACGCGACGTTGGCGCCCTCGGCGACGAATCGCCGGACGATCGCCGCTCCGATTCCCTTCGCTCCGCCGGTGACGAGGGCAGTCTTTCCTTCCAGGCGCATGGACTCGCTTCCCTGGGCGTGCCGGCACGCCCTGTTCGACCGCCGCGGCGGTGTGATGATTCGCCTCGATGAGGCGCTTGCGAATCTTACGGCGTCTCGCGGTGCTCGACGTCGCGCTGGTCGCGGAGCCCGGATTCGTTGCGTACCAGTCGCTCGGCGGCGCCGCACTCAGAGGCCCAGTTCGCCCCAGATCGCGTCGATCCGCTTCCTGACGGCCTCGTCCATCGCGATCGCGCGCCCCCATTCGCGCGCGGTTTCGCCCGGCCACTTGGCGGTGGCATCGATGCCCATCTTCGAGCCCAGGCCCGACACCGGCGATGCGAAGTCGAGATAGTCGATCGGCGTGTGCTCGACCAGCGTGGTGTCGCGCGCCGGGTCGACGCGGGTGGTGATCGCCCAGATCACTTCCTTCCAGTCGCGCACGTCGATATCGTCGTCGGTGACGATGATGAACTTCGTGTACATGAACTGGCGCAGGAAACTCCAGATTCCGAACATCACGCGCTTGGCGTGTCCCGGATACTGCTTGCGCATCGAGACCACCGCCATCCGGTACGAGCACCCTTCCGGTGGCAGGTAGAAGTCGACGATCTCGGGGAACTGCTTGCGCAGGATCGGCACGAACAGTTCGTTGAGCGCGACGCCGAGCACCGCCGGCTCGTCGGGCGGCTTTCCGGTGTAGGTGGAGTGGTAGATCGGGTCGCGGCGCATCGTGATGCGCTCGATCGTGAAGACCGGAAACCAGTCCTGCTCGTTGTAGTAGCCGGTGTGGTCGCCGAACGGGCCCTCGATCGCCATCTCCCAGCCGTTGCGCGCGGCCGGCGGAAGGTCGCCGGTCCAGCCGAGGCGTCGCGCGTTCGCAAGCGTCGCGCTCGCATCCGGGTCGGGGCGGATCGAGCCTTCGAGGACGATCTCGGCCGACGCCGGCACGCGCAGGTCGTTGCCGATGCAAACGGCGAGCTCGGTCTTGGCACCCCGCAGCAGGCCGGCGAACTGGTACTCGGAGATCGAGTCGGGCACCGGCGTCACCGCGGCGAGCGTGGTCGCCGGATCGGCACCGAGAGCGACCGCGACCGGGAACGGCGCTCCGGGATGGCGTGACGCGTGCTCGCGAAAGTCGAGCGCGCCCCCGCGATGGGCGAGCCAGCGCATGATCGTGCGGTTCGGGCCGATCACCTGCTGCCGATAGATGCCCAGGTTCTGCCGCGGCGCGACCGGGCCGCGCGTGACCACCAGCCCCCAGGTGATCAGCGGCGCCGCGTCGCCGGGCCAGCAGGTCTGCACCGGCAACTGCGCGAGGTCGACCGCGCCGCCTTCGAGCACCACCTGCTGGCACGGCGCGCCGCTGATTTCGCGCGGCGCCATGTGCATCACCTGGCGCAGCACGGGCCACTTGTCCCACGCATCGCGCAATCCCTTCGGCGGCTCGGGCTCCTTCAGGTACGCGAGCAGTTCGCCGGTCGCGCGCAGCGCTTCGATCGATTCGGCTCCCATGCCGAGCGCGACGCGACGCGGCGTGCCGAACAGGTTCGCGAGCACCGGCATCGTGAACGAGCGCGACGCGTCGCGCGGCTGCTCGAACAGCAGCGCAGGCCCCGCGGCTCGCAGAACACGGTCGGAGATCTCGGTCATTTCGAGCCGCGGCGAAACCGGAGTAGAGACGCGCTTCAACTCGCCGATCGCATCGAGTTGGTGAAGGAAGTCGCGCAGGTCTTTGTATTTCACGGGGATATGTCACCGCGGTTTCGCGATGTGGATTGTCGCATTGAATGCATTGCACATGACGAGACGACAAAATTTGACCTTCGCGGATCGCGTCCATAGAATCGCGCCGGGTTTTCGATTTGCCGTCGTGTGATGGCCCCGTGATCGCACCCACGTTGAGAGTCCTGGCGCAGACCGGGACCATGCGGCGAGTTCCGCATTCGATGACCAGCAGGCGGCAATGCATCGCCTGTGCGAGAGAGAGATGAGGCCCGCGATTCCCTGGTACTGGCGGGCATAGCAAGGACCGATCGCCTGTTCGGCGAACCGTACGGCGCAAGCCGGAAGGAGGCTCGATGCCAGAGCAGCGTCAGCTCGGAATATCGTTCGATTCGTGCACGCGTGCAGTCGGCGCCATGCGTCGTCCGGCGTTGGCGGTGCCGATCGCGGTGCTGCTGGTGGCGGGCGCATTGTCGCTGCGCGAGGGGACGGGTGCTGCTGTGCCGGCCGATGCGCTGGCCGAGGCCGCCGCGCCGGCGCACGGCGCGCCGGCGTTCGCGAATCTCTTCGCGCCGCGCCACGCGTTGCCGCGGCTGGCTTTGCCGTGGGAGTCCGCGCCGGCGGTCGTGCACGACGGCATCGCGAAGCCACTCCCATCGCAGGCCGCGACGCGCCCGCCGCTGCGGCTCACGCCGGAGCAGCAGAAGATCGCGCAGTTCGTCGCGAAGAAGTACCGGATCGCGGTCGGCGACGTGCAGCATCTCGTTTCCTATGCGTATCGGGCAGCGAAGGAGTTCCGGCTCGACCCGTACCTCGTTCTGGCGGTGATGTCGATCGAATCGAGCTTCAACCCCGATGCGCGCAGCTCGGCCGGCGCGCAGGGGCTGATGCAGGTGCTCACGCGGGTGCATGCCGACAAGTTCGCGCCCTTCGGCGGCGCTTCCGCGGCGTTCGACCCGATGGCCAACATCAGCGTCGGTTCGCGGATCCTGAGGGAATACGGTGCGCGAGGGCAGCGTCGAGGGCGCGCTGAAGTCCTACGTGGGCGCGGCGATGCACGAGCACGATTCGGGCTACGGCTACAAGGTGCTGTCGGAGCGCGAGCGCATTGCGGCGGCGGCCGCTGGCCGGCCGATTCCGGCGCAGCCGTTGAAGCCTCCGGCGATGGTTGCCGAAGCCGACGCAGGCGATTCGGGCGTGGGGGCGAGTGTGCTGCTTTCGGCGCCGGCAGGCAGTCGGGCCATCGTGCCGGCAGCGCTGCGGCCGCCGGATCAGACGGACGTGCCCGTTGACGCTTCGCATGGCGACGCGGCGGCGCCGACGCCGGCGGTCGGGCCGATGCTCGACGCAGTCTTCGAGATGCCGGCCGCGTTCGATGCGCCGGCGGCGGGCGACCCGCTGATGCGCCCGCGTCCCCGATCGGCGGTGCGACGAGGCTGAGCGCCGGAAGCGCTCCGCGAAGGGGCCTCCCGGAACGAGGACTGCTACGGCCGGCGCGTCGCTGCGCGTCGCTGCGCGTCAGCCTCGAGGGCGTTCGCGGCCCGGCAGGTAACGCCCGATGCGGGCGATGGCCTCCTGCAGCCGGTCCATCGAGTTCGCGTACGACAGTCGCAGGTAGCGCAACGGGTCATGGTGGCCGAAGTCCTTGCCCGGCACCACCGAAACATGAATGCGCTTTCGAGCAGCTCGAGCGCGAACTGCCAGCTGTCGTCGCTGTGCGCGCTGCAGTCGGCCCAGGCGTAGAACGCGCCGTCGGGCGTGACCGGCACCGGCAGGCCGGCATTGCGTAGCGCCGGCACGATGTAGTCGCGGCGCCTGCGAAACTCGTTGCGGCGCGCCTCGTACTCGGCGAGCGAGGCGGGGTCGAAACAGGCGATCGCGGCGTGCTGGGCCAGCGTGGATGCGCAGATGTAGAGGTTTTGCGCGAGCTTCTCGAACGCCGACGCCAGCGCTTCGGGCACCACCAGCCAGCCCAGGCGCCAGCCCGTCATGTGGAAGTACTTCGAAAAGCTGTTCGTCACGATCAGGTCGTCGCCGTGCGCAAGCGCCGAACGCGGCGCGTTCTCGTACGACAGGCCGAGGTAGATCTCGTCGACGATCGTGAATCCGCCGCGCGCGCGCGCCGCCTCGACGATGCGGCCCAGTTCGTCGAACGGAATCGAGGTGCCGGTCGGGTTCGCCGGCGAGGCAACCAGCACGCCGCGCGTGCCGGCGTGCCAGTTCGACTCGAGCAGCGCGCGGGTGAGCTGGAAGCGGGTTTCGGGACCCACTGCAACCGGTTGCGGTACCCCGTCGAAAGCGGTCACGAAATGGCGATTGCAGGGGTAGCCGGGGTCGGTCATCAGCACCGAGGCGCCGGGATCGACCAGCGCGCAGCAGGCGAGCGACAGCGCGGCCGACGCCCCTGCGGTCACGACGATGCGCGACGGCGCCATCTCCAGCCCGTAGCGCTCGCCGTAGTCGCGCGCGATCGCCTCGCGCAGCGCGGCCAGGCCGGTGGCGGTGGTGTATTGCGTGTGGCCCGCGCGCGCAGCGCGCTCGAGCGCCGCAACCACCGGTTCGGGGGCGGTGAAGTCGGGTTCACCGATGTTCAGGTGGATGACCGGGCGACCGGCCGCCTCGAGGGCGGCCGCCCGCTTGGTCAACTCCATCACGTGGAACGGCTCGATCTGCGCGGTGCGCTGCGCCAGCGGGTAGCGGATGTCCATCGGGTCGGCATTGTAGGCCGTGGGGGCGCCCGCGACCGGTAGAACAACTCCACCAGGCGGCTCCGTCAGGTCGATCGTGCCGAGCTCGAGCTTCTGCGGCATCTCCTCGTCGAATCGTCCGTGGTCGGATCTCAGGCAGTCTCGCGCTCGGAGCGTCGAGCCTTCGGGGCCGATGCGGCCAGGCTGTCCATCGCAGCCTGCACGCCGGCCTTGCGGTGCGCAACGCCGGCCAGCCCGAGCGCCATCTCGACGCCACCCAGCGTGCCGAGCAGCGTCAGGTCGTTGAAGTCTCCCGGTGGCCGATGCGGAACACCCGGCCGGCGACCTTGCCCAGTCCCTGGCCCAGCGACAGGTTGAAGTTCTCGAGCGCGACCCTGCGCAGCGCGTCGGCGTCGTGCCCGTCGGGCATCAGGACCGCGGTGAGCGCGGGGCTGTGGCCGTCGGGATCCTGGCAGAGAATGTCGAGCCCCCAGCCGCGCACCGCCGCGCGGGTCGCCTCGGCGTGGCGCCGGTGGCGCGCGAACACGTTGGGCAGCCCTTCTTCCAGCAGCATCGCGATCGCTTCGTGCAGGCCGTAGAGCAGGTTGGTCGCAGGCGTGGTCGGGAAGAAGCCGTTGGCGTTCGCCGCGAGCATCTCGGTCCATTCCCAGTACGAGCGCGGCATCCGCGCCTGTTTCGCCGCCTCGAGCGCCCTTGCGCTGACTGCGTTGAACGAGATGCCGGGCGGCAGCATCAGTCCTTTCTGCGAACCGGCCACCGTGACGTCGGCGCCCCACTCGTCGTGCCGGTAGTCGATCGAGCCGAGCGAAGAGATCGCGTCGACCATCAGCAGCGCGGGATGCCCGGCGCGGTCGATCGCGCGGCGCACCTCGTCGATGCGGCTGGTCACGCCGGTGGACGTTTCGTTGTGCACCACGCAGACCGCCCGGATGCGGCGCTCGCGATCGGCCGCGAGCCGGGCCTCGATCGCCGCGGCGTCGACGCCGTGGCGCCAGTCGCCGGGAATGAACTCGACCGCGAGGCCGAGGCGCTCGGCCATCCGTTTCCACAGCGACGCGAAGTGGCCGGTTTCGCACATGAGCACCGGATCGCCGGGCGACAGCGTATTCACCAGCGCGGCCTCCCAGGCGCCGGTGCCCGAGGCCGGGAAGATGATCACTGGGCCCTCGGTCTGGAAAATCCGGCGGATCCCGGAGAGAACCGCTTTGCCCAGTTGCTGGAACTCCGGGCCGCGGTGGTCGATCGTCGGATAATCCATCGCCCGCAGGATCCGGTCGGGAACGTTGGTCGGCCCCGGAATCTGCAGGAAGTGGCGGCCCGACGGATGGCCGTTCAGGGAAAGACCGTTGGAGAGTTTCATCGGAGGTCTCGGAACGGAGCGCCTGGCCCCAGGAATGCTTGCCTTGATGGAGTTTGTATGCAAAATTCCACCAAGGCAAGTCGGGGTTTTACCCTCAACGGCCGATATCTTCAGATTTTGTATGCAAAATACGGCCGAATCGATCACCTCCGGCGAACGCCGCCCGCTGCATGAAGAAGTGGCCGAGCGCCTGCGCGAGCTGATCACCGAGGGCAGGCTGGGTCCGGGTGCGCGGCTCAACGAGCGGGTGCTGTGCGAGCAGATCGGGGTCTCGCGCACGCCGTTGCGCGAGGCGTTCAAGGTGCTCGCGGCCGAGCGGCTGGTCGAGCTGAGCCCGAACCGGGGCGCGAGCGTGGTCGCGCTGTCGCGCGGCGACGTCGAGCAGCTGTTCGAGCTGATGGGCGCGCTCGAGGCGCTTTCGGGCGAGCTCGCCGCGGCGCGACGCACCGAAGGCGAAGTCGACGAGATCCGCGCGCTGCACTTCGAGATGCTCGCGGCGCACGCGCGCCGCGACCTGCCGGCCTATTACGCGCTGAACCGGCGGATCCATCGCGCGATCAACCGATGCGCGCGCAACGCCGTGCTCACCGAGACCTATGACAGCATCAACTTGCGTATCCAGAACCTGCGGTTCCGCTCGAATTTCAATCGGGACAAATGGGATGCGGCGGTGCGCGAGCACGAGCGCATGCTCGACGCGCTGGGAGCGGGCGACGGTGCTGCGCTTCGCGCGCTGCTCGAGGAGCACCTGCGCCACAAGCGCGACGCGGTGCTCGAGCACTGGCCGGCGGCCGACGCGCGCCCGGCCGGTTGAGGGCGGCAGCGCAGCGCGGTGCATGGCATGAGCACCGGCACGCGGGCGCGAACCGGCCCTGCGCGCGCCGAGCGCGCCCGCCTCGCGCAGCGGCTGCGCCGCGTGCTGCGCGGCGAAGTGCTGTTCGACGCCTTCTCGCGCGGGCGCTACGCGACCGACGCTTCGATCTACCAGGTCGATCCGGTCGGCGTCGTCGTGCCCGCCGACGAGGCGGATGTGATCGCCGCGATCGATCTGGCACGCGAGTCGCGCACCCCGATCCTGCCGCGCGGCGGCGGCACCAGCCAGTGCGGCCAGGCCGTGGGCGAAGCGCTGGTGATCGACAACAGCCGGCACCTGAACGAGGTGACCGCGTTCGACCCGCAGGCGATGACGGTCGAGGTGCAGCCCGGGATCGTGCTCGATGCGCTCAACGCGTGGCTCGAGCCGCACGGCCTGTGGTTTCCGGTCGATGTGTCGACGGGCGCGCAGGCGACGCTGGGCGGCATGGCGGGCAACAACTCGTGTGGCTCTCGCTCGATCGCCTACGGCAACATGGTGCACAACGTGCTCGGGATCGATGCGATCCTCTCCGACGGCACCACCGAGCATTTCGGGCCGTTCGGCACCGACGCGAAGCGGCCGATGGCCTCGGCGCGCAGCGGCGAACTGGTGTCGAGGCTGTTCGCGATCGCCGCACGCGAGCGCGCGGAGATCGAGCGTCAGTGGCCGAAGGTGCTGCGTCGGGTGGGCGGCTACAACCTCGACGTGTTCCACCCGCAGTCGGAGCGGCCCTATACCGCCGATGGCTCGGTCAACCTGGCGCACCTTCTGGTGGGCTCGGAAGGCACGCTCGCGTATTTCCGCCGACTGGTCCTGAAGTTGTCGCGGCTGCCGGCGGCCAAGGTGCTCGGGGTGGTGAACTTCCCGAGCTTTCACGCGGCGATGGACAGTGCGCAGCACATCGTGAAGCTGGGGCCCTCGGCGGTGGAGCTCGTCGACCGCACGATGATCGAGTTGTCGCGGGCCAACCCGGTCTTCCGGCCGACGATCGAGGCTGCGCTGGTCGAGCGCGACGGGCGCGGTCCCGAGGCGATCCTGCTCGTCGAATTCAGTGGCGACGACGCCGTGGCGCTCGCGCAGCGGCTGGCGCGGCTCGGCGAGCTGATGGGCGACCTGGGCCTGCCGGGTTCGGTGGTCGAGCTGCTCGACAAGGCGCGGCAGAAGGCGCTGTGGGAAGTGCGCAAGGCCGGCCTGAACATCATGATGTCGCTCAGGGGCGACGGCAAGCCGGTCAGCTTCATCGAGGACTGCGCGGTGCCCCTCGGGCACCTGGCCGAATACACCGGCCGGCTCACCGAAGTGTTCGCGCGTCACGGCACGCGCGGCACCTGGTACGCGCACGCCTCGGTCGGCACGCTGCACGTGCGCCCGATTCTCGACATGCGCCGGCACGGGCCCGACGGCGGCGCCGCGAAGATGCGCGCCATTGCCGAAGAGGCTTCGGCGATGGTGCGGCAGTTCAAGGGCGCCTATTCCGGCGAGCACGGCGACGGGCTGGTGCGCAGCGAATGGGTCGCGTGGCAGTTCGGGCCGAGGCTCACGCGCGCGTTCGAAGAGATCAAGGAGGCGTTCGATCCACTCGGACTGATGAACCCGGGCAAGATCGTCCGGCCGCCGCGGATGGACGATGCGTCGCTGTTCCGCTTCCGCCCGGGCTATGCGCCCCAGCCGCTCGCCACCGCGCTCGACTGGTCGGCCTGGGACGTGCAGAACGACCCGCTCACCGAGCGCATCGGCGCGCCGGGCACTGGCGGGGATCCCGCGCGCGGCTTCGCCAAGGCCGTCGAGATGTGCAACAACAACGGCCACTGCCGCAAGTTCGACGCCGGCACGATGTGCCCGAGCTACCGCGCGACCCGCGACGAGCGCGACCTCACGCGCGGGCGCGCGAACACGCTGCGGCTCGCGCTCTCGGGCCAGCTCGGCGAGGACGCGCTGGTGTCGCAGGCGATGCACGAGACGATGTCGCTGTGCGTGGGCTGCAAGGGCTGCAAGCGCGAGTGTCCTACGGGCGTGGACATGGCGCGGATGAAGACCGAGTTCCTGTACCACTATCGCAAGCGCCATCCGCTGCGGCTGCGCGAACGCATGGTGGCGTTTCTGCCGCGCTACGCGCCGTGGCTCGCGCGGGTGCCGTGGCTGGCGAACCTGCGAGATCGGCTGCCGGGCGCGGCCTGGCTGTCCGAGCGGCTGCTCGGCCTGTCGGCACGGCGCAGGCTGCCCGCCTGGCGCCGCGACGTGTTCACCCGCGATCGCGGCCTGGCGCTCGAAGGGGCCGTCCCCGCGCCGGCGGGCGACGGCCTGGACGTCGTGCTGTGGGCCGACACCTTCGACGACTATTTCGAGCCCGAGAACCTGCGCGCCGCGCGTCGCGTCCTGCAGGCTGCCGGCTACCGCGTGCACGTGGCGCGCGCGGCCGACGGCGACGCGAACCCGCGCCGGCCGCTGTGCTGCGGCAGGACCTTCCTCGCGACCGGTCTGGTCGACGAGGCGCGCGCCGAGGCGCGGCGCACGCTCGCGGCACTCGCCCCGTGGGTGCAGCACGGCGTGCCGGTCGTCGGCCTCGAGCCATCGTGCCTGCTCACGATGCGCGACGAGTTCCTGGTGCTGGGGCTGGGCGAGGCGGCCGGCGCGCTGGCCTCGCAGGCGATGCTGTTCGAGGAATTTCTCGCGCGCGAGCACGAGGCCGGCCGCCTGAAGCTCGCGCTGCGGGCGTTGCCGCAGGCGCGCGCGCTGCTGCACGGCCACTGCCACCAGAAGACCTTCGACGCGATCGCGCCGATACGCACCGTGCTCGGCCTGATCCCGTCGCTGAAGGTCGAGCTGATCGAGTCGAGTTGCTGCGGGATGGCGGGCGCGTTCGGCTACGAAGCCGAGCACCACGACATTTCGATGAAGATGGGCGAGGCGGCGCTGTTGCCGGCGGTGCGCGCGGCCGGCCCCGGCGACATCGTCGTCGCCGACGGCACCAGCTGCCGGCACCAGATCGCCGATGGTGCGAACCGTAGCGCCGAGCACGTGGCGCGCGTGCTCGAACGGGCGCTCGCCGATCGGAGCTCCTGAGTCGACGCCGAGGCGCGTCGCGGCAGTCGGCGGCGGGGCGGGGCGCGGCGCGCGCGGCCAACAGGGGCGGGCGGCGCGTCTGCGTGTGGGCGGGCGGGCCGGGCGCGGCGCGCGCGGCGCGGCATTCGGGGCGATGGCGGCAGCGGTCGGTGCTTCGCACCGACTCCCCTTCGCTGCTCGCCCCGGGGTCGTGCGGCGCAACTCGCTGCGCTCGCTTCGCGAGCTCCGCTCAGACAGGGCGCCGCAAGTCAGATGTACGAAGCGCGCTTCGCGCGCCGACCCCGAGGCTGCGCTGCTCGGCGCCGCCGAAATCGCCCCGAATGCCGCGCCGCGCGCGCCGCGCCCGGCCCGCCCGCCCACACGCAGACGCGCCGCCCGCCCCGTTGGCCGCGCGCGCTGCGCCCCGCTCCGCCGCCGACTGCCGCTCGAGCGGCGTCGGTGGTGCACGCATCGACGACGGGGCTGTTGCCCACGAACACCACGACGGTGTCGGCAAAGGCGCGGGCCGTGCGCCGCGGGCGCGCCTTGTGCGCAGCCGAGAAGCGCAGCAGCACCGGCGGCGCGCGCAGCGCGCATCGTCCATCATTCTCGCGGCGATTGTTCGAGCGGAGCTCGCGCAGCGAGCGTAGCGAGTTTCGCCGCGCCAGCCGGTGGTGCGAGCATCGCAGGGCACCCCCGCGAAGCGGGGGCAAGCACTGGCGCGCCCGCGGCGCACGGCGCGCGTCTTTGCACGCGCCGTCGCCGCCGCCGCGTTTGTCATCGCTGCCGGGCGGACGGATAATCCGTCCCTCTCCCGCGCAGCGAGGCGCTGTCTCACGATGCCCAATTCCACTTCCAGTGATCTGCGCAAGGCCGCGCTCGAATACCACGAGCAGGGCAGCCCCGGAAAGATCTCGGTCACCCCGACCAAGCAGTTGCTCACGCAGCGCGACCTGGCGATGGCGTATTCGCCCGGCGTGGCGGCGGCCTGCGAGGAGATCATTGCCGACCCGGCGAACGTCGTCCGCTACACCAGCCGCGCCAACCTGGTGGGCGTGATTACCAACGGCACCGCGGTGCTCGGGCTGGGCGACATCGGTCCGCTGGCCGCCAAGCCGGTGATGGAAGGCAAGGCGGTGCTGTTCAAGAAGTTCGCCGGCATCGACGTGTTCGACATCGAGGTCAACGAGCGCGACGTCGACCGCCTGGTCGAGCTGATCGCGGCGCTCGAGCCCACCTTCGGCGGCATCAACCTCGAGGACATCAAGGCGCCCGACTGCTTCTACGTCGAGCAGCGGCTGCGCGAGCGCATGAAGATCCCGGTGTTCCACGACGACCAGCACGGCACCGCGATCGTCGTCGGGGCGGCTCTCCTCAACGGGCTGAAGGTGGTCGGCAAGGACATCGGCCGGATCAAGCTGGTGTGCAGCGGCGCCGGCGCGGCGGCGCTTGCCTGCCTCGACCTGCTGGTCGACCTCGGCGTGCCGCTGGCCAACATCTGGGTGGCCGACATCGCCGGGGTGGTCTACCGGGGCCGCAAGGAGCTGATGGACCCGAAGAAGGAGCGCTTCGCGCAGGACACCGCGCTGCGCAGCCTGGGCGAGATCATCGCCGATGCCGACGTGTTCCTCGGCCTGTCGGCCGGCGGCGTGCTGAAGAAGGAGATGGTCGCGAAGATGGCGCCGCGCCCGCTCGTGTTCGCGCTCGCCAACCCGATCCCGGAGATCATGCCCGAGGAGGTCAGGGAGGTGCGCGACGACGCGGTGATCGCGACCGGCCGCACCGACTATCCGAACCAGGTCAACAACGTCCTGTGCTTCCCGTTCGTGTTCCGCGGCGCGCTCGACGTGGGCGCGACGACGATCACGCGCGCGATGGAGATTGCGGCGGTGAACGCGGTGGCCGAACTCGCGCGCGCGGAGATGTCCGACATCGTGGCGACCGCCTATGGCGCGCCGAGCCCGGCGTTCGGCCCCGAATACCTGATCCCCAAGCCGTTCGATCCGCGCCTGATCGTCAAGATCGCGCCGGCCGTCGCCAGGGCTGCGATGGATTCGGGCGTGGCGACGCGGCCGGTCGCCGACTTCGACGCCTATCACTCGCAGCTCGAGCAGTTCGTCTATCACTCCGGCCAGTTCATGCGGCCGATCTTCACTGCGGCGCGCCGCGCGCCCGGACGCCGCATCGTGTTCGCCGAGGGCGAGGACGAGCGCGTGCTGCGCGCGGTGCAGGTGGTGTCCGACGAGCGGCTGGCACGGCCGATCCTGGTGGGTCGCCCCGCGGTGATCGAGCGCCGCCTCGAGCGCTTCGGGCTGCGGATGAAACCAGGCGTCGACTTCGAGATCGTCAATCCGGAATGGGACGACCGCTACCGCGCCTACTGGCAGGAGTACCACCGGCTCACCGACCGTCGCGGCATCACCGAGGAGTACGCGCAGGTCGAGATGCGCCGCCGCCTCACGCTGATCGGCGCGATGATGGTGCACATGGGCGACGCCGACGGCCTGCTCTGCGGCACCTTCGGCACCTTCCCGCTGCACCTGGGCTACGTCGAACAGGTGATCGGGAGGCGCCCGGGCGCCAGCGTCTATGCGGCGATGAACACGCTGATGCTGCCGAACCGGCAGGTCACGCTGGTCGACACGCACGTGAACGCCGACCCCGACGCCCAGCAGATCGCCGAGATCACGCTGATGGCCGCCGACGAGCTGCGCCGCTTCGGCATCGCGCCGAAGGTGGCGCTGCTGTCGCATTCGAACTTCGGCACTTCGAATCACGCGGGCGCGGTGAAGATGCGCGAGGCGCTGGTACTGATCCGCGAGCGCGCGCCGGCGCTGGAGATCGACGGCGAGATGCACGGCGACGTCGCCCTCGACGCCGAATTGCGCCGCCGGATCATGCCGCGCTCGACGCTGAACGGCGAGGCGAACCTGCTGGTGCTGCCGGGCATCGACGCGGCGAACATCGCCTACAACCTGCTGAAGACCGCGGCCGGCCACAACGTGGCGATCGGCCCGGTGCTGCTGGGTGCGGCTCGCCCGGTGCACATCCTCACCGCGTCGGCCACCGTGCGTCGCATCGTCAACATGGCCGCCTGGACCGTCATCGACGCCAGCGTCGATCGCTGACGGTGGCGCTGGCGCGCAACGGTCGCGCAGCCGCCGGCGCCCGCCGGGGCGCCGCCCGTCGGCGCGCCCCCGCCTCCCGGGGGTTGGGAGGCCCGTGCGCGCGTCCGCGCATTGACCCCCGTCGGCCGCGCCGAATAGCATCGAAGCCGGCGGACCGCAATCGACGGCGCCGACGACGATTCGGGCAGGGCCAGGACATGTCCAGCGAGATCTCCGAGAGGGCTTATCATGTGGTCGAACCAGCACCGGAGCCGGAGGTCGATCGGCGCCGGCGGTTTGAGTTGCTCGAGGATTGCCGCGGCATCGTCGTCGCCGGCCTCGAGCGCGTCGTCAGCGAGGCGCTCGACAAGCTGAGCGACGAAATGGTCGCGCGCGCGATGGGCGAGCCGCGCCGCGAGAGCCAGCAGGTTCTGCTCGAGGCCGTCGCGGTCGTGCGACAGCATCGCCGCGACATCGAGTCGCGGTTCCGCAAGTCGTTCGCCGAGGTGCTCGAGCGGCGCATGTTCAAGCGGGGCGGCGACGCGCAGCAAGCCCCGACCGCGGAACTGGAGCTGGTCGACGAGACGGCCGAGGAAGAACGCATCGCGCTCGAAGCGGCTGGCGCAGCGCTCGCGCAACCGGCTCGATCGCGACCAGGTGCTCGGCATGCGCGCGCGGCTTGCCGTGCTGCTCGATCGCGAGTGGTTCGACGAGAACGACCACCCGGCTTCGCCAGAGGAGGTCTTCGACGCGCTGCGCTCGGCGCTCGACGCGCTCGCCCCGGCGATCGAGGTGCGCGCCGCGCTGCTGCAGGCGTTCGAGCCGCACGTTTCGGCGGGCCTGAACAACGTCTATTCGCAAGTCAACGAGCGGCTGCGCAGCAACCGGATCCTGCCGACGATCAAGGCGCGCGTGGTGGGTTCGGCCGAGCCGCAGGCGCGTGCCGTGGCCGAGCCGCCTGCGACCGCTGCGGCCGTAACTGCGACCGCCGAGGCCGTAACTGCGGCCGCCGAGGCCATGTCCGGCGCGACTGCGGCCACGCGCGACGCGTTCGAATCGCTGATGCAGCAGATCGCCGAGGGCCAGCCTTCGGCACGGCGTTCGGCGGCGCGAATGCTGACCGACCCGTCGACCTTCGCGATGGCCGACCTGCCGATCCCGTCGGCCGAGCCGCCGTTGATCGAGGCGCTGAACGCGCTGCAGTCGATGCCGGAGGTGGCGGCTGGCGGCGCGGCGATGACCGGGCTGCTCGACGAGGCGCGTCGCAAGGGCTCGGCGCTCGACCAGGTGACCATCGAGATCGTCTCGCTGGTCTTCGACTACATCTATGCCGACCGGCTGATACCCGATCCGGTCAAGCAGCAGTTGCTGCGGCTGCAGGTGGTCGCGATGAAGGCCGCTCTGATCGACCGCAGCTTCTTCGCGCGCAGGCAGCACCCGATGCGGCGGCTGATCGACCGCATCTCCGAGGCCGCGACCGATCCCGACGCCGACGTCGGACCGCAGTCGCAGCTGGTCGCGGGCATCACCGGCCTCATCGACTGGATCATCGAACATTTCGAGTCCGACCTGTCCACGTTCGACGAGGCGGTACGGCGTCTGGACCTGCTGATGCAGGAGGAGGCCGAGCGCCGCGCAACGCGGCTGGCGGAGATCACGCTGCAAGCCGAGCGGCTCGAGGCGCTGTCGCAGGCGCAGGAGGCGGCCAGCGCCGAGATCGCGCTGCGCATCGACCCGGTGACGCCGGTGTTCGTCAGGGAGTTCCTCTACCGGTGGTGGTCGCGCGCGCTGGCGCATGCGCGGGTCGACGCGGGCGATTCCGACGTCGCCTGGGCGGCTGGCCTGCGCGCGGCCGAGATGCTGATCTGGAGCGTCGCCCCGAAGTCGCCCGAGGAGATCAACAGGCTGGCCGAGGTGCTGACCAGGATGATCCGCGCCCTGATGAATGGGCTGGAACCGGTCGGCATGGAGGCGGGCGAGCGCGAACGGTTCTTCAACGAATTGCTGCAATGGCACACCCGCGCGGTGCGCGAAGCGAAGTCGGCGTCGGGCGGGCCGTCGCAGCCCGCGCCGCCAGCCCCGCGCGGCATCGCCGATCAGCAGGCGCGCGCGGCGGCCGCCGCCCACGCAGCGCAGACAGCCGTCGCAGCAGCACAGCCGGCAGGCACAGCGCAGGCTGGCGCCGGCGGTGCGTCCGCAGGCGCCGCCGACGCCCGCCCGCCGGGGCAGGGCGAGGTGCACGTCGACGCATTGCAGCGCGGCGACCTGATCGAGCTCGACGAAGGCGGCGCGCGCCGCGTCTTCCGCCTGGCCTGGATCGGCCCGACCCGCAAACTCTTCGTGCTCACTCGCTACCCCCGACGCCGGGCGCTCGTTCACGCGCGGCGAACTGGCGCACCTGTTCGAGGCCGGCTACGCGCGACTCTCGAGCGCCGGGAGCGCGCTCGATCGGGCGATCGAGGCGGTCGCCCAGCCCGAAGCAGCGTAAGCGGCCGGGGCGGCCAGGCAGGCCGATGCCCGCGCCGGGCCGGCACGGTACGGCGCGCTGCGGCGCAGTCGCGCTGCGGGCGGTGCGTTTGCAGCCCAGCCGATCTCCTTTAGCATAGGCCATGAACCTTCGCCGGCGGCCGTCCGTCCTGCAGTGGCTGCTGGTCGCGCTGGCCGTGCTGCCGGCCTTCCAGGCCTGCATGGCACGCGCGCCGCAGCCGGGAGTGATGCAATGGGCACGCTGAGCAACATTCCGCCGCAGGCCGTGCTGCCGCTGGCCGCCTACGACCTGGATGCGCTCGAGCGCGCTGCCCGGCGGGCAGACCAGCGATTGCTGCGCGTCGACCCGGCGCGCGTGACCGACAAGCCGGGCGTCCTTGCGGCGATTGCCGGCGCGTTCTCGCTGCCGGCGCACGTCGGCCACAACCTCGACGCGCTGTACGACTGCGTCACCGACATGAAGCCGGGCGGCGACGCCGAACAGCCGGGATTCCTCGTGATCCTGGCGAATCTGCCCGACACGGCGGAGTTCGGCCGCGAGCAGCGCGACGCGTTGCTCGACGTGTTCCGCGACGCTGCGGACTTCTTCTTCGATCGCCAGACCGCTTTTCGCGTGTTCTACTCGGTGCGTACCGGTGGCGGCTGCGCGCCGCGCGGCCGCCCGTAGGGCGGGCCGGGGCGGCTCAGAAATCGCCGGCGATCGCCTGCAGCGCGGCGATCGCCGCCAGGCCCGCCGTTTCGGTGCGCAGCACCCGCGGCCCGAGCCGCACCGCCTGAAAGCCGGCCGCGCGGGCCGCCTCGAGCTCGGCCGCGTCGACCCTCCTTCGGGTCCCACCAGCAGATCGACCGGCTGCGCCGGGTCGGCGCGAAGCGACGCTAGCGGCACCGCTGCGCGCGGATCGAGCACGATGCGCGTGCGCCCCGCAGTGCGGTCGGTCGCGGCGAGCCAGCGCTCGAATTCGAGCGGGGCGCCGAGTTCGGGCAGGCGGTCGCGGCCGCACTGCATGCACGCCGCCTCGACGATGCGTGCCCAGTGCACGTGGCGTCGCTGCAGGCGTTGTGCATCGAGCCGTGCCTGCGTGCGCGCGCAGACGACCGGCTGGATCGCGTGCGCGCCGAGCTCGACTGCCTTCTCGACGGTCCAGTCCATGCGCTCGGGCGCGCTGATACCCTGCACGAGCGTGACCGCCAGCGGGCTCTCGGTGCAGGCCGCGATCGGGGCGAGCAGCCGGATGGCGCAGGCCTTCGGGTCTGCGCGCTCGATGCGCGCGTCGAAACGCGCACCCCTGCCGTCGAAGCATTCGACGGGCGCGCCTGCGGCAAGCCGCAGCACGCGCACCAGGTGGTGCGACTGCCGGGCGTCGAGGATGCGGCTCGCCGGCTCGTCGGCCTGCGCCGCTGCGATCAGGACACGCGGGCGCATGGGGCGGGCAGCAGCCTCGGGTGCGTGGGTCAGCGCGCCGCGTGCGCCAGCGGCCGCGGCGCGCTCGCGCGGGCGGCGCCGGGCACGAGTTCGCGATAGAAGTTGGGCAGTGCGAACAGCGCCGTATGGATATCGCCGTTGTAGTAGCGCAGGTCGGAGAGGCCGCGCTCGTCGATGCGCCGCTGCGCCGCCTGCGCGTCGATCGCCAATGGATCGAGCGTCTGCGAGGCGCAGCACATGCCCCAGTAGGCGCCGTAGAGCGGCACGTACAGGCCGAGCGGGCGCACGATCGCGAACACCGACGACAGCGCGGCGAGCAGCTTGCGGACCAGGTCGGGGCGAAACACCGGCGAGCCGATGTGCAGCGTGACCGCCGCCCCCGGGCTCATCACCCGCTCGAGCATCCGGAAGAAGTCGGGCGTGTACAGGCGGTGCGCGGGCGTGTCGGGATCGGTGAGGTCGAGCACGACGAGGTCGAAGCGCTCGCCGGCGGCGGCCATCGCCTCGACCAGCGCCCAGCCGTCGCCGATCCGCAGGTCGAGCCGCGGGTCGTCGAATGCGCCGCGGTGCACGGCGCCCAGGTGCTCGCGCGCGACGCGCACCACTTCGGCGTCGAGCTCGGCCATCACCACGCGCTCGATCGACGGGTGCTTGAGCAGCTCCTCGGTCGAGCCTCCGTCGCCGCCGCCGATCACCAGCGCCGACACCGGGCGCGGATGCGCGATCGCCGCCGGATGCGCGATCGCCTCATGGTAGAAGAACTCGTCGCGCTCGGAGGTCATGTAGCAGCCGTCGAGGCGGAACAGCCGGCCCCACTGCGGCGTCTCGAACACCTCGAGCGTCTGGAACGGCGTGCGAACCGTCTCGATGCGGCGCGCGGCGCGAAAGCCGAACGCGCTGTCGTCGTTGAGCCATTCGAGCAGCAGTTCGCCCGATTGCGAGACCGGATCTTCCGATCCGCGCAGGATGCGGTTGGTGCCCTGCTGGCGCGGCGCGAACGCGACGATGAGGTCGTCGAGGACCTTCTCGGCCTTCGACGAGTTGTCGGTGGAGAAGTTGCAGACGTAGACGTCGAGCGTCACGCCTGCGCGCTCGGGCCAGGTGTGGATCGCCAGATGCGATTCGGCCAGCAGCACGGCACCGGTGACGCCGCCCGGCTCGCCTTGGTAGTCGGGGAAGGTGAAAAACTTCTCGTCGACCACGGTGAGTTCGGCCGCGTCGACCGCGGCACGGCACAGCCGTTCGAGTCTCGTCGCGTCGGTGAGCAGTGCCCCGTCGCACTGGCAGCCGTACAGATCAGCGGTGAGGTGCAGTCCCTGCATTCCGTTCCAACCCAGTCCCTTCCCGTCGCCGGCGTGGACCATTCTGCGGATTCGCACCCTGGCGGGCGCGGATCCTGGATTGAAGACCCCAAGTGCCCCGAGTTGCCTTGCCGCGCAACCTCCGGGCCCGATCGGTTCAGGCCGGCTCGCGCCGGCCTGTTCAACCAGTTCCTGAGCATCCCCTTGGTCTTGATTCGGGGGATCCAGATCAGTGGAAAGCCGCGAGGTAGCAATTGCAACCTCGCGAAAAGAGCCCGCTATTATATCGGATCCGCAGGTTTTCGCGCCAGCCGGTTCGCGCCGGTTTGCTAGAATGGGCCTGCCCAGCGAAGCTGGGCAGCGGTGTCGGGCGCGCCGGAGGCGGGGCGCCGACCTGCACCCGAGCTGCGAGGACCGCGATGGAGGCTCTCCTGGGACATAGCGCGCAACCCGCCGCGAGCGGCGGCCACGCCGGGGCGCCATTGCCGCCGCCGGCCACCCTGAAGATGATGGCCAACGCGATCCGCGCGCTGTCGATGGACGCCGTGCAGCAGGCCAACTCCGGCCACCCCGGCATGCCGATGGGCATGGCCGAGATCGCGGTCGCGTTGTGGTCCCGGCACCTGAAGCACAACCCGGCCGATCCGCACTGGGCCGACCGCGACCGCTTCGTGCTGTCGAACGGCCATGGCTCGATGCTGCTGTACTCGGTGCTGCACCTCACCGGCTACGCGCTGCCGATCGACGAACTGCGCAACTTCCGGCAACTGCACTCGATGACCCCGGGCCATCCCGAGGTCGGCGTCACGCCGGGTGTCGAGACGACCACCGGCCCGCTGGGACAGGGCCTGGCCAACGCGGTCGGCATGGCGCTGGCCGAGCGGCTGCTGGCCGCGCGCTTCAACCGCGACGGCTTCCCGGTGGTCGATCACTTTACCTGGGCGTTCGCCGGCGACGGCTGCATGATGGAGGGCGTCTCGCACGAGGCCTGCTCGCTGGCCGGAACGCTGAAGCTGTCGAAGCTGGTGGTCTTCTACGACGACAACGGCATCTCGATCGACGGCCAGGTCGAGCACTGGTTCCGCGACGACACCGTGCGCCGCTTCGAGGCCTACGGCTGGCACGTGATCCCCGACATCGACGGGCACGACGTGGCGGCGCTCGACCGCGCGATCGCGCTGGCGCGCGAATGGGGCGAGCGCGGTCGTGACGGCGTGTTCGCGCCCACGCTGATCCAGTGCCGCACGATGATCGGCAAGGGCTCGCCCGGCCGGGTCAATACCGCGAAGGCGCACGGCGAGCCGCTCGGCAAGGACGAAATCGCCGCTACCCGCGCGGCAATCGACTGGCCGTATCCGCCGTTCGAGATCCCGCCCGAGGTGCGCGCGGCCTGGGACGCGCGCGAGCGCGGCGCACGCTCCGAGTCGGCCTGGCGCGCGATGTTCGAGCGCTACAGCGAGGGCCACCCCTCCGACGCGAAGGAGTTCGAGCGTCGCATGCGCGGCGACCTTCCCGCGGCCTACGACGAGGCGCTCGACGCCGCAATCGAGGACGCCACCGCGCGCGCCGAGACGATCGCCACGCGAAAGGCTTCGCAGAACGCGCTGAACCACTTCGGTCCGGCGCTGCCGGAGCTGATCGGCGGCTCGGCCGACCTCACCGGCAGCAACCTCACCGACTTCAAGGGAGCCGGCGCGCTGCGCGTCGGCGGCTCCTTCGTGCCGGGCCGCCACGTCAACTTCGGCGTGCGCGAGTTCGGCATGAGCGCGGTCCTCAACGGGTTGGCGCTGCACGGGGGTTTCGTCCCCTACGGCGGCACCTTCCTCACCTTCTCCGACTACGCGCGCAACGCGGTGCGCATGGCGGCGCTGATGAAGCAGCGCGTGATCTTCGTCTACACGCACGACTCGATCGGGCTGGGCGAAGACGGGCCGACGCACCAGCCTGTGGAGCACGCCGCGTCGCTGCGGCTGATTCCGCGGCTCGACGTCTGGCGCCCCTGCGACCCGATCGAGTCGGCAGTCGCCCGGGGCGCCGCGATCGCGCGCCGCGACGGGCCGAGCGCGCTGCTGTTCTCGCGCCAGGCCGTGCCGTTCGTCACGCGCTCGGCGCGCCAGGTCGACGCGATCGGCCGCGGCGGCTACGTGCTGCGCGACGCCGAGGAGGCCCATGCCGTGATCCTCGCCACCGGCTCCGAGGTCTCGCTGGCGCTCGCGGCGCGCGAACTTCTCGCGGCCGACGGCATCGCGGTGCGCATCGTCTCGATGCCCTCGACGACGGTGTTCGACCGCCAGGAGGCTTCGTACCGCAGCCATGTGCTGCCCGATCGCCTGCCGCGCATCGCGGTCGAAGCCGGGGTCACCGACGGGTGGTGGAAATACGGCTGCGACGCGGTCGTGGGACTGGACACCTTCGGCGAATCCGCGCCGGCCGGCGTGCTCGCACGCCTGTTCGGATTCACCGCCGAGAACGTCGCCGACACCGTGCGCGAGGCCCTGCGCCGGCGCGCCACGCGCCGCTGAGCGCCGACACATTCCATTCGACACCAGGGAAACCAAGCCATGACGATTCGAGTTGCGATCAACGGATACGGCCGGATCGGCCGCAACATCCTCCGGGCCCACTACGAAAGCGGCAAGAAGCACCCGATCGAGTTCGTCGCGGTCAACGACCTCGGCGACGCGAAGATCAACGCGCACCTGACGCAGTACGACACCGCGCACGGTCGCTTCCCCGGAAAGGTGTCGGTCGACGGCGACTCGATCGTCGTCGACGGCGACCGGATCAAGGTGCTGTCGCACCGCAATCCGGCCGAGCTGCCCTGGGGCCAGCTCGGCGTCGACGTGGTGCTCGAGTGCACCGGCTTCTTCACCAGCAAGGAGAAGGCGTCGGCGCACCTGAAGGGCGGCGCGAAGAAGGTCATCATCTCGGCGCCCGGCGGCAAGGACGTCGACGCGACGATCGTCTACGGCGTGAACCACGACGTGCTGAAGGCGGCGCACACGGTGATCTCCAACGCCTCGTGCACCACCAACTGCCCGGCCCCGATGGTCAAGCCGCTGCACGAGCGCATCGGCGTGCTCCATGGGCTGATGACCACGATCCACTCGTACACCAACGACCAGGTGCTCACCGACGTGTACCACGAGGACCTGCGGCGCGCCCGCTCGGCGACGATGTCGATGATCCCCACGAAGACGGGTGCGGCCGCCGCGGTCGGGCTGGTGCTGCCCGAGCTCAACGGCAAGCTCGACGGCTACGCGATGCGCGTGCCGACGATCAACGTGTCGATCGTCGACCTGTCCTTCATCGCCGCGCGCGACACCTCGGTCGACGAGATCAACGCGATCATGAAGGAAGCGTCCGAAGGCCCGATGAAGGGCATCCTCGCCTACTCCACCGAGCCGCTGGTGTCGGTCGACTTCAACCACAACCCGGCCTCGAGCACCTTCGACGCCACGCTCACCAAGGTTTCGGGCCGCCTGGTCAAGGTGAGCAGCTGGTACGACAACGAGTGGGGCTTCTCGAACCGGATGCTCGACGCCACCGTCGCGCTGGTCAACGCGAAGTGAGCGCGCGCCGGGTGCGGCGCGGCCGCGCGCGCCCGGTCCGGCGCGACGCAACGCCCCGATGAGCGCCCGCCTGCCCGCCGCCGAAGCCGCGGCGCTGCTCAGGGAGATCGTCGCCGGAGAGCGCGGGCTGCGGCTGCGCGACGCCAGGCGCCCCTGGGTGCAGATCGCGGTCGGCGATTGCCCGGTGCAGGCCGGCGACGCGCAGGTGGTGTTCTTCGCCGACAGCGCCGCGCTCGACCACGTCGTCGCGATGAACCTCGCCGACGGGCGCGGCGGCGCCTTCGCCGACTGGCTGCTGAACGACGGATCGAACCCGCTCGACCTGCTCGACGACGCCGAGCGCATCGAGCTCGAGCATCGCCTGAACGAGGCGAGCTGACCCCGGAGGTACCGATGCAGTTCCGACGCATGACCGATCTCGACCTGCGCGGCAAGCGCGTGTTCATCCGCGCCGACCTGAACGTGCCGCAGGACGACGGGGGCGCGATCACCGACGACACGCGCATCCGCGCCTCGCTGCCGGCGATCGAGCATTGCCTGAAGGCGGGCGCCGCCGTCATGGTCACCTCGCACCTGGGACGCCCGACCGAAGGAAAGCCCGAGCCTGCCGATTCGCTCGCGCCGATCGCCGCAAGGCTCGGCGAACTGCTCGGCCGCCCGGTGCGGCTCGTCGCCGACTGGGTCGACGGCGGTTTCGAAGTCGCTCCCGGCGACGTGGTGCTGCTCGAGAACTGCCGCGTGAACCGCGGCGAGAAGAAGAACGACGAGGCGCTGTCGCGCAAGATGGCGTCGCTGTGCGACGTCTACGTGAACGACGCGTTCGGCACCGCGCACCGCGCCGAGGCGACCACGCACGGCATCGCGCGCTTCGCGCCGGTGGCCTGTGCCGGGCCGCTGCTGGCGGCCGAGCTCGACGCGCTCGGCAAGGCGCTCGGCGATCCGAAGCGCCCGCTGGTGGCGATCGTGGCGGGCTCGAAGGTGTCGACCAAGCTCACGATCCTGAAGTCGCTGGCCGGGAAGGTCGACCAGCTGATCGTCGGCGGCGGCATCGCCAACACGTTCATGCTGGCGTCCGGATTGCCGATCGGCAAGTCGCTGGCCGAGCGCGAGCTGGCCGGCGAGGCGAAGGCGATCATCGACCTGATGGCGGCGCGCGGCGCGCAGGTGCCGATCCCAGTCGACGTGGTCTGCGCGAAGGAATTCTCGGCGACGGCCGCAGCGACCGCGAAGGCGGCCACCGAAGTCGCCGACGACGACCTGATCCTCGACATCGGCCCGAAGACCGCGCAGGCGCTCGCCGCGCAGCTGAAGCAGGCCGGCACCATCGTCTGGAACGGGCCGGTGGGCGTGTTCGAGTTCGACGCGTTCGCCGGCGGCACCCGCGCGATCGCGCAGGCGATCGCCGGGTCGCCCGCGTTCTCGATCGCGGGCGGCGGCGACACGCTGGCGGCGATCGCGAAGTTCGGCATCACCGACCGGGTCGGCTACATCTCCACGGGCGGCGGCGCGTTCCTCGAGTTCCTCGAGGGCAAGACGCTGCCGGCGGTGGCGGCGCTGGCCGAGCGGGCGTGAGCCTTCGCGGGCGCCCCTGAGCCCGTGCCCGCGCGCTACTTCACCGCCCCGACGGTGAAGCCGGCGACGAACCGGTCGACGAAGAGGTTGTAGAGCACCGCCACCGGAATGCTCACGATCAGGCAGGCCCCCATCAGCGAGCCCCAGAAGTAGACGTCGCCGCGCACCAGGAACGTCGGCACGCCGACGCTCACCGTGTAGTGCGACGACGTGGTGATGAACGTGAGCGCGTAGACGAACTCCTGCATCACCAGCGTGAGCGTGAAGATCACCACCGTGAGGATGCCCGCCGAGGACACCGGCACGACGACCGTCACGAAGGCGCGGAACCTCGACAGTCCGTCGATCATCGCGGCCTCCTCGATGTCGCGCGGGATCGACTTGAAGAAACCCATCATCAGCCAGGTGCAGAACGGCACGGTGAAGCTCGGGTAGACCAGCACCAGCGACCACAGCGAGTCCTGCAGGCCGAGGTCGCCGACGATGCGCGAAAACGGGATGAACAGGATCGTGGGCGGAATCAGGTAAGTGAGGAAGATGCCGATCGCCGGGCGCTGGCTCCAGCGCCCGGTGAGCCGCGCCAGCGCATAGCCGGCGGGCACCGCGAGCGCCAGCGTGATGATCGTCACCAGCACGCCGACTTCGACGGTGTTGACGATCCAGGTTCCGAAGAGCGTGTCCTCGAACAGGATGCGCAGGTTCTCCAGCGTCGGCGGCAGGTTGAACACGAACGGGTTGTGGTGCGCGTCGATCAGGTCCTTCGTCTCCTTGAAGGTGGTGAGCACCATCCAGTAGAACGGAAACGCCAGGAACGCCACGAAGGCGGCCAGGATCAGCACGTGCCCGAAGCGCGCCGCGCCCCGCCTGGCCCGGAATGCAAGCGGCGCGTTCATGCGACCTCGGCGCGCCGCGCCACCGTGAGGAAGAGGATCGCCACCGCCACCAGCACCGGGAACAGGAACAGCGAGATGGCGGCGCCGCCGGCCAGGTCGCCGCCCTCGATGCCGGTGAAGAACGCATAGCTGGCGATCACCTGCGTGCTGTCGAACGGGCCGCCGCGCGTGAGCACGTAGATGACGATCAGGTCGGTGAAGGTGAACACGATGCCGAACAGCAGCGCCACCAGCATGATCGGCATCACCAGCGGAAGGTTGATCATGAACAGGTGTCGCCAGAAGCCCGCGCCGTCGACCTGCGCCGCATCGTGGATGTCCTGGGGAATCGCCGAGAGACCGGCCAGGATGATCACGGTGGCCAGCGGCAGCAGTCGCCACACGTCGACCATGACGATCGAGGCCATCGCCAGGTCGGGCTGGCCGAGCCAGATCGGCCAGGTGTTCGGGCCGAAGAGGCCCAGCGCGCGCGCGCTCCAGTTTATGATGCTGTAGACCGGGTCGAAGATCCACAGCCAGCCGATGCTGCCCAGCGAGATCGGCGCCACCCAGGGCAGCAGGATCAGCAGCCGCACCAGCCACTTGCCGCGGAAGTCGCGGTACAGCGCCATGGCCAGGATCTTGCCCAGCACGACCACCAGCGCCTGCGAAACCAGCGTGAAGACCGCCGCGTTGCGCAGCGAGCCCCAGAAGGTCGGGTCGTCCATGATGGCGGCGAAGTTGCGCAGGCCGACGAAGTCCAGCGAGGTGCTGCCGACGGTCGCGTCGCTCAGGCTGTAGGCGATCGCAAGCGCGAACGGGAAACCCACCAGTGCGACGATGTAGACGACGGCGGGCGCGATCAGCAGGCGCCCGAGCCACAGCTCGTCGTCGAGCCAGTTCGGGCGCCGCTTCGCGTCGGCCTGCGGCGCCGAGGCGGCGACGCTGCTCATGTCGGAGCCGCCGGGCGCTTCAGTCCCGTCTCGCGATCGAAGTACCTGAGCTCGCCGGGGCGCAGCGCGAATTCGTAGCGGCGCCCGGTTTCGAGCGGCGCCGGGACGTTCGAGGGCAGCCGGCAGACGACGCGGGTCTGCGGATGCGGGGGCTGCAGCGTCGCGTAGACCAGGCGGTCGGCGCCCAGGTGCTCGATGCGCGTCACCGCGAGTGGGAAGTCCACGACGGTGTCGCCCGCCGGGAAGGATTCGCGCGGCAGCAGATGCTCCGGCCGAAAGCCGCACGACACCGGGCCGTCGTCCATCAGGTTCATCGGAGGGCTGCCGAGGAAGGTGGCCACGAAAGTGTCGGCCGGCTCGTGGTAGACCTCGAGCGGAGTGCCGAGCTGGCGCACGCGCCCATGGTCGAGCACGGCGATCCGGTCGCCCAGCCCCATCGCCTCGATCTGGTCGTGGGTCACGTAGACCGTGGTGGTGCCGAGCCGGCGCTGGAACTGCTGCAGCTCGTCGCGCGCCGAAGTGCGCAGCTTGGCGTCGAGGTTCGACAGCGGCTCGTCGAGCAGGAACACCACCGGATTGCGCACCACCGCGCGCGCCAGCGCCACGCGCTGGCGCTCGCCGCCCGAGAGCTGGCGCGGCTTGCGTTCGAGCAGGCGCTGGATGCCGAACATCGACGCGGCCTGCGCGACCTTGTCGGCAACCTCGCGCCGCGGCATGCCCACCGCGGCGAGCGGGAACGCGATGTTGCGGTACACGCTCAGGTGCGGATACAGCGCATAGCTCTGGAACACCATCGCGATGTTGCGCGCGCGCGGCGGCAGGTGCGTCACCGTGCGCCCGCCGATCAGCACCTCGCCGGCGCTGGGCGTCTCCAGTCCGGCGAGCATGCGCAGCAGCGTCGTCTTGCCGCAACCGGAGGGCCCGAGCAGCACCAGGAACTCGCCTTCGCGCACCGCGAGGTCGATGCCGTCGACGGCGTTCGCCGTCTCGAAGCGCTTGGTCAGCGCGCGGGTCTCGACCGTGGCCATCGACGCGACCGTCGCTTCAGACCAGCTTCTTCGTCTGCCACTTGGCGAAGATCGCCCGGCACTTGCGGTCGGCCTCCCTGATCGCCGCCTGCGGCGACATCGTGCCCGAGGCCGCCTTGGCGAACATCGTGTTGAGCACCCAGGTGCCGAAGATCTCGTCGACCGCCGCATTGGCGTAGCCCGGGTAGCCGACGTTCGTGGCCCACTTCGTCACGTCGGCCAGCACCTTGTACTTGCCGGCGGGCGTGTGCGGGTCGTCGGCCAGCAGTTTGTCGAGGTCGGGGACGGTGCTGGCGAAGCACGGGAAGTTGTAGTATTGGCTGGCGACGAAGCCGCGGTGGAAGTTGTCGATGTAGTCGACCAGGAACTTCTTCGCGCCCTCGACGTTCTCGGCGAACTTCCAGATGACGTAGCAGTCCATCACGTGCTCGAGGCCGATCGCGCGCGTGCTCCCCATCAGCGCCTTCGTCAGTCCGATCTGGTCGGCGATCGGCAGCTTGTCGTTCTCGGCGGCGCGCGTGGTGGAAATCGCGTTCAGGCACAGGGAGATCTTGCCGGCGAGCAGCGCGCGGTTGTTCGACGACGCGTCCCAGGCCATCACCTCGGGGGTCATCGTCGCCTTGTAGAGCCCGGTGGCGAACTTCACCGCCTCGAGCGTGTTCTTCGAGTCGAGCACGACGCGGCCTTCGGCGTCCTGCACCGAGCCGCCGAATGCATAGAGCAGGGTGCGCATCGCCATCGCGGTGTCGAGCTCGGCCGACAGGCCGATGCCCACCGGGACGTTCTTCGTCTCCTTGATCTTCCTGCCGACGCGCATCACGTCTTCCCAGCTGCGCGGGCCCTGCGCCATGCCGGCCTCGGACCAGAGGTCGATGCGGTAGTTCACCGGGTCGGGAACGAAGCTGTCGGAGAAGCCGAAGTACTTCCTGGTCTTCGGGTTGTAGGTGCTCTTGACGGCCAGGTCGATCGGCTTGCCGTGCTTGCGCTCGCACTCCTGGTAGATCTCCCGGTGGTCGATCACCTGCGTCTCGTAGGTCGGGGGCGGCCACAGGAACATGAACAGGTCGTGCCCCTTCTGTGCCGAGACCTCCGCGGCGGCGCGCGAGTTGATCGCGGGGATGCCGACGTGGTCGACGATCACCTCGGTGTCGTTCTTCTCGCCCCACTGCTTCGTGTATTCGTTGTCGAACCACTTGTCGTAGGCGGGCACGAAGTGGGCCCATTGCAGGATCTTCAGCGTCTTGCCGGCCGCGCGGGCCCGGCGCGGCAGGATCAGCGGACCGATGCCGAGCGCGGCGCCGGCGGCGCCGGTGTCGCGGATGAACCGGCGCCGCGCCGGCGCGCCGGGGCCGGATTCTGCGGCCCTGACAGTCTCGGCAAGCGCGATCGCATCGTCTTTCGGCCAGGTGGTGGGCGTCTCGTTCATGACTGCATTCCTTTCGCGTAAATCCGGTGAAGCGGGTCGGGGGATCAGCCGTGCGAGGTCGACGGCGTGGGTGTCCGGACTTTCGGCCGGGACGGGTGATAGGTGCCCGGAACCGTCCGGAAGGGAATCGCGAGCCGGTTCCATCCGTTGATCGCGACGACCGCGAGCGACAGGTCGATTAGTTCCTTCTCGGTGAACTGCTGTCGCGCGAGCCGGTAGTCGTCGTCGGATACCCCGCCGGCGGAGATCCGCGTCAGCGCCTCGGCCCAGGCGAGCGCGGCGCGCTCGCGCTCGCTGTAGAACGGCGTCTCGCGCCAGGCGGCCAGTGCGTAGAGCCGCTGCTCGGTCTCGCCGGCCGCCCGCGCATCCTTGGTGTGCATGTCGATGCAATAGGCGCAGCCGTTGAGCTGCGAGGCGCGCGTGCGCACCAGCTCGAGCAGCCCGGCTTCGAGGCCGCTGCCCCGGACGTAGGTTTCGAGCGCGGCCAGGGCCGAGACGCCGTCCGGCGAAGCCTTGTGATAGTCGATGGTCGGTCGTTGCATGGCACCTCCTTGCTTGCCCTGCATTGGACGCCGCCACGCTTCGCGTGGTTATCGGAGAAGCTGGACGCTTGCTGTAGGACAATCGTGACGCCGGTGCCGTTTGCGCACCGGCAGGTCGAACCAGCGGGCCGGCACCGCCGGCCGGAGGCGTCCGCGATGCGGCGAGCCGACACGACCACGATCGAAATGCGCGATCTCTACGAGAACGCGCCCTGCGGGTACCACAGCGTGCGCCCGGACGGCACGGTCGCGCGGATGAACCGCACCGAGCTCGGCTGGCTCGGCTATTCGCGCAGCGAGGTGGTCGGCAAGCGCCGCTACGCGGAGGCCGTCTCGGGCCGCTCACGCAACGAGTACCTGCGCGCGTTCGAGCGCCTGCATGCGGGTGGCGAAGGCATCGAGATCGAGACCGAGCTGCAGCGCAAGGACGGATCGACTTTCGACGCGCTGCTGCGCGTCTCGGCGCTGCGCGACGGCGACGGCAGGCTCGCAGGCACGCGCGCGTCGGTGGTCGACATCACCGCGCGCAAGCGCGCCGAGAACGACGCGCACCTCTACGCCGCGCGCCTGCGAGCGATCTCGCAGCGCGTGGTCGAGATCCAGGAGATCGAGCGGCGCAGGCTCTCGGCGGAGCTGCACGACCGGATCGGCCAGGACCTGGCCACGATCAACCTGAACCTGCACATCATCCGCGACCAGCTGCACCCGCCGCAACTCGACCGCGTGGTCTCGCGGCTCGACGATTCGATCGGCCTGGTCGAGAACACGGTCGAGACGATGCGCGACGTCGCCGGCGCGCTGCGCCCGCTGATGCTCGACGACTACGGCCTCGCGGTCACGCTGCGGGCGCACGCCGAGCAGTTCTCCGGCCGCACCGGCATCCGCACCGCCGTGCAGGCGCGCGACCCGGTGCTCAGGATGAGCCAGGCGGTCGAGGTGACCCTGTTCAGGATCGCCCAGGAGGCGCTCACCAACGTGCTCAAGCATTCGCAGGCCGACGTGGTGCGCATTGCGCTGGAAGTCGGCAGCGACGAAGTGTGCCTGACGATCGCCGACAACGGCTGCGGATTCGACGCGCAGGCGCTGCGCGGTCATCCGGGCGAGGGCCCGGGGCTGCTGATCATGGAGGAGCGCCTGCGCGCGATCGGCGGCGCGCTGCGCATCGACTCGCGGCGCGGTGCGGGCACCCGCCTGGTTGCGACGGTCGGGAGGCAATGATGGACATCAGGGTGCTGCTCGCCGACGATCATTCGGTGCTGCGCGACGGCCTCGAGGCGATGCTGCACACGCAGCCGGGCATCGCCGTCGTCGGCCATGCGGCCGACGGGCGCGAGGCGGTGCGCAAGGCGCTGGAGCTGGCGCCCGACGTGACGATCATGGATATCGTGATGCCCGAGCTCGACGGCATCGAGGCGACGCACCGGGTTCGCAGCCATCTTCCGCAGTCTCGCGTCGTCATCCTTTCGATGTACTCGACCACCGAGCACATCTTCCGCGCGCTGCAGGCGGGCGCGCAGGGCTACCTGCTGAAGGAGTCGGCCGGCGCCGAGGTGGTCGCGGCGGTGCGCAGCGTGCATGCCGGGCGTCGCTACCTCAGCCAGAAGATCACCGAGGCGGTGATCGACGACTACATCCGTGACCACCACGTGCGCAGCCCGGTCGACGCGCTGAGCCGCCGCGAGCGCCAGATCCTGCAGGGCGTGGCCGAAGGCAAGAGCACGGCCCAGCTCGCGCGCGCGCTGTGCCTGTCGCCGAAGACGGTCGACACCTATCGAAGCCGGCTGATGCAGAAACTCGACATCGACGGCGTCGCCGGGATGGTGCGGTTCGCGATCGAGTGCGGCCTGACGCCGCGCTGAGCGCCGGCGCGCCCGGTCGGTGCGATCGGTTAGCATTGACGCTCCGGTCTCCCCGAGCGTTCCGACATGTTCAAGCCTGCCCCGCGCGCCACCAAGATCGTCGCCACGCTCGGCCCCGCTTCGAGCGACCCCGCGGTGCTGGAGCGGATGCTGCGCGCCGGCGTCAACGTGGTGCGGGTGAACTTCTCCCACGGCACCGCCGCCGAGCATGTCGACACCGTTCGGCGCGTGCGCGAGATCGCCGCGCGCCTGCAGCAGAGCGTCGGCGTTCTGGCCGACCTGCAGGGGCCGAAGATCCGCATCGGCAGGTTCGCCGACGGCAAGGTCGCGCTGGCGCCCGGCGACACGTTCTCGTTCGACGTCGACGACGCGCCGGGCGACCGGCTCCGGGTCGGGCTCGACTATCCGGAACTGGTCAACGACGTGAAGCCCGGCGACACGCTGCTGCTCGACGACGGCCGCATGATGATGCGCGTCGAGCGCACCACCGCGCGATCGATCGAGTGCACCGTGGTCGAGGGCGGCGTGCTGTCGAACCGCAAGGGCATCAACCGCCAGGGCGGCGGACTGTCGGCGCCCGCGCTCACCGCGAAGGACATCGAGGACATCCGGACCGCGATCGGCTTCGAGGCCGACTTCATCGCGGTGTCGTTCCCGAAGAACGCGGCCGACATGTACATGGCCCGCGAGCTCACGCGCGCCGCGGGCGGGCGCGCGCTGATGATCGCCAAGATCGAGCGCTTCGAGGCGATCGGCAACCTCGAGGAGATCCTGCAGGCCTCCGACGGCATCATGGTCGCGCGCGGCGACCTCGCGGTCGAGGTCGGCGACGCCGCGGTGCCGGCGCTGCAGAAGCGCATGATCCGGATGGCGCGCGAGCTGAACAAGGTCACGATCACCGCCACCCAGATGATGGAGTCGATGATCGAGTCGCCGGTGCCCACCCGCGCCGAGGTGTCCGACGTGGCCAACGCGGTGCTCGACGGCACCGACGCGGTGATGCTTTCGGCCGAGACCGCGGCCGGCAAGTACCCGGTCGAGACGATCGAGTCGATGGCGCGCATCTGCGTCGAGGCCGACCGCTCGCAGGTCATGTCGCTCGACGCCGCGTTCCTGAACCGCAGCTTCACGCGCATCGACCAGACGATCGCGATGAGCGCGCTGTTCGTCGCGCACCACATGAAGGTGAAGGCGGTGGTGTCGCTGACGCAATCCGGGTCCACCGCGCTTTGGATGTCGCGGATCGACTCGGGCGTGCCGATCTACGCGCTCACGCCCGAAGAGGCGAGCCGGCGCCGCATGTGCCTGTACCGCGAGGTGCACCCGATCGTGATGACCTATCACGCGCAGGAGCGCGAGGCGCTGCTGCTCGAGGCCGAGCAGCGCCCTGGTCGACGCGGGCATCGTCGAGAAGGGCGACCTGATTGCGCTCACCATCGGCGAGCCGATCGGAAAGTCCGGCGGGACCAACACGCTGAAGATCGTTCGCGTGGGCGAGCACGGCTGACACCCGTCGCGCGGCATGCAGTCGGTCACGGCACTGGCCGCGGACACTGGGCGATAATCGGGTTTCGCGGGAATTCCACCGGGCGCCCGGGACTCGGCGCCGGTGCCGCTTTTCCGGCTTCAGGAGGCAACCATGGCAATGGTTTCGATGCGACAACTGCTGGATCACGCCGCCGAGAACGGCTACGGAATCCCGGCATTCAACGTCAACAACCTCGAGCAGGTGCAGGCGATCATGTCTGCGGCCAGCGAACTCGACGCCCCGGTCATCATGCAGGCCTCGGCCGGCGCGCGGAAGTACGCGGGCGAGCAGTTCCTGCGCCGGCTGATCGAGGCGGCGGTCGAGTCGTATCCGAAGGTGCCGGTGGTGATGCACCAGGACCACGGCCAGTCGCCGGCGGTCTGCAAGGGGGCGATCGACCTCGGCTTCTCGTCGGTGATGATGGACGGCTCGTTGCAGGAAGACGGCAAGACGGTCGCCAGCTACGAGTACAACGTGGACGTGACCCGCAAGGTGGTCGGCATGGCCCACGCGGTCGGCGTCACGGTCGAGGGCGAGCTGGGCGTGCTCGGTTCGCTCGAGACGATGAAGGGCGACAAGGAGGACGGCCACGGCGCCGAGGGCACGATGACCCGCGAGCAGCTGCTTACCGACCCGGAGCAGGCCGCCGATTTCGTGCGCAAGACGCAGGTCGACGCGCTGGCGATCGCGATCGGCACCAGCCACGGTGCCTACAAGTTCTCGCGCAAGCCCACCGGCGACATCCTCGCGATCTCGCGCATCAAGGAGATCCACGCCCGCATCCCGAACACCCACCTGGTGATGCACGGCTCGTCGTCGGTGCCGCAGGAGCTGCTGGCCGAGATCCGCAAGTACGGCGGCGACATGAAGGAAACCTACGGCGTGCCGGTCGAGGAGATCCAGGAGGCGATCAGGCACGGCGTGCGCAAGATCAACATCGACACCGACATCCGGCTGGCGATGACCGCGGCGATCCGCCGCTTCTTCGTCGAGAACCCGTCGAAGTTCGATCCGCGCGAGTACCTGAAGCCGGCGCGCGAGGCGGCAAAGGCGATCTGCGTCGCGCGCTACCGCCAGTTCGGCTGCGAGGGACAGGGCAGCAGGATCCGCGGCGTCCCGCTGTCGGCGATGGTCGAGCGCTACCGGAAGGGCGAGCTCGCGCAGGTCGTCACCTGACGAGCGCGGGCCGGCCATGCCGGACATCGTCATCGACGCGCGCCGGGCCGACCTCGGCCATGGCCCGGCGGTGCGGCGCGTGCTGCCGTTCGCGAAGCGGCGCATGGTCGGGCCGTTCGTCTTCCTCGACCATGCGGGGCCGGTGACGTTTCCGCGCACGATCGGACGCAGTGCCGACGTTCGCCCGCACCCGCACATCGGCCTGTCCACGGTCAGCTACCTGCTGAGCGGCGCGATCACGCATCGCGACAGCCTCGGCATCGAGCAGGTGATCCGGCCGGGCGACGTCAACTGGATGACCGCCGGCCGCGGCATCTCGCATTCCGAGCGCTTCGAGGACCCGTCGGCGTTCGCCGACCCGGGCATCGAGTTGCTGCAGTCGTGGGTGGCGCTGCCCGAGGCGGACGAGGAGACCGACCCCGCGTTCGACCACTATCCGGCGCACGTGCTGCCGGAGGGGCGCGAGGCCGGCGTCCGGATGCGCCTGATCGCCGGCGAAGCCTACGGCCTGAAAAGCCCGGTGAAGACACATTCGCCGCTGTTCTGCCTGCACGCGAGCCTCGACCCCGGTGCCCGGCTCGCGATGCCGCAGGGGCACGCCGAGCGCGCCGCCTACGTGGTCGCCGGCCGCATCGAGCACGAGGCCGTCCAGTACCGCGTCGGGCAGATGCTGGTGTTCGGCGCGGCATCGGCACCGGTGCTGCGGGCGAACGATGCGTCGACGCTGATGCTTCTGGGGGCGAGCCGCTGGGCGAGCGGCACATCTGGTGGAACTTCGTGTCCTCGCGCAAGGAGCGCATCGAGCAGGCGAAGGCCGACTGGCAGGCAGGCCGCATCGCGCTGCCGCCGAACGACGCCGCCGAGTTCATTCCGCTACCGGACGGCGTGCGCTGAAGCCGCGGCGTCAGCCTTCGATCGTCTCGCCGAGCGCGTTGTCGACGACCAGCGGGGTGTCGAAGTACTGCAGCGTCGGCACGCTGCCGTACTTGTCCATCACGCGCTGGCGCCACGCCGCGTCGTGCGCCGCTTCCGCGGCAGAGCGGTTCTTCCACAGGTAGAGCGCGCCCGTCCGGGAATTCGCCGCGTCGTAGAGGAAGGTCTTGCGGATCAGGTCGGGGTTGCGGCGCCACGCGGGCGCGACCTCGCGCATCCCCTCGACGACCTCGGCGCGGCTCATCCCCGGCGGCAGGTCGAACATCACCAGTTCGCTGATCATCGCGTGTCCCCTCGTCGGTGCCCGCATCTTGCCATGCGCGCGTCTATCATCGGCATCGGGCCGTCGGGCGCCCGGTCGAGGAGTCGCGATGCCGAGATTCGCCGCCAACCTGTCGCTGATGTACACCGAACTGCCGTTCCTGCAGCGCTTCGACGCTGCCGCGGCCGACGGCTTTCGCGCGGTCGAATTCCTGTTCCCGTACGAGTTCGCGGCGGCCGAGGTCGCGGCCGCGCTGCGTGCCAGCGGGCTGCGGCAGGTTTTGTTCAACGCGCCACCCGGCGACCTGGCCGCCGGCGATCGCGGCACCTGCGGCGTGCCTGGGCGCGAGGCGGAGTTCCGCGCGGGCGTCGAGCAGGCCATCGGCTACGCCGCCGCGCTCGAATGCCCGCGGCTGCATCTGATGGCGGGTGTGGCCGGTGACGACGCGCAGCGCGCGCGCCATCGCGCGACCCACGTCGCCAACCTGCGCTGGGCGGCCAGGCGACTGGCGGCTGAAGGGATATCCGCGCTGATCGAGCCGATCAACACGCGCGACGTGCCCGGTTACCTGCTGAACACGCAGGCCGACGCGCACGCGATCGTCGCCGAGGTCGGCGAGTCGAACCTGAAGGTCCAGATGGACCTCTACCACTGCCAGATCGTCGAGGGCGACGTCGCGACGAAGATCCGGCGCTACCCGGGCGGCGTCGGCCACATGCAGGTCGCGGGGGTGCCCGAGCGCCACGAGCCCGACACCGGCGAGCTGAACTACCCGTACCTTTTCGCGCTGATCGACGAACTGGGCTACGAGGGCTGGATCGGCTGCGAATACCGGCCGCGCGGCGCGACGCGCGACGGACTCGGCTGGATCGAGCGCTGGCGCTGAAGCGTCGCGCGGCGCCGGCGGACGCCCGCCGACGCGAACCGGGCGGGCGCTGCGACGGCCCGGCGATCAGGCAAAATGACGGTTTTGCCGGGGCACCCCCGATGGCGGCCGTCTACCACTCGAACCTGCATTCGCTGCCGCTGCTGTCGCGCGGCAAGGTGCGCGACAACTACGCGGTCGGCGATGACCGGCTGCTGATCGTCACCACCGACCGGCTGTCGGCCTTCGACGTGATCATGGCCGACCCGATTCCCGACAAGGGACGGGTGCTCAACCAGATGGCGCTTTTCTGGTTCGAGCGGCTCGCCGACGTGGTGCCGAACCACCTCACCGGCGTCGACCCCGAATCGGTGGTCGCCGCCGACGAGCGCGAGCAGGTGCGCGGCCGTTCGATGGTCGTCAAGCGGCTGAAGCCGATCCTCGTCGAAGCGGTCGTGCGCGGCCACCTGATCGGCTCGGGCTGGAAAGACTATGTCGCGAGCGGCGCGGTCTGCGGCATCGCGCTGCCGCCGGGCCTGCGGATGGCCGACCGGTTGCCCGAGCCGATCTTCACGCCGGCGGCCAAGGCCGAACTCGGCGAGCACGACGAGAACATCGGCTTCGACGAGATGTCGGCGCGCATCGGCGCGCCGCTCGCGGAACGGATCCGCAGGATCAGTCTCGAGCTGTACCGGCGCGCGAGCGAATACGCGACCACCCGCGGCATCATCATCGCCGACACCAAGTTCGAGTTCGGCCTCGATGCGCAGGGCACGCTGCACCTGATGGACGAGGTGCTCACCGCCGATTCGTCGCGCTTCTGGCCTGCCGACGAGTGGCGCCCCGGCACTTCGCCGCCGTCGTTCGACAAGCAGTTCGTGCGCGACTATCTCGAGACCGTGCCGGGCTGGAACAAGCGCCCGCCACCGCCGCCGTTGCCGCGCGACGTGATCGAGCAGACGGCCGCGAAGTATCGCGAGGCGCTGCGCCGGCTCACCGGCCAGGAACTCGCGCACTGAGAGGCGGCGCACACCCGACTCGATGGCCGACGGAGGATCGACGATGAGCATCGCGCTGGTGGGCGTGTTGATGGGGTCGAGCAGCGACTGGGAGGTGATGCAGCACGCGGTCGCGGTGCTGCGCGAGTTCCAGGTCCCGTTCGAAGCGCGCGTCGTGTCCGCGCACCGGATGCCCGACGACATGTTCCGCTACGCCGAGCAGGCGCGCGAGCGCGGGCTGCGGGCGATCATCGCAGGGGCGGGCGGCGCCGCGCACCTGCCGGGCATGCTCGCGTCGAAGACCATCGTTCCGGTGCTCGGAGTGCCGGTGCCGTCGAAGTACCTGCGCGGCGAGGACTCGCTGTTGTCGATCGTGCAGATGCCGCGCGGCATCCCGGTGGCCACCTTTGCGATCGGCGAAGCCGGCGCGGCCAACGCTGCGCTGTGCGCGGTGGCGATGCTCGCGGGCACCGATGCGGCGCTCGCCGAGCGGCTCGCGACCTGGCGCGCGCGCCAGACCGAGTCGGCGCGCGCGATGACGCTGCCGGGCGCCTGATGGCACGCGCGGATTCTGCCGCGGCGTCGAGCCCGCCGCGCCTGCATCGCCCGCTGCCGCCGCTGCCGCCGAGCTCCTGGCTCGGCCTGCTCGGCGGCGGCCAGCTCGGGCGCATGTTCTGCATGGCTGCGCAGAGCATGGGCTATCGCGTCTGCGTGCTCGATCCGGGCGCGCACAGCCCGGCCGGCTCGGTGGCCGATCGCCACCTGCAGGCCGACTACCTCGACGAGCAGGCGCTGCGCGAGATCGCGTCGATCTGCCGCGCGACCACCACCGAGTTCGAGAACGTGCCGGCGCGCGCGCTCGAATTCCTCGCCGGCCACGGCATCGTCAGCCCGGCGGCAGCGAGCGTGGCCATCGCGCAGGATCGCCGCGCGGAGAAGGCGTTTGTGCGCGACTGCGACCTCGACACCGCTGCGTACATCGACGCGACCTCGGCCGACGAGCTGCGCGCGGCGCCCGCCGACCTGTTCCCGGGGATCCTGAAGGTTGCGCGGCTCGGCTACGACGGCAAGGGCCAGGCGAGCGTGGCCTCGATCACGCAGGCGATCGAGGCGTTCGATGCGTTCGGCGGCGTGCCCTGCGTGCTCGAGAAGCGCTTGCCGCTCGAACTCGAGGTCTCGGCGCTGGTCGCGCGCGGCTTCGACGGCCGCAGCGTCGCGTACCCGGTCGCCGAGAACGTGCATCGCGACGGCATCCTCGCGGTCTCCACCGTCCCCGCGCGTATTTCTCAGGAACTGGCGATGCGCGCGGTCGATGCGGCGCGCCGTCTCGCCGACGCGATGGACTACGTCGGGGTGCTGTGCGTCGAGTTCTTCGTGCTCGCCGACGGCAGCCTGCGCGTGAACGAGATGGCCCCGCGGCCGCACAACTCGGGCCACTACACGATCGACGCCTGCATCACCAGCCAGTTCGAGCAGCAGGCGCGCGTGATGGCAGGCCTGCCGCTCGGCTCGCCCCACCAGCACCAGGCGGCGGTGATGCTCAACATCCTCGGCGACTGCTGGTTCCGTCCGCCCGGCGACGCGCAGCCCAGTGCGGCGCCGCGCGAACCCGACTGGAGCGTGGTGCTCAGGCACCCGACCGCCAAGCTGCACCTGTACGGCAAGCGCGATCCGCGTCAGGGCCGCAAGATGGGGCACGTCACGGTGCTGGCCGACGCGGTCGACGAGGCGGTGCGCGTGGCTGCGCAGGTCGAGCGCGAGCTCGGCATCGTCGGACCGGGCAGTCTGGCCTGAGAACGTGTGAATGAGCAGGCGGAATCGGCAGATGAGCGCCAATCCGCGCCCGGCCGATGCGCAGGCGATCGCGCAGGCCGCGCAGCGACTGGCCGCCGGCGAGCTGGTGGCGTTCCCCACCGAAACGGTCTACGGGCTGGGCGCCGACGCCGCGAACGCGCGCGCGGTCGCCGAGGTCTATCGCCTGAAGGGGCGGCCGGCCGATCATCCGCTGATCGTGCACGTGCTCGACGCCGCGCAGGCCGCATGGTGGGCGCACTGGCCGGCTCGCGCGCAACGGCTCGCCGACACCTTCTGGCCAGGGCCGCTCACGCTGATTCTCCTGCGGCGCGAGACGGCCCCCGCCTTCGCCTGCGGCGGGCAGGCGTCGATCGGGCTGCGTGCGCCCTCGCATCCGGTGGCGCGCGCGCTGCTCGTCGCGTTCGCCGCGCACGGCGGCCACGGCGTGGCCGCACCCTCGGCGAACCGCTTCGGGCGCGTGAGCCCGACGCGCGCTGCGCATGTGATCGACGACCTCGGCGACGAGGCGCCGATGGTGCTCGATGGCGGGCCCTGCGATGTCGGGGTCGAGTCGACGATCGTCGATCTGAGTCGCGAGCGTGCGGTGCTGCTGCGCCCCGGCGGCATCACCGCGGCGCAGCTCGAAGCGGCGCTCGGCGAACCGCTGCTCGCACGCGATGCGCAGGCGCCGCGCGCCTCGGGCACGCTGGAGGCGCACTACGCGCCGGCGACGCCGATCGAACTGGCGGACGGCGACGAAATCGATCGGCGCATTGCCGTGCTGCACGCGCGTGGCGAGCGCGTCGCACTGTGGGCGCGCTCCGGTGCGGGCGCGCAAGCCGACGCGAGGCTGTCGATGCCCGCCGACCCGGCGGACGCAGCGCATGCGCTCTACGACGCGCTGCGCGCGCTCGACCGGTCGGGGTGCGCGCGCATCCTTGTCGAGCGCGTCCCCGACGACACCGCCTGGCATGCAGTGGCCGACCGGCTGCGCCGTGCGGCGGCGGGTTCGAGCGGCGCCGCAGGCGCGCAGCGAGCCAACGAAGCGTAGCGCGTGGAGCCGTTACCGGTCTTGCGGTTGCACCAGCAGCAACGGCCTGCGGCAGCCGCGCACCACCGCCTGAGCCGTCGAGCCCAGCACCGCGGCGCTCGCGCCGGTACGCCCCAGCGTGCCCACGCACACCAGGTCGGGCGCCTCGCGTTCGATCGTCTCGATGAGCGCGCGCTCGGGCCGGTCGTGCTCGACGATCTCGATGCGCAAGCTGCGCTGGCCGTCGGCGGGCGGCAGCAGCGCGGCCAGCGCGGCGCGACGCTCGTCGAGCACCGCGTGGTGCTCGGCAGCGAAGTTCGCGTACGAAGGGCGTCCGTACTGCCCGTTGCGCATCAGGTTCGGACTCACGACGTGCGCCACGATCACTTCGCCGTCGGCTGGCGCGACGGCCAGCGCATAAGCGACGGCCCGGTTGCCCACCGGCGACAGGTCGGTGGCCACGAGCACGCGCCGCACCACGGGGGGAAGCTGCGTGATCGCGGCGGCGGCCGCGCCCGGCACGACCAGCACGTTGGTAGCCGCGTCGCGCAGCAGGTCGAGCGACACCGAGCCGGTGAACAGCCGTTCGACCGCGCCGCGCTGGCTCGAACCGACCACGACGAGGTCGGCCTCCTCGCGCTCGGCCAGGTGTGCGAGCCGCGCGCCGGGATCGCCGTCGTGCCCGGAGACGACCACCTCGATCGGCAGCGTTGGCACCGCGCGCGCGAGGCGCCGCGCGATTTCGTCGCGCAGCAACTGCCGCGACTGCGCGGGGTCGTCGCTCAGTCCCATCCTGGCGGCTTCGGCGTGCGGATCGTCGACGTAGGCGGCCAGCGGCTTGCAGGCGCCCAGTTCGGCGAGCTGCTCGGCGAACAGCACCGCCGCGTCGGCCTGCGGCGTGAAGTCGTACGCGACCAGCATCCGCAGCGGACGCTCGCCGCGCAGCCAGGCGAGCAGCGGGGCGGGGTCGCGCAGCACGAGCATCGGCGACTGCGTGTGGCGCAGCGTGCGCTCGCAGGTCTTGCCGAGCCGCACGCCGGCACCGTCGCGGCGCCCGATCGCGGGCAGCACCAGCAGCGCGTTGTCGCGGCGCTTCGCCTCGGCCAGCAGCGCCTCGTCGGGCCAGCCGGCGGGCAGCTCCACCGAAACCTTCGCGCCCAGTTCGCGCAACCGCGCGGCGGCCTGCTCGAGCTTCTCGCGCGCCGACTGGTCGAGCGCTTCGAGCACGGCCGGCGCCCCGATTCCAAGGCTGCGCGTGTCGAGCACGTGAACCAGCGTGAGGTCGCCGCCGCTGCGCTGCGCGAGCAGCGCGCCGACTTCGCCGGCCGCCTCGGATCGTTCGCTGAAATCGGTGCCGCAAAGAATCCGCATCGCGCTGTCTCCCGGAAATCGTGGACGGCTCGATTCTAGGCCGCGAGGCGCCGGTGCGACCGCGATCCGGTCAAGTTCGCTGCCGATCGCCGGCGAGGCCCGGGCGTCGGTCGGGCGCGATCCGGTTCCGTCAGGCTCCGAGGCCGCGCAGGAACTCGCCGGTGGCGGCGATCACCTCGTCGGGACGATCGAACTGCGGACTGTGCCGGCAGTCGGGCAACCGCACCAGGCGAGCATCCGGCCGTAACTCGGCGATCCGCTCGATCTGGCGCATCGTGCCGTACTGGTCGTTCTCGCCCTGGATCGCGAGGATCGGGCAGCGCGAAGCGGCCACCGCGTCCTCGATGTTCCAGGCCGCGAATTCGTCGGCGAGCCAGATGTCGCTCCAGCCATGGAATGCGCCGTCGACGTCCGAGTGATAGCGGGCCAGTCGTTCGCGCAGGCCGGGGGCGGCGTAGTCGCGGGTGATCGCGGCGATCGACTCGATGCACACCGGTTCGACGAACAGGTGCGGGGCCAGCACCACCGCCGCGCGTGGCACCTCCGGGAAGGTTCCCGCGTGGATCAGCGCGATCGAGGCGCCGTCGCTGTGGCCGAACAGGATCGGATGGTCGATCCCGCAGGCGCGCAGCAGCGCCGGCAGCGCGACGGTGGCTTCCTGGTGCATGAAGCGCCAGTCGCGCGGCCCAGGCAGCGGATCGGAGGCGCCGTAGCCGAGCCGCGAATAGACGAGGCCCGGAAGGACTGCCGCTGCGCACAGCCGGTCGGGGAAGTCGCGCCACATCCGCACGCTGCCGAGCCCTTCGTGCAGGAACACCAGCACGGGCGCGGACGCCCCGGCCTCGCCGATTCGCCGGCACTCGATGCGCCGCCCGTCGACGAGGATGCGCAGGGGTTCGTCCGCCGGGCAGTTCATGAGTTATATTGCAGTTTATCGTCGAACACGGCCTTATCTTGCATGGCATCCCCGGCCCTGGGCAAATCAGCGGACGAGGCGGGCTTCCTCGCCGCGCTCGGACGGCGCGTGCGCGAGCGTCGCGACGAGGCCGGCCTGACCCGCAGGCGCCTTTCCGAGCTGTCGGGCTTGTCCGAGCGCTATCTCGCGCAGCTGGAGTCGGGTGACGGCAACATCTCGATCCTGCTGATCCGGCGCGTCGCCGAAGCGCTGCACTGCTCGCTCGAACAGTTGCTCAGCGACCAGGCCCCGGATCCCGAGATCGCATCGGCGATCGAGGTGCTGCGCACCCTCGAGCCCGGCCAGCGGCACCAGGCCGTGGCCGCGCTGCAGCAGCGTTTCGGCGAGATGAGCCGCGAGCGCGCGCGGCGTATCGCGCTGGTCGGCCTGCGCGGCGCCGGCAAGTCGACGCTGGGCGCGCGGCTCGCGGCGCGGCTGAAAGTGCCGTTCTTCGAACTCGACCAGCAGATCGAGCGTGAGCTGGGCGCGGGCCTCGAGAGCATCTTCTCGATGTACGGGCAGGACACTTATCGCGAGGCCGAGCGCCGCGTGCTCGATCGCCTCACGCGCACGCACCGGCGTTGCGTGATCGCCACCGGCGGCTCGCTGGTGCTCGAGCCGCGCACCTACGAGTTGCTGCGCGAGCGCTGCCTGACGGTGTGGCTGAAGGCGTCGCCCGAGGAGCACATGGACCGCGTGATCGCGCAGGGCGACCTGCGCCCGATTCGCGGCCGCGACCACGCGATGGCCGAGTTGCGCACCATCCTGAAGCAGCGCGACCGGCTCTACGCGCTGGCCGACGCGGCGGTCGACACCACCGGAATCGACGAGGCCGAGAGCCTGAAGCGGCTGGTGCAGGTGATCGCGGTGGCGAGTCCGCTGGCAGGATCGTCGGCGCGCGAGGCGCCCACCGCGTAAGGGTCGTCGCGTCGTGACGGCGGCGGCGTGCGGCTCGGGCGTCAGGCCTCGACGGCCGCCGCGCGCGCCTGGGCGAGCCAGCCGGGCATCCAGGCAGCGGCCGCCTCTTCGGGGAGCGTGCCGCCGGCCGTGTCGATACTGAAGCGCTCGCCGATGCGGCGCGCGCCCAGTTCGGCCAGCAACCGGTCGAAGCGCATGCCGCCGTGCGCGAAGGTGTCGCTGAAGGTGCTGTCGCCGAGCGCGAGCACGCCGTAGCTCACCGCCGACAGGTCGGGGCGGCGCGCCTGCAGTGCTTCGAACAGGTCGCGCGCGTTGTCGGGCACGTCGCCGTGGCCGTAGGTGGAGGTGCAGACGAGAAAGACCGCGTCGCGCTCGAACACGGCGGGCGCGAGGTCGTCCATCAGTCTCGTGACGATGCGCGTGCCGGCGTCGGCGAAGCGCAGTTCGAGCTCCTGCGCCACGAGGTGCGCGTTGCCGGTCATCGTGCCGACCAGGATTTCCACGTCCATGCGTTCGCCCCGTTCGTTCTTGATGCAGGATAATGCCAATCGGTTCCCGGGACGGGCAGTTTATTGCACTGGCGCGGCGGCTGCGATAACGTCCCTGTTCGCGGGATGACCATGCGGCGCCGCCCCGGCGCACGCCCGCGCGCCGCGCAACCGCGCGATAATTTCCACCACCATCGAGCGCCGAGGAGAAATGCCGTGGCCCAGCTGTCGAGTGCCGACCATTCGGTGAGTCCGCCACGGGTGTCGATTCCGCGCCGCTACAACGCGGCGCACGACCTGATCGAGCGCAACCTGAAGGCGGGGCGCGGCGAGCGGATCGCCTTCATCGACGATCGCGGCAGCCTCAGCTACGCCGAGCTCGCGCGGCGCGTCGATCGCTTCGCTTCCTCGCTGGCCGGCCTGGGCCTGCGCCCGGAAGACCGCGTCATGGTGTGCATGCTCGACACGATCGACTGGCCGGTGGCGTTCCTCGGCGCGATCAAGGCGGGCGTCGTGCCGGTCGCGGTGAACACGCTGCTCAAGCCGCAGGACTACGAATACATGCTGCGCGACTCGCGCGCGCGGGTGCTGTTCGTTTCGCAGGCACTGCTGCCTTCGTTCGAGGGGCTCGCGGACAAGGTGCCGACCCTCGCGCGCACCGTGGTGTCGGGCGCGCCGGGTTCCGCTTCGGGCCGGGCGGCGGCCGACGAGTTCAGTGCCCTGGTCGCCGGCGGCAGCGAGCACTTCGAGCCGGCCGACACGGTGGCCGACGAGCCCTGTTTCTGGCTCTACTCGTCCGGCTCCACCGGGGCCCCGAAGGGCACGGTGCACGTGCATTCGAGCCTGATCCAGACCGCCGAACTGTTCGCGCGGCCGGTGATCGGCATTCGAGAATCCGACATCGTGTTCAGCGCGGCGAAGCTGTTCTTCGCCTACGGACTGGGCAACGGCCTCACCTTCCCGATGTCGGTGGGGGCGACCGCGGTGCTGATGGCCGAGCGGCCCACGCCCGAAGCGGTGTTCCTGCGCCTGACCGGCGAGGCGCCCGAGGCGCTGGCGAAGCTGCGCGCGCGGCCCACGGTGCACTACGGCGTGCCCACGCTGTTCGCGAGCATGCTGGCGAGCCCGTCGTTCCCGGCGCGCGAACAGCTCGGCCTGCGCGTGGCCACTTCGGCCGGCGAGGCGCTGCCCGCGCGCGTGGGCACCACCTTCACCGAGCGCACCGGCGTGGAGATCCTCGACGGCATCGGCTCGACCGAAATGCTGCACGTGTTCCTGTCGAACCGTTCCGGCGAAGTGCGCTACGGCACCACCGGCAAGCCGGTGCCCGGCTACATGCTCAGGCTGCTCGGCGACGACGGCCAGGAAGTCGACGTCGGCGAGGTCGGCGACCTGTACATCGGCGGGCCGTCGTCGGCCGCGATGTACTGGAACCAGCGCGAGAAATCGCGCCAGACCTTCCAGGGCGAGTGGACGCGCAGCGGCGACAAGTACGTGCGCGACGCCGACGGCTACTACACCTATGCCGGGCGCTCCGACGACATGCTGAAGGTGAGCGGCCAATACGTGTCGCCGTTCGAGGTCGAGTCGGCGATCGCCTCGCATCCGGCGGTGCTCGAGGCCGCCGTGGTCGGCGCCGCCGACGACGACCGGTTGATCAAGCCCAAGGCCTACGTCGTGCTCAAGGAGCCGTCGAAGGCGTCGCCCGCGCTCGCCGAGGAGCTGCGCTCGTACGTGAAGGACCAGCTCGCGCCGTTCAAGTACCCGCGCTGGGTCGAGTTCGTCGAGGAATTGCCCAAGACCGCGACCGGCAAGATCCAGCGCTTCAAGCTGCGCGGCTGACGCCGCGCGACCCGGGAGATCGAGGATGCGGGTGTTCGAGAGCCTGGCCGAGCTGCGGCCACTGGTGGGACAGGAGATCGCGGTCAGCGACTGGGTCGAGGTGACACAGCAGCGCATCGACCAGTTCGCGCAGGCCACCGGCGATCACCAGTGGATCCACGTCGATCCGCAGCGCGCGGCGAAGGGCCCGTTCGGCACGACGATCGCGCACGGGTACCTCACGCTGTCGATGCTGCCGCTGTTTTCGGAGACCGCGATCGAGCTCCGCGGCGTGCGGATGAGCGTGAATTACGGGCTGAACCGCGTGCGCTTCATGTCACCGGTGCCGGTGGGCAGCGAGTTGCGCGGGCGGTTCAGGCTGATGGCGATCGAGGACATCGCGAACGGCGGCCTGCAGATCACCACCGAAGTCACCGTCGAACGCAAGGGGAGCGACCGCCCCGTCTGCGTCGCCGAGTCCATCGCGCGCCGCTACGCCTAGGGGGCGGGCCGGGCCGGCGCTGGGGCCCGTTGGCGGCACGCTTTGCCGGTGGGCGCCGTGCGCACCGCGGGGCGGCGCAGCGGGGGCTGGGCTTGCGCACGCGCGCCCATGCGGCCTTGCGGCCGGAGCCGCGAAGGCGCTGTCCTACGGAAACGCTTGGTCGCTCACGCGGAGCCCGGACCGTCGGCCCCAACTCGGTCGCTTCGCTCCCTCAGACAGGGGCCGACTCGCGCTGCGCGCGTCCGGTCTCCGCTTCGCTCCCGCGCCAGCGCCTACGCGGCTCCGGCCGCAAGGCCGCATGGGCGCGCGTGCGCAAGCCCAGCCCCCGCTGCGCCGCCCCGCGGTGCGCACGGCGCCCACCGGCAAAGCGTGCCGCCAACGGGCCCCAGCGCCGGCCCGGCCCGCCCCCCAGGCGTAGCGGCGTGCGACGTTCTCGCGCACAGCCGGACGGTCGCAGGAGTGGATGTAGCGTGGTGGAAGTGGCTGCGATAGCTGCGCGCCGAACACCGCAACATCGAGCGTCGCCGGGTCGGGTTCCGCAGGCGCCTGGGCTGCGGTACCCAGGCCTTCGGGGGGTGGGCCCGCTGCGCCGGGCCGCAGAGGGCTGCGCCTGCGCGCGATGGCCGGCGCGTAGGCGCTGGCGCGGGAGCGAAGCGGAGACCGGACGCGCGCAGCGCGAGTCGGCCCCTGTCTGAGGGAGCGAAGCGACCGAGTTGGGGCCGACGGTCCGGGCTCCGCGTGAGCGACCAAGCGTTTCCGTAGGACAGCGCCTTCGTGCCGGCCATCGCGCGCAGGCGCAGCCCTCTGCGGCCCGGCGCAGCGGGCCCACCCCCGAAGGCCTGGGTACCGCAGCCCAGGCGCCTGCGAACCCGACCCGGCGACGCGGCGCACGCTGCAACCGCGCGCCGCAACGACGCAGCCGATCAGGAGAACGCCTGGATGCCGGTTTGCGCGCGCCCGAGGATCAGCGCGTGGATGTCGTGCGTGCCCTCGTAGGTGTTGACCACCTCGAGGTTGACCAGGTGGCGCGCCACGCCGAACTCGTCGGAGATGCCGTTGCCGCCCATCATGTCGCGCGCCATCCGCGCGATCTCGAGCGACTTGCCGCACGAGTTGCGCTTCATGATCGACGTGATCTCCACTGCGGCCGTGCCCTCGTCCTTCATGCGCCCCAGCCGCAGGCAGCCCTGCAGCCCCAGCGTGATCTCGGTCTGCATGTCGGCGAGCTTCTTCTGGATCAGCTGGTTGGCCGCCAGCGGACGGCCGAACTGCTTGCGGTCGAGCACGTACTGGCGCGCGCGGTGCCAGCAGTCTTCGGCGGCGCCCAGCGCGCCCCAGGCGATGCCGTAGCGCGCGCTGTTCAGGCAGGTGAACGGGCCCTTCAGCCCTTCGACGCCGGGCATCAGCTGCTCGTCGGACGCGAATACCTGGTCCATCACGATTTCGCCGGTGATCGATGCGCGCAGGCCGACCTTGCCGTGGATCGCGGGCGCCGACAGCCCCTTCGCGCCTTTCTCGAGGATGAAGCCCTTGATGCGACCGTCATGGTCGCCGCCCACGCACCTGGCCCAGACGATGAACACGTCGGCGAACGGCGAGTTCGAGATCCACATCTTGCTGCCGGTGAGCTGGTAGCCGCCGTCGACGCGCTTCGCGCGCGTCTCCATCGAACCCGGATCGGAGCCGTGGTTCGGCTCGGTGAGCCCGAAGCAGCCGATCCACTCGCCGGTGGCGAGCTTCGGCAGGTACCTGCGCTTCTGCGCCTCGGTGCCGAATTCGTAAATGGGCACCATCACCAGCGAACTCTGCACGCTCATCATCGAGCGGTAGCCCGAGTCGACGCGCTCGACTTCGCGCGCGATCAGTCCGTAGGCGACGTAGTTCAGGCCTGGGCCGCCGTACTCGGTCGGGATGGTCGGACCGAGCAGGCCGAGCTCGCCCATTTCGCGAAAGATCGCCGGGTCGGTCTTCTCGTTGCGGAAGGCCTCGAGCACGCGCGGCGCCAGCATGTCCTCGGCAATAGGCCATCGCGGCCTCGCGGACCATGCGCTCGTCTTCGCTCAGCTGCGTGTCGAGCAGCAGCGGGTCGTCCCATTTGAACGCGGCTCTCATCGATCTCTCCTGTCAATCCTGTATCGGGCATTTCGCGGGTCGGTCGTCATCGTAGCGTGGCGTCTTGCGCTGCACAAACCGACGGGCGGGCGCGCGGTACCATGCCGATTCGTTGCCGGTGACGCGGGATCGGCCCGTCGTCGCCGGCGGCGGCCAGCATGAGGCGACGATGTCGATGATCGAAATCCGCAGGCGCGCGCTGAACGTCGAGACCGTGTTTCACGAGGGCATGCCGCCTGCCGATCCGCCGCTGCGGATGGGTTCGGCGGTCGCCGTGATACGCAACCCGTTTGCGGGCCGCTACGAACCCGACCTGATGCCCTTTATGGCGGAGCTGCGCGCGCTCGGCCATGATCTGGCTCAAGAGCTTGCTGGTGCACCGGGCCGCGTGCCTGCCCCGCTCGGCGGGCTGACGATCGACCAGGTCTCGGTGCACGACGGGCAGCGATGACGGGGCTGGGTACCGTGCGCGCCTCCGCCCGGCCGCTGGCGGTCAAGATGCTGGCCATCGGCTTCTCGATGCTGTTGGTGGCGCTCGCCGCGATCGGGCTCACGCTCTGGATGACCTGGCACCTCGAAGGGGGCGCCGCCGCGGTCAACGAGGCCGGACGGATGCGGATGCAGGCGTACCGGCTGGCGCTCGAGGTGCGCAGCGGCGCGCACGACGAAGTGGTGCGGCGCGTCGCGGCGTTCGACGAGAGCGTCGGGATCCTGGACAGCGGCGATCCGGCGCGGCCCCTCTTCATTCCGCTGAACGACGCGACGCGCCAGCGTTTCGCCGAGGTGCGCGCCGGCTGGCAGGCGCTGCGCGCGGACTGGCTCGTCGACCCGGCGCGGGTGCCGCTGTCGCGCGTCGACGACTTCGTGGCATCGATCGACGCCTTCGTGGCGTCGATCGAGCAACAGATGTCGCGCTCGACCGCGATCCTGAACGCGGTGCAGTTCGCGATGCTGGCGCTGGCCATCGGCGGCGCGGTGGCGCTGCTCTACGCGGGCTACATCTTCGTGGTCGAGCCGGTCGCGCAGCTGCAGCGTGGCCTGGCCAGAGTGGAGCAGGGCGAGCTCGACGCGCGCGTCACGGTGACCTCGAACGACGAGTTCGGGCAGATGGGCGACGGCTTCAACCGGATGACCGCGAGGCTGCAGGCGCTGTACCGCGGCCTCGAGGACAAGGTCCGCGAGAAGACCGCGGGCCTGGAGCAGAAGAGCCAGCGCCTGGCTGCGCTGTACGACGCCAGCGCGCTGATCGGCGCGGCCGGATCGCTCGACGAGCTCGCACAGGGCTTCGTGCGCAAGGTGCGCGAAATCGCGCGCGCCGACGCGGCGATGATCCGCTGGTCGGACGAAGGCAACCGGCGCTACCTGATGCTGGCCGGCGACAGCCTGCCCGAAGCGATGGCGAGCAAGGAACAATGCGTGGACGCCGGCACCTGCCATTGCGGGCGGCTGCAGCCGCACTCGGGGGTGCGCGTGATCGCGATCCGGCCGCACCCGGAGATGAGCTTCGACCACTGCGCGGCCGCGGGCTACCGCACGCTGGTCTCGGTGCCGATCGCGCTGCACCAGCGGGTGCTCGGCGAGATCGATCTGTTCTACTACGGAGAGGCGGCGATCGGCGAGGAGGAACGCTCGCTGCTCGAGACGCTGGCCAGCCACCTGGCGAGCGCAATGGAAGGCCTGCGTGCGGCCGCGCTCGACGTCGAGACGGCGGTGGCCCAGGAGCGAGGATTGCTCGCGCAGGAGCTGCACGACTCGATCGCGCAGTCGCTCGCGTTCATGAAGATCCGGTGAGGCTGCTGCGCGACGCGGTGGCGCGCGGCGACACGCCGGCGGTCGGGAGAATCATCGGCGAGCTCGACACCGGCGTGCGCGAGAGCTACAGCGACGTGCGCGAGCTGCTGGTGCATTTCCGCACGCGCACGCGCGACGAGGACATCGAGCCGGCGCTGCGTACCACGCTGTCGAAGTTCGAGCACCAGACCGGCTTGCGCTCGCACCTGCGCGTCGAAGGCCACGGCCTGCCGCTCGATCCGGCGGTGCAGGTGCAGGTGCTGCACGTGGTGCAGGAAGCGCTGTCGAACGTGCGCAAGCACGCGGGCGCGACCCGGTATGGCTGGACGTCCGGCAGTCGCCGGCCTGGCGCTTCGAGGTGCGCGACGACGGCGGCGGCTTCGACGCCGCGGCCGCGGACAGCAACGAGACGCGGGTGGGGCTGCGCATCATGCGCGAGCGCGCGCAGCGCATCGGCGCGCAGGTCTCGGTGGAGTCAGCGCCCGGCGAGGGAACCCGCGTGATCCTCGCGCTGCCGCCACAGCTGCGGGCCGCGACGGCCGAAGAGGCGGCCGCCTGATGGACGTCGCCCGCACCTGCGGCAGGGGCACGGCATGAGCGACCCGATCCGGCTGCTCGTGGTCGACGACCACACGCTGTTTCGCCGCGGCCTGGTGGCGCTGCTCGCCACCGAACGCGATCTCGTCGTGGCCGGCGAGGCGGCCGACGCGGGCGAGGCAACGCGTCGCGCGCGCGAGCTGCAGCCCGACGTCATTCTGCTCGACAACCACTTGCCCGGCGTGACAGGGATCGCGGCGCTGGCCGGGCTGAAGGAAGCGGCGCCGGGCGCGAAGGTGCTGATGCTCACCGTCAGCGAGGACGAGACCGACCTGGCGAGCGCGCTGCGAGCGGGCGCGCAGGGCTACGTGCTGAAGACGATCGATGGCGACATGCTCGCGCAGGCGATTCGCGGCACGATGCGCGGCGAATCGGTGGTCAGCCCGGAGATGACCGGCAAGCTGGTGCAGGCGCTGCGGGCGAGCGCGCGGGGCGATGCGCCCGCCGGCGGCGCCGCGCCCGACGATCCGCTCGCCAGGCTGTCGCCGCGCGAGCGCGAGATCCTCGGGCACATCGCGCGCGGGGCGAGCAACAAGGCGATCGCGCGCGAGCTCGACATCGCCGAGACGACGGTCAAGATCCACGTCCAGCACATCCTGCGCAAGCTCGGGCTGAGCTCGCGCGTGCAGGCGGCCGTGTACCTCACCGGACGCGGGCCGGGGTAGTACTCCTTCCGGACGATGGCGGCCGGCGCCGCATCGTTCTTTCGCAGCGCCCGCCGCTGCCGTCCCGGAGGATGTTCGCCGCGCGGTGCGCTGCCTACAGTGCCGTCATGGAGATTTGGTCATGACGTCCACCGCACTCGAAGGGCAGCGCGCGCGCCAGGCGCTGTCGGTGCTGATCGCCAGCACCCTCGCGTTCACCGTCTGCTTCATGGTCTGGATGATGTTCGGCGTTATCGGAATCCCGATCCGCAAGGCGCTGAACCTCAATGCGACCGAGTTCGGCCTGCTCACCGCCACGCCGGTGCTCACCGGCTCGCTGGTACGCGTGCCGCTGGGCATCTGGACCGATCGCTACGGCGGACGCATCGTGATGGCGCTGCTGATGGCCGCGACGGTCCCGGCGATCTGGCTGATGGCCTACGCCACCGAGTTCTGGCATTTCATCGTGATCGGGCTGTTCGTCGGGCTGGCCGGCGGCTCGTTCTCGGTGGGCACGCCTTACGTCGCGCGCTGGTTTCCCCCGCCATCGCCAGGGCTTCGCGATGGGCGTCTACGGCGCGGGCAACTCCGGCGCGGCGGTCAACAAGTTCGTCGCGCCGGCGCTGGTCGTGGCCTTCGGCTGGACGATGGTGCCGAAGGTCTATGCGGCGATCATGCTCGGCACGGTGGTGCTGTTCTGGCTTCTCAGCCACAGCGACCCGGCGCACCGGGTGCCCAGCCACGTGCGCTTCGTTGACCAGCTCGCCGCGCTGAAGGATCCGCGGGTGCTCAAGTACTGCCAGTACTACAGCATCGTGTTCGGCGGCTACGTGGCGCTCAGCCTGTGGATGGTGCAGTACTACGTCGGCGAGTACGGCCTGGACATCCGCGTCGCGGCGCTGCTCGCAGCCTGTTTCTCGCTGCCCGGAGGCGTGCTTCGCGCAGTCGGCGGCTGGCTGTCCGACCGCTATGGCGCGCACAGCGTGACCTGGTGGGTGATGTGGGTGAGCTGGATCTGCCTGTTCCTGCTCAGCTACCCGCAGACGCAGTTCACGGTGGCGACGGTCGAGGGCACGCGCAGTTTCACGATCGGCCTGAACGTCTACACGTTCACGCTGCTGATGTTCGTGCTCGGCATCGCCTGGGCCTTCGGCAAGGCGAGCGTGTTCAAGTACATCAGCGACGAGTACCCGCAGAACATCGGCACCATCTCGGGCATCGTCGGCCTGGCCGGCGGGCTGGGCGGCTTCGTGCTGCCGATCATGTTCGGCGCGCTGCTCGACCTGACCGGCATCCGCTCGAGCGCCTTCATGCTGATGTACGGCGTGGTCTGGGTTTCGCTGATCTGGATGTATTTCACCGAGGTGCGCCGCACCGAAGTCATGGGGCCGCATCGCGCGGCCGAGGTAGCGCGCGGATGAGCGCCGCGCGACGGAGGTCTTCCCGATGAATGCGACCGCGGCCGATGTCACGCGCGCACGCCCCGGCGGCGTGCTGCACGTCTGGACGCCCGAAGACAAGGCGTTCTGGGCGCGCGAAGGCGAGGCGATCGCCAGGCTCAACCTGTGGATCTCGGTGCCGGCGCTGTTCCCCGGCGTTCGCCATCTGGCAGCTCTGGAGCGTGGTGGCGGTGAGCCTGCCGGCGCTCGGCTTCAAGTACTCGACAAACCAGCTGTTCTGGCTCGCCGCCGCGCCGGCGCTGTCGGGCGCGACGCTGCGCATCTTCTATTCGTTCATGATTCCGCTGTTCGGCGGGCGGCGCTGGACCGCGATCTCGACCGCGTCGCTGCTGATCCCGGCGATCGGCATCGGCATCGCGGTGCAGGATCCGTCCACCGCCTATCCGACGATGCTGGTGCTCGCGCTGCTGTGCGGGCTGGGCGGCGGCAACTTCAGCTCGAGCATGGCCAACATCAGCTTCTTCTTCCCGAAGGAGCGCAAGGGCTCGGCGCTGGGCGTGAACGCGGGGCTGGGCAACCTCGGCGTGTCGGTGGTGCAGTTCCTCACGCCGCTGGTGGTCGCGGTGGGCATCCTCGGGGTCTTCGGCGGCGACCCGCAGGTGGTCGTCAACAGGTTCGGCGACCAGGTCCACGTGTGGACGCAGAACGCCGCGTTCATCTGGGTGCCGTGGATCGCGGTGGCGGCAGTCGCGGCCTGGTTCTTCATGAACGACATCGCCGACGCGAAGGCGTCGTTCGCCGCGCAGGCTGCGATCTTCCGGCGCAAGCACAACTGGCTGATGTGCGTGCTCTATCTCGGCACCTTCGGCTCGTTCATCGGCTTCGCCGCGGGCTTCCCGCTGCTGATCCGCAGCCAGTTTCCGAGCGTCAATCCGCTCGCCTTCGCCTGGCTGGGTCCGCTGGTGGGCGCGCTGATCAGGCCGGTCGGCGGCTGGCTGTCCGACCAGCTCGGCGGCGCGCGGGTCACCTTGTGGAACTTCGTGGTGATGGCGCTGGCGGTGATCGGTGTGCTGTTCTTCCTGCCCAAGGGAAGCGGCGGTTTCGCGTTGCCGTTCGGCCCGGCAGAGGGCAGCTTCGCCGGCTTCTTCCTGATGTTCCTGCTGCTGTTCCTGACCACCGGCATCGGCAACGGGTCCACGTTCCGGATGATTCCGGTGATCTTCCTGAACCAGAAGCTGGCCGAGTTGCGCAGCGACGACGACGCCGAGCGCGCCAGGGCGGTGCGCGAGGGCAACACCGAGGGCGCCGCGGCGCTGGGTTTTGCCGGCGCGTTGGGCGCGTACGGCGGCTTCTTCATCCCGAAGAGCTACGGCAGCTCGATCGCCGCCACCGGCGGGCCCGAGGCCGCGCTGTGGATCTTCACCGTCTTCTATGCGCTGTGCATCGTCCTGACCTGGTGGTACTACGCGCGCAGGAACGCGGAGATGCCGTGCTGAGCACGCGCACGCCGAACGAATCCGGGAGCCCCCGATGAGCCACTTCCTCGACCGCCTCACGTTCTTCAACCAGCCGAAGGAGGCCTTCTCCGAAGGCCACGGGCTCGCCACCGGTGAAGACCGCACCTGGGAAGACGCATATCGCAACCGCTGGCAGCACGACAAGATCGTCCGCTCGACGCACGGCACGAACTGCACCGGCTCGTGCTCGTGGAAGATCTACGTGAAGGGCGGAATCGTCACCTGGGAGACGCAGCAGACCGACTATCCGCGCACGCGTCCCGACCTGCCCAACCACGAGCCGCGCGGCTGCGCGCGTGGCGCGAGCTACAGCTGGTACCTGTACAGCGCGAACCGCGTGAAGTATCCGATGGTGCGCGGCCGCCTGATGAAGGCCTGGCGCGCGGCGCGCGCGGTGACGAACTCGCCGGTCGACGCATGGGCCACGATCGTCGAGAACGACGCGCTGCGGCGCGACTACCAGCGCCAGCGCGGCATGGGCGGCTTCGTGCGCGCAGAGTGGGACGAAGTCAACGAGCTGATCGCCGCCGCCAACGTCTACACGATCAGGCGCCATGGCCCCGATCGCGTGGTCGGCTTCTCGCCGATCCCGGCGATGTCGATGATTTCGTACGCCGCCGGTTCGCGCTACCTGTCGCTGATCGGCGGCACCTGCATGAGCTTCTACGACTGGTACTGCGACCTGCCGCCGTCGAGTCCGCAGACCTGGGGCGAGCAGACCGACGTGCCGGAGTCGGCCGACTGGTACAACTCGACCTTCCTGATTGCCTGGGGGTCGAACGTGCCGCAGACGCGCACGCCCGACGCCCATTTCTTCACCGAGGTGCGCTACAAGGGCGCGAAAGTGGTCGCGGTCACGCCCGACTACGCCGAGGTGTCGAAGCTCGCCGACCTCTGGCTGCATCCGAAGCAGGGCACCGACGCGGCCCTGGCGATGGCGATGGGCCACGTGATCCTGAAGGAGTTCTACTTCGAGCGGCGCTCGGCCTACTTCGACGACTACGCGCGCCGCTACACCGACCTGCCGCTGCTGGTGCAGTTGCGCGAGACGACGCTGGCCGACGGCAGGAAGGTGCTCGCGCCCGATCGCTACCTGCGCGCGAGCGACTTCGACGATGCGCTCGACCAGGACAACAACCCCGAGTGGAAGACGGTGGCCTTCGACCGCGGCGGCGCGGTGGTGGTGCCCAATGGCTCGATCGGTTTTCGCTGGGGCAAGGAGGGCCGCAGCGACGCCGGCAAGTGGAACCTGGAGAGCCGCGAGGCGCGCAGCGGCTCGGAAGTGAAGCTGGCGCTGTCGCTGATCGACGACGCCGCGCAGGCGCACGAGGTGGTCACCGTCGGCTTCCCGTATTTTGGCGGGATCGAGACGCCGCACTTCCAGGCCAACGACCAGGGCGCGTCGGTGCTCGAGAGGCAGGTGCCCGCCGCGCGGCTCACGCTGGTGCAGGACGGCGAGCGCCGCGAAGTGTTCGTGGCCACCGTGTTCGACCTGCTCGCGGCCAACTACGGCGTGGCGCGCGGCCTGCCCGACGAGAACGCCGCCGACGACTACGACAGCGACCGGCCGTACACGCCGGCCTGGCAGGAGCGGATCACCGGCGTGCCGCGCGCGCAGGCGATCGCGGTGGCGCGGCAGTTCGCCGACAACGCCGACAAGACCCGGGGCCGCTCGATGGTGATCATCGGCGCGGGGATGAACCACTGGTACCACAGCGACATGAACTACCGCGGCATCATCAACATGCTGATGCTGTGCGGCTGCGTGGGCCAGACCGGGGGCGGCTGGGCGCACTACGTCGGGCAGGAGAAGCTCAGGCCGCAGACCGGATGGACCGCGCTGGCGTTCGCGCTCGACTGGATCCGGCCGCCGCGGCAGCAGAACTCGACCAGCTTCTTCTATGCGCACACCGACCAGTGGCGCTACGAGCGGCTCGGCGTGCAGGAGATCGTCTCGCCGCTGGCCGGGCCCGACGCCGCGCGCGGATCGATGATCGACTACAACGTGCGCGCCGAGCGCATGGGCTGGCTGCCGTCGGCGCCGCAGCTGAAGACGAATCCGCTGCAGGTGGTGCGCGACGCGCAGGCGGCCGGAGTCGACCCGAAGGACTACGTGACCCGAGGGCTGAAGGACGGTTCGCTGCAGCTGAGCTGCGAAGACCCCGACGATCCGGCCAACTGGCCGCGCAACCTGTTCGTCTGGCGCTCGAACCTGCTCGGCTCCTCGGGCAAGGGTCACGAGTACTTCCTGCGCCACCTGCTCGGCACCAGCCACGGCGTGCAGGGCCGCGACCTCGGCCCCGGCGACGCGAAGCCGCGCGAAGTGCGCTGGCACGAGAAGGCGCCCGAGGGCAAGCTCGACCTGCTGGTGACGCTCGACTTCCGCATGAGCACCACCTGCCTGTACTCGGACGTGGTGCTGCCGACGGCCACCTGGTACGAGAAGAACGACCTGAACACCAGCGACATGCATCCGTTCATCCATCCGCTGTCCACCGCGGTGGACCCGGCGTGGCAGGCGCGCAGCGACTGGGAGATCTACAAGGGGTTCGCGAAGAAGCTGAGCGAAGTCTGCGTCGGCCATCTCGGCGTCGAGAAAGAGGTGGTGCTCGCGCCGATGATGCACGACACGCCCGGCGAACTCGCGCAGCCGCTGGAGGTGCGCGACTGGAAGCGCGGCGAATGCGAGCTGGAGCCGGGGCGAACCGCGCCGCAGGTCACGGTGGTCGAGCGCGACTATCCGAACACCTTCGCCCGCTTCACCTCGCTCGGTCCGCTGATGAGCCGCATCGGCAACGGCGGCAAGGGCATCGCGTGGAACACCGAGGACGAGGTGCGCGCGCTCGCCGAGCTGAACGGCGCGGTCGCCGAGCCGGGCGCCACGCAGGGCCTGCCGCGCATCGTCACCGACATCGACGCGGCCGAGACCGTGATGATGCTGGCCCCCGAAACCAACGGGCAGGTGGCGGTGAAGGCCTGGGAGGCGCTGTCGAAGATCACGGGCCGCGAGCATGCGCACCTGGCGTTGCACCGCGAAGACGAGAAGATCCGCTTCCGCGACATCCAGGCGCAGCCGCGCAAGATCATCTCGTCGCCGACCTGGTCGGGGCTGGAGAGCGAGAAGGTCTCGTACAACGCCGGCTACACCAACGTGCACGAGCTGATCCCGTGGCGCACGCTGTCCGGGCGCCAGCAGTTCTACCAGGACCACGCCTGGATGCGCGAGTTCGGCGAGGGCTTCGCCAGCTACCGGCCGCCGGTCGACCTGAAGGCGGTGGGCGTGGTGATGGGCCGCAAGCCCAACGGCAACCCGGAGATCGCGCTGAACTTCATCACGCCGCACCAGAAGTGGGGCATCCACTCCACCTACACCGACAACCTGATCATGCTCACGCTGAACCGGGGCGGGCCGGTGATCTGGCTCTCGGAGGACGACGCGCGCAGCGCCGGCATCGTCGACAACGACTGGGTGGAGCTCTTCAACGCCAACGGCGCGATCGCGGCGCGCGCGGTGGTGAGCCAGCGGGTCAAGCCCGGCATGGTGATGATGTATCACGCGCAGGAGAAGACCATCAACACGCCCGGCTCGGAGATCACCGGGACGCGCGGCGGCATCCACAACTCGGTGACGCGCGTGGTGCTCAAGCCCACGCACATGATCGGCGGCTACGCGCAGTACAGCTACGGCTTCAACTACTACGGCACCATCGGCACCAACCGCGACGAGTTCGTGGTGGTGCGCAAGATGGCGAAGGTCGACTGGCTCGACGAGCCGGCGGGCACGACTCCCGGAGAACACCCATGAGAATCCGCGCGCAGATCGGCATGGTGCTGAACCTGGACAAGTGCATCGGCTGCCACACCTGCTCGGTCACCTGCAAGAACGTCTGGACCAACCGCGCCGGCATGGAGTACGCGTGGTTCAACAACGTCGAGACCAAGCCCGGCATCGGCTATCCGAAGGAGTGGGAGAACCAGGACCGCTGGAACGGCGGCTGGGTGCGCCGCGCGGACGGCTCGATCCGCCCGCGCCAGGGCGGCAAGTGGCAGCTGCTGATGCGCATCTTCGCGAACCCCGACCTGCCGCAGATTGACGACTACTACGAGCCGTTCACCTTCGACTACGACCACCTGCAGTCGGCGCCCGAGATGACGGCACCGCCGACGGCGCGGCCGAGGAGCCTCATCACCGGCGAGCGGATGCAGAAGATCGAGTGGGGACCGAACTGGGAGGAGATCCTCGGCGGCGAGTTCGCGAAGCGCTCGAAGGACCGCAATTTCGACCAGGTGCAGAAGGAGATCTACGGGCAGTTCGAGAACACCTTCATGATGTACCTGCCCGGGCTGTGCGAGCACTGCCTGAACCCGGCCTGTGTCGCCTCGTGCCCGTCGGGGTCGATCTACAAGCGCGAGGAAGACGGCATCGTGCTGATCGACCAGGACAAGTGCCGCGGCTGGCGCATGTGCGTGTCGGGTTGCCCGTACAAGAAGATCTACTACAACTGGCAGACCGGCAAGGCCGAGAAGTGCATCTTCTGCTATCCGCGCATCGAGGCCGGGCAGCCCACCGTCTGCTCGGAGACCTGCGTGGGCCGTATCCGCTACCTCGGCGTGCTGCTGTACGACGCCGACCGCATCGAGGCGGCCGCTAGCGTCGAGCACGACCGCGACCTGTACCAGGCGCAGCTCGACCTGTTCCTCGACCCGCACGACCCGGCGGTGATCGCGCAGGCGCGCGCCGACGGGGTGCCCGAGGCGTGGCTCGACGCCGCGCGCAACAGCCCGGTCTACCGGATGGCGGTCGACTGGAAGGTGGCGCTGCCGCTGCACCCCGAGTACCGCACGCTGCCGATGGTCTGGTACGTGCCGCCGCTGTCGCCGATCTCGGCCGCGGCCAATGCCGGCGAAATCGGCGTGAACGGCGAGATCCCGGACGTCGAGCAGCTGCGCATCCCGATCCGCTACCTGGCGAACCTGCTCACCGCGGGCGACACCGAGCCGGTCGTGAACGCGCTGGAGCGGATGCTGGCGATGCGCGCGTACCAGCGCGACCGCCACGTCGAGGGCCGCGAGAACCCGGCGGTGCTGCAGCAGGTCGGGCTCACGCCCGCGCAGGTCGCGAAGATGTACCAGGTGATGGCGATCGCGAACTACGAAGACCGTTTCGTGATCCCGACCGCGCATCGCGAATACGCGGAGAACGCGTTCGACGTGCGCGGCGGCTGCGGCTTCTCGTTCGGCAACGGCTGCTCGGACGGTTCCACCCCAACCAGCCTGTTCGGCGCCGGCAAGAAGCGCACGATCCCGCTCGAGGCCACGCTGTGAAGGAGTGCGCCATGAACGACACCTGCCGCGCGCTGGCGCTGCTGCTCGGCTACCCGGACGCCCGCCTGCGCGAGCTGCTGCCGCAGCTGGGCGAATTCCTCGCCGCCGACCGCACGCTCGGCGCCGCGACCCGCGAAGGGCTCGCGGCGCTCGTCGCCGAACTGCGCGACCGCGAGCCCTACGAAGTCGAGGCGAATTACGTCGAGTGCTTCGACCGGGGACGGTCGACCTCGCTGCTGCTGTTCGAGCACGTGCACGGCGACTCGCGCGAGCGCGGGCAGGCGATGATCGATCTGCTCGCCACCTACGAGAGCGCCGGCCTGCGGCTCGCCCCGGGCCAGCTGCCCGATTACCTTCCGGTGGCGCTCGAGTTCGCGTCGACGCAGCCGCCGAAGGTGGCGCGCGAGTTCCTGGCCGAGATGTCGCAGGTGCTCAACGCACTGCACGAGGCGCTCGCGGCGCGGCGCAGCCGCCATGCGGCGGTGCTCGCCGCGGTGCTCGAACTGGCCGGCGAGCGCGTGCGCCACGTGACGCTGCCGCCCGACGAGCCGATCGACGAGGCCTGGGCCGAGCCGCCCGCTTTCGACGGTTGCTCGACCCGCGGCCAGGCGCGCCCCGACGGCGCGCAACCGATCCATCTCGTGCCCAGAACGCCGGGCGCGGGAACCGACCGTGGCGCGCGCCCCTTCGCCGCGCCGTTTCGCCAGGGAGTCCGGCGATGAACTTCATGAACACCTTCTTCTTCGCGATCTACCCGTACGTCTGCCTGACGGTGTTCTTCGTCGGCAGCCTGATCCGCTTCGACCGCGACCAGTACACCTGGAAGAGCGACTCCTCGCAGCTGCTGCGCGCCGGGCAGCTGCGCTGGGGCAGCAACCTGTTCCACATCGGCGTGCTGTTCCTGTTCTTCGGGCATTTTGTCGGGATGCTCACCCCGCACTTCGTTTACGAGCCGTTCATCGGCGCCGGCGCCAAGCAGGTGCTGGCGATGGTGTCGGGCGGCATTGCCGGCGTGCTGGGGCTGGTGGGGCTTACGCTGCTGCTGTACCGGCGCATGAGCGATGCGCGGATCCGCGCAATCTCCGGGCCGAGCGACCTGATGCTGCTGTGGCTGTTCTGGGCGCAGCTCGTGCTGGGGCTGGCGACCATCCCGCTGTCGGGCCAGCACCCGGACGGCAGCATGATGCTGGTGCTCGCCGATTGGGCGCAGCGCATCGTCACGTTCCGCCCCGGCGCCGCCGAACTGATGGTCGGCGCGAACCCGGTGTTCAAGCTGCACATGGTGCTCGGCATGACGGTGTTCCTCGTCTTCCCGTTCACGCGGCTGGTGCACGTCTGGAGCGGATTCGCGTCGCTCGCCTACCTGTTCCGCCCGTACCAGCTGGTGCGCGCGCGCAGGCTGAACCTGCCGCCGGGCCACGACCGGCCGGCGGCGCGCCGGATGGGTGGCGCCTGAGCGTCGCGGGCACGCGGCGCGCGCTGGCGAGTTCGACAACGGGAGGTCGGCAGATGGCGATCGTGGAGCTTCACAGGCAGGCGGCGGCCCCTTCGGCCGCGAATGGCGCGGCGCGAAACGAGGGCATCGGGCAGGACGCAGGCACGGCACGGGCCGAGGGCGTCGCGCGGGTCGACGGCGTCGCGCTGCATGCCCTCGGCGCGCCGCTCGATGCCGCGGAGCTGCGCCGGCGAGCCTGCACCGAGTTGCTGCGGCAGCAGGCGCAGCGCGCCGGCCTGCTCGCGTCCGACGACGCGGCCAGCGACGACGGCGTGACGAGCGAAGCGGCGGCGGCGGCGATCGAGGCGCTGCTTTCGAGCGCGAACTGCGCGTGCCCGAGCCCTCCGACGAGGATTGCCGCAGGCACCATGCCGCGAACCCGGCGCGTTACGCGAGCGGCGAGCGGGTGCTCGCGCGCCACGTCCTGTTCGCGGTCACGCCCGGCGTCGACGTCAATGCGCTGCTGCCGCGTGCGGAGCAGCTGCTGCTGAAGCTGCGATGCCACGACGGAGGTAGCGCCGGCGACGACGCGGCGGGGCCAGACGGTGGACTCGGCGAGGACGACGACGCGTTCGCCGCTGCAGCGCGCGAGTGGTCGAACTGCCCCAGCGGCGCCGCGGGCGGCGCGCTCGGATGGCTGCGCGCCGCCGACTGCGCGCCCGAGTTCGCGCGCGAGCTGTTCGGGCAGCCGGTGGTCGGCGTGCTGGCGCGGCTGGTGCGAAGCCGATTCGGCCTGCACGTGGTGGAGGTGCTGGCGCGCGAGCCCGGGCTCACGCAGCCCTACGAGACGGTGCGCGGCGCGGTGGCGCTCGCGTTGCGCCAGCAGGCCTGGACCACCGCGCTGCGCCAGTACCTGAGGCTGCTCGCGGCGCAGGCGACGCTCGAAGGCGTCGATCTCGACGCCGCCGACACGCCGCTCGTCCAGTAGCCGCCTACATCGGCACCGGCACCACCGCGGTGGCCTCGATCTCGATCTTCGCGCGCTCTTCCATCAGCGCGACCACCTGCACCGCGGTCATCGCCGGGTAGTGCACCGTGCCTTCGGCGTCGGTCATGAACTCGCGCCATGCGGCGCCCAGCGGCTTGCCTGCGTCGAGGTAGTCGCGCCGGTCGGTCAGGTACCAGGTCATCCTGACGATGTGCTCGGGGCCGCCGCCGGCCTCGGCCAGCACCGCCCGCACATTTGCGAGCGCCTGGCGCACCTGGCCGACGAAGTCGTCGGTTTCGAACCGGCACTGCTCGTTCCAGCCGACCTGTCCGGCGATCGACACCACGGTACCGCGCGCGGCGATGCCGTTCACATACCCGCGCGGCGCTGCCCAGCCTTTCGGCTGCAGGAGGGTCCTGTGCATTTCGTGACTCCATTGGAACGGACCGCCACCTGTACGGCGGGCCCGGAAATACTTTAGACTTAAAGCAATTGTGCGGCAAGCGGCCGCGGATCCAACCTGGTGAGGGGACAACCAGATGCGCATCGACGTGATCGGCGGCGGGGCCGCGGGACTGTATTCGGCGATCCTGCTGAAGAAGTCGTTTCCGGTGGCGAAGATCGGGGTCGTCGAGCGCAACCGCCCCGACGACACCTTCGGGTTCGGCATCGTGCTCTCGGACGAGACGCTGGGCAACCTGCGCGAGGCCGACGAGCCGACGCATCGCGAAATCGCCGGCAACTTCGCGTACTGGGACGACATCTACGTGCAGTACAAGGGACAGGTGCTGAAGTCCTCGGGGCACGGCTTTTCGGGGGTGCGGCGCCTCACGCTGCTGCAGATCCTGCAGCGGCGCGCCGGCGAACTGGGCATCGAGGTGCGCTACCAGACCGAAGACGCGGGCGTGCACGCGCATCGCGGCGCCGACCTGGTCGTGGCGGCCGACGGCATCAACAGCGCGGTGCGCGAAGGCTGGAAGGCGCACTTCGCGCCGAGCGTCGACCTGCGCACCAACCGCTTCGTCTGGCTCGGCGCGAAGATGGACCTGCCCGGCTTCTACTACAGCTTCCGCGAAGGCCCCGGCGGCATCTGGAACATGCACGCCTACCAGTACACGCCCGGCGAGAGCACGATCGTGATCGAGACCACCAACGATGCGTTTCTCGCGTCGGGGCTGGGAATCCAGGACGAGGCGGCGACGGTCGCGCTGGTCGAAAGAATCTTCGCCGACGACCTGAACGGCGCGCGCGTGCTCGCCAACCGCTCGTTCTGGCGCCAGTTTCCGACGATCAGCTGCGGCAGCTGGCGGCACCGCGACGGCGACACGCCGTTCGTGCTGCTGGGCGACGCCGCGCACACCGCGCACTTCACGATCGGCTCGGGCACCAAGCTCGCGCTCGAGGACGCGATCGCGCTGAACCAGGCGATGGTCGCGCACGTCCGCGGCGGCACGGCGGGGCGCGCCGCGCAGATCGACGCCGCGCTGGCTGCCTACGGGGAGGCGCGCCGCGACGAAGTGGGGCGCATCCAGCACTCGGCCAACGTGTCGCTGGTCTGGTTCGAGAACGTGCGCCGCTTCTGGCACATGTCGCCGACGCAGTTCCACGTGTCGCTGCTCACCCGCAGCAAGCAGATCACCTACGAGAACCTGCGGCTTCGCGACCCCGAAGTGGTCAAGGAAGCCACCGAGTGGTGGAACCGCGACCAGGCGAAGGGGCTCGGCATTGCCGACTCCGGCCGGCCCGCGTGGGTGGATGCGCCGCCGATGTTCGCGCCGTTCCGGCTGCGCGAGATGTGGGTGCCGAACCGCGTCGCGGTGTCGCCGATGGCGCAATACTCGGCGATCGACGGCGTGCCCAACGACTGGCACCTGGTGCACTACGGTTCGCGAGCGCTCGGCGGCGCGGGGCTGGTCTTCGTCGAAATGACCTGCGTGTCGCCCGAAGGCCGGATCACGCCCGGATGCACCGGGCTGTGGAACGACGAGCAGGCGCAGGCCTTCGCGCGGATCGTCGACTTCGTGCACGCGAACACCGAAGCGAAGATCTGCATGCAGATCGGCCACGCGGGCCGCAAGGGTTCGACCCAGGTCGGCTGGGAACAGGCCGACTGGCCGATCGACGAGTCGGGCGGCGAGCGCAACTGGCCGCTGCTGTCGCCGTCGCCGCTGCCGTATCGCGACGGCGTCAACCAGTGCCGCGGGAGATGAGCCGCGACGACATGGACGAAACGATCGCGCAGTTCTGCAGCGCGGCGATCCGCGCCGACCGCGCGGGTTTCGACATGCTCGAACTGCACATGGCGCACGGCTATCTGCTGGCGAGCTTCCTGTCGCCGATCACCAACCGTCGCCGCGACGCGTACGGCGGTTCGCTCGCCAACCGGATGCGCTACCCGCTCGAAGTGTTCGAGGCGGTGCGCGCGGTCTGGCCGCGCAAAAAGCCGATGAGCGTGCGGGTCTCGGCCACCGACTGGATCCCGGGCGGTACTACAGGTGCCGACACCGTGGAGATCGCGCGCGCGATGAAGGCCACCGGCTGCGACCTGATCGACGTCTCCACCGGCCAGACCGATCCGGCCTCGAAGCCGGTGTACGGGCGCATGTACCAGGCGGCGTTCTCGGAGCAGGTGCGGCTCGAGGCCGGCATCGCGACGATGGCGGTGGGCGCGATCACCACGGCCGACCAGGTGAACACGTTGCTGATCTCCGGGCGCGCCGACCTGGTGGCGCTCGCGCGGCCGCACCTGGCCGATCCGTACTTCACGCTGCACGCGGCGGCCGAGTACGACTTCCGCGGAATCGGCTGGCCGGTGCAGTACCACACCGGCGCGACGCAGCTGCACACGACGGTGCGGCGCGCGAAGGAGGAGGCCGAGCGCAAGGCGCAGCTGCTCGCGGCGCGCGCGCACTGAACGCGGGCAACGAATTCCGGAGGGCTCTTCGATGGACAGGCAGGTGGCGGTGCTCGCCGGCGGATGCTTCTGGTGCCTCGAGGCGGTCTTCCTCGAGGTGAAGGGCGTGCTGTCGGTCGAGTCGGGTTATTGCGGCGGCACGCTGTCCGATCCCTCCTACGAGGAAGTCTGCGGCGGCCGCACCGGGCACGCCGAGGCGGTGCGCATCGAATTCGACGCGCAGAGAATCGGCTACCGCGACCTGCTCGGCATCTACTTCGGCATCCACGACCCGACCACGCCCGATCGCCAGGGCCACGACGTGGGCTCGCAGTACCGCTCGGCGATCTTCTTCGTCGACGAGGCGCAGCAGCGCGACGCGCGCGACGCGATCGACCGGCTCGAGCGCGAGCGCGTCTTCGATGCGCCGATCGTCACGCAGCTCGTGCCGCTGGGGCGATGGTATCCGGCCGAGCCGCACCACCAGCGCTACTTCGAGCGCAACCCGCACCAGGGCTACTGCCGGGCGGTCGTGTCGCCCAAGGTGGCGAAGTTCCGGCAGCGGTTCGCGCAGCTGCGCGCCTGAGGCGCGCTGCGCCCGCGCCGCGGGCTGTGCGAAGACGGGTGCGTCCCGACAGGCGCTAAACTCGGCGGGTCATCGTTCGGGGGCAGACACCATGCGACGAATCATCGAGGTCCTGGGCGCGATCGTGCTGGCGATCGGCCTGTCGGGATGCGGCTACAACCAGATTCAATCGGCCGACGAAGCGACCCGGTCGGCCTGGTCCGAAGTGATCAACCAGTACCAGCGCCGCGCCGACCTGATCCCCAACCTGGTGAACACGGTGAAGGGCTTCGCCGAGCAGGAGCGCGACGTGCTGATCGCGGTCACCGAGGCGCGCTCGCGCGTCGGGCAGATCAAGGTCGATCCGGCCGATCCGGCATCGCTGTCGCAGTTCGAGCAGGCGCAGGCCGGGCTGGGCAGTGCGCTGTCGCGGCTGCTGGTGGTCAGCGAGAACTATCCGCAGCTGAAGTCCGACGCCAATTTTCGCGACCTGCAGGCGCAACTCGAGGGCACCGAGAACCGGATCGCGGTCGCGCGCAAGCGCTACATCGATTCGGTGCAGCAGTTCAACGTGCTGGTGCGCCAGTTCCCGGTGAACCTCACCGCGATGGCGTTCGGTTATGCGGCCAGGCCGCAGTTCACGGTCGAGAACGAGGCCGCGATCGCGAAGCCGCCGACGGTGAACTTCGATCGGCCGGCCAGCGCGCCGAAATGAGCGCCGGGTCGCGGCGCGGCGAGCACGCGCGCGGCAACGCAGGGCGGAGCACGTGAACCCGGGTTTTCGCGCGGTCGCGGCGCTGCTGCTGTGGCTCGGGCTGGCGCTCGCCGCCCTCGCGCAGCCGCTGCAGCCGGTGCCGCCGCTCACCGGCCGGGTGGCCGACCTGACCGCCACGCTTACCGCCGCGCAGAAGCAGGCGCTCGCGGGCGAGCTCGAGGCGATCGAGCAGCGCAAGGGTTCGCAGGTCGCGATCCTGATCGTCGCCACGACGCAGCCCGAGGCGATCGAGCAGTTCGGTATCCGCGTCGCCGAGGCCTGGAAGCTCGGCCGCGGCGAGGCCGACGGCAAGCGCGTCGACGACGGCGTGCTGCTTCTGGTCGCGAAAGACGACCGCAAGGTGCGCATCGAGGTCGGCTACGATCTCGAGGGCGCGATTCCCGATGCGTATGCGCGGCGGATCATCGCCGAGACGATCGCTCCGCGCTTCCGGCAGGGTGACTTCGCAGGCGGGCTGCAGGCGGCCGTCGCCGACATCGGCCGGCTGATCGAAGGCGAGTCGCTGCCGCCTGCCTGGTCCGAGCCGGCGGGCCAGCGTGAGGCCGAGCCGGCCAACTGGCTGGCGATCCTGCTCGGCGCGTTCGTCGTCGCCGTATTCGTGCGCCAGGTGTTCGGCCGGCTGTTCGGCTCGACGCTCGGCGGCGCGCTGGGCGGCGCCGCCGCGTGGATGCTCGGCGCCCCGCTGCTGCTGGCGGCGATTGGCGGCCTCCTGCTGTTCCTGGTGCTGCTGTCGTTCGCCGGGGGCAGGATGGGACAGGTCGGGCGTCACACCGGCGCTCCGGGCCGGGCGGCTTTCCGGGCGGCTTCGGCGGAGGAGGCGGAGGCTTCGGCGGCGGCGGAGGCTTCGGCGGAGGAGGCGGATTCCGCGGAGGAGGGGGCGGCTTCGGCGGCGGCGGCGCCTCGGGGGGCTGGTGATGGCGGCAGGCAGGCTCGCGCGCAGTTGGTCGCATCTGCTGAACGAAGCACGCTCCGTGCGGCGCGTGTTCCACGACGACCTGCTCGCCCGCGTCGAGGAGGCGATCGGACAGGGCGAGCGCGCGCATTCGGCCGAGTTGCGGATCGCGATCGAGGCGTCGCTGCCGCTGCGCGAGGTCTGGCGCGGCCGCACGCCGCGCGATCGCGCGCTCGAGGCGTTCGGCGCGCTGCGCGTCTGGGACACGGCCGCGAACAACGGCGTGCTGCTGTACGTGCTGTGGGCCGATCGCGCGGTGGAGATCGTCGCCGATCGCGCGGCCGCGGCGGCGATTGCGCCGGCGCGCTGGCGCGAGGTGTGCGAGCTGCTGGCCGCCGCCTATCGCGGCGGCGACTTCGAGCGAGGGACGATCGCGGCGATCGAGCGCATCCACCGGCTGCTGATCGAGGCCTTCCCGGCGGCCGAGGGCGGGGCGAACGAGTTGCCGGATCGACCGGCGATCCTGTGACACTGCCGCGCCGAGGGCGCGGCAAGGAATCAGGCGCCGAGCGTGCCGCGATGCGCAGCGCCGAGCGGCGCCAGCAGCGTCTCGATGCGCTCGCCCGCGTCGAGCAGCGCTTCGTCGCGGTCGAAGTGCCCCACCAGCTGCAGGCCCACCGGCAGCAGCGGCTCGCCGGGCGCTTCGCGCGCGAAGCCTGCCGGCACCGTGAGGCCCGGATGGCCGCTGACCGTGATCCAGTAGCAGCTCGCGACCCAGTCGATATAGGTCGCGAGCGGCCGGTCGTCGATTCGCGTCGGGTACGCGATCTCGTGCGCGAACGGCAGCACCTGCGTGGTGGGCAGCAGCCATGCGTCGAAGCCGCGCAGGAAGGCGGCCACGTTCGCGAAGATGCGCGAGCGCGCGCGCGCCGCGTCGGCGATGCGTTCGGCACCGAGCGCCAGGCCCTGCTCGACGTTCCGGGCGACCGTGTCCTTCATCAGCGCCCGATGCTCTCGGTACAGGCCGGCGAAGTTCTCGACGAAGTACGCCGCGCGCAACACCTGGAAGCAGTCGTCGGCGCCTTCGAAGTCGGGCCAGGCTTCGACCAGTTCGACGCCCTGCTCGCGCAGGCAGCCGATCGCACGCGAGATCGCGTCGCGAACCGGCGCGCCGACGGCCATCGCGCCGCCGCAGTCGATCGACCATGCGAGTCGCAGCGGGCGCGCGGCGCGCGTGCGGCGCACCGTCGCTTCGGCGTCGAGCTGCGTGATCCAGTCGGCGAGCGGCCGTCGCTCGGCCGGCGCGCGGATCGCGCGCTCGATGCAGCGCAGGTCGGCCACGCGGGCGGCCATCGCGCCGATCTGGTTCAGCGTGCCGAACGCGTCGGCGCCGCTGCGCAGCGCCGGATCGCAGCGCGACGATGGGCGCAGGCCGACCACGCCGCAGAAGCTCGCCGGGTTGCGCAGGCTCGCGCCGAGGTCGGAGCCGTCGGCGACGATCGTCATGCCGCAGGCGAGCGCGGCCGCGCCACCTCCCGAGGAGCCGCCGACCGTGCGCGACAGGTCGAACGGGTTGCGGGTCTTGCCGAGCACCGGGTTGAAGGTCTGCGCGCCGGCGGCGAACTCGGGGGTGTTCGATTTCGCCACCAGGATCGTGTCGGCGTCGAGCAGGCGCTGCACCACCGGATCGTTCCCGGCGGGCACGTGGTCGGCGAAGATCGGCGAGCCGAAGGTGGTGCGCAGGCCGGCGGTGCGATGCATGTCCTTCGCGCAATACGGCAGCCCGGCGAGTGCGCCCACCGCTTCGCCGCGGGCGATGCTTCGCTGCATGCGCTCGGCGCGCTCGATCACTTCGTGTCGCGCCACGCGCGTCGGCAGCGCGTTGACCGCCGCGTCGTGCGCATCGATCCGCGCCAGGCAGGCTTCGGCGAGCTCGGGCGGCGAGCAGGTGCCGCGTTGGAACGAGGCGAGCAGTTCGGCGATCGGCGGATGGAGCGGAAACGGTGTCGTCGACATCGGAGCTGGCACGCAGCGCGGGTGGCGCCCACGCGGCCCGCGCGGGCACGCGCGGCTTCGCAGGCAGGAGGGAATTGCCCGCGATGGTATAAGAGAAGCAGGATTCACAGCGGCGCCGCGGACTTTTCCTGCCATGAACGAACACGAGCCACCGAAAAACGTGCTGGGCGGCCCGCTGCAGGCCTGCTCGTTCGATCCGCTCACCGGCTACACGCGCACCGGATGCTGCGAGACCGGCCCGGACGATCCGGGGCAGCACACGGTGTGCGTGCGCGTGACCGAGGAGTTCCTCGCGTTCTCGCTGGCGCGCGGCAACGACCTGGTCACGCCGCAGCTGCAGTGGCGCTTCGCGGGCCTGAAGCCGGGCGACCGCTGGTGCCTGTGCGCGGCGCGCTGGCTCGAGGCCTGGGAGGCAGGCGTCGCGCCGCCGGTGGTGCTCGAGGCGACCCACGAGGCGGCGCTGCGCGTGGTGCCGCTCGAGGCGCTGCGCAACTGCGCCTGGACGGCGAAGAAAACCGGGCCGGCCGGGCGATAATGCGCCGATGAAGCTCCTGATCGTTCCCGTCACGCCCTTCATGCAGAACTGCTCGGTGCTGGTGTGCGAGCGCACCGGCAAGGCCGTCGCGATCGACCCCGGCGGCGACCTCGAGCGCATCGAGTCGGCGCTGCGCAGCGAGAGCGCCACGCTCGAGAAAGTGTTCCTCACGCACGGCCACATCGATCATTGCGGCCAGGCCGGGCAGTTCGCGCAACGTCACCGGGTGCCGATCGAAGGCCCGCAGCGCGAGGACCGCTTCTGGATCGAGCAGCTGCCGAGCCAGGGCAAGATGTTCGGCTTTCCGCACCTGGCCGCGTTCGAGCCCGATCGCTGGCTCGAGGACGGCGACACGGTCGCCTTCGGCGGGCAGACGCTCGAAGTGCGTCATTGCCCGGGCCACACGCCGGGCCACGTGATCTTCTTTCACGCGCCGAGCCGGCTGGCGATCGTCGGCGACGTGCTGTTCCAGGGCTCGATCGGCCGCACCGATTTTCCGCGCGGCGATCACGCCACGCTCGTCGCCTCGATCACCGACAAGCTGTGGCCGCTGGGCGACGACGTCGCCTTCGTTCCGGGGCACGGGCCGATGTCCACCTTCGGCGAGGAGCGGGCGAGCAACCCGTTCGTGGGCGACGCCGCGCTCGGGCGCTGAACGCGCGGCGCGCTGCCGCGGCGCGGGTGCCGAACGCTCAGCGTCCGCCGCCCCAGGAGTCTTTCAGCGTCACCACCCGGTTGAAGACCGGCGCGCCGGGCTTCGAGTCGACGCGATCGGCGACGAAATAGCCGTGCCGCTCGAACTGGTAGCGCGCCTTGGGGGGCGTGCCGGCCAGCGAGGGCTCGAGCATCGCGCGCACCAGGCGCTTCGAGTCGGCGTTCAGCGCTTCGCGGTAGTCGCGCCCGCCCGCGTCGGGATGCGGCTGGTCGAAGAGGCGATCGTACAGGCGCACCTCGGCGTCGACCGCGGCGTGCGCGGCCACCCAGTGCAGGTTGCCCTTGACCTTGTACGCGTCCGAGCCCGGCGTGCCCGATTTCGAGTCTTCGAGCACTTCGGCGCGCACTTCGGTGACGCGTCCGTCGGCGTCTTTCTCGAAGCCGGTGCACTCGACCACGTAGCCGTAGCGCAGGCGCACCCGATTGCCCGGGAACATCCGGAAGAAGCCCTTGGGCGGCTGCTCGGCGAAATCCTCGCGCTCGATCCACAACTCGCGCGCGAACGGAAAGCGCCGCCGCCCCAGCTCGGGGCGCTGCGGGTGCACCGGAGCCTCGCAGGGCTCGATCCGCTCGGCGGGCCAGTTGACGAGGACGAGCCTGAGGGGGTCGAGCACCGCGATCGCGCGCGAGGCCTTGCCCTCGAGATCGTCGCGCAGCGCCTGCTCGAGCGCACCCATGTCGATCCAGGAGTTCGCCTTCGACACGCCGGTGCGCTCGGCGAACAGCTGGATCGCCTCGGGCGTGTAGCCGCGGCGGCGCAGGCCGGCCAGCGTCGGCATGCGCGGGTCGTCCCATCCGTCGACCAGCCCGAGTTCGACCAGCTGCTGCAGCTTGCGCTTGCTGGTGACGGTGTAGCTGAGGTTCAGGCGCGCGAACTCGATCTGCTGCGGCAGCGGGCGCGTGAAGAAACCCCCATCGGCCAGTCGCTCGAGCAGCCAGTCGTACAGCGGGCGATGATCCTCGAACTCGAGCGTGCAGATCGAGTGCGTGATGTTCTCGAGCGCATCCTCGATCGGGTGCGCGTAGTCGTACATCGGGTAGATGCACCACTTGTCGCCGGTGCGGTGATGCGACGCGAAGCGGATCCGGTAGAGCGCCGGATCGCGCAGGTTCAGGTTCGGCGAGCGCATGTCGATCTTCGCGCGCAGCACGTGCGTGCCCTCGGCGTGCCGGCCGTCGCGCATCTCGCGCAGCAGTTGCAGGTTTTCCTGCGGGCTGCGGTTGCGGTACGGCGAGTCGCGCCCCGGTTCGGTGAGGGTGCCGCGCGTCTCGCGCACCTGTTCGGCCGTCTGCGAATCGACGTAGGCGTGACCGGCCTCGACCAGCGCTTCGGCCATCCGGTACAGCTCGTCGAAGTAGTCGCTCGCGTAGTACAGGTTGTCTTCCTGCTCGTCGCGCCATTCGAAGCCGAGCCAGCGCACCGCGTCGACGATCGAGTCGACGTATTCCTGCTCTTCCTTCTCGGGGTTGGTGTCGTCGAAGCGCAGATGGCAGCGCCCGCCGTAGTCGCGCGCGAGGCCGAAGTTCAGGCAGATCGACTTCGCGTGGCCGATGTGCAGGTAGCCATTGGGCTCGGGCGGAAAGCGCGTGCGGATCGCCGCCGGGTCGGGCAGCGCGTCGCGATGCAGCTCGGCCGGCCCCGGTTCGCCCCCCCAGCGCCGCTCGGCGTACTTGCCGACGCGCAGGTCCTCGTCGACGATCGCGCGGATGAAGTTGCTCGGGGCCGTTGCGCGCGGCGAATCGGGGGCGGAACTCATGGGGCCGTCGTCGGGTTCGGTGGCAAGACAGGCAAACCCGCCATTGTAGCCGGGGGCGTCAGAGCCCGAGCAGCTCCACTTCGAAGAGCAGCGTCGCATTGGGCGGAATCACGCCGCCCGCGCCGCGCGCGCCGTAGCCCAGCTGCGGCGGAATCACCAGCCGGCGCGTGCCGCCGACCCGCATGCCGGCCACGCCCTCGTCCCAGCCGCGGATCACCTGGCCCGCGCCCAGCGGGAAGACGAACGGCTCGCCGCGATCCTTGCTCGAGTCGAACTTGCGCCCGGCCTGGCCGTTCTCGTAGAGCCAGCCGGTGTAGTGCACGCGCACGTGCCGCCCGGCGCGCGCTTCCTCGCCGCTCCCCGGCGTCACGTCGTCGTATTGGAGCCCGGAGGCCGTGGTCTGGTAGGGCATGGAGAGTCCTCGTTGGGGTGTTCAGTGGTCGCGCAGGCGCCGGATCAGGCTGGAAGTATCCCAGCGTCCGCCGCCCATGCGCTGCACGTCTGCATAGAACTGGTCGACCAGCGCGGTCACCGGCAGCGGCGCGCGGTTGCGCCTGGCTTCGTCCAGGCACAGGCCGAGGTCCTTGCGCATCCAGTCGACCGCGAAACCGAAGTCGAACTTGCCGTCGACCATCGTCGTGCCGCGGTTGTCCATCTGCCACGACTGCGCGGCGCCCTTGCCGATCACTTCGAGCACCAGTTTCATGTCGAGGCCGGAAGCCAGGCCGAAGTTCACGCCTTCGGACAGTCCCTGCACCAGCCCCGCGATGCAGATCTGGTTGACCATCTTCGCGAGCTGTCCGGCGCCCGGTCCGCCCACCAGCGTGCAGGCGCGCGCGAAGGCCATGGCCACCGGGCGAATGCGCTCGAACGCCGCCGGCTCGCCGCCGCACATCACGGTGAGCAGGCCGTTGACTGCCCCGGCCTGTCCGCCGGACACCGGCGCATCGACGAAGTGCAGCCCGCGGCTCTTCGCGACTTCATGAAGCTCGCGCGCCACCGCTGCGGACGCCGTCGTGTTGTCGACGAACACCGCTCCGGGTTTCATGCCGGCCAATGCACCGTGCTCGCCGAGCACCACCGAACGCAGGTCGTCGTCGTTGCCGACGCAGGCGAACACGATGTCGGCCTCGTGGGCAGCCTGCCGCGGCGTCGGCGCGGTCGCCACGCCGGCCCCACCCGCGTATTCGCCGGCCCATTGCTCGGCTTTCGCTGCGGTGCGGTTGTAGACCGTCACCGAGTGGCCGGCGCGCTTCAGGTGGCCGGCCATCGGGTAGCCCATCACGCCCAGGCCGAGGAAGGCGACCTTGTGCGGCGCGACCGATTCGTACTGCTTGCTCGTCATTTCCGGATTCCTCTTTCACTTTGTCGATCCATGCCGATCGCGCGGGGCGGGCAGGCTCGCGGCAGGCGTCACGATAATGGAAATCGCGCTCGCCCGCCGCCGATCGGCTGCGTTCACACGTTCTCAACAGCCGAGCTGGCGCGCGAGGTCGCGCAGGTCGCGCGCGTGCAGGTCGTTGCCGGCGCGCGGCGCGACGTCGTTGGCGACCGCGGGCCCGTATTCGAGCGGTCGCTCGATGAACGCGGTGCGGCAGCCGCAGGCGCGCGCCGCCTCCAGGTCGTCGTGGTGCGCGGCCACCAGCATCATCCGCGCCGGCTCGATGTCGAAGACCTCGCAGACGCCGAGGTAGGTCTGCGGGTCGGGCTTGTAGTGGCGGAACACCTCGGCCGACAGGATCAGGTCCCAGTGCAGGCCGGCGTGCCGCGACAGGTCGGCGAGCAGGCCCAGGTTGCCATTGGACAGCGTGCACACCGTGAAGCGCTCGCGCAACCGGTTCAGCCCCTCGGCGACGTCGGGCCACGGATCGAGCCGGTGCCAGACGAGGTTCAGCGAGCGGCGTGCGGCCTCGTCGAGCCGATCGCCGACGCCGAAGCGTTCGAGGATCTCGTCGAGGATCATCCGGTGCAGCGCGTCGATCTTCGTCCAGCCAAGAGCGCCGCTGCGCACGCGTGCCATCGCGGGCCGGTAGCCGGCGCGCCAGGCCAGCGCGAAGGCGCCCGCGTCGATGCCGAGACCGAGCGCCGCGACCTCCCGCTCGATCGAGCCGTACCAGTCGACGACGGTGCCGAAGACGTCGAAGGCGAGCACCGTCGGCATCGGATCGAGGCAATCGGCGGAGCGCTCGGTTGCGGGATTCATGTCGCCATGTGCAATTGCGGAAAATGTCCTGTCGGTGGATCTTACAATCGGGCTCCCGACTTCGCGACTTGGGATCGCCATCGATTCATATCTAGTTGATTATCAATGGATTCGCCAAGTATGGCCCGGATATTGCTCCGAGATCGGCAGGAAGATATATTGCACTGTAGCTGGGAGAATCACCGATGCCCCGATCACTGATGAACCGAAGCCTGATCGCTGCCGCGGCCGTCCTTGCAGCCGGCACCCTGCAGGCGGCGACCGTCACCACCGGCGGCAGCGCCAACGACCCGAACGGCGAGGTGACGTCCGTCGCCGGCACGACCACCATCGACTTCGACAGCGCGTTGCCGTCCGGGGTGTCCCACACCGGCAGCTACGGCATCGTTTCGGGCTCGAGCAGCGGGCTCTACGCCGCGCCGCCGAATTCCGGGCCAAACGCCAACACTTCCGACTACCTCACGGTGCCTTCGGGGCAGTCGTCCGGCTCGGTCGATATCGCGCTGGGCGGTGACTACAACTACTACGGGTTCTACTGGGGCTCGATCGACGCCTACAACACGGTCAGCTTCCTGAACGGCGGCAGCGAGGTCTTCAGCTTCACCGGCACGCAGGCGGCCGCGCTGGCTGCCACTTCGCCGACCGGCACGCAGAGCCTCGCGACCTACTTCAACTTCTTCGACCTGCCGCTGTTCGACACGGTGCGGATGACCTCCACCAACTACGCGTTCGAAACCGACAACCACGCGTACGTCAACGTGCCGCTGCCGGCGACCGCCGCGCTGCTGGGTATCGGCCTGATCGGCCTCGGCCTGGCCCGGCGCAAGCAGGGCTGAGCCGCGCCGGAGCCCCCGAGAGAGGCCCGGCCAGAACATTCGAATCCCGGGGAGGAAGCGCGACTCGCAGAGTCGCGTTTTTTTTCGCTGCGCGCGGCAGCGTGCCGATGGCAGGCACGCCGTCGGCGCCTTCAGGTTTCTTCCTCGGCGAACGCCTCGTCGCGTTTCTTCGCGATGGCGGGCAGGAAGACGATGACCAGCAGCACCGCGGCGATGGCCAGCAGCGTGGCCGACAGCGGCCGGGTGACGAACACCGACCAGTCGCCGCGCGAGATGGTCATCGCGCGGCGCAGGTACTCCTCCATCAGCTTGCCCAGCACCAGGCCCAGCAGCAGCGGCGCGGGCTCGCAGTCGAGCTTGCGGAACACGTAGCCGAGGATCGCGAAGGGGATGGTGACGAAGACGTCGAAGACGTTGTTGTTGATGGAGTACGCCCCCACGCAGCAAAACAGCAGGATCGCCGGATACAGGATCCGGTAGGGCACCGTGAGCAGCTTGATCCAGATGCCGATCAGCGGCAGGTTCAGGATCACCAGCATCAGGTTGCCCACCCACATCGAGGCGATCAGCCCCCAGAACAGGCTCGGGTTGCTGGTCATCACCTGCGGGCCGGGCTGGATGTTGTGGATCATCATGCCGGCCACCATCAGCGCCATCACCGCGTTGGTGGGGATGCCCAGCGTGAGCATCGGGATGAACGAGGTCTGCGCGCCCGCGTTGTTGGCCGACTCGGGGCCGGCCACGCCCTCGATCGCGCCCTTGCCGAAGCGCTCGGGCGTCTTCGAGAGCTTCTTCTCGATCGCGTAGGAGGTGAACGACGAGAGCACGGCGCCCCCGCCCGGCAGGATGCCCAGGAACGAGCCCAGCGCCGTGCCGCGCACGATCGGCGCGATCGAGGCCCTGAACTCGGCCATGCTGGGCAGCAGCCGCCCGACCCGCTTGGTGAAGATCTCGCGGTTCTCGCGCTGCTCGAGGTTGCAGATGATCTCGCCGAAGCCGAAGATGCCCATGGCCACCGCGGCGAACTCGATGCCGTCGGTGAGCTCGGGGATGTCGAAGGAGAAGCGCGCCACGCCCGAGTTCACGTCGGTGCCCACCATGCCGATGAGCAGCCCGAACACCACCATGGCGAGTGCCTTGAGGATCGAGCCGTGCGCGAGCACCACCGCCGCGATCAGGCCCAGCACCATCAGCGAGAAGTACTCGGCCGGGCCGAACTTGAAGGCCACCTCGGCCAGCGGCGGGGCGAAGCCGGCGATCAGCAGCGTGGCCACGGTGCCGGCGAAAAACGAGCCGATCGCGGCGATCGACAGCGCCGGCCCGGGACGGCCCTGGCGCGCCATCTGGTAGCCGTCGAGCGTGGTGACCACCGAGGAAGTCTCCCCGGGCAGGTTCACCAGGATCGCGGTGGTCGAGCCCCCGTACTGCGCGCCGTAGTAGATGCCGGCGAGCATGATCAGCGCCGTGGTGGGGTCGGTGAGCTTGTAGGTGATCGGCAGCAGCATCGCGATCGTGGCCAGCGGCCCGATGCCCGGCAGCACGCCGATCAGCGTGCCCAGCAGCACGCCCACGAAGCAGTAGAACAGGTTGGTGAGCGTGAGCGCGGTGGCAAAGCCCAGCGCGAGGTTCGGCAGCAGTTCCATCGGTGTGGCTTCCGGCTTACTGGGTGAAGAACTTCGGGAACACCGGGAACTGCAGCTCCAGGCCCCTGACGAAGACCAGCTCGGACATCACCAGCAGCACCACGATCGAGATCGCCGTCTCCTTCCAGCTGAACTCGTGGCTCGCCATCGCCGAGATGGCGATCAGCAGCGTCACCGCTACCACCATCCCCGGTACGGCAGCGCCGCAGCGAACACCCCGACCGCCACCAGCACCAGGAACAGCTCGCGCCAGCCCACCGGCTCCAGGTCGGCCTTGCCGCCCGAGCGCGACAGCGCACGCCATGCGATCCCCAGCCCCAGCAGCGCCATCAGCGCTCCCAGCATCGTCGGAAAGAACCCCGGCCCCATGCGCGCCGGCGTGCCCAGCTGGTAGGCCTGCGAGAAGATCACGAACAGAACGCCCAGCACCAGGAACATCACCCCGGACCAGAAGTCGCGTTGGTTGCGTATGCGCATCGGCGCAGTCTCCGTCGTTCTTGTCGTTCAGTCGCGCGCAGATGCGGGGCCAGCGCGCGAAAGGCCCCGATGATAGTGCGCCTGCCCCGATCGGGCCATGCGTGGATTCCACAATCCACAAGCCCTATTCGACACGGGCTCCCGAGGCCTTGACCACGCGCTCGTACTTCGCCTGCTCGGCGCGCACGAACGCGGCGAAGTCTTCCGGGCTCATCGGCGAGGCTTCGGCGCCCATGCGCGCCAGCCGCTCGCGGATGTCCGGGGCCGACAGTGCGCGGGTGAACTCCGCGTTCAGGCGATCGACGATCGGCTTCGGCGTGCCGGCGGGTGCGAACACGCCGAACCAGGTGCTGATGTCGAAGCCCTTCAGTCCGCTTTCGGCCACCGTCGGCAGTTCCGGGAAGAAGCTGCTGCGCTTCGCGGTGGTGACCGCGAACGCCTTCAGCTTGCCGGCGCGGATCTGCGGCGTCGCCGAGGCCAGGTTGTCGAACATCAGGTCGGTCTGCCCGGCGAGCAGGCCGAGTTGCGCGGGTGCCGCGCCGCCGTAAGGGATGTGTACCATGCTGACGCCGGCCTGCGCCTCCGAGCAGCTCGCCGGCCAGGTGTCCGGCGCTGCCGTTGCCGCCCGACGCGTAGTTCAGCTTGCCCGGGTTCTTGCGCGCGTACGCGATCAGGTCGCCGAGGCTGCGCACGCCGAGCCGCTCGGCGGTCTGCGGGTTCATCACGAGCACGTTCGGCACGGTCGCGACCCGCGTGATCGGCGCGAAGTCGCGATTGGCGTCGTACGGCATCTTCGCGTACAGGTACGGATTGATCGCGTGCGTGGCCACTGCGCCCATCACGATCGCGTAGCCGTCGGGCGCGGCCTTGGCGACCAGGTCGGCGCCGATGTTGCCGCCGGCGCCGGGCCGGTTCTCGACGACCAGCGGCTGGCCGAGCGCATCGCGCAGCTTCTCGGCGAGCGCGCGGGCGACCTGGTCGAGCGGCCCGGCTGGCGGATAGGGGACGACGAAGCGGATCGGGCGGTTCGGCCACTCTTGCGCGGCAGCCGGCGCCGCGCCGGCGCACAGCGCGGCTGCGAGCACGCCGGCAACGGCGGCGAAACGGCGGCGCGGGCCGCTGAATGCGGGGTGGTCGGTCATCGGCGTTCTCCTTCGGTTCGTCAGGGGCGCGCGCGCCGCGCACGGCGGCGATCGCGGCGTCGTCGTAGCCGAGCAGCTCGCGCAGCACCTGCGCGGTGTGCTCGCCCAGCCGCGGCGGCGGCAGCCGATAGCTCGGCGGCGTCGCACTCATTTTCAGCGGGCTGCCGACCAGCGGCACCGGGCCCGCGTCCTCGCGCTCGATGTCGATGCGCAGGCCGCGCGCGCGCACCTGCTCGTTGTCGAACACCTGGCGCAGGTCGTTGATGGGGCCGCAGGGCACGCCGGCGCCCTCGAGCGCCTCGAGCCACCACGCGGCGGGGCGCTGCGCGAGCAGCTCGGCGATCAGCGGCACCAGCGTGTCGCGGTTGCGCACCCGGTCACTGTTGCGCGCGAAGCGTTCGTCGCGGAACAGGTCGGGGCGGTCGGCGAGTTCGCAGAAGCGCCGGTACTGGTCGTCGTTGCCCACTGCCACCACGATCCACTGGTCGGCGGCATGAAACGCCTGGTACGGCACGATGTTCGGATGCGCGTTGCCCCAGCGCCCGGGCGGTTGCCCGCTCACCAGGAAATTGGTGTTCATGTTGGCCAGCATCGCGACCTGCACGTCGAGCAGCGCGACGTCGATGTACTGGCCCTCGCCGGTGCGCTCGCGATGCAGCAGCGCGGCCAGCACCGCCTGCGTCGCGTACATGCCGGTCATCAGGTCGGAGACCGCGACGCCCACTTTCTGCGGGCCGCCGCCGGGGCGCTCGTCGGCTTCGCCGGTGATCGACATCAGGCCGCCGAGCGCCTGGATGATGAAGTCGTAGCCGGCGCGGTGCGCCCACGGCCCGGTCTGGCCGAACCCTGTGACCGAGCAGTAGACCAGGCGCGGATTCACCCCCGCCAGGCTCGCGTAGTCGAGGCCGTACTTGCGCAGCTGGCCGACCTTGTAGTTCTCGAGCACCACGTCGCTCGAGCGGGCCAGTTCGCGCACGGCCTGCTGGCCGGCGGCGCAGGCCAGGTCGATCTCCACCGAGCGCTTGTTGCGGTTGGCGGCCAGGTAGTAGGCGGCGTCGGTCGTGTCGCGTCCCTCGCGATCCTTCAGGAACGGCGGGCCCCAGGCGCGGGTGTCGTCGCCGGCGCCGGGGCGCTCGACCTTGATCACGTCGGCGCCGAGGTCGGCGAGGTTCTGCGAGCACCAGGGGCCGGCGAGCACCCGGGTGAGGTCGAGGACGCGGATTCCGTTCAGGGCGGCTTTCATGGTCGCAACCTTACGCGAATGGTCGCGACCTTACGCGACCGCGCGGGCCGCTGCTCCGGGGAGCGGTGTGCCCCGCGCGCGCCATTTTTCCGCCCGCATTTCGGTAGAATCGCAAATTCCGCTGAAAAAATCAACTCGCTGCAAAACCGCAAGCTTGACCGGGCATCCCATGAAGTCGGCCGAGATCAGAGAGAAATTCCTGCGCTTCTTCGAATCGAAGGGGCACACGATCGTCGCATCGAGTCCGCTGGTGCCGGCCAACGACCCGACGCTGCTGTTCACCAACAGCGGCATGGTGCAGTTCAAGGACGTGTTCACCGGCCGCGAGCATCGCCCGTACAAGCGCGCGACCAGCTCGCAGCGCAGCCTGCGCGCCGGCGGCAAGCACAACGACCTCGAGAACGTGGGGTACACCGCGCGCCACCACACGTTCTTCGAGATGCTCGGCAACTTCTCGTTCGGCGACTACTTCAAGCGCGAGGCGATCGGTTTCGCGTGGGAGCTGCTGACGCAGGTCTATCGGCTGCCGCCCGAGCTGCTGTGGGTCACCGTCTACCAGAAGACGACGCGGCCTACGATATCTGGGCCAACGAGATCGGCGTTCCTCGCGAGCGCATCGTGCGCATCGGCGACAACAAGGGCGCGCGCTACGCGTCCGACAACTTCTGGCAGATGGCCGACACCGGCCCCTGCGGTCCGTGCAGCGAGATCTTCTACGACCACGGCCCGGAGGTCCCGGGCGGGCCGCCCGGATCCCCCGACGCCGAAGGCGATCGGTACATCGAGATCTGGAACCTGGTGTTCATGCAGTACGACCGCGACGCGGCCGGCACGCTCACGCCGCTGCCGCATCCGTGCGTCGACACCGGCATGGGGCTCGAGCGCATCGCGGCGGTGCTGCAGCACGTGCACAGCAACTACGAGATCGACCTGTTCCAGGACCTGATCCGCGCGGCCGCGCGCGAGACCGGCGTGGCCGACCTCGCGACGCCGTCGCTGCGCGTGATCGCCGACCACATCCGCGCCTGCGCGTTCCTGATCGTCGACGGGGTGATCCCGGGCAACGAGGGCCGCGGCTACGTGCTGCGCCGGATCATCCGGCGCGCGCTGCGCCACGGCTACAAGCTGGGCCGCAGGCAGCCGTTCTTCCACAAGCTGGTCGACGACCTGGCGCGCGTGATGGGCGACGCCTATCCCGAGCTCGTCGCGGCACGCGAGCGCGTCGCGCAGGTGCTGGCCCAGGAGGAGGAACGCTTCGGCGAGACGCTCGAGCACGGGATGGCGATCCTCGAGCAGGCGCTCGCCGCCGGTGGCGGGCAGCTCGACGGCGAGACCGCGTTCCGGCTCTACGACACCTTCGGGTTCCCGCTCGACCTCACCGCCGACGTCTGCCGCGAACGCGGCGTCGCGGTCGACGAAGCGGGCTTCGAGGCGGCGATGGACCGCCAGCGCGAGCAGGCTCGCGCGGCCGGCAAGTTCCGCGCGGCGGCCGGCCTCGACTACGACGGTGCCGCCACCGTGTTCGAGGGCTACGACCGGCTCGCGGTGCCGCAGGCGCGCGTGCTCGCGCTCTACGTCGGCGGCGCCTCGGTGGCCGCGATCCACGCCGGACAGGAGGCCGTGGTCGTGCTCGACGGCACGCCGTTCTACGCCGAATCGGGCGGCCAGGTGGGCGACGCCGGCGAACTCGCCGCCGCCGACGGCGCGGTGCGCTTCGTCGTCTCCGACACGCAGAAGATCCACGCCGGCGTGTCCGGCCACCACGGCAGGCTGGCCAGCGGCACGCTCGAGGTCGGCGACACGGTCGAGGCAATCGTCGACGCCGACCGTCGCGCGCGCACGATGCGCAACCACTCGGCCACGCACCTGATGCACAAGGCGCTGCGCGAGGTGCTGGGCCCGCACGTGCAGCAGAAGGGCTCGCTGGTCGACGCGGCGAAGACGCGCTTCGACTTCGCGCACAACGCGCCGCTGAGCGCCGACGAGATCCGCCGCGTCGAGGACATCGTCAACCGCGAGATCCTCGCCAACGCCGCGACGCAGGCACGCGTGATGGCCTTCGACGACGCGGTGAAGGCCGGCGCGATGGCGCTGTTCGGCGAGAAATACGGCGACTCGGTGCGCGTGCTCGACATCGGCTCGTCGCGCGAACTGTGCGGCGGCACGCACGTGGCGCGCACCGGCGACATCGGCCTGTTCAAGATCGTCGCCGAGGGCGGGGTCGCGGCGGGCGTGCGCCGCATCGAGGCGGTCACCGGCGAGAACGCGCTCGCCTGGGTGCAGGAGCTCGACCAGCGCGTCGCCGACGCGGCGGCCACGCTCAAGGCGCCGGCGGTCGAGCTCGGCGCGAAGATCGGCCAGCTGCTCGATCACGCGAAGACGCTCGAGAAGGAGCTGGCGCGCTTGAAGTCGAAGCTCGCGACCTCGCAGGGCGACGATCTCGCCGGGCAGGCGGTCGACGTCAACGGCCTGAAGGTGCTGGCCGCGACGCTCGAAGGCGCCGACGTGGCGAGCCTGCGCGAGACCATGGACAAGCTCAAGGACCGGCTCAAGAGCGCCGCGATCGTGCTCGCGGCGGTCGACGGCGCGAAAGTGAGCCTGATCGCCGGCGTCACGGCCGACGCCACCGCGAAGGTCAAGGCGGGCGAGCTGGTCAATTTCGTCGCGCGCCGGTGGGCGGCAAGGGTGGCGGGCGGCCCGACATGGCACAGGCCGGCGGCAGCGAGCCCGCGCAGCTGCCGGCGGCGCTGGCCGGCGTCGCCGACTGGGTCCGCGAGCGCGCCTGAGCAGGTGGCGGATGCGCCGGCGCGCCCGGGCTCGTCCGACGGCGGCGCGCAGTCCTATACTCGCGGCATGCTGCATCCGGACTACCGATACTGCCCGCACTGCGCCAGCCTGCTGGCGGTGAGCGCGATTGCCGGCCGCGAGCGCAAGGCCTGTCCCGCCTGCGGCTTCACGCACTGGAACAATCCGGCGCCGGTCGTGGCCGGCCTGGTGCAGGTCGGCGACCGGATCCTGCTTGCGCGCAACGCCGCGTGGCCGCCGAAGACCTTCGCGCTGATCACCGGTTTTCTCGAGGCCGGCGAAACGCCGGAAGAGGGCATCGCCCGCGAGGTGAAGGAGGAAACCGACCTCGACGTCGAGTGCACCAGCCTGATCGGTGTCTACGAGTTCACCCGCAAGAACGAACTGATCGTCGCCTACCACGTCGTGGCGTCGGGCAGCGTGCACCTGTCCGAAGAACTGGTCGAGTACCGGATGGTGGCGCCGGAGCGGCTCAGGCCGTGGCGCGCCGGCACCGGGCTGGCGGTGGCCGACTGGATGCGCGCGCGCAACCTGCCGTTCGAGTTCGTCGATCTCCCGCTGCGACCGCAGCCGGCGCAGGGCGCTACCTGAGCCGCGGCGCCGCCGGCGGCGAACGCCGGGCCGGCGCAGGCGCGCCGTTCAGGCCAGTCCGAGCTTCTTCGCGAGTCCGATGCGCTGCAGCTTGCCGGTCGCGCCCTTCGGGATCTCGGCCATGAACAGCACCTTGCGCGGCACCTTGAAGTCGGCCAGCCGCGTGGCGGCGAACTCGCGCAGCGCCTTCTCGGTGAGCGCCGCGCCCTCGCGCAGCACCACGACGGCGCCGACCTCCTCGCCGAGCTTGTCGTGCGGGATCGCGAAGGTGACGACCTGCGCCACCGCCGGGTGGTCCATCAGCACTTCGTCGACTTCGCGCGGCGAGACCTTCTCGCCGCCGCGATTGATGATCTCCTTCAGCCGGCCGGTGATCGACAGGTAGCCTTCGGCGTCCATCACGCCCTGGTCGCCGGTGCGGAACCAGCCGTTCGTGAACGCCTCGGCGTTGGCCTTCGGATTGTTCTCGTAGCCGCGAGTCACGTTCTCGCCGCGGATCACGACCTCGCCGGCGTTGCCGTGCGCCAGCAGCGTGCCGGCCTCGTCCATGATCGCGACTTCGGGGCCCGCCGCGATGCCCACCGTTCCCGGCTTGCGAACGCGCGGTGGCAGCGGATTGGCCGCCATCTGGTGCGCCGCTTCGGTCATGCCGTAGGCCTCGACCAGCGGAGCGCCGAACACCTCCTCGATTTCGCGGATCACCTGCGGCGGCATCGCCGAGGACGACGAGCGGATGAAGCGCAGCGGATTCGCGGCGATCACCGCCTTGTTGTTCGCCGCCCGACCCAGGATCGCCTGGTGCATCGTCGGCACCGCGGTGTACCAGGTGGGATGCGCTTCTTCCATCCAGCCGAAGAACTTCAGCGCGTTGAACCCCGGGGTGCAGCACACCTGGCCGCCGGCCGAGAGCGGCGCGAGAACGCCGGCGATCAACCCGTGGATGTGGAACAGCGGCATGATGTTCAGCCCGCGGTCGGCCGCCGACAGCGACAGGAACTCGCGGATGTTGCGCGCCGACGCGCAGACGTTGCGCTGCGCGAGCGGCACGATCTTCGGGCGCGAGGTGGTGCCCGAGGTATGCAGCACCAGTGCGACGTCGTCGGGCTGCGCGAACCCGCCCTGTGCCGGCGCCGCGGCGACGGCTCCCGAGGTGTCGCGCAGCTCGAAGTTCCCTGCGCCCCGCTCGGGGCGGGCGTGGAGCTCGACGATTCGCACGCCGAGCCTGCGGGCGACTTCGATCGCGGGCGACGTGCTGCCCGCGTCGACGATCAGGGCGCGCGCGCCGAGGTCGCTCAGGTAGAACTCGAACTCGTCGGCACGGTACGCGGGATTCAGCGGGGCCGAGGTCGCGCCCGAGGCGACCGAGACGAACGCCGTCGCCATCTCGGGGCCGTTGGGCAGCACGATGCCGACGCGATCGTTGCGGCCGATGCCCATCGCGTTGAGCGTGGACACGGTCGTGGCGACCAGCGTGCGCAGTGCCCCGAAGGTGAGTGGCACGCCGCCGGGTGCGGTCAGCGCGGTCGATGCGTCGACGCCTGCGGCGAGCAAATTCCCGAGTGTGTGGCCCATGCGTTCCTCGTTCCTTGATCTGCGTCGATTGTACGACGTGCGGGGCTCGGGTACTATGGAGAGTATCGGCGGACCGCTTGCGGTCCGTTTTTTGTCCGACGAGAGCGGCCGTTCCCGAGGCCGTCGAGAGGGGGAGACAGATGCGCCATCGATCGCTTTCGCGTTCGTTCTCGCCGTCGCGCGTGCGCGCCGGCCTCGCGGCAACTGCCGCGCTGCTCGGGTTTTCCATCGCCGCGCCGGCGGTTGCGGCCTGGGAGCCGACCAAGCCCGTCGAGTTCGTCGTTCCGGCCGGCACCGGCGGCGGCGCCGACCAGATGGCGCGCTTCATCCAGGGCGTCGTCACCAAGCACTCGCTGATGAAGCAGCCGATCGTCGTGGTCAACAAGTCGGGCGGCGCCGGCGCCGAAGGCTTCCTCGAGATCAAGGGCGCCAAGGGCGATCCGCACAAGCTCGTGATCACGCTGTCGAACCTGTTCACGACGCCGCTGGGCACGGGGGTGCCCGTCAACTGGCGCGACATGACGCCGGTGGCGATGCTGGCGCTCGACCAGTTCGTGCTCTGGGTCAACGCCGAGTCGCCGTACAACACCGCGCAGGCCTACCTCGATGCGGTCAAGGCCGCGCCGAACAACACGTTCAAGATGGCGGGCACCGGCTCGAAGCAGGAAGACCAGATCATCACGGTCGCCCTCGAGAAGGCCGCCGGCCGCAAGATCACCTACATCCCGTTCAAGGGCGGCGGCGACGTCGCGGTGCAGCTGGTCGGCAAGCATGTCGACTCCACGGTCAACAACCCGATCGAGGCGATCGCGCACTGGCGCGGCGGCAAGCTGCGGCCGCTGTGCGTGCTCGACGACGATCGCATGCCGTACAAGGCGAAGATCACCGACACGATGTCCTGGAACGACATCCCGTCGTGCCGCGAAGCCGGCGTGCCGGTCGACTACCTGATGATGCGCGGCATCTTCATGCCGCCCGGCGTCACCGCCGAGCAGGTCGCCTGGTACGTCGATCTCTTCAAGAAAGTGCGCGCGACGCCCGACTGGAAGGAGTTCATGGAGAAGGGCGCGTTCAAGGACAGCTTCATGACCGGCCAGGAGTACGTCGACTGGGTGGCGAAGGCCGAGGAGCTGCATCGCACGCTGATGCGCGACGCCGGCTTCCTCGCCAGGTGAGCGGCGACGACAGCGGCGGCCACCGCGCCGCCATCCGGGTGCTGACCGCCGAGGTCGCGGTCGCGCTGCTCTTCGTCGCGCTGGGCGCGCTGGTGGTCGTCGACAGCGTGCGCGTCGGCGCCGGCTGGGCCGACGACGGGCCCCGGGCGGGCTACTTCCCGTTCTACGTCGGCCTGCTGATGGTCGTGGCAGGCGTCGCGAACCTGCTGATCGCGATGCGCAGCCGCTGGCTTCTCGGCGGGCCGTTCGTGTCGCGCGCCGGGCTCGGTCACGTGCTGCACGTTCTCGTGCCTACCGCGATCTTCGCGGGGCTGATCGCGCTCCTGGGGATGTACGTCTCCGCGGCGATCTTCATCGCGTGGTTCATGCTGTGGCACGGCCGCTTCCGCTGGATGGCCGCGGCCGCGGTCGCGCTCGGCGTGCCGGCGGTGCTGTTCATGGTGTTCGAGCGCTGGTTTCTCGTGCCGCTGCCCAAGGGGCCGCTCGAGGCGATGCTCGGGCTTTAGGGCGATGGACGAAATCGGCAACCTCTTCCACGGTTTCGCGGTGGCGCTCACGCTGCCGAACCTCGGTTACATGCTGGTCGGCATCCTGCTGGGCGTGCTGATCGGCGTGCTCCCCGGCCTGGGGGGCGCCAACGGGGTGGCGATCCTGCTGCCGCTCACGTTCAGCATGCCGCCGACCAGCGCGATCATCATGCTCTCGTGCATCTACTGGGGCGCGCTGTTCGGCGGAGCGATGACCTCGATCCTGTTCAACATCCCCGGCGAGCCGTGGTCGGTGGCGACCACTTTCGACGGCTATCCGCTGGCGCAGAAGGGGCGCGCGGGCGAGGCGCTGACCGCGGCGTTCACCTCGTCGTTCGTCGGCGCGTTCTTCGCGGTCCTGATGATCACCTTCCTCGCGCCGCTGGTGGCGAAGTTCGCGCTGAAGTTCGGGCCGGCCGAGTTCTTCGGCGTGCAGTTCCTGACTTTCGCCAGCTTCATCGGCATGACGAAGTCGCCGCGGTTCAAGACGCTGGGGGCGATGATGCTGGGCTTCGCGCTGGCGGCGGTCGGGCTCGACAGCGTGACCGGCCAGCTCAGGATGACATACGGTTCGACCTCGCTTCTCAAGGGCTTCGACTTCCTCACGGCGGTGATCGGCCTGTTCGGAATCGGCGAGATCCTGCTCACGATGGAAGAGGGGATGTCGTTCAAGGGCGGCAAGGCGGGGATCAACGCGCGCGTCGTGCTCGACACCTGGAAGCGGCTGCCGCGCTACTGGGCGACCTCGCTGCGCTCGACCCTCATCGGCTGCTGGATGGGCATTACGCCCGGCGGCGCCACGCCCGCGTCGTTCATGAGTTACGGCATCGCGAAGCGCTCGTCGAAGAGCGGCGACAGGTTCGGAACCGGCGAGATCGAAGGCGTCGTCGCACCCGAGACGGCCGCGCACGCGGCCGGTACCAGCGCGCTGCTGCCGATGCTCACGCTGGGCATCCCGGGCTCGCCCACTGCCGCGGTGCTGCTCGGGGGGCTGCTGATCTGGGGCCTGCAGCCGGGGCCGCTGCTGTTCGTCGAGCAGAAGGAATTCGTCTGGGGCCTGATCGCCAGCATGTATCTCGGCAACGTCGTCGGGCTCGTGATCGTGCTCACCACCGTCCCGTGGTGGGCGGCGATCCTGCGCATCCCGTTCTCGATCATCGCGCCGGTGATCGTCGTGGTCTGTGCGGTAGGCGCCTACACGGTGCACAACTCGATGTTCGACGTCGGGATGATGGTGGTGTTCGGCGTCGTCGGCTACGTGTTCAAGAAGCTCGACTATCCGCTCGCGCCGCTGGTGCTGGCGCTGGTGCTGGGCGACATGGCCGAGTCGAGCTTCCGACAGGCGATGCTGCTGTCGCAGGGCAGCGTCGCGATCTTCTGGGCGAGCCCGCTCTCCGCGGTGCTGATGTCGCTGGGCCTGCTGATGCTGTTCTGGCAGCAGGTTTCGCGCCTGTGGACCCGACGGCCCGCCGAAGCGGCAGGCTGAACGGACCGACCCGCAGCGTTCCTCAGCCCCGCGGCTGCACCTGCAGCCGCCCCCTCTGCGCGGCCAGCGTCGCGCCCAGCAGCGACGCGCACGCATGGACCGCGTCGCAATGCGGCGTCGGCGTGCCGGTGAGGCGCGCCAGTTCGATCACCGAGCCGAGCAGCGCGTCGAGCTCGAAGCGGGCGCCCGTGCTCGACGTCCTGCAGCATCGAGGTCTTGTGCTCGCCCACCGCCTCGGCGCCGGCGATGCGCTTGTCGATCGTGATGCGAAAGCGCACGCCGAGCTTCTCGGCGACGCTCCGGGCCTCGGCCATCATCTCCGCGGCCAGCGCGCGCGTGGCCGGAAAGCGGCAGATCGCCGCCAGCGACGCGTGCGTGAGCGCGCTCACCGGGTTGAAGGTCAGGTTGCCCCACAGCTTGAGCCAGATCTCCGAGCGCAGGTCCGACGAGACCGGCGCCTTGAAGCCCGCACGCGCCAGCGCATCGGAGATGCGCTGCGCGCGCTCCGACTTGCTGTTGTCGGGTTCGCCCAGCGAGAATCGGTTGCCTTCGATGACCCTGACGACGCCCGGCGCGACCAGTTCGGAGGCCGGGTAGACGACCGAGCCGATGATCCGCTCGCTGGAAATTGCCGCGGCGATCGTGCCGTCGGGGTCGACCGACTTCACCGGGCGCCCGTCGAACTCGCCGCCCAGCTTGTAGAAGTACCACCACGGAATACCGTTCTGCAGCGTGACCACCGCGGTGTCGGGCCCGAACATCGCCGGCACGTCGGTGGCCAGCGCACCGACCTGCTGCGCCTTCAGGGCCAGCAGGACGAAATCCTGCGGACCGGCGTCGGCCGTCTTCTGCACCGCGCGCACGTTGCGCGCGACCTGCTCGGTGCCATCCTCCTCGATCAGCCGGAAGCCCTGCGCGTTGATCGCCTGCAGGTTCGCGCCGCGCGCGATGAAGGTCACTTCCTCGCCCGCGAGCGCCAGTCGCACCCCGAGGTAACCGCCGATCGAACCGGCCCCCACCACCGCGATCTTCATCCGTTTCGCCTCATTGCTGCCGGTATTCGTTGCGCAGCGTGCCGATGCCCTCGATCGACACCTCGACGACGTTGCCGGCCTTCATCGGCAGCACGCCCAGCGAGGTTCCGCAGGCGATCAGGTCGCCGGGCTCGAGCGTCATGTCGCGCGAGATCAGGCTCACCAGCTGCGCCGGCGAAAAGATCATGTCGGCTACCGGGAAGTTCTGGCGCTCCCGCCCGCCCAGCAGCGTGCGCACCGACAGCCCCGACGGGTCGATCCCGGTCGCGACCGTCGGCCCGAAAACGCCGAAGGTGTCGAAGCTCTTCGCACGCGTCCACTGCGCGAACGCCGTGTCGCGGCCGACGATCCCGATCGCCGTGACGTCGTTGACGCAGGTGTAGCCGAAGATGTGTTGCGCGGCCTCGTCGGGTGCGACGTTCGAGCAGCGCCGGCCGATCACGACCCCGAGCTCGCCTTCGTAGACGACGCGGCCGTCGTACAAAGCCGGCGCACGAATCGGCTGCTCGTGGGCGCAATACGCGTTGGCGCCCTTGATCAGGTACAGCGGCTCGGCCGGGATCGCGAGCCCCTGCTTCGCCGCGGCCGCGTGGAAGTTGTTCCAGATGCAGACGAACTTCGACGGCTGGGTCGGGGGCAGCCACTCGATCGCGTCGACGCGCACCCGCTCTCCGGTCGGTCGGCACGAGCTGAACATGTCGCCGTCGTGCACGGCGACCTCGTCGCCTTCGAGCACGCCGAAGCCGGCGCGTCCGTCGCGCCGGAAGCGCATCCAGAGGTTCGGGTCGTGTGCCATCGGCGCGGATGTTAGCATCCGCGCCCCGCGCAGACGCGCGGCCCGGTTCAGCCCAGTCGCGCCCGCTGCTCGCGCAGGCGCTCGAGCGTCGCGCCGAAAGCGGCAATGCGCCCGCGCTCCTGTTCGACCACGGCTGCGGGCGCCCGCTCGACGAAGCTCGCGTTGCCCAGCTTGGCCTCGGCCTTGCGCATCTCGCCTTCGACGCGCGCGACCTCCTTGTCGATTCGCTGCCGCTCGGCCGCCACGTCGATCTCGATCTTCAGCATCAGGCGGGCGTCGCCGACGATCTGTACCGGCGCGACCGATCCGGACGGAAGCTCTGCGACGATCTCGACCGCTTCCAGGCGAGCGAGCGCGCGCAGGTACGGCGCGAACTCCGCCAGCCGCGCCGCGTCGCCGGCCGCGACCAGCGGCAGCTTCTGCGCCGGCGACACGCCCATTTCGCCCCGCAGCGCGCGGCACGCGTCGACCATCGACTTCAGCTCGGCGGCCCAGCGCTCGGCGGCTTCGTCGATCCGCCCGGCTTCGGCCTGCGGATAGCGCTGCGTCATGATCGAATGGCGCCGTGCCGCGAGCGCCTCGTCGAGCGCGCTGCCCGAGAGCGCCTGCACCCCGCGCTCGCCGTAGCGCATCGCCAGCGGGGCGACCTTCTGCCACAGCTCCTCGGTAATGAACGGGACGATCGGGTGCGCCAGCCGCAGCACTGTCTCGAGCACGCGCAGCAGCGTGCGCCGCGTCGCGCGCGCCCGCGCCTGGCCGGCCGCGTCGCCGGCGGTCTCCTGCAGCGGCACCTTGGCCAGCTCGAGGTACCAGTCGCAGTACTCGTTCCAGACGAACTCGTAGATCGCGCGTGCGGCGAGATCGAACCGGTAGTCGTCGAAGTGCTTCGCCACTTCGACCTCGGTGCGCTGAAGCTGCGAGACGATCCAGTGATCGGCGGTCCCGAAGTGGAGGTAGCCGCCGGGCGCGCACTCGTCGGCGCGATGCGGCGCGAAACCGCAGTCGCGGCCCTCGCAGTTCATCAGCACGAAGCGCGTTGCGTTCCACAGCTTGTTGCAGAAGTTGCGGTAGCCCTCGCAGCGGTTCAGGTCGAAGTTGATGTTGCGCCCCGGACCTGCCAGCGATGCGAAGGTGAAGCGCAGCGCGTCGGTGCCGAATGCCGGGATGCCCTGCGGATACTCCTTTCGCGTGCGCTTCTCGATCGACGCGGCCTGCTTCGGGTTCATCAGGCCCCGGTGCGCTTGGCCACGAGCGCGTCGAGCTCGATGCCGTCGATCAGGTCGATCGGGTCGAGCGTGTTGCCCTTGCTCTTGGACATCTTCTGGCCTTCGGCGTCGCGCACCAGCGCGTGCACGTAGACGTGCCGGAACGGTACCTGCCCGGTGAACGCGAGGGTCATCATGACCATCCGCGCGACCCAGAAGAAGATGATGTCGAAGCCGGTGACCAGCACCGACGAGGGCAGGAACTGCGCGAGCCGCGGCAGCAGGTTCGGGCGGCCGTCGCGAAACGGCTGCTGCGGGTCAACGAGGCTGGAGAACGGCACCAGCGCCGAGGAGAACCAGGTGTCGAGCACGTCGGCGTCGCGTACCAGTGGCCCGCTCCAGCCGGCGGCGTCGGCCTGCGCGCGCGCGTCGGCGTCGCCGCGCGCGACGAACACCGTGCCGTCGTGGATCGGCTGGCCGTCGGCGTCGGCCTTGTACCAGGCAGGTATCTGGTGACCCCACCACAACTGGCGCGAGATGCACCAGTCCCGGATGTTGGTCAGCCAGTGGTTGTAGGTGGTGGTCCAGCTCTCGGGCACGAAGCGGATCGAGCCGTCGGCGACGACCTCGAGCGAGCGCTGCGCGATGCTCTTGCCCGCGAGCAGCGAGTCGGCGGGCGCCGGCTTGCTCATTGCGACGAACCACTGGTCGGTGAGCATCGGTTCGATGACCGCGTTGGTGCGGTCGCCGCGCGGCACCATCATCCGGTGCGCCTTGACCGATTCGAGCAGCCCCAGCGCCTCGAGGTCGGCGACGATCATGCGGCGCGCATCGAAGCGGCCGTGGCCGCGATACTTCGGCGGCGCGTTCTCGTTGATGCGCGCATCGAGCGTGAGCACGCCGATCATCGGCAGGCCGTGGCGCTGGCCGACTGCGTAGTCGTTGAAGTCGTGCGCGGGGGTGACCTTGACCGCGCCGGTGCCGAAGTCGCGCTCGACGCAGGCGTCGGCAATGACCGGAATCTCGCGCCAGCCGAGCGCCTTGCCGCGGCGGGCGAGTCCGTCGACCGCCGGGCCCGCGCCCTCGAAGGCGGGGTCTGCGGCTTCGCCCGACAGCGGCAGCAGCACCGACTTGCCCACCAGCGACGCATAGCGCTCGTCGTCGGGGTGGACCATCACCGCGGTGTCGCCGAGCATCGTCTCGGGGCGCGTGGTGGCCACGGTGATCGATCCGCTTCCGTCGGCGAGCGGGTAGCGGATCTGCCAGAGCTGGCCGTCTTCCTCCTCGCTGACCACCTCGAGGTCGGACACCGCGGTGAGCAGGTCGGGATCCCAGTTCACCAGCCGCTTGCCGCGATAGACGAGCCCCTGCTCGTGCAATCGCACGAACACCTCCTTCACGACTCCGGACAGCTTCGCGTCCATCGTGAAGTACTCGAGCGACCAGTCGGTGGAGGCGCCCATGCGGCGCATCTGGCCGGTGATCGTCGAGCCCGACTGCTGCTTCCACTCCCAGACGCGCTCGACGAACTTCCCGCGGCCCAGGTCGTGGCGCGAGATGCCCTGGGCGTCGAGCTGGCGCTCGACGACGATCTGCGTCGCGATGCCGGCGTGGTCGGTGCCCGGCAGCCAAAGCGTGTTGGCGCCGCGCATCCGGTGGTAGCGCGTGAGCGCGTCCATCACCGTCTGGTTGAACGCGTGGCCCATGTGCAGCGTGCCGGTGACGTTCGGCGGCGGCAGCTGGATCGAGAACGCCTCGGCGCCCGGCTCGTTGCCGGCGGCGAAGTAACCGCGCGACTCCCAGATCGGGTACCAGCGCGCTTCTATGGCGGCCGGCTCGAAGCTCTTCGCGAGCCCTTCGGGGGCGCCCGCAGCGGCATTCGGCGAGCCTGCCGACGGAGTCTCGGCGGTCATGTTCGCAAGTCTTTGGTCGAACGGGAAATCATGTCAGCCCCCTTCGGCTGCGCCGGCGCCGCGCGCGCGGATCATCTCGTCGTGCACCCGGGTGATCTCGTCGGTGACCGCGCGCGCGACCAGGTCGCGAATCAGTTGCTCGAGCGTGCTGCCGAGGTCGGCGGCCAGCGACTCGGTGGCCCGTCCGATTACCGCCTGCAGGCTGGCGCGCAACTGCTCGTCGAGCAGCGCGTCGGAGCGCCCGAGCAGCCCCTCGAGCACATTCTCGCGCACGCGCATCGCGAGCTGCGCCCAGTCGATCTCGACGAGGGTGCGCGGCAACTCGCTGCTGTCGTAGCGCGGGACTTCGACCACCTCGGTGAGCAACGGGATCGCTTCGTCGCCGGTTTCGCCCGAACCGGCGGCCGCAGCCCTCAGCTTGCCGGCCAGGCGCTCGAGGTCGTCGCCGGTGTTCACGCCGCCCCCGGGGCTTGCGTGAGATCGTGGCGCCCGAGCGGATAACCGCGGTCGCGGTAGAAGCGCCAGCGTTCGCGCGCGGCTTCGCGGTCGGCTTGCCCGGAGGCGACCACTTCGATCAGCCGGTCGAAGCGGCTGAACATCGGCGGCGTCGCGCTGCCGAGATTCACCAGCACTTCGTGAAAGGGCGTTTCGACCGGCTCGGCCGCGAGCAGCACCGGCGTGTCGGCGGCGAGCGGGTCGCCGGCACCCACGTGGGGAATGAAGTCCTGCTGCGAGAAGGTCCAGAGCAGCCGGTCGAACTCGTCCAGCCGCACCGCATCGTCGCACCACACCAGCACCTTGAGGCGCGCGCGATAGATCTTGCGCACCAGCCGGCACCCGTAGCCAAACTTGTCGGCTGCGTTGAAGTGGAAGTCGACGCGGGTCAAGGTGTCAGCCTCGCGCGCGCGCCAGCAGGAAGTTGGCGAGCAGCGGCACCGGCCTGCCGGTGGCGCCCTTGCTGGCGCCGGACTTCCAGGCGGTGCCGGCGATGTCGAGGTGCGCCCAGTCGTAGCCCTTGGCGAAGCGCGACAGGAAGCAGGCCGCGGTGACCGAGCCCGCCGGCCGCCCGCCGATGTTGGCCATGTCGGCGAAAGGCGACTTCAGCTGCTCCTGGTATTCCTCGTCGAGCGGCATGCGCCAGCAGCTGTCGCCGATGTCGCGGCCGGCTTCCTGCAGTTCGGTCGCCAGCGCGTCGCTCGGCGAGAACAGGCCCGAGTGATGGTGGCCGAGCGCGATCACGCAGGCACCGGTGAGCGTGGCCACGTCGACTACCGTGGACGGCTTGAAGCGCTGCACGTAGGTGAGGGCGTCGCAGAGGATCAGCCGGCCCTCGGCGTCGGTGTTCAGGATCTCGACGGTCTGGCCCGACATGCTCGCCACGACGTCGCCCGGCTTCGTGGCGCGGCCTCCGGGCATGTTCTCGGTGGTGGGCACCACCACGACCAGGTTGAGCTTCAGTTTCAGCTCGGCGACGGCGCGCATTGCGCCGAGCACCGACGCCGCGCCGCACATGTCGAACTTCATTTCGTCCATTTCGGCGGCGGGCTTCAGCGAAATGCCGCCGGTGTCGAACGTGATGCCCTTGCCGATCAGCGCGATCGGAGGCTGCTTCGCGCCCGCTCCCTGGTAGCGCAGCACGATCAGTTTCGGCGGCTGCTCGGAGCCGCGCGCCACCGACAGCAGCGCGCCCATCTTCAGCGCCTGCATCTGGCGCACGTCGAGCACTTCGGCCTTCAGGCCGAGTTCGCGCGCCATTTTCCTCGCGGTGTCGGCGAGATAGGCGGGCGTACAGTGGTTGGCCGGCAGGTTGCCGAGGTCGCGAGCCATGTCGACGCCGTTGGCGATCGCGGTGGCCCGCGCGACGGCGGTGCCCGAGGCGCTGCCCGAGGCCAGCGGCAGCACCACCCGCTTCGGGCGCACGGGCCGGGTTTCGCGCCTGGTCTTCAGCGTCTCGAAGCGGTAGGCGATCTCGCGGCCCACCAGCACCTGCGCGCGCAGCTTCCAGTCGGTGTCGCGGCCCGCCACCGGCGCCTCGTGCAGCAGCGAGATCGCTTCGTCGGCCGCGAGCTGCCCCGCGGCCTGCAGGCCGCCGCGCACCGCGTCGGTGAACGCCTTGGGCGTGGATTCGCGCGCCTCGCCCATCGACACCAGCAGCGCCCGCGGCAGGTGGCCGTCGAGCTGCACCAGCAGCGTCGAGCCGGCCTTCGCCGGCAGGTCGCCCGAGCGGATCATCTTCGCGAGACGTCCGCCGTGTACCGCATCGATCTCCTTGCCGCCGGGGGTGAGCTCCTTGCCCGCGAGGACCGGCAGCAGCGCGCAGTCGGCGCGCATGCGTCCGGGGGGTCGTCCGTGTGCTAAATTGCATCGCTCGCTCTTTTTCGTCTCGAACCGGCCGATTATACGAGGCTATGCTTTTCACGAAGGCGCTGCGGCGCGACCTCGTCAACCTCGCCGGCACCGTCTTCGCGACCCTGTTCGTCATCATGCTGACGACGTCGCTGATCCGCCTGCTCGGGCGGGCGGCCGGAGGCCGCGTCGACACCGGCAGCGTGCTGCCGCTGATCGCGTTCAACGCGATCACCGTCCTTCCGGTGCTGCTGGTGCTCACCATCTACATCGCGGTGCTGATGTCGCTCACGCGCGCCTACCGGGACTCCGAGATGGTGATCTGGTTCACGAGCGGGCGCAGCCTCGCCGCATGGGTGAGGCCCGTGCTCGGCTTTGCGGGGCCGATCGCGCTGGTGGTCGCGGTGATCGCGTTCTTCGTCTCGCCGTGGGCCGAACGGCAGGCGAGCGATTACCAGCAGCGCTTCGTGCAGCGCGAAGACATCTCGCAGGTCTCGGCCGGGCGATTCCGCGAATCGGTATCGGCGAACCGCGTGTTCTTCGTCGAGGAGCTGAACGAGGCGCAGACCGAAGTGCGCAACGTATTCGTCACCCAGAAGCGCGGCGACCTGGTCACCGTTGTGGTCTCGCGCAGCGGCCGCATCGAGAACGAACGCGACGGCACGCGCTTCCTGGTGCTTCGAGGACGGTCGCCGCTACGACGGCACCCTGGGCAGGCCGGACTTCCGCCTGATGGAGTTCGAGCGCTACGGGCTCAGGCTCGAGTCGCGCAGCCCCGCGCTCGCCGACCAGCGCGCGAAGGTCAAGCCGACGCTGGAGCTGCTGCGCGATCCCACCCCGCGTCACCTGGGCGAGCTGTCGTGGCGCATCAGTCTGCCAGTGTCGGCGCTGCTGATGGCGTTGCTGGCGATCCCGCTGTCGGCGATCAATCCACGCATGGGCCGCTCGGTCAACCTGCTGGTGGCGCTGCTGGTCTACGTGACCTACAGCAACCTCACTTCGCTCGTGCAGGCCTGGATCTCCGGGGAAAAGCTGTCGTTCGGAATCGGTGCCTGGGTGCTGCACGCGGCGGTCCTCGCACTGGCCGGCCTGCTGTTCTGGCGCCGCATGACGCTGCCGCGCCGCCCGCTGCGCCGCCCCGGGCTCGCGCACATGAGAACGCTGCGCGGCTACCTCGGGCGGCAGATCGTCGCGGCACTGGTGTTCGTGCTGTTCGGTTTCCTCGCGCTGTTCGCGTTCTTCGACTTCATCAACGAGCTCGACGACGTCGGTCGCGGCGGCTATCGCCTGCAGCACGCGCTCGCCTTCGTGCTGCTCGGATTGCCGGCGCACGTCTACGAGCTGATGCCGATCGTCGCGCTGATCGGCACCATCTACGCGTTGGCGCAGTTCGCCGCAAACTCCGAGTTCACCGCGATGCGCGCGGCCGGCCTCGGACGCCGCCAGGCGCTGGTCACCATCGCGCGCATCGGCCTGGTCATCGCGATCCTCACCGCGCTGATCGGCGAGTGGGTTTCGCCGGCGGCAGAGCGCCTCGCCCAGCAGCTGCGGCTGTCGGCGATCGGCGCTTCGGTGGCCGGGCAGTTCCGCTCCGGCCTGTGGCTGAAAGACTCGGTGCGCGGCTCTGGCGGCGAAGTCGAGCGGCTGCGCTTCGTCAACATCGGCGAGCTGCTGCCCGACGGCACGCTGCGCGACGTGCGCGTTTTCGAGTTCGACGCCGAGATGCGGCTCTCGGAGATCCTCCACGCCCGGGTCGCCCACTATGCGCCGCCCGATGCCCGGCGGTTCACCGAGGTCGATTCGACGCGCTTCGTCGAAGCCCGCGTCGGCGCCGACGCACCGGTGCTGCGCGCCGAGCAGTCGCGTCCGGACGAGCGCCTGTGGAAGAGCGACCTCACGCCCGGGCTGCTCGGCGTGCTGCTGGTGCAGCCCGACCGGATGTCGGCGATCAGCCTGTATCGCTATGTCCGGCACCTGCAGGAGAACCGGCAGAACTCGGCGCAGTACGAGATCGCGCTTGCCAGGAAGCTCGTCTATCCGCTGGCGGTGATCGTGATGATGGCGCTCGCGCTGCCGTTCGCGTACCTGCAGGCGCGCGCCGGCGGCATCGGCTACAAGGTCTTCGCCGGCATCATGCTCGGGATCGCCTTTCACTTCCTGAACGGGCTGTTCTCGCACCTCGGGTTGCTCAACACCGGCCGCCGCTGTTGTCGGTCAGCATCCCGAGCATCGGCGCGTTCGCTTTGGCGCTCGGCATGCTCGCGTGGGTCGACCGGGCGCGTTGACCGGTGAAGTCGGCCACTTGGGGGCCGCGCGGCGATGAAGATTTCCGTGGACGCGAGCCCCGGTGGTGAATTAGCATTTGCGCAAGGTCGCCGCGCGCGCCCCGCCCAACCGGTGGCGGCGCGTGTGGCCTGCCCGAATCGAGGAGGAGGAGAGGCAGCCATGCTGCCATTTCGGGGCGCACAGCGATGTGCGCCGTTTTTTTTGCCGACACGCCGACGGGCGGCCGCCCGATGATCGCCTTCGTCGAGCGCGCGTTCGCCGATGCGGCGTCGGCGCGGCGCAGCTTCCTGCTGGTGCTCGTGACGATCACCGCGCTGCGCGCCTGGTTCGCCGCGGCGCTGCCGTTCACCAGCGACGAGGCGTATTTTCATCTCTGGGGCCAGAACCCCGACTGGGGGTTCTACGACCATCCGCCGATGATCGGCTGGTGGCTGGCGGCCCTCGACGCCGTCTCGCATCACCGCTTCGTGCTGCGCCTGCCCGCGCTGGTCGCGCCGCCGCTGGTAGCGGCAGTGGGCTGGCGGCTGCTGCGACGGCACGGTGAAGCGCTGGCCTGGTCAGGCGCCACGCTGCTGCTGCTGGTTCCGTTGAATGCCCGGAACGTCGCGATCACCACCGACATCCCGCTGATGCTCTTCGGCGCGCTGACGGTGGCGCTGTACCTGCGCGCACGCGCGAGCGGCCGCATGGCCGACTTCCTGCTGGCGGGTCTCGCGCTGGGCGGGGCGCTGCTGTCGAAGTACTTCGCAGGATTGCTGGCGATCGCGATCTTCCTCGACATGATCCGCAGGCCCGACCGCCGCTCGCTGACGGGCCTCGCGCTGATCGTTGCCGGCTCGCTGCCCGGTGCCGCGATCCAGGTCGCCTGGAACGCGCAGCACTGCTGGCCGAACGTGATGTTCAACCTGGTCAACCGGCACGGCGACGCCGGCCTGTCGTGGCGCACGCCGCCGCTGTACCTGCTCACGGTAGCTTACGTCCTCACCCCGGCGATCGCATGGCGCCTGCTCACCGGGCGGTCCGACGGCGTCGCGGCGCACGTGGCGCGGCGAGAGCGCGCGTCGCTGCGCTGGCTGGCGCTGGTGCCGCTGGCAATGTTCGCGGCCCTGTCGCTGGTGAAGACGATCGGGCTGCACTGGCTGGCGACCTTCGTGCTGCCGGCGGTGCTCTGGTTCGTGCTGTCGTCGGGTGCGCGCGCGCGCGCCGGCGCGCTCGCCGCCGCCGGCCTGATCGCCGCGGCGCACTGGGTGGTGATCGGTGCGCTCGCGCTGGTGCCCACCGAGGCGTTCCGGTCGCTGTCGAACTACCAGGGCGTGGTGATGACGGTGCACGCCGACGAACTCGCACGCGCGCTCGCGCCCTGGCGCGGCCGCTATGCGATCGCCTCCGACGGCTACTCGCCGGCCGCGACGATCGGCTACGCGCTCGGCGAGCACGTGCTGGTGTTCGGCCCGGGCACGAGCCACGCGCGCCACGACGACATCCTCACCGATTTCCGCGCGCTCGACGGCCGCGACATCCTGATCGTCAGGCGCAGGGACGTGTCGGTCGCCGAGTACGAGCCGTACTTCGACCGCGTGACGCTGCGCGACATCTCGATCCGCGGCGCGGTGTTCCACCTGGTCGAGGGCCACGGGTTTCGCTACCCGGTCTATCGAGATCGCGTGCTCGACTCGGTGCGCCAGCGCTACTACGCGCTGCCCCGCTGGCTGCCTTCGGGCGCGTGCTATTTCTGCGACCGGTATTTTCCCGGGCGCGCCTGCCGGGCGCCGGCAGGCGCCGAACGATGAACCTGCAGCAACTGCGCTTCGTGCGCGAGACGGCGCGCCAGCATTTCAGCCTCACGCGCGCGGCGACGGCGATCGGCACTTCGCAGCCCGCGGTCTCGCGCGGCATCCTCGAGCTGGAGGCCGAGCTCGGCGTGGACGTCTTCGTGCGCCACGGAAAGCGCATCCTCGGCCTGACCGAGCCGGGCAAGGAAGTGCTGGCGCGCGCCGAGCGCCTGCTCGCCGAGCTCGACGGCATCGAACGGGTGACCGCCGACTTCCGTGCGCGCGACGCAGGCGAGTTGCGCGTGGCCACCACGCACACGCAGGCGCGCTACGTGTTGCCCGCGGTGGTCGGCGAATTCCGCAAGCGCTATCCGGCCGTGCGGCTCACGCTGCTGCAGGGCAGCCCCAGGCAGATCACGCAGTCGGTGATCTCGCGCGAGGCCGACTTCGCGATCGCCACCGAAGTGCCCGAGGAGGCCGAGGGGCTGGTGTCGATTCCGGCGTTCGAATGGGAGCACGTGGCGGTCGTGCCCTCGAAGCATCCGCTGGCCGGGCAGCCGCTGTCGCTGCAGGCGCTGGTCAAGTATCCGCTGGTTACCTACGTCGAGGAGTTCGCCGGCCGGCGCCGCATCGACCGTGCCTTCGCCGACGCGGGGCTGCGGCCCGACGTGGTGCTGGCCGCGATCGACTCCGACGTGATCAAGACCTACGTCAGGCTCGGCCTCGGCGTAGGCATCATGACGGGGCTCGGCTACGACGCGGCGCAAGACCGCGGCCTGGTCGCGATGCCTGCGGGCGCGCTGTTCGGCATGAACCACGTGCGCCTCGCGGTGCGTCGCGACGCGTTCCTGCGCGGATTCGCGATCGCCTTCATCGAATTGTTCGCCCCCGGCGTCGATCGGCGCAGCCTGGAGCGGCTCACGCAGCGGCGCTGAAACCCGCGCGGTGCGCAGCGGCGTTCGCCTCGAGCCTCGGGTAAGTCCCGATGCGCGTGGGGTCGCCTGAAGCGCCGCGGGCGCTCCGGCTGCGCTTATCCTTGGCCGATGATGGCCGCGCCGCCCGGCGCGTTGCCGTTCCCCACGTCGAGCAGAGTCGAATCCGCATGCGCCCGAGCGCCATGTCCGTCGTCTTGCCATCGGCGGCCTTCTCGACGGCTGCCCGGGCGATCGCGCGCATCGCAGCGCCGCTGGCGGCCGCCTGTCTGGCCTGGTTGGTCGCGATCGGGGCCGCCTGGCCGCTGGCTGCGATCGCGCAACCGGTCACGCTGCAGACCTCGAGCTGGCTGCCGGCTTCGCATCCGCTGTCGCAGTCGCAGGCGAAGTGGTGCCAGGAAGTGGAACAGGCTACCCACTCGCGGGTGCGCTGCAGCCCGCTGCCCGGGCCGGTGAGTCCGCCGCCGGGCACCTTCGACGCGGTGCGCGACGGACTGGCCGACCTGTCGTTCTCGGTGCACGGGTACACGCCGGGCCGGTATCCGATCACGCAGATCGCGGAACTGCCGTTCGCCGGCAACACCGCCGAGGCCGCGTCGCTGGCCTACCAGAGGATCTTCGCGAGACACCTGGCGGCCCTCAACGACCATCGTGGCCTGAAGGTGATCGCCGTCTTCACGCACGGGCCCGGCCAGATCTGCAACGCGCGCCGACCGGTCGCCTCGCTCGCCGACATGGCGGGCCTGCGGTTCCGGGTCGACGGCGGCACGGTCAGCGACATCGGCAAGGCGATCGGCGCGACGGTGGTGATGAAGCCGGCTTCCGAGACGCTCGAACTGCTCGGCGCAGGCGCCATCGACGGCACGTTCTCGCCGGCGGAGTCGATCTCCTCGCTGAGGCTCGAAAAGGCGATCCACCACTGCACGATCGTCCCGGGTGGCCTGTACAACACCAGCTTCGCATTCGTGATGAACCAGGCTGCCTGGGAGCGCATCTCGAAGACCGACCAGGACGCGATCGAGCGGCTGTCGGGCGAGCACGCGGCGATGCTGTTCGGGCGCGCCCCGGGACCAGGCCGATCGACGCGGCGTCGCGCTGATGCAGGCGAGCGGCGTGCGCACGACCGTCGCCGGCAAGGCCTTCGTCGACGAGATCCGCGCGCGCGCGGCGCCGCTCGAGCGCAAGTGGATCGTCGATGCGAAGGCGCGCGCGCTGCCGGATCCCGAGCAGGTGCTCCGGGAGTTCCGTGCCGAGGCGGCGCGATTGCGCTAGGAGGGTAATGCGATGTCGAAGATCGGATTCGTCGGTGCCGGGGCGATGGGCGCGCCGATGATCGGCCACCTGCTCGATGCGGGCCACGAGGTCGCGGTGCACGTGCGCCGGCGCGAGGCGGCAGCGGCGCTGCTGGCGCGCGGCGCGCGCTACGCGCAGACACCGGCCGAAGCGGCGCATGGCGCCGACTTCGTCTGCACCAACGTGACCGGCACGGCCGACGTCGAGTCGGTGCTGTTCGGCGAGAACGGCGCTGCCGGCGCGGCCGAGGCGGGCGCGATCGTGATCGACTTCTCGACCATCTCCGCGGTCGCCACGCGCGGTTTCGCGCGCCGCCTCGCGCGGCGGCGCGTCGACATGCTCGACTGTCCCGTGTCCGGCGGCGCGGTGGGTGCGCGGCAGGCCACGCTGTCGATCATCGTCGGCGGCGACGCCGCGGTGCTCGAGCGTGCGCGCCCGCTGCTCGAGCGGCTCGGGCGCACGATCACGCACGTGGGCGGCCACGGAGCCGGACAGGTCGTGAAGGCCTGCAACCAGATCGTGCAGGTGATCAACATCGAAGGCATCGCCGAGGCGATGCTGTTCGCGTCGGCCAACGGCGTCGATCCGTCGCGGATGCTGCCGGCGCTGCAGGCCGGCATGGCCGGCAGCCGGATGCTCGACCTGATGGGTCCGAAGATGGCCGCGCGCGACTTCGCGGCCGGCATCGAGGCGCGATTGCACCAGAAGGACTTCGGGCTGGTGGTCGAGGCGACTCAGGCGCTCGGCCTGTCGCTGCCCGCTGCGGCGATCGTCTCCCAGCAGCTGAACGCGCTCGTCGGCAACGGCTGGGGCCGCGACGACACCTCGTCGCTGCTGCGCGTGCTCGAAGGCGCCAACCGGGGGCGGGCGGCGAACGACGAGTAGGGCCTGGCGGGCGCGAGAGCGTCATGTAGAATCGACCTTATGAACGTGTCGGGTATGCGCGCCGGGGTCGCGCGAATGCTGAACTGGATCGTCGTCGCGACGTTGCTGTTCGGCGCGCTCGCGCCCACGCTCGGGCACGCGTTCCCCGGCGATCCGTCGTCCGATTCGCAGCTCACCGCGGTCTGCACGTCCACCGGCCTGAAGTTCGTGAAGGTCGGCGCGGGCGACGACCGATCGTCCGAGCGCCCGGCCGTCGTCGAACCGGCCGACTGTCCGTTCTGCCTGCTTGCGCACGTCGCTGCGCTGCCCGCCGGTGCGCACGGTTTCGTGCCGTCGGCGCAGCCTTCCTTCGCGCCCGTCGTGCGCCCGGCTGCGGCGCCGATCGCGTCCGGGCCTATTCGTTCGGCCCAGCCCAGGGCACCTCCGGTCCTTTCCTGATCCGGCACCTGCTGCCCGCCCACCGGGCGGGCATCGGCCTGCGCGCGCGCTCGCGCCGCGCGCGCCCGCGTCACTGCATCGGGAAAGAACCTCATCGTGCACATTCGTCACAGCCTGCCTTGCGCCGCGTTCGCAAGCCTCTTCGCCGCGTCGTCGTGGGCCCAGATCGCGACCGACGGCACCACCCTGAACACCATCACCGTCACCGGTTCGGCCATCGACGACCGGTTCAGTTCCACCGCCACCGATCCCGTCTCCTCCACCGCCTTCAGCGCCGAGCAGGTCGACGATCAGCACGTCAGGAACCTGATCGAGGTCCTGCGCTCGGTGAGCGGCATCACCGCCGACCTCAACGGCGACGGCGAAACCATCAAGATCAAGCTGCGCGGCGTGGAGAACCAGCGCTACATGGGCGAGAAGCCCGGCGTGGCGATCGTGGTCGACGGCGTGCCGGTGTTCGAGCGCACCGGCAAGGTCAACATCGACCTCGACAACATCGAGAGCATCAAGGTCATCAAGGGCGGCGCCTCGTACCTCTACGGAGATGACGCGCTGGCGGGCGCGGTGCTCGTCACCACCCGGCGCGGCGCCGGCTACAAGGGCCTGAAGCTGGAAGCCGACCGCGGATCGTTCGGTTACGGGCACTACCTGGTGCGCGGCGGCTTCGCGAGCGACGATGTCTCGGGCCACCTGCAATACAGCGATCGCGACCAGGACGGCTTCTATCACCTGTCGAACACCTGGGCGCGAACCTGGTCGGGCAACCTGAAGTACGCGCTCGACGGCCGCAGCGACCTGAGCTTCGGCTTCGAGAAGTCCGCCCGTTTCAGGGACCGCGAAGGCACGGTCACCGGCGTCACCGCCGCCAGGCTCGATCCGGCCGGCGTGCGCGAAGGCCGCGGCTACACGCGGATGTTCGACGTCGACCTGACCCGCTACAACCTCACGTATTCGAACGACATCGACGAGCGCAGCAACCTGCTCGCGGTGCTGTACCAGTACGAGGACGACACCACGTTCTGGTCCGCGCCGATGCGCTTCGGCGCCACCGGCGTCCCGACCAGCGACGTCGACGACTACAGCACGCACAACGATTACCACCAGGTGCAGCGCGGCCTGAAGGCCGAGTACCGGACCCGCTTCGAGCGGCTCGCGCTGATGGGCGGAATGGAGTGGAGGCGCAACCGCTTCGACAACTACAACACGGTGCTGAACAGTTACCGCAATGCGCCGCGCAGCCCGGTGGTCGTCGCGGGAACCGTGCTCTCCGACGACGTGGCCACCGAGACCACGAAGGCGCTGTACGGCGAGCTGAAGTACGGCCTGACCGACACCACCGCGGCCACCTTCAACCTGCGCCGTGACCGCATCGGCATCGACTTCGACGCGCAGCCCGTGGCCAGCAACGGCAACCGGCTGGTCGACGAGGGCCGGTCGTTCGACGTGAACAGCTTCCGGGTCGGGCTCACGCGCGACCTGGGCGCCGCGGCGTCGGTCTACGGCGCGGTGTCGACCGGGTTCCGGGCGCCGACGGCCGAGCAGTTGTACCGCGGCGAAACCACGACCAGCACGCTGGTGCTGAGCAACCCCGACCTGAAGCCGGAACGGGCGCTGGGCTTCGAGGTGGGCATGAAGAGCCGCGTCGAGATGCTGGGTTGGCCCGCGACGCTGAACGCCGCGCTGTTCCGGGTCGACCGCGACGACTTCATACTCGACAGCAACGGCCAGTATGCGTCGACCAGCATTCCGGTGGGGGGCGGCTCGCAGTTCCGCAACATCGGCGGGGCGCGCAGCCGCGGCCTGGAACTCGAGGCGCAGACCGCGACGCGCGGCGGCTGGTCGTTCGCGGTGGCCTACACCTTTCTCGACGCCCGGTTTACCCGCTACGACAACTTCTACCAGACGCTGGGCAACCCGTACGGCAGCTTCGTGGCCGCGCCGAGCGCGGCGCAGCGCGCCGATCCAGCCTTCTGGGCGAGCAACTACACGGTGCAGGGGTTCGACAACAGCGGCAACAAGGTGCCGCGCGCGTCGCCGCACATCTTCAACCTGCGCTCGTGGTACGTGCCCGCCCCCGGATGGACGCTGGCCGGCGAGGTCGATATCCGCGCGAAGGCGTACGCCGACGAGATCAACCAGGAAACCTGGCCGGGGCGCGCGCTGTTCGGCCTGATGGCGCAGTACGAGAGGAAGCTGGCCGGCCTTGCCGGCGCGAGGCTGCGCGTCTTCGCGCGCATCGACAACCTGTTCGACAAGCGCTACTACCTCACCGCGCGCGGCACCAACGACGCGAACTACGACGGCCGCTACGACGCCGAGGACCTGTCGATCGTTCCGGACCCGGGCCGCGTCGTGCGCATCGGCCTGTCGATGCAGTTCTAGTGTCGTGAGTTGCAAATACGTGGTGTCGAGATTCGACCAGACGGTGATGATCGTGCGGCCGATCCGCCATGGCAGATACCGGGTGGTATCTGCCATGGCGGTCGGGCGTGCGAGGGCGCCGTCTGGTCGAACCCCTGCGGGGCGGGTCGAAACGGGGCGGGCACGGCGTTGCGCAAGCGGGTCGATACCACCCGGTATCGACCCGCTCGCGCGCCTTGTTCCCACCCCGTTTCGACCCGTCTCGACGCCACGTATTTGCAACTCACGACACTAGGAGGCGCAGCCATGGAACAGATGAAGAACCTGGTCGAATGGGGCGTGATCGGCGTGCTGCTCGGGTTGAGCGTCGGCGCGTTCGCGGTGGGCATCGAGCGATGGCGCTTCATCGGTGGCGTCGACGTCGGCCGCTACGCGAGCCGCGTGCGGCTCGAGGCCGACCTCACGCGACGGCTGAACTGGGTGGGCACTCTGGCGGCCAATGCGCCGTACCTGGGCCTGCTCGGAACCGTGCTCGGAATCATGCTCACCTTCCAGAGCCCGGGCGCGAGCGGCGACATGGACGTGAAGACGATCATGACCGGGCTCGCGCTCGCGCTGAAGGCCACCGCGGTGGGCATCGGCGTCGCGATTCCCTGCGTGGCGATGAACAACCTGCTGCGGCGCCGCGTGAGCGAGCGGCTGGTCGACTTCGACGAAATGCGGGGAGCGTGAGCATGGACGACGGCGAGATCGGCGAGATCAACGTCGTGCCGCTGGTCGGCGTGATGCTCGTGCTGCTGACCATCGTGCTGACCACGGCCACCTTCGTGGTCAACGGGCGGATCCCGGTCGACCTCGCGCGGGCCGGGGCGGTGGAGCCGGCGCAGGCGGCGCCGCTCGTGCTGAGCCTCACGCACGAGCAGCGCCTGTACCTGAACGACCTGCCGGTGGACGACCTCGCCGCGGCGCTCGGGAGCCAGCCGCGCAGCCTGCCGATCGTGGTTCGCGCGGACGGCAGGCTCGCGCTGTCGCAGTTCGTCGAACTGGTGGACCGCGTGAAGGCGATGGGTTTCGAGCGGGTGAGCCTCGAGGTGCGGCGGGCATGACTGCGCTGGCGAACACCGTCGGCATGTCCGCGCCGGGACCGAAGCTCGCCGACTGGCTCGTCTCGGCCGCGCTCCACGTCGCGGCCGCGCTCGCGCTGTGGCAGCTCGCCGCGAGCGTCGGCCCTGCGTCGCCGGCGCTGCAACGCATCGAACTGCCGATTCGCTGGGCAGCCGATGCCGTCGTTGCCGACACGCGGCCGAAGGTCGACGAGGCAGCGGCCGTAGCGCCGCCGACGCCACCCGCAGTGCCGACGCCGCAGCCGGCCGAGCCGGCGCGGTCGCTCGAAGCCGAGCGGCCGGCCGGTCGCGCGCCGGTGCGCCGCCGCGTCGTCGCGCCTGCGTCCGAACCCGCGATGCGAGCCGCATCGAAGAAGCCGGCAGAGGCGCCGGTCATCGCGCAGCCGGAAACATCGACCCGCGCGGAGGCGGCGCCGCTCGCTGTCGCCGCGCAGCCTGCGACGACCGCGGACGCGCAGCCGCTTCGCGACGCGCCCGACGCCGAATCGGTGGCGATCCGCGAGGAATCCGTCGCGGTGCAGCCGGCGGCGGCAGTCGCGGCGAGTGCTGCCGCGGCCGCGGCGGTGCGCCCCGTGGCCCCCGATGCCGGCGCGAGGCAGCGCTGGCACAACCACCTCGAGCGGCTGATGCGCGAGCACAAGCATTACCCGATGCAGGCGCGGCGCATGCGCCAGCAGGGCGTGGTCACCGTCGAGGCGCGCTTCTCCGCGGACGGCATGCTGCTGCGCTGCGACGTGGCCGGCAGCTCGGGCTTCAGGAGCCTGGACGAGGCCGCGCTGAAGCTGGTGCGCACCGCCGCCGAGGCGCTGCGCGCGCACCACGCGCCGGGCGAGCTGGCCGAACTGCGTATTCCGATCGCCTACGAATTGTCCGGATCCTGAAGATGAAGAGACTGATCTGCTGCCTCGCCCTGCTGCTGCTCTCGGGCGCCTCGACCCGGGCGTCGGCGCTCGAGAAGGTCGCGTTGATCTCCACGCGGATGGTGCTGGAACGCAAGTTCGCGCTGCTCGAGACGGCTGCGCGCGCGCAGGGCATCGAGCTTGCGTGGACGCAGGTGGACGCCGAAGGCGCGGCCGGCGTCGAGCGGGTGCTCGACGGCGCGCGTTTCGTGCTGATCGACGCCCCGCGCGTCGACGACCAGGCGCTGGTCGAGCGCATCGGCGGCCAGCGTCTGCGCGCGGCCGGCCTTCCCGGCGTGAGCATCAACGTGATGAGCCCTCCGGTGCGGCTGCGCGCGATCGACCTCGACCCGGCCCGCGCGCAGCGCGTCTTCGACTACTACGTCGGCGGCACGCGCATCAACCACGAAAGGCTGTTCGGATACCTGGGCGCGTTGCTGTCGGGGGCGGATCCCGCTGTCGTCGCGCCTCCGGTGGCGCTGCCCAACGGCGGCATCTACCACCCCGATCACGATGCGGCGGTGTTCGCCGATCTTCGCGCCTATCTGGCCTGGTGGGAGGGGCGCCGCGGCGGGCCCCGGCAGGGCCGCCCGGTGATCGGCATGGAAATCTCGTCGAGCTACATCTCCGACGGCCAGACCCGGATGCTCGACGAGACCGTGCGCTCGCTCGAAGCCGCCGGAGCGTTGCCGCTGGTGTTCTATCGCGCCTCGCGCGTCGCGCGGGCGCGCGGCGCGCCGGCGCCGGCAGTGTCGGCGACCGATCACGAGCCGATGATCACGCTCGACGGCAGGCCGATCGTGCAGGTGCTGCTGGTGAACACTTTCCTCGGCGTGAATCCCGATGCGCGCAGGGCGTGGCACCAGTCGCTCGGCGTCCCGGCGATCAACCTGCTCGCCTACCGCGGCGGCACGCGCGAGGACTACCTGCGCGACCCCGCCGGCATCAGCACCTTCAACCTGCCGTTCACGCTGGTCAACGCCGAGTACATCGGCCTGCAGGACCCGGTGGTGGCGGGCGCCAACGAGGGCGGGGAACTGGTGCCGATTCCCGAGCAGATGGACCTGCTCGTCGGCAAGGCGCTGAACCTGGCGCGGCTGCAGGCGATGCCCAACGCCGAGAAGCGGCTGGCGCTGTTCTTCTGGAACCATCCTCCGGGCGAGAAGAACCAGGGCGCGTCGAACCTGAACGTGCCGCGATCGATCGAGCACTGGTCGAGCGGCTGCGCGCGCAGGGCTACACGGTCGACGCGACCAGCGAGCGCGAGCTCGTCGCGGCCGCGGCCGCGATGCTGCAGCCCGGTTATCGCCCCGGCACGCTGCCAGCGCTGATGAAGACGCCCCACTGGGACTTCCTGCCGCTGGCCGAATACCGGCGCTGGTTCGCCACGCTGCCCGGGAGCGTGCGCCGCGCGGTGATCGACGCCTGGGGCGAACCCGAAGCGAGTCCGTGGGTCGCGCGGCGCGACGGGGTGAGCGGCTTCGTGATTCCGCGCATGAAGCTGGGCCGCATGGTGGTGATGCCGCAGCCGATGCGCAGCGAGAGCGCGGCGGCGCAACGCGACGAGAAGAAGCTGTTCCACGACACGAAGATCCCGCTGAACCACTTCTACATGGCCGCCTACCTGTGGGTGCGCGCGCAGCATCGGGCCGACGCGATCGTGCATTTCGGCACCCATGGCACGCAGGAGTGGACGCCCGGCAAGGAGCGCGGGCTGTGGGCCTGGGACGACCCGAACATTCTGGTGGGCAACACGCCGGTGGTGTACCCGTACATCGTCGACAACATCGGCGAGGCGGTGCACGTGAAGCGGCGCGGCCGCGGGGTGATCGTGAGCCACCAGACGCCGGCCTTCGCGCCGGCCGGCCTGTCGGACGATTTCGTGCGCATCGGCGACCTGATCCGCGAGTACGCGTCGCTCGACCAGGGTCTGGTGAAGGACAACAACCGCAGGCTCGTCATTGCGCAGGCGGTGAAGATGAACATCCACCGCGACCTGGGCCGAACGGCGGTCGAGATCGAGCGAGACTTCGAGGCTTTCCTGCGCGAAATCGAGGACTACCTCGAAGACCTCGGTGCGTCGATGCAGCCGCTCGGACTGCATACGCTGGGGCGCGACGCCGAGCGCGCGCACCAGGTCAGCAACGTGATGCAGATGCTGGGCCAGCCGTTGCACGAACGCGTCGGCAGCGGCAGCGCGCGCGCCGCCTTCGCGGGCGACTTCCGGCAACTGCAGGCCAGCGCGCTGTACCGCTTCGTCGACGAAGTGGTGTTCGCGGACGAGCCGCTCGAACGGATCGCCGACCCGGAGCTGCGGCGCCTTGCGCAGCGCGGCCGCCAGTTCCGCGACGCGCTGCGCACCGAGCGGGAGATCGACGGCGTGCTGCGCGGGCTGGCGGCGCGCTGGATCGACCCCTCCTACGGCGGAGACCCGATCCGCAACCCCGACGCGCTGCCCACCGGCCGCAACATGTACGGCTTCGATCCGTCGCGCATTCCGACCCGCGCGGCCCCGGGAAGCGGGGCGCCAGGCGGTGCAGCAGCTCATCGACAGCTATCGCGCGCAGCACGGGCGGTTCCCGGAGAAGCTCGCGTTCAGCATGTGGAGCACCGAGACGATGCGCCACCTCGGCATGCTCGAGGCGCAGGTGCTGTATGCGATGGGGGCGAGGCCGGTCTGGGACGAAGGCGGGCGCGTCACCGGCGTCGAGCCGATTCCGCAGGCCGAGCTGGGCCGCCCGCGCATCGATGCGGTGATCTCGCTCACCGGGCTGTACCGCGACCAGTTCCCGAACGTGATGGAGCGCTTCAACGAGGCAGTGGTGATGCTGTCGGCGCTCGACGAACCCGCGCAGCAGAACTTCATCCGCGCCAACACCGAGCGCATCCGGGCGCGGCTGTCGCAGCGCGGCGTCGGACCCGAGCAGGCGCGCGAGTTCGCGCTCACGCGGGTCTTCGGCAACGAGAGCGGCGACTACAGCACGCGGCTCACCGACGCCACGCTCGCCTCCGACAAATGGGAGGCCGGCGACGGCAAGCTCGAGCAGCTTTACCTGTCGCGGATGTCCTGGGCCTACGGACCCGATCCGGCCAACTGGAGCCGCAAGCTGCACGACGACAGCGGCGCCGAGATCAACGCGTATGCCGAACACCTGCGCGGCACCAGCGCGGCGGTGTTCTCGCGCTCGTCGAATCTGCGCGGGCTGCTCGACACCGACCATCCGTTCGAGTACCGGGCGGCATCTCGATGGCGGTCAGGCATCTCGACGGACGCAACCCGCAGCTCTACATCTCGAACCTGCGCGATCCGCAGCGCGCGAAGCTGGAGAGCGCCGCGAAGTTCCTCGCCACCGAGCTGCGCTCGGTCTACCAGCACCCGAGATGGGTCGCCGAAATGCAGAAGGAGGGCTATGCCGGCACGCTGCAGATGCTCGAGGCGGTGAACAACTTCTGGGGCTGGCAGGTGATGGACCGCAACGTGGTGCGCGACGACCAGTGGCAGGAATTCCACGAGGTCTACATGAAGGACCGCTACCGGCTCGGCACGCGCGAGTGGTTCGAGAAGGCGAACCCGACCGCAATGGCGCAGATCGCCGAGCGCATGCTCGAGGCGATCCGCAAGGACTACTGGAAGGCCGACGAGCGCACGCGGCGCGAGCTGGCGAGCATCTACGCCGATCTCGCGAAAAAGCACGACGTGTATACGCCCAACGAGACGTTCCGCGCCTGGGCGGCTGCGGCCGCGCGCGGCTTCGGCATGGAAGGCGCGACACCGCGCGCCTCGGCGCAGCCCGCCGCGCCGGTGCAGGCGGCCCCGCCGCCGGCGCCGAAGCCCGAGCGCGCCGAGGTCGCGCCACCGACGCCGCAGCCGAAGCCGCCCGAGATCGTGCGCGGGCAGGAGCTGCGCGAGGTGCAGCAGCAGGCGCGCCTCGAGCAACTCGTCTGGATCTATGCCTGGCTGATCGCGCTGGTCGTCGCAGGCGGCGCCGGCTTCCAGGCCTGGGCCACCTGGCGCGACCGGCGTCGCGCAGCGCTGCCGGCACGAGCGCCGTCCCCGACTTCGTCCTTCAGTCCCGAACCCCAACCGGAAACACCATGAACGCGATCGAAAGCTTCCTCTACGAGATCTCCCGGTTCTTCCTCACGCCGGTGCTGGTGCTGCTGTCGCTGATGTTCGTCTACGCGATGTTCTGCCCGGGCATGCTGCTGTTCGAGTCGGCGCTGCGCGCCGCGCGCGGGCAGGGCCGGCGACCGCTGGCGCAATGGCTGCGCCGCCAGCCGGGCGCGAGCCCCGAGGCGCTGGAACTGCAGGTGCTCAGGCAGCTGGAGGTGCAGCGCATCGTCAGCCGCATCGCGCCGATGCTCGGGCTGGTGGCGACGATGATTCCGATGGGGCCGGCGCTGGTGGCGGTGGCCAACGGCAACACCCACGGCATGGCGCAGAACCTGGTCGTCGCCTTCGCCGCGGTGATCGTCGCGCTGCTGTCGGCGGCGATCACTTTCGTGGTGCACTCGGTGCGGCGCCGCTGGCTGCTCGAGGAACTGGACGGCCTGCTGCAGGGGCGGTCATCGCCGTCCGCCGCGGCCGAAGGCAAGGCGCAGGAGGCGGCCTATGCGTGAGCGCCGCATGGGCATCGACATCCTGGCCGACGACGACGGCGACGACCCGATCCTGAGCGTGGTGAACATCGTCGACGTGTTCCTGGTGATCATCGCGGTGCTGCTGATCGCGGTGATCGAGAACCCGCTGAACCCGTTCGCCACGCAGGACGCGATCGTGATCCGCAACCCCGGACAGGCGGACATGACGATGGTGATCAGGCAGGGCAACGAGCTGAAGGAGTACCGGGCATCCGGCCAGATCGGGGAGGGTGAAGGCTCGAAGGCCGGCACGGCCTACCGGCTGAAGAACGGGACGATGGTCTACGTTCCGGAGGGCGCGGCGGCGGCGGCCGGGGGCGGCGAGACTGTGTATAATCCCCCGTCTTCGGGGCGGTAGCTCAGCTGGGAGAGCGTCGCGTTCGCAATGCGAAGGTCGGGAGTTCGATCCTCCTCCGCTCCACCAATCACAAGGGCTCGGGTTTTCTCCGGGCCCTTTTTCTTTGCGCGATTCCCCGCGTAGCGCGGGGTTCTGGCCACCAGTGCTGCGGGCACCCACCAGCCGAAACGCCAGAAATCGGCCATTTTCTCGGCCAGAGCCGTCTCTATTCTCTGTTTGGTCTGCGGGTAGGCGCAGATCGGGATCTTGCAAAATCAACCACTTACGCGCGCCGGTTCATCGTCAACCAAGGCCAGCGGTCAGACATCAAACTTGCCGTGCTGGCGCAATGGGAACTTATATGTTACTATTTAGCCCGTGAGCTACCAGATCAAAGAACTACTGCTGGACGATGGCGACAGCCCCTTTGCGGAGTGGTTTGGGTCGCTGGAAGCCATTGCAGCCGCCAAGGTGCGTGTGGCCGTCAGCCGAATGGAACAGGGCAACCTGTCCAACGTTGAGTGGTTTCGCGGCATTGGTGAGTACAAGATCGACTGGGGGCCGGGCTTACGCATCTATCTGGCCAAGGATGGTCTGAAGATCATCATCCTGATCGGTGGCGGCACCAAGAAGCGTCAGCAGCAGGATATCGATCAAGCGGTGGCGCTGTGGGAAGACTACAAACGCAGCAAGGCATCAACCCAGAAAGGAAAGTGAACATGGCACTGACCCGTGATTTCAAAGAAACCGTGGCCGCGCGCGTGCAGAACGATCCGGCATTTGCGCAGGCACTTCTGGACGAGGCCATCACCCTGTTCGTCAATGGCGAGCCCGAATCGGCCAAGCTGATCCTGCGCGACCTTGTGAACGCCACCGTTGGCTTCGAGGCGCTGGCCGAGGAAATTCACAAACCGGCCAAGAGCCTGCACCGAATGCTGTCGCAGTCGGGCAACCCGACCATGAGCAACATCTCAGCGGTGTTTGCAGCCATCAAGCGCGCGCTCAAGGTCGAAGTGCGCACGCAAGTGGTGATGGCCTGACTTTCAGGCATCGAACGCTGCTACCACCTGCCGCTGCGCCACCCAGTCGGTCGGCAGCGGATTGCGCTGGAACCACAGCAGGCTCATGCATCGGGGCTGCCGCCCGGCCAGAATGCTCTGGATGATGGCGGGCTCCAGCAGGGTGAGGCGCAGCAGTTCGTTGACCGTCGAGTGGTGCAGGCCCTCTGCTTTTGCGATCTCGCTGCCGCTGCCGACCACGCCGTCGTCGAGCAACTGCTGCCAGTAGAAGGCTCGCGTCAGCGCCACCAGCAAGGGCTGGTCGATCTGCGTGGCGATTTTCCCCGGCGCATCCAGTTGATCGTCAGGGCGAATCACCACCTTGCTGCCGCCACGCTTGCGGATCTTCAGCGGGATGAAGGTGGACAGCTTCACCTGGCCGCCATCCCGCCGTTCGCGGGCGATGGCTGCGCCCAATGCCTGTACTTTCGGCCTCATACCGTTTCCTCCTGCTGCTCCCATTCCTGCAATTCTGCACCGATGCTGCCGGGCGCAAGCTCTGCGGCCAGCTCCTACCAGCCCTGATCGCGCCAGATGATTTCCAGCCCACCGCTGGCCATCACAACGCGTTCGATCAGCAACTGCGCCAGTCGGCATTGCTCTGCCGGAAACAACTCCCGCCACAGGCCCGCCAGATTGCGCATCGGCAAGACCACTTCGGGTTCTGACATCTCGGGCCGGGTTTCCCGCATCCGATCCCACACCGCCTGCACGATGTGCGGTGCCGACAGCGCCGCCACGATCTGCTGCGTGACCAGTTCTTCAATCGGTGCAGCTGGCAGTGCCCCGTGCTGGCTGGCCCAGGCACCGAGTCGCCGGTGTTTGACGGGGCTGTAGTAGCGGTAGGTCTTGCCCTTCTTCTTGGTGTAACTGGGCACCAGCCTCTCGCCATCGGACGTGAACAGCAGGCCCCGCAGCAGCACTGGCTCACTCTGGCGATCATTGGTCTCGCGCCGCCGCTCGATGCCATCGGTGGCAATCAGCGCGTGCACTGCATCCCACTGCGCCTGCGTGACGATGGCCTGATGCTGGCCGGGGAAGTGCTGGCCCTTGTGCACGATCTCGCCCAGATACATCCGGTTGTGCAGCATTTTGTAGATAGTCTGCTTGGTGAAGGGCTTGCCGCCCTTGGTGACCACGCCTTCCGCGCAATAGGCCTTGGCCATCAGCGTGGCCGAGCGCATCGTCACGAAGTCGTCGAAGATGCGGCGCACCAGAGCAGCCTCACGTTCGTTGATCACCAGCAGCCGGTCACGCACGTCGTAGCCCAGCGGCAGCGGCCCACCCATCCACATTCCCTTGGCCTTGCTGGCGGCGATCTTGTCGCGGATGCGCTCGCCCGTGACCTCGCGCTCGAACTGCGCGAAGGACAGCAGCACGTTGAGCATCAACCGGCCCATCGAGGTGGCCGAGTTGATCTGCTGCGTGACGGCGCTAAAACTCACGCGATGCCGGTCGAACACATCGACCATCCGCGCAAAATCCGCCAGCGAGCGTGACAGCCGGTCGATCTTGTAGACCACCACGATGTCCACCTTGCCCAACTGGATGTCCGCCATCAGGCGGCGCAAGGCGGGCCGATCCATATTGCCGCCCGAGAAGCCGCCATCGTCGTAATCATCGGCCACGGCGATCCAGCCCTCGTGGCTCTGACTCTTGATGAAGGCGTGCCCGGCTTCCTTCTGGGCATCGATGGAATTGAAAGATTGATCCAAGCGCTCGTCGCTGGAGACGCGGCAGTACACCGCGCAGCGTTTGGGCGGCAGCAGCGGCATATTCATCGCCCCGCCTCCTTGCCACCGCGCAGGCCAAAGAACTTCGGCCCATTCCACTGCGTGCCGGTGATGTGGCGCGCTGCCGCTGACAGGCTTTTGAACACCTGCCCGTTGAGTTCGTACAGGCCGTCGGGTGTGACGGTGACGCGGTATTCGCGCTCATCCCATTCGCGGATCAACGTGGTGCCGGGCATCAAGAGGGTTTGCGTACTACGCCCGACGCTGGCCTTGATCTTGGAATGTTTGGCCCCGGCTTCGACCAGCATCTTGCGGATGTTGGTGGGCAGTGCGCCGCAGGCCTGCTCCTGGATGCGGTAGGCCAGACGCGACTCCACGTAGTGGCGGTTGCGGTGGCCGGGCCGCCGGGGAAAGTGCTGATCCCACAGCGCCCAGAGCTCGGCCATTGGCAGGGAGGGCAGCACCGCCAGTTGCGCACGCACGCTGCCCGTGTGGTGCTTGTCCATCATCGTAAAACTCCCGTAGTTGAGACAGGTGCATGAACGCGCTGTGGCGACCAGAAGCCAAGTCAAACCGCGCTCTGGCGGGTGGTGGCTGTCGCGCCATCGTCACGCTCGCCCAGCAGGGTCTGCGTCTTGCCCGTGCGGGAGTCTTTGATGCCGAGGATGTAGACCTGCCCCTGCCAGACGCCGCAAGCCACGTCGGTGTCCTCGGCTTGCATCGGCAGCAGCCAGCCGGTCAGCCCCTCGGGCAAATCCAGCGCACCAACTTTCCGCGCTCGCGTTCCAGTTCCGGGGTGAAGCCCCTTCCTCCAGTGCGCGGCGGGTCATGCGGCGCAGACGCATGAAGTAAAGACGGGTCACAGTGTTGCCCTCGATGAATTCGGCGAGAAACATGACCACCATGCTCGCAAGCCAGGGAATGCCGAGGAACGCGAATCCGCCGTAGAACTCCATGATCATCCAGGTCCCGGAGGCGAGCAGCAGCACCGCCCCGGGGACGACCAGCCCGTCGTAGAACACCGCGATGTTGCGCACGGCCTCGGCGAACTGACGCAACTCCCGCAACTGCCGCGAGCGCAGGTCGGACATCCACACAGCCACCAAGCCCGCGCCCATCAGAATGGCGCCCGGGATGTGGACGAACTTGAGCAGGTTGTCGGTCACGGCCCGGGCGTCCTGCTCAGGATCAGGCGGGTCGCAGCCGGCCAGCCAGCTTCAGGCCATCGCGGAAATTGAGGCCCATCAGAACAAGCTGCGCCGCACCCACGAGCAGCTCCACAGCCTGCACGATATAGAACACCGTGTCGAATTCGCCAGCCGCGGCCTTGCGAGACAGAAAGAAGGCGGCCGGCAGCATGATCAGCAAGCCGGGTGGTCACCGCGTCGTGGGTCAGAAACAGTTCCGAGATCGTGGTCGAGGTCCAGAAGCTCGAGATGCAGAACATGGCGACCGTACCGGCCGTGGCGTGGACAAGGGGTTTCATGGTCGAGTGCTCGGGTTGGAGGAGGATTCAAGTCGTTCGCAGACGAGGTTCAGCACGCGGTTGGTCGCAGCCAGGTCCTCGATTGAGAGCCCCTTGGCAAGTTGCCCGGCCCATCGCGCCCGGGTGCGTTCCAGATCGGCGTAGGTGCTCCGTCCTCGCTTGGTCAGCGCGAAGACAGGGGAGCGTTTGTGGGTCGGGTTGATCTGCGCTTCGAGCAGCCCTTCCTCGACCAGCAGGTTGATCTGCTTCTGCGAACCTTGCCGGGTGGTGCCCATGACGGCGGCAATCTGCGGCGCCGACAGCGGTTTGTCGGACATCGCGACCGCGCCCAGTACCTGCCAACGCGCGCTCGTGAGCCCTAGAGGGGCGACCAGGGCGTCGCCCGCATTCAACAGGAAACCATTGGTCCGAAAGACGGCGAGGATGACTTCGGTCAGGGCATCAGAAGCTTGGGTTCGCATGGCTCGCGCTTGGCGGATTAATGACAACCAGTTTCCTAGAGTGGAAACCAGTTGTCAATCAGAAAAACCCTGCCCAAGAGGAGCCCACGGCCGATGGAGGACCGAAATGGACCCTCCGAAGGCGGCGGTATTGGTCGCGCCGGCGATCAGCGTCTGGCCGCCAGCTTCTCCCGTTGGGTCCGCCAGTCAAGCGGCAGGCTACCCCCGCGAACCAGATGCTCCAGGGCAATCCGGTCGCCGTCGTCGGCAAGGCGGGCATCGACGACGTCGGGCGCGAGGTGCGCCAACCGGGCGATCCTGCTGGCCCGGCCGGGGTCCATTCCCTCGACCGCTGCGATCTCGGTCATCGAGGCGAACCGCCCGTCGTCGAGCAGGTTCTTGCAGTGGTGTGCCAGCCCGAGGGCGCGCACGAGCGCGCTGGACTGGGCGGTGGCCCGTTTCCCGGCGCTCGGCCACTGCCTCGTCCTTGAACGCCTGCGGCGCGTCCAGCGGCGTGATCTGAACAAACGCATCGCCTTCGCCGCTGCCGACGTGTTCCTGCGCATCGATGGCTGGCGCCTGCAACGACCACCGATGCAGATCCACGCCGAGATGATCCAGATGTTCGAGGCAGGGACCTTTGACATTGCCCACCTCGATCCATGGCTGCGCGAATTCTCAGTCGTCGCGCAGTAATCGGATGAACAGGAAGACACCCAACGCACAGACTCGAGCTGCAATGGCAAAGGCCCGAGAGATGGCGAGGAGCCGGATGTCTGAACTGGAGGAATCCATGACAGGTGTCGAGTCGCTGCCAACGTTTTCCAGGCCGGCTCACCAGCGCTGGGAGTCAATCCCTGCCGACCTCCGCAAGCGCCTGCTGGCTAACGTCTGGTGCGGGGGCTGCCGTCACGAAGTGACGATCACCAACTTCAGGGTCTCGAAGTTCAGACTGGCGAGTTGTGCAGGCTCCACACCGCACCAAAGGGCAATGGCGTCATCGATGCGAATGTGGTCGGCCGGGTCCCGGTAACGCAGGCAGTTGTTCCGGTTGTGCATGGATGCCTTCCTTCGGTATGGTGGAATACGGGACTTGCCAAATTTTGCCAAAAAACTTACGCTTACGCCATGAGCACGATGAACATCTCACTTCCTGACGCCCTGAAGTCCTTTGTGGACGAACAGGTCAGCCAGCGCGGTTACGGTACGAGTAGCGAGTACGTGCGCGAGTTGATCCGTAAGGATCAAGACCGCCTGCATCTGCGCAACCTGCTGCTGGCTGGAGCAGCCTCGGCCCCGGCGGTACCCGGCGATGCCAGCTACTTCGATGGCTTGCGGGATCGGGTGCGCAAGGCCGCCAAACCTGCTGCCAAGGCGTGAAGGTCAAGCCAGTCATCCCGCGTGAGCAGGCCAACCGGGATGTGGACGAGGCTGTCGCCTACTACCTGAGTGAGGCGGGCGACGCTGTCGCGTTCGGCTTCATCGATGCGCTGGAGAAGGCCTACGGGCACATCGGTCGCCACCCGGCCACAGGTTCTCCACGCTACGCCCATGAGCTCAACCTGCCGGGCCTGCGCGCATGGCCGCTGACGCGCTACCCGCACATCGTGTTCTACGTCGAGCACTCGGACTACATCGACGTCTGGCGTGTGGTGCACGGCCAGCGGGATATCCCGGCGTGGATGCAGGAGCCCGACACCGTGTGACGGTCGGATCGCCAGGGTATATCTGCGTGCTCGTTTCGAGCGGCGGCGAACGCGATCGCGTTCGGTGTCGTGGGGTTTGCTGCCGGCTCCACGGCCTTGACAGCGGCTGCGGCGCCAGCTGCTGCGGAGTCGATGTCCTCCAGCGCCTCTTCGTCCTGGCCACAGCGCGTGAGGCTCGTCGCTGCGGGGACCATTGCCTACCCGGGCAGGGCGGCGCGGACGGTCCACCTCGAGTTCGACATCGTTTTCGTCCGCGCCGAAGCTCCCGACCCGTCGATGTCGGGTGCCCGGTACGTTCCCGCGCCGAAGTCGGTCGTCAGTCAATCGATGTCCTCGGCGGCCGACCAGTGGTGCGCGATCGTTCCGCGCACGGCGCTTGTTCCCGTCGATCGGCAGCAAAGCTTCCTCAAGCTCGACGTGCCCGCACCGGGTGGGCAGATCCTCGTCGGCTCGCTGATCTCCGCAGCCAGGCAGCCGCCGGTGACGATCGGCATCGCCAGCTGCAACAACACGGCGATCACGCAGGTGCCGCTGGTGTTTCAGACCTTGCCCAGGCCGGAGAGCGTGATCGGCGAGGACGGAGCGATGGGCACGCTCGAAACCGGCAAGCGCTTCCCCACGGCGCGCGGGAACAGCAGTGTCAGGCACGATCCGGAATCCCCGTTGTACAGGATGACATGGACGCTGTCGCCGGTCGGCGAGTGATTCGTTTCCGAACCGGTCATCGCCCTCGTCGCGCCGCGGGCTCGGTCACGATGTGCTCGGAATGCACACCGCGCTGGTGCAGCGCTGCGGCGGTGCCTTGGGCGTGCGTGACCCGGCGCGCTGGAAGCGGCGTTGTTCAGGCCGCAGACCGGATACTACGAGGACATCGTGGCCGAGGCAGCGGCGCTGATGGAGAGTCTGGCGATCAACCATCCGTTTTGACGTCGCCCACCTCGATCCGTGGCTGCGGGCATTCGCGGTCGCCGCGGTCTGATCCAATCAACGAGAAGACCCCCAACGCACGGACTCGGACTGCGATGACAGGCACTTGATCTGTTGGCCGTTGGCGCAGCGGCTCACGCTCATCGGCAGCCTTCCCGGCGAAGGAAGATCCGGATCCTGCGATAGCCGTAGCGCGGGTACTGCGCGGATAGCCGCCTCATTGCACACTCCGCTTGCGTTTGCCTATCCGGTGCGCTAGAGTTTTTGTTAATTCTGGAATTATCGAACAATGGAAGAAAGCACCGTCGTCAAGGCCCTGGCCGCCCTGGCCCAACCCCATCGGCTTCGCGCCTTCCGGGCGCTCGTGGTGGCCGGCAAGGCGGGCCTGACGCCCGGCACGATGGCGGACGGACTCCAGGTGCCCGCGGCGACGCTGTCCTTCCATCTGAAGGAGTTGACGAACGCGGGCCTCGTCACCCAGGAGCGCGTTGGCCGCCACCGGTCTACCGCGCCGAATTCGAGCGCATGGGCGAGCTCCTCGCCTACCTGACCGAGAACTGCTGCCGGGGCGAGCCGCGCCCGGCGCGTGCGGGCTCGGCCTGTGCCTGCTGACGGCGCCGCATCTCCCCGTTCCCGAACGAAACCGAGGCATTCCATGAGCGAAGCAGACATCAAGCACGTGATCATGCAGAAGTACGGCGAGGCGGCTCGCCGGGTCGTCCAGACCGGCGCGGCGACGTCCTGTTGCGGAGGAGCGGCTCCGGCTCCCGCGACATCGTGTTGTTCGACCGGCGCGCTGGCCGGCACCGATCCGATCACCCGTGACCTCTACGACTCCGTGCAGACCGGGCAGCTGCCCGAAGCCGCGGTGCTCGCGTCGCTCGGCTGCGGCAACCCGACCGCGCTCGCCGAGCTGAAGGCCGGCGAGACGGTTCTCGATCTCGGCTCCGGCGGCGGCATCGACGTGCTGCTGTCGGCCAGGCGCGTCGGTCCGACCGGGAAGGCGTACGGGCTCGACATGACCGACGAGATGCTCGCGCTCGCGAACGAGAACAGGCGCAAGGCCGGCGCGGCCAACGTCGAGTTCCTGAAGGGCGAGATCGAGCACATTCCGCTGCCCGATGCGTCGGTCGACGTGATCATCTCGAACTGCGTGATCAACCTCTCGGCAGACAAGGGCCGGTGTTGCGCGAGGCGTTCAGGGTGCTCCGGCCCGGGGGCCACTTCGCGGTTTCCGACGTGGTCACCCGCGGCGAGATTCGCCCGGAGATCCGGCGCAGCGTGCTGGCCTGGGTCGGTTGCGTCGCCGGTGCCCTCGACGAAGACGAGTATCGCGACAAGCTCGCGCGAGCCGGCTTCGTCGACATCGACATCGAGCCGACCCGGATCTACGCGGCCGAGGACGCGCGCGAGTTCCTCGGCGCCAATGGGCTCGATGCGTCCGCCGTCGGCGACGACATCGACGGCAAGTTCTTCAGTGCGTTCATTCGCGCCCGGAAACCCTGACCGCGCGCTGCGTGTTGGCCGCGCTGCGCGTCAGCAAGGACTGCCGCCCCGCGGCGCCTCCGGCACCGCGGCGGCGCCCTTGAACCTGGCTGCGAGCGCCGAGGTGGCGCGGGCCAGAAGGCCGGTGTCCAGCCCCACGGCCACGAACAGCGCGCCCAGCTCCAGGTAGCGGCGCGCCTGCGCCTCGTCGGTGGTCAGGATGCCGGCGGCCTTGCCGGCCGCATTGATGCGCGTAATCGCGCGCTCGATCGCCGCCTGCACCTCGGGGTGGGCGGCATTGCCCACGTGGCCCATCGAGGCCGACAGGTCCGCGGGGCCGATGAACACGCCGTCCACGCCGTCCAGCGCCGCGACCGCATCGAGGTTTTCGAGGGCCTGGCGGGTCTCGGCCTGCACCAGCAGGCACATCCGGGCGTTGGCTTCCTTCGGGTAGTCCGGGTAGCGGCCCCAGCGCGAGGCGCGCGCGCCGGCCATGCCGCGCACGCCGTCGGGCGGGTAGCGCGTGCTGCGCACGATCTCCGCGGCCTGTTCGGGCGTGTCGACCATGGGCACCAGCAGCGTCTGCACGCCCAGGTCGAGGTACTGCTTGATCAGCATCTGGCCCACGTGGCCGTGGCCCATCGGCACGCGCGCGATCGCATGGGTGCCGGGGTACGCGGCGATCGCCTGCGCCTGCTGCAGCACGCTGGCGAGGTCGTTGGGCGAGTGCTCGCCGTCGATCAGCAGCCAGTCGAAGCCGGCGCCGGCGCAGAGCTCGGCGCTGTAGGCGCTGGCCAGGCCCAGCCACAGGCCGATCTGCGGGCGGCGTTCGGCGAGGGCCTGCTTGAACGCGTTGACGGGGGTTTGCATGCGCGAGCCCTTCAGGTGAACCGGAACTCGAAGCGGCCGAGCCGGCCGCAGTCGGCATTGTCGCCGATGGCTTGCGGGCAGTGCGGAGCAAGGCGATGCTGATGCCTGCGGGCACACCCGGAGATGGCAGCATGGCAAGCGCAACGCGTTCCGTCGGCGACGAAGTGATCACCGAAGCGCTCGGCAGCGTCGGCTACATCAAGCTCAACCGCGCCGGTTCGCTCAACGCGCTCGACATCGCCTTCTGCGAGGCCATCGACAGCGCGGTCCTGCGCTTCGAGCGCGATCCCGGGATCAAGGTCCTGCACATCTCGTCGATGCTGAAGCACTTCTGCGCGGGTGCCGACATCGCGGAGATGTCGAAGATGACCGCCGCGCAGGCGAAGGCGACCGCTTTCGTCGGCTGTGTCAGGGAAGTGTCGAGGGCGAAGAAGCCCGTCGTCGTGGCGGTCAACGGCATTGCGGCGGGTGCAGGCTGCGAACTGGTCGAAATGTGCGATGTCGTCGTCGCCGCCGAGTCGGCCCGGTTCATGCATCCGGAGATCACGCTGGCGGCGATGTCCGGCGCCGGCGGCATCCAGAGATTCGCCCGGGTGGCGGGCAGGCACGTCGCGATGGACGTGATGCTCACCGGAAGGGCGCTCAGCGCGAGCGAAGCGCATGCGGCCGGACTGGTGTCGAGAGTCGTTGCCGACGACGACCTGTTCGAGGTCGGCAGGCAGGTCGCCGAACGGATCGCCGGCCATTCCGGGCCCGTGGCGCGCCGGATCAAGGCGACGATCGATGCGACCCGGCAGGGCATCGAGCAGGGCCTCGTCGACGAAATGAACGCGTTCCAGCAGTGCTTCGCGGAGCCCGACTTCCGCGAAGGGCTCGAAGCGTTTTTGCAGAAGCGAAAGCCCGACTTCCGGATGAAATGAGCGGCGGGCGTTGCGGAAGGCGCCGCAGCGCGCTCAATCCGGGTGGCCGTCCAGCCGTGCCGACCAGTCTTCCGTGCGCCCACTGGCCAGCCGACCCTCGAACAGTCGGCGCCAGCTCGGCGTGAGCGGCAGCCGCAGTACCGGCGCGAGGCGCTCGGCGCTCACTTCGCGGTCGCGGATGAGCGCGAGCAGCGCCGCGACGCTGTGCGTCGGCCAGGGGCGCTCGAGCAGTTCGAGCCGGTCGCCGGCCGAGACGAAGCCGGGCTCGATCACGCGCAGGTACCAGCCGGCGCGCAGGCTCTGCTGCACGCGGGCGGCCATGTCGGCAACGCCGAACCTCAGGTTCAGCTTGTAGCAGGGCTGGCGGCCCTGGCTCACCTCGAAGACGGCGCTGCCGATGCGCCAGCGATCGCCGATGAACACGTCGTGCTCGTCGATGCCGTCGAGGCTCAGGTTCTCGCCGAAGGCTCCGGGGGCGTCGAGCAAGGGCTTGGGAGCCAGCACCTCGCGCCACCAGGCGTAGTGCGTCCACGCGTAGCAGTGCACCGCCTTGTCGGGGCCGCCGTGCGAGCGCAGGTCGGCCTGCGCGTCGCCGACGAAGCCCAGCCGTTGCACCGGTCGCGGACCGTCGACCGGGTGCTTGTCGATGCCGCTGGTCGTGTTCCCGAGCGGCCCGACGGCGCCTTCGAGCACGAGACGAACCAGTGCAGCCATGATCGCTCCGTTGGACAGCGAAGCCGTTGCCGTTGCCGGACCGCCGATGCGCTCCGGTGCGGGGCATGCCTCGGCATGCGATGATTGTAAGGCGTGCGTGCCCACCCGGCGCGGGCGCATCTTCGGAGAGAGAATCGATGAGCGAACCGAACATTGCCCAGAAGGCGCCGTATCCCGTCGAAGTGGATGCCGGCAAGACCTGTTGGTGGTGCGCCTGCGGGCTGAGCAAGAAGCAGCCATTCTGCGACGGTTCGCACAAGACCACGCCGTTCACGCCGATCGAGTACAAGGCCGAAGCGTCGAAGACCGTCTACTTCTGCGGCTGCAAGCACAGCAAGACCAAGCCGCTTTGCGACGGCACGCACAAGACGCTCTGATCCGCCCGCGGGCTATCGCGGGCCGCGGCGCCGCCGTCGCGCCCTTCGACGGCCCGATCGCGAACCTTCTGCAGCGACGATGATCGCAGGCCTCGACGACCGTGGCGCCGCGCTGCGCGTGGCGATCGCGCTCGCGCTCGGCTCGGCGATCTCGCTCGGGCTGGCGCGCTTCTCGTATGCGCTGCTGCTCGGCCCGATGCGCGCCGACCTCGGCTGGAGCTACCTGACGGCAGGCGCGATGAACACCGCCAACGCCGGCGGCTACCTGCTCGGCGCGCTGCTTGCGCCGCGCTGGCTCGCGCGCCACGATGCGCGGACGGTGCTGCTGGCAGGCTGCGCCGTCGCGGCGCTGCTGCTGGCTGCGCATGGTGCGGTCACCGGCGACGCGGCGTTGTACGCGCTGCGGTTGGCTACCGGCGTGGCGAGCGCCGCCACCTTCGTGTCGGGCGGCCTGCTCGCCGCGCGCCTCGGCACCGCGCATCCGCAGTCGTCCGGATTACTGCTGGGCATCTACTACGGCGGCACCGGCGCGGGCATCGTCGCCTCGGCGCTGCTGGTGCCGCCGCTGATCGCTTTGCCGGCCGCGCACGCGTGGAAGTGGGCCTGGGTCGCGCTCGGCCTGGCCGCCGCGTTGGCCAGTGTGCCGATTGCCGCCAGCACGCGCGCGCTGGTCGCGCCTGCGGCGCGCGCCGGCGAGCGCGCGCCGTTCCACTGGCGGCCGTTCGGCTTCGGGTTGGCCGGATATTTCATGTTCGGCCTCGGCTACATCGGCTACATGACCTTCGTCATCACGCTGCTGAGCGAACTGCAGCTCGGTGCGGTGCAGATCGTCGGGTTCTTCGTGCTGCTCGGCGCGGGAGTGATGGCTTCGCCGTGGCTGTGGGCCGGACTGCTGCAGCGCAGCCGCGGCGGCGAGGCGCTGGCGCTGCTCAACGGCCTGCTGGCGCTGGCGACGCTGCTCCCCGTGTTGGGCGCTCATCCGCTCGTGGTGTACGGATCGGGCCTGCTGTTCGGTGGCGTGTTCCTGTCGCTGGTGGCTTCGACCACCGCGCTGGTGCGTCACAACCTGCCGCCGCCGATGTGGGCCGGCGGCATCGGCGCGTTCACGATCGTGTTCGCGATCGGACAGATCGTCGGGCCGAGCGCGGTGGGCTGGATCGCCGACGTGGCGGGCGGGCTGCGGCACGGGCTGGCCGCCTCGGCGCTGGTGCTGGCCGCAGGCGCCGTGCTGGCCTGGCGCCAGCGGCCACTCGGCGCGCGGCCGCAGGCCGTGGCGCCGGAGCGCGCCGCCGGTCCCTGACCCCGGCCGCGCGCTCAGGCGGCGCGACGCTTCGCGGCCGGCAGCCACGCGGCGCGCAGAGTTGCCATCTCCTCCCACGCCGCTTCGTACTCGCGGCCGAGGCGCTCGACGAGTTCGGCGGCGCCCGGGACGTCGTGCACCGCGCCGATGCCCTGGCCGCAGCCCCAGATCGTCTTCCACGCCTTGGGCTTGTCGCGATCGGAGCCCCGAAGTTCATCCAGGCTGTCCGGGGCCTGGTGGGTTTCCACATGCACCAGTAGGCACGCCCGGGGGCGTTGGCTTCCTTCGGGCGTCGATATAGCGGCCCCACCGCGAGGCGCACCCGGGCTTTGCCGCGCACGCCCTCCGACGGGCACCGCATGCTGCGCACGATCTGAGCGACCCTTTCCGGCGCGTCAACTATCGGCAGCAGTAGCGTTTACGCACGCTGCTTCGGTGTCGCGCGACCGGCGCGGAGTGGGCTACAGTTCAAGTTTCCGATCGTCCCGAGAGCGGTCCCCCATGAGCCCGCATCTGCCCCTTCCTCTCGAACTCGTCGTACGCAACGGAGTTGTCGTCACGGCGAGCGACACAATACGTTGCGATATCGGCGTGTGCAACGGCCGCATCGTGATTCTCGGTGAGAACCTGCCGCGAGGGGAACGCGAGATCGACGCGGCGGGTCGTTTCGTGACCCCGGGTGGCGTCGATACGCATTGTCACCTCGCTCAGCCTATGACCCCGCCGATTCGGCTTGCTGACGATTTCGAGAGCGGAACGCGCTCCGCCGCCTGCGGTGGAACCACCACTATCATTCCGTTCGCTGAGCAGAAGCGTGGCGGAACATTGACGCACGCGCTCGAGGACTATCACGCGCGCGCCGAGGGCCGCGCCAGCATCGACTACGCGTTCCATCTGATTGTCGCCGACCCCGCGCAGGAGGCGCTCAACGAGGAGATCCCCCGATTGGTGGCGCAAGGCTACAGTTCATTCAAGCTGTACATGACGTATCCAGGACTCAGGCTCGACGACCGACAGCTGCTCGAACTGCTGGCCGTCGCGAAGAAGCACGGTGCGATGGCGATGGTCCACGCCGAGAACTCGGACTCCATCGCCCGGCTCACCGAGAGCCTCACGGCCGCAGGGCTGACTGCTCCGCGCTTTCACGCTGCTTCGCGCCCGATGCTCGTCGAGCGCGAGGCGACCCACAGAGCGATTTCGCTGGCCGAATTGGTAGACGTCCCGATTCTGATCGTACACGTGTCGAGCTCGGAGGCGGTTGAGCAGATCCGATACGCGCGCGCGCGTGGGTTGAAGGTGTTCGCCGAAACATGCCCACAGTATCTGTTGCTGACGGCAGAGGACCTCGGCATTGATGATGATTATTCAGGCGCGAAATGCGTCTGCAGTCCGCCGCCACGCGACTCTTCGAGCCAGCAGGCGATCTGGAACGGACTGGCTGAGGGGCTATTCACGGTGTTCTCGTCCGATCATTCGCCGTTCGTGTTCGACGGTACCAGCGGGAAGCGGCCGGGCGGGAAGGAGGTGGCGTTTCCGTATATCCCGAATGGCATCCCGGGCATCGAGACGCGTCTGCCGCTGCTGTTCTCGAAAGGTGTGCTGGAAGGGCGGATCACGATCAGTCGCTTCGTCGAGCTGACGGCGACGAATCCGGCGAAGGCTTATGGACTGTACCCACGCAAGGGCACGATCGCCCCGGGCGCGGACGCCGACATCGTGGTCTGGGACGAGCGCCCAATCGTGTTGCGCAATGAGATGCTGCACCATGCGTGCGACTACACACCCTACGAGGGAATGGCGTTGTCGGCGTGGCCGGCGTACACGCTATTGCGCGGCGAGGTTGTCTGGGACGGGTTGGAGTTCATCGGGCGGCCGGGTAACGGCCGCTTCCTGCGCTGTGGATTGCCTGCGCTGCTGCCGCAGTCCAGGCGTTGAACACACCATCCCGGCGCCGGCTTCGGGAAACCCGCGGCGCTGCCGAACAAGATTCAGCCAGCCGCATCGATTGGGAAGATCCGTCCGCGGCTCAACAGACAGTCAGGGTCGAGCGTTCGCTTGATCGCCCGCATCAAGGCGATTTCCTGCGGGCTTCGTGTATGACCAATCCAGGCGCGCTTCTGGAAGCCGATGCCGTGCTCGGCTGAAATCGAGCCTCTTGCCGCGCGTGTCGCGTCATAGATGAATTCATCGACAACAGTGCGCGGTGTCCCGTCGGCACCGATGTCGGTGACGATGTGGATGTTCCCGTCACCGATGTGACCAAATAGTCCGATCTTCGCGCCTGGCCAGTCACGTGCGGTGCGCTCTACGATCGACGAAGCAAACAAGTCCATCGCGCCGACTGGCATGCTGACATCGTATGAAATGAATGGGCGCAGCTTGAGAACCGCCTCGGACACCGCGTCGCGCACTTCCCACAGGGCACGCATCTCGCGTGTCGACCGGCCGATCACGACGTCGGTGACCCAGTTGTTCTCCGGGGCCACCTCCAGTGCTTTCTCGAATGCCGGTACATCGGTTCGTGGATCCGAGCCGAGGCTCTCCACGAGCACATACAGCGGACTCCCGACCGGTAGCGGTGCGCGTACCCGAGGTACGGACTCGAGGATCAGCGCGTAGGCATTGCTCCAGAGCGCCTCGAAGGCGCTCAACCGCCCGCCGAGCGCACCCTTCAGAAACAGCAGCAACTCAATCGCGCAGGAGAAGTCCGGCACGCTGCAAAAGGCAACCGCCTGGCTCGATGGCTTTGGGTGCAACGCAAGCACCGCGCGCGTGACGACGCCGAGCGTGCCCTCGCTGCCAACGAACAACTGCTTCAGGTCGTAGCCCGCGTTGTCCTTCGTCATCTTGTGCGTGGCGTCAATTACCGTACCGTCGGCAAGTACCGCCTCCAAACCCAGGACCAGGTTACGCATCATGCCGTATCGAAGCACGCGGTTGCCGCCCGCGTTTGTCGACACGTTCCCGCCGACGGTGCATGAGCCCCGTGACCCGATGTCCAGCGGAAAAAAAGAAGCCCGCTTCATCGGCTGCCTCCTGCACCTGCTGTAACGTGACGCCGGCCTGGGCAGTGATCGCCGCCGCAGCGCGATCGATCTCCTCGATGCGCGCGAGACGCTGCGTGGACAGGACGATTTCCCCGTCCTCTGGTGTACCCGCCGAAACGAGCCCGGTCATCCCACCCTGCGGGACGATTGGCTGCCCGAAGCTGTGGCACAGGCGCAGGCATTCGGCGACCTCGTGAGTCGACGAAGGACGCAGTACCATCCACGGTCGGCCACAGCGGTCGTGGCTGATGTCCTCATGATACGCAGGACCGATTTCGTTGCCGCGCAACAGGCCGGCGGGGCCGACGACCGAGGCGAGCGCCTGTGCCAGCAAGGTTCGGTCGTCGCTCATCCGCCCAGCCCGGCCGCCGTCCGTGCGCACCGACTTCACTTCTTCGCGTTCTCGGCCCTGACTTTCTCGATCTCGGCACGGAGTTCGACGAGCACTGCCTTGCCGTCGATGCCCATCGGCCTGACGCGTTCGATCCATTCCTGTTCCAGCGGGTTCAGTCGATCCGCGAGCTGTTTTGCGAACTCAGGCGAGGGAGAGATGAACTCGTAGCCGGAATCGCGCATGACCTTGCTGGCACTCTGCTCCCCCGCGTCCCATGCCCGCCCTGCGAGCCACGCGAATGTCTCGCCCGAAACTCGGTCGATCGCTGCACGGTCCTCGGCCGATAGCGAGTCGTACTTCTTCTGGTTCATGATCACGTAATGCGTGTCGCGATAAAGCCCGCCCGGGACAACCAACGCGTACTTGAGAATCTTGTCGATCTTGAACGCGGGAATTGACTGGTTGTTGAAGAGCACACCGTCGACGACACCGTTCGAGAGCATCTCGTACGCCTGGCTGGCAGGTGCGAATACCGGTGAGACCCCGAGTGCGACGGCGATCTTTTGCCCCATACCACCCGAAGCGCGAATCTTCAGGCCGCTCGCGTCGCCGAGCGCCCTTACCGGCTTGGTCGACGTATGGAGGTAGCCAGGTCCGTGCGTCCATAGCGTGAGCAGCTTGACGCCGTCGAATTCGCCGTGCTTGGCGAAGTGCTTCTGGTGAATGCGCCAGTACGCGACTGTCGTTGACGTGGCATCGTCCGAGAGGAACGGCAGCTTCGCGGCATCGGGCAGTTTGAAGCGGTCGGCGGTGTATGCGTCGACACTCATCGCGACATCAGCGACGCCCTTGCGCACCAGATCAAAGTGTGCTTCCGGCTTTCCGAGCGCCGGGATGATCTGCACCTTGACGCGACCCTCGGTTTCCTTTTCGACGTTTCGCGCCCATGGCTGGAGGATCTCGGTGGTGATCAAGTGCGTCGGCGGCAACCAGTTGCTGACGCGCAGCACGGTCTGGGCCGATGCGGGCAGGCTCGAGGCACACCCCAAGACGAGCAATGTCAGCAGGGGCAATTTTCGCATAGGGTTCTCCTTGTCATCTCATAAAGGAAGGTAGGAACAGTGCGATCGACGGGACGGCGATCAGGGTCGCGACGCGCACGAGGTCGGCGACGATGAACGGGACGACCCCTCGGAAGATTGTCGACGTAGCCACGTCCGGCAGCCGTCGACTTCATTACAAAGACGTTCATCCCGATCGGCGGCGTGATCAGGCTGATCTCGATGACGACGACGATCAGCACACCGAACCAGATTGGATCGAACCCGGCGCCGATCGCGACTGGATAGAAGATCGGTACAGTGAGCAGCAGCATCGACATGCTTTCTAAAATGCAGCCCAGAAAAATATAGATGATGGTGATCGTGACGATGATCGCCGTCGACGAGGTACCCATCGCGTTCACCCATCCGATCAGCGCATCGGGCAGGCCTGCGATATTCACGAAGTTGGCGAAAAGCAATGCGCCGATCAGGATGACGAAGATCGCAGTCGTCATGCGTGCTGTCTCGAGCAGCACACATACCATGTCGCGCACAGTCAACGTACGGCGTGCGAGCGCGAATACGAACGCGCCGCCAGCGCCGATCCCTGCTGCCTCCGTCGGCGTGAACGCACCTACGTAGATCCCGCCGATCACAACAACGAAAAGCAGCGCGACGCCCCAGACACCAGCGACTGCATTCAAGCGTTCTCTCCAGGATGCGCGCGGGCCCGGTGGGCCGAAATCTGGCCGCACAGTGGTCATCACCAGCACGGCGACCATGTATAGGCCGAGCCCAAGCAATCCGGGCAACACGCCGGCGACGAAGAGCTTTCCGATGTCGTTGTTCGTCATGATGCCGTAGAGCACCAGCACGATGCTCGGCGGGATCAGGATCCCCAACGTGCCGCCGGCGGCCACCGAGCCGGTGGCCGGGGAATCGGCGTAGCGGAATTTGCGCATCGATGGCATCGCAACTCTCGACATCGTTGCGGCGGTCGCGAGGCTCGAGCCGCAGACTGCGCTGAAGCCTGCGCACGCGAGCAGCGTGGCTAGTGCGAGCCCTCCGCGCAGATGGCCAAGCAGCGCGTGCGCAGCACGATACAGTTCGTTTGAGAGCCGCGATGCCGTGATGAAGTTGCCCATCAGGATGAATAGCGGAACGACCGTCAGGCCGTATGATAGCGGCGTCTCAAAAGCGAGTTGACCCAGCATTGCCCGCGCCGCATCCCAGTCGGTCAGGTAGGCAAAGCCTGCAACGCCGACGACAAGCATGCCGAAGCCGATTGGCACGCCCGCGAACAGCAGCAAAAAGACGAGCGCGAAGCCCGTCAGCGCGACTGTCATCGACGCTCTCCTTGCCTTGCGTCGGCGTCACCAACGTCGTCGACGACGCTGCTGTAGTCGCTCGTGGAAACGATAGGCCGCAGCAGAGCGAAGGCTGCACTGATCACGGATGCAATCGTCATGAAGAACGCAACCGGAGCATACGGGATGTTCAAGAACGCGCTGGTGTCCCCGCGTGTTGCAAGATCGCGCGCCAGGAGCCAGACTTCGGTGGCGATCCAGAGCGAGCAGAACGCGGTGAACGTGAGTGCGATCGCCGACGAGGCGCGGCCAAGCACCGAACCGGGTGCGAAGGAAAAGAGGTCGACGGTGATATGCTCGCGCCGCTGACTGACCAGCGGAAAGGCTCCGTACACGACCAGCGCGAGCAGGATTGCACTGATTTCGGCTGATCCCGGCAACGGCTTCCCAAGAAAGTAACGGCCGCCGACGTCGACAACCGTGACGATCATCAGCAGGAACAGCAAGAGGGCGGTGAGAGCCTCCAGCACCTTTTCGGACGCGTTGACGATCGACACTATCGTCCTTCCAAACCAGTGTTCTCGGTGATCGGTGATTCGCTGCACTCGGTCGACTGCGGTCGCCATCTTATATCAATGCTGCAGGCGCGGACTCATTTTGCCGACGCTTTTTCGATAGATTCCGTTGCGTGATGGCGCGGTGCCGGATCGGCTCGAGCCCCGGCTCTGAGTTGCTGGATCTCCCGCCATGCCGAAGGAGTCCTGTTCTGCACTCTCAGTCAAGTAGCACCGCTCGCCGAATCAAGAGCGCATTGGCCTCGCCGAATTAGACTGTCTGAGCAGCGATGCGGCGGCAAATGCTTGGCCTGTCCGGCGTCGGACAGGCAGTCCAGGCGCCGCGTGCCGGAGTGCGGTAACGGCGAGTGACGATGAAACGAATCAAGCGAACCTGTGTGGCCGGGGCGGGTGCGATCGGAAGTCTTTTTGCCGCGCATCTGGCGAGCGTCGCGGTCTCGACCGTCCTGACACGGCGTTGTGAGCATGCCGACCAGTTGAATCGGCACGGACTCGAGGTCAGCGGAAAGAGCAATCGCATCGCAAAGGTGCTTGCATCGACCGACCCGTCCGATCTCGGCGACGTGGATCTAGTCATCGTTGCCACAAAGGCAGGCGCAGTCGAGGAGACCGCGCGCAGCCTGGAGGGGCACTTTCCGGGTGCGCTGATGATGACCGTTCAGAACGGCCTTGGATGCGAAGACGTCATCGCGAAGTACGGGCCGTGGCCGATTGTCTCTTCGGTCACGTTCATGAGTGGAATCCGTCACTCCGACATTCATGTCGAATACGAGCTCGACACCGAGACCTGGATGGGGCCGTGGGCGGGAAGCGATCCGGGCTACGAGCAGGTACGGCAGATCGCGTCGCTGCTGGAGACTGCGGGACTCAGAGCGCGTGCGTTTCCTGACCTGTTGCCCGCCCAATGGTCGAAGCTGATATTCAATTCGACGGTCAACAGCGTCTCGGCCGTGACCGATCTGCCGCACGTCAAGATATTCGCCGATCGAGAGAGGCCATCTGACCTCGGGCACCTCGTCTTTGCAATGATGGAGGAGGGTAAACGGGTCGCGGCTGCCAAGGGAATCCGGTTGTTCGAGGACCCGTGGGCGATGAACGTCGAGGCGACCACCCATGGCCAGACCGGCAATGACGATTATGCTCATGCCCCTTCGATGCTCGAGGACGTGAGAGCACGGCGGAAGACCGAAATCGACTGGATTACCGGCGCGATTGTCCGAACGGCGTCGGAGATTGGCGTGCCGGTTCCAATCAGCGAGTCTCTCTACCGTCTGGTCAAGGCCCGCGAAGCAAGCTGGGCGATTCGCGCAGAAGTTCCCGGTGATGCCCAAGGTCGAGCCTGAGCGAACAGCTCCGGGCTCCAGGCTGGGCGACGTTCCCTCGAAGGTTCCTGTTCACGCATTCGTTCCATTCTCAGTGAGGTCAAGATGACGAGCAACAAGTTCAGTCCGAGACGCGCGACGATGATCTGTGCTGTCGGCGCCACCATCGCGGTCTCCCTGGCACCGCTGGTCGCGTTCGCCCAATCTGCCGCGCCGTTCAGGATCGGCGTTCTGGCTTCGTTGACAGGCGGTGTCGCCGACATCAACAATGACGAGGTGAATGGGCTGAAGCTGCGTCTCAAGCAAGCGGGCTATCAGATCGCCGGCCGCAAGGTCGAACTCGTCATCGAGGACGATGCGGGCGACCCGAGCACCGGCGTGACGAAGATCCAGAAGCTCGTCGAGCGCGACCAGGTCGATATCGTGGTCGGCCCGTTCCTCGGGCACGTGATCGCGGCGACCCAGGACTACATCGGGCGCAAGGGCATCCCGAACATTCCCCTGGTGGGACAGGCACCGGAGAGCGCCAAACAGCCGAATATGCTCGTGCCGAGTTGGAACTACGTGCAGCTTGGCCGGCTGATGGGCGAGTACGCCGCCAAGAAGCTCGGGTACAAGGACGCCGTCATCGTGAGTTCCAAGTATACGTTCGGTACGCGTGCTTCCGACGGTTTTCGCGACGGATTCACGGCCGCAGGCGGATCGGTGAAGAAAGAGGTCTACGTGCCGCTCGGAACTGCGGATTTCGCCCCCTTCCTGACCGGCTTGCCGCAGGGGGCGACGGTGTTCGCCGCGATCCCAGGGGGCGATGCGATCAAGTTCGTCAAGGCAAGGCATGAGTATGGCCAGCGCGACTCGATGCCGCTTGTGGCGGTGGTCGCCACAGTCGACGGCGCATTGCTGCCGGCGATGGGCGACGCAGCTCTCGGTGCCGTGGCTGTCACGCACTATTTCGACGATCTGGACATTCCGGAGAACAAGCAGTTCATCGAGGCGTACAAGCGTGAATACGGAAAGGTACCCAACAGCTACTATTCCGCGCTCGGCTTCACGATCGGCCAGATGATCGAATCGGCGCTCGTCGCGACCGGCGGACGGAGCGATCCCGCATCCTTGGTCGGCGCCCTGAAGGCAGTCGACATCAAGACCCCGCAAGGCCGCCTGCGCTTCGACCCTGAGAAGCGATTCCCCTATCTCGACTATTACTTCGTCAAGGTCGTCTCCAAGGGTGGCAAGCCTGGGTACACGGTTCTCGACGTGTTGCGCGACGTCCGCCCCGACTGATACCGGAGCCACGTCGGATGAAGATCGACCGCAGCACCGCGATCGTAACAGGCGCGGCTCGTGGGCTCGGGCACGGTATCGTACGGGGCCTTCTGCGGCGCGGTGCACGACGCGTCTATGCACTGGATCGGGATCTCGCGGACATCGAACCGATCGAGACGGGGCTTGCGTCGCGGTGCGTCTGGGTGACGTGCGACGTTACCAGTCAAGAGGACATCGACCGTGTCGCTGCCCGTTTCGGAGATGCCGATCTCCTCGTCAGCAACGCCGGTATGAGTGCGTGCCAGGGACTGCTCGCCGGAGCGTCGATCGATGCGGCAGCCCCGGAGATCGAGGTGAACTACCTCGGTGCACTGCGGGTCTTCCGGGCCTTCGTGCCGATGCTACGACAGCACCGGCCGTCGGCCATGCTGGTCGTCGTTTCCTCGCTGGCGCGCGCCGCCATTCCTGACCTCGGTTCCTACTGTGTCTCGAAGGCCGCGCTCTTGAAGGCCGTCGAGATTCTGCGTGCCGAACTCGCCCCTTCGGGCGTACACGTGCTTGCGGCGCTCCCTGGCGCGGTCGATACGGCGATGATCCGCAACCTGTCGATACCGAAGATGACGGTGGACGAGGCGGTCGCGATCATGCTGGACGCATTGGAAGCCGGCGATGCGGAGGTGCTGGTGGGTGACGAGGCAGTGCAGGCCGAGCGCGCTTATCGACACGATCCCGCGGGGGTTCCTGCGCCGCGGGACCGTCCGTCGCGGGCTCGCCGGGTCGACTGACTGCGTTGCCGGGTAACGGCATCCGATCCGCGACTGGCGAGCACTTCGAGCGAGGCGTTGCGAGTTGGGTACAGGAACACTCCAGGGAAAGACCGCGATTATTACTGGCGCCGCGAGGGGAATCGGTGCCGCGACCGCGATGCGCCTTTGCGAGCAAGGGGCGACGCTGGCGCTGAACGACATCGATGCGGACGCGCTCGAAACCTTGATGCGTCGGCTACCCGGAAGCTCGCATCTCTCGGTTCCCGGCGATATCTCGTCATACGAGACCGCACGGAAGCTGGCTGCGGCGGCGCTCCAGCGCGCCGGGCGCATCGACATCCTTATCAATAACGCCGCGATACTTCACTGCCGGGACATTACCGAGACGCCCGAGGACGAGTTCGATCGTGTCGTGGACGCCAATGTCCGGAGCGCGTACCTGTGCTGTCGGGCAGTCATCCCGGCCATGGTTGCCGCGCAGCAAGGGGTGATCGTGAACGTCGGGTCGATTTCGGGCATGGCCGGGATGGAGTTCGACGGGAAGAGTACCTGGCTGTACAGTCTGACCAAAGCGGCGCTGCTGCAGCTCACGCGTTCGCTGGCGAGCCGCTATGGGCGTGATGGCCTGCGCATCAATGCGGTCGCGCCTGGCCCGACGCGAACCTCGCAGCTGCGCGGTCTGGTGCCCGGGATCACCGCTGAACAGGAAAACATGATGTGGCGCTCCACAGGCGCCGAGAAGACGCTTCTCGGGCGAGTCGGGGAACCTGACGAGATCGCCAACGTCGTGTTTTTCCTGGCCGGCCCGGAGTCCGGCTTCATGACCGGATCGGTTGTCGTCGCCGATGGAGGCTATCTTGTTCGGTGATCGCAGCGCTATGAGCGCCGACAAGGCGTCACAGTCGGCCACCCGGCCGGCGTGTGCCTCTCTCTCGAGCGGGACGGTGAGCCGGTGATGGCCCGGGTGCATCTGATCCTCAATGGCTTGTCTTTCGGCATGCTGCTCTTCCTCATCGCCGCCGGACTGGCGCTGATCTTCGGCGTGATGCAGGTATTGAACCTGGCGCACGGAGTCTTCTACGCTCTGGGCGTGTGGATTGCGATCTCCGTCTTCCGGCACACCGGAAGCCTCATGGCCGCCTCGGTCGTCGGCGTCGCTGGGGTGGTGGCGATCGGCGTTGCCATCGAGCGCTGGCTCCTTCGGCGCGTGCCGCGCGAGGAACTGCCGCAGGCGCTCCTGACCTTTGGTTTGATGCTGATCCTCGGTGACATCGCGCTGTGGGTGTGGGGCGGGACGCCGCAAACGCTGCCGCGCCCGGACTGGCTCTCCGGTCCCGTGAACATTGGCAGCTTTGTCTTCCCGAGCTACCGGCTGTTCGTGATCGCGGTGGGTCTGGCCGTCGGTGTGATCCTATGGTATCTGCAAGCGCGAACCCGAATCGGCGCGCTGATCCGCGCAGCGGTGGACGACGCGGAGATTGCCCAGAGCACGGGCATCAATGTTTCGCTGCTGTCGACGGCGACCTTCGCCTTCGGGGCGGCGCTGGCCGCGTTCGGCGGCATCGTCGGCGGACCGATCGTCGGCGTTCACGTTGGCACCGAGCTCGAAGTGCTGCTGCTGTCCTTCGTCGTGGTAATTATCGGAGGCCTCGGCAGCCTGCCCGGGGCGTTCGTCGGGGCCGTGGTTGTGGGGTTGCTCGATAGCGTCGGCAAGGCGCTGATTCCCGAGTTCGCGCTGTTCACACTGTTCGTTCCGATGGCAGTGATCCTTGCCATCTGGCCAAATGGACTTTTCGGGCGATCGGCATGAATCGAGTAGCGGCTGCGTGGTCCGTTCAGGCGGGGCGCCGGATGAGCGATGCATGGTGGCTCGTCGGCGCCGCGTGCCTGCTGGCCGTGCTTCCCTGGTTGATCGGCGGCTACTACCTCGGGGTGACGACCAAGATGATGATCTTCGGGTTGTTCGCCGCGAGCCTGAATCTGATCCTCGGCTACGGGGGCCTCGCGTCGCTGGGGCACGCGGCCTATTTTGGGATCGGCGCCTATGCGCTGGCAAAGTTGGCCACGCACGGCGTTGATTCGTTCTGGCTGCAGATGGGTCTGGCGGTCTGCGCCGCGGTAGTTACGGCCGCCCTGTTCGGGCTGCTGATCCTGCGCGCCCGAGGGGCGTATCTGCTGATGATCACGCTCGCGCTGGCGCAAATCCTGTGGGGAGTCGCATACGGTTGGCGCGACTACACGGGTGGCGACGACGGCATCCCCGGACTGAAGCGTCCATCGCGGCACTTCCCATGGAACCTCACTGACGACATCGGCTTCTATTACATGGTCTTTGCCGTGTTCTGCGTTCTGATGTTCTGCCTGCGTGTGCTGATCCATTCTCCTTTCGGCCGGGCCCTCGTCGGCATCCGGGAAAACGAGCGCCGGATGCTCGTGCTCGGCTACAACGTATGGCTCTACAAGTATGTTGCTTGCATTCTCGCAGGGCTGCTTGCCGGCGTGGCTGGCGGCCTGATGACTTGGCAGGCGGGCTTCGCAGGGCCAAGCTATCTGAGTGTTGCCTATTCGGCCACTGCACTGATCATGGTCATCCTCGGCGGGGCCGGGACCTTCGCAGGGCCGCTGATCGGCGCGTTCGTCATCGTCGGCCTGGAGAACTTCGTCAGCGGCTACACCGATCGCTGGGTACTGGTCCTGGGCGTGACCTACGTGATCGTCACCCTGTTCGCGCCGCAGGGCCTTGTCGGACTCTATCTCGGGCGAGTCAGGAGGTCCATCCAGTGAGCGCGCTCTCGGTCGAGAACCTGACGTTGAGCTACGGCGCGCTGTGCGCGATCGACAGCCTGAGCTTCGAGGTCGCCGACGGCGAGCGGCTGGTGATCTTTGGACCGAACGGCGCCGGCAAGACAACGCTTTTCAACGTAATCACCGGTTTGCTGGCGCCCTCGTCGGGTGCAGTTCGGCTCTTTGGAAACGATCTGGCCCAACTCTCCACGCGCAAGCGGGTGGCGTTGGGCTTGGGCCGTACCTTCCAGATCACGACCCTGTTCCCGCGGATGACCGCGCTCGAGAGCGCGATGCTCGCCGTGCAGGCCGGCGAGCGCTGGTGCTTCGCGATGCATCGGTCGATCGAATCGTTCCCGAAGGTCAGGCGGCGTGCGCTGGAACTCCTGGACGACTGGGGGATCGTCGGCAAGGCTGACGTGCAGACCCAGTTGCTGTCCTACGGCGAACAGCGACAACTCGAACTGGTAATGGCGCTTGCCCGCGGGCCGCGACTCCTGCTTCTCGACGAGCCGGCCGCGGGCCTGTCCGCCGCGGAGACGGCCACCGTCGAATCGATGATCAAGCGCTTCTCGCGGGAAATCACAGTCCTGCTGATCGAGCATGACGTCGACATGGCGTTGCGACTTGCCGATCGGGTGCTGGTTATGCAGCAGGGCCGGTTGGTGGTGTCCGGATCACCCGAGGAGATCCGCAGCGATTCCAGGGTCGCCCAGATCTATTTCGGAGAGGATCTTGTCTGAGATCCTGGTCGCCACCGGCTTGCATGCGGGCTACGGACTGAGCACCGTGCTCGAGGGTATCTCGGTCGCGCTTCGGCCGGGTCACATCTGCGCGATCCTGGGTCGCAACGGGGTAGGCAAGACCACGTTGATCCGAACGCTGTGTGGCCATTGTCGGGTCCGCGAGGGCTCCGTCCGCCTGGCCGGCGAGGACGTCACCAACCTGGCACCGCACCTGATGGCCACGCGATCGGTCGGACTGGTGCCCCAGGGTCGACGCCTGTTCCGATCGCTCAGTGTTCGCGAGCATCTGACCGTCGGTGCCCGCCATGCCGCAGCGGGCGCGCATGGTTGGACGGCGGAACGCGTGCTCGATACCTTCCCCGCACTCCGGGGGCGGCTATCCAACCTCGGAGGCATGCTCTCGGGAGGCGAACAAAGCATGGTTGCAATCGGCCGCGCGCTGGTGGGCAACCCCCGTGTGCTGCTGCTCGACGAGCCGTCCGAGGGTCTGTCGCCGGCGCTCGTGAAGCAGGTGGGCGACGTCTTGCAGATGCTGCGCGACGACGGCATCGCGATCCTGCTGGTCGAGCAGAACTTCGGCCTGGCGCTGCGGCTCGCCGATACCGTCCACATCATGAGTAAGGGCAGGATCGTCCATTCCGGTAGCGCCGATGAACTGCAGCTCCGCGCCGGAGATCAAGGCACGGTTCCCGGGGATCTGAGGCGAGCTGGCATGCCAGCTTCCCGCGGCGTGGATTGCGCTGCTGGTCAAGAGAATCGACCGCCCGAGGCAAGACGTCGTGACACCAGGTTCGTACGATGACAGACATTGCTGCCGAGCCGCGAACGGCCAGGCGCGCTGAGGGCCATGCGACAACCCTAACCGGAGCGATACAGATGTCCGCGACAGTGCAGCCCAGGATGGGCGTGATCTTCAAATCGTACGAGCCGTTATCGGCGATGCGCGCTTACGCCGAGCAGACGGAAGCATCCGGCATGACGGGGGGTTCTGGATTGCCGAGGCGTATCACTGGTTCCGTCAGTACGGTCTGGAAGCTCGCGGTTGCTTCACGACGTTGGCGGTCGTCGCGCAGGCAACCCGGAAGATTCCGGTGGGGCTCGGGATCACTTCGCCATACATGCGCCATCCGACCATCCAGGCGTCAGAAGCCGCGGCGATCGACGAGCTGTCTGGCGGGCGCTTCATCATGGGCATCGGCGTCGGCAAGGTCGGTATCGAGTATCTCGAGTACGACATTGACAAGATGCGCCCGGTGCCGGTGCATCATGAATCGATGGAGATCATGCGTCGAGTTTTCAGCGGCGAGAAGTACGCGTACGAAGGCAAGCACTTCAAGTCGTCTATGCCGGCATTCGACAGGGCGGGAAGCGGGCTCCGGACGAAGATTCCGATCTATGTGGGCGCCACTGGCCCGTTCATGCAGAAGCTCGCCGGCAGGGAGAGCGACGGCATGCTGCTCGCCGGACTCACTTCGCCCGCATTCGTTCGTCATGCGCTCTCGAACATGCAGGCTGGCGCAGCGGCGGCGGGCCGTGTCTTGCCGGCGGACTTTCCCGTTGGTGGAGTGATCCTCTGCGCTTGTTCGCGGGACGGAGCCAAGGCTCGCGAGGCCACACGCAGCTACACCGGCACCTACATCGTCAACAAGATCCGGAACATCAAGAACGACACGATCCTGGCGGGCTCGGGACTGCCGGATCATACGTGGGATCCGTTCCGCAAGGCCATCGCGGATGGAACCCAAGACCACGTCAGCCATCTTGTCACCGACGAAATCATGCGTCGTTTCACGGTCATTTCGGGTACGCCCGACGATTGTCTCGAGATCACCCAGGAACTCGTGGACGCCGGCCTGAATCTTCCGTTGCTGGAGGTGGTGGGCAAATCCACCGACGACAATCTGAACACCATTCGCCTGATGGGTAGCGAAGTGCTGCCGAAGCTCAAGCCCGCACCCTTGGCGGCGGCTTGAGTTGTGCGGACCAGGATCTTGGCGAGGAAGACATGAAGCTTGCAAGTTTCATCATCGGATCAAGCGGCAAGTCCACCATCGGGGTGGTGCTCGAAGACGGGGGGTATCTGGACCTGCACGGCGCCACGAATGGCGGGTTGCCGGCCTCGATGATAGCGTTCCTTTCGCTCGGAGACGATGCGATGCACAAGGCACGGTCGCTGGTCGCCGGTGCTGCGCTCGGTCGATCCAATGTGATCCATCCCGACGACGTCGTCTTGCAGGCGCCCGTTCCGAGACCGGGAAAGATCATGCACACGTCGTGCAACTTTCCGGCACACCTGTCCGAGCTCACCACCTGGAAGGAGCCGGAGTGGCAGTCTCACAACTGGGGCCAGTTTCACTTCGAGCACCCGACGGGTTTCCTCGAAGCGCCCTCCAGCGTCGTTCCCACGAACGCGGCGGTCCGTGTGCCGCACTTCACGCGGCAACTGGATTACGAGATCGAAATCGGGATCATCATCGGCAAGACGGCCTTTCGCGTATCGCCTGAAGACGCGCTCGGTTACGTTGCCGGCCTGACAATCTTCAACGACCTTTCCGCGCGCGATATCCAGGCGCGCGAACATTCGAACAAGGTGATTCTGCTCGGCAAGAGTTTCGACGGCTCGTGCCCCCTCGGGCCGTATCTCGTCACGCTGGACGAAGTCGGCGACGTAAACAATCTCGGCATGGTGCTCACGCTGAACGGCGAGGAAAGGCAGCGGTCGAGCAGCGCGAACATGCACTACAAGATCGCCGAAATGGTTTCCTGGTGGTCGAATACCACGCTCGAACCGGGCGACGTGATTACGTCGGGAAGCCCGCCCGGTGTGATCGCCGGTCGCAAGGATGCCGTTTACCTGAAGAGCGGCGATCGCATCGATTGCAGGGTCGATCGGCTCGGCGCGCTGACGACCTTCATCGCGGATTGAACGGAAGAGGCTGACATGGCACAGATAGTGCATCGGGATCTGGTTCGGCGCGCAACGGATCAGATCGACAGGGATCGCCTGGTCAAGCTCGTGATCGACCTCACCAGCATCCCCAGTCCCACCGGCGAGGAACGAGACATGGCGCGCGCCTATGGCGAGGTCCTGAAGGGCGCCGGCTTCGACGCGACCCTCCAGCCGATCGGCGACGAGCGCTACAACGCCGTCGGCCGCCTGCAGGGCGCCGGCGGTGGAAAGTCGGTGATGTTCAACGGTCATCTGGATACGTCCTTCGGTCCCGAGCAGGCACATCGTGGCATCGGCTACCGCTGCGAAGGCACGCTGATCGACGACGAGTGGATCTACGGCATGGGCTCTTTCAACATGAAGAGCGCGCTGGCCACTTACGTCGCTGCGTCCGACGCAATCCGCAAGGCGGGAATCCGACTCGGGGGCGACATCGTGATCGCCGGTGTCGCCGGAGAGATAGAAAAGGCGCCCGTCAACGAGTACGAAGGACGCCAATATCAGGGATACGGGGGTTGGCACCAAGTTTGCGATCACGCATGGTGCGGTCGCTGACGCGTGCATCCTGGGCGAGCCGACTAACATGATGCTGATCCCGCGCCATTGCGGCACCACGTGGATCAAGATCACTGTTCCGGGACACTTGATCCACACCGCATGGTCCGAGGTCGGCCGCAATGCGATCAACAAGGCGAGAGTCGTCCTCGATGCCATTCATGAATGGATCCCGGACTATTGCCGTCGCAATCGCGTTGGCGACTTCGAACCTCGCGTGAATGTTTCGGCCATCGAAGGCGGCTGGCCGTGGCGTGGTGCGCGCACGCCGGACAATTGCACCATCTATCTCGACGTGCGCACGCTCCCGGATGTACTTCCGGTCACGGCGTTCGACGAAGTTCGTGACATGATCAACGCGGTCGTGCGCGCGAACAAGCAACTCGAAGGAACGAAAACGGAGATCTTTCTCTCCGCGCCGGGCACGTCGATTCCAAACGACCATGAGTTGGTCGAGAGCATTGTCTCGGCTCACACTAACCAGTTGGGCAAACCGCCCGCAATGGGTATCGAAACCTGGTACAGCGATGCCGCACACATGAATCGATATGGAATCCCGACCGTGAACTACGGCTCCGCCGGCCGGATTCGCACAGGTGGCGGCGGGTTCTCGACACATCAGGGCGAACACGTGCACATCGGCGACATGCTCGATATCGTTCGCGTCTACATCGAAGTAGTGATGAATCTGTGTGGCGTCGTCGACTGATCGGAGCAGGAAGGTTCGATAGAAAGCTCCGGAAATCGGCGATTGTCGGGGCGTTCAAGCTACTTGACGGCGATCAGTATGCTGACTGAGACATTACTCGACGCAGGAATCCCCGACGCGACCGCCGCGCTATCTCTCGCGGAATGTCGAGACTTGCCGGTGCTCATGGCGCGTGCGCGCTCGATCCGGGATCGCGGCCATGGATCGATCGTCACCTACTCCCCGAAGGTATTCATACCACTGACGCAGCTGTGCAGGGACGTCTGCCACTATTGCACCTTCGCCAAGGCACCGAGTTCCGGGATCCCGCCGTACCTGGTGCCCGAAGAGGTGCTCGCCATCGCCCGAGCGGGAGCACGAGCCGGCTGTCATGAGGCACTGTTCACGCTCGGCGACAAGCCCGAGTTGCGCTACTCGGCCGCCCGGGACGCGCTGGCTGCTCTCGGCCACGACACGACGCTCTCGTATCTTGCCGCGATGGCGCGCCTGGTTGAGCGCGAGACCGGGTTGCTGCCGCACATCAATGCGGGTCTGATGAGCCGGGCCGACATCAGGGCGCTGCGTGCGGTTTCTGTTTCGCAGGGTCTGATGCTCGAAAGCTCGGCAGTTAGGCTTTCCCAACCCGGGGGTCCGCACTACGGCTCGCCCGACAAAGTTCCTGCGGCCAGGCTCGCAATGATTGCCGCCGCCGGCGAGCTTCAGGTGCCGTTCACGTCCGGGATCCTGATCGGAATCGGCGAAACACGCCGTGAACGAATCGAGGCGCTGCTGGCGCTTCGAGACCTGCACGAACAATACGGTCACATCCAGGAAGTGATCGTCCAGAACTTCCGCCGCAAGCCGGGGACGAAAATGGCTTCCGCCGAGGAACCCACGTCTGAGGAGTTGCACTGGACCATCGCCGTTGCCCGAATCGTTCTCGGTGCCGATGCAAACATCCAGGCCCCGCCGAACCTGTCTCCGCGCGAAGTCCGCGAGCTGATCGAGGCCGGTATCAACGATCTGGGCGGCGTGTCGCCCGTAACGCCAGACCACGTGAACCCCGAGGCGCCTTGGCCCGACCTGCTGATGCTGGGTCGCGCGACCGAAGCCGCGGGGAAGCTTCTCCTGCCCCGATTGGCCGTCTATCCCGCGATCGCACAGGATCTCGATCGATGGGTCGATTCCGGTTTGCAGCAAGCGGTGCGCAAGCGCGTGGACGCCAGCGGTTTCCCGCGTGTCGACGAATGGTCCCCGGGCGGCCTTTTCGCGCCGCCGGTACTTCCGGAGTTTCCATCGGCCCCTCAGGCCCGGCATTTCCTGGGGAGCGAAACCTACCGTCTGGTCGAGCGGGCGGCAGGCGGAACCCGGCTGTCAGAGGCGGAGGCAACCCAGTTGTTCGATGTGCGCGGGGGCGAGTTCCGCATCGTTTGCGCGGCTGCAGACGAGTTGCGGGTGGCGGTGAAGGGCGATACCGTTACCTATATCCCGAACTGCAACATCAATTACACCAACATCTGCGCGTACAAGTGCCGTTTTTGCGCCTTCTCGAAGGGCAAAATCAACGACGATCTTCGCGGCAAGGCTTACAACCTGTCCCTCCCGGAGATTCGCGACAAGGCCGCCGACGCCTGGGATCGCGGCGCTATCGAAGTCTGTCTGCAGGGCGGCATCCACCCTTCCTACACCGGCCAGACGTATCTCGATATCTGCAAGGCGATCAAGACGGCTCAACCCCAGCTCCATATTCATGCCTTTTCGCCTCTGGAAATTTGGCAGGGGGCGACGACCCTTGGTGTCTCGCTGCGCGAGTTCTTGACGGAGCTCGTCGACGCCGGCCTTGGCTCCTTGCCGGGCACCGCCGCCGAGATTCTCGACGACGAAGTGCGCAAGGTGTTGTGCCCCGACAAGCTCACCGTGGCGCAGTGGTCGGAGGTCATCCGGACGGCGCACGAAGTCGGGCTCAAGACCACGGCTACCATCATGTACGGTCACATCGAGCGTCCGGTGCACTGGGTGCGGCACATGCTCCACCTGCGGGATCTCCAACAGGAAACCGGCGGGTTTACCGAGTTCGTGCCCCTGCCGTTCGTGCACATGGAGGCACCGCTTTACAGACGGGGCAAGGCACGTCGAGGGCCGACGTTTCGCGAGGCTGTCCTGCTGCATGCCGTGGCGCGCCCGGTCCTGCACCCGGCGATCGACAACATCCAGAGTTCGTGGGTGAAGATGGGTTCCGAGGGCATTCGCGCGTGCCTGCAGGCGGGCGCCAACGATCTCGGCGGCACGCTGATGAACGAAAGCATCAGTCGCGCCGCAGGGGCGGTGCACGGTCAAGAGATGACGCCGGAGGAACTCGAGGACACGATCCGATCCGTCGGGCGCCTGCCGGAACGGCGAACAACTTTGTATGGTGCCGCCGCGTATCGGGAATACCTGCCGAGGCCGAAGCAGGTTTCACGTGAGGCAATGGAACATTCCTGAATCGGGTGGCAGCTTCGGGCCATTTGCGCCGGTCTGCATATCCTGGCCACCTTGATCGAAGGTAAGAACGATGAATAGCCGGACGCCTTCTGACAGCATTTCGGGAATGCAGGTCTACGATCTGGGCCAGTGCTACTGGCCGACGATGCCACTGCATCCGTTCGACCCACCATTCCAGTTCTTCCTGTATCGGTATCACGAATACGTGCGGAAGTCATTCGACGATATGGGAATCGAGCCAGGGTTCTCGGACGCGATCAGCCTCGTGGTCACCTCCATGCACGCCGGCACACATCTCGATCTGCCGATCCATATGTCGCAGAACAACGAGGTAATGGGCATCGACGTCAGGCCTTACCAGCGCGACACTGGATTCAAGGACTTGCCGGATCCGCTGCACAGCCCGGAGAAGGTGCCCCCGCTCGTATTGCGGGCGGTTCTGCTCGATATCGCCGCGTACAAGGGCCTGGACATCCTGTCCGAGCGCTATGCCATCACGCCGGAAGATCTCGAGGGTGCCTGTGGCGCGCAGGGCGTCACGCTGCGCGACGGCGACTGCCTGCTGGTGCGCACGGGCTACGGCCGGTTCTTCGAAACCGATCGCGATACCTACCTGAACAAGTGGGCCGGACTCAGCGACGATGGCGCGCGCTGGATTGCGGCGCGCAACCTGAAGCTTGTCGGCATCGACAACCTTTCGCTCGGCGTGCCCCAGCCGTTTTCCAGCCACCGAATCATCCTGGTCGAGCGCGGAATCTACGTGATGAAGAACCTGACGCTGGAGACTCTCGCGGCGGACAGGCGGTACGTCACCACGGTCGTCGTATTGCCGTTGAAGATCAAGGGCGGCGAGGCCTCCCTGGTTCGACCCATCGCGCTCGCTTGAGCGCAGAGCGAGAACATGACTGCTGCCAGTGCAATTACCTCCGAATCGATCTGGATCGGCGACGTCAATCGGCGGGAGGAGGTTCAGTCGGGCTTCGATCGCAGCCGACCGGTTCGCTTCTATGACACCACTTTGCGCGACGGCGAGCAGGCCGTCGGAATCGTCTTCTCGCCAGATGCCAAGGTCGAGATCGCACGACGGCTCGACGATCTCGGTGTAGGAAGGATCGAGTCGGGCTTTCCCCGTGTCTCCGACGAGGACACCGATGCCGTTCGCCGGATCCTGGACGCAGGGTTGGAAGCGGAAATCTGGGGCTTCTCGCGGGCGGTGAAGGCTGACATCGATGCGCACGTGGAGCTAGGAACCTCTTCGGTGCTGATCGAAATTGCGACGAGCGATCCGAAGATGGCGGCCTACGGATTCACGCGCGAGACGGTGATCGCGCGCCTGACGGACACGATCGGCCACGCGTGCGCCAACGGAATGCGGGTGAACTTCTTTCCCGTGGACGCTACGCGATCGGATCCTGCCTTCCTTCAGAGGGTCTACGAGGCAGCGCTGCTTGCGGGTGCTGCGGAGGTGTCGGTCGTGGACACCATCGGCGCATGCGCGCCCGAGGCGGTCGAGTTGCTCGTCCGGCGGGTCGCATCATGGGTCGGGTCAGAGGTGCCGATCCATTGGCACGGACACAATGACTTCGGTCTGGCGACGGCCGCTGCAATTGCAGCGGTACGTGGCGGTGCTTCGTGGATTCAGGGAACGATCAACGGCATGGGCGAGCGTGCCGGCAATGCCGATATCTGTGAAGTGGCGCTGGCGCTGCAGGTGCTTTACAACGTTCCGGTCGAGATCGATCTTTCCAGGGCGCGCGCAGTGTCCGAAGCCGTATGCAGGGCAGGCGGTTACTCGGTGGATCGCTGGAAGCCAGTGGTAGGCGAGTCGCTCTTCGTGCGCGAGAGTGGCGCCGTGGCTGCCCAATTTCATATGCCCGATGCGATCGAACCGTATTCGTCCAAAATCGTCGGCGCACGACGCGGAATCGTGCTGGGCAAGAAGAGTGGTTTGGCGAACATCGAGATCAAGGTCAAGGAACTCGGGCTCTCCATCGCCGCCGAGCGGTTTCCGGCGATCCTTGCCGAGGTCAAGAATCTGTCGACCCGTACACGCCGATTGGTCACCGACGAAGAATTCCGGAACATCGTTGCGGCCTCCCGGTGATCGGGCCGAGCCGGGTCGGGCGTTTGAATCCTGCGCTGATTGGGTTACTATTGCATTGGAGGAGTGCCGATGACGTTTGTCGTGCCCCGGATCCTACGGTGTGAGCGGGCATCCGGTCATCGGAGGAATATGTAGCCATGGTTGCGGTTCCTGTCGCAGACCCGCCGCACTTGTTCCAGACGGTATCGAATGCGGTGGTGCGCGTCCTGCCGGAGCAGCACGGCGAACGGTTCCACCACTACGTTGTGAACCGTTTCGATTTCTCCGGGCTGATCATGCACCGTATCGAGAGCGATCCGGTGACAATCTATCGACGTGATCAAGACATTCATGCCGATCAGATCTCCGACTTTCTACTGCACTTGCAGATCGACGGGACGGCTCAATTCCGCCAGGGCAGCCAGGCATTCACACTCGAGCGCGACGCAATTGCGATTGTCCCGGGCGGCATTCCGTACGCGGTCGCTTACCCCGAGAAAGGCTGCAAGATCATTCTGCGGATCCCGCATCGCGTCTTTCACGAAAGGGTGGTCGGTCGCGAAGACTACGAGATATGCGCGATGGCCTTTGGGAGTGATGGTCTTGTGCCCGTGGTCATCAGCATGCTCAAATCGCTGACGGTCGGTCAGGGGGCTGTCTATCCGTCATTGAGAAGTTCGCGCTTGCGGACAGTTTTCTGTCGCTGCTCGGATCGGTGGTCAGGTCGCGCGGCCAAACCATTGCCGATCGCAACGAGAAAAACCAGTCTGTTCGCCTTTCGCGGATTCTCGCCTATCTCGATTCGCATTTCTGCGACCACGAGCTGACGCCTGCGAAACTTGCGGTAGCGAATCACGTTTCCGTTCGGCACCTGCATAGTCTGTTCCAGCAATCCGGGGCGACTGTCAGCAAGGCCCTCTGGGAGCGAAGGCTGCGAGCGGGGCGGGACGACCTGCTCGATCGCGCGATGTCTGGACTGACGATTTGCGAGATCGCCTATCAGCGCGGTTTCAGTGATTCCGCGCATTTCAGCCGAGCTTTCAAGGCGCGGTTCGGCATGTCGCCCAATCAGTTCAGGGCCCAGACCCGAAAAGACGGCGCGGACTAGCAGCGTTCATCTTCCGGAACACCCTGATCAGGTGCGCTTCCGCAGCCGAAGGCAATGCCTCGAGCAACGATCGCGCGCCACCGCCACCGAAAGCGCCAACTAGGTACCGGAGACGACTGGGACTCAGCATCTTCACGGCGCACTTTGCCTGGACCGCTCCGAATGGATTTCGGGCGTCAGACGCAGGTAAACGTCCGCACGCCAGTCCCGGATTGGCCGGTTCGAATGGCGCCTAGGGCTGTGCCTCGCTCTTCTCCACGCCTCGGTAGGACATCTTGCGATACCGGAGCAGACTCATGATGACGTGAAACGGAAACTTGACATTCGCCCATGCGCTCGCCTCGATTATCCCGAGTTGCTCGCGCAAAGCACGGAGCCTCGTTTCGCCTCTTCGTCCGATACATCCCGGGATCGCGATTCCTGTTGCGAATCTTCGTAGAGAGCGACAGACCGTTTTGACCATATTCTCTCAAATGCAGTCCATTGTCTTCGAATCCCATCATGTCATTTCCGGCGATCGCGTGTCGGCTTCGTTGCACGCCTTCCTGCGATCTCGACAGTCAATTCGTCGCTTCTTGCAAGAACCGATAAGCGAAGCTGTTCTCGACCGCGTCTTGGAGACCGCAACATGGGCACCTTCGGCGCACAACCGGCAACCATGGCGGTTCCTGATCGTCACGGAGCCGACACGAAAGATGACAGTTGCATGCGCAATGGGTAATCGGCTCCGGGCGGCACGACTTGCGGACGGGGATGAATCCGGTGCCGTCGACGCGGACGTTGAACGTTCGAAGGCTAGAATACTCGAAGCACCTGTCTGCATCTTCGTGTTCATGAGTCTCGAGGACATGGACAAGTACCCGGATGCAAAGCGCCGAGCGGCGGAACATTCAATGGCAGTTCAAAGCACTGCGATGGCCGCTCAGAACCTGCTGCTTGGTGCGCATGCGGAGGGATTGGGTGCCTGCGTCATGTGCGCGCCTCTCTTTTGTCCCGACGTAGTCAGTGATGCGTTGGGCGTTCCGGACACGTGGCAGGCCCAGATGCTGCTGGTGCTCGGCAAGCCGGCCGCCATACGCGAGCGGAAGGGACGCCGTCCGCTCAGTTCCGTCGTGGGTGGTTGTAGCTAGAGGTACCCCGCTTCGTCGAGCGCGCTGCCAATCAACGCGCGCCGCTCTTGCAGGCAAGAAATGCAGCGGTGCCCCGCCTATGCTGGCACCCATTGGGCGCTCCCGGTCGGGAGCGAATCGTCGATCCGGCGTGGCCCGTACCGGCCAATGGCCGGGCGGATCGACCGAAGAACCGTGAATGGAGTCCTTGCATGAGAGTCTGCATTGTCGGATGCGGAGCGATCGGCAGCCTCTTCGGCGCGCATCTCGCTCGTCTGCCGGAGGTTGAAGTCTGGGCCTATGATCCCGACGCGGCACATGTCGACGCCATCAACCGGGATGGCCTGCGCCTGACCGGTCTGAGCGATTTCGTGTCGCCGGTGCGCGCGTACACTGACGCGAGTCAGATTCCGGAGTGCGAGTTCGGAATCGTTGCCACCAAGACCTTGTACACGAGACGGGCCATAGAAACTACCGCCGGGGTGTTCCGGGACGGCGCAGTCTGCTCGGTGCAGAACGGCGTCGGCAACGAGGAGGTGATTGCCGAGTACGTGCCGCGGGTAATCCTCGGCACCACGTTTCCTGCCGGACACGTGACTGCACCGGGGGTCGTTAACCAGGACACAGGCGGCAAGACCTGGATCGGGCCCTTCGCGCCGAAGCCTGCGTCCATGGAAGAGGTCAAGCGGCTCGCCGATGCGATCGATCGTTCCGGCATGACGTGCCCGGCGATGCCCGATGCGCGTGGTGCGCTATGGACCAAGCTGATCTTCAACTCGGCTTCGAATGCGATGGGGGCTCTGACCCGGCTGCCGCACGGTGTCGCTTGCGAGCAAGTCTGGCCTGTCATGCTGGCACTGGCGAAGGAAGGAATCGCCGTAGCCGAAGCGCTGGAAGTCGAACTGGACGGCGATCCGGTTGCACTTCTCGAGTATGGCAAGAAAGTTGCCTACCTGCACAAGCCGAGCATGCTCCAGGACGTTCTTGCGCATCGTGCGACCGAAGTGGACGCGCTCAATGGTGGCATCGCCAGGATCGGGCGCGAGATCGGCGTGCCAACCCCGTTCAACGAGGCCATGGCCACGATGATCAAGGGGCTCGAACACTCGTGGACACTGAAGGACTAACCGACATCATGAGCAAGTACGTCAATCGCTACGCTCCGACCCGTGCGGAAATCGAGCGCCGCTATGCCAATGTTCGCGGCGCGATGCAGAAGGCCGGCCTGGACTACCTGGTCGTCAGCGGCAGTGAGTACACCGGGTTCGAGGGCGCTGTGCGCTACCTGTGCGGCTTCCATATCCTGCATCGGTACGCGTATGTGATCGTGCCGCTCGACGGTGATCCGGTCGCCGTGTTCCCCCGCGAGGCGACCTGGGTCGGCGACCACAGCGCGACCTTCGTCGAGACGCGCGAGTTTCCGCCGCATTGCGGCGAATGGATGGCGGGCTACCTGAAAGCCCGAGGTGCAGGCAGGACCGGCGTCTACGGCCTCGACTACGTGATGAACGTTCGCGACTATGCGGCGCTTCGGAGTGCCGGCATCGAGACCGTCGACTTCGACACGTCCTTCGACTATGCGCGCGCTTGCAAGAGCGAAGAGGAACTCGTGTCGGTGCGTCATTCGATGGCCATCAACAAGGCGGGGGTGCTGGCTGTCCTGGGCGCCTACCGGCCGGGAAGGACGGAGGCGGAACTGATGGGGGTGGCCGAGAATCATTTCGCGGCTGCCGGTACTGCCCGCAAGACAATGGACATGATCTGCTGGGGCCCGAACGGGTCGATCAAGCCGCAAATGGTATTTCCGACCGGGCGCAGGCTCGAAGATACCGATGCTGTGCTGTACGGTCTCGAGGTCGCGGGTGAAGGCGGACATTGGGTCGAGTTCTCCCGCGTCATGGCGCCGAGGGGCATCGACGCCGTCACGCAGGAAATGTTCGTGGCCTACCAGGAGTTCCATGAGCTGGCCCGGATCCACATGAAGGCGGGTGCCACGGCGGCAGAAGTGCACAGGGTCTGCACCAGGCCATTCGAGGAGCGCGGGTATCGCCCCGGCCACGTTTCTGGCCATTCGATCGGCATGACCATGATCGAGATGCCTCGCATCGGCGAGGGGCACGATTTCGTGCTTCCCGAGAACATGGTGTGCTCGATGCATCCGCACATCATGACCGAGGATCGCACGCATTCGTTGTACTTCCAGGAAACCTACAGGGTCGGCAGCGATGGCGGCGAGCCCTTGTCCGGCGTACCAATCAAGATCTACCACGGAGGTGAAACCTCGTTCTGACCGACAGTCCGTCGTCGATGCATCCGCCGGCCTGTGCGAAGGAGAAACCGATGGTGACAGCTTCCGGGCAGGGAAAGCGCAAGGTTCCGACCTATTGTTTCCAGTGCTTCAATGGTCCCGACATGCTTACCGTCGAGGTGGTCGACGGTGTCGCGACCCGCGTCGAGCCCAACTTCGGCGCCAAGGGCGTGCATCCGGCCGACGGCAAGGTATGCGTCAAGCCGTACGGACTGATCCAGAAGCTATACAACCCGAACCGCATTCTCAGGCCGATGAAGCGGACCAATCCGCGAAAGGGCAGGAACGAGGATCCGGGCTGGGTGGAGATCGGCTGGGACGAGGCGCTGGAAATCGTCGCCGGCCGGATGCGCGCGATTCGGGATCGTGGACTGGTCGACGAGAACGGCGACCCGCGGTTGGCGTTTACGACCGGCGGGGCGCGCACACCGCTCTTCTTCATGGGCGCATTCCCGGCGCTCTTCGCTGCCTGGGGAGGGCCGATCGACTTCAGCCTGGGGGGCGGTGCGACCGTCAAGTGCGAACACGCCGAACACTCGTATGGGGAGCTTTGGCACCGCGGCTTCATCGTGGCTCCCGATACGCCGCTGTGCAACTACATCGTTTCGTTCGGACACAACATCGACGCATCCGGTGGCGTGACCGGCGTGCGCCGCCAGGCCGATGCACGTGTCCGAGGCTTGCGTCGTATCCAGATCGAACCGCATCTCTCGGTTACGGGCGCCACGGCGGCGGAGTGGATACCGATCCGGCCCAAGACCGATCCGGCATTCCTGTTCGCGATGATCCACGTGCTGCTTCATGAGCACAGCGTCGCGGATCTCGATACCGCGTTCCTTGCGGATCGCACTGCGGCCCCGTATCTGGTGGCACCCAATGGCTACTACCTGCGCGCCCCGGACAGTGGCAAGCCGTTGCTTTGGGATCGCAGGAGCGGGCGGGCCGTGCCCTTTGACACGCCGGGCGTGGAGCCGTCCCTCGTCGGCCGCTTCAAGGCCAGCGGCGTGGAGACGGGCGCGGACGACCAGACCTGGAACCATGTCGACGCGGAGGTCGGAACGGCACATCAACTGCTGGTCGAGCATGTCCGCGGTTTCACGCCGGAGTGGGCGGCGACCATTTGCGACGTACCCGCCGACCAGATTCGCCGCGTTGCCAACGACTTCCTGTCGGAAGCGTGCATCGGCCAGACGCATGAGATCGAGGGCAGGGTGATGCCGCTCAGGCCGGTCGCGATCATGCTGGGTAAGACGGTCAACAACGGGTGGGGTTCCTACGAGTGCGTCTGGGCGCGCACCGTGTTGCAGGTGCTGGTCGGCGCGTTGGAGGTTCCGGGCAGCCTCCCGGGCACCAAGTCGATGATCGTCGGGCCGGAAATCGACCGGATGGCGTCGTGTACGCCGGGCAAAGACGGATTCATGGCGCATCCGTTCAATCCCACCGACAAGGCCCACTGGCAGGCGACCCCGGAGGTGCGGCACGGCCACACGACGCTGATACCGCACACCGGAACCGGCCCGTACGGCCAGCCGCTCGGGAGCAGCACGCTCGCCCGGATGCGGCTGCAGGGCAGGGCGGCGCAGACCTGGGGCAAGCCGAAACCGCCGGACGTATGGATTGTCTATCGGTGCAACCCCCTGATCTCGTTCTCCGACACCGAGCGTCTGGCGGAAACCATCGCGGAGTTCCCGTTCCAACTGTCCTTCGTCTACACCATCGACGAGACCAGCCATTTTGCGGATGTCCTGCTGCCCGACTGCATGGATCTCGAGGGGCTGCAACTGACACGCATGGGGGGCACGCAGGATTTCGAGCAGTACTACGACCATCAGGGGTGGGTGCTGCGTCAGCCTGTCGCGGCACCGCGTGGGGAGGCGCGCGATTTCAGCTGGATCGCCGGTGAACTCGCCCGGCGTATCGGCCTGCTCGGCGAATTCAACGCGATGCTCAACGCCGGGTTCGGCGTCTTTCCGATCCCGCTCAAGGGCGAGGGCTACGATTTCTCGCTCGCGCTCGATCGGCAGCACGACGCCGAAGCGATCTGGGACGCCGTGTGCCGGGCCGCCAGTTGGGAAGTCACAGACGGCCGCGAAAGCGATGGCCTGGAGTACTTCAAGCAGCACGGATTCCGCGTGAAGCCGTTTCCCCGAATCAAGTGGTACCTGCATCCGCGCATGGTCGACCAAGGGCTTCGCTACGAACTGCCGTACCAGGAACGCGTGTTGCGCATCGGTCGACAACTCGCGAACCGTCTGCACGAGCAGGGCGTGACGTGGTGGGATCGGCAGTTGGAGGAGTACGAACCGCTGCCGGAATTCAAGGACCTCAATGCCCTTTGGGACGAGATCCTGGAGCGGAACTTCGACGTCAAGGCTTCGGACTATCCCTTCTGGGTGCTTACCTCACGCAGCATGCAGTACTCGTGGGGCAACAACGTCTCGATCCAGCTCATGAAGGAGGTTGCCGACAACGTCATTGGTCACGGCGGCATCCAGATCAACGCGAGCCGGGCGCGCGAGCTCGGCATTTCCGACGGGGACGAGATCGAGGTGAGTTCGCCGATCGGAAGCACCGCGGGCAGGGCGATTCTGCGCCAGGGAGTGCGTCCGGACGTCATCGTGATGATCGGTCAGTTCGGCCACTGGAAGACGCCCTATGCAAAGGATCTGAAGACGCCGAGCCTCAACAGCCTGGTGCCGATGGCGACCGACCTCATGGATGGGACGGGGTCGAGCGTAGATGCGATCAAGGTGCGCATACGTCGTCTGGGAGCCACTCGATGACCCGCTACGTGATGGTCGCTGATCTTCGGCGCTGCGTCGGTTGCCAGACCTGCACCGCTGCGTGTCGACATACCAATGCCACCTTGCCGGGCGTTCAATGGCGCAAGGTGATCGACGTCGAATGGGGTGACTACCCCAATGTCCGCCGTACCTTCATGCCGGTGGGCTGCCAGCATTGTGCGGATCCGCCGTGCATGGAGGTGTGTCCGACCACGGCAACCGGTCAGCGCGAAGACGGCATCGTTACGATGGATTACGACCTCTGCATCGGCTGTGCCTACTGTGCGGTCGCCTGTCCCTATCAGGCCCGCTACAAGGTGAGCGAAGCGCGGTTCGCGTACGGAGATGATCCGCTCGACAGCGAAGCGAAAGTGTTCGATCAGCAGCGCATCGGTGTGGCGCAGAAGTGCACGTTCTGCGCCGATCGCATCGACGAGGGCAAGGCCAGGGGTCTCGTGCCCGGGGTCGATTCCGACGCCACGCCCGCCTGCGTCAACGCCTGCATCGGCGACGCGCTGCATTTCGGCGATATCGAAGACCCGAAGAGCAACGTTGCCCGACTGCTCGAGGAGAACGACTGGTTCCGGATGCACGAAGAACTGGGTACGGAACCGGGTTTCTTCTACCTGTGGGACGAGAAATGAAGCATGTCCTGTCGCGAGTCCAGACGCACTGGGACTGGCGCGCCGCCGGGAACTTCGTGCTCGGCGGGGCCGGCTGCGGGCTTCTGGCCGTCGCAGTGCTCGAAAGTCGTACCCGGCCGCACCGACGGTTGCGATGACGCTGCTCGCGTTGGCGATGATCGCCGCGGGCCTGGCGCTCGTCGGGTTGGAACTTGGCCGACCGCTGCGGGCGCCCAATGTGTTCTTTCATGCCGAGACCTCGTGGATGACGCGTGAGGCGGCGGCAGCCGTCCTGCTGTTTGCCCTGGCGTTGGCCGGGGTTGCCGCCCGGGTGCCGGGGCTCGTGCAGGCTTCGGCACTGGTCGGACTGGTATTCCTGTACTGCCAGGCGCGCATGCTTCGCGCCGCCAAGGGAATCGTCGCGTGGCGCGAACCCGCGCTCACGCCCCTGATCGTGTCGACCGGACTCGCCGAAGGCGCGGCGCTGGCGCTTGCGTTCGGCGCAGGCGGACAGAGCACCGGATGGCTTCCTTACCTGCTGATCGCGCTGCTGACGTTACGCGCGTATACGTGGTCGCACTACTGCGGACGACTGCACCTATCCGGGGCGCCGCTCGCGGCGCGCGATGAACTGTCAAGGCTCCAGCCGCTGTACCTGCTGGCAGGCCATGCACTGCCGATCGCATTGCTGATCCTCGGGATCTCGATCCCGACGCTCGGTGCGATTGCGTTCATCGCCGCGGCATTGTCCGGAACAGGCGCCGGGTGGCTGGCCAAGTACTGGATCATCGCGCGCGCGTCCTACCAACAGGGGTACGGCATCGGCTCGACGCGCCGCGGGGTTCCGGTGATGCAGAAGGGGCGACGTGAAAGGAGGAGTGCATGAAGCTGCTGCAGGTCGATTTTCGCACTGTGGGGCCGTTCGGAGCCGAGATGAGCGAGAGGCTCATCGGATTGGCAGAGAGCATTGCGAGGGAGCCAGGACTCATCTGGAAGATCTGGACCGAGAACGCCGATACCGGTGAAGCTGGAGGGATCTACTGCTTTCAGGACGAGGCGAGCCTCATGGCGTACTGGCGAATGCATGAGGTCCGGATCAAGGAAGCAGGTATTACGAATCCCCGCGTGCGAACCTTCGACATCAACGTGCCGCTGTCGAGAATCGACCGCGCCCCGGGAATTTGATGAGTTCGGCGTAGTCGATACTGCTGGCAATCGCTATCGTGCTCCGAATGTTTGCCGCCGTCCGCGCAGCTTCCTGAAAACGCGCCGAGGCATTCGCCGAAGATGAGCGTCAAGTAAATCCTGCGTCATTCAATCGGACGTAATTGAATCGCTGCGGTGATTCGAACGTCGTGCCAGCGTTGCGCAAGACGCTGATGCACAGTGACCTATCACGATAACTTCGGGGAGTGCGCATGCGCATCGGTGTACCTGCGGAGACCCGTCCGGGCGAGACCCGGGTCGCCGCGACGGCGGAAACCGTCAAGAAGCTCGCGGCAGCCGGCCACCAGCTCGTCGTCGAGACGGGCGCCGGGCTGGCCGCCAGCCAGACCGACGACGCCTACACGGCAGCCGGCGCGTCGATCGGCACCGCCGCCGACGCGCTGGGCGCCGACACGGTGCTCAAGGTGCGCGCCCCGTCGCCCGCCGAGCTCGGCTCGATGCGCCGCGGTACGGTGCTGGTGGGCATGCTCGACCCGTTCGACCGCGAAGGCCTGCAGCGGCTCACCGACGCCGGGCTGACCGCCTTCGCGCTCGAAGCGGCGCCGCGCACGACCCGCGCGCAGAGCATGGACGTGCTGTCCTCGCAGGCCAACATCGCCGGCTACAAGGCGGTGATGATGGCCGCCAACGCCTACCAGCGCTTCTTCCCGATGCTGATGACCGCGGCCGGCACCGTCAAGGCGGCGCGCGTCGTCATTCTCGGGGCCGGCGTCGCCGGCCTGCAGGCGATCGCCACCGCCAAGCGCCTCGGCGCAGTGATCGAGGCCTCCGACGTGCGCCCGGCGGTGAAGGAGCAGATCGAGTCGCTCGGCGCGAAGTTCATCGACGTGCCGTTCGAGACCGACGAGGAGCGCGAGATCGCGCAGGGCGTGGGCGGCTACGCGCGGCCGATGCCCGAGAGCTGGATGAAGCGCCAGGCGGCGGCAGTGGCCGAGCGCATCCGCCAGGCCGACGTGGTGATCACCACCGCGCTGATCCCGGGCCGGCGCGCGCCGGTGCTGGTCACCGAGGAGATGGTGAAGTCGATGAAGCCGGGGTCGGTGATCGTCGACCTCGCCGTCGAGCAGGGCGGCAACTGCCCGCTCTCCGAGACCGGCAAGACGGTCGTGAAACACGGCGTGACGCTGGTCGGCGAGACCAACCTGCCGGCGAGAGTGGGCGCGGACGCGTCGGCGCTCTATGCGCGCAACGTGCTCGACTTCCTGAAGCTGATCGTCGGCAAGGACGGCGCGCTCGCGATCGACCCCGAAGACGACATCGTCAAGGCCTGCCTGATGTGCCGCGACGGACAGCTGCTGCGCGCCTGAGCCGGGCGCGCGGCCCATCATCGACATCCACATATCAGCAGGCGAGCCCGGCGCCGGAGCAGCGACATGGAAGCGATTTCACCGACTATCATCAACCTGATCATCTTCGTGCTGGCCATCTACGTCGGCTACCACGTGGTCTGGAACGTCACCCCGGCGCTGCACACGCCGCTGATGGCGGTCACCAACGCGATCTCGGCGATCGTGATCGTCGGCGCGATGCTCGCCGCGGCGCTCACCGAGACGCCGCTGGGCAAGTTCATGGGCGTGGCCGCGGTGGCGCTGGCGGCGGTCAACGTGTTCGGCGGCTTCCTGGTCACCCGCCGCATGCTCGAGATGTTCAGGAAGAAGGAGCCGAAGGCGAAGGCGGAGGCGCGATCGTGAGCCGCAACGGCTTCGTCGTCCTGCTGCTGCTGACGGTTGCGGCGATCGGCATCGGCGCGAGCATCGCCGAGCGCTTCGCCGAGCCGGGTATCGGCCGCACGCTGATCGTCGCGATCTTCGCCGCGCTGACGGTGTTCCCGGCGGCGAAATTCGCCGAGCACCGCGGCTGGATCAAGGGTGAACTCGATTTTTCGAAGCTGGGCAGCCGCCGCGGCGGCGCCACGGAAGAGCGCGGAGACGCCAAATGAGTCTGAGCCTGAACGTCGTCGTCCTGCTGTACCGGTCGCGTCGGTCTTCTTCATCCGTGCGCTGAAGGGCCTGTCGCACCCGACCACCTCGCGGATCGGCAACACCTTCGGCATGGTCGGCATGGCGATCGCGGTCGTCACCACGATCGCGCTGATCGTGAAGCTCACCGGCGGCGAAGGCGCGCTCGGGCTGGGCTGGGTCGCGTTGGGCGTGGCGGTGGGCGGCACCGCCGGCACGATCATGGCCGGGCGGGTCGAGATGACCAAGATGCCCGAGCTGGTCGCGTTCATGCACTCGATGATCGGCCTGGCGGCGGTGTTCATCGCGATCGCGGCGGTGGCCGAACCGTGGGCGTTCAACATCGTCGAGCACGGCCAGCCGATCCCGATGGGCAACCGGCTCGAACTGTTCATCGGCACCTTCGTCGGCGCGATCACCTTCTCGGGCTCGGTGATCGCCTTCGGCAAGCTGTCGGGCAAGTACAAGTTCAGGCTGTTCCGGGGCGCGCCGGTGGTGTTCGCCGGCCAGCACATGCTGAACCTGGTGCTCGCGCTCGCGATGCTCGGCTTCGGGCTGTGGTTCTTCCTCACGCAGCAGTGGACGCCGTTCTGGATCATGACGATCCTCGCCTTCGTGCTCGGCGTGCTGATCATCATCCCGATCGGCGGCGCCGACATGCCGGTGGTGGTGTCGATGCTGAACAGCTACTCGGGCTGGGCGGCCGCCGGCATCGGCTTTTCGCTGAACAACAGCATGCTGATCATCGCCGGCTCGCTGGTCGGATCGTCGGGCGCGATCCTGTCGTACATCATGTGCAAGGCGATGAACCGCTCGTTCTTCAACGTGCTCCTGGGCGGCTTCGGCGGCGAGACCGCTGCCGCGGCTGGCGGCGGCGCGAAGGAACAGCGGCCGGTGAAGTCGGGCTCGGCCGACGACGCGGCCTTCCTGCTCACCAACGCCGACAGCGTGATCATCGTCCCCGGCTACGGCCTGGCGGTGGCCCGCGCGCAGCACCCGCTGAAGGAACTCGCCGACAAGCTGATCGAGCGTGGCGTCAGCGTGAAATTCGCGATCCACCCGGTGGCCGGGCGCATGCCGGGCCACATGAACGTGCTGCTCGCCGAGGCCGAGGTGCCCTACGACCAGGTCTTCGAGATGGAAGACATCAACTCCGAGTTCGGCGACACCGACGTGGTGCTGGTGCTGGGCGCCAACGACGTGGTCAACCCGGCCGCGAAAGACCCGAAGTCGCCGATCGCCGGCATGCCGATCCTCGAGGCCTACAAGGCGCGCCAGGTCATCGTGAACAAGCGCTCGATGGCCTCGGGCTACGCGGGGCTCGACAACGAGCTGTTCTACATGGACCGCACCATGATGGTGTTCGGCGACGCGAAGAAGGTCGTCGAGGACATGGCAAAGGCGATCGAATAGGGGCCCGGCGCGTGATCGTTCGCAGCGCGCACGCGCCCTGACCCATGGCCGGCTCGGCGGCGGGGCTGTTCGCGAGCTTCTTCCTGGGCTCGTTCTTCAGCCTCGTCACGATCATCAATCCGCCGTCGGCGATCCCGCTGTTCAACGCGCTCAGCGCGCCGCTGGACGATCGCGGCACCGCTCGCCTGGCACGCGACGCGAGCATCTACGTCTTCGCGATCCTCACGGTCAGCCTGTTCGCCGGCGGCCTGATCCTCAGCTCCTTCGGCATCTCGTATGGCGCGCTGCGCATCGCCGGCGGCATCGTCGTCGCGCTGCTCGGCCACGGCATGCTTTTCGGCCGCGACGAGCGCGGCGCACGCGGTCCCGGCGCCGGCCAGAACCCGGCCTTCTTCCCACTGGCGCTGCCCGGCATCAGCGGCCCGGGCTCGATCGCGGTGATCATCGGCATCTCCACCGAGATCCGCGAACTCGGCGGCTGGGCCGATGCGCTGCTGGCCTGGATCGCCACGCTCGCGGCGATCACCTGCGCCAGCCTGCTCACCTGGGTGGTGCTGCGCAGCGCGCGGTCGATTTCGAATAGACTGGGCCCCAACGGCATCGAGGTCATGACGAGGCTGATGGGCTTCCTGCTGATCTGCATCGGCGTGCAGTTCGTCGCCTCGGGCATCCGCACCTTCGTTTCGGGGATCTGAGCATGAACAGCGTCGTCGAACTCGACTCGGCCCGGCTGGAATCGCTGCGCAAGTACGCGATGCTCGGCTACGCGATGCACCTGCTCGGGCTGGTGTCGATCATCGGCTTCGTGGTGGGATTGATCCTCGCGTACCTCGAGCGCGAGGACGCGCGCGGCACGTTCTACGAGTCGCACTTCGCCTGGCAGACGCGCTCGTTCTGGTGGGGCCTGCTCTGGTTCGTGCTGCTGCTCGTGCCCACCGTGCTCACGATCGGCTTCGTGCCGTTCTTCGTGATCGCGCAGGTCTGGTTCGCCTACCGGATGATCAAGGGCTGGCTGCGGCTGAACGACGGGCGCGCGATTCCGTAGCCGCCGCGCCGCGCTCGCCGGGCCTGCCGCAGTCGCCATGACCCGCCTGCCTGTATTGCCGCCGTCGCCGCATCGCCGTCGCCTGCTGGTCGCCGCCGCCGGGCTGCTGCCCATCGGCTGCGCCGCGCCGCAGTTCGTGGCGCCGCCGCCGGGCCCGATCGCCACGCCGCAGGTGCGACTCGGCCAGCGCTGGCGCTACGAGACGATCGACCTGTACCGGGGCGCGAAGGTCGGCGAGTTGAACGCCGAAGTGGTGCGCGCCGGGCCACCGTCCGAGCCCGGATCTGTCGGCGACACGCCCGAGGGCGCGCCGATCGTGGTGACGCTCGCCGACGCGAACGGCGCCGCGGCCGGCGAGGAGCGCTGGGCGCGGCCCTGGGACGTGATCGTCGAGCCCGCCTACGACGCGGTGCAGACCTTCACCCGGCCGATGCCGCTTCTGCCCGACCGGCTCGAGGCCGGCGCGCGCCGCAGCGACGCGACCTGGTACCGGGTGCCGCAGGCCAGCGGCCGATTGCCGTGGCGGCAATGGCTGACCGCGACGGGCTGGGAGCGCGTCAGGGTGCCCGCCGGGGAGTTCGTCGCGCTGCGCGTCGAGCGAGTGATCGACTTCCGCCACGTCGACACCTTGGCGCGAGTGGCCGCAGCGCTTCGACACGATCTGGTATGCGCCCGGCGTGCACCGCTGGGTGCAGCGCGAGTGGACCGGCGAGTATCGCTGGCCCGGCGGGCGGCGCCCGGTCGTCGCGTACGAAGACCGGGTGCGCTGGCGGCTGATCGACTGGCACCGGGGTTGAGCAACGCAGCGTGATCTTTTTCACGCTTTCCTGCGCATAGCGTCCTTCGTCGCCTGCGAGCCACCTTCCGTCGCTCCGCCCACGCCCGGAGGCAGACGCCTCCATACACTCGCTCGTCCTGAACTGCCGGATTTCGACACCCGACGCCACTTGTCGAGACGAACCGCGCGCTCGTCGCCCGACGCTAGGTAGGCGCTCGACGCGCACCTAGGTTATTTCGGGGAGGACGCAATCATGCACATCCGGTCTGTCGCCAATGCCGGTTTTACCCTGATCGAACTGATGATCGCCGTGGCTGTCGCGGCCATCCCGGCGTCGGTGGCGCTGCCGTCATATCAGGATTACGTGCGTCGCGGCAACATCCCCGAAGCCACCGCGGCGCTGGGCCAGGGCCGCATCGCGATGGAGCAATGGTTCCAGGACAACCGCACCTACGCCGGCGCGGCCTGCCCGGGCAACGGCAAACACTTCACTTTCGCTTGCGACACGGCCGCGACCACTTTCCAGATCACGGCGACAGGCACCGGCACCATGGCCGGCTTCAGCTACACGATCAACCAGAACAACGGCCGCACCTCGACGACACCGTGGGGCAACGGCGCATCCTGCTGGGTCGGACGCAAGGGGGACTCATGCTGACGGCGCCTCGGCGGCAGCGCGGCTTCTCGGTCATCGAAGCGATGATCGTGGTGACGGTGATCGCCATCATGATGGTCCTCTCGGCGCCGATGAGCGTCGAATGGCTCGCGAACAGCCGCATCCGCACGGCGGCGGAGAGCATGCTGGCCGGGCTGCAACTTGCCCGGGCCGAGGCCGTGAAACGCAACGTTCCGGTCGAATTCGTTCTCGACGCCGCTCTCACGGCGGGCTGGACCGTGCGTGTCGCGCTGTCGGGCGAGGAAATCCAGACCAGGGCCGCTGGCGAAGGCACTTCCGACGTGGCCGTGGCGGTCACGCCGGCCGGCGCCACCCGGATCAGCTTCGACGGCCTGGGCCGTCGCACGGCAAACATCGATGCGAGCAGCCCGATCGACAGGCTCGATCTCGACCTGCCGGCCACCGTGCTGGCCGCCGACAAGACCCGGGACCTGCGCCTTCAGTTCGGTCCGGGGGGGCAGATCACGATGTGCGATCCGAACGTGCTCGCGACCGGCGACGTCAGAAAATGCCCGTAGCCAAACCCTTGCGCCTGCAGGAGGGCGCCACCCTGGTCGAAGCCCTCGTGGCGGTGCTGATCTTCTCGATCGGCGTCCTGGCCGTCGTCGCCATGCAAGCCTTCGCGGTGACCACGGTCACCGACGCGAAATACCGTGCCGACGCCAGTTTCCTGGCCAACCAGGCCCTCGGGCGACTGTGGGGCGACCCGGCCAACCTGGGCCTCCACGCCGAATCCGACGTCGACGTCGCGGGCCTGCCGAACGGCAAGCGCTCGATCGCGATCAACGGCGACCGGGCGGTGGTGACGATCCGCTGGCAACTGCCTGGGGGCGACGAGCACCAGTTCGTCGCCGAAGCCCGCATCAACGTCGACAACTGAAGCCGCCATCGCCATGAAGCCGGCCCGACAGACAGGCGTGACACTGGTCGAACTGATGGTCGCCCCGGTGATCGGCTCGATTGCGGTGCTCGTCATCCAGCAGGTGATGGCGGTGTTCGAAGGACAGAAGCGGACCAGCGCCGGCGGATCGGATGCCCAGGTCAACGGCGCGGTCGCGCTCTTCTCGATCGAACGCGAGGTCAGGCAGGCGGGGTATGGCCTGTTCGGGGGGAGCGGCTCGCTTTGTCCGCTCGGGATCAACATCCACTACAACGGCACGACGGTCTCGAATGGCGGCACCCTGAGGCCAGTCGTCGTCCTGGATGGCGGAGCGGGTCCGGACGCAATCGAATTCCTCCGATCGGATACCGATTTCGCCGCCATCCCGACGTCGATCATCAAGAACATGCCGAATGCCTCCTCGATCATCACGGCGGACAACAACGCAGGGCTCGCGCTGAACCAGACATTCCTCGTCGTCGGCAAGGAGGGCAGCAAGGTCTGCACCCTGATGCAGATGTCGCAGGATCCGCAGAAGACGGGAAACGGCTGGAACCTGCAGCACAACTCCGGGCAGCATCCGTACAACCCGGCCAACCCGAACAACGTCTTCACGGTCGCACCCACCTACGAGATCGGCGATGCCGTCGTGAACATGGGCAACTTCGTGCACGGGCGCTACCAGGTGCTCTGTGACCGCTTGACCGAGGTCAATCCGACGACGACCGCCGCGCCCTACGGATGCGCGAACACGACGCCTCTCGTCGACGAGATCGTCGACCTGCAGGCGCAATACGGCATCGCCGCGGCCGGCAGCGTGCAGGTCAGCCAGTGGTGCGACGCGACCGCGGGCTCCATCTGTGGAGACTGGAGCAACCCGCTCGCGGCCGACGTCTCGCGGATTCGCGCGGTGCGCATCGCGGTGGTGGCACGCAGCGCCCAGTACGAGAAGGAGCAGGTCAGCCCGGCGAGCCTGGCGCTGTGGGAAACCGGCGATCCCGGCGACACCCCGCCCAGCCGGGCCCTCACCGGCGACGAGCGGCACTACCGGTACAAGGTCTTCACGACCATCGTGCCGATCCGCAACGTGATCTGGGGGGGCTGATGCGGAAGACTCCAACCCCTCGGCCGATGCGCTGGCAGCGCGGCATCACCCTGCTGATCGCCCTGATCGCGCTGGTTGCGATTTCGCTGGGAGGCATCGCGCTGATGCGCATGGTCGACACCGGCGTCATGATCGCCGGCAACCTCGCCTTCAAGCAGACGGCATCCCAGGCCGGCGACACCGGCACCGAAGCGGCCATCGAATGGATGACGGCGAACAGCGAACAGCTCGCGAACGACGTGGCAGCGGCCGGCTACTACGCGACGTCGCGCGCGGCCTGCGACCTGTCGGGAAGCCGGACCCCGAACCCCGACGACGACGTGGTCTGGGCGGCCGGCGGCAGTGCACTGCCCACCTGCGGCATGGTGGCGGCGGCCGTGGCTTCCGACAGGCTGCCGGACGGCTATGCGGCGACGTACGTCGTGAACCGGATCTGCGACAGCGAAGGCCAGCCGAACGACCCCGCCGTCTTCTGTTCCGCGTTCCAGTCCTCGGGAGGCGGTTCCGGCAGCACCAAGGGCGGCGCCTCGTACGGGCAGTTGCCCCTCACCGGCACGACGCAGCAGTACTACCGCGTCACCACCCGCGTCGTCGGCCCGCGCAACACCGAGAGCGTCGTGCAGGCGGTCATCGGGTTCTGAATCGGAGAGTCTGGCCATGGTCAGGAAATCGTCTCGTCTTCTAGCCCTGTGGCTCGCGGTGACCCCGTTGGCCTGGGGCGCCAGCGTCGATCTCACCGACAAGCCACTCGCATCCGGCACGAGCGGCGAGGTGAAGCCGAACGTGACGATCATTTTCGACGACTCGGGCTCGATGGGGTGGACACACCTGCCGGATCACGTCAGGGATCTTCGCAGCAAGGTCGGCTACAAGTCGGCCCAGTGCAACGGCGTGTACTACAACCCCGCGGTCACCTATGCACCGCCGGTCAGGGTCGATGGCACGAGCTTCCCGGACGTCGCCTTCACGAACGCGCCGTACGATGGCTTCGATGCGGCGTCGTCCAGGGTGAATCTCTCGACCTCTTTCAGGGCCTACGACGACACAACCAGCTACAACGGCGGCAACGACAGCGCGCAGGCGGCCTACTACTACACCTACAGCGGCACGCAGCCGGCGATGTCCTACACGTACAAGGCCGACGGCAGCGTCGACACCTCGACCGCCTTTTACAAGGAGTGCAACGGAGACGTCTCCGGCAAGTTCGCCAAGGTCACCGTGGGTACCGCGGAGCGGCAGAACTTCGCCAACTGGTACAGCTACTACCGCATCCGGATCCTGACGGCCAAGACGGCGATCGGCCGCGCGCTCGCGAGCATCTCCGAGCCGTCGAGCTATCGCATCGGATTCACCACCCACAGCTACACGGGCACCAGCAACAGCAGCAACTCGTTCCAGGCGATCGACGATTTCTGCGCCGCTGCCCCGGGCTGCGACCAGCGCACGAAGATCTTCAGCAAGCTCTACGGCACCAGCGCGTCGGGCGGCACGCCGCTGCGCGCAGCCCTCTCGAAGGTCGGCCGCATCTACGCAGGCAAGCTGGGCAACGATCCGGTCCAGTATTCCTGCCAGCAGAATTTCTCCATCCTGACCACCGACGGGTTCTGGAACGGCAACGCCGGCTACCGGCTCGACGGGTCCAGCGACATCGGCAACCAGGACGGCTCGGCTCCCCCGACCGATGTGGGACGGAACCATCAGCCAGTCAGTCGCGACCTATCAACGCTACTCGTATTCGACCTCGACGAAGCGATGGCAGTCGAACAAGAACTGCTCCAGCGGCAGGCGGACGGTGTCGCGCACTCGGGAGGAACAGACCGTCACGACACCGATCGAGCCCCCGGGTTCGCCGTCAACCAGTGCGTGGACCAAGAAAGGCAGTACCACGCTCGTGGAGGAATGCGCGGCGAACTGGTCCAGCCTGGTCCCCGATCCGAATCCGACTGCCGCCGCATTGGTGTCCACGACGGCCTCGACCACTGGGGGAACCGAGAACTCGCTCGCCGACGTCGCGATGTACTACTACCAGACCGACCTGCGTACCCCTGCGCTGGGCAACTGCACCGGCGCAACGGTCGGCGCAACGACCTACCAGGTCTGCGAGAACAACGTGCCCGGTGCCGGCACCGACAAGGCGACTCACCAGCACATGACGACCTTCACGCTGGGCCCGGGCATCGACGGTTCGCTCAAGTACTGCGAGAACTACGACTCGGGCGGTTGCGCCGATTTCGAGGCGCTCAAGCAGGGCACGAAGAACTGGCCCGACCCGATGGACGACGAAGACCTGCATCGCGTGGACGACCTGTGGCACGCCGCGGTGAACGGCCGCGGCAAGTACTTCAGCGCCAAGTCGCCCGAGGCCCTCGCCAAGGGCATCCAGAAGGCGCTCTCCGGGGTGTCCGCCCGAACCGCGTCTGCTGCCGCGGCGGCGACCTCGAACCCGGAGCCCGTGGCCGGCGACAACTACGCCTACATCGCCATGTACACGACGGTCGACTGGGACGGGGACATCACCGCGCGCGAGATCGATCTCTCGGTCGGAACCGTGTCCGACACCGCGATCTGGTCGGCCCAGGCCAGACTGGACGCGAAAGTGTCGACAGCGAGCGACACGCGCAACATCTACTTCAACGGCGGTGGCACGCTCGAGGCTTTCACGGCAGCCAACCTGGCGACGCAAATCGCGGCGAACTACTTCCAGCCCGGGCCGACGAACCCTGGCGGCGGCCAGCTCTCCCAGTATCCGGACCTGACGGCCACCGAGCAGGCGCAGGCGACGCAGGCATCGATCATCGGCTTCATCCGCGGCCAGACCCAGCACGAGGACGAAGGCGCCAACACCTGGAAGCTCTACCGCGACCGCAAGCACGCGCTTGGCGACATCGTCGACGCCGCGCCGGTGTACGTGCGCAAGCCCCCGTTCGCCTACGCCGACGGCAACTACGCGCAGTTCGCCGAGCAGAAGAAGAGCCGTCAATCGGTGGTCTATGCCGGCGGCAACGACGGCATGCTGCACGCCTTCAACGGCGACACCGGCGACGAGCTCTGGGCCTACGTGCCGACCGCGGTGATCCCGCAGCTCTACAAGCTTGCCGACAAGAGTTACGCGACCAACCACCGCTTCTACGTCGACGGCCCCATCGTGGTCGGCGACGTCTGCCCCTCGGCCACCTGCAACGCCAACCAGTGGAAGACGATTCTCGTGGGCGGCCTGGGCAAGGGCGGGCGCGCCTACTACGCCCTCGACGTCACCGACCCGGCAAGCCCGAAACTGCTTTGGGAGTTCGCCGACACCAACCTCGGCCACACCTTCGGCAACGCCGTCATCACCAAGGTGAACGGCCAGTGGGTCGTGATCGTCGCGTCGGGCTACAACAACGCGTCGCCCGGAGACGGCAAGGGACGACTGTTCGTGCTCAAGGCCTCCGATGGCTCGAAACTCGCCGAGATCGTGACCGACAACGCCGTCACCGACCCGTCGAAGAGCGGCATCGCAAAGATCAACAACTGGGTGAGCGACACGAACCTGGACAACTCGACCCAGCACGCCTACGGAGGCGACCTCGACGGCAACGTCTGGCGCTTCGACGTCGTCGCGAATACGGCGACGAAGATCACGACCATCGGCAAGACGAACGGTGTTCCGACCCAACCGATCACCACCAAGCCGGAACTGGCCGCAGTCAGGATCGGCGGCGCGCAGAGGCGCGTCATCCTGCTGGGCGCAGGAAAATACCTCGGCAACAGCGACGTCGGCTCGACGGATCGCATGTCCCTGTATGCGATCAAGGACGACCTGAGTTCGCCGCCGTACGGCAACTTCCGCAGTCGCCCCGACGTGGTCGTCCAGGATCTCTCCGGAGACGTCGGCACGCGGCAACTGTCGTACTCGGCGATGGCACCCGACAAGGCCGGCTGGTACATGGACTTCGACGTGAAGGACGGGGAGCGCGTCAACGTCGATCCGAAGTACCAGATGGGCTGGTGGGTCGTGCCGTCGAACATCCCGGACCCGAACGTCTGCAACATCGGCGGCACCAGCTGGCTCTATTTCGTCGATCCGTGGCCGACCAGGACCAGGGCTGCGGACACCGGCTGGGCCGTCAACATCGGCAACACGCTCATCGTCGGCATCAACATCGTCAAGCTTCCCAGCGGGAAGACGGTGACGATCGTCACGACGTCGGATGCGAAGTATCCGGTCTTCGGCAATCCGACGGCGCCGTTCGCCGCCAACGTGCGACGCCTGAACTGGCGCGAACTGACGCGCTGAGGCGAACCGGGATGCCGGGGCGGGGTCAGCGCCCCGCCATCGCCTCGTCTAGCCACTCGATCCAGTGCCGCACCGGCGTCCCGGTGCCGGCCTGCAGGTGCGCGAGGCAGCCGATGTTGGCCGACAGGATCAGGTCGGGCCTGCCGGCCTGCAGGTGGTCGAGCTTGCGTTCGCGCAACTGAAGGGAAAGCGCGGGCTCCAGCACCGAATACGTGCCGGCCGATCCGCAGCACAGATGCGACTCGGCCACCGCCAGTCGCTCGACGCCCAGCGCGTCGAGCAGCCGCTCGACCTCGCCGCGGATCCTCTGGCCGTGTTGCAGCGTGCACGGCGGATGGAAGGCAACGCGCTCGGGCACGCCCGCGCGCGCGTCCTTGCGTGCATCGATGCGCGCGCGAATCGTGTCGATCGAGCCGGCAAGCTGCGCAGGCAGCCACTCGGCGAGGTCTTTCGTGGCCGCGACCACGCGCTGCGCCTTCGCCGCGTAAGCCGCGTCTTCCCGCAGCAGGTGCGCATACTCCTTGACCATCGCGCCGCAGCCCGACGCGTTGATCACGATCGCCTCGGCGCCGCGCTCCAGGTGCGGCAGCCAGGCGTCGATGTTGCGACGCGCCTGCGCCAGCGCCCCTTCGGGGTCGGCGAGGTGGTGGCGGATCGCGCCGCAGCAGCCCGAGCGCTGCTCGAGCACCGTTTCGATGCCCGGGCGGTCGAGCACGCGCGCGCTCGCCGCGTCGATCACGGGCATCATCGCCGGCTGCGTGCAGCCGTTCAGGATCAGCACCTTGCGCGCGTGCGCACCCCGCGGCCAGGCGCCCGCGGGCCGGCGCTCCGGCACCTTGTCGCGCAGCGCCGCGGGCAGCAGCGGACGCAGCAGCTGGCCGATGCGCATCGCCGGATCGAAGAGCCAGCGGCGCGTGAGCGTCTCGCGCAGCGCGAACCTGAGCAGGCGCTCGCCCGGCGGCCGGCGCACCCGTTCCTCGACCAGCTTGCGGCCGACGTCGACCAGGTGCCCGTACTCGACGCCCGACGGGCAGGTGGTCTCGCAGTTGCGGCAGGTGAGGCAGCGATCGAGGTGCGCGAGCGTCGCGGCGCCGGGCTGGACACCCTCGGCGACCTGCTTCATCAGGTAGATGCGCCCGCGAGGCGAGTCGAGCTCGTCGCCGAGCAACTGGTAGGTGGGGCAGGTCGCCAGGCAGAAGCCGCAGTGCACGCAGCGGCGCAGGTTCAGTTCGGCCTCGGCCCCGTCGGCGGTACCCTTCAGCCAGTCGGCGAGATGCGTTTCCATTCGGGTTCAGAGGTCCGGATACATGCGACCCGGATTGAAGATCCGGCCCGGGTCGAACGCGTCTTTCAGCCGCCGCTGCAGCGCCGCGTTGACCGGCGCGAGCGGATGGAACACGCCGGCCGAACGATCGCCGCCGCGAAACAGCGTCGCGGTGCCGCCGGCGCGGGCCGCCGCGTCCCGGATCGTCGTCGCGTCCGCGTCGCTGCGCAGCCAGCGGAGCGCACCGCCCCATTCGATCGCCTGCGCACCGGGCAGCGCGAGCGACGGCGCGACCGATGGCACGGACAGGCGCCACAGCGGCTGCAGTCCGTCGAAGAACGCGTCGGTCTGCTCACGCACTCGGGTCCACAGCGCAGCGGCTGCGCCCGCATCCAGCCGCACCGCACCGTGCTCGCGCTCGAAGCGCAGCGCCGCGGCGTCAATCGCCGCGGCGGCGCCGGACAGTCTCAGCAAGAACTCGTCGGCACGCCACAGCGTGGCGGAGATCGGCAGTGGCTGCCCACCCCACTCGTTCATCGCGCGCAACACGGTGGCTTCGTCGAGCGACATGCGCAACGTGCATTCGGCCGCCGGCAGCGGCAGCACCTTCAGCGACACTTCGAGGATCGGCCCGAGGATTCCGAGCGCTCCGCAGGCCAGCCGCGACACGTCGTAGCCAGCCACGTTCTTCATCACCTGGCCGCCGAAGCCAAGGGCCCGGCCGCCGGCATCCAGCAGCGTGACGCCGAGCACGAAGTCGCGCGCGGCGCCTGCGCTCGCGCGACGCGGCCCCGACAGCCCCGCCGCCACCACTCCGCCGACCGTCGCCGCGGCACCGAACGACGGCGGCTCGAACGCCAGCATCTGCCGGCGTTCGGCCAGCGTGGCCTGCACCTCCGCCAGCGGCGTGCCGCAACGCGCAGTGATTACCAGCTCGGTCGGCTCGTAGCTGACGATGCCGCGATAGCCGCGCATGTCCAGCAGCTCGCCCGCTGGCGCCTCGCCGTAGAAGTCCTTGGTGCCGCCGCCGCGGATGCAAAGGCCGCTCCGCGCCGCGGCCGCTGCCCGCACGCGGTCGCGCAGCTCGGCAAGTGCGGCATCGGCGGCGGCGGTGGTCATTGCGACCCTCCGGCATACAGCGTTCGCAACGAAATGATGCGTTTTCGCCGGTGGAACGAGTTCCACCGGCGAAAACGCATCCGTACGTAGCGGCGAACCCCCATGAGTTTCACATCAGAAGCGCGGCAGCTCGGGGAACGCGAGCCGCCCGCCGTGCACGTGCATCTTGCCGTACTCGGCGCAGCGCGCCGGCGTGGGAATCGCCTTGCCGGGATTGAGCAGGCCCGGCGGATCGAATGCGCGCTTGACCGCGAAGAAGGCGTCGAGCTCGTCGCGCGAGAACTGCACGCACATCGAGTCGATCTTCTCGATGCCCACGCCGTGCTCGCCGGTGATCGTGCCGCCGAACTCGACGCTGAGCGCGAGGATCTCGGCACCGAAATGCTCGGCGCGCTGCCATTCGTCGGGGTCGTTGGCGTCGAACAGGATCAGCGGATGCAGGTTGCCGTCGCCGGCGTGAAAGACGTTCATGCAGCGCAGCCGGTACTTGTCTTCCATCGCCGCGATCGCCGCGAGCATGCGCCCGATGTTCCTGCGCGGGATGGTGCCGTCCATGCAGTAGTAGTCGGGCGACAGGCGCCCGGCGGCCGGAAACGCGTTCTTGCGACCCGACCAGAACAGCAGCCGCTCGGCTTCGGATTCCGACACACGGATGCCGGTGGCGCCCGACTCGCGCAGCACCTGCACGATGCGGGCCACGTCGTCGGCCACCTCCTCGGGCGTGCCGTCGGACTCCGCCAGCAGGATCGCCGCCGCATCCAGGTCGTAGCCGGCGTGCACGAACTCCTCGACCGCGACGGTGGCCTTGCGGTCCATCATCTCGAGGCCGGCCGGAATGATGCCGGCCGCGATGATGCGCGCGACCGCGTCGCCGGCGGTGACCACGTCGTCGAACAAGGCCATGACGACGCGCGCCAGCGGCGGCACCGGCACCAGCTTCACGGTGACCTCGGTGACGATCGCGAGCATCCCCTCGGAACCGACCGTCAGCGCGAGCATGTCGAGGCCCGGCGTGTCGAGGGCCTCGGCTCCGAACTCGACGAACTCGCCGTCGATCGTGAGCGCGCGCACGCGCAGCACGTTGTGCACCGTCAACCCGTACTTCAGGCAATGCACGCCGCCGGAATTCTCGGCGACGTTGCCGCCGATCGTGCAGGCGATCTGCGAGGACGGGTCGGGCGCGTAGTACAGGCGGTGCGCGGCCGCGGCATCCGAGATCGCCAGGTTGCGCACGCCCGGCTGCACGCGCGCGGTGCGCGCCAGCGGGTCGATCGACAGGATGCGGTTGAACTTGGCCAGAGACAGCACCACGCCGGAGGCATGCGGCATCGATCCGCCCGACAGGCTGGTGCCGGCGCCGCGCGCCACCACCGGCACGTCGAGTTCGCGGCAGGCCTTCAGCAGCGCCTGGACCTGTTCCCCGGTTTCGGGCAGCACCACCACCATGGGTAACTGGCGATACGCCGACAGGCCGTCGCATTCGTAGGGCCGCGTGTCCTCCTCGCGGTAGAGCAGGCAATGCGCCGGAACGATCACGCGCAGCCGCTCGACGACCTCGCGCTGGCGCGCCGGGCCGGGCCGCGCGGCGAGGTCCGCATGGCGGTCGATCGCGGCTCGCGCGGCCGTGTCGGCCGGGTTGGCGGCGGCCGGGTCGGCGGCGGAAGAGCTGGCGGACAGGGGCTGCAACGGAGATGCGCCGGACGGATTCATGGCTCGCATCGCGATTGTGCCCGAACCCGGCGCGGCTTCCGGAGCGCCCCCATCGTGAGTCAACTGCGCTCCCCCTTGAGCTTCTTCCACAGCGTGGTGCGCGACATGCCGAGGCGGCGCGCGGCTTCGGCGCGATTGCCGCCCGATTCGCGCAAGACCCGCTCGATCAGCGCACGCGCATCGGCCTGCGGCAGACGCTGCCGGACGAAGCGCGCGGATGCCGCTGCCGCGCCGGCAGAGACGCCGGCATCGACACGGGCAGCGGCACCCGCGCCCGGCAGCAGCGGACGGCCGGAATCGGGCGCGCCGGCTGCCGCCTCGGGCGCGAGGATCTCGGGCAGCAGGTGATGCGGCAGGATCACCGAGCCGTCGGCCTGCACCGTCGCATATTCGAGCGTGTTGAACAGCTGGCGCACGTTGCCCGGCCAGGGATACGCCTCCAGCGCCGTCATCGCCTCGGACGCGATGCGCAGCGGCGCACGGCGATAGCGCTCGGCCAGTTCGCCCAGCATGTGCGCCGCCAGCAGCGGAATGTCGGCGACGCGCTCGCGCAAGGGCGCGACGTGCAGCGGCAGCACCCGCAGCCGGTAGTACAGGTCTTCGCGGAACTCGCCCAAACGCACCATCGCCGCCAGGTCGCGATGCGTCGCCGCCACCACCCGGACCTCGACCTTGCGCGGCAAGTTTTCGCCGAGGCGCACCACCTCGCGCTCCTGCAGCACCCGCAGCAGCTTGGTCTGCATCGCCGGGGAGATCTCGCCGATCTCGTCGAGCAGCAGCGTGCCCCCGCTGGCCGCCTCGAAGCGCCCCACGCGCGCACTGCTCGCGCCCGAGAAGGCCCCCTTGGCGTGACCGAACAGTTCGGACTCGAGCAGGCTCTCGGGCAGGGCGCCGCAGTCGAGCGGCACGAATGGCCCCTGCGCGCGCGGCGAATTGTCGTGCAGCGCGCGCGCGACCAGTTCCTTGCCCACCCCGCTCTCGCCGGTGATCAGCACGCTCGCGTCGCTGGCGGCCGCGCGCAGGATCTGCGCATACAGCGCCTGCATCGCAGGCGAGCGGCCGACCAGTCCGCCGAGCCGCCAGCGCTCGCGGATCTCGGCCTCCAGCGCGACTTCGCGCGAACGATCGCGCAGCACGATCGCGCAGTGGATGCCGCTGTCGTTCGCCGGCAGCAGCATCGCCGACATGCGCAGCGACACCTCGCTGCCGTCGGGGCGCTTCAGAGCGATGTCCTCGGTCTTGCGCGAAGCCGACGGGAGCGGCACGAGCGAACAGTTTCCGCGCGCCGCGCAATCGCGCGCGCAACGCGTGCCGGCGAACACGACCGGGCACTCCTCGCCCAGCAACCGTTCGCCTTCGTGACCCAGCAGGCGGCCGGCCGCGACATTGATGCCGACGACCCGTTGCCGCGCGTCGAGGAACAGGACGCCTTCCTCGAGGTTGTCGAGCAGGCTGCCGAGGGTGGCGATCGTGACCAGGGCGGTATGCGGGTACTGGGTGTTGGAAACGGAGCGTCACGGTGCGCCCCGCGATTGAACGTCCAGTATGGACGTTCACTTGAACACCGACAAGCACGCTGGGGCCCCGCCACAGCACCCCGGTGCCTCGCTGCGCCGGCACATTGCCGAAAACGTCGTCGATACAGCAACCTGGGCGCGCTGGCACGGATCTCGCTTGATGTCGGGTACGGGACACGACGCCCGGGCGTTCCACCTCGCGAGGAGCATGACATGAAGACTCCGATGAAATCCCTGCTTGGCTTGGCGCTCGCCAGTCTTGCCTGCGGGACCGTGCTTGCGGCGCCGCCGCAGGGCGAGGACCCGATCCTCGCCAGCTTCGAGCGGATGCTGAACCACGAGCCGACTCCGATGGCGCCGATCAACCTCGCGAAGCTCGATCGCCAGGGCGTCGACCCGCTGACCGTCGCGGTGAACCAGCAACTGTGGCTGCGCGATCCGCCGCAATACCACATCCCGCTCACCGCCTCGCTGCCCACTGCGCCGCGCCAACAATAATCGCGGCGCTCCCACGCGAATCGACACCGGCCCACGGGCTGGGCCGGGGTTCGCGCGATTTGACACCCGGGCGGCGGATTGGCACTCTGTGCGCCAGCCGGATAACCGCTGTGGGAGAGACCGCGCGAACCGAGGCAGCAGATCGGTGCGGCGCGGCGCCGAAGGTGTATCGCCCCGGAAACTCTCAGGCAAAAGGACCTCAGCGGTTCGGCTCTCTGGAGAGAAGGTGCGCGGCAGGCGGTCGTGTCGACCGCGGCACGCGCCTCGCCGAAGGAAAAAGGCCTCCGCGCCGACGCGGGCGCCGAATATCTCAGGCAAACGGACAGAGGGGGCTCCCGATCAACCATGGGCCGCGACGCGGCCGCCTTCGGAGCCCTGCCTTGGACAACCCCACCCACCTCCGCTACACCTCGTCGCACGAGTGGCTTCGCCTCGAAACCGACGGCAGCGCCACCGTGGGCATCACCTTCCATGCCCAGGATGCGCTGGGCGAGCTGGTCTACGTCGAACTGCCCGAGGTCGGGCGCCGGCTGGCTCAGGGCGAATCCTGTGTCGTCGTCGAGTCGACCAAAGCGGCTTCCGATGTCTACGCGCCGGTGACCGGTGAAGTGCTCGAAGTGAACCCGGCGCTCGCCGAAGCGCCGCAGACGGTCAACGAGTCGCCGTTCGACAAGGGGTGGCTGTTCCGGATGCGCCCGTCGGAGCCGGCCCAGATCGACGCGCTGCTCGACGCCAACGCCTACGCGGCCGGCCCCGGCGCCGGCTGAACGCGCGGCGGCGCGCGTGTCCCGCGCGCCGCAACCCATCGATCCACCCCCACGCGGGCCGCAATTTCGCGAGCCGCGCCGGAGACCTGTCCATGAGCCCTTCCGGAAACCGCAGCGCCGACATCCGCGCGCTGCTCGGTCACGACGAGTTCCACGCCCGCCACATCGGGCCCACCGTGTCGCAGGAGGCGGCGATGCTCGCCGCGCTCGGTTTCGAGTCGCGCGCCGCGCTGGTGCGCGCGACCGTTCCGGCGAACCTGCTGATCGACGAGCCGCTCGCGCTCGGCGAACCGGTGTCCGAGGCGCAGGCGCTGGCCGAGCTGCGCGAGCTGGCCGACCGCAACCAGGCCTGGCGCAGCTACATCGGCGCGGGCTACCACGGCACCATCACGCCCGAGCCGATCCGCCGCAACGTGCTGGAGAACCCCGGCTGGTACACCGCGTACACGCCCTACCAGGCCGAGATCGCGCAGGGGCGCCTCGAGGCGATGCTCGCGTTCCAGCAGATGGTCGTCGACCTGACCGGGCTGCCGGTGGCCAACGCGTCGCTGCTCGACGAGGCCACCGCCGCGGCCGAGGCGATGGCGATGGCGCGGCGCGCGTCGAAATCGAAGGCGAACCGCTACCTGGTCGATTCGGCCACGCACCCGCAGGTGATCGCGGTCGTGAGCACGCGCGCGAAGTGGATGGGCATCGAGGTGACGGTCGACGACGCGCAGCGCGCGCTGGCCGGCGAGGCGGCCGCCGGCTTCTTCGGTGCGCACCTGCAGACGCCCGACACCTTCGGGCGCCTGCGCGACTTCGCGGCACCGATCGCCGCGCTGCGCGCCGCGGGCGGGCGCGCGACCGTCGGCTGCGACCCGCTGGCGCTGATGCTGGCGAAGTCGCCCGGCGCGATGGGCGCCGACATCGCGATCGGCTCGGCGCAGCGCTTCGGCGTTCCGCTGGGCTTCGGCGGCCCGCACGCGGCGTTCATGGCCGCGCGCGAAGACCTGCTGCGAACGATGCCCGGACGCATCATCGGTGTCTCGCACGACGCCGCCGGCAACCCGGCGCTGCGCATGGCGCTGCAGACCCGCGAGCAGCACATCCGTCGCGAGAAAGCCACCAGCAACATCTGCACTTCGCAGGCACTGCTGGCCAACATGGCGGCGTTCTATGCGGTCTACCACGGGCCGCAGGGGCTGTCGCGCATCGCGCTGCGGGCCAACGCGATGGCGCGGCTGCTCGTGCGGCTGCTCCACCGTGACGGCGCGCCGCACCCGCTGCACGACAGCTTCTTCGACACGCTCGCCTTCGACCTCGGCGCCGATGCCGGTGCCGTGCGCCAGCGCGCGCGCGGCCTGCGCATCAACCTGCGCGAGTTCGGTCACGAGGGCGGGCCCGCCAACCGCGTCGGCGTCGCGCTCGACGAGACCGTGACGCTCGCCGACGTCGCCGACCTGGCCTTCGTGCTCGGCGGCGCCCGCCCAGACGCGGCGGCGCTCGACGCGGCGGCCGCCTCGCTCGGCCTGGAGCCCGACTCGATCGCGCCGGCGCTGCGCCGCGCCGACACCGTGCTCGCGCATCCGGTGTTCAACCGGTACCACAGCGAAACCGGGTTCGTGCGCTACCTGAAGCGGCTCGAAAACCGCGACCTGTCGCTGGTGCACTCGATGATTCCGCTCGGCTCGTGCACGATGAAGCTGAACGCGGCCTCGGAGATGGCGCCGATCACCTGGCCGGGGTTCGCCGACATCCATCCGTTCGCGCCGCGCGAGCAGGCGGCCGGCTACCTCGCGATGCTCGGGCAGCTGGGCAACTGGCTCGCGGAGATCACCGGCTTCGCGGCGGTCTCGTTCCAGCCGAACTCGGGCGCGCAGGGCGAGTACGCCGGCCTGCTGGCGATCCGCCATTACCTGGCCGCGCAAGGGCAATCGCATCGCGACGTCTGCCTGATCCCGGCCTCGGCGCACGGCACCAACCCGGCCTCGGCGCACATGATGGGCTTGCGCGTCGTGGTCGTCGCCTGCGACGAGCAAGGCAACATCGACGTCGCCGACCTCGAACGCAAGGTCGGAGAGCACCGCGATGCGCTCGCCGCGCTGATGGTCACCTACCCGTCGACGCACGGCGTGTTCGAGGCCTCGATCGCGCAGGTCTGCCGGATGGTGCACGAGGCCGGCGGCCGGTGTACATGGACGGCGCGAACCTGAACGCGCAGGCCGGGCTGGCCAGGCCGGGACTGATCGGCGCCGACGTCTGCCACATGAACCTGCACAAGACCTTCTGCATCCCGCACGGCGGCGGCGGCCCCGGCATGGGCCCGATCGCGGTGGCCGCGCACCTGGCGCCGTTCCTGCCGGCCGAGCCGTTCCCGCTGCCTGCAGCGAGCACCAGCGCGCGCGAGGCCGCGCGCGCGGCCGCCGGCGACGCGGCGGTGTCGGCCGCGCCGTTCGGCAGCGCGCTGATCACCACGATCTCCTGGATGTACATCCGGATGATGGGGGCGAGCGGCATCCGCAAGGCCTCCGAGGTCGCGATCCTGAACGCGAACTACGTCGCGCAGCGGCTCGCGCCGTACTTCCCGGTGCTCTATCGAGGGCAGAACGGCGAGGTCGCGCACGAATGCATCCTCGACATGCGCAACCTCAAGGCCGACTACGGCGTGAGCGCCGAAGACGTGGCCAAGCGGCTGATGGACTACGGCTTCCACGCACCGACGCTGTCGTTCCCGGTGGCCGACACGCTGATGGTCGAGCCGACCGAGTCCGAGTCCAGGCCCGAGCTCGACCGCTTCTGCGACGCGATGATCGCGATCCACGGCGAACTGCAGCGCATCGCCTCGGGCGAGCTCGATCGCGAGGACAATCCGCTGAAGGGCGCGCCGCACACCGCGGCGGAAATCGCCGGAGAATGGACGCACCGCTACGGCCGCGAGGAGGCGGTGTTCCCGCTGCCGTGGGTGCGCGAGGCGAAGTTCTGGCCGAGCGTGAAGCGCATCGACAACGCCGCGGGCGACCGGCACCTGGTGTGCACCTGCCCGCCGGTGGCCGACTAGAGCGTGTTCACACTACGCCGACGAAGGGAGCACGCGATGAGCCAGCCTGCGCACGAGACCCTGCGGCACATTCCGCTGCATGCGCTGCACGCGGAGCACGGCGCGAAGTTCGGCGCCTTCGCCGGCTACGAGATGCCGATCCAGTATCCGGCGGGCCTGAAGGCCGAACACCTGCACACCCGCGAGCGCGCCAGCCTGTTCGACGTCTCCCACATGGGGCAGCTGCGGATCCGCGCCGCGGACGACCGGCCGCAGACACTGTACGCGCAGCTCGAAGCCGCGCTGCCGGTCGACTTCGACGGCTGGACGCACGCGGCGCAGCGCTACTCGCTGCTGCTGAACGAGCGCGGCGGCATCGACGACGACCTGATGCTCGTGCACCTGGTCGACGGCGCGCACGCCGAGGTGCGGATGGTGGTCAACGCCGGCAATCGCGACGCCGACCTGCGCGCGCTGCGCAGCCGCTGCCCGCAGCTGCGCATCGAATGGGTCGACGCGGCGCTGGTTGCGCTGCAGGGCCCGGCGGCCGAGGCGGCGCTCGCCGCCCTCGACCCGGCGGCGGCGTCGCTGCGCTTCATGCAGGCAGCCACGCTGCGGCTGCTCGGCGCCGACTGCTTCGCCACCCGCTCGGGCTACACCGGCGAGGACGGCTACGAGATCTCGTTGCCGCTCGCGCAGGCCGAGGCGATCGTGCGGCGCCTGCTCGCCAACCCGGCGGTGCAACCGGCCGGCCTGGGCGCGCGCGACACGCTGCGGCTCGAGGCGGGCCTGCCGCTGCATGGCAGCGACATCGACGCCGCGACCACGCCGGTCGAGTCGGGGCTGGCCTTCGCGATCCCGAAGTCGCGCCGCGCGAGCGGCGCGAAAGCCGGCGGTTTTCCGGGCGCCGCGACGATCCTCGCGCAGCTCGCCGAGAGCACCCCGCGCACGCTGGCCGGGCTGATCTCGCGCGAGACGGTGCCGATCCGCGCGCACGCGGCGATCGTCGGGCCCGACGATCGCGTCGTGGGCGAAGTCACCAGCGGAACGATCTCTCCGTCGCTCGGCCATCCGGTCATGCTCGCCCGCGTCGACCGCGCGGCGCTCGACGACGCGGCGCGCGCGCCGCTGCGCGCGGTGGTGCGCGATCGCCGCCCCGGCGTGACGCCCACGCCGCTGCCGTTCGTTCCCAAGCGTTACAAGCGCTGATGCAGGGACCGCGCGCGCCCTCGGGGTTTCCCCTCGGCGCGCACGCCCCGCCTTGTATCGGGCTCGGCCTTCTGCGTAGACTCGCGCGATATTCCATCACGAGGCTCCCGACATGAAGAAGATCCATCTTGCCGCGCTGCTGGCAGCGGCCGCGGTGCTCGCACCATCGTTGGCCTCGGCCGGCCCCACCCTCGATACGATCAAGCAGCGGGGCGCGCTGCGCTGCGGCGTGAACACCGGCCTGCTCGGATTCTCGGCCCCCGACAGCCAGGGGCGTCTGGCACGGCATCGACGTCGACTTCTGCCGCGCGGTGGCCGCGGTGATCCTCGGCGACGCGAACAAGGTGCAGTTCGTGCCGACCAACACGCAGAACCGCTTCACCACGCTGCAGTCGGGCGAGGTCGACATCCTGTCGCGCAACACCACCTGGACCTCCAGCCGCGACTCGACGCTCGGCGCGGTCTTCGCCGGCACGATCTTCTACGACGGACAGGGCTTCATGGTGAAGAAGTCGTCGAACGTGAAGAGCGCCACCCAGCTCAACGGCGCCACGGTCTGCGTGCAGCCGGGCACGACCACCGAGCTGAACCTGAGCGACTACTTCCGCACGAAGAAGATGAACTTCCGGCCGGTGGTGGTCAACGAGCTGCAGCAGGTCGAGCAGGCGTTCTTCTCGGGGCGCTGCGACGTGTTCACCACCGACATCTCGGGGCTGGCGGCGACGCGGCTGAAGGCGCCGAACAAGGACGACTACGTGATCCTGCCCGAGGCGATCTCGAAGGAGCCGCTCGGCCCGCTGGTGCGCCGCGGCGACTGGGAATACTTCACCATCGTCAAATGGACGCTGTTCGGGCTGATCGAGGCCGAGGAGTACGGCGTCGCCTCCACCAACGTCGACAAGCTGAAGGCCGAGAGCAAGGAGCCGACGATCCAGCGGCTGGTCGGCACCTCGGGCGACATCGGCAAGGGCCTGGGGGTCGACAACGACTGGCTGGTGCGCGCGATCAAGGCGGTGGGCAACTACGGCGAGATGTACCAGCGCAACGTCGGCCCGATCGGCATCTCGCGCGGGATCAACGCGCAGTGGCGCGACGGCGGCCTGATGTACGCGCCGCCGATCCGCTGAACGCGGGCGCCTCCGCTCGGGACCTGCCCACACCGCCCCCGCGGCCGCGCGCTCATCCGGCCGATCGCAAATGTTCGCGAGCGAGCGCGTCCGCGGGATTCTCTACCAGGCGCTGCTGCTGACCGCCGTCGTCGGCGTCGGCTGGTTCCTGGTCTCCAACACGCTGCACAACCTCTCCACGCGCCAGATCCAGGTCGGCTTCGGCTTCCTGTCGCGCGAAGCCGGCTTCGAGATCGCCGAGAGCCACGTCGCGTTCGACCCGTCGAACACCTACGGCCGCGCGTTCCTGGTCGGGCTGCTGAACACGCTCTGGGTCTCGGCGCTGGGCATCGTCGCCGCGAGCGTCATCGGCACGCTGGTCGGCATCGCGCGTCTGTCGTCGAACTGGCTGGTGGCGCGCCTGGCGTCCGCGTACGTGGAGTTCCTGCGCAACATTCCGCTGCTGCTGCAGCTGTTCGTCTGGTACGGGCTGATCACCGAGTTGCTGCCGCCGGTGCGCGAGGCGATCGCCTTCGGCGACCTGGCGTTCCTGAGCCAGCGCGGCCTGCGCTACGCATGGCCGCAAGCCGCGCCCGGCTGGAGTGCGGCAGGCTGGGCGTTCGCCGCCGCCATCGCGCTGGTCTTCGCGTGGCGCACGCTCGCCGCGCGCCACCAGCGCGCGACCGGCGCGCAGTGGCCGGTGTTCTGGCCTTCGGCGGCGCTGCTGGTGCTGCTGCCGGCCGCCGCCTGGCTGGCCGGCGGCGCGCCCACCGGGCTCGACGTGCCGCAACTCGGAGGCTTCGATTTCCAGGGCGGGCGATCGCTGTCGCCCGAGTTCATCGCGTTGCTGGTCGGCCTGTCCACCTACACCGCGGCCTTCATCGCCGAGGTGGTGCGCGGCGGAATCCTGTCGGTGCCGCACGGCCAGACCGAGGCGGCGATCGCGCTCGGCCTGAAACCGGGCCAGCGCCTGCGCCTGGTGACGATGCCGCAGGCGCTGCGCGTGATCATTCCGCCACTCACCAGCCAGTACCTGAATCTCACCAAGAACTCGTCGCTGGCGGTCGCGATCGGCTACCCCGACCTGGTAGCGGTAGCCAACACGACGATGAACCAGACCGGGCAGGCGATCGAGGCGATCGCGATCCTGATGGCGGTCTACCTGAGCATCAGCCCGGCGATCTCGCTGCTGATGAACTGGTACGCGGCGCGCACGCGCCTGGTCGAGCGCTGAACACCGGCGCGGCGACGACACGATGAGCTGGCTCCGCGCCAACCTGTTCTCGTCGCCGGCCAACGCGGCGATGACGATCGCGATGCTTGCGCTGCTCGGCTGGGCGCTGCCGCCGGCGCTGCGCTGGCTGTTCTTCGACGCGGTCTGGGGCCATGCCCCGGCCTCGGCCTGCGACGCGGTGCGCGGCCAGGGCGCCTGCTGGGCGGTGGTCACGGAGAAGTTCCGCTTCATGCTGTTCGCGGTCTATCCGTACGAACAGCAATGGCGGCCCGCGATCGTGATCGCCGTGCTGTGCGCCCTGCTCGTGGTGTCGGCGATGCGGCGTGCCTGGCGGCCCTGGCTCGCCGCGGTCTGGGCGCTGGGCATCGTCGTCTCGTTCTGGCTGATGGGCGGTGGCGCCGGGCTCGTGCCGGTGCGCACCGAGCAGTGGGGCGGGCTGCCGGTCACGCTGATCCTGGCGATCTTCGGCGTCGCGTTCGCGTTTCCGCTGGGCGTGCTGCTTGCACTGGGCCGGCGTTCGCAGCTGCCGATGGTGCGCTCGCTGTCGGTCATCTACATCGAGGTCGTGCGCGGTGTGCCGCTGATCACCGTGCTGTTCATGGCCTCGGTGATGTTCGCGCTGTTCCTGCCCGAGGGCATGCGCATCGAGCAGCTGCTGCGCGCGCAGATCGCGATCATCCTGTTCGTCGCGGCCTACCTCGCCGAGGCGGTGCGCGGCGGCCTGGAGGCGGTGCCGCGCGGCCAGTACGAGGCGGCCGAGGCGCTCGGCCTGTCCTACTGGAAAGCGATGGCGCTGGTGATTTTGCCGCAGGCGCTGCGGGTGGCGATCCCGTCGATCGTCAACAGCTTCATCGCGCTGTTCAAGGACACCTCGCTGGTGGTGATCATCGCGATCTACGACTTCGCCTACGCGGTGAAGAAGTCGGTCGAGACCGACTTCTCGTGGAAGAAGTACTTCATCGAGGCCTTCCTGTTCTCGATCGTCGTCTACTGGGTCTTCTGCTTCGCGATGTCGAAATACAGCCAGTGGCTCGAGCGCGACCTCGCGCGCGGCGAGCACCGCTGAGCACGCACGGAGAACGCAAATGGGCGACACCACGCGAGCCGCTTCCGCCGACGCCGCGGCGTCCGCGGCGCCTGCGATCCTGATCGAGGGCCTGGCAAAGTGGTTCGGCGAGTTCCAGGTGCTCAGGAACGTCGACCTGCGCGTCGAGCGCGGCGAGCGCATCGTGATCTGCGGGCCTTCGGGCTCGGGCAAGTCGACGCTGATCCGCTGCATCAACCGGCTCGAGCCCCACCAGCAGGGCCGCATCGTGGTCAACGGCATCGAGCTCACCGACAACCTGAAGAACATCGACAAGGTGCGCTCCACGGTCGGCATGGTGTTCCAGCACTTCAACCTGTTCCCGCACCTCACGGTGCTGCAGAACTGCACGCTGGCGCCGGTCTGGGTGCTCAAGAAGCCGGTGGCCGAGGCGCAGGCGACCGCGATGCGCTATCTCGGGCGGGTGCACATCGCCGAGCTCGCGGGCAAGTACCCGGGCCAGATCTCCGGCGGCCAGCAGCAGCGCGTGGCGATCGCGCGCGCGCTGTGCATGAACCCGTCGATCATGCTGTTCGACGAGCCGACCTCGGCGCTCGACCCGGAGATGGTCAAGGAGGTGCTCGACACGATGATCATGCTGGCCGGCGAAGGCATGACGATGCTGTGCGTCACCCACGAGATGGGCTTCGCCAAGGCGGTCGCCGACCGCGTGATCTTCATGGACCGCGGCGAGATCGTCGAGCAGGACGAGCCGGGGCGCTTCTTCGAGGCGCCGAAGAACGAGCGCACGAGGCAGTTCCTGAGCCAGATCCTGCACCGGTGAACCCGGCGTGCGCCCTACCGCCAGATGCGCCGCACGCCGTACTTCCGGAACACCGGATCGGCGGTGACGACCGGCACCGCCTCCTCGAGCGCCGGCTTGTTGTTTCACATCCGGAAGATCTTCCCCGGATTCATGATGCCGTCGGGATCGAGCGCACGCTTGATCCGGCGCATCAGGTCGAGCGCGTCGTCGCCCGCCTCCTCCTCGAGGAATCCGATCTTGTGCAGGCCGACGCCGTGCTCGCCGGTGCAGGTGCCGTCCATCGACAGCGCCAGGCGCACGATCGCGTCGTTCAGGCGCTCGGCCTCGGCCAGCTCCTTCCGGGTCGTCCGGGTCGATGACCAGCATCGCGTGGAAGTTGCCGTCGCCGACGTGGCCGACGATCAGCGTCGGGAAACTGGCGGTGTCGAGAATGCGCTGCGCGCCGGTGATCGACTCGCTCAGTCGCGAGATCGGCACGCAGGTGTCGGTGGTGACCGCGCGGCTGCCCGGGCGCACCTGGATGCCGGCGAAGTACGCGTTGTGCCGCGCCGTCCACAGCCGCGTGCGGTCCTCGGGGCGCGTGGCCCATTCGAAGTCCTGGCCGCCGTGCTCGCGCGCGATCTGCTGCGCGGTTTCGGCCTGCTCCTTCACCGACGACTCGCTGCCGTGGAACTCGAAGAACAGCGTCGGCGCCTCGCGCAGCGTGGTGTGGCTGTAGGCGTTGATCGCGCGAATCGCGTGCTCGCAGACGTATTCGCAGCGAGCCACCGGCACGCCCAGCTGGATGATCTGGATCACCGCATCGATCGCCTGCGCGAGGCTCGGGAAGCTGACCACCGCCGCCGAGATCGCCTCGGGCACCGGATAGAGCCGGACGGTGACCTCGGTGATCACGCCAAGCGTGCCCTCGGACCCCACGAAGAGCCGCGTGAGGTCGTAGCCCGCCGACGACTTCTTCGCGCGGCGCGCGGTGCGCACCACCTTGCCCTCGGCGGTGACCACGGTGAGCCCGAGCACGTTCTCCTTCATCGTGCCGTAGCGCACCGCATTCGTGCCCGAGGCGCGCGTCGCCGCCATGCCGCCCAGGCTCGCGTCGGCGCCCGGGTCGATCGGGAAGAACAGCCCGGTGGATTTCAGTTCCTCGTTGAGCTGCTTGCGCGTCACGCCGGCCTGCACGGTCACGGTGAGGTCTTCGGGATTGACCGCCAGCACCCGGTTCATCTGCGACACGTCGATCGACACGCCGCCGTGCACCGCCAGCAGGTGCCCTTCGAGCGACGAGCCGACGCCGTAGGGGATCAGCGGCACCTTGTGCACGCGGCACTGCGCGACGACCTCGGCGACTTCCCCGGTGGAATGCGCGAACACCACCGCGTCGGGCGGCGTGGGCGGAAACGGCGATTCGTCGCGACCGTGGTGCTCGCGCACCGCGGCGGCGGTGCTGAAGCGCTCGCCGAAGCGCGCGCGCAGCGCGTCCGCCAGGGTGTCGGGCAGCGGGCGCTTCAGGCTCGCGGGAAAGGCTTGCGGGTGGTTCATCGATGGCTCCGGGGTCCTCGCGATTGTAGATCGGCCCGGCGCGCGCGCCGGCGCGAAACCGTGCCTCGCGACGTCGGTAATGACCCCGGCGGTACACTGCGCCATCGCTTGCCCCCGACGGAGCCGCCCATGGGATTCAGACTTTCGAAGATCGCCACCCGCACCGGCGACGACGGCTCGACCGGCCTCGGCGACGGCAGCCGCACCGGCAAGGACAGCCGGCGCATCGACGCGATCGGCAGCGTGGACGAACTGAACTCCGCGATCGGCCTGCTGCAGGTCGAGGCCTTGCCCGACGGCGTGCGCACCGCGCTCACCGACATCCAGCACGATCTCTTCGACCTCGGCGGCGAGCTGTGCATTCCGGGGCTGGAAAACCTGCCGGAGACGCGCCTCACACGCCTCGACGGGCTCCTCGAAAAGTACAACGCCGACCTGCCGCGACTGCAGGAGTTCGTGTTGCCGGGAGGCTCGCGCCAGGCGGCGCTCGCCCACGTGGCGCGCACCGTGTGCCGGCGCGCCGAGCGCGCGATCGTCGCGCTGGGGCGCGACGAGGCGGTCAGGCCCGTCTGCCGCCAATACGTGAACCGGCTGTCCGACCTGCTGTTCGTGCTCGCGCGCGTGCTCAACCGCGAGGCCGGCGTCGCCGACGTGATGTGGCAGAAGGGGCGCCCGCGCTAGGTGTCGCGCGCGGCTTCGAGGTACGAGACCAGCTTCGCGCTGGTCTGGCGCAGCCGCTCCGACAGCAACTGCACCAGCTTCAGCAGGATCTTGTTGCCCAGCTTCGGCTCCTCACTGAGCACCAGCATCAGCGAGTCGCGGGTGAGCACGGCGATGCGGCTGTTCTCCAGCGTGACGCACGAGGCGAAGCGCGGCTCGCCGTCGAACATCGACATCTCGCCGAGCGAGTGCCCCGAGTGCGCCACGGCGATCCGTGACGGGTAGTTGTAGCGGTTGCGGCGCAGCACGTCGACCATGCCCTGCATCAGCAGCATCATGAAGTCGCCCGCTTCGCCCTCGTTGATGATCGTGACGCCGGGAGGCGCCTCGTAGACGTACATGAACCCGCCGAGCTTGCGCGTCTCGTGGATGTCGAGCCCCGAGAACAATGGCGTCTGGGCCATCAGCCCGTGGATCTGATCCGCGAATTCGCTGGCCCGACCGACCGGCCGCAGGCCGAGGGCGAGCAGCCGCTCGTGCGGTGTTCGCCTGGCCGAGCCGGCCGCGGTCGCCGATGCCTGGGGCGCGCTGCCGCCCTTGACCGCTTCCATGGCTACCTCCATTTTTCGACGGTTATAGCATGCAAACCGCGCGACCCGGGGCGCGCCCGGGGCGGCAGCAGTTGCGCGTCGGCGTTTTCCCGACGGGTGGCGGGCTCGCGGCGCGAGCCGGCCGTTCCTACCTCGGCCTTCAGCCGCCGCGCCCGCACCGCTTCGGCCAGCATGTCCAGCACCGCCACCGTGTCGTCCCAGCCGATGCAGGCATCGGTGATGCTCTGGCCGTAGACCAGCGGCTTGCCATGCACCAGGTCCTGGCGGCCCGCCTGCAGGTGGCTCTCGATCATCGTGCCGCAGATGCGCGTGTCACCCGCGGCCAGTTGGGCGGCGATCGCCGCGACGACCGCGGGCTGGTTCTCGGGCTTCTTCTGGCTGTTGCCGTGGCTGGCGTCGATCATCAGCCGACATGCCAGAGCTGCGGCCGCCGCCTCGCGGCAGGCCGCCTCGACGCTGGCCGCATCGTAGTTCGGCTTGCGCCCGCCTCGCAGGATCATGTGGCAGTCCTCGTTGCCATTGGTCGAGACGATCGCCGAATGTCCGCCCTTGGTGACCGACAGGAAATGGTGCGGCTGCGAGGCGGCCTTGATCGCATCGAGCGCGATCTTCAGGTTGCCGTCGGTGCCGTTCTTGAACCCGACCGGACACGACAGCCCGGAGGCCAGTTCGCGGTGCACCTGCGACTCGGTGGTGCGCGCGCCGATCGCTCCCCACGCGATCAGGTCGGCGATGTATTGCGGCGTGATCATGTCGAGGAACTCGGTGCCCGCGGGCAGGCCCAGCTCGTTGATGTCGAGCAGCAATTCACGGGCGGTGCGCAACCCCTTGTTGATGTCGAAGCTGTCGTCCGGGTCGGGGTCGTTGATCAGGCCTTTCCAGCCCACCGTGGTGCGCGGCTTCTCGAAATAGACGCGCATCACGATTTCCAGGTCGGCGGCCAGGCGATCGCGCTCGCCGCGAAGCCGGCCGGCGTATTCGCGCGCCGCCGCCGGGTTGTGGATCGAGCAGGGTCCCACGATCACCACCAGACGGTCGTCCATGCCGTGCAGCACGCGGTGGATCGCCCGGCGCGCGGCGTAGGTCGTGGTGGCCGCGCGGTCGCTGATCGGGAACTCGCGAAGCAGGTGTGAGGGAGGCGCGAGCTCCTTGATCTCGCGGATACGCAGGTCGTCGGTGGTGTGGCGCATGGCTGAGGGGGCTTTCGGGTTGGCGGGGCAAAAAAAAACCGCCGGACGGGGCCGGCGGCTTCATCGGATTCGGTTCGTTGCTTCAGGTCTGCGAACGCGCTCCCGACTCGTCCCGCCGGCGGCAGGAAAAGCCGAAAAAGTAAAAATAGAACGCGATGCGGTGCAACATGAATACAGTGTACGGCCGGATCGCCGGGCCCGCAAGTCGGCTGTGGCGAGCCCCGGCCACGCTGCCGGGCAAGCCCCGCCCGATCGGGTACAAGGCTGCATGCGGAGGGTTGCAATGAATTTCGACGATCGTTGCGTGTTGGTGACCGGCGCGGCGGGCAATCTCGGCCGCGCGGTGGCGCAGGCTTTCGCGGCGCGCGGCGCGGCGCTGGTGCTGGCGGGTTCGCGCGCGCAGAGCCTGCGGCGCGCCTTCGGCGACGAGGACGCGCGGCGCATGTTCGCGCCGGTGGACCTGCTCGACCAGGCCGGCGTCGATGCGGCCGTAGCCGCGGCGGTCGCGCGCTTCGGGCGCATCGACGTGCTGTGCAACCTTGGTCGGCGGCTTCCGGATGGGAACGCCCGCGCACCAGACCGCCGATGCCGACTGGAACGCGATGTTCGACATCAACGTGCGCACGCTGCTGCATGCGACCGCCGCGGTCGTCCCGAGGATGATCGAAGCCGGCGGCGGGCGCATCGTCAACGTGGGCGCGTTCGCGGCGCAGAAGGGCGCGGCCCTGATGGGCGCCTACGTCGCCGCGAAGTCGGCGGTGATCCGCATCACCGAGACGCTGTCGGCCGAACTGCGCGACATGGGGATCAACGTGAACTGCGTGCTGCCGACGATCATCGACACGCCCGAGAATCGCGCCGCGATGCCCGGTGCCGACCCGGCCCGCTGGGTGGCGCCGGGCGACCTGGCGAACGTGATCGCCTTCCTGGCCTCGGACGAGGCCCGCGCGGTGCATGGGGTCTCGCTGCCGGTGACCGGGCTCGGCTGAACAGCCTTACTTCAGCGAGAGATCGACCCGGGAAAGCGGGGCCGCCGCCGCCGGCTTGCCGGTTTCGGCCGCTGCGGGAGCGGCACCGGCCGGCGCGGCTTCGGGGGCCGCAGCCGCCGAAGTCGATGCGGGGGCGCCCGCGTCGCCCGCACCGAGTTTCGGCGTCACGATGAACATCCGCTCGCCGGGCACCTTGCCCGACTCGACCAGCCAGTCTTTCACGTGCTGCGCACGCTCGTTGGCCAGCGCGATCAGCTCGGCGTCGCTCGCCTCGATGTGCGCGAGCATCATCCCTTCCATCTCGGCGACGGGCTGCGACTTCACCAGGCCGATCGCGTTGCGCGGCTTGTCGAACGTCGCTGCGCGCCATGCGCGCTCGAGGTACTTCGGGTACTCCTGCGGATCGATCCGCACCTTGTCGATCGCCGCGACGTCTTCGCCGCCGCCGACGGTCTCCTTCAGCTTCTGGGCCTTCACAGCGCGCTGCATCGCGAGCCGGCGCAGGGCTTCGCGGTCGGCCGCCGGATCGGCGCGGCCGGCGAGGTCCAGCTTCAGCCCCGGGCGATCGGTCAGCGCCCTGGCGATCGACTGCAGCTTTTCGAGCGCGGCCGGGCCGGGATCGGGACTGCCCGGCTCGAAGCCGACCCACGACAACTCGGCGCCGCTCGCACCGACCAGGTTCGCGATCAGCGCGAACGGAGCGGTGACCGCCTTGACGATCAGGTTGACGATGATCCGGATCACGATGCCGCCGACGCTGAACTGCGGATCGTCGAGCGAGCCGCTGATCGGCAGGTTCACGTCGATGACGCCGTTGCGGTCCTTCAGCAGCGACACCGCGAACAGCACCGGCAACTCGAAAGCGCGTCGGGGCTGTCGACCTTGTCGCCGAAGGTGAGCTGGTCGAGCACGATATTGTTCTCGGCGCTCAGCTGCCGGTTCTCGACCTTGTAGGCAACCTTCGCCGACAGCTTGCCCTTCTCGATGCCATACCCGACGTACTTTCCGGAATACGGCGACAGCCGCGGCAGGTCGATGTCGCTGGCGCTGGCCTTCAGGTCGAGGTACAGCGGATCGGCCAGCGGGTTCACCTTGCCGAGGATCTCGACGCTGCCGGTGTGGTCGATGCGTCCGCGCAGCTCGAGATCGCCGGCCTGGCCGGGCGTGATCTGCGAGATCTGCCCGTTCATGCCCGTGAGATTGGCCGAGTAGTTCGGCTTCACGAAGAAGTCGCTGAAGTCGATGTTGCCGTTGACCAGTCGCACGCCGCCCACGCGCAGGTTGCGCTGCGGCGCCGGCGGCGCGGACCCCGCGGCCGCAGGCGCGGACGAGGCCGCCGGCGCAGGCGCGGACGCCGGCGCAGCAGCGGTGCCGGTCGCGGCGCCCGAGGCACCGGAGGGCGACTGCGCCTTTCCGTCGGCGGACTGCGCCCGGCGGTCGACCAGCAGTTCGCGCAGGTTAAGACGCCCTTCCGCGTTCAGGATCACGCGAGCATGGAAGTCTTCGAGCGTGATGCCGCCGACATCGACCTTCAGCGGCTCGGAATCGAAGTCGACCTGGTCGAAAGCGAGCGACTTCCAGCGCAGCAGGTCATCGTTCGCCTCCTTCGACGCCGCGGAGAAGCCGGCGACCGACACCCGCCCCTTCCAGCCGACGCGCGGCGCCGCCCGCTCGTGCACCGCAAGGCGCAGGCTGCCGTCGGCGCTGACCGAGCCGCTCGACACGAGCGCGTTCACGTATTCGGTGAAGTACGGCTGCAGCGGCACGATGGCGAGGTCGCGCGCGGCCACCTGCAGCGTGCCGGCCAGCGGCTTCGCGCCGATCTCGCCCGACAGCGACAGCGTTCCGCGGCGATCGACCCTTGCACGCATCTGGACCTTCGCGGGCGGCGCGCGATCGGCGCTGGAAAGCCCGCTGGCGCCGACGTCGATCGCCTGAACGCGCAGGTTGGCCGCCTTGCCGCCGCGCTGGTCCTCGACGTCGACGCCGAACCCGCCGATCGCGAGCTTGTCGAGCATCAGCGTCCAGTCCGGCGCCGCCGCGCCGGCTCCCCGAGCCGCATCCGCAGGCTCGGGCTTCGCCTGGGCCGGCCCGCCGGCATCGCGATCGACGATCATGAGCCGCTGCAGGTTGAGGCGCGCGTCCTTGTCGCGCCGCACCAGCAGGCTTCCGCCCCGCGTCGTCAGCGCGCCGATCGAAACTTCGCGCTTCCCCGGATCCACGGATACGCCATCGACGTCGAGTTCGGGCAGCGCGAGCAGCGTGCGCTTGTCCCAGCGCTGGCGCAGCGACAGGTTCCTCAGTCGCGCCGTGCCCTCGTCGAAACGGATCGTCGTGCCGCCACTGCCTTGCGCCGCATGCAGCCGCGCCCCGACCGACAGAGCCCCGTCGAGCGCGTCGACCGCGAGGCGCTGCTCGGCGATCCACCACCATTGCTTCAACGCGAGATCCGACACCTGCAGCTTCGCGTCGACCGCACCCTCCTGCCACCGGGCGCTCCCGCTGGCGCTCACGTGTTCGCCGTTGGCCGGGCCCGCGGCCAGATCGAACTCGGCCGGCACGGCCGGATCGCTCGACAGCTTGCGCAGCGTCGCTTCCAGCGCGCTCGCGTCGAGCCGAAGCGGCTTCGGCTCGAATTGCGCGTCCTCGAACGCGAGCCTGCCGCCGTTGACGACGATCTCGTCGACACGCCATTGCGCCCCGCTCGTACCCGTGTTCGCCGGCTCCTTTCCCGCGGCCGGCGGCTGCGGCTGTGGCTGCTGCTCCGGCTGCTGCGGCTGCGGCCGGGCCGCCGACTTCGCGGCGGCTTCGAGCACCCTCTCGAGAAAGCGCCGCTCACCGGCCTTGCGCCGGATCGCGACGTTCGGCTCGGTGATCGTGACGCGCCCAATCGCATGCCGGTTCTCCGGCCAGGTGAGCGCGATCGCATCGGCCGCGATCGATTCGGCCGCCATGAGCGGCGACCCATCGGGCTGGCGCAGGTCGAGCGAGGCGAGCTTTGCGCTGCCGGTCACCGCGACCGTCGGCGCGGATCCGGCCGGCTGCGAGAACGCGATCTTCAGCGCCGTGTCGAGCCGGCCCGCCTGCAACTGCACGGGCAGCGGCAGCGGCGGGTAGCCGACGAAACGGGTCAGGTCGACGCCTTCGAGGTCGATGTCGATCGTCGAGTCGCGCGTCGGACTGAACGGCAGCGACTTGCCGGTCAGCTCGAACGGCGCGCCGTTGATCGAGGCAGCCAGCTTCGGCTCGACCCAGATCTTCTCGTCGACCGGCAGGCTCGAAACGAACGGCAGATGAAGCGCGAGCGACGAAATTTCCTGTCGCACGCCGAGCTTGCCGTCGTCGAACTCGAAGCGCCCGTCGTCGACCACGATGTTGGCCACGGAGAAGCGCGGCGTCGGCCCGGGTTCGGCGGGCGGTCGCGCCGCCCACTTGTCGACCAGGTCCTGGATGCTGTAGCGGCCCGCGGCGTCGCGCGCGAGGTGCAGGCGCGGCTGGTGCAGGCTCGCCGAGGACAGCACCGGCGCGAGCCGGTACAGCGAACGCCAGGACGCGTCGGCCTCGAGCCGCGCGAAGCCGGCGAACTCGCCGTCGCCACCGCCGGCCGGCTCGGAGACGCTGAAATCGTGCACGCGCAGCACCAGCGTGAACGGATTGAACTCGATGCGCCCGATCGCGACCGGGCGCCCGAGCTCCGCGGCCAGCCGCTCGACGAGCTGGCCCTGCGCGACGCGCGGCGCGACCACGAAGCCAAGCAGCGCGTAGACGCCCACGACCGCCAGCACGGCCAGCAGCACCCGCAGCCAGCGCCGACGACGACCCGCCGCGTCGCCGGTCTGCGCGGCGGGCGCCGCGGGCCCGCTCACTTCAGGCTGTCCCGCCGACGGTGAGCGCCTCGATGCGCAGCGTCGGCTGGCCGACGCCCACCGGCACGCTCTGCCCGTCCTTGCCGCAGACGCCGATGCCCGGGTCGAGCCGCATGTCGTTGCCGATCATCGTCACGCGCGTGAGCGCATCGGGGCCGTTGCCGATGATCGTCGCGCCCTTGACCGGGTACTGCGGCTTGCCATTCTCGATCCACCGGGCCTCGGACGCCGAGAACACGAACTTGCCGTTGGTGATGTCGACTTGCCCGCCGCCGAAGTTCACCGCGTACAGGCCGCGGTCGACCGAGGCGACGATCTCCCCGGGATCGCGCTCGCCGGCGAGCATGTACGTGTTCGTCATGCGTGGCATCGGCAGGTGCGCGAACGACTCGCGGCGGCCGTTTCCGGTGACCGGCACCTTCATCAGCCGGGCGTTCAGCGTGTCCTGCAGATAGCCCTTCAGGACGCCGTCCTCGATCAGCACGTTGCGCTGCGACGGATTGCCTTCGTCGTCGATGTTCAGCGAGCCGCGCCGCTCGGGCAGCGTGCCGTCGTCGACCACGGTGACCCCGCGCGCGGCGACGCGCTGGCCGATGCGCCCGGCGAACACCGACGAGCGCTTGCGGACGAAGTCGCCCTCCGGGCCGTGGCCGACCGCCTCGTGCAGCAGCACGCCGGGCCAGCCGGGGCCGAGCACCACGGTCATCGTTCCGGCGGGCGCCGGCCGGGCTTCGAGGTTGGTGAGCGCGGCCTTCACCGCCTCGTCGACGTAGCCGGCGAGCCGTGCATCGTCGAACGATCCGAGGTCGAAGCGGCCGCCGCCGCCGCTGTGGCCCTGCTCGCGCCGCCCGCCCTGCTCGGCGATCACCGTGACCGAGACGCGCACCAGCGGGCGCACGTCGGCGGCCACCAGCCCGTCGGAGCGCGCCACCAGCACCACGTCGTATTCGGCCGCCAGGCCGGCCATCACCTGCTTCACGCGCGGATCCTTTGCGCGCGCCATGCGCTCGACGCGCTCGAGCAGCGCCACCTTGGCCGCCGCCTCGAGCCGCGGAATCGGGTCCTCGGCGGCGTACAGGGCGCGGCCGGCTCCCGGCCGGAGCGCGCCGGCGACCTTCACCCGCCCGGCGCCGCGCGACGCGATCGTGCGCGCGGCGCGCGCGGCCGACATCAGCGCTTCGGCACCGATCACGTCGGAGTAGGCGAAAGCGGTCTTGTCGCCCGAGACCGCGCGCACGCCGACGCCCTGGTCGATCGAGAAGCTGCCGGACTTGACGATGCCTTCCTCGAGGCTCCAGCCCTCGCTGCGGGTGAACTGGAAGTACAGGTCGGCGTAGTCGACCCGGTGGCGGAAGATCTCGGCGAGCGCCGCGCCGAGGTGCGCTTCGTCGAGCCCGTACGGCTCGAGCAGCACCGATCGCGCGATCGCCAGGTGTGCGAAAGGAGGTTCTGCGGGTTTCATCGCGGACATGCTACATGACGCGGTGCGACAGGGCTGGAAGGCCGGACCGCACCTGCCGCAGCCGTGCGCGGGCGACGTCGCCGACGACGACCCCCCGCCGTCGGGCTCGCGCTGCGCGACGATCTCGCCCCAGGGATCCACGAGCATCGAGTGGCCCCAGGTGCGCCGCCCGTTCTCGTGCTGGCCGCCCTGCGCGGGCGCCAGCAGGTAGCACTGGTTCTCGATCGCGCGCGCTCGCAGCAGCACCTCCCAGTGCGCGCTGCCGGTGGTGAAGGTGAACGCCGAAGGCGCCAGCAGCAGGTCGACCGGCGCGAGCGCCCGGTACAGCTCGGGAAAGCGCAGGTCGTAGCACACCGACAGGCCGATGCGCCAGGCGGCCGCCGGTGCGCCGCCTTGCGGTGCCGTCTCCAGGTCGAACACCGCCGGCGTGCGCCCCGGCGCGATCGTCGCGGCCTCGTCGAAGCGCTCGCTGCCGTGCTCGAAGCCGAACAGATGGATCTTGTCGTAGCGCGCCACGCGCCGGCCGTCGGGGCCGTAGACCAGTGAGCTGTTGAGCACCTTGCCCGGATTCGGGCTCGCCAGCGGCAACGTGCCGCCGACCAGCCAGATGCCGTGCGCGGCCGCCTGTCCGGACAGGAACGTTTGCAGCGGACCGGCGCCATCGGGCTCGCGAACCGACAGCTTGTCGCGGTCGCTGCGTCCGAGCAGCGCGAAGTGCTCGGGCAGCGCGACCAGCCGTGCGCCCGCTGCCGCCGCCTCGCCGATCAGCTCCTCGGCGCGCGCCAGGTTGTCCGACACGTTGACCGCCGAAACCATCTGCACCGCCGCGACGCGCAGCGTCGGCTCGGCCGATGCCGCTTGCGCGCCCGTCGCATTCCTTGCCTGGGCCATCGGTTCCTCCATCAGGGTAGGGCGGGCTCCGGTGCCGCCGCGGGCCCTCGCGAGCGCGCCGTCACCTGCGGGTCGCTCCAGGGGCCGGTCACATCGTATTCGTACGCGAAGATCTGCTGCAGCGGCGCGCGCAGCGCCAGCTGCGCAACCAGCGAACTCAGCCCGAGCGCAGGGTTGACCAACGCCCCATAGGCGAGCGACGCCAGCGCGGCGTTCAGGTCGGGACGCACCTCGACCACCAGCGTCTGGGTTTCCGCGGCAATGTCGGCCTGCCCGCGAATGCCGACCTGGGCCGCGACGCCGCGCATCGCGAAATCGTCGGTGCGCACGATGCCGCCTTCGATGCGCGCGTTGCCGGTGATGCGGTCGAACGCGAAGCCTTCGGCGAAGACGTCGCGGAAATCGAATGCCAGGCGCCTGCGCAGCGCCTGCAGGTTCAGCACCCCGATCAGTTTGGCGATGCCGGGATCCGACTTCAGGAACTGGCCCTTGCCGAGATCGACCGACAACTCGCCGCCGAGACTGCGGTAGTCGAGCCGCATCGGCGAGCCCACCCAGCGGACCTGGCCGCCCAGCGTCCCGCTGCCGCCGCGCACGATGTCCGGCATGCCGAACAGCCCGAGCAGCGCGCCGGCGTCGGCAATCTGCAGGTCGAAGTCGAGCGCGGTGGCGCGCTGGACCACGCCCGGGCGCGTCTGCCAGCTGCCGCTCGCGTTCAGCGTCGCAGCCGGATTGCGGATGCGCAGCCGCTGCAGTTGCCACACCGGCGCCGCGGCGCTGCCGGTGTTGACCGCCGCGAGATCGAGCGCGCCGAGGCGGCGGTCGTTCAGGATCAGCTGTTCGGCGGTCACGTCCAGCGCCGGCAGCGACTGGGGCGTCGTCTCGAGCAGCGCCTCGAAGTCGTCGATGCGGTCGCGCGGAATTTCCAGGCGCGCGAAGCGCGCCGTCAGCGTGCCGTGGGCTTCGCCCGGGCGCGGCTGACGCCAGCTGAAATAGCCGTCGATCTCGCGCGAGTGGATGTTGGCGCGCCAGATACCGTCGGCCCGAGAGGCTCCCAGCACGACGTCGTGCAGGGCCTTGCCGGCCACCTCCACCGTGCCCGCGACCAGCGACACCGTGTCGGGCATCAGCGAGAAGGCGCCCGGCGCGCCGGCGCGCGCGCCGGCGAGCAGCTCGTCGCCGAGCAGCGCGTTCCACGCGTCGAGGTCGACCGCCGCCGTCTCGAGCAGTACCGCGAAGCCGGCATCGGGCAGCGTCGGCGCGTCGGCGACCGCGAAGGCGCCGCGCCGCACCCTGAGCTGCCCGGAGCCCGGATCGCGCTCGCGCTCGAAGACCAGCCGCACGTCGTCGCGCAGGCTCACGGTGAGCGTGTCGCGTGCCGGCCGCTCGGTGGGCACCGGCGGCGGCGCCGGTCGCGACTCGATGCGCAGCGGCCACTTCGGGTCGGCCGCCTTGTCGAACGGCGCGGGCAGCGTGCTGGCGAGCCCCTTCAGGTCGGATTCGACGATCAGCGTCGCGGCGCGCCTGCGCACGTCGACCTCGGCCGAATACTGTGCCGAGCCGGCCAGGTGTCGCGTCAGCACGTTGTCGGCCAGTTGCACGATGCCCTCGGCGGGCATGGTCCCGCGCGCGCGCAGCAGGAAGCGGTCGGGCTCGGGGGTGTCGCCTTCGACGCTGATCGGGCCGCCCAGCAGCGTCGCGGTCATCGAGCGCAACGCCAGGCGGTCTTCGGTGAACTCGAGCCGGCCCGCCACGCGCTCGAAGCGCGGCAGCGTGCGGTCGAGAACGAGGTCGTTGCCCGGCAGCTGCACGCTGCCGCGCACCTGCGTCGCGTCGATGTCGTCCAGCGGCATCTCGAAGGCCAGCTGCAGCGTCGCGCCCCCGTCGATCGCCACGTCGCGCGTGAAATCGTCGATGCGCGCCAGCAGCGGGCTCTCGTTGACGAAGCGCACCATGTCCTGCGCCGGGCCTTGCCCGCTGCCTTCGATGCGCAGCAGCGGCTCGCGGAACTCCGCGAGTCGCGCCCGGGTCTGCGCGAGTGCCACGCCCCACACCCGGCCCGAGCGCACCTCGATCTCCATGCCGGCGCGCTCGAAGCGCAGGCGGCCCTGGATCCGCTCGATCGCCGGCCATCCCGGCGCATAGGCGAGCGTGGCATCGGCGAGGCTCGCCTCCACGCGGAATTCGCCACTGGCGGGATCGCGGTACGGGAAGTCCTCGAGGTCGCCCTTCAGCACGAAGCGCGCGTCGTTCGAGCGGCCCGCGCGAACCGAATCGCGCACCCAGTGCCGGACCTCTTCCGGAACTTCCAGCGGCAGGTAGCGCGCGGTGCGCGCCGCATCGGCACGCTGCAGGTTGCCCCGCAGGTCGACCAGGCCCACACCCTTGCCGCCGGTACGGTAGTGGCCGCTGACTTCGCCACTGGCGTCCGCATTGGCGAAACGGAAGGTCTCGATCGCCAGATCGACCACCGGAGCCGCTCCCTCGGTCGGCGGTGGCGCCAGCACCCAGCTGGCCTGCGCTTCGAGCCGGTCGAGCGGCACCTCGGGCTCGGCGAACAGGCCGGGGAAGCGCAGGAGGACCGATTCGCCGTGAAGCGAAACGCTGCCGCCGCGCTCGGTGATCCGCGCGTTGCCCGAGACGTTGGCGAACCCCGGCAGCTTCAGTTCGCCCGGACGCGGCGGCGCCTCGATCCGCTGGAATCCGAGCCGCTCGAAGGCCATCTCGACGCCGAAACGCGACCGCGCCGGCACGGCTGCATCGGCATGCTCGTCGGCCGACCAGTCGATCGCCAGCCGGTCGACGATCCCGTCGAGCTTCACCGATGCGAAACCGGCGCCCAGCGCCTCGGGCAGCGGCAGGCGGCCGAGCAGCCCGGCCACCTCGGCCGCGTCGAAGCGTTCGAGCGTCAGCCGCGCCGCCGCCGGCGCGCCTTGCGGCGACAGCACCAGCTTCGAGCCCTCGGAACTCGCCGTCAGCGACCACCCCTGCTCGTCCGACAGGCGCAGGACCGGCAACGTGACCAGCGTGCTGCCGTCGGGCTGCCGGCGCGCATGCGCCTCGGCCGTAAGCGCGCGCAACGGCAGCGGCCGGCCGTCGAGGTCGGCGTCCACGCCGTCGGCAGCGAGATCCAGCATTGCGTCGACCACGACCCCATTGTCGAAGTGCGACCAGCCGCGCAGCCGCGCCTGCCCGGCACGCACCGCCAGCGAGGGGGCCGCGGTGGCACCCCACTGTTGCCAGTGCCGCGCCAGCACCGCGAGGTCGAGACGCGCTGCGGCGACCCGGACTTCACCCTGCCACTTGTGCCAGTCGCCGGCCCTGGAGAATGGCGGTCGCCGGAATTCGACCGCGAGATCGACGTCGCTTCCGAGCCCGGCGAGCGCCGGCGCCCGCAGCGAAGCGCGGTGTCGACGCCCCGCCGAGCCGAGCACCAGGTCGATGTCGCTCGAGGAACCGGAGTCGCCCGAAAGCCTGTCGTGCCATTGCACCCGCGCCTTCCGCAGCACGATGCGGCGCTGCACGAACAGCCAGTCGAGCCATTCGCCGCCCGCCGACGCGTCGAGGTCGACGTCCACGCCGGCCACGCGCAGGCGCCGCGCCGCGATTCGCTCGATGCGCAACGAGGGCGAGTCGATCTCGAGCAGCGCCAGCGCGGGCCTGCCCGCCGCCAGCGAGCGCAGCGACATCACGACGCGGATTTCCGCGGCGGCGAAGGCCTGCTGGCCGTCTTCGTCGTCGATGGAGGCTCCGCGCACGACCAGCTGCGGGCGCAGCCCTTCGAAGCCGGTTGCGAGCGCCCCGAGCTTCACCGGCCGGCCGACCGCCTCGGCGATCCGGCTCTCGATCGCGGGGCGCCAGCGATCGAGATTCGGCCAGACGTAGTAGCGCAGCGCGAGCCAGGACAGCCCCAGCAGGACGATCGAGGCGAGCGCCGCCCAGGCGCTCCAGCGCAATACCCTCGTGGCGCGGCGAGCCCATCGCGCAAGACCGACATTGCCCACGCCACCGGCAGGCGCGGGGTCGGCAGGCGATCCGGTGGGGCTCGAAGGAGGCGGCAAGGACATGAGCGACAATCCCGGCCAAGCATAACCTTTCGGACCGGCCACCATGCAATTCCACGGCGAGCAGCATTCCGCGTGGTTCCGGCGGGCGCTGCGGTCGTTGTCGGCGAATCTCGGCGAAGACGCGGCGCGCGCCCGGCTCGCCGCGCTCGCGCGCCAGCCGATCGATGCCGCGGCGATCGCCCGGCTTGCTGCCGAAGTCGACGTGCCCGGCGACATGGGCGCCGCGCTGCGGCGCGCGCGCACCTGGCTGTTGCTGGGGCTGCTCGAGCGCGACGTGGGCGGCGTCGCGCCGCTCGAAGAGGTCTGCGCGGCGATGACCACGTTCGCCGCGTTCGCCACCGCCGTCGCGCTGCGCACCGCCGCCGCCGAACTCGCCGCCCGCCACGGCCGGCCGCTCGACCGTCAGGGCCGCCCGCAGGATCTCCTCGCGGTCGGCATGGGCAAGGCCGGCGGCAACGAGTTGAACGTATCGTCCGACCTGGACCTGATCTTCGTCTATCGCGAAGACGGCGAGACCGAGGGCACGGACGGCGACGCGCGCCGCGGGCGGCTCGCCAGCAGCGAATGGATGCACCGGCTCGCGCGCCGCGCGATCGAGCTGCTGGCCGAGTACACCGCCGACGGCTTCGTGTTCCGCGTCGACACGCGACTGCGCCCGAATGGCGATTCCGGCCCGCTGGTGGTTTCGCTCGGCATGCTCGAACAGTACTTCTACGCGCAGGGCCGCGAGTGGGAGCGCTTCGCATGGCTGAAGGGCCGCGTGATCGCCGACTCCGGCCTCGCGGGCGAGGCGGCGCGCCGCGACGACGAATCCGCGCTCGAGCGCGTGGTCACGCCGTTCGTGTTCCGCCGGTACATGGACTACGAAGCCTTTGCCGCGTTGCGCGACCTGCACGCGAAGATCCGCGGGGAAGTGGCGCGGCGCACGACGCGCGACCCGGGCGCGATCGACGTGAAGCTCGGCCGCGGCGGCATCCGCGAGATCGAGTTCATCGCGCAGCTCTTCCAGATCGTGCGCGGAGGCCGCGACCCGGCGCTGCGCAGCCGCGGCACGGTCGAGACGCTGGCAACGCTGGTCGATCGCGGCCTGTTGCCCGCCGAGGAGTCGCAGGCGCTGGTGCAGACCTACCGGTTGCTGCGCCGCACCGAGCACGCGCTGCAGTACCGCGAGGATGCGCAGACGCACCGCCTGCCCAACGACGGCATCGAACGCGACGAGGCAGCAGCGATGCTGCGCATGACGCGTGACGAATTCGACCACGCGATTGCCGCCGGCACCGAGCAGGTCGCGCGGGTCTTCGACCGCCTGCTCGCTCCCGAGGACAGCGGCGAGCAGCCCGCGCCCGACGCAGAGGCCGGCGAGAACGGGCTCGACGCCGAGGTACGTCGCCGTTTCGATGCGTTTCGCGGCGGGCCGCGCTACGGCGCGGCGCGCCCCGAGACGCGCGCGTCGATCGAGCGACTGCTTGCCACCGCGGTGCAGAAACGCGTCGGCAACGCCGGACTGGTCCGGCTGGTCGACCTGCTCGACACCGTCTGCCGGCGCCCCGCCTACGTGACACTGCTCGGCAAGTACCCGGAGGCCTTCGGCCGCGTGCTGCGCATCCTCGACTGGGCGAAATGGCCGGCGGACTACCTGATGCAGCACCCCGTCGTGCTCGACGAGCTGCTCGACGACGAGCTGCTCGCACAGCCCGACTACGAGAGCTGGAGCCAGCAGCTGCGCGAACGCGTCGACGCCGCGCGGCACGACGGCGAACCCGACGTCGAGCGGCAGATGGACATCGTGCGCGAGGCCCATCACGCGCAGGTGTTCCGGCTGATGACGCAGGATCTCGCCGGACGGCTCACCGTCGAGCGCGTCTCCGACCACCTGAGCGAGCTGGCCGACCGCGTGCTCGGGCTGGCGATCGAACTGGTCTGGGCGACGCTGCGGCTGCGCTTTCGCGATACGCCGCGCTTCGCCGCGGTGGCTTACGGCCGGCTCGGCGGCAAGGAACTCGGATACACCTCCGACCTCGACCTGGTCTTCCTCTACGACGACGACGACGAGCGCGCGCCCGAGGCCTATGCGCTGCTGGCCCAGCGGCTGTCGGGCTGGCTGTCGGCGCGCACCGCCGCCGGCCTGCTGTTCGAAATCGACCTGCGGCTGCGACCGAACGGCGCGGCCGGCCTGCTGGTCTCCGGGCTGTCGGCCTTCGACGCCTACCAGCACGAGTCGGCCTGGGTCTGGGAGCACCAGGCGCTCACGCGCGCGCGCTTCTCGGCCGGCGACCGCACGATCGGCGAGCGCTTCGAGACGATCCGCCGCGCAGCGCTGTCGCAGCGGCGCGACCTGGCGAAGCTTCGCGACGAAGTGATCGCGATGCGACGCAAGATGCACGAGGGCCACCCGAACCGCAGCGAACTGTTCGACCTCAAGCACGACCGCGGCGGCATGGTCGACATCGAGTTCCTGGTGCAGTACCCGGTGCTCGGCCACTCGTGCGAGCACCCCACCCTGCTCGACAACGCCGGCAACATCGCGCTGCTCGGCCGCGCGGCGGCCTGCGGGCTGATCGACGCCGGGCTGGCCAGCCGCTGCGCCGACGCCTACCGGCGCTATCGCAGGCTGCAGCACCAGCTCAAGCTCGACGACGCGCCGTATGCGCGGGTCGCACCGGCGGTGATCGTGGCCGAGCGCGAGGCGGTGACCGCGCTGTGGGAGGCGGTGCTGGGTTAGCGGCGGCTCAGGCCGCGGCGGCCCCCGGCGCCCGGCTGTTGCGCCTCGCCAGCCACGCGACCGCGCCGAGCACAGCCAGCACGAACGGCAGCGACAGCAGGTTCAGGATCGACCAGCCGTTCACGAAAAGCAACGCGCCGGAAGACGCCGAGCTGGTGATCATCACGGTGAACACGCACAGGTCCATGAAGCCCTGCACCTTGTTCTTCTCGCTGGGCCGGTAGGCACTGGTCAGCAGTGTCGAGGCGCCGGTGTACATGAAGTTCCAGCCGATGCCGAGCAGGATCAGCGCGGAGACGAAGTGCATCAGCTCGACGCCCGACAGCGCGATCGCGACGCACCCCAGCATCAGCAGGCAGCCGGCCACGATCACCGGCAGCACGCCGAAACGGCCGATCAGCGAGCCGGTGAAGAAGCCCGGCGCGAACATGCCGATCACGTGCCATCCGATCACCAGCGCCGCCGCCGAATACGGGTGGCTGCAGACCTCCATCGCCAGCGGCGTGGCCACCATCAGCAGGTTCATCACCCCGTAGGCCAGCGCGGCGCACAGGATCGCCACCCAGCACGCCGGCTGGCGCAGGATCTCGGCGAGCGGGCGCGCCGGCCCCGTCGCGGCGGCGTGCCTCGGCGCCTGCAGCCGCAGCAGTTGCGCGAGCAGCAGCGACGCGAGCGCGAAGCCGACCAGCGTCAGGTAGGTGCCGGCGAATTGCGCGGGCAGCCATTCGCGCGACCACTTCGACACCTCGGGCCCGATCACGCCGCCGGCGATGCCTCCGGTGAGCACCAGCGAGATGGCGCGCGCGCGAAAGTCGGGGCGCCAGGTGTCGGCGACGTCGGCCGCGGCGAAGCGCAGGCTGGCGCCGAACGCGTTGTACAGGCCGCAGACGAAGGTCGCCGCGCACAGCAGCGCCAGGCTGCCGATCGTCATCGCATGCCAGGCGAGCACCGCGCCCCCCATCGCCGCCAGCGAGCCGACGGTGTAGCCGGCGCGCCGGCCGAACCGCCGCATGAACGCCGCGGCCGGCATCGCCCAGACCGCGCCGCCGAGCACGTAGCCGGTGACCGGAAAGGTCGCGAACAGCTTGTTGTCGGCCAGCTGCAGGCCGGCCAGTCCGTTGACCGCGATCAGCGTGACGTTATTGGTGAGCAACAATGCCTGCATCAGCGTGAGCAGGCCGATCTGGAAGCGCAGCGTGGCGAACATGAGGATCGCAAGTTTAGCGCCCGGCCGCGCGTTCGCTAGAATGGGCAGTTTTCGGGCGCAAACGGGAGAATTTCCATGTCGATGGCGGACCGCGACGGTCATATCTGGTTCGACGGCAAGCTGGTCGATTGGCGCGACGCCGGGATCCACGTGCTCACCCACTCGCTGCACTACGGGATGGGGGTGTTCGAAGGCGTGCGCGCCTACAAGACGCCGTCGGGCACCGCGGTGTTCCGGCTGACCGAGCACACGCGCCGGCTGTTCAACTCGGCGAAGATCTTCCAGATGAAGCTGCCGTACTCGTTCGACGAGATCGTGCAGGCGCAGAAAGACGTGGTGCGCGCCAACAAGCTCGAGTCGTGCTACCTGCGGCCGATCGCCCGGATCGGCTCCGAAAAGCTCGGCGTCTCGCCGCGCGGCAACACGATCCACGTCGCGGTGGCCGCGTGGTCCTGGGGCGCCTACCTCGGCGAGGAAGGCCTGGCCAAGGGCATCCGCGTGAAGACCTCCTCGTATTCGCGCCACCACGTCAACGTCTCGCTGGTGCGCGCCAAGGCGAGCGGCTATTACATCAACTCGATCCTCGCGAACCAGGAAGTCACCGCGCACGGCTACGACGAGGCGCTGCTGCTCGACACCGAGGGCTACGTCTCCGAGGGCGCCGGCGAGAACGTCTTCATCGTGCGCAACGGCATCCTGTACACGCCCGACCTCGCGTCGTGCCTGGACGGCATCACCCGCGACTCGGTGATCGCCATCGCCCGCGACCTCGGCATCGAGGTGCGCGAAAAGCGCATCACCCGCGACGAGATGTACTGCGCCGACGAGGCCTTCTTCAGCGGCACCGCCGCCGAGATCACGCCGATTCGCGAGCTCGACGACCGCCAGATCGGCGAGGGAAGCCGCGGCCCGGTCACCGGCAAGCTGCAGTCGGTGTTCTTCGACGTGGTGGGCGGGCGCAACGAGCGCTACGCGAAGTGGCTCACTGCCGTCTGACGCCGCGCGAAGGAAACCACGCGATGAGCGATTCCTGCACGCGCGCCGCGAGCCAGCCGGCTCGCGGCCTCGTCGAACTCGACGCCTCCGACCTGCCGGCGCATTGCCCGAACCCGAAGATGCCGCTGTGGTCCTCGCACCCGCGCGTCTACCTCGACGTGACGCACGGCGAAGCGGCGCAATGCCCCTACTGCAGCACCGTCTATCGGCTGGCCGCCGGCGCGGGCGCCGGCGGGCGCCTTCTTGCGGCAGATCAATGACGCCGCGCCGCGCAAGCGATGTAGTCGTCGATCGGGTATCGGCGCGCCGGTCGGCGCGCAAGCCGATCGAGGAGGCATCGTGCTTCAGATCATCGTCCAGGGGCGCGGCGGACAGGGCGCGCAGACCGCCGGCAACCTGCTCGCCACCGCGTTCTTCGCCGAAGGCCGGCAGGTGCAGAGCTTCGCGAGTTACGGCGGCGCGAGGCGCGGAACGCCGGTCAGCTCGTACATCCGCGTCGACGACAAGCCGATCCGCGTGCGCTGCGACATCGAGACGGCCGACGCGATCCTCTGCTTCGACGCGAGCCTGCTCGAGGGCAGGCTCCTCGCCAGCGCCGCGGCGCACACGCTGATCGTCGTGAACTCCGCGCAGTCGGCGCAGCACTTCGCGGCGCTGCTGCCGGGCCGGCGCGTCGTCGCGATCGACGCGATCTCGATCGCACGCCGCCACGGGCTGGGGCGCATCGTCAACTCGGTGCTGCTCGGTGCGCTGGCGCGCGCCACCGGCGAGCCGTCGCTCGAGGCGCTGCAGCGCACGCTGATCGACGAGGCACCCAAGCAGAAGGAGGCCAACGCCGCCGCCTGCGAGGAAGGCTGGCGCTGCGTCGATGCGCAACTGCAGCGGAGCGCGGCATGAACGCGCGCAACCTGCCTCCTACCGCCTGGACCACCGGCAGCACCGAGGTCTTCAAGACCGGCACCTGGCGCGCCCGGTTGCCGCGCCACGTGAGCGCGCCTTCGCCGTGCCACGCCGCGTGCCCGGTGAACGGCGACATCGCACACTGGATCGGCCGCGCGCGCGAGCGCGACTTCCGCGGTGCGTGGGAGATCCTCACGCGCAACAACCCGTTCCCGGCGGTGGCCGGCCGCGTCTGCCATCACCCCTGCGAAACGGCGTGCAACCGGCAGGGCCATGACGAATCCGTGTCGATCTGCAAGCTCGAGCGGCACGTGGGCGACCTCGGCCTGGCGCATGGGTGGTCGTATCCGGCGCCGGCCGTCGAGCGAAGCGAGCGCGTCGCGATCGTCGGCGGCGGACCATCGGGACTGTCGGCTGCCTGCCATCTGCGTCGCCGCGGCTATGCGGTGACGATCTTCGAGGCGCGGCCGCAGCCCGGCGGCCTGATGCGCGACGGCATTCCCGCGTATCGCCTGCCGCGCGAGGTGCTCGACGGCGAGATCGCCCGCATCGTCGCGCTCGGCGTCGAGCTGCGCTGCGGCGAGACGATCGATTCGCCGCAGGCCTTCGCGCGGCTGCGTGAGTCCTTCGACGCGGTTTACGTGGCGGCCGGTGCGCGGCGGCCGAAGCGGCTGCCGCAACTCGACTACGCGCAGCCGTGGGTCGTCGACGGTGCGGCCTGGCTCGCGCAGGCGAACGCGGGCCATGCGCCTGCCCTGGGCAGGGCCATCGTCGTCATCGGCGGCGGAAGCGCGGCCATCGACGTCGCGCGCAGCGCGCGGCGCGCCGGGCACGAAGTCACGATGCTGGCGCTCGAATCGCGCGCGCAGATGCCGGCGCAGCGCGCCGAGGTCGAGGAGGCGCTCGAGGAGGGCGTGCGGCTCGTCGACGGCGCCTCGCTGGTGCGTGCCTCCGCCGAGAAGGGGCGCGCCATGCTCGAATGCGTGCGCGTGAATTACGTCGCGGGCGCCGAGCGCGGGCGCTTTCGCATCGAGCCGATCGCCGGCAGCGAGTTCCGGCTCGAGGCCGACGCGATCGTCCCGTCGATCGGGCAGGATCCCGAGCTCGCGCCGTTCGTGCAGTCGGTGCCGGCCGACGGTGCGCTGCTGCGCGCCGACCCGCTGCAGGCCACCGAGGCGCAAGGCGTCTGGGCCGGCGGCGACGTCGCGAGCATGGCCCGCTTCGTCACCGAGGCGATCGGCATGGGCAAGCGGGCGGCGCTCGCGATCGATCGCGAGCTGTCGGAGAAGGCCGGGCGAACCTGCGCACCGGACGGCGCGTCCGGGGTCGCGATGCGCGAGCGGCTCGCGGGCGCGCGCCTGCCCGGACTGGGCATCGACCTGCAGCAACTCGTTCCGCTCGACGCGATCGCCACCTTCTACTACCCGCAGGCACCGCGCGCACCCGAAGCGCGCCTGCCGGTGGGCGAGCGGGCCGGCGAGGCCGAGGTCCAGCTTGGCCTGGATCCCGAGCGCGCGCTCGACGAGGCGCAACGCTGCTTCTCGTGCGGCACCTGCATCTCGTGCGACAACTGCTTCCACTACTGTCCCGACCTCGCGATCCGCCGCCTGCCCGACGGCGGCTACGAGGTCGACGGCAATTACTGCAAGGGCTGCGGAATCTGCGTGCGCGAATGCCCGACCGGCTCGATGGAGATGACCGAGGAGGTGAAATGAGCGAGGTCCTGACGCAGCCGGCGCGCGAGCGCACGATGCTGCTCACCGGCAATCACGCGGTGGCGTGGGCCGCGAAGCTCGCGCGGCCGAAGTTCGCGCCCGGCTATCCGATCACCCCCCAGACGCCGATCCTGGAGAAGCTCACCGAGTTCGAGGCGGCCGGCGAATTCGACGCCGAGATCATCACGCCCGAGTCGGAGCACTCGGTGATGGCCTCGTGCATTCCGGCCTCGCTCGCCGGCGTGCGCGTGTTCACCGCCACCGCCTCGCAGGGCCTGCTGCTGATGCACGAGGTGCTGCACTACGCCAGCGGCGCGCGTGCACCGATCGTGGTGGCCAACGTGAATCGCACGGTGGCGTCGCCGTGGGCGTTCTGGCCCGACCAGACCGACAGCCTCGCGCAGCGCGACACCGGGTGGATCCAGCTCTACAGCGAAAGCGCCCAGGAATCGCTCGACAGCGTGATCCAGGCGTTTCGCATCGCCGAGGCCGTGCTGGTTCCCGCCATGGTGAGCCACGACGCGTTCTACGTCTCGCATGCGCTGGAGCCGGTGAAGGTGCCAGCCCAGGAGATGGTCGACGCTTACCTGCCCGAATACGCGCCGCCGCACCGCATCGACCCGGCGCAGGTCGAGTCGTGGGGCAACGTCGTCACGCAGGAGATGTTCGCGCGGCACCGGCGCGAGCTGGCCGAAGCGATGGCGAAGGTGCCGCAGCTCGCCGTCGAGGTCGATCGCGAATGGGCGCGACTCACCGGTCGCAGCTGGGGCATCGTCGAGCGCTACCGCTGCGACGGCGCACGCACCGTGCTCGTGACGATGGGCAGCATGTGCGGCACCGCGCGCGACGCGGTCGACGCGATGCGCGATGCGGGCGCTGCGGTCGGCTTGCTGAAGGTGCGGCTGTTCCGGCCGTTTCCCGTCGCCGCGCTGCGCGCGGCGCTCGCCGGTGTCGCCGAGGCGATCGTCCTCGACCGCAACTATTCGCCGGGCTGCGGCGGCGTGCTGCACCAGGAGTTGCGCTCGGCGCTCTACGGAATGCCCGATGCGCCGACGATCCGCGGCCTGCTCGCCGGTGTCGGCGGTGTGAACGTGCCGCCCGAGCGGATCTGCGAATTCGTGCGCAACGCCGCGTCGTACGACGCCGGACCCGAGTCGGTCTGGCTGAGCTGACACGCAGCGCGCAAACAGGGAGACTGCGATGAGAAAGCTCGAAGTCGTCGAGGAAGCGATGTTCTGCTCGGGGCACGCGGCGTGCCCGGGCTGCATCGAGGCGCTGTCGGTGCGGCACGTGCTCGCCACCCTCGGGCCGGACACCGTCGCCGTCGTTCCGCCGTCCTGCATGGCCATCATCGCCGGACCGCAGCCGTTCTCGTCGCTGCGCATCCCGGTGTACCAGCCGACGCTGGAATCCAGCGCCGCGGCCGCCTCGGGGCTGCGCCGCGCGCTCGACGCGCAGGGCAAGCGCGACACGCAGGTGGTCGTCTTCGCCGGCGACGGCGGCACCTACGACATCGGGTTCCAGTGCCTGTCGTCGGCGGCTGAGCGCAACGAGAACTTTCTCTACGTGTGCCTCGACAACGAGGGCTACATGAACACCGGCGCGCAGAAGTCGTCGTCGACGCCGCGCTATGCGTCGACCGGATCGACGCCCGCAGGCAAGCTCTCGCGCAAGAAGAACCTCACCGAAATCATGGCCGCGCACGAGATTCCGTATGCGGCGACGGCCACTGCCGGCTTCCTGCCCGATCTGGTGCGCAAGGTGAACATGGCGAAGACGATCCGCGGCACGCGGCTGCTGACGCTGCTGATCCCGTGCATCGACGGCTGGGGCCTGCCCGACGACGGCGGGCTGCGTGCCGCACGCTTCGCAGTGGAGAGCGGCGTGTTCCCGCTGTACGAGGTCGAGGGCGGCCAACGCTACACGCTCAACCACGTGCGGCGCACGCGCCCGGTCGCCGACTACCTCGCGCTGCAGCGGCGCTACCGGCACCTGAAGCCGCACGAGATCGAAACGCTTCAGGCCGATGTCGACGCCGGGTGGAAGCGACTCGCGCAGCGGGTGGCGGCGAGCGAGGCGGCCGCGGCAGCTTAGGGCGTATTCACACTACGATCGTCCCCGCGCCGGGGCCTGCCGAGCCGCCAAACGAGGCGCCGGCGACGCGCGTGGCGGTGCCACGCAAGGAGCCGGCAACGAAGTGTGGCGGCCCGGCAGGCCCCGGCCCGGAGGGTGAGCCCGGAAAAAGCGCGCACTCCGCGTTGCAAATGCTCGCCGTGGCCCCGCCACGGCTGCGCTTTGCGCCTTGATTGCGCGCTTTTTCCGGGCTCACGCAGGGACGATCGTAGTGTGAACACGCTCTAGGCCGGCACGGCTCCGCCGGCACGTTCCGCAGGCGCCTGCGCCGGGCCCGGAGGTGTCAATCCGGCCAACGTGAAGAAGGTCCGCGCGCCTTGCCGGCTCGCTCGCCACAATGGCGCATCCAGGCGTACGATCCAACAACAGAACCAGAGTGAGTCCGGCCGGGATCCCCGCATGAGTGCCAGCGCGCTCGTGATCGCTCCGAATCGCATCGGCGACGCTGTCATGGCGCAGCCGCTGCTGGCCTTGCTGCGCCAGCGCGAACCCTCTCTGCGGATCGACGTGCTGAGCCCGCGGCGCATCGCTTCGGTGTTCCGCGCCATGCCCGAGGTGAGCGAAGTGTTCGACACAGCCGGCGACGGCTCGACGCTGGCGCGCCTGGGCCGCAACGCCCGTCTCGGCTGGCGGCTGCGCGCACGCGACTACCGCCGTGCCTTCGCGCTGGCCGACCCGCCGGGTTCGACGCTGGCCGCGCTCATCGCCGGCATTCCCGAGCGCATCGGCTACCGCGGCGAGGCGCACCGGTGGTTGCTGAACCGGGTCCACGAGCCGCAGGCCGCAGACCCGCTTCCCCGGGTCGAGCATTACGCACGGCTGGCCTTCACGCCGAGCCAGCCGCTCGCGGGCGGGCTGCCCGCTCCCCATCTGGCGCGGCACGCAAGACGGGAGCGCGCAGTGTGCGCTCGCTTCGCGCTCGACCCGTCTGCGCCGCTTATCGTGCTGTGCCCCGACGCCGGGCGCAGCGCCCCGCGCTGGCCCAGGCGCCACTATGCGGCGCTGGCCAACCTGCTGGCCGACGAGTGGCCGGAGGCGCAACTGGTCCTGGTCGGCTCGGCACGCGATCGCGCGGTGGCCACCGAGATCGCCGCGCTATCAGGCTCGCCGCTGCACAACCTGGCCGGCGAAACCTCGGTCGGCGAAGCGATCGCCCTGGTGTCACAGGCCAGCGGCATGGTTTCCGGCGACACCGGGCTGATGCACCTGGCGGCCGCTTTCGGCCGACCGCAGGTGGCGATCTTCGGCAGCGGCGATCCGCGCCACAGCCCGCCGCGCTCGCCCCGCGCCCGGGTCGAATGGCTGGATCGCGATTGCACGGCGCCGTGCCCCCGGCCCGACTGCACCCTGGGCGACCCTGATTGCCTGAGCCGCATCGCCCCATCGGTCGTCTTCGAGAGCCTGTCCAGACTGATGCACTTCGAGACGGCCGGCGCCCGACCGGTGCGCTGAGAACGTGTGAACGAATCGTCCATGCCCGCCTTGCGCGCCGGAAGGGACCCGTTCCGAGCCCGCGCCACCAACCGCATAAACTGCGGGTTTCGTCGAAACCAGTCCAGCGATGCGCCGCGCGCCGATCCTCTCCACCGCCGAAGCCGCCGAGGAAGCCTTCTACGACGCGATGCGTCGCGCCGACCTCGAGGCGATGATGGCCCTGTGGGCCGACGACGACGAAGTGATGTGCGTGCACCCGGGGCACCAGCGCCTGATCGGCCTCGACGCGATCCGCGCCTCGTGGGCCGCGATCTTCGCCGGCGGCGGTGTGGACGTGCACGTCGACGAAGTGCGCGCGCTCACCGGGGCGATGCTCGCGGTGCACAACCTCGTGGAGCAGGTGGTCGTTGCCGGCCGCACCGGCCAGGAACTGGTCTGCTGCGTGGCCACCAACGTCTACATCAAGCACGCCAGCGGCTGGCGCATCCTGCTGCACCATTCCGGCCCGGGCTCCGGAGAGCCACCGGCGCTCGCGAGCTCGACGGTGCTGCACTGACCGCGCGCCCGCGCGCCAAAGCGCTCGCCGATGGATGAAGGGGTGATTCGCGCGATGACGCGCTGGCCCGCGGTGCCGGCCGTATTCGGCTGGCTGCGGCTCGATCGCCGCGGGCGCTGGCTGCTGGTGGATCGCGGCCGCGCCGGCTTCGACGAAGACCGCGACGGCGCGGGCAGCCCGATTACGCATCCGCGGATCGTCGAGTTCATCGGCCGCAACTACGCCGCCGACGATAACGGCCGCTGGTACTGGCAGAACGGCCCGCAGCGCGTCTACGTGGACATCGAGTCGGCACCGCTGGTGCTGCGCGTGCTCGCCGGCGCGCCGCGGCTACGGATGGTCACGCACGCCGGCATTCTGGTGGCGCGGATCGACGCGGGCTGGCTCGGCCCCGGCGGCGAGGTGCTGTTGCGCACCGATGCCGGCCCGGCCGTGGTGCACGATCTCGATCTGGCGATGCTCGATCTGGCGCAGGACGGCGACGACATCGTGCTCGCCGCCGACGGGCGCGTACTGCGCCTGCAGCCCTGCGCTTCGGCCGCGCAGGCGCTGGGCTTCGTCGCGACGCCGCGGCCCTGAGACAGTCTCCTACCGCTGGTTTTGGCGGCGCTCCTGCTGCTCTTCGCGCCACTGCGCTTCGAGCTCGCGCCGCCGCGCATCGACCTGCGAAGCGGTGTGGAAGTCGAGCCCGCCGGCGCGCTGCGCCAGCCGCAGCTGCTCGATCGCCGCGGGAGTCGCGCCCAGCAGCACGTACTGCTCGGCGGCGGCGCGATGGGCGCGGGCGGCCTGGCCCAGTCCGCCCTGCGCCTCGGACAGCATCCGCCACAGGCTGGGGTCGCCGCGGTACAGCTTCAGCGCGTCCTCCAGCACCGGTACCGCCGCCGCGTAGTCGCGCCGCGCGAGCAGCACCGTGGCCCGCATCTGCACCAGCGCGCGCGACGACGGAAAGCGCGCCAGCGCCGCCTCGACGATGGTCTGCGCGGACGCCGGGTTGCCGGCGTCGAGCTCGATGCGCGCCGCCAGCCGCTCGACGAACGGATGCCCCGCAGGCGGCAGCCTGCGGCGCACTTCGGCGAGCGCCTTGCGTGCGGCGGGCCAGTCGCGGGCCGCCGCCGCCACCGTGGCCAGCCCGAACCAGTTGGCCGCATCGTCGATCGTGCGTTCGCGCACGCTGCGCTCGAATTGCGCGCGCGTGAGCCGCAGGCCGTCGACGCTGGTATCGGACAGCGCGCGCAGCCTCGCGCGCGCGAGCCGGAAGTCGACGCTGTCGGCCCGCTGCCGGTAGCGGGTCTCGCCGACGCGGCTCTGGATGTCGGCCATCCGCTCGGTGGTGACCGGGTGCGTGCGCAGGTATTCGGGCGCGTTGCTGTCGTACAGGCGGCCGGCCTGTTGCAGGCGCCCGAAGAAGGACACCATGCCGTTGGCGTCGAAGCCGCCCTGGCGCAGGATGTCGAGACCGACGCGGTCGGCTTCGCGCTCGGCGTCGCGCGAGAAGCTGAGCATCTGCGACTGCGCGACCGTGCTGCCGAGCGAGGCCAGCCCGCCGATCGCCTGCGGGTTCGAACGCGCCGCCAGCACCGCGAGCACCAGCGACGCGAGCATCACCACCGATGCCCGGCGCTCGCGCGCGAGCATGCGCGCGAGGTGCCGCTGGCTCACGTGGCCGATCTCGTGCGCGAGCACCGACGCCAGCTCGGATTCCGACTGCGCCGCGACGATCAGGCCGGTGTGCACCCCGATGAAGCCGCCGGGCAGCGCGAATGCGTTAAGCGTGCTCTCGCGGATCAGGAAGAACTCGAAATCGTGGCCCGACGCCGGTGTCGTCGCCGTCAGCGTCGCGGCGAAGCGGTTCAGGTAGTCGGTGATCTCGACGTCTTCGTAGACCATGCCGCGCCGCTGCATCTCGCGCACGATCGACTCCCCGATGCGCCGCTCGGTGGCCGGCGACATCTCGTCGGCCGAAGCGTCGCCCAGCCTGGGCAGGTTCTCGACCTGCGCGCGCGCCGCCAACGGCGGGGCGAGCGACAGCGTGCCGGCCAGCAGGGCCGCCAGGGCAGCGTGACGACAGGGTACGGCTCGGCAACACGGCGAATCCGCAGAAGGGGGTTGCTATCATAGTCGGGACCGGAGCCACACCATGACGAGAGCACCCCGAGCCGCGCCGGGCGACGCGCTGACCCATTTCGACGCCGCGGGGCGGGCCCACATGGTCGACGTCGCCGGCAAGCCGGTCACGCATCGCGTGGCAGTGGCGCGCGGCACGATCCGCATGCTGCCCGCGACGCTGGCCCTGGTGCGCGACGGCACCGCGAAGAAGGGCGACGTGATCGGCGTGGCGCGCATCGCGGCGATCCAGGGCGCCAAGCGCACCGCCGATCTCATTCCGCTGTGCCATCCGCTGCCGATCACCCGGATCGCGGTCGATTTCGACGTCGACGAGGCGGCCAGCGCCGTGCATTGCACCGCCACGGTCGAGTGCGACGGCAAGACCGGTGTCGAGATGGAGGCGCTCACCGCGGTGCAGGTCGGCCTGCTCACCGTCTACGACATGTGCAAGGCGGTCGATCGCGGCATGGTGATCGAGCGCGTGCAACTGATGGAGAAACACGGTGGCAAGAGCGGCAGCTTCGTGGCGGCGTCAGGTTCGCTCTGACGCGCGCGACCGCGCGCCGGGTAACGGACCGGCCGCATGGCGGTGCGCGGCGCCGCTGGCAACCTTGTCCGCCTGCCTCGCAGTCGTCCTGGGCGCCTGCGCGAGCACTCCGGTCCTGCAGGGCCGCGGCTACCACGGCAACGAGTACAGTCTCGAGACGCGCGGCGCCGACCCGCAGCAGCGCACCCGCCGGCACTGCGCGACGCCACGGTGTTCTGCGAATCACGGGGGTTCGCGGTCGTGCCGGGAAGCGCGATCCACGGCATCGCGAAGACCACGCTGACCTTCCAGTGCAGCGAGGAGCGCACGACTGGCAGTGGTGCCGCCCGGCCCGCGCCGGCGTATGGTGAATGAGCATGGATGAAGGAGCCCATCTGGCATGAACGACTATCAGGACATCCTCTACGAAGTGCGCAACGGCGCCGCGTGGATCACGATCAACCGGCCCGACAAGATGAACGCGTTCCGCGGCCGCACCTGCGACGAGTTGATCCACGCGATCAACCGCGCCGGCTACGATCGCGCGATCGGCGCGATCGTGCTGGCGGGGGCCGGCGAGCGCGCATTCTGCACCGGCGGCGACCAGTCGGCGCACGAAGGCCAGTACGACGGCCGGGGCACGATCGGCCTGCCGATGGAGGAGCTGCACGCGGCGATCCGCGACGTGCCCAAGCCGGTGATCGCACGCGTGCAGGGCTACGCGATCGGCGGCGGCAACGTGCTGTGCACGATCTGCGACTTCACGCTCGCCTCCGAGAAGGCGGTCTTCGGCCAGGTGGGCCCGAAGGTCGGCTCGGTCGATCCCGGCTACGGCACCGCGTTCCTGGCGCGCGTGGTGGGCGAGAAGAAAGCACGCGAGATCTGGTACCTGTGCCGCCGCTACACGGCCGCCGACGCGCTGGCGATGGGGCTGGTCAACGCGGTGGTGCCCCACGAGCAACTCGACGCCGAGGTGCGGAAGTGGTGCGACGAGATCATGGAGAAGAGCCCGACCGCGATCGCGATCGCCAAGCGCTCGTTCAACATGGACACCGCGCACCAGGCCGGCATCGCCGGCATGGGCATGTACGCGCTCAAGCTCTACTACGACACCGAGGAGTCGCGCGAGGGCGTGAAGGCGTTCCAGGAGAAGCGCAAGCCGCAGTTCAGGAAGGTCGCGAAGTAGCCGATGCGGCGCCGCGCGCGCTGCGCCTGCCGGCCCGCCTGCCCGCACCTTCGGCCACCGATGCTGCTGCTGCTGAAACTCGCCCTCGTCCCGGCCTCGATCCTGCTCGCCTCGCTGGCCGCGCGCCGCTTCGGCCATGCCATCTCGGGCGTGCTCTCGGGCCTGCCGTTGATCGCCGCGCCGGTGGTCGGCGGCCTGCTGATCGACCACGAATCGGCGCAGGTCGCGGCGATCGGCAGCGCGACGCTGGCCAGCGTGCCCGCGGCGATCGCGCACATCGTCGCCTTCTCGTGGCTGTCGCGCCACCTGCCCTGGTGGGGCTGCCCGGCAGGCGCCGCGCTTTCCTTCGCCGCGGTCGGCTGGATCGTCACCGCGCCCGCCTGGCCCGCGCCGACGCTGGCGGGTGTCGCCGCGCCGTTCATCGCGCTGGCGATCATGCCGCGGGTGCAGCCGCTGGCCGGCGGCGTGCCCGTGCCGCGCGGCGAGATCGCAATGCGGGTGGCGGCCGCGGCGACGCTGGCGGCGATCATCCTGCTGGGCGCCGACACGCTGCCGGCGCGCGTCAGCGGGCTGCTGCTCGCGTTCCCGATCACCGGCAGCATCCTGCCGAGCTTCACGCTGCCGGTCTACGGCCGTCCCGCGGCGATCAGCCTGTTGCGCGGTTTCGCCAACGGCCTGATCGGCTTCACCGCCTTCTTTCTCGCGCTGACCACGCTGCTGGTCCGCTACGAGTCGAAGGCCGCCGCGTTCTTCACCGCGCTGGCCGCGGCAGTGGTCGCGGCGTGGCTGGTGCACCGGCTGCGTGGCGCCGCCGCACGCCGGCTGCCGCGCGCCTGATGGCCGCGGTCGCGCGCGACGGCGGCCCCGGGGCCCGTTCGCGCTACCGGAACAGCAGCGTCGCCAGCCCGAGGAAGATCAGGAACCCCATGCTGTCGGTGCTGAAGGTGAGCAGCACCGACGAGCCGATCGCCGGGTCGCGGCCGAGGCGCTCGAGCACCATCGGCACGGCCAGCGCGATCAGCGCCCCGACCAGCAGGTTCAGCACCACCGCCACCATCATCGTCAGGCCGAGCAGCACGCCGTACGGCGTGTCGCGATAGAGCAGCCAGGCGACCAGCCCCGCGGCGCCGCCCCAGACCAGTCCGTTGAGCGCGGCGATCGCCAGCTCCTTCAGCAGCAGCCGGCGCGCGTTGGACATCGTCACCTGTCCCAGCGCGATCGAACGGATGATCAGCGTCATCGTCTGGTTGCCCGAGTTGCCGGCGATGCCGGCGACGATCGGCATCAGCGTGGCGAGCGCCACCACGCGCTCGATCGTGCCGTCGAAGGCGCTGATCACGCGCGACGCGAAGAACGCGGTGCACAGGTTCAGCGCCAGCCACAGCCAGCGGTTCTTCGCCGAGGCCCAGACCCCCGCGAACAGGTCTTCCTCCTCGCGCAGGCCGGCCTTGGCGAGCATCTCGGACTCGCCCTCCTCGCGGATCAGGTCGAGCACCTCGGCCACCGTGACGCGGCCGATGACGCGGTTGCGCGGATCGACCACCGGCGCCGACACGAGGTCGTAGCGCTCGAACGCGTGCGCCGCCTCGCTGGCATCTTCCAGCGGCTGCAGCGTCAGCAGGTCGCGGCGCATCACGTCCTCGACCAGCACGTCGGGCTGGTTGATCAGCAGCCGGTCGAGCGAAAGGCCGCCGACCAGCTCGCCGCGCTCGTCGACCACGTAGACCTGGTCGGTGTGGTCGGGAAGCTCCTCGAGTCGGCGCAACTCGCGCAGCACCATGTCCAGCGTGTAGCCGCGCTGCACGGTGACCGCTTCGAAGTCCATCAACTCGCCCACCGAGCCCTCGGGGAACGACATCGATGCGCGCAGCTGCTCGCGCTCTTCCTGCGTGAGGCCGCGGCGGACTTCCTCGACGACGTCGGTCGGCAGGTCGGGCGCGAGCTCGGCGATATCGGCAGCGTCGAGCGTCTCGACGGCGTCGACCAGCTCCTCGCGATCCATCGAGCGGATCAGCGATTCGCGCACCGACTCCGAAACCTCGAGCAGGATTTCGCCGTCGCGCTCGGCCTTGACCAGGTCCCAGACGATCATCCGCTGCTCGAACGGCAGCGCTTCGAGGATGAACGCGACGTCGGCCGGGTGCAGCGCGTCGAGCCGCGCGCGCAGGCCGTCGAGGTACTGGCGATCCTGCAGCGGCCCGGCCGCCTCCGGGCGCTCCTCCGCCTCGCCCTGGCGTTGCCGGATCGCCTCCAGCGCCTGGTCGTGGCGGCGCAGCAGCTCCTGGACTTCGGCGAGCGCGCGCGATGCCTGCTCCGGGTCGCGCGGCTGCACGATGGCCGGCGCTTCGTCGGGGCGTTCGTCGGCCAGGTCGGCCCGGAACTCGGCGTCTTGATCGGCCATGGGTCGCGCAGTCAGGGGGGATCGACCGAACCCATCCAGCGGCCGACGATCGCGGTGCGCCGGGCGAGCGCCGGCGATCCGCGGTTGGCGTCATAGTAGCGCGGCCGCGGCAGCATCGCCGCCATCCGGGCCGCTTGCCAGGGTTCCAGTTGCACCGCCGACACGCCGAAGTGGTGCCGCGCGCCGGCCTCCGCGCCGAACACACCGACGCCCCATTCCGCGACGTTGAGGTACAGCTCGAGAATGCGGCGCTTCGTCATCACCGTCTCGATCATGTAGGCGATCACCAGCTCCTGGCCCTTTCGCAGGTAGCTGCGCTCGCCCGACAGGAACAGGTTCTTGGCGAGCTGCATCGTGATCGTCGAGCCGCCGCGCACCACGCGCCCGCGCCGCCGGTTCTGCTCGTAGGCGCGCTCGATCGCGTCCCAGTCCGACGCCGTCGTGGGCCGTGAAATTCGCATCCTCGGCGGCGATCACCGCGCGCTTCAGGTGCACCGAGATCTGCGCGTAGGGCACCCACCGATGGCGCAGCGTGCGGCGCGGGCCGGCTTCGTGCAGGCGCGCCAGCTCGCGCCTCATGAACGGCGTCTGCCCCGGATCGAAGAAGTTCCACCACAGCACGTGCGCGAAGAACCACAGCTGCAGCGCGAGCAGCGCGGTCACCCCCAGCAGCGCCGTCAGCGCGGCGACGCGCAGCACGCGCCGCCACGGCAACCGCGTTGCGCGTCGCGCCACTGCGGGGCTCAGGCGGCCTCGGCGCGCAGCGCCTCGTAGACCGGGGCGGTGAGCGGGCGCACGCCGCGCCAGGCGAGGAACGACTCGGCCGCCTGCTCGACCAGCATGCCGAGCCCGTCGCAGGCGCGCGGGCAGCCGGCCGCAAGCGCCTGCGCGACGAACGCGGTCTCGCGCGCCGCGTAGAACATGTCGTAGGCGAGAACGGCGCCGGCGAGCAACGCGTCGGCGATCGGCAGCCGCTCGCCTGCGAGCCCCGCCGAGGTCGCGTTCACCACCAGGTCGTGGCCGCCGCCGGCGTCGTCGAAGCCGCAGCCGCGCAGCCGGCCGGCCGGCAATGGCGTTCCGGGCAACGCGCTACCGGCCGGCGCGCGGCTTTCGGCCGCCCGCAGGAAATCGTCGACCAGCTCGATCGCGCGCGACGGCGTGCGGTTGGCGATCGTCAGCCGGGCCACGCCCGCTTCGAGCAGCGGCCCGATCACGCCGCGCGTGGCGCCGCCGGCGCCGAGGATGAGCACCGAGCGTCCCGCGAGCGCCAGGCCGAGCCGGTCTTCGAGGTCGCGCACCAGGCCCGCGCCGTCGGTGTTGTCGCCCCGGGCGCCATCGCGATCGAAGCGCAGGGTGTTGACCGCGCCGGCGAGCTGCGCGCGCCCGCTGCGCCGCGCCGCCCAGGCGAAGGCTTCGAGCTTGAACGGCAGCGTGACGTTCAGGCCGCGGCCGCCCGCGTCGCGAAAGCGCTCGACCGCCTCGACGAAGCCGTCGAGCGGTGCGAGCAGCCGCCCGTACTCGATGTCCTGGCCGGTCTGTTTCGCGAAGCGCGCATGGATCGACGGCGAGCGGCTGTGCGCGACCGGGTTGCCGATCACCGCGTAGCGATCGCTCATCGGTGTTTGGCCCCGGAGGGGCGCAGCGACGCGGTTTCGAGCGTGTCGTTGGTGAAGGTCCAGGTGCGCACGATCTGCAGGATGTCGCCTTCGCGCGCCATCTCGGACGTGAACCGCTCGTACGGCGCGCCCGCATGGACGATCTGCCTGACCGCCCGGTTGAGCGCCTCGTATTTCGACTTGCGGTTGACGATCACGTCGACCACGTTGCCGTGCTTGTCGATCTCCACCGTGATGATCAGCGAGTCGTACATGCGTCCGCGCGCCTCCGGCGGATAGCGCTCGGTACCCAGCTTCTCGATGCGCGCGGCCCAGTCGTCGACGTAGCGCGCGTAGCTGACGCCGACCGCGTTCACGCCGTAGGTGAGCCGCTTGGGCCGCTTGTTGTAGTCGGAGACCTGCCGGTCGATCTGCGCCTGCAGCCGGGCGATCACCGCGTCGACCTCCCGCTCGTCGTCGCCGGAGGCGGCCGCGCGCGGCTCGTCGGAGCGCTCGCCCTCGCGCACCAGCGCCTGGGGCCCGCGCGAGAGCGCCAGCAGCTTGCGCTGCTGAGCCTCGAGCTCGGCCACGCGCTTGCGGCGCAGCACCAGGTCTTCGCCCTCGCGCGCCTGCAGTTCGGCCGGCAGCGGCGAACGCGCGCGCCCGGTGTCGCGGTCGCCGCCGCCCTGCATGCTCACCTGTGCCGCCACTTCGGGCTGCAAGGGCTTCGCGTCGGTGCGCGCGTTGAGCAGGATCACTTCGAGCTGCGGATCGATCGGTGCGGGCTTCAGCGGCGCCGGCGGCGCAAAGCGCAGCGTGAGCGCCAGCGCATGCAGCAGCACCGACACGACGATCGCGAACGCCAGCGGATCGCGGCGCCACAGCCCGGACGGCGACAGGTGGCGCGGCCAGTCGACCAGGACGAGTCTCATCGCGCGTGCGCCTCGCGGCCGGCCGTCATGCCACCTGCCCGACGAGCGCATCCTCGTCGTCGAGCGGCGCGCCCGCATCGGGCGCGGCACCGAATTCGACGAAGCGCGCCTCGACCGACAGGTCCAGCTCGTCGGTGGCGAGCAGGTCGACCACGACGTGGCGCCCCGGCGCGATCGCCGGCGCGCCCGGCAGCCTGAAAAAGAGCGGCGCGTCGGCCAGTCGCATCAGGTCGTCGCGCACCGCGACCGCCTCGGCGCGGCGCAGCCCCTCCTGCCCGACCCAGCGCAGGCACCAGTAGCGCTCCATCCGGTGCTGGAAGTCGATGTACGCGGCGTAGCGCGCCTCGAACGCACTGATGATCGAGAACAGCTCCGCGTCGTTCTGGCCGAACGGCGGCTTCTCGCCGGCGAGCACCGCGAGCAGCTGCCGCTGGTTGACCAGGTCGGCGTAGCGGCGCAGCGGCGAGGTCGTCCACATGTACTGCTGCACGCCGAGCGCCTGGTGCGGCAGCGGGTGCGTGCCGGTCTTCACGCGACCGGCCTGCTGCGAGCGATAGACGCCGGGCACGCCGTGGTCGGCGAGCATCAGCGCCCACTCGCTGTTGGCGAGGATCATCATCTCGGCGACGATGCGGTCGAGCGGCGCATCGCGGCGGCGCTGCACGATGCGCACGCGCTCGTCGCCGTTGGCGCGCTCCACGTAGAAGTTGAAGTCGGCCCTGGCGCGCGGCTCGGGCTTGCCGCGCACGCGCTCGCGCTGCGCGCCGAGCGCCAGCGTCAGGCGCCAGAGCACGCGCAGGGCTTCGCCCAGCGGATGGTCGATCGGCGCATCGCCTCCGAGCGCATCCTCGTCGAGCGCCTGCTCGCCCAGCGCGCCGTCGAGCAGGTCGTGGCGGAGGTTGTCGACCACGCGCACGCGCTCGGCACGCGAAAAGCGCGACACGATGCGCTCGCCCTGCGCATCGAGGTCGGCGTAGAGCGAGAGTACCGGCACCTCGCGGCCGGCATCGAGCGAGAACGCGGCGATGACCGGCTCGGGCAGCATCGTGACCTTGTCGCCCGGCATGTAGATCGTGGACATGCGCTCGCGCGCCAGCGCGTCGAGGCCGTTGCCCGGCGCGATCGCCAGGCCCGGCGCGGCGATGTGCACGCCGACGCGCCAGCGTCCGCCGGCCAGTGGCTGCACCGACAGGCAGTCGTCGATCTCGGTGGTGGTCGAATCGTCGATCGAGAACGCCTCGACCTGGGCCAGTGGAAGTGCGGCGAGCCGCGCCGCCACGCCGGCCAGCGCGTCGCCGTGCGCGGCGAAGCCGAAGCCGTGCGGAAAATATTCGGCGGCGAAGCGCGCCACGTGCAGGCTGCGCGCCGAATCGAAGGCGCCGAGCGACAGCAGCAGCCGATCGGGCGTTTGCCGCGTGAGCGCGAGCGCACGATCGAGCGCCTTCCAGGCGAGCGACGACTTGTCGGGCCGCGACACCAGTTGCGCGGCCTGCGCGGCGATCTCCGGCGGCAACTCGCCGGCCACCATCGCCTGCGCCTGCGCCTCGATCGTCTCTTCCTGCTGGCGGCGTCGCTCGATCGCCGCCAGCGCCACCTTCAGCGTCTCGGGCGGCGCGGGCCGGAAGCGGCCGCGGCCCTTGCGATGGAAGTGCACCGGCGCGCCGTGCAGCTTCAGCAGCAACGCGGTGGCTTCGACCGGCCCGGGCGCATGGCCGAAGTAGTCGCGCGCGAGTTCCTCGAAGCCGAATTCCTGCTGCGGCGCGCACTCCCACAGGAAATCGGTGTCGATGTCCTCGGCCAGCTTGCGCGCGGCAGGCAGCAGCGCATCGGGGGACGACGCGTCGAACCGCAGCAGGACCTGTGCCGACTTGATCTTGACGCGCTTGCCGCTGGCCAGTTCGACCTGAAGGCTGGCGCCCGCCTCGGACAGGGTCGAACCCGCCCGGAACTCGCCGTTGTCGTCGAACAGGAGGTGCTTCATCAGGCGGTCGATTATAGAGCCGCCCCTACAGCATGATCCCGCCCGAGACCTCGATCACCGCGCCATTGATGTAGGACGCCTCGTCCGAGGCGAGGAACGCGTAGACGTTGGCGATTTCGTCGGGCTGCCCGAGGCGGCCCAGCGGCACTTTCTCGACCATCTTCTGCATGACCGCCGGCGGAATCGAGTCGAGAATCGGCGTGACGACGAAGCCCGGGCACACGGCGATCGCGCGCACCCCCTTCGGGCCCAGTTCGCGCGCCCAGGTCTTGGTGAAGCCGATCAGCCCCGCCTTGGTCGCCGCATAGTTCGTCTGCCCGAAATTGCCGTACAGGCCGACCACCGACGAGGCATTCAGGATGACCCCCGAGCCCTGCGCGATCATCGTGTCGGCGACTGCCTGGGTGCACAGGAACACCCCCTTCAGGTTCACCTCGATCACGCGGTCGAACTGCCCGGCACTCATCTTCACCAGCCTGGCGTCCTGCGTGATGCCGGCATTGTTCAGCAGGCAATCGATGCGGCCCCAGGCCGCCTTCACCGCCTCGACCATCGCCGCGACGCTGGCTGCGTCGGTCACGTCGAGCCGCACGCCCAGGGTCTGCGCGCCCGTTGCGGCGATCTCCGCGCGGGCGGCCTCGACGCGCCCGGCGTCGAGGTCGGCAATCACCACGCGGGCGCCCTCGCGTGCGAACTTGCGCGCGGTCGCCATCCCGATCCCGCCGGTCGCCCCGGTGATGATCGCCACCTTGTCCTTCAGTCTCATGTCTGCTCCGCAGGAGGGTTCGAATCGCTTGCGCCGCCGACCATGCCCGCAAAAGCCAGGACCCGGTCGACGAGCGCGGAAAACTCCGACAGCCCGTGGTCGCCGCCGTCGAGCAGGATCGTCGGGGCGCCGCGGTACTTCGCGACCATCTCCCGCCAGTCGAGCAGTTCGTCGCCCCTGGCCGCGATCAGCAGGTAGCGCTCGAGGCGGCTCGGCGCGGCCTCGAGCTGCGCCAGTTCGCCGAGATAGCGCGACTCGAAGACGAACTCGTCGTCGCTGTGGTACATCCGCTGCGCGCCGGTATGGGCGGCGAGGTCGCGTGCAGGAAAGACGGCCGGATTGAGCAGCACCGCGCGGCAGCCGCTGCGCTCGGCGAACCAGGTCGCGTAGTACCCGCCCAGCGAGCTGCCCACCAGCGTGTCGGCGGGCCCCGGGGCGATTTCGCGCAGCACCAGGTCGACCGCCGCGGCCGGCGAGGCCGGCAGCTGCGGGCAGGCAAAGCGCTCCGCGAGCCCGAGCCCGGCGAGCCGCTCCCCGAGCAACCGCGCCTTGAACGACTGCGGCGACGAGCGAAACCCGTGGAGATAGACGAGGCGCGACCGCGCGCTCGCGCGCATCTCAGCGCCCCGCCAGCGCGTCGAGCAGGCGCTGGTGGATGCCGCCGAAGCCGCCGTTGCTCATCACCAGGATCGTGTCGCCCGGCCGCGCCGCCGCGACGACCGCGGCGACCAGCCGTTCGAAGTCGGGCTCGACCGCCGCGCGCGCGCCGAGCGGCGCCAGCGCGGCCGCTACGTTCCAGCCCAGTCCGCCGCTGTAGCAGAACACCTGGTCGGCAGCGGCCAGGCTGGCCGGCAGTTGCGCCGCCATCGTGCCCAGCTTCATCGTGTTCGAACGCGGCTCGAGCACCGCGAGGATGCGCGCCGACGCCCCCAGGCGTTCGCGAAGACCCGACAGCGTCGTGGCGATCGCGGTCGGGTGGTGGGCGAAATCGTCGATCACCGCGACGCCGCCCGCGCGGCCCCGCAGTTCCAGCCGCCGGCGCACGCCGCCGAATTCGCCCAGCGCTTCGATGGCACGCGCCGGCTCGACCCCGGCGTGGCGCGCGGCGGCGATCGCCGCCAGGGCATTGGCGCGGCTGTGCGCGCCCGACAGGGCCAGGCGGCATCGGCCGAGAGGCCGCTCGCCGAAGCGCACGTCGAACGAAGTCGCTTCCGGCTGTTCTTCGATCCGGTCGAGCGACCACCCTTGCGGCGACAGGAAATCCTCGCGCTCGCTCCACGACCCTCGCGCCAGCACACGCTCCAGCGCGGGCTCGGTCGCATTGACCACGAGCCGGCCGTTGCGCGGCACAGTGCGCACCAGGTGATGGAATTGGGTCTCGATTGCCGCGAGATCCGGGAAGATGTCGGCGTGATCGAACTCGAGGTTGTTCAACACCGCAGTGCGAGGGCGGTAGTGCACGAACTTCGAGCGCTTGTCGAAAAACGCGGTGTCGTACTCGTCGGCCTCGATGACGAACAGCTCGCTGGCGCCCAGCCGCGCCGACACCGGGAAGTTCCCCGGCACGCCACCGATCAGGAATCCCGGCTCGCGCCCCGCGGCCTCGAGGATCCAGGCCAACATCGATGCAGTGGTCGTCTTGCCGTGGGTCCCGGCGACTGCGAGCACCCACTTCGTGCGCAGCACTTGCTCGGCGAGCCACTGCGGGCCGGAGGTGTAGGGCTCGCGCGCATCGAGAATCGCCTCGATCAGCGGATTGCCGCGCGAGACGACGTTGCCGACCACCCAGAGGTCTGGGCGGATGGCCAGCTGCGACGCGTCGAAGCCCTCGACCAGTTCGATGCCGAGCGAGCGCAGCTGGTCGCTCATCGGCGGATAGACGTTGGCGTCGCAACCCGTGACGCGGTGGCCGGCCCGGGTGGCGATCGCGGCGATGCCGCCCATGAAGGTGCCGCAGATGCCGAGGATGTGGATGTGCATCGGAGCGATAATGGCGAGCCACGGATTCTACAGACATGCACGAAGCTCCCGACCCCCTGCGGCTCGAGCTCGCCGCCGCCGCTGCGCGCCTGATCGCCGACTCCGGCCTCGACTACGCCGGCGCCAAGAAGAAGGCGCTGCGCCAGGTGCTCGGCGACCGCTCGGCGCCCAAGGGCTCGATTCCCGACAACGACGAGATCGACGCCGCGCTGCGCGAGCACCTCGAATTGTTCGACGCCGACCACGCGCAGCGAGTCGCGCGCAGGCGGCGCACCGCGGCGGCACTGATGCAGCGGCTGCGGGCGTTCCACCCCTACCTCACCGGGGCGGTCTGGAAGGGCGTCGTCACCGAGCACGCGCCGATCCACCTGCAGCTGTTCCATGACAACCCGAAGGACGTCGAGATGGAACTGCTGAACGAGGGCGTCGACTTCGAAGTGTCGACGGTGCCCCACTTCCGCAGCGGCGCGGAGGTCGAGGCGATCGGCTTCTATCTCGACGACGCGCCGGTGCTGCTGTCGCTGTACGCGCACGACGACGTGCGCGGCGCTCTCCGCGGGGGGCCGGCCGGCGCGGAGCGCGGCGACCGCGCGGCGCTGCTCGAGCGGCTCGCCCAGGCATGAACCGCAGACGCTGGCTCGCGCTGGGGGCGTCCGCGCTCGGCTTCGGCGGCTTCGGCGCCTGGGTGGCCTCGCGCCGCTACACGATCGGCGACGCCGACGGCGAGGCGATCGAACTGCTCTACGGACTTACGCTGCCCGACGCCGAGGGCCGCCCGACGGCACTCGCCACGCTGCGCCGCCAGCCCGCGGTGGTGAACTTCTGGGCCACCTGGTGCCCGCCGTGCGTGGAGGAGATGCCGGAGTTGTCGGACATCGGCGACGAGTTCCGCGGCCGCGGACTGCAGATCATCGGCATCGGCATCGATTCGGCGGCCAACATCGGCCAATTTTCGCGCAAGACCCCGATGCGGTATCCTCTGGTCGTTGCCGGCAACAGTGGCCTCGAACTGGTACGCCGGCTGGGCAACACGGCGGGTGCCCTTCCCTTCACCGTCGTCCTCTCCCGCGACGGCAGCGTCGTATGGCGAACGCTGGGGCGTTTCAAGACCGCCGAGCTTCGGGAAGCCATCCAGCGCGTCCTCTGAGGCGGCGCTTCACGGCGCGAAAAATTCTGGCGCTCTTCGTCGAACAGGCGTATAAAGGCGCACTATTTCGCTCAAGTTCGCCTAATTTCAACGAATCCGACGATGCCGAGACTGCTCTGGGTCATCCACGGCCCGAACCTGAACCTGCTCGGGGAGCGCGAGCCCGCGATCTACGGCGCAACCACGCTGAAGCAGATCGACGCGAGCGTCGCCGCGATCGCCAAAGCCGCGGGCTGCCGACTGGAGAGTTTCCAGTCGAATCACGAGGGCGCGCTCGTCGACCGGATCCAGTCGGCGCGCGGCGCGGGGGTCGATTTCATCGTGATCAACCCCGCCGCGTTCACTCACACCAGCGTGGCGCTACGCGACGCGCTGGCGGCGACCGGTGTGCCGTTCATCGAGGTGCACCTGTCGAACATCCATCGCCGCGAGCCATTCCGGCACCACTCGTACCTGTCCGACCGGCTGCCGGCGTGATCGTCGGCTCTGGCGCGACCGGCTACCGCCTCGCCGTGCAGGCCGCGATCGAGTCGCTGCACGGCGACGCAACCGCCGGGGCCGGGCGGCGCTCCTCGAAACAAGGCTGATTGCCATGGACCTGCGAAAACTCAAGACCCTGATCGACCTGGTGGCCGAATCGGGCATTTCAGAGCTCGAAATCACCGAGGGCGACGGCAGGGTGCGCATCGTCAAGAGCCCGTACGGCACGGCGGGGCTGTCGCCGCCGATGCCGCTCGCGGCGGCCGCGGCTGTGCCCGCTGCGCCGGTCGCGGCGCCGGCGGCTGCCGCTGCGGCGCCCGAGGTGCCGGCCGGCCACATGGTCAAGTCGCCAATGGTCGGCACCTTCTACCGGTCGGCGCAGCCGGGAGCGGAGCCCTTCGTCTCGGTGGGCAGCGAAGTGAAGGAAGGCGACACGCTGTGCATCATCGAGGCGATGAAGCTGATGAACGAGATCGAGGCCGACAAGACCGGCACGATCAAGGCGGTGCTGGTCGACAACGGCTCACCGGTGGAGTTCGGCCAACCGCTGTTCGTGATCGAGTGACATGTTCGAAAAGCTGCTGATCGCCAACCGCGGCGAGATCGCGCTGCGCATCCAGCGGGCCTGCCGCGAGCTCGGCATCAAGACCGTGGTCGTGCATTCCCAGGCCGACACCGAAGCCAAGTACGTGAAGCTGGCCGACGAGTCGGTCTGCATCGGCCCGCCACCGTCGCGCGACAGCTACCTGAACGTGCCGGCGATCATCAGCGCGGCCGAGGTCAGCGACGCCGAGGCGATCCACCCCGGCTACGGTTTCCTGTCCGAGAACGCCGATTTCGCCGAGCGCGTCGAGAAGAGCGGCTTCGTCTTCATCGGCCCGCGCCCCGAATCGATCCGCCTGATGGGCGACAAGGTGTCGGCCAAGGAGGCGATGACCAAGACCGGCGTGCCGGTGGTGCCCGGCTCCGAAGGCGCGCTGCCGGAAGACCCGAAGGAAGTGCTGCGCATCGCGCGCACCGTCGGCTATCCGGTGATCATCAAGGCGGCCGGCGGCGGCGGCGGGCGCGGCATGCGCGTGGTGCACACCGAGGCGGCGCTGCTCAACGCGGTGACGATGACCCGCACCGAAGCGAAGGCCGCGTTCAACAACGCGACGGTCTATCTCGAGAAGTTCCTCGAAAACCCGCGCCACATCGAGATCCAGGTGCTCGCCGACGAGTACCGCAACGCGGTCTACCTGGGCGAGCGCGACTGCTCGATGCAGCGGCGCCACCAGAAGATCATCGAGGAAGGCCCGGCCCCCGGCATCTCGCGGCGCCTGCTCGAGCGCATCGGCTCGCGTTGCGCCGAGGCCTGCCGCAAGATCGGCTACCGCGGCGCCGGAACTTTCGAGTTCCTCTTCGAGAACGGCGAGTTCTACTTCATCGAGATGAACACGCGGGTGCAGGTCGAGCACCCGGTCACCGAACTGATCACCGGCATCGACATCGTCCAGGAGCAGATCCGCATCGCCGCCGGCGAGAAGCTGCGCTTCCGCCAGCGCGACATCGTGCTCAAGGGCCATGCGATCGAATGCCGGATCAACGCCGAGGATCCCTACAAGTTCACCCCGTCGCCGGGGCGCATCACTCATTGGCACCCGCCCGGTGGCCCGGGCATCCGCGTCGATTCGCACGCCTACACGAACTACTTCGTGCCGCCGAACTACGATTCGATGATCGCCAAGGTGCTCGCCTACGGCGACACCCGCGAACAGGCGATCCGGCGCATGCGGATCGCGCTCTCCGAGATGGCGGTCGAGGGCATCCAGACGAACCTCGCGCTGCATCGCGAACTGCTGGCCGATGCGCACTTCGTCACCGGCGGCACCTCGATCCACTACCTCGAGCAGAAGCTCGCGCTGCGCGGCACCTGAGCCGCGGCGGCGCGACGCCAGGCTCCCATGTGGTCGGAGATCATCTTCGTCGTCGAGCGCGACGCGGTCGACGCCTGGTCCGACGCGCTGCTCGAGGCCGGCGCCGCCTCGGTTCAGGCCGAGGACGCCGACGCCGATTCGGGCGACGAGGCGCCGCTGTTCGGCGAGCCCGGCGAACCGGCGCCGGCCAGCGGCTGGCAACGCACGCGGCTGGCTGCGCTGGTGGCCGCGGACACCGACGCGCCGGCGCTGCTCGCGCACGCCGCGGCCATCTGCGCGCGCCCGGCGCCGGCCGGCTTCGAACTGCGCGAGGTGCCCGACCAGGACTGGGTGCAGGCCACGCAGTCGCAATTCGCGCCAATCCCGGTGGGACGCAGGCTCTGGATCACGCCGTCCTGGCACCTGACCGGGGGCACGATGCCGGCGCCGCGGCGCCGCCGACGGTCGACGGCCGGCACGCGATCGTGCTCGACCCGGGCCTCGCGTTCGGCACCGGCAGCCATCCGACGACGAGGCTCTGCCTCGAATGGCTCGACGAGCACCTGCGCGGCGGCGAGCGCGTGATCGACTACGGCTGCGGCTCGGGCATCCTGGCGATCGCGGCTGCGCGGCTCGGCGCGGCCAGCGTCTGCGCGATCGACATCGACCCGCAGGCGCTCGAGAGCGCGCGACGCAATGCGGCGGTCAACGCGGTGACGCTCGACATCCGCGCGACCGGCGATCCGCAGCCCGAACCCGCCGACGTCGTGGTCGCGAACATCCTCGCGAATCCCCTGCGCATTCTCGCGCCGCTGCTCTGCGCGCTTGTCGCCCCCGGCGGACGGCTGGTGCTCGCCGGCCTGCTCGATCGCCAGACTCGGGAAATCGCCGCCTGCTACCCGGCGATCGGGCTGCAAAGCTGGCGCTCGCTCGACGGCTGGACTTGTCTGGCCGGAGTGCGCCGGTCATGATCGGTGCCGGACGCGCAAGCACCGCGCGAACGACCCGCTGATTCACCGAGATCGATGGCCCTCGCGACCACCTGCCCCCAGTGCAAGACCAGCTTCAAGGTGGTCCCCGACCAGCTGAAGCTGCGCCGCGGCCTGGTGCGCTGCGGCGCCTGCCAGCACGTGTTCTCGGGAATCGACTTCCTGCGCTACGTCGACGAATCGAAGCAGGCCCGGGCTGCCGCTTCGGCCCCGATGCAGCCTGCCGGCGACAACCTGCAGACCGCGTTTTTCCTGCCCGAGACGATCCTGGCCACGCCCCCGTCGCGCCCGGAGATGGGGACACAGCTGCCGGCGCGAACGCCGCATGCGGAATCGCCCTCGCGGAATCGCCCGATGCGATCGCGGGACACGCCGCCGCGGATGAATCCCCGGTTGCCGAATCCCGGCTGGCGCGAATGACCGGGGCGCCGGAACCGCCGAGACCGGCCTGCACGCCGATTGGCTCGCGCCGGCTACGCCGCAGGAATCGCCGCTGCCGATCGGATTCGAAACCGAAGGAGCAACGCCGATCACCAGCCCGGACGGCGGCCCGGAATTCGACGCCGACACCGCCGCCACCCCGGAGCCCGAGTCCTGGCGCATGAGCGACGACACCGCCGATGCGATCGGCGCCCGGGGGCCGGGATCCGTGGAACTGGTGGACGACGAGCGCGAGCAGATCGAATCGCTCACCGCGACGACGCCGGCCGGGTTCGCCGAGATCGAGATCGCGGCGCCCGGGCACGACCGCCCGCCGGTCGGCGGCGCCGCTTCCGGCGCCGCGATGCCGGCGGCCGCCGCCTCCGCAGCCGTGCTGGAGGAGGACGAAGGCGAATCGGCGATCGACTACTTCTCTTCGGCCCGCCGCGGAATCGGGTTCGCCGACCGGCACGGCCGGCTCGCGCTGGCCATCGCTGCACTGCTGGCACTGCTGCTGGGCGCGCAGTGGACGATCGCCGAACGCTCGATGATCGCCGCGCGCGTGCCGGCGCTCGCACCGGCGCTGTCGACGGTGCTGGCTCCATTCGGACTGGACATCGGCCCGCCGCGCGACCTCGGCTCGCTCACGATCGAGTCGTTCGAACTGCGGGCTTCGGGCACGCCCGGCGTGCTGGCGATGTCGGCAATACTGCGCAACCGCGCCGGCTATGGCGTGCAGTGGCCGTCGATGCAACTCACGCTCACCGACGCAGGCAACCGCGTGCTGGTTCGCAAGGTGCTCGGCCCCGACCACTACCTGCGCGAAACGCGCGGCGGCGATGGGCTGCCGCCACGCGCGGAATGGCCGGTGCGGCTCGCACTCGAGGCCGACGACCTGCAGCCAGCCGGTTACTCGGTCGTCCTCTTTTACCCTTGATTCCGGGAGTCACGATGTCACGACGCGTGCTGATCAGCGGTTCGGTCGCCTACGACACGATCATGGTGTTCGAAGGCCACTTCAAGGATCACATCCTGCCCGACCGGGTGCACATGCTCAACGTCGCATTCCCGGCGCCGAAGCTCAAGCGCGAATACGGCGGATGCGCCGCCAACATCGCGTACAACCTGAACGGACTGGGCGGCAACGCGGTGGTGCTCGCGACGATCGGCCGCGACGGCGACGACTACCGGCGCGGCTGGGCACGCTGGGCATCGACGTCTCGCAGGTGCGCCGGCTCGACGAGCACTACACTGCACAGGCGTTCATCACCACCGACCTCTCGGACAACCAGATCATCGCCTTCCATCCGGGGGCGATGAGCGACGCGCACGCGGTGTCGGCGGCGAGCGCGCAACGTGCCGGCGAGCCGGCCGCTTTCGGCATCGTCGCGCCGAACGGTCGCGACGCGATGTTGCAGCATGCGCGCGAGTTCGCCGAAGCCGGTGTGCCCTGGATCTTCGATCCGGGACAGGGACTGCCGATGTTCGACGGCGAGGCGCTGCGCGCGTTCGTTTCGACCGCCGCCGCGGTCGCGGTCAACGACTACGAGGCGTCGCTGCTGGTCGAGCGCACCGGCTGGACCGAGCCGCAGATCGCCGAGCGCGTGCAGGCGCTGATCGTCACGCGCGGTGCCCATGGCTCGCGCGTCTACGAGCCGGGGCGCATGACCGAAGTCGCGCCGGCGACGATCTCGCGCGCGGTCGACCCGACCGGCTGCGGCGACGCCTACCGCGGGGGGCTGCTGTACGCGCTCGCGGGCGGCGCGAACTGGGTCGACAGCTGCGCGGCTGGGCAGCGTGATGGGCGCGATCAAGATCGAGCACCAGGGGGCGCAGAACCACCGCGTCGATCGCGACGAAGTCGCGCGCCGCTACACGCAGGCCTACGGCCGCGCGCCCTGGTAGACCAGCGCGGCGAGCGCGCCCGCATCGAGGGGCACCGCCACCTCGACCAGCTTGCGACGCGCGGCGTGCCCGGCGACGAGCCGCACCGAGCGCGCCGGCACGCCGAGCCTCTCGGCCAGGAATCGGACGATCGCCTCGTTGGCCCGGCCATCCGTGGGCGGCGCGGCCACCCGCAGCTTCAGGCACCCGTCGTGCTCGCCGACGACTTCCGAGCGCGCCGCGCCCGGCTGCGCCGCGACGCGGATCCGCCAGGCGTCCGGCGCACCGCTCAGCCAGGCGGGAAGAGGCGGCTGCACGCGACGCTCGGCTGCGCAGGCATCGCGGCCTCAGAGTTCGTGAACTTTTCGGCCGACACCGCGCGGGCGTCTGAACGGACCCGCCTAGGCAGGTGAAGCCGTCCGGCGTTTACACCAGCGATTCACCGGGGTCCGGAGCGCGTCCGGTGCCGCCCGAGTCGGGTTTTCGGTCATTTTCCTTCCTTTACGCGGTGCCTGGGCCGATCGCGCACGGAGCTTGGGTGTCCGAGAACATCTTCGGCATCAGCACAATGCTGCGCATCAGGTTGTGGGCCAGCGCGAACAGCAGCGCCACGCAGCGCACCTTCGCCTGTCCGCGCACCGGCAGACGCTGCAGGCCCCGGTTGCGCGCCTGCGCGTTGACGCATTCGGCCGTCGCCGCCCTGAGCCTGTAGAGGTCCTTGGCACGGGGCGTGGCCATCCGCTCGCGCCACTGCGCGACGGCGTCGCTATCGTCGGGCTTGCGCTCATGATTGCCCGGGCATCCACCGCCGCCGCCTTGCTCGTCTTTGTCGCCTTTGTCGGCGCGTGCCTGCGGCACCGGCGCGTAGACCTCGGTCTTGCCGGCAACCGCCTCGATCTGCTCGTGCGCCGGGTACCCTCCATCGACCAACCACTGATCGGGCGTGGTGCCGAAGCGCTGCTCCAGTTGCTCGACCATGGGCTCGAGCTGCGCCATGTCCGAGCCGCTCGTGCTCACCTGCACCCCCCACCACCACGTGGCTGTCGCAGTCGCTGGCGAACTGCACGTTGTACGCCGGCCGGTACCCGCCGTCGGCCATCTTCATCACGCTCGCCTGCGCGTCGCTGCTCGAGGCGCGCGCCTGCTCGATCGGCTTGCCGTTGCGCTTCTTGATCGCCTCCATCTCCGGCAAACGCGCCAGCGCCGCTTCCAGACGCTGCTCGAGCTCGCGGCGCGCCCGCTGCTGCGCGGCCGCCTTGCGCCGGCTCTCGAGCCCGGGATCCGTCTCGAGTTGATCCTTCAGCCCACGTACTCGCTCGCGCGCCCGCTCCAGGTTCTCCTGCAGACTCGCTCGACGACGAAACGACGCCGCACCCGCGCTGGCGCGAACCCGAACCCCATCCTGCGCCACCGTCGCCAGCTTCACCGCCCCGGCGCTCATCAGCATCGCCACGCTCGCGCTGAGCATCTCGTCGAGCGCCTCACCGTGCCCGACGCGTAAGTCCGCCAAGCTGTGGTGGTTCAGCTGCGCCCCGCCACTGATCCAGCGGTACGCATCGTGCTCGAGAATCAGCCGTGACAGTTGCCGCGCACTGCCCACGCCTTCGAGCGTCGCATACAGCCACAGCGCAAACAGGATCTCCGGCGCAATCGCCGCGCGTCCCACCGTGCCCTCGCGCGCCTCGATGCGCTCGTACATCGCGCTCAGATCCTGTCGGCGCACCCACTCCCACACGAGCCGTGCACGATGCCCCGCCGGCAGCAGCGACTCCAGGTCCATCGGGCGCAACGCCACCTGCTCGCGATTGGGCATCAGCACGCGCGCTTTGCCGCGTGCTGATGCAACCAGCTTGCTCGGCGAGCGTTCGACAGGCGCCAGCGCCTCGAACAACTCGCGCTCCCGCGGCTCGGATTCTGCTTCGTGTCTCGTGTGCATGGACACTCAACGCTGCTCAGCTCGATTCGTGCACCTGCGCGGCGAAAAATTCACAGGCTCTCAGCCGGCGATCGCGATGAACGATGGCGTCACCGACTTCAGCAGCGTGAGCAGCATCTGCAACAGCAGGATCAGCACCAGCGGCGACAGGTCGACGCCGCCGATCAGCGGCACCACGCGGCGAATCGGCGACAGGAACGGCTGCGTCAGCGCGTCGATGGTCGGCGCGATCGGCGCATGAGGGTTCACCCAGGACAGCACCGCCAGCAGCAGCACCAGCGCGGTGAGCAGCCACAGCGACCACTCGACCAGCCACACCAGCGCGAGCAGCACCACGGCCCCGAAAACCGGCGCGCGGCCACGGCCGAAGATCATGATCCAGACGGCCGCCAGCACGATCGCCAGCAGCAGCGCCGCGGCAAGGCTGGCCCAGTCGACGCTGCGCGGCCCCTTGCGGGCCGCAGGCAGCACACCGCGCAACGGACGGACGATCCATTCGGTGATCGCGACGACGAATTGCCCGACCTGGTTGCGCGGACCGAGCCCGAGCCAGTTCAGGTATGCGCGCAGCACGCACGCCGTCGCGAGCAGGCTACCGAGCGTGTCGAGCAGGAGCCAGAGTGCCCGGTGCATGGGGTCCGATCGGGAATCGCGAAGGATTCTCGCACAGGAAAAAGAATCCCGCGGCGCCTCGTCGGCGCGCGCGGGATTCCAGGTCGGCCGCGGCCCCGCCCCGGAAGGGCGGCGCCGCACGCGGCGCAAGCGCGAAGGCTTACGGGCGGCTGCCGGTCGGGAACGGCCATGCAGCGGCCGGGCTCAGCGGCTTGGCCGCCGGCGCAGGCGCAGGCTTGGCAGCAGCCGGCTTCTTCGCGGGCTTCTTCTTGGCAGCCTTCTTCACTGCCTTCCTCGGCGACGGCTTTCTTGACGGCCTTCCCGGCGACGGCCTTCTTCGCCGCTTTCTTGGCGACGGCCTTCTTGGCGACCTTCGCGACCGCCTTCCTGGCGACGGCCTTCTTCACCGCCTTGCGGGCGACGGCCTTCTTCACCGCCTTCCTGGCGACGGCTTTCTTGACCGCTTTCTTGGCGGCCTTGCGGACCACGGCCTTCTTCACGGCCTTGCGGGCGACGGCCTTCTTCACCGCCTTGCGGGCGGCGGCCTTCTTCACCGCTTTCTTGGCGGCGGGCTTCTTCGCTGCAGGCTTCTTCGCAGCTTTCTTGGCGGTTGCCATGAGAATCTCCTTTACTCAGGATGTTGCGATGATGGAAACCCGTGCCCGGCTGCCCGAAGGCAGGTTCGGTACGAGCTATTCATCGGCGCAAGAACAGGATGCAAGCGTGTTGCCGTTCCTGCGCTAATGAATTCGGCGCAAAAAAAAACGCCGGGCCCGAAGGCTCGGCGCTCTTGCGAAGTCGATCCGCTTCGGGGAACAAGGCCCCGCGGGCAGCGGGTGCCGCATCGTCGTCACCGACGGCACGCCCCTGGTTTCTGCGATCGACCTCAATTCGGATCCTGTTTCATGACCACCCGCCCTCGTCGGTTCCAGGCCTGCGAGGAGGCCACCGGCGAGAGGGCGATTTCCGCGTTGACCGGTGCAGATGCAGCATCGGCCGGAAGGCCCGGAGTTCTGGTCGGTGCCGGCCGAACCGGCGCGGCGGAAATGGGTTCGTCCCAGGACAGCATCTGACGTCTCGCTTCAATACTTTGAGGTAACTACCTGTATTGCCGCGAGATCCCGCTGTTATTCACAAGCGCGATCTTACGGCCCATGTTGATTGCTTGCAACGATCGGGCGACATTCGGCTTGACTCCGCCGACATTTTGTCGGCGTTCACGCAACACATCACGTCGTCGAGCACGTTCACGCGAGGCTGTCAAGCTGCATTGCCAAATGCATTTCACTGACATGCTTCGCAGCCGGAATCGTCGTCGTTGAACCCCGCGCCCGCGGATGACGTGCAGCGCCGGTTCGCCGCGCTGAAGAGCGCTCCGGCGTGAACACTATATGTAGGGCTTGTGCGGAAATTTCGCCCCAGCTTTAGTAGCGCCTCGGCCCCGAAGCAGGCAGGAACTTCTCGAATGATGCGAGGAGATCACCACCGACGTTGCCCGAGCGGCAGGCGACAGCGGACCGCACCGGGGGCGGGCGTTCTGCGGCCAGCGGAGAGCGCCTGCGGCGTGGCGGGCCAGGCCCGGTGCGCCGATGTCTGCGGCGCCGAGCAGCGCAGCCTCGGGGTCGGCGCGCGAAGCGCGCTTCGTACTTCTGACTTGCGGCGCTGTGTCCGAGCGGAGCTCGCGTAGCGAGCGCAGAGAGTTGCGCCGCACGACCACGGCGTGAGCAGCACAAGGGGAGTCGGTGCGAAGCACCGACCGCTGCGGCCATCGGCGCACTGGGCCTGGCACGCCGCGCCGCCGGCGCTCTCCGCTGGCCGCAAAACGCCCGCCCCCGGTGCGGCCCGCTGTCGCCTGCCGCGACGCGCCAACCCCCGAGCGACGCGCCCTCGTCAGTACGGCCGCGCGAGCCCGCTCGCCTGCGGAAACGCCAGCACCCGCTCCCAGTCGAAGAACCGCCCCGGATCGTGCTTGCGCCCCGGCGCAACATCGCTGTGCCCCGCGACCCAGCGCAACGGATACCGCGCGCGCAGCAGCTCGATCAGCTTCGCGAGCCGACGATATTGCGGCTCGGTGAAGCGATGCTTCCCGTCGCCCTCGAGCTCGATGCCGATCGAGAAATCGTTGCAGCGCTCGCGACTCATGAAGTGCGATGCGCCCGCATGCCATGCGCGCTCGCGGGTATCGACGAACTGCAGCAGTTCGCCGCGGCGCCGGATCAGGAAGTGCGCCGAGACGCGCAGGCCGCGCAGCGCCTCGAATGACGGGTCGGCACGCGGATCGAGGCGATTGGCGAACAGCCGTTCGATCGCATCGCCGCTGAAACGCCCCGGAGGCAGGCTGATGTGGTGCACCACCAGCAGGTCGATCGCCACGCCGGGCGGGCGCGCGTCGAAGTTCGGCGAAGGCACGCGTCGGGCGCCGGCGATCCAGCCCGACGCTGCCAGCACTAGTTCAGCCCGAGGCGCTGCATCCGGTAGCGCAGCGCGCGAAACGTGATGCCGAGCAGCCGCGCCGCCGCGGTGCGGTTGTAGCGCGTCTTGTCGAGCGCGCGCTGGATCGCATCGCGCTCGACCTGGTCGAGGTAGTCGGGCAGCGACTCGGGAATGCCGTCTTCGGAGACGCGCACCGGGCGCCGCTCGGTCGGATGGGCGGCGGCGGGCTGCGGGTCGGCCTCGGTCGCCGGCTCGGCGCGCTCGTTCTCGTCGACATCGGCGACCGCGGGCTTCAGTCCGAGGTCTTCGACGTTGACCACCTCGCCGTTGGAGAACGCGAGCGCGCGCTCGAGCATGTTCTCGAGCTCGCGCACGTTGCCCGGAAAGCGGTAGCTCTGCAGGTAGCGCAGCGTGATCGACGCCAGCCGCGGCGCCTGCGCCATGCCGGCACGCCGCGCGAGCCGCGCGAGAATCGCCTCGGCAAGCGTCGGAATGTCCTCCAGGCGCTCGCGCAGCGCGGGCAGCTTCAGCTCGATCACGTTGAGCCGGTAGTAGAGATCCTGGCGGAAGCGGCCCGCCGCGACGCATTGCGCGAGGTCCTGGTGGGTGGCGCTGATGATGCGCACGTCGACCGCTTCCTCGACGGTGGCGCCCACCTTGCGAACGCGCTTTTCCTGGATCGCGCGCAGCAGCTTCACCTGCATCGCCAGCGGCAGGTCGGCAACCTCGTCGAGGAACAGCGTGCCGCCGCTGGCCGCCTGGAAGAAACCGTCGCGGTCGTGGTCGGCCCCGGTGAACGCCCCCTTGCGGTGACCGAAGAACTCGGCCTCCATCAGCGCCTCGGGAATGGCGCCGCAGTTGACCGCCACGAACGGCTGCGCGGCGCGCGGCCCGGAGAGATGGATCAGGCGCGCAGCGAGTTCCTTGCCCGAGCCGGACTCGCCGGCGATCGACACCGGTGCCATGCTGCGCGCCAGCCGCTGGATCTGCGCGCGCACTTCCTGCATCGCCGCCGACTCGCCCAGCAACTGCCAGGGCCGGGTCGGGCGCGGCGGCTGCGCTCGCGGCCGGTTGCTGGGCCGGGAGCTGGATCGCCGAGCGCACGAGGCTGCGCAGCGCGTCGAGCGCCACCGGCTTGGCGAGGTAGTCGAAGGCGCCCGCCTTCAGTGCGGCGACCGCGTTCTCGGCGCTGCCGTAGGCGGTGATCACCGCGACCGGCGTCTGCGGGAAGCGGCGATTGATCGACGCCACCAGCCCGAGTCCGTCGCCGTCGGGCAAGCGCATGTCGGTGAGGCACAGCGCGTAGGCCTGGCGCTCGAGCAGGCTGCCGGCTTCGGCGATGCTGCCCGCGCAATCGACGTCGAGCCCCATTCCGACCAGCGTGAGTTCGAGCAGTTCGCGCAGGTCGGCCTCGTCGTCGACCACCAGCACGCGCGGCTGGCGGCCGGCCACGCGGGCGTCGGGCGCGCGCGCAGAATCGACGGGGTCGGTGGTCGGCACGCGCTAACCCCTTTTCGGCTCGATGACGAACGCGCTGCGATAACGCCCCGACGGCGCGGCCGTCTCGTAGCGGATCGTCGCGTCGTTCGCGCCGCACAGTTCGCGCGCCGGTACAGACCGAGGCCGGTGCCGCGGCTGTCGGTCGTAAAAAAGGGTTCGAAAGCGTGTTCCAGCATTTCGGGGGGCAGGCCGGACCCGTCGTCGGCGACGGTCAATTCTAATCGATGGCGCTCGCGCTCGCGCCAGCCGATCATGACCGCGCCCTCGGCTGCGGACGCGTAGCGCAACGCGTTGCCCAGCAGGTTCAGCAGCACCTGCCGCAGGTGGTTCGAATCGAAGCGGATCGGCCGCTCGGTCTCGAGCCGCACGGCAATGCGCCGCGGATCGGCGCCCGAGGCGGCGACGAATTCCGCGAGGAAGCCCTTCAGGAAGTTCTGCAGGTCGATCGACTCGTCGGCCGCGCGCTCGCGGCGCGCGATCGACAGCACGTCCTCGACGATTCGGTCGATGCGCACCGTGTTGTCCTCGACGATGCGGGCCAGCCGCGCGAGCGCCGGATCGTCGATGCGCTCGGCGAGCAGGCTGTTGGCATGGCGGATCGCCGCCAGCGGGTTTCGCACCTCGTGCGCGATCGACGCCGACAACCTGCCCATCGACGCGAGCTTGAGTTGCTGCGCGCGATCCTCGACCAGGCGCTGGTCTTCGAGGATCACGACCGCGTCGCCGTGACCGTCGCCCCCGAGGAAGCGCAGCCCGATGCGCACCGCGCCGCCGCCGCTGGGCGCGGGCAGGCTCAGCTCGGTTTCGTCGTGCGCAGCGCTGCCGGCTTCGCGCCAGCGCGCATATGCGCGCCGCAACACCGTCCAGGCCGCGCTGGCGACCGGCGGCGCGCCGGTCGCCAGCGACGGCGCCTCGACCCCTGCACCGAGCAGCGTGCGCGCGGCCGGGTTCATCGTCGTGATCTCGCCGTCGGCGCCGACGACCAGCACGCCCTGCTGCAGTTCGGCGACCACCTGCGAGGTCACTGCGAGCTGGCGGCGCAAGTCCTCGCCACGGCGGCGCGCGATCTCCTCCTGCGCGTGCAGCCGGATCGCGAGCCAGTTCACCGTCATCGCGGTCGCGAAACAGGCGATGCCCACCAGTCCGGCGGTCATCGTCATGCCGGCGTCGCCGCCGCCACGCAGCATCGGCCAGCTCGCCTCGGCCAGCACCAGCAACGTGGCCACCGCCGCGAACGACGCCGCCATGCGCCGCGTCGAAACGACCGCCGCTCCTGCCAGCGCCGCGATCAGCAGCACGACCACGCCGCTGCGCAGCCCGCCCGCCGCGTGCATCAGCGCCGTGAGCGCGACCAGGTCGGTCAGCGCGTGCACCGCCAGCATCGCGTCGAAGCGGCGGTTGAACCAGTGCAGCGTCGACAGGTAGAGGATGGCCGCCAGCAGGTAGACGACGACGACCCGCTCGAACCAGGCCGGGTCGCCGAGCTCGGCCGCGAAGCGGCCGGCGTCCTGCAGCGGTACGAACGCGAGCAGCGTCAGCGCGACCGCGACCCGGCTGGTCGCCAGCCAGCGCAGGGCCGCGCGATACGAGTCGGCAGGAACGGCCGCGGGATCCGGCATCGAAACCGGAGCGCGACCGCCGCTCATCGACGAGGCTGCCGCGTCCGGTGGGCGTCGCGGTGCGCCCGATCGCAATAGCTGTGCCCGCCGTCGACGAACGCGTCGGAAGCCGGCAGGAATACGCCGCAGTGCTCGCACTGGACCATCATCTCGCCGGCCAGCTCGCCTGCGCGCCTTGCACCCTCGCCGGTGCGCGTCGTCGTCGCCTGCGCACCCGTAGCGGCGTCTTCGCGCTGCGCCGCCTCGCGCTTGCGCTGGCTGATGGCCACCAGCTTCATCGCCAGGAAGGCCAGCGCCACCAGCGCGAGCCAGAACAGCAGCTTGCCCATCAGTGGCGATGCAGGATCACTTCGAGCACCAGGCGGCTGCCGACGTAAGCGAGCAGCAGCAGCGCGAAGCCGCCGAAGGTGAGCCGCAACGCGGTGCGCCCGCGCCAGCCGCGCAGCCGCCGGCCGGCGAGCAGCACCGCGAAGACGGTCCAGGCGACGAGCGAGAACACGGTCTTGTGGTCGAAGCGCAGCGGCTGGCCGAAGATCTCCTCGGAGAACAGCACGCCGCTGAACGCGGTGAGCGTGAGCAGCGCGAAGCCCAGGCCGATGAAGCGGAACAGGATACGCTCGAGCACGAGCAGCGGCGGCAGGTCTTCGAGAAAGCGCGCGAACGGCGAACCGCCCGCGCCGGCGGCGCGGGCCCCGCCGTGCAGCGCACGCTCGGCCGCGGTCATCAGCAGCGCATGCAGCGCCGCCATCGCCAGGACGCCGTAGGCGAGGGTTCCGATCAGCAGGTGCGGCAGGAACAGCGGGCGCGTGGCCTGCGCGCTCAGATCGAGGCCCGGAAACAGCAGCGGCAGCGGCACCGACAGCGCCGCTACCGGCAGCACGACGCTGCGCAGCGCCTCGACCCGCACCGACAAGCCTTCGATCCACATCACCACGACGCCGATCCACAGCGTGGCAGAGAGGATCGGCGCGAACCCGAAGTGCCAGCCGCCTTCGCCGTAGACCGCCGCGTACAGCGCTCCGGCGTGCAGCGCGAGCCCGACCAGCATCAGCGCACCCGCGAACCGTGCCGGCAGCCGCCAGGCGACGAGGTAGGCGAGCGCGGCGAGCAGGTGAACGATAACCAGTAGAATCTGCACCGACCCAGTTTACTCCAAGGCCATGCTCGAAAACCTGTCGCAACGCCTGTCGCGCGTCGTCAAGACGATGCGCGGCGAGGCCCGGCTGACCGAAGCCAACACGCAGGAGATGCTGCGCGAGATCCGCGTCGCCCTGCTCGAGGCCGATGTCGCGTTGCCCGTGGTGCGCGACTTCATCGCCCGGATCCTCGAGAAAGCGCTGGGCCAGGAAGTCGTCGGCAGCCTGACGCCGGGCCAGGCGCTGGTGGGCGTGGTGCATCGCGAGCTCACCGAGCTGATGGGCGGCAAGACCGCCGAGCTCGACCTCGCCAGCCAGCCCCCGGCGGTCGTGCTGATGGCCGGTCTGCAGGGCGCCGGCAAGACCACCACGGTCGGCAAGCTCGCCAAGTGGCTGCGCGAGACGAAAAAGAAGAAGGTGCTCACCGTCTCGTGCGACGTCTACCGCCCGGCCGCGATCGAGCAGCTGCGCACGGTCGCCGCGCAGGCCGGGGCCGACTTCTTCGCGTCCACCCCCGACCAGAAGCCGGCCGACATCGCCGCAGCGGCGCTGCAGTGGGCGCGCACGCATTACCACGACGTGCTGCTGGTCGACACGGCGGGCCGGCTGGCGATCGACGAAGACATGATGCGCGAGATTGCCGCGCTGCACGCGCAGCTGCGACCGATCGAGACCCTGTTCGTCGTCGACGCGATGCAGGGGCAGGACGCGGTCAACACCGCGAAAGCGTTCCGCGAGACGCTGCCGCTCACCGGCGTGGTGCTCACCAAGCTCGACGGCGACGCGCGCGGCGGTGCAGCGCTGTCGGTGAAAGCGGTCACCGGCGCGCCGATCAAGTTCGTGGGCGTCGGCGAGAAGCTGTCGGGGCTCGAAGGCTTTCACCCCGAGCGGATGGCCAATCGCATCCTCGGCATGGGCGACATCGTGTCGCTGGTCGAGGAGGCGCACAAGGCGGTCGACGAGACGGCGGCGAAGGCGCTGGCCGAGAAGCTGAAGGCCGGTAACCGCTTCGACCTGAACGACTTCGCCGCGCAGCTCGGCCAGATGAACCGGATGGGCGGTCTGTCGTCGCTGCTCGACAAGCTGCCGTCGCAGCTGCAGCAGGCCGCCGCCAGTGCCGACATGTCGCAGGCCGAGCGGCAGATGCGCCGGATGCACGCGATCATCCAGTCGATGACTCGCGCCGAGCGCTCGAAGCCCGAACTGATCAAGGCCAGCCGCAAGCGGCGCATCGCCGCCGGCGCCGGCGTGTCGGTCCAGGAAGTCAACCGGCTGCTCGCGCAGTTCGACCAGATGCAGTCGATGATGAAGAAGATGCAGAAGGGCGGGCTCGCGAAGATGATGCGCGGCATGAAGGGCATGCTGCCGGGAATCCGGTAGCGTGGCCACGCCCTCCGCGCCCACGATCGATCTCGAATCGCTCAGGCAGAGCTTCAGCGGCCGCCTGCTGAACGACGCCGCCGACCTCGAGCCGTTCGTCGTCGACTGGCGCCGCCGCTACTTCGGCCGCGCGCTCGCGGTCGCGATGCCCGACTCCGTCGACGACGTCGCCGCCGTCGTGCGCTGGTGCGCCGGGCATCGCGTCGCGGTCGTTCCGCAGGGCGGCAACACCGGCCTGGCCGGCGCCGCCACGCCCGACGGCGGCGGCCGCTCGATCGTGCTGTCGCTCGCGCGCCTGAAGCGGGTGCGCGCGGTCGACGCGGTGAACAACTCGATCACGGTCGAGGCGGGCTGCACGCTGGCCGAAGTGCGCGCCGCGGCCGAAGCCGCGGGCCGGCTGTTTCCGCTGAGCCTGCCCTCCGAGGGTTCCTGCACCATCGGCGGCAACCTGTCGACCAACGCGGGGGCGTCGCGGTGCTGCGCTACGGCAATGCGCGCGAGTTGTGCCCGGGGCTGGAAGTGGTGACGGCCGACGGCGACACCGGCATGGCCTGCGCGGGCTGCGCAAGGACAACACCGGCTACGACCTGCGCGATCTCTTCATCGGCGCCGAAGGCACGCTGGGCGTGATCACCGCGGCGACGCTGAAGCTCTATCCGCAGCCGGCGGCGCAGATCACCGCGATGGCCGCCGTCGACGATCCGCATGCCGCGCTGCGGCTGCTCGGGCAGGCGCAGTCGGCGCTCGGCTCGTCGCTCACCGCTTTCGAGCTGATCTCCGACCTCTGCCTCGACCTGGTCGCGAAACACTTTCCCGAGCATCGCCGGCCGTTCGCGCAGCCGAGCCCCTGGTACGTGCTGCTCGAAACCTCCGACAGCGAAGGCGAGGCGCACGCCGCCGCGATGTTCGAGGCGTTGATGGAGCGCGCGATGGAGACCGGCATCGTCAGCGACGCGGTGGTCGCAACGTCGGGCGCGCAAAGCCGCGGGCTCTGGGCGCTGCGCGAGCTGATCTCCGAGGCGCAGGCGCTCACCGGCAAGAACATCAAGCACGACGTGTCGGTGCCGATCTCGGCGATCGGCGAGTTCGTCGAGCGCACCGACGCGGAGCTGCAGCGGTGCTTCCCCGGCATCCGCATGGTGGTCTTCGGGCACCTGGGCGACGGCAACCTGCACTACAACGTTTCGCCTCCGGTCGATCGCTGCGGCCCCGCGCACGAAGCGGAGTTCCTCGCGCTGCAACCGGCGATCAACCGGGTGACGCACGACGCGGTGCACGCGTTCGGCGGCTCGATCTCGGCCGAGCACGGGCTGGGCCAGCTGCGCCGCGACGAGTCGGCCCGCTACAAGTCGGCGGTGGAAATGGCGCTGATGCGGCGGGTCAAGCAGGCGCTCGACCCGCTGGGCATCATGAATCCGGGGAAAGTGCTGCCCCCGCAGTGATCAGGCCTTCGCGCCCCAGCTGCGCGACCGGCCGGTATCGACGTGAACGAAGTTCGACCCCGGGTAGTACCCCACGCCGCCCGCCTGCATCGACAGCGCCGCGCGATGCAGCGTCGCCAGCGGTACGCCGGGCATCCGGATGTCGATCGCGCGACCCGACATGTGCAGGCTGCGCGTCGCCACGCCGTTGCTGCGCGCGTGGAGCATCGCGTTGGTCGCCGGCGACCGGTAGCCCGAGATCACGTGGAACGGCCGCGTGCCGGTGGCGAGCAGCGTACCGAGCCGGTCGAGCTGGTCGAGCAGCGCGCGGTCGATCGGGAACACTTCGCCGTTGCGATGGTCGCGCAGCACCCGGTCGATTTCGGCGATCGCGTCGGTGAGGTAGCGACCGCTCTCGCGATAGACGACGTCGAGCGATTCGCCGGTGTGAGTATTCACAAACGCCAGTCGCGCGACCGCATCGATCGCCGGATCGGCGCGGCGCGGCATCGCCAGCGCGCCTCGCGCCGCGGCGCTGCCGACCACGGCGCCCACCCCCATGCGAAACAACTGCCGGCGAAACGGCATCCTGACCATCATCCACCCCCTGCGGCTCGTCCTGCACCGCCGTCGCGATCGACGCCGACCTCTTGGGCCAGCCCGTCGCGGGCGCGCAGCATGGTTTCGATCAGCCGCCAGTCTAACGACTCCTGCGCGATACCCCGTTCGACGGCCATCGCGCGCGCGTCGGCGAGCGTTCCCGCGCCCTTGCGGTAGACGTCGGGGTTCGCCTCGAACCAGATCCGGCCATCGCTGCCCCGCGCCATCAGCAAGGGCTGGTAGACGATGCGGCCGGGCTCGCCGATGGCCACCCGATCGAACAGCTGCGCGACGTCGTCCGGGTGCACGCGGATGCAGCCGTGCGAACGAAAACCGTACACGCTGGCCGGCGCGATCGTCCCGTGGATGCCGATGGCCGGCAGGCTCAGCCCGATCCAGTGGCGCCCGAGCGGATTCTCGGGACCCGGCGGCACCCGCGTGAGCACCGGCTTGCCTTCGCGGCGCATCTCTTCCTGGATCGAGACCGGAACGATCCAGGTCTTGTCGGTCTCGCGCGTGCGCACCGTGAACTCGCCGGTCGGCGTCGGCCAGCTGGCGCGGCCCACCGCCACCGGATACGCGCTCGCGAGCCTTCCGCCGCGAAACAGGAACAGCATCCGCTGCGGCAGGTTGATCACGATGCCGTCGTCCAGCGGCGGCGGCACCACGTGGCGCGCGGTCACCTGCAGCACCTGGCCCGGCCGCAACGGCTTGCGCGGATCCAGCGCGTTCTGCCGCACGACCAGCTGCACCGACACGCCGTAGCGCGCGCCGATCGAGGCCAGGCTGTCGCCGCGCGCGACCACGTGCCCGGTCGAGCGGTCGACGATCGGGTCGGGGTGGGCGGAGGCCACCGCCGGCGGCGTCGCGACCAGCAGCGTCGCCGCGAGGAACGCGCAGCCGGCCGCGGCACGCGCGCCGCGCCGGGCCCGGCGGACGTGAGGAGGGAGACGATGCACTTCAGAGCCCCAGGTACGCTTCCTTGACGCGCGGGTCGTCGAGCAGGGCCGTGCCGCTGCCTTCGAGCACGATGCTGCCGTTCTCGAGCACGTAGGCGCGGTCGGCGAGCTGCAGCGAGGCCGCCACGTTCTGCTCGACCAGCAGGATCGTCATGCCTTGCCCGTGCAGTTCGCGGATCGTGCGGAACACCTCGGCCACCAGCGTCGGCGACAGGCCGAGCGAAGGCTCGTCGAACATGATCATCCGCGGCGCGCCCATCAGGCAGCGGCCGATCGCGAGCATCTGCTGCTCGCCGCCCGACAGCGTGCCGGCCAGTTGCCCCGCGCGCTCCTTCAGCCGCGGGAACATCGCGAACACGCGCTCGAGCGTCACTGCCGCCTGCGCCCGCGCGCGCGGCAGCATCGCGCCGACCTGCAGGTTTTCGAGCACGCTCATCGACGGGAAGACCTGGCGGCCTTCGGCCACCTGCCCCACGCCGAGATCGCAGACCCGGTGGCTGTCCAGGCCGCCGATCTCGCGGCCGTCGAAGCGGATCGAGCCGCCGCGCGGCTTCAGGATGCCGGCGACGGTGCGGATCAGCGAGGTCTTGCCGGCGCCGTTGGCGCCGACCAGCGCGACCACCTGCCCGGCGCCCACCTCGAGGCTCACGCCGTCGAGCGCCTGCGCATCGCCGTAAAACACCGACAGATCGCGGATGTCGAGCATGTCAGTGCGTCGCCCCGGTGCCGAGGTAGCTTTCGAGCACCCGCGAATCGGTGGTGATCTGCTGCGGCGTGCCCGACGCGATGATCTCGCCGTGATGCAGCACGTAGACGCGCTGCGCGAGCGCCATGACCGCGCGCATCACGTGCTCGATCAGCAGGATGGTGACGCCGTGCTCGACGTTCAGGCGCTGGAATGCGGCCACCATCTGGTCGGTTTCGGTCGGGCGCAGGCCCGCCATCACCTCGTCGAGCAGCAGCAGCGTCGGTTCGGTGGCGAGCGCGCGCGCGACCTCGAGCCGCTTGCGATCGGGCAGCGTCAGCGCCGAGGCCGGACGGTCGCGCTGCAGCCACATGTCGAGCGAATGCAGCGCGCGCTCGGCGCGCGAGCGCGCGAGCCTGCGATCGGAAGTGCCGCGAAAGCCGCCCACCATCGCGTTCTCCAGCACCGTCATGTCGGCGAAGGGCTTGACGATCTGGAAGGTGCGCCCGATACCGGCCGCGCAGACGCGGTCGGGACGCTCGCCGGCGATATCGGCGCCGAGGAAGCGGATCGTGCCCTCGTCGGGCGACAAGGCACCGGCCACGAGGTTGAACAGCGTGGTCTTGCCGGCGCCGTTGGGGCCGATCAGCGCGACGATCTCGCCGCGCGCGACCGACAGCGACGCGCGCGCCACCGCCTTGAGCCCGCGAAAGCTCTTCGACACCGCTGCGACGTCGAGCATCGGGGCGCCCGCCTGCGCCGCGGCGCCGCGCGCCTCAGGCGTCGTCATCGTCGCCCCCGTCCTGGCGCCGCAATCCCAGCCGGTTCGCGATGGCCGGCCAGATGCCGCTCGGCATGAACATGATCGCCAACCCGAGCGCGACGCCATAGAGAATCTGCTTGGCGCCCGGGATCTCGTAACCGGACAGGGTCAGCAGCGTGGTGATGCTCTCGGAGAGGGCGGTGAGCACCGCCGCGCCCAGGATTGGCCCGAACAAGGTGCCCACGCCGCCGATGATGGGCGCCAGAATGATCTCGATCGAGCGACTGATATGGAAGATCTGCTCGGGGAAGAGGTTGTTGTAGTAGAAGGCGAAGAACACGCCCGCCAGCGCGGTCATGGCCGCGGAGATCTGCACCGCGAACATCTTGTAGCGGAAGGTGTCGACGCCGGCGGCGCTGGCGGCCTCCTCGTTGTCGCGGATCGCGCGGAAGTAGAACCCGAGCCGCCCGCGCAGCAGCCACGCCGAAAGCACGAAGCCGAACGTGGCCAGACCCAGCGCCGGGTAATAGAACAGCAGCGGGTTGCCGCGCAGGTTGAGCAGGTCGACGCGATCCTGCTGGATCACCTTCAGGAAGAATCCGCCCGAGCCGCCGACCCAGCCGAAGTGGTCGAACCCGATGCGCGCGAACTCGGCGAACGCGATCGTGAGCAGCGCGAAGTAGGTGCCGCCGATGCCGAAGCGAAACGCGAGCCAGCCCATGAACGAGGCCACCGCCACGCAGACTGCGACCGCGGCCACCATGCCCACCCACGGAATCACGCCGAAGTGCTGGTACAGCGCCGCGGCGGTGTACGCACCCAGCCCCACGAACAGCGCGTGCCCGAGCGAGAGCTGTCCGCAAAAGCCCATCATGATGTTCCACGCCTGTCCGACGAACGCGAAGTACAGGATCAGGATCATCACCGACAGCAGGTATCGGTCGAGCGCCAGCGGGGCCACCAGCAGCAGAGCCAGCAGCACGAGCAGCGCGACCCGCGAGCGATCCATCGGTCTACTTGCCCTTGAACAGACCCTGCGGCCGGAACGCCAGCACCAGGATCAGCAGCGCGAACGACAGCATGCTCTTGGCCGACGGGGTGAACAGCAGCCCCGCCACCGACTCGGACACCCCGATCAGCACGCCGCCGGCGAGCGCGCCGATCATCGAGCCGAGACCGCCGATGATCACGATCACGAACGCGAGCAGCGTGTACGCCGGGCCCAACCCGGGCGTGACATCGACCAGCATCGACAGCAGCGTGCCGGCGATGCCCACGCAGGCGGTGCCCAGCCCGAAGGTGAGCGCGTACAGGTGCCGGACGTTCAGGCCGACCACCTGCGCGCCGAGCAGGTTGTCCGCGCAGGCGCGGATCGCCTTGCCGAAGGAGGTGTAGCGGAAGATCGCGAACAGCAGCGCGCAGGCCGCCAGCGCGACCGCGGCGCAGATCACGCGCACCTTGTCGACGAGCAGGGGCCCGATCTCGTACGAGTCGAGCGCGTAGTCGACCTGCACGCTGCGCGCGTCGGGGCCGAACGCGATCAGCAGTGCGTTCACCAGCACCAGCGCCACCGCCAGCAGCAGGATGAACTGCGAATGCTCGGGTCGGTCGATGAACGGATTGACGATTCCGCGCTGCAGCAGATAACCGATGCCGAAGAACGCCAGCGCCACCGGCACCAGCATCCACAGCGGATCGAGCCCGGCCAGCGCGAACCCGAACACCGCCACGTACATCGCCACCGTCATCAGTTCGCCGTGCGCGAAGTTGACGATGCGCACCACGCCGTAGATCACCGACAGCCCGAGCGCCATCAGTCCGTAGACCAGGCCGGTCAGGAGGCCGCTGACGACGATGTTGGCGATGGCTTCGAGGGGCAAGCGGGGGTCTCCGGATCGTTATGAATAATAAGTATTTGACCCAGCCGCGAGCATAGCCAAAAAGAAATGCCGGGGGAACCCCGGCGTTTCCATGACTCGGCGACCGCCGCCACCCGCGCCAACAGCGTCGTGCCGCCCAGCTCGCGCGACGGCGGCGCCCGGCGCATGCGGGCGCGCCCCGCCCTACGTCCGTGCCCCCCACCCCGGCACCGGATACACCGGCGCCGCCTGCGCGGCCGCCTTCGGCAGCACCACCATCGGCTGGCCGTTGCGGTTCTGGATGCAGGCCGAGGCGGTCTGCGTGTTCTGTCCCTTGGCGTCGAAGGTGATCGGCCCGCCGATCATCACGTGCTCGGTGATGTTCGTCTTGCGCAGCGCATCGGCCAGCTGCGCGCCATCGACGCTGCCGGCGCGCTTGAACGCGTCGGCGGCGATCATCAGCGCCTCGAAGGTGAAGCCGACGTTCAGCGCGTGGAACATCAGCTTTTCCTGCGGGAACTGCTTGACGAACTGCGCCTCGACGCGCTTCGTGAGCGGCGCGTTCGGGTTGTACCAGGGCACGTTCGAGATGCAGTAGTCGGAGTACTTGTTGCCCAGCGCCTTGTAGAACTGCGCTTCGTACATGCCGGGCGAGCCCGGGCTCACGATGCCCTGCGGCGACCAGCGCTGCTTCACCAGTTCGCGCACCAGCAGGATCGCGTCGTTCAGGCGGCTCACCAGCAGAATGAAGTCGGCGTTGGTGGCCTTGGCCTTGGCGACCTCGACCGACAGGTCGCGCGCTTCGCGGTCGTAGGAGATCGTGTCGACGACCTTGAACGGCAGGTAATCGAGCCTCGGCAGGATCGCCTTGATGCCGTTGGCCATCGACATGCCGAAGGTGTCGTTCACGTGCAGGAACACGGCGGTGCGCGGCGCGGCGCTGGTCGCCTGGAACAGGTCGCGCGTGAGCCCCGGGCCGTTGCGGATGAGGTCGCCCGCGCTGGGGAAGTTGCGGAAAGTGTACTTGTAGCCCTGCTCGGTGATCTGCGGCGCCGCGGCGATGTTCACCACCAGCGGCACCTTGCGCTGCTCGGCCACCTGCGCGATCGCGGCGGTGGGTCCCGAGTCGAAGGCGCCCATCAGCACCTGCGCGCCCTCGTCGATGAGCTTCTCGGCGCGCGAGCGCGCGACGTCGACGTTCGACTCGATGTCGGCGTTCATCAGCTCGATGTCGACGCCGTACATCTCGCGCAGCAGCGCCGGCGCGATGTCGGCGCCGCGCTGGCACGACTGCCCGATGAACGCGAGCGCCCCCGAGCGCGGCAGCAGCACCCCCACCTTCAGCTTCTTCGGCTGCGCGCGCACGAGCGCCGGGGCGGCCAGCGTGCTGCCCCCGACGACCGCGGAAGCAGCCGCGATTTGGTTGAAGTCGCGACGGGTGAACTTGCTCATGGGTCTCCTCCTTGTCTGAATTGTCGGTCAGGCTATCACGGCTTGGCGGCCTGTTCGCGCAGGATGCGCTTCAGGATTTTCCCGGTGGGGCTCCTGGGCAACTCGGCGACCACGTCGACCCGCGCCGGCACCTTGTAGGCGGCGATGTTGGCGCGGCAATAGTCGATCACCTCGTCGGCGGTGATCGCCTGGCCCGGCTTCGGCACCACCGCGACCACCACCTGCTCGCCCTTTTCGGGGTGCGGCGCGCCGTAGACCGCCACCTCCTGCACCTGCGGCAGCCTGTACAGGTACTGCTCGACCTCGGCCGGCCAGACCTTGAAGCCGGAGACGTTGATCATGTCCTTCACGCGGTCGACGATGTACACGTAGCCGTCGTCGTCCATGCGGCCGATGTCGCCCGAATGCAGCCAGCCGCCGCGCAGCGCCTGCGCGGTGTCCGCCGGACGGTTCCAGTAGCCCTTCATCACGCCGGGGCCGCGGATCACGATCTCGCCCCACTCGCCGCGCGGCACCTCGCGGTCGGTCTCGTCGAAGATCGCCAGCTCGAAACCCTCGACCGCGCGTCCCACCGAGCCGAAGCGGTGCTCGACCCGGTCGTTGTAGCAGGCGAACGGCGAGCACTCGGTGAGGCCGTAGCCCTCGTAGACGCGGCGGCCGAAGCGCTCGGTCCAGCGCCGCGAGATCTCCTCGGGCATCGTCGCGGCCGCCGACATCTCGTAGCGGATCGACGACAGGTCGTATTTCGACAGGTCCATGGCCAGCAGGCCGATGAAGATCGTCGGCACGCCGAAGAACATCGTGACCCGCTCGCGCGCGATCGCCTCGAGCACCTGGTCGGGCACGAAGCGGCGAAACAGCACCAGCGTGGCGCCGGCGAGCACCGCGGCGTTCATGATGTAGTTCTGGCCGTAGACGTGGAACAGCGGCAGGAACGCGGCCAGCCGGTCGTCGGAGCGATAGCCCGAGCAGCTCGCGGCGGTCGCGACGTTGGTCGCGATGTTCGACTGGGTGAGCGTCACGCCCTTCGGGAACCCGGTGGTGCCCGACGAATACAGCAGCGCCGCCGGCGCGTCGGCGGCGCAGTCGACGCCGGCCAGCCGCGCGTCGCGGCCCGCGCTCCACTGCGCGAGCGTGGCGGCGCCGGCCGGCGCGTCGCCTTCGCAGACGACGAGGTGTTCGAGCGCCGGGCAGCGCTCGCGCGGCACGAACTGCGCCAGCTCGCCCACGGTGAACACCACTTTCGAGCCCGAATCCGCGAGCAGGTATTCGACCTCGGCGGTGCGGAAGATCGCGTTGATCGACACGGTGATCGCGCCGAGCTTCTGCGCCGCGTAGTACGCGACCAGGTATTCGGGGATGTTCGGCAGGTAGAGCGCGACGCGGTCGCCGGCGGCCACGCCGTGCGCGCGCAGCGCGTGCGCCAGCCGCGAGGCGGCGGCATCGAGCTCGGCATAGCTGGTGCGGCGCCCCTCGAACACCACGGCCAAATGGGAGAGCCGCTCGGCGGCCCAGCGCTCCAGGTTCGATGCGAGATTCATTTGCCCTCCCGGATAGCTATGCGTTATAACAATCCTCATGTCCAGGCGCAATGCTCGGCAACCCGAAGGCCCGCAAGGCCCGCAAGGGCCGGTCGCCTATGGCGCGCTGCAACACGCGATCGGCTACCTGATCCACCTTGCCGAACTCGCGAACATGCAGGGATTCTCGCGCGCTTTCGCCGGCACCGGCGTCACGCCGGCGCGCTTCACCGCCCTCGAACTGATCGCCTGCAATCCGGGCATCCGGCCGAGCACGCTGGCGACCGCGATGGCGGTCGAGCGCTCGAACCTGGTCGCGGTGATCCGCTTCCTGGAGACGCGCGGCTGGATCGCGGCGGGCGAGGGTTCGAACCGCCGCGAGAAGTCGCTGATGCCGACCGCGGCCGGCGAGGCGGCGCTGGCCGAGCTCAGGCAGCGGCTGCGCGCACACGACGCGGCGCTGGCTACCGGATGCTCGCCGCAGGAGCGCCAGCAGCTTGCGCAACTGCTGGCGAGGATCGTTGGAGCCCGGGCGGGCTGAACTCCCAGCGCTTCCGGCGCGCAGCACCGCGTTCGGGTACTCGGGGCGGCCGAGACTGCCGTTGTAGCGACCCAGCGCGCGGAACAGGTTGCCGCGCTCGATGTCGAGGTAGTGGCGCAGGATCGTGCAGCCGTAGCGCAGGTTGGCGCGCATGTCGAACAGCTTCGCGGCATCGCCGTCGCCGATCACGCCCGCCCAGAACGGCATCACCTGCATGTAGCCGCGCGCGCCCGCCTGCGAGATCGCGTAGCGACGGAAGTAGCTCTCCACCTCGATCAGGCCGAGCACCAGGTGAGGATCGAGCCCGGCGCGCTGGGCCTCGTAGCGCACCGTGTCGAGGAACTCGATGCGCTGCCGGAACCCGGGCTTCCAGCGGCGCGGCAGGCGGTTCGACATCGCGGCGAGCCAGTCTACCCGCTGGCTCACCGACTCGAAGCGCGGCTGCGGCGGCTCGTCGTCGCCGTCGATCGCGGCCGCCAGCGCGGTGCGCACCGACGCGCTGAGCGGCTCGTAGCGCTGCGCGCCGGCGTGCGCCGGGTCGGCCAGCGCGAGCCCCGCCAGCGCGACGCACACCAGCAGGATCAGGATCAGGATGTTCCGCATTGCCTCGATGAGAACGCCGCGGCGCTCAGCCGGCAAGCAGGCGCCGGACAGCCGGCACCGCCTCGCCGACAGGCACCGCCTGTGCCTGCATGTCGCGGCGCGCGAGCAGTTCGACGCGCCCCTCCTTCCAGGCTGCGCTCGCCGATCGTGATCCGCACCGGCACGCCGATCAGCTCCCAGTCGGCGAACATCACGCCGGGCCGCTCGTCGCGATCGTCGAGCACGACGTCGACGCCGTCGGCCAGCAGTTGCGCGTACAGCGCGTCGGCAGTGGCGCGCACCGCGTCGGACTTGCCGTAGCCCAGCGGCACCACCGCGACCTCGAACGGCGCGATCGCGCGCGGCCAGGCGATGCCGCGCTCGTCGTGGTTCTGCTCGATCGCCGCGCCGACGAGGCGCGTGACGCCGATGCCGTAGCAGCCCATCTCGAACGGCCTGGACTTGCCGTCGACGTCGACGAACTCGGCATGCATCGCCTCCGAGTACTTCGTGCCGAGATAGAACACGTGCCCGACCTCGATGCCGCGCTGGATCGCCAGCGTGCCCTTGCCGTCGGGGGAAGGGTCGCCGGCCCGGACGTTGCGCAGGTCTGCCACGATCGGCTCGGGCAGGTCGCGCCCCCAGTTGACGCCGGTGTAGTGGTAGCCGGCGTCGTTGGCGCCGCAGACGAAATCGTGCATCGCCGCGACCGTGCGGTCGGCCACCAGTTGCACCGGCCTGCGCGTGCCGATCGGCCCCAGGTAGCCGGGCGGCGAGCCGAAATGCTCGACGATCTCGGCCTCGGTGGCGAAACGGAAGCCCTCCAACCCCGGCACCTTGCCGGCCTTCACCTCGTTCAGGTCGTGGTCGCCGCGCACCAGCAGCAGCCAGATCGCGGTGTCGACGATGCGCGGCGCCCCGGCGAAATCCTGCGCGCCGTCCTTCACCGGTTCGCGCCGGTCCACCGCCAGCACGATCGACTTCACGGTGCGCGCGAGCGGCAGGCCGAGCAGCTCGGCGACGTCTTCGCACTTCTCGCGCGACGGCGTCGGCACCTTCGCGAGCGGCTCGCCGGGCGCGCCGCGCTGCGCGATGAGCGGCAGCGCCTCGGCCAGCTCGACGTTGGCCGCGTAGTCGGATTGCGGGCACCAGGCGATCGCGTCCTCGCCGGTTTCGGCGATCACCTGGAACTCGTGGCTGGCCGAGCCGCCGATCGCGCCGGTGTCGGCTGCCACCGCGCGAAAAACGAGCCCCATGCGGGTGAAGATCGCCACATAGGCGTCGTACATCGCCCGGTAGCTCGCGAGCGCCGACTCGCGGTCGCGGTCGAACGAATACGCATCCTTCATCGTGAATTCGCGACCGCGCATCACGCCGAAGCGCGGGCGGCGCTCGTCGCGGAACTTCGTCTGGATGTGATAGAAATTCTTCGGCATCTGGCGGTAGCTGCGCAGCTCGTTGCGGGCGATGTCGGTAATCGCCTCTTCCGAGGTGGGCTGCACGATGAAGTCGCGCTGGTGGCGGTCCTTCAGCCGCAGCAGCTCGGGACCGTATTTATCCCACCGTCCCGACTCGACCCACAATTCGGCCGGCTGGATGACCGGCATCAGCAGTTCGATCGCCCCCGCCCGGTTCATCTCCTCGCGGATGATCGCCTCGATCTTGCGGATGACCCGCAGCCCGAGCGGCATGTAGTTGTAGATGCCGCCGGCGAGCTTGCGGATCATCCCGGCGCGCGTCATCAGCCGGTGGCTGACGACCTCGGCGTCGGTGGGCGCTTCCTTCAGGGTCGAGAGGTGGAATCGGGAGGCTTTCATGCGCGGTCCGGGATGGGGCGGTCGCCGCGGTTCCTGCACCCGCGGCGGCTCTATATAATCGTTTCAATTGTATGGGATCGAGGGGTGCGGGCCATGCTGGACCGTGACGGCTATCGCCCCAACGTCGGCATCGTCCTGGTCAATTCGAGGGACGAGGTCTTCTGGGGAAAACGGGTTCGCGAGCATTCGTGGCAGTTTCCGCAAGGCGGCATCAAGCGCGGCGAATCGCCCGAACAGGCGATGTTCCGCGAGTTGCACGAGGAAGTCGGCCTGCGGCCCGAGCACGTGCGCATCGTCGGTCGCACCCGCGACTGGCTGCGCTACGACGTGCCGGAGCATTGGGTGCGGCGCGAGTGGCGCGGCCACTACCGCGGGCAGAAGCAGATCTGGTTCCTGCTCCGGCTGGTCGGTCGCGACTGCGACGTCGACCTGCGGGCCTCCGAGAAGCCGGAATTCGATGCCCGGCGTTGGAACGACTATTGGGTGCCGCTCGACGCGGTGATCGAGTTCAAGCGCGAGGTCTACAGCCTGGCGCTGAACGAACTTTCGCGCGTGCTGTTCCATCGGGGAGAACCGCGCCCGGGCCTGCCCGACGCCAGCCGCTACCTGCGCGGACGCACCCGCGCGCGGCACCGCCACGTCGAGGCGCCGCTCGACCCGGCCGAGCGGCCGCATGCCGACGAGGCCGGGCACGGCGGCCCCGGCCTGACGGAACGCGTCAACGAATCGTAGCGAGGCCGCGCGACGGCCTCGCCCGCCTGTTCAGGCGCTGAAGCGCACCACGCGCTGGGTCTGCGTGCCCAGTCCGTCGATGCCGGCGGTCACCACGTCTCCGGGCTTCAGGTAACGGGGCGGCTTCATGCCCATGCCCACGCCCGGGGGCGTGCCGGTGGTGATCAGGTCGCCAGGCAGCAGCGTCATGAAGCGGCTCACGTACGACACCAGCGTCGCGCAGTCGAAGATCATCGTGCGCGTGTTGCCGCGCTGGCGCTTCTCGCCGTTCACGTCGAGCCACATCGCGAGGTTCTGCGGATTCGCCACCTCGTCGGCGGTCAGGATCCACGGGCCGATCGGGCCGAAGGTGTCGCAGCCCTTGCCCTTGTCCCAGGTGCCGTTGCGCTCGAACTGGTATTCGCGCTCGGACACGTCGTTCACCAGCAGGTAGCCGGCCACGTGTTTCAGCGCGTCTTTCTTCGCCACGTAGCGCGCGCGGCTGCCGATCACGATGCCCAGCTCGACCTCCCAGTCGGTCTTCGTCGACCCTCTGGGCAGCATGAGGTCGTCGTCCGGGCCGACGATCGAGCTCAGCGTCTTCTGGAAGACGATCGGCTCCTTCGGCACCGGCGATCCGGTTTCGGCCGCGTGGTCCGAATAGTTCAGGCCGATCGCCACGAACTTGGTCGTGCCGGTGAGCGGCGGCCCGAAACGCGGCTTGCCGCGCACCGCCGGCAGCCGCTCGGGCTTCAGCCTTGCGAGCCTCGCGAGCCCCCACGGCGACAGCTGCCCGGGGCCGATGTCGGGCACGACGGCCGACAGGTCGCGCAAGCTGCCTTCGGCGTCGATCAGCCCCGGCTTTTCCCTGCCGGGCTTTCCGTAGCGTACGAGCTTCATGAAGGCTCCATGCGGGGATCGAACTGGATCGCGGCCAGCCGCGCATACAGGCCGCCGCGCTCGACCAGCTCGGCATGCGTGCCGGCGTCGACCACGCGACCGCGCTCGAGCACGACGATGCGGTCGGCACCCGCCACCGTGGCGAGGCGGTGCGCGATGACCAGTGTGGTGCGCCCGCGCATCGCGCGCTCGAGCGCGTCCTGCACCGCACGCTCGCTCTCGGCGTCGAGCGCGCTGGTCGCCTCGTCGAGCAGCAGCAGCGGCGGGTTCTTCAGCAGCGCACGCGCGATCGCGATCCGCTGGCGCTGCCCGCCCGACAGACGCACGCCGCGCTCGCCGAGGAAGGTGCGGTAGCCCTCGGGCAGCTTTTCGATGAACTCGTGCGCATGCGCCGCACGCGCGGCGTCGATCGCTTCGGCGTCGCTCGCGTCGAGCCGGCCGTAGCGGATGTTCTCCATCGCGTCGGCCGAGAACACCACGCTGTCCTGCGAGACCAGGCCGATCGCGCCGCGCAGGTCGGCCGGATCGAGCCGGCGCAGGTCGATGCCGTCGACGCGGATCGCGCCCGACGAGGGATCGTGAAACCGCAGCAGCAGCTGGAACAGCGTGGTCTTGCCGGCGCCCGAAGGCCCGACCAGCGCGACCGTCTCGCCCGGAGCCACTTCGAGCGTCACCCGGTCGAGGGCGTGCTCGTCCGGCCGCGACGGATAACTGAACGTGACCGACTCGAAGGTCACGCGCGCGCCGCGCCCCGACGGCGCGAGCCGCGCGGGATCGGCCGGCGCGCGGATCGCCGGCTCGGCCTCGAGGAGTTCCAGCAGCCGCTCGGTGGCGCCGGCGGCGCGCTGCACGTCGCCCAGCACCTCGGCGATCGCGCCGGTGGCGCCGGCCACCAGCGCCGCATAGAGGATGAACTGGGTCAGCAGCCCCGCGGTCAGGCGGCCTTCGAGCACCGCGTGGGCCCCGAGCCACAGCACGAACACGATCGCGCCGAACACCAGCACGATCGCCAGCGCGGTGAGCAGCGAGCGCGCGTGCACCCGCCGGATCGCGCTGGCGAAGGCCGATTCGGTCGATGCGCCGAAGCGCTGCGCCTCGAGGGGCTCGCGCGCGTAGGCCTGCACGATCTGGATCGCGTTCAGCGTCTCGCCGGCCAGCGCACTGCTGTCGGCGAGCGCATCCTGGCTCACGCGCGAGAGCCGCCGCACGCGCCGGCCGAACACCAGGATCGGCAGCACGACCAGCAGCAGCAGGCCGACGATGATCGACGCGAGCTGCGGACTGGTGACGATCAGCATCACCAGCGCGCCGGCGAACAGCAGCGCATTTCGCAGCCCGAGCGAGATGCTGGTGCCCACCAGCGTCTGGATCAGCGTGGTGTCGGTGTTCAGCCGCGACAGCACCTCGCCGGTCTTCAGCGTCTCGAAGAAGCGCGCGTCCTGGCGCAGCACCTGCCGGTAGACCGCGCGCCGCAGGTCGGCGGTGACGCGTTCGCCCAGCCACGACACGCTGTAGAAGCGCAGCGCGGTGCCCAGCGCGAGCACCGCCGCGACGCCGAACAGCGCCAGAAACCAGAGATTGACGTTGGCGCGCTCGGAAGCCACCGCGCGCGCCGCGAAGCCCACGTCGATCATCTGGCGGAACGCGATCGGCACGACCAGCGTCGCCGCGGCCGCGACCAGCAGCGCGATCGCCGCCACCGCGACGCGCGCCCGGTACGGCGCCATGAACGGCCACAACGCGCGCAGCACCGACAGCGAGCTGCGACGCGCAGCCGAAGGGCCAGCCACACCCGTGGAGGGGGCATCCGGAACCATCGACGAAGCATAAGCGAAACGCCCGACCCCGATCGCGCCGGCCGCTCAGCCCGGTGCCGTCATCCGTTCCGGACGAACCCACTCGTCGAATTGCGCCGGGCTGACGTAGCCCAGCGCGAGCGCCGCCTCGCGCAGCGTGGCTCCGTCGCGGTGCGCCTGCTTGGCGATCTCGGCGGCGCGCTCGTAGCCGATGTGCGGAGCCAGCGCGGTCACCAGCATCAGCGAGCGCTCGAGCAGCGCGGCGATGCGCGCCCGGTCCGGCTCGATGCCCGCGGCGCAGTGGCGCTCGAAGCTCGCCATGCCGTCGCCGAGCAGCCGCAGGCTCTGCAGCAGGTTGTGCGCGACGAGCGGCTGAAACACGTTGAGCTCGAAATTTCCCGAGGCCGCGCCGATGCCGATCGCCACGTCGTTGCCGAGCACCTGCGCGCACAGCATCGTCAACGCCTCGCATTGCGTCGGATTCACCTTGCCCGGCATGATCGAGCTGCCCGGCTCGTTCTCGGGGATGCGGATCTCGCCCAGCCCGGAGCGCGGGCCGCTGGCGAGCCAGCGCACGTCGTTGGCGATCTTGGTGAGCGCCGCCGCCAGCGCGCGCAGCGCGCCGTGCAGCGCGACCACCGGCTCGTGGCCGGCGAGCGCGGCGAAGCGGTTCGGCGCCGGCGCGAACGGCAGCCCGAGCCGCCGGGCGAGTTCGGCGCACACCCGCGCGGCGAACTCCGGATGCGTGTTCAGGCCGGTGCCGACCGCGGTACCGCCGATCGCCAGCTCGCATACCGCCGGCAGCGCGCGCGCGATCGCGTCGCGCGCGCGCCCGAGCTGCGCGGCCCAGCCCGACATCTCCTGGCCCACGGTGAGCGGCGTCGCGTCCTGCAGGTGCGTGCGGCCGATCTTCACCAGGTCGGCATGCGCTTCCGACTTGGCCTTCAGCGTCGCATGCAGCGTGTCGAGCGCCGGCAACAGCCGCTGCGCTACCGCGCAGGCGGCCGCGACGTGGATCGAAGTGGGCACCACGTCGTTCGACGACTGCCCGCGGTTCACCTCGTCGTTCGGGTGCACGAGGCGGCGCTGCCCGCGTTCGCCGCCGAGCAGCTCGGAGGCGCGATTGGCCAGCACCTCGTTCACGTTCATGTTGGTCTGCGTGCCCGAGCCGGTCTGCCAGACCGACAGCGGGAACTCCGCCGGATGCCTGCCCTCGAGCACCTCGTCGGCGGCGCGCACGATCGCCTGCGCCTTCGCGTCGTCGAGCAGGCCGAGGTCGCGGTTGGCCAGCGCCGCCGCGCGCTTGACCTCGACCAGCGCGGCCACCAGCTCGCCGGGCATGCGCTCGGTGGAGATCGCGAAGAACTGCAGCGAGCGCTGCGTCTGCGCGCCCCACAGCCGCTCTGCGGGCACCTCGATCGGACCGAAGGTGTCGCGCTCGGTGCGCTGCGCGGATTGCCCTGACATGACGTTTCTCCTTGTCGATTCCGGTTGCGGCCGGCGCTCGCGCGCCTGCGCCGCGTCGATCGCTACAGCGCGCCGATCGCGGCGAGCGCCGCCCTGACCTCCCCGACGCCGGCCGCGCTCAACGGCGCCTGCGGCCGCAGCGGCGCGCCCACCGCGTAGCCCTGCAACTCGAGCCCGCCCTTGATGCAGGCCGCGAGGTTGTGCTTCGCGAACGCCTGGTTCAATGCCCACAACGGACGCTGCAGCGCCATCGCCTGCTCCCAGTCGCCGCGCCGGCAGGCTTCGTAGAGCGCCACGCTCTGGCGCGGTGCCACGCAGGCCGGACCGGCCATCCAGCCCACGCCGCCGATCAGCATCACGCAGGCCGGAATGTGCGCCGAAGCGGCGAACACCTGCATGCGTCCCTCGACGCGGTTGATGATCGACAGCAGCCTGCCGGTGTTCGACGACGCATCCTTGATGTAGCGGATGTTCGGCACCCGGCTCAGCCGCTCGATCACCGGCAGGCTCAGGTCGGAGCGCTGGAAGTTGGGGTTCGTGTACAGCACGACCGGCAGATCCACCGACTTGCCGATCGCCTCGAAGTAGGCGTAGACGCCGTCGTCGTCGATCGGGAAATACGCTTCGAGGATCGCGAGGATGCCGTCAGCGCCCATCCGCTCGAAGGTGCGCGCCCGCGCCTGCGCCTGCGCGATCGTGGTCGAGGCGACCCCCGCCACCACCGGCACGCGGCCGTTGGCCGCCTCGATCACCACCTCGACCACGCGCTGCTGCTGCTCCCAGTTCAGGTAGGCGAACTCGCCGGTCGATCCCAGCGGCGCGAGCCCGTGCACACCGGCGGCGATCAGGTCGTCGCACAGGCGCCCGAGCACCTCGCCCCTGACCTTGCCGGCCTCGTCGATGGGCGACACGAGGTAGGGAAAGACACCGTGAAAGGATTGCTCGGCCATCGTCGATGCTTGGGTGGTTTCGGTGGTGGCGATTGTCGCCCATTTCGTACACCCCGTTCCGCGTCACGGGGATGCGGCGCCCGTCGCTATCGCCGACAATGTGGCCATCCCGACAAGGAGTCTCCATGACCTCATCGCGGCGCCAGTTCATCCGGACCGGCCTCGGCCTCGCGGCGGCGACATCGCTGCCGCTCGTCGCGGGGTGCGCCGCTCCCGCGCCGGTCGCGCCGGTCGCGAGGTCGATCGCGCCGGGCGCATTCCGCGCGCGGCTCGGCGCGGCGACGATCACTGCGGTCAGCGACGGCGCGGCGAGCTCGCCGCTCGCCGACGGTTTCGTGCGCAACGCGACGCTGCCCCAGGTGCAGCAGGCGCTGCGAGAGGCGGGGTTGCCCACCGACCGGCTCACGATTCCGTTCACCGCGTTCGTCGTCGAGCACGACGGCAGGCGCGTGTTGATGGACGCCGGCAACGGCCAGTTCGGAGCACCGACTGCGGGCCGGCTGCTCGCGAACCTGGGCGCCGCGGGAATCGACCCCCGATCGATCGACACCATCCTGATCTCGCATTTCCACGGCGACCACATCAACGGCCTGCGCGACCGCGACGGCACGCTGGCCTTCCCGAACGCGCGGCTGATGGTGCCCGCACCCGAATGGAACTTCTGGACCGACGACGCGCGGCGGGCCGCGGTGCCCGGCGCGCCGAGCGGCGATACGGTGCGTCGCGTCTTCAGGCCGATCGCCGGCAGCGTCGTGCGCTTCCAGCCCGACAGCGAGCTCGTCGCCGGCGTCCGCTCGATTGCTGCCTACGGGCACGCGCCGGGCCACACTGCGTTCTCGATCGCGTCGCGGGGGCAGACCTTCGCCTACCTCGGCGACCTGACCAACATCGCCGCGCTGTTCGTGCGCAACCCCGACTGGGCCGTGCGCTTCGACATGGACGCCGAAGCGGCGCGACTGACCCGGCGCCGGCTGCTCGAAGCCGCCGTCACCGGCGACTGGATCGTCGGCGGCTACCACCTGCCCGCTCCGGGCCTCGGGCGTATCGTCCGGCGCGGCAGCGGCTACGACTTCGTGCCGCTGAGCTGAGCGCGTGCCCGATGGGCGCCCGGCTCGCCGCGGATGCAGTGCTGCTGGCGCACCTCGCATTCGTCGCGTTCGCGATGCTCGGGGGCCTGCTGGTCGCCCGTCGGCCGCGGATCGCCTCGGTGCACCTGCCGGCCGCAGCGTGGGCCGCCCGGATCGAGTTCAGCGGCGCGATCTGCCCGCTGACGCCGCTCGAGAACCATTTCCGCAGGCTCGCGGGCGCCTCGGGTTACGGGGGCGGTTTCGTCGAGCACTATCTGATCCCGATCGTCTACCCGGCCGGGCTCACTCCGCAGGCGCAGCGCTGGCTCGGCGCGCTCGTCGTCGCGGTGAACCTCGCGATCTACGTCCGGATCGCGGTTCGACGGTCGGTGAAGCAGCCCCACCGCAGGTGACCCCGTGGCTCGCACGCAACATCCTGCGGCCCGAAACCGACGTTCGTCCCGTGACAGGCGGCGTCTGCGCGGCGGGCGCCTGTGCCCGACGCACCGCCCGCCTAGTCTGGTTGCGTCGATCCGACAGGAGACGGGCCATGGAGACGATGCAGGCACAGGTTCCCGACGCCGACGAGCCGGGCACCGAAGTGTTTTCGCTGACCACGATTCTCGATCCCTCGGCCGCACTCGCGGCGGCCAGACGGCTGTACACGCAGAATCGTAGCGGCCTGAGGTTCTTCTGCGAGAACCGCCGCGTGGTGCCGGTCGACGAGGCCGAGGAGCTCGTGCAGGGATTCGAGCACGGCGGCGCCGGCTGCGCGGCAGGTTAGCCTTCGCCGCAATCTGGTCTTGCGCTAGCGCTGTGCGATTGTGGCTTCGGCCGCCCGCTTCGCGGGCTTAACCTGCCGCTGCGCGGCAGGTTAGCCTTCGCCGCAATCTGGTCTTGCGCTAGCGCTGTGCGATTGTGGCTTCGGCCGCCCGCTTCGCAGGCTTAACCTGCCGCTGCGCGGCAGGTTAGCCTTCGCCGCAATCTGGTCTTGCGCTAGCGCTGTGCGATTGTGGCTTCGGCCGCCCGCTTCGCAGGCTTAACCTGCCGCTGCGCGGCAGGTTAGCCTTCGCCGCAATCTGGTCTTGCGCTAGCGCTGTGCGATTGTGGCTTCGGCCGCCCGCTTCGCGGGCTTAACCTGCCGCTGCGCGGCAGGTTAGCCTTCGCCGCAATCTGGTCTTGCGCTAGCGCAAGACCAGATTGTCCCGATGCACGAGTTCGGGTTCTTCGATGAAGCCGAGGATGGACTCGATCTCGGACGAGGGGCGCCGCATGATCAGACGCGTCTCGGAGCTCGAGTAATTGATCAGCCCGCGGGCGATTTCGCGCCCTTCGGGGTCGCGGATCGCGACCGCCTCGCCGCGCTCGAAGTCGCCGCTGACCTCGGTCACGCCGATCGGCAGCAGGCTGCGCCCGCCGGCGACCAGTGCGCGCGCGGCGCCGGCGTCGAGCCGCACCGAGCCACGCAACTGCAGGTGATCGGCGAGCCACTGCTTGCGCGCGGCCATCCGCGGCGTCTGCGCGATGAATTGCGTGCCGATCGACTCGCCGCGGGCCAGGCGCACCAGCACCTGCGCCTCGCGGCCGGAAGCCACCACCGTGTGCGCGCCGCTACTCGCGGCGCGCCTGGCCGCGAGCACCTTGGTGATCATGCCGCCGCGGCCGATCGACGAGCCCGCGCCGCCGGCCATCGCCTCGAGCGCGGGATCGCCGGCCACCACGCGCTCGAGCAGCCGCGCCTGCGGGTCGCGCCGCGGGTCGGCGGTGAACAGTCCGCTCTGGTCGGTGAGGATCACCAGCGCGTCGGCATCGATCAGGTTGGCCACCAGCGCGCCCAGCGTGTCGTTGTCGCCGAACTTGATCTCGTCGGTGACCACGGTGTCGTTCTCGTTGATGATCGGCACCACGCCGAGCGCGAGCAGCGCGAGCAGCGTCGAGCGCGCGTTCAGGTAGCGCTTGCGGTCGGCCAGGTCTTCGTGCGTGAGCAGAACCTGCGCGGTGCCCAGCCCGTGCGCACGAAAACAGGTCTCGTAGACCTGCGCCAGGCCCATCTGACCCACTGCTGCCGCAGCCTGCAGTTCGTGCATCGCGCTGGGTCGCCGGGCCCAGCCGAGCCGCTTCATGCCCTCGGCAACCGCGCCCGACGAGACCATCACGACTTCCTTGCCGAGTGCGCGCAATTCGGCGATCTGCGCGCCCCATTGCGAGATCGCCTGCTCGTCCAGGCCCCGCCCCTCGTTCGTGACCAGGCTCGAACCCACCTTCACGACGATGCGACGACCGTCGCGCAAGGGCGCTACCGCGCCCGAAGCGGGGACTTCCGCGAGAGGGGCTGCGGTGCGCTCAGCCATGCGCGGCCCCCCCGCCATCGCCGCCGCCCGCGCCCTGCTCCGCGGCCGTCACCGTATCGGGCGCGCCCTCGAAGCGCACGTCGATCGCGTCCGGTTCGGGCGGCCGGATCGACTCGAGATAATCGTTGACCGCCCGGCACAGCGGCTCGCAGCCCTCGCGGGTGAGCGCCGAGATCGCGAACACCCGCTCGACCGGCACCGCGTGCCGGCCGCGGCCACGATAGCGCTTGACGAAGTCGGCGACGCGGGCCTCGCGCTCTTCGGCGGGGATCATGTCGATCTTGTTCAACACCAGCCAGCGCGGCTTTTCGGCCAACCCCGGATCGTACTTGCGCAGTTCGCGCACGATCGCGCGCGCGTCGCGCACCGGATCGGCGTCGGGGTCGAACGGCGTCAGGTCGACCAGGTGCAGCAGCAGCCGCGTGCGCTGCAGGTGGCGCAGGAACTGGTGTCCGAGCCCGGCACCCTCGGCCGCCCCCTCGATCAGGCCGGGAATGTCGGCGACCACGAAGCTCTTGCCGACCCCGACCCGCACCACGCCGAGGTTCGGATGCAGCGTGGTGAACGGATAGTCGGCAATTTTCGGGCGCGCGTTGCTCACTGCCGCGATGAAGGTCGACTTGCCTGCGTTGGGCAGGCCGAGCAGGCCGACATCGGCCAGCACCTTCAGCTCGAACCGCAGGCGGCGATGCTCGCCCTCCTTGCCCGGCGTGCACTGGCGCGGCGCGCGGTTGGTGCTCGACTTGAAGTGGATGTTGCCCAGCCCGCCGTCGCCGCCCCGGGCGAGCAGCGCCTCCTGCTCGTGGCCCGTGAGGTCGGCGAGCAACTCGCCGGTGTCTTCGTCGTGGACCTGCGTGCCCACCGGCACCCGCAGCACGATGTCCTCGGCCGCCGCGCCGTACTGGTCGGAACCGCGCCCGCGCTCGCCGTTCTTCGCGACGAACTTGCGCTGGTAGCGATAGTCGACCAGCGTGTTGATGTTCCGGTCGGCCACCGCCCGGATGCTGCCGCCGCGACCGCCGTCGCCACCGTCGGGGCCGCCCCCCGGGAATGAACTTCTCGCGGCGAAACGACGCAACGCCGTTGCCGCCGTTGCCGGCGGTGACCTCGATGGCCGCCTCGTCGATGAACTTCATCGTGGTGTCCTGCGATCGGCCGCTGCATGCGCAGACAAAAAAAGCCCCGCGCGGCGGGGCTTCCTGCGACGCCGCGGACCGCGTCACTGCAGCGGGTCGATACTGATGGTATTGCGGTTGCGCGGGCCCTTGACCGCGAACTTCACCCGGCCGTCGACCAGCGCGAACAACGTGTGATCCTTGCCCACGCCGACGTTCACGCCGGGGTGGAACTGCGTGCCACGCTGCCGCACGATGATCGAGCCGGCGCTGACGGTCTCGCCGCCGTAGGCCTTGACGCCGAGCATCTTCGGTTGCGAATCGCGGCCGTTGCGCGTCGAGCCGCCGCCCTTCTTCTGTGCCATGTTGCTGACTCCTTAAGCTTCGGCGCCGGCCTCGGCTGCCGGGCGCGTGATCGCCGGTACCTCGGCCGTCGCCTCGCCGATCGCCGATGCGATGCGGCTCACGAACAACTCGGTGAAGTTCTGGCGATGGCCCTGCTGCTTGCGATAGTGCTTGCGGCGGCGCATCTTGAAGATGCGGACCTTGTCGTGCCGCCCGTGGGAGAGCACCGTCGCCGAAACCGTCGCCCCGGACACCAGCGGCGCGCCGACCGAAAGCTGGTCGCCCGCGCCGACCGCCAGTACCTGGTCGATCGTGATTTCAGCTCCGATGTCCGCCGGCATCTGTTCTACCTTGATCTTTTCGCCGGCCGCAACCCGATACTGCTTGCCGCCGGTTTTTATGACCGCGTACATGGGAACCTCTCGAAATGTGTCCTGAGAACGCTCGTCCCGAGAACGGAAAACCTCGGATTATCCTTCATCGGAACGCCTCCGTCAAAGCGCGGCGCGCCCGACTATAATCGCGGCTGCATACCTGCGCCCCATGAAACCCTCCGAACTCTTCCCGATCCCCGGCTTCGGACCTCGCCGAAACCGACCGCGTGATCCGCCAGCGTCTCGGCTCGGAGGTGGTGCTGATCAACAGCATCGCCGACTACATCATCGGCGCCGGCGGCAAGCGGATGCGTCCGCTGCTGCTGCTGCTCTTCGCGCGGGCGCTGGGTTACAAGGGAGCAAGTAACCACTATCTTCTGGCCGCGGTGATCGAGTTCATCCACACCGCGACGCTGCTGCACGACGACGTGGTCGACGAGTCAGAACTGCGCCGGGGCCGCGAGACCGCGAATGCAGCGTTCGGCAACCCCGCCTCGGTGCTGGTGGGCGACTTCCTGTACTCGCGCGCCTTCCAGATGATGGTCGAGGTCGACGACATGCGGGTGATGGGCGTGCTCGCCGATGCCACCAACACGATCGCCGAAGGCGAGGTGCTGCAGTTGATCAACTGCAACGACCCCGACACCGACGAGGCGCGCTACATGCAGGTGATCCGCTACAAGACCGCGCGGCTGTTCGAGGCCGCGGCGCGGCTGGGCGCGATCCTGTGCAGCGCCACGCCCGAGGTCGAGACGGCCGCCGCGGAATACGGCCGCCGCCTCGGAACCGCGTTCCAGCTGATCGACGACGTGCTCGACTACTCGGGCGTCACCGGCGACATCGGCAAGAACGTCGGCGACGACCTGCGCGAAGGCAAGCCGACGCTGCCGCTGATCCACGTGATGCTGCGCGGCGACGAGACCGAGCGCGCGCTGGTGCGCCACGCGGTGGAGCAGGGCTCCACGGCTGACTTCGACGCGATCATGGCGGCGATCCACCGCACCGGCGCGCTCGACTACACGCGCGAGCGCGCCGCCACCGAGGCCGCCGCCGCGCGAGCCACCCTCGACACGCTGCTGCCCGCCGGATCGGCTTCCGCGCACCGCGACGCCCTGCTATACTTAACGACTTACTCGATCGAGCGCGACCGCTAGGCCGCGCTCACGATTCCCGGCAATCCCGACCCGGCCGGGGCATCGTCCAGATCGGGTCGCATCAGCGCATCAGCCGCTTCCGTTCCGGAGGCGCGCAATTCGGGGTGTAGCTTAGCCTGGTAGAGCGCTACGTTCGGGACGTAGAGGCCGGAGGTTCGAATCCTCTCACCCCGACCAGCTTTCGGCGCAGCGGTCACAGGCATACCCGGGTACCTCCAGCACCCTCCGCGCACCCTCCCGAGCCCCGCGACCATGCCGAACCAACGCCTCGACGCAGGCTCGCCCTCCTTTCGGCACGTCAACGTCGCGATGTTCTTCGGCGGCTTCGCGAGCTTCGCGATGCTCTACGGCACGCAGCCGTTGTTGCCGCTGCTGTCGGCGGAGTTCTCGCTCGATCCGGCGGCGGCCAGCCTGGCCGTCTCGGCGGGCACCGCGGGCCTGGCGCTGTCGCTGATTCCAGCCAGCGTGCTGTCCGACCGCTTCGGGCGCGAACGCCTGATGAAGCTTTCGCTTGCCGCGTCAGCCGTCGTCTGCACGGCTTCCGCCTTCGTGGCCGACTTCGCGCAACTGCTGGTGCTGCGCGCGCTGCTCGGCGTCGCGATCGCCGGACTGCCGGCCGCCGCGATGGCCTATCTGGCCGAGGAGATCGCCCCGGCCGCCCAGGGCCGCGCGATGGGCCTGTACATCGGCGGCAACGCGCTGGGCGGAATGAGCGGGCGCTTCCTGGCGGCGATGGTCACCGAGGGGCAATCCTGGCGCCTCGCGCTGGGCCTTCTGGGTGCCCTCGGGGTGGTGGCCGCGGTGCTGTTCTGGCGCCGCCTGCCGGCCTCGCGCCATTTCCGCGCGCACGACGTGGCGCTCGGGCGCATCCTGCGCGATGCCCGCGCGATGTGGGCGGACCCCGGACTGCCCTGGTTGTTCCTGATCGGCTTCCTGCTGATGGGCACCTTCATCGCGCTGTACAACTACCTGGCGTACCGGCTGCTCGACGCGCCCTACCGGCTGGGGCAGTCGGCCATCGGTGCGGTCTACCTGCTCTACCTGCTGGGCAGCGCCGCCTCGGCCCTGGCCGGGCGACTGGCCGATCGCCACGGCCGGCGCAACGTGCTGTGGGTCATGCTCGCGCTGCTGGCCGCGGGCCTGCTCGTCACCCTTGCTGCGCCGCTGGCCGCGATCGTGGCCGGCGTCGCGGTGAGCACCTTCGGCTTCTTCGCCGCCCATGCACTGGCCAGCGGCTGGGTATCGCGGCGCGCGCCCGAGCGCCCGGCGCTCGCGGCCGCCCTGTACCTGTTCGGCTATTACCTCGGCGCGAGCGTCATCGGAACGGCGGCGGGCAAGGCCTGGAGTGCGGGCGGCTGGACCGGCCTGGTGGCCGTGCTCGTCGGCTGCACGCTGCTGATGATCGTCGCCGCGCTGCGGGCGCGCCGCGCCGCGATCGTGCACCCCGCTCCCGCGGATTGAGCCCCGTTCAGCCTATTGCAGCAGGTTCGGGAGGAACAGCGAGATCTGCGGCACGTAGGTGACGACCACCAGGAACGCGAGCAGGATCGACAGCCACGGCAACGCCGCGCGGACCACCTCGCCGATCGTCATGTTCGTGATGCCGACGGTGACGAACAGGTTCAGGCCGATCGGCGGCGTGACCATGCCGATTTCCGGGTTCACCACCATGATGATGCCCAGGTGCACCGGGTCGATGCCGAGCTGGGTGGCGATCGGGAACAGGATCGGCGCCATGATGAGGATGATGCCGGTGGGCTCCATGAACATGCCTGCCACCAGCAGCAGGATGTTCACCACGACCAGGAATCCCCAGGCCGGCATGCCCCAGGCCACGATGTGCTCGGCGATGATCTGCGGAATGCGCTCGGTGGTGAGCACGTGCGCGAACAGCAGCGCGTTGGCGATGATGAACATCAGCATCACCGTGATCTTCGACGCGTCGACGAGCATCGCGGGCACTGGCGCCAGCCGATGTCGCGATAGACGAATATCGCGACCACGAACGCATAGACCGCCGGAAACCGCGGCCGCCTCGGTGGGCGTGAACACGCCGCCGTAGATGCCGCCGAGAATGATCACGACCAGCAGCAGGCCCCACAGCGAGTCGCGCCCCGAGTCGACGATCTCGCGCAGCGTGGGGCTGGGCTGGCGTGGCAGCTTGCGGATGCGCGCGAGAACGTAGATCGCCAGCATAAGCAGCAGGCCCAGCAGGAGGCCGGGCACGATGCCCGCCATGAACAGCTTGCCCACCGAGGTTTCGGTGGCGGCGCCGTAGACGACCAGCACGATCGACGGCGGTATAAGGATGCCGAGCGTGCCGGCGTTGCAGACCACGCCGGCGGCGAACGACTGCGGATAGCCGGCGCGCACCATGCCGGCGATCACGATCGAGCCGACCGCGACCACAGTGGCCGGCGAGGAACCCGACACCGCGGCGAACAGCATGCAGGCCAGCACCGAAGCCATCGCGAGGCCACCGTGGAAATGGCCCACGCAGGCGATCGCGAAGCGGATCATCCGCCTGGCCACGCCGCCGGTGGTCATGAACACGCCGCCGAGGATGAAGAACGGGATCGCCAGCAGCGTGAAGTGCTCGGAGGTCTCGTAGAGCTTGAGCGCCAGCGACGCGAGCGAGTCGTGGCCGAACACCGGGATCGTGAGCAGCGAGGACAGCCCGAGCGCGACCGCCACCGGCATGCCCATGAACATGAACACGAACAGCATCACGAACAGCGCCGCGGTCGTCATTCGCGCTCCCGCGGTGCGTTGCCGGAGTCATCGGCGCGCAGCTTCAGGGCGTCCTCGGCCTCGTCGGCCAGCAGCGCCGTCTGCTTGCCCCTGAGCGTGCGCACCAGCACCTGGCCGAAGCGGAAGAACAGCAGCGCGAAGCCCAGCGGCAGCACCGCCCGCGGCACCCATGCCGGAATCGGCAGGTCCTGTGCGAGGATGCCGATGTCGTGGATCTTGCCGACGTAGATCCACCCGCCGACGAAGACGATCGCGGCGTAGACCATGCACAGCAACGTGGCGACCACGGTCACCGCCCGGGCGGTGCCCGGCTTCAGCGACTTCACCAGCACGTCGACGCCGATGTGCGCGCCGACGCGCACGCCGTACGAGATGCCGATGAAGATCAGGCCGCCGAACAGGAAGGTGGTGAGCTCGAGAGCCCAGACGAAGCTGTAGTTGAAGACGTAGCGCGCGACCACCTGCATGAAGGTGATCAGCGTCATCGACGAAATGAGGAGGGCGACGAGGCCCTCCTCCGATCCGTCCGACCCAGCCGGTCTTCACGTAAGGCTTCCCGCCACCCGTTTACGCTACGGCCTCCCGGCGGTTACTGGTTCGACTTCAGCGCCGCGTCGATCAGGTCCTTGCCGATGTCGCCCTCGAACTTCTTCCAGACCGGCTCCATCGCCTTGCGCCAGGCGGCCACGTCGTCCTTCGACAACGGCTGGATCTTCGCCTTGCCGGCCTCCTCGATGCGCTTGCGATCGCGCTCGTTGAGTTCGTTGGCCAGCTTGTTCGAGAAGGCGGTGGCTTCGTCCATCGCCTGCTGCAGGCCCTTGCGGATGTCGGCCGGCAGCCCGTCCCACCACTTCGCGTTCGTGACCACCATGTAGTCGATCACGCCATGGTTGGTGACCGCGATGGTCTTCTGGACCTCGTGGAACTTCTGCGAATAGATGTTCGACCAGGTGTTCTCCTCGGCCGTCGACCACGCCGGTCTGCAGCGCCTGGTAGACCTCGGCGAAGGCCATCTTCTGCGGGTTGGCGCCGAGCGCGCGGAACTGCGCCTCGAGCACGTCTGAGGCCTGGATGCGGAACTTCAGGCCCTTGACGTCTTCGGGGCGGGTGAGCTTGTCGCGGTTGGTCGACAGTTCCTTCATGCCGTTGTGCCAGTAGGCCAGCCCCCTGCAGGCCGCGGTTCTTCATCGAATCGAGCAGCGCCTTGCCGGCGGGGCTCTGCTGGAAGCGGTCGACCGCGGCGATGTCGTCGAACAGGAACGGCAGGTCGAAGACCTGGATCTTCTTCGTGTAGCGGTCGAATTTCGACAGCGACGGCGCGATGAACTGCACGTCGCCCAGCAGCACCGCTTCCATCTCCTTCGCGTCGCCGAACAGCTGCGAGTTCGGGAACACCTGCACCTGCACCTTGCCCGGCAGCAGCTTCTCGGCGACTTCCTTGAATTTCAGCGCACCCTGCCCCTTCGGCGTGGCGTCGGCGACCACGTGGCTGAACTTCACGACGATCGGCCCCTGCGCGAGCGCCGCGCCCGAGAACGCCAGTGCGACGGCTCCTGCCAGCATTGCTCCGATGAATCGCATCTTCCTGCTCCTTTTTGCTTGAACCTGACGGATGTTCGCCGTTCGCCGCCGGGGTTGCCATCGGGATTTCCCGAATGCCCGCCGGCCGCAGTCGGGGCGAACTATAGACGCGCAGCACGGCCCGGGCAATCGGTACCGCCTGCGGCAGGCCCGGCGGCCGCTCAGCGGCGCCGCGCCACCGACTCGCCGCGCAAGGCTTCGCGGGCATCGTCCCGCAGCAGGTCGACCAGGTCGCGCGCATAGCCCGGCAGCGCCTCGAGGCTGCGCGCGCAGATGCGCAGCTCGCGCAGCGCCCACGCGTCGCGCAGCGCGACGATGCCGATCGCCATCGTCTGCGCATGGCGGCGGGCGGCCGAGCCGGGCAGCACGCCGACCCCCACGCCTGCCTCGATCATCCGGCACGCGGTCTCGAAGCCGCCCACCTGGATGCGCAGCCGCAGCGGCCGGCCGAGCCCTTCGCACAGGCGCCGGATGAAGCCGTGCAGCGCGCTGGCGTCCTGCAGGCCGACGTGGTCCAGCTCGAGCGTGTCGGCGAAGTCGACTTCCGGCTGGCCGGCCAGCGGATGCCCCGCCGGCACCGCCAGCACCAGCCGGTCGTGCCGGTACGGGAGGACTTCGAGGCTCTCGGTGCGCACCGTTCCCGCGACGATGCCGATGTCGGTCTGCCCGTCGGACACCGCGCGGACGATCTCGTCGCTCAGGCGCTCGCGCAGGTCGACGTTCACGTCGGGATGGCGCAGCAGGTAGGTGCGCAGCACCGGCGGCAGGAATTCGCCCAGCGCGGTGGCGTTCGCGAGCACCCGCAGGTGGCCCTTCACGCCCTTCGCGTATTCGCGCAGGTCGCTGCGCAGGTGCTCGATCTGCGCCAGCACCCGCCGCGCGTGCTGCACGAAGGCCTGACCGGGCGGCGTGAGCGTCACGCCCTGGCTGGTGCGGTAGAGCAGCTTGGCGCCGATGCGCTCCTCGAGATGCTTGACGCGTGCGCTCGCCGCCGGCAGCGACATGTGCGAGGCGGCCGCGCCCCCGGTCAGGCTGTTGGCTTCGGCGATCCGCACCATCAGGCGCAGGTCGACCAGGTCGAAGTGCATGGACATGAAGGCAGGCCGCGGCCGGCCGGCGATTGCCGGCCGTGGATGGGAGTGTAGACCTGTTCACACGACGATCGACCCCTTAGGCGCGCCCGAAGGCGGGCTTGCGGAATTCCGAATTGTCGGCAACCACGGTTTCGCGCAAGCTCGGGCTTTCGCGTCGAGGCGCGACCCGAGACCCGCCATGGACATCCAGCACCTCGAGGAATGGATCGGCCGCACCGAGCGGCGCGCCGACCTCGTCACGGCCACACCGGTGGCCGCGCTGTCGGCCACGCTCGACCGCGACGACCCCGAGCCGCTGCCCGGCACCGACCTGCCGCCGCTGTGGCACTGGCTGTATTTCACGCCGCTCGCGCGCCAGAGCGAGATCGGCCCCGACGGACACGCCGGGGCGCGGCGGCTTCCTGCCGCCGGTGCCGCTGCCGCGGCGCATGTGGGCCGGCGGGCGGCTCGAGTTCCATCACGCGCTGCGCGTGGGCGACGAAATCACGCGCGAATCGCGCATCGCCGACGTTCGCGGCAAGTCGGGGCGCAGCGGCTCGCTGGTCTTCGTGAACGTGCGCCACGAAATCGCCGACGCGCGCGGGCTGGCGATCTCCGAAGAGCACGACATCGTCTACCGCGACTACCCCGCGCCGGGAGCGCCGGCCGCCGAGCCGCGCCCGGCGCCCGCCGATGCGGCCTTCTCGCGCGAGATCGCGCCCGACCCGGTGCTGCTCTTTCGCTACTCGGCGCTCACCTTCAACGGGCACCGGATTCACTACGACCGCAGCTACGTCACCGAAGTCGAGGGCTATCCCGGCCTGGTCGTGCACGGGCCCCTGATCGCGACGCTGCTGCTCGACCTGCTGCGGCGCGAGATGCCGCGGGCGCGCGTGCGCCGCTTCGAGTTCAGGGCGGTGCGTCCGCTCTTCGACATCCACCGCTTCACGGTTTGCGGGCGCCCCGACGGCGATCGCCAGGTGCGGCTGTGGGCCCACGATCACGAAGGCTTCCTCGCGATGGAAGCCGTTGCGCAGCTGCCCTGAGCCGCCGCGCCCGACGAACCTTCCGGACATCACGATGCGCTCGACTTCCGATCACAGTTACCAGGACATCCGCGACGGCGTGCGCGACCTGTGCCGCCAGTTCCCCGACGAATACCACCGGCAGGTCGACGCGGACCGCGCCTATCCGGAGGCGTTCGTCGATGCGCTGACGAAGGCCGGCTGGATGGCCGCGCTGATTCCGCAGGAATACGGTGGCTCGGGCCTGGGGCTGACCGAAGCCTCGGTCATCATGGAGGAGATCAACCGCGCCGGCGGCAACTCGGGCGCGCTGCACGGCCAGATGTACAACATGGGCACGCTGCTGCGCCACGGCTCGGAGGAGCAGAAGCGCACCTACCTGCCGAAGATCGCCACCGGCGAATGGCGGCTGCAGTCGATGGGCGTCACCGAGCCGACCACGGGCACCGACACGACGAAGATCAAGACCACCGCGGTGAAGAAGGGCGACCGCTACGTCGTCAACGGCCAGAAGGTCTGGATCTCGCGCGTGCAGCACTCCGACTGGATGATCCTGCTTGCGCGCACGACGCCGCTGTCCGAGGTGAAGAAGAAGTCGGACGGCATGTCGATCTTCATGGTCGACCTGCGCGCGGCCGAGAAATCGGGGCTCACCGTGCGCCCGATCGCGAACATGGTCAACCACGAGACGAACGAGCTGTTCTTCGAGAACCTCGAGATCCCGGCCGGCAACCTGATCGGCGAGGAAGGCAAGGGGTTCCGGTACATCCTCGACGGCCTGAACGCCGAGCGCACGCTGATCGCCGCCGAGTGCATCGGTGACGGCTACTGGTTCGTCGACCGGGTCACGAAATACGCGAACGAGCGCATCGTGTTCGGCCGCCCGATCGGCCAGAACCAGGGCGTGCAGTTCCCGATCGCCGAGTCGTTCATCGAGGTCGAGGCGGCCAACCTGATGCGCTGGGAGGCCTGCCGGCGTTTCGACGCGCACGAGCCCTGCGGTGCCCAGGCCAACATGGCCAAGTACCTCGCGGCAAAGGCTTCGTGGGAAGCGGCCAACGCCTGCATCCAGTTCCACGGTGGATTCGGCTTCGCGCACGAGTACGACGTCGAGCGCAAGTTCCGCGAGACGCGCCTGTACCAGGTGGCGCCGATCTCGACCAACCTGATCCTCTCCTACGTCGCCGAGCACGTGCTCGGCCTGCCGAGGTCGTTCTGATGGGCGCGCTCGATGGCATCACCGTCGTCACGCTCGAGCATGCGATCGCCGCGCCGTTCTGCACGCGCCAACTGGCCGACAACGGGGCGCGCGTCGTCAAGATCGAGCGTCCGGGCGTGGGCGACTTCGCGCGCGCCTACGACGAGCGGGTGGCCGGCCGGGCCTCGCACTTCGTCTGGACCAACCGTTCGAAGGAGAGCCCGGCGCTCGACCTGAAGCACGCGCAGGCGCCGGAGATCCTCGCGCGGCTGCTCGGCCGCGCCGACGTGCTGGTGCAGAACCTGGCGCCGGGCGCCGCCGCGCGACTGGGCCTTTCGTACGAGGCGCTCGCGCCGAAGCACCCCGGCCTGATCGTCTGCGACATCTCGGGCTACGGCTCCGACGGCCCCTATCGCGACAAGAAGGCCTACGACCTGCTGATCCAGAGCGAATCGGGCTTCCTGTCGGTCACCGGCACGCCCGACGACATGGCGAAGGCGGGCTGCTCGATCGCCGACATCGCGGCCGGCATGTACGCGTACAGCAACATCCTCGCCGCGCTGATCGAACGCGGGCGCACCGGCCGCGGCCGGCGCATCGACATCTCGATGCTCGAGAGCATGGTCGAGTGGATGAGCTTTCCGATGTACTACGCGTTCGAAGGCGCGGCGCCGCCGCCGCGCGCGGGTGCCGCGCACGCGACGATCTACCCGTACGGGCCGTTCCCGACCGGCGACGGCAAGACCGTGATGCTCGGCCTGCAGAACGAGCGCGAATGGCAGGTCTTCTGCGCGAAGGTGCTCGGCGAACCCGGGCTCGCCACCGACGAGCGCTTCAGCGCCAACTCGCGCCGCGTGGCCAATCGGGCCGCGCTGCGCGCGATCATCGTCGCACGCTTCGCGCAACTCGATGCCGCGCAACTGGTGGCGCTGCTCGACGAGGCGCAGATCGCCAACGCGCAGGTCAACGGCATGGCCGAGGTCTGGGCCCACCCGCAGCTGAAGGCGCGCGGCCGCTGGACCACGGTCGACACCCCCGCCGGTGAGGTGCCCGCGCTGCTGCCGCCCGGCATGACCGAGGCGCGCATGGACGCGATTCCGCGCTCGGCCAGCACAGCGAGTCGGTGCTCGCCGAGCTCGGCTACGATGCCGCGCGGATCGCGCGGTTCCGCCGCGACGGCGTCATCTGAGGACTTCCATGAGCGACACCCCCCGAGCCGCGCGCTGGCCGAATTCGCGGCCACGCTGACCTTCGAATCGATCCCCGGGCCGGTCGTGCGCCGCGCCGAAGACCTGTTCCTCGACTGGTTTGCGTCCGCGCTGGCCGGCAAGGACGCGCGTCCGGTCGAGACGATCGCGCGCTTCGCCGAGGCGATGGGGCCGGCCGACGGGCCGAGCGAGATCCTCATCCATCGCCGCGCCAGCAGCCCGCTGCTCGCCGCGATGGCCAACGCCGCCGCCTCGCACTTCGCCGAGCAGGACGACGTGCACAACGGCTCGGTGTTTCATCCGGCTGCGGTGGTGTTCCCGCCTGCGCTTGCCGTCGCGCAGGCGCTCGGACGATCCGGCCGCGACCTCCTGGTAGCCGGCATCGCCGGCTACGAGGTCGGCATCCGCGTCGGCGAATTCCTGGGCCGCTCGCACTACCGCGTGTTCCACACCACCGGCACCGCCGGGACGCTGGCCGCAGCGGCAGCGGTCGGCAGCCTGCTGCGGCTGTCGCCGCAGCAGATGCTGCACGCGTTCGGCTCGGCCGGCACGCAAAGCGCGGGGCTTTGGGAGTTCCTGCGCGACGCGGCCGACTCGAAGCAGTTGCACACCGCCCACGCGGCGGCGGCCGGGCTTGCGGCGGCGTACCTCGCGCAGGACGGCCTCACCGGCGCGCAGCACATCCTCGAAGGCGTGCAGGGCATGGCCGCCGGCATGTCCACCGATCCGGAGCCCGCACGGCTCACCGACCGGCTCGGCACGCGCTGGGCGCTCGCCGAGACCTCGTTCAAGTTTCACGCGTCGTGCCGCCATACGCATCCGGCAGCCGACGCGCTGCAGCAGCTGATGCGCACGCACCACCTCGCGGCCGACGCGGTGAAGCGCGTGACCGCGCGCGTGCACCAGGGCGCGATCGACGTGCTCGGCCCGGTCACCGATCCGCAGACCGTTCACCAGGCCAAGTTCTCGATGGGCACGGTGCTCGGGCTGGTGGCCGTGGAAGGACGCGCCGGGCTCGCCGAATTCGACGCCGACTACAAGGATCCGGCCGTGGTCGCGTTCCGCGACAAGGTGCGCATGGAGCTCGATCCGGACGTCGACCGCGCGTATCCGGCACGCTGGATCGGCAAGGTGCAGGTGCAGACCGCCGACGGGCGCACGCTGGAGGCGCGCGTCGACGAGCCGAAGGGCGACCCGGGCAACACGCTGAGCCGCGCCGAACTCGAAGACAAGGCGCTGCGGCTCGCGCAATACCGCGGCGGCGCGAGCGACGACGAGATGCGCGCGGTGATCGCTCGCATCTGGACCCTCGCCGACGCGCCCCGCGTCGGCCGCTTCCTCGCCGGACGGGCCTGATCATGTCGCGCATCGCACGCTCGCTGCTGTTCGTTCCGGGTTCGCGCCCCGATCGTTTCGACAAGGCGATGGCCGCCGGCGCCGACGCGGTGGTCGTCGACCTCGAAGACGCGGTTGCGCCGGCCGACAAGGACCGCGCGCGCGAGGCGCTCGCCGCCTGGCTCGCACCCGGACGCGCGGTGATCGTGCGCATCAACGGCGCCGACACCGGCTGGTTTCGCGACGACCTCGCATTGTGCGCGCGCCCCGGCGTCTCCGCGGTGATGCTGCCGAAGGCCGAACGCGCGGACGACATCGCGGCCCTGCGCGCCGCCGGCGCCGCCACGGTGCTGCCGCTGGTCGAGAGCGCCGCGGGCTTCGCCGCGCTGGCGGCCATCGCGGGCGCCCCCGGCGTGCAGCGGCTCGCGTTCGGCTCGCTCGACTTCGGGGTCGACCTCGGCATGCGCGACGCGCTCGAGGACGAACTGCTCTTCTTCCGCTCGCAACTGGTGCTCGCCTCGCGGCTGGCCGGGCTGCAGCCACCGGTCGACGGCGTGAGCACCGCGATCGACGACGCGGCGCGGCTGCGCGACGACGCGCTTCGCGCGCGCCGCCTCGGCTTCGGTGGCAAGCTGTGCATCCACCCGCGGCAGGTGGCCGACGTCAACCGTCATTTCGCGCCCACCGAAGCCGAGCGCGCATGGGCGCAGCGCGTGCTCGACGCGGCCGCTGCCTCCGGCGGCGCCGCGGTGGCCGTCGACGGCAAGATGATCGACAAGCCGGTGATCCTGCGCGCGCAGGCGATCCTGCGCGACGCGCAGCCCGACTGAGCACACACGATCGCCGGCGCCGCGCCGCGCCGCTTCCGGAGCCATGCACATGATCGACCACATCGACCACATCGTCGTCACGACCACCGACGAGGCCGCCTGCATCCGCTTCTACACCGACGTGATGGGCATGGCGCTCGAAACCTTCGGCGGCGGCCGCAAGGCGTTTCGCTTCGGCAACCAGAAGATCAACCTGCACGTGAAGGGCCGCGAGTACGAGCCCAAGGCGCACCTGCCGGTGCCCGGCGCGCTCGACCTGTGCTTCATCGCCAGCGTGCCGCTCGACCAGGTGATCGCGCGCCTGGCGGCGCTGGGCGTGCCGGTCGTCGAGGGGCCGGTGATGCGCACCGGCGCCGTCTCGAAGCTGCGCTCGGTCTACCTGCGCGATCCCGACCTGAACCTGATCGAGATCTCCGAGCAGGTCGCCTGAAACAGCGCGATTCAGCCGCGACTCGCCTTCGCGCGGTACATGTCGTCGTCGCTGCGCCTGAGCAGCGATTCGATCGAGTCGCCCGTCGCCGACTCGGCCAGGCCGATGCTCACGGTAACGACCATGCCGGGGACGAGCTCATGCCACGGGTGCCGATGCACCGCCTCCTTCAGGCGCTCGCAGGCCGCGGCGGCGACCGCGAGGCCGGCACGCCGGAACAGCACGACGAACTCGTCGCCGCCCAGCCGCGCCGGCAGGTCGCCCTGCCGCACCTGCCCGCCGATCAGCCCGGCAAGCAGCTTCAGCACCCGGTCGCCGATCACGTGCGAATGCAGGTCGTTGATCTCCTTGAAGCGATCGACGTCGATCAGCGCGATCGAGAGCGGCTCTGCAGGCAGCGGTCCGTCGCCGAGCAGCGACGACAGTTCGCGCTCGAAGTGCCGGCGGTTCGGCAGGCCGGTCAGCGCGTCCTCCAGCGACAGTCGTTCGAGCCGTCGCGAGCGCGCCTCGAGCCGGCGCATCCGGATCGAGCTGTCGCGCAATTCGAGCTGCCACTTCGCGACCCGCTCGTGGTGCTCGAGGCTCTCGCGACGGATCGCGATGTCGCGCTGCGCGAGCAGGCGCAGCGCGCCGAGCGCCTCGCGGCTGCGTCCCTGCATATCGAGAATCCCGCTGGCGAGCATGTAGCCGGTACGCGCGACCTGTTCATGCTCGACCAGCAGCGCGCCCTCGATCATGCGCGCGACCGACGCCTCGGCCGCGGCCCAGGCGCCCTGCCCGAGCGCCGACTCGCAGGCGGCCCACATCGCGAGCGCATCGAGCCATGCCGGTCGCTCCGCGGACTGCGTGTCGGGCAAGATCAGGCCGGCGTGTTCGCTTGCGGCGTCGAAGTCGCCGCGCCAGCAGGCCTCGAAGCTCCGGGCGAACGACAACAGCGCGCGCTGCACCACATGCCCGCCCGCGGCCGCGCGCGGCGCAGCCGAGGCCGCCTCGAACTGCCGGCATTCGTCGAGCCGGGCGGTGAGCCCCCCGGGATCGGCCGGCCGGGCGTACAGGTACCGCTCGACGGTGGCGCGGACGATCTCGCCGTAGCAGCGGTTGATGCTGGGCCAGGCCTGGCCGGCGAGGTCGCCCGCCTCGCCGGCGAGCGTCGCGGCCCTGGAAAGGGCCGCATCGGATCGCTCGAAGTCGCCGTTGGCAATCAGCGCAATACCCAGCCCGTTCAGCGCGTGACCCCGGTGGCACGGCTGCCCCAACCCATCGGCCAGCTTCGTCGCGAGCATTGCGCAGGCCAGCGCCGCCTCGTTGCGACGCAGCGAACTGGCTACGTAGGCGAGCCACACCAGCGCCCGCACTTCCGACGCGGGCTGCTCGATCGCGTCGAAGAGTTGCGCGGCGCGGTAGGCGTTCTCGTGCGCGCTGCGCAACCTTGGACGCGGCGACGTCGGCACGAGCGATGCACAGCAGCGCCTCGGCCTCCGGGCCCGGTTCGCCCACTTCGGCCGCGGCCCGGGCAGCGAGCGTGGCCAGCGCGCGGCCGCGGCCGGCGTCGCCCCGGTCGAGCGCCTCTTCGGCCAATGCGAGCCGCTGCTCCGCCCCGGTGGCACTCGCATGCGGCCGCGAGGCCGGGCTCTCGCTACTTCCTGACATCTACCGTGATTTCGCGACTGGTCGCCGAGGTCGAACCCTTTTAGCATGGGCTTCGTAAGTCGCGCCAAGGGTGCTACGACCCCCGGCCTAGACCGACAGTCTTATGGATTCGAACACCGGAATCGTGTAGGCACTCGCCCCACGACCGCGATGCCACCACGGGAACCGACATGAGCAATCCGGCACCTTCGTTTCGCCTCACCTACTCGACGATGTTCGATCCGCCGGCCGGGATGCACGAGCGTTTCGAGGCCGCGCTGGCCCGGGTGCGCCCGTCGCTCGGCCGCGATTACCCGATGTTCGTCGACGGCAAGGCGCGACGGGCACCATCGGGCTTCGAGGTCCGTTCCCCGATCGACACCGGCCTGACGGTCGGCCGCTTCCAGTCGGGCAGCGCCGCCGACGCCGATGCGGCGGTGTCGGCGGCGCGGCGTGCCTGCGCCTCCTGGTCGCGCACGCCGTGGCCCGAACGCGTCGCGCTGCTGCGCCGGGCCGCCGCCCTGATCGAGGAGCGTGTCTACGAGATCTCGGCCGCGATGGCGATCGAGGTCGGGAAGAACCGGATGGAGTCGCTCGGCGAAGTCCAGGAGACCGCGGAGCTCGTCGCGTGGTACTGCGACCAGATGGAGGCCGGCGACGGCTTCCGGCGCGAGCTGCCGAACGACCCGCTCTCCGGCTTCGTCAGCCGCAACCGCACGCAATTGCGGCCCTACGGCGTCTGGGCAGTGATCGCGCCGTTCAACTTCCCGTTCGCGCTCGCGGGCGGACCGATCGGCGCGGCGCTGGTCGCCGGCAACACCGTGGTCTTCAAGGTCGCGAGCGATACCTCGCTCAGCGGCTGGCTGTTGCTCGAAGCGTTCCGCGATGCCGGCCTGCCCGACGGCGTGCTCAATTTCGTCACCGGCGCCGGGGGCGCGGTCGGCGAGGCGCTGGTCGGCCATCCCGACGTGGCCGGTGCCACCTTCACCGGCTCCTACGAGGTCGGCATCGGCATCCTGCGGCGCTTCGCGCAGGGTCGCTGGCCGCGGCCCTGCATCGCCGAAATGGGGGGCAAGAACGCTGCGATCGTCACCCGGCACGCCGATCTCGAGCGTGCGGTCACGGGCATCTGGCGATCGGCCTTCGGGCTGCAGGGCCAGAAGTGCTCGGCCTGCTCGCGCGTGCTGGTCGAACGACCGGTCGCGCAGGCGCTGCGCGAGCGGCTGGTGTCCGCCACCGCGGCGATCGCGGTCGGCGATCCGACCGAGCGCCGCAACTGGATGGGGCCGGTCATCAACCGCGGCGCGCGCGACCGCTACCTTCGCTGCGTCGAGCGGCTGCGCAGCGTCGGGCACATCGACGCCGGCGGCCGGGCGCTCGAAGACGGCGCGCTCGCGCGCGGCTGGTTCGTCGCACCCACCGTCGGCAGCGCACCGCGCGACGACGCGCTGTGGCGCGACGAGCACTTCGTGCCGCTGGTGCTGCTGAGCGAAGTCGATTCGCTCGACGAAGCGATCGACGAGGCGAACCGCTCCGACTACGGGCTCACCGCCGGCTTCTACGGAGGACGCGACGAGATCGGCACCTTCCTCGATCGCATCGAGGCCGGCGTCACCTACGTGAACCGGCCGCAGGGCGCCACGACCGGCGCGTGGCCGGGGTATCAGCCGTTCGGCGGCTGGAAGGCGAGCGGCACGACCGGCAAGGCGATCGGGTCGTTCTGGTACCTGCCGCTGTACCTGCGCGAGCAGTCGCAGACGATCGTCGACTGACGTTCCTTCCGGCGTAGGCGCGCGTCGCGGCAGTCGGCAGCGGGGCGGGCCCTCGCCGAGGCGGTCGCCGTACGCCGCAGCGGGCTGCGCAGGGGGTCGGCTCGGCCGGATGCGGCGCTGGCTGCAGCGGTCGGTGCTACGCACCGACTCCCCTGCGCGGCTCGCCTCGGGGTCGTGCGGCGCAACTCGCTGCGCTCGCTACGCGAGCTCCGCTCAGACACAGCGCCGCAAGTCAGAAGTACGAAGCGCGCTTCGCGCGCCGACCCCGAGGCTGCGCTGCTCGGCGCCGCAGACAGCGCCGCATCCGGCCGAGCCCACCCCTGCGCAGCCCGCTGCGGCGTACGGCGACCGCCTCGGCGAGGGCCCGCCCCGCTGCCGACTGCCGCTCAGGCAACCTCAGTGGTGTCCGGAGCGCAGACGAGGCCGTTGCCCGCAAACGCCGCAACGGTTGCTGCAAAGGCGTGGGCAGCTTGCGGTCGGCGTGCCTGTGCGCAGCCGAGAAGCGCAGCAGCACCGGCGGCGCGCGCAGCGCGCACCATCCATCATTCTCGCGGCGATTGTCCGAGCGCAGCTCGCGCAGCGAGCGTAGCGAGTTTCGCCGCGCCAGCCGGTGCTGCCGGTGCAGTGTGCCCCCGCGAAGCGGGGGCAAGCGCCGGCACGCCGACCGCAGGCGGCCCACGCCTTTGCTCGCGCAGCCCGCAGCCAGTACGTTACAGCGGCTTGCGCAGCCAGTGCGCGATCTCGCCGACCACGCCGCGCCGGAACGCCATCACGCAGACGACGAAGATCGCACCCTGCACGACGGTGACCCAGGCGCCGATCTGCGCCAGGTAGTTCTGCATCGTGATGATGATCGCGGCGCCGACGACCGGGCCGAACAGGGTGCCCATTCCGCCGAGCAGGGTCATCAGCACGACCTCGCCCGACATCGTCCAGTAGACGTCGGTGAGCGAGGCCAGCTGGAACACGAGCGCCTTGGTGGCGCCGGCCAGCCCCGACAGCGTGGCCGACAGCACGTAGGCGAGCAGCTTGTAGCGGTCGACGTCGTAGCCGAGCGAGGTGGCGCGCGCCTCGTTCTCGCGGATGGCCTTCAGGATCTGGCCGAACGGCGAGTTGACCGCGCGCCAGATGACCAGGAAGCCGCCGACGAAGATGACGAACACCAGCGGGTACATCGTTCCGGCCGACCCGAGGTCGACCAGCCCGAAGAGCCTTCCGCGCGGCACCGCCTGGATGCCGTCCTCGCCGCCGGTGAACGGCGCCTGCAGATAGAAGAAATACACCATCTGCGCGAGCGCGAGCGTGATCATCGCGAAATAGATGCCCTGGCGGCGGATCGCCAGCAGCCCGGTGGCCAGGCCCAGCAGCGCCGCGCAGCCGGTGGCGAAGACGATCGCCAGCTCCGGGCCGATCCCCCAGACCTTCGCGGCGTGCGCCGACGCGTAACCCGCGGTGCCGAGGAACATCGCGTGGCCGAACGACAACAGGCCGCCGAAGCCGATCAGAAGGTTGAAGGCGCACGCGAACAGCGCGAAGCACATCACCTTCATCAGGAAGACCGGATACACGACCAGCGGCAACAGCGCGAAGATCGCGAGCATCAGCGCGAACGCGATGCGCTGGTAGCGGGTGTCGCCGCTGGCGCCTGCCGCGAGGGAAGTGGAGTCGCCGGTCATCGCGGTCCTATTTCTGCGTGCCGAACAAGCCGGCCGGCTTGATCAGCAGAACGATCGCCATGATCACGAAGATCACCGTGTTCGACGCCTCGGGGTAGAACACCTTCGTCAGCCCCTCGATGAGCCCGAGGCCGAAGCCGGTGAGCACCGAGCCGAGGATCGAGCCCATGCCGCCGATCACCACCACCGCGAACACGACGATGATCAGGTTGGCGCCCATCTGGGGGCTGACCTGGTAGATCGGCGCGGCCATCACGCCGGCGAACGCGGCCAGCGCGACGCCGAAGCCATAGGTGAGCGTGATCATCCGCGGCACGTTGATGCCGAACGCCTGCACCAGCTGCGGATTTTCGGTGGCGGCGCGCAGGTAGGCGCCGAGCCGCGTGCGCTCGATCGCGTACCAGGTGCCCAGGCAGACCACCAGCGACGCAACGATCACCCATGCCCGGTAATTGGGCAGGAACATGAAGCCGAGGTTCTGGCCCCCGGTGAGCTGCGGCGGGCTCGGGTAGGGCAGCCCCGAGGAGCCGAACTGGTTGCGGAACAGCCCCTCCATCACCAGCGCGATGCCGAAGGTGAGCAGCAGGCCGTACAGGTGGTCGAGCTTGTAGAGCTTCGACAGCATCAGCCGCTCGATGACGATGCCGGTGGCGCCGACGACGATCGGTGCGACGAGCAGCGCCCACCAGTAGTTGACGCCGAGCCTGTTCAGCAGCAGGTACGCGACGAACGCGCCCATCATGTACTGCGCGCCGTGCGCGAAGTTGATGATGTTCAGCAACCCGAAGATGACTGCGAGGCCGAGCGACAGCAGCGCATAGAACGAGCCGTTGATCAGGCCGATCAGCAGCTGGCCGAACAGCGCCTGCGTCGGAATGCCGAAGATCTCCATCGGGCGTCGATCCGGTGGTTTGCGGAGGCCCGCGCCTCCCGGCCGTTCGGCCGGGAGGTTTCGGGCCGGCTCTCAGCGCTGCGTCACTTCACCAGCGGGCAGCCACCCTCGGCCAGCGGCCGGAACGCCTGGTCGGCCGGGATCGTCGCGCGCAGCTTGTAGTAGTCGTACGGCCCCTTCGACTCGCTGGGCTTCTTGACCTCGAACAGGTACGCCGGATGCAGCTTGCGGCCGTCCTGACGGATGGTGCCCTTGCCGAACAGCGGGTCGTCGGTGGGCAGTTCCTTCATCCTGGCGACGACCTTCGTGCCGTCGTCGGTCTTCGCCGCCTCGACCGCCTTCAGGTAGTGCAGAACCACCGCGTACACGCCGGCGTGGTCCATCGACGGGTACTTGCCGCCGTTGGCTGCCGCGAAGCGCCTGGACCAGGCGCGCGTCTGATCGTTGAGATCCCAGTAGAAGGTCTCGGTCACGATCAGGCCCTGCGCGGTCTGCAGGCCCAGGCCGTGCACGTCGGTAAGGAACACCAGCAGGCCGGCGAGGCTCTGGCCGCCCTTGACGATGCCGAACTCCGCGGCCTGCTTGATCGAGTTGATCGTGTCGCCGCCGGCGTTGGCCAGGCCGATCACCTTGGCCTTCGAGGCCTGCGCCTGCAGCAGGAACGAGGAGAAGTCCTGCGTGGCGAGCGGATGGCGCACCTTGCCCAGCACCTTGCCGCCGTTCTTCAGCACCACCGCCTCGGTGTCGCGCTCGAGCGCGTGGCCGAACGCGTAGTCGGCGGTCAGGAAGAACCAGGTGTCGCCGCCGGTCTTCACGATCGCGCTGCCGGTGCCGTTGGCCAGCATCCAGGTGTCGTAGAGCCAGTGCACCGTGTTGGGCGAGCAGGCCTTGCCGGTGAGGTCGGCCGTCGCGGCGCCGGTGTTCAGGAACGCCTTGCCCTTGTCACGCGTGACCTGGCTGACGGCCAGCGCCACCGACGAGGTCGGCACGTCGGCGATCGCGTCGACGCCGTCGGTGTCGTACCACTGGCGCGCCACCGTCGAGCCCACGTCGGGCTTGTTCTGGTGGTCGGCCGAGACGATCTCGACCTTCAGGCCGGCCTTCGAGGTTTTCTGGAAGTCTTCGACCGCCATTTTCGCGGCGACCACGGAACCGGGGCCGCCGATGTCGGCGTACACGCCCGACATGTCGTTCATCACGCCGATCTTGACGACGTTGCCGGAGATCTGCGCCTGCGCGGCGCCACCGGCGAATGCCAGGGCCACCGCGGCCACCAGCGACGACAGCTTCAGTTTCATGGTGCTTCCTCCTGTTGCGTTCGGGACATCGACGACCGGGCCGCTGCGCTCACACCCCGAGGTACTCGTGCAGCATGCCCATCTTCTCCTGCAGGTGCGCCGCGTCGAAACTCTCGACGATGCGCCCGTGCTCCATCACGTAGAACCGGTCGGCCAGCGGCGCGGCGAAGCGGAAGTTCTGCTCGACCATCACGACGGTGAAGCCCTTCTCGCGCAACATGCGGATCATCTTCGCCAGCGTCTGCACGATGACCGGCGCCAGCCCTTCCGAGATCTCGTCGAGCAGCAGCATTTTCGCGCCGGTGCGCAGGATGCGCGCCACCGCCAGCATCTGCTGTTCGCCGCCGGAAAGCCGCGTGCCCTGGCTGGCGCGCCGCTCCTTCAGGTTGGGGAACATCGCGTAGATCTCGTCGAGCCCCATTCCGCCGGAGGCCACTTCCGGCGGCAGCATCAGGTTCTCCTCGCACGACAGGCTGGCGAAGATGCCGCGCTCCTCGGGGCAGTAGCCGATGCCGCGCCGCGCGATCGCGTGCGGCGGAAGGCTCACCGCCTCGACGCCGTTGATCATGACCGAGCCGCTGCGCCGGCCCACCAGCCCCATGATCGCCTTCAGCGTGGTGGTGCGCCCGGCGCCGTTGCGCCCGAGCAGCGTGACGACCTCGCCGCGGTTCACGGTGAGGTCGACGCCGTGCAGGATGTGCGATTCGCCGTAGAACGCGTGCAGGTCGGTGATGCGCAGGAACTCGGTGGCGCTAATGGCCATGCGCCCCCCTGAGTTCCTCGGTGGCGCTGCCCATGTAGGCCTCGAGCACCTGCGGGTTCTTCGAGACCACCTCATAGGGGCCCTCGGCGATCACCTGTCCGCGCTGCAGCACGCTGATCGTGTCGGCGATGTCGGCGACGACGTTCATGTTGTGCTCGACCATCAGCACCGTGCGGTTGGCCGAGACCTTCCGGATGAGCTGCGTCACCCGCTCGACGTCTTCGTGGCCCATGCCCTGCGTGGGCTCGTCGAGCAGCATCAGCTCGGGCTCGGTAGCCAGCGTCGTGGCGATCTCCAGCGCCCGCTTGCGGCCGTAGGGCAGCTCGACCGTCACGTAGCCGGCGAATTCGCGCAGTCCCACGGTGTCGAGCAGTTCGAGCGCGCGCGCGTTCAGCATATCGAGCGACGACGCCGGCTTCCAGAAGTGAAAGGACGTGCCGAGCGCACGCTGCAGCCCGATGCGAACGTTGTCGAGCACGGTGAGGTTCGGAAACGTCGCCGAGATCTGGAACGAGCGCACGATTCCGCGGCGCGCGACCTGCGCCGACTTTTCGGTCGTGATGTCGTGGCCGTTGAACAGGATCTGTCCGGCGCTGGGGATCAGGAACTTGGTGAGCAGGTTGAAGACGGTGGTCTTTCCGGCGCCGTTCGGGCCGATCAGCGCATGGATCTGGCCGCGCCGCACGCGCAGGCTCACGTCGTCGACCGCAACGAAGCCCTTGAACTCCTTGACGAGGTGCCGGGTCTCGAGGATGTAGTCGTGTTCGGGCATCGATCGGCGTTGGGCGGGCCGGCGCGATGCCGGCCATCGGAGCGCGGATTATGGCCAATGCCCCGGGGGCGACAATCCGGGTAAGCGCGGATCGGCCGCCGCCCGGGCAGCGGCCGGGCGCCCGGCGCGGGTGGTGCGCCGCAGCGAACGGATTCCGGTAGGCTAGGGGTTCAAAGACTTCCCGTCCGCCGCGACGAATTCCGCGCTTGGAAACCGCCATTCCGTTCTGGCTGCAGCTGCTCGCGCTGCTGCTGCTGATGCTGCTGTCGGCGTTCTTCTCGATCTCCGAGACGGCGATGATGGCGCTGAACCGCTTCCGGCTCGGCCACCTGGTTCGTGAGGGGCGCCGCGGCGCCGCGCGCGCGTCCAGGCTGCTCGGCCAGACCGAGCGGCTGCTCGGCACGATCCTGATCGGCAACAACGTCGCCAACACCGCGCTCACCGCGATCGTGACCGCGATGGCGATCCGCTATTTCGGCGACAACGACCGCGTCATCGTGGTGGCCACGACGGTCGTCGCGGTGCTGGTCATCGTCTTCTGCGAAATCACGCCGAAAGTGATCGGAGCCACGTTCCCCGAGCGCATCGCGCTGCCGATCAGCTACCCGCTGGACCTGTTCATGCGCGTGCTGGCGCCGGCGGTCTGGACGGTCAACCTGCTGGTGGGGCGGCTGCTGCGGCTGGCCGGCGTGAGCGCCGGGGCGCAGAAGGCGCCGAGCGTCTCGCTCGGGGAGCTGCGCACGATCGTGCTCGAAAGCGGCGGCTTCATGCCTCCGAAGCACCGTTCGATCCTGCTGAACCTGCTCGACCTCGAGAGAATCGCGGTCGACGACGTGATGGTGCCGCGCCACCGCATCGAGGCGCTCGACCTCGCCACCGATCCGCGCGGCATCCGCGAGCAACTCGCCACCTGCTTCCACAACAAGCTGCCGGTGTTCGAGGGCGAGATCAACCGCGTGGTGGGCATGCTGCATGTGCGCCGGGCGCTCGCGCTGCTCGGGCACGAGTCGTTCGACGCCGAGGACCTGCGCGCGATCCTCACCGAACCCTATTTCGTCCCCAGCGGCACGCCGGTGTTCCGCCAGCTGCAGTTCTTCCAGGAGAACCGGCAGCGCATCGGGCTGGTCATCGACGAATACGGCGAAGTGCTCGGCCTTGTCACGCTCGAGGACATCATCGAGGAGATCATCGGCGAGTTCACCACCACCGCGCCGGGCGGCGACAGCAGCCTGCAGTGGGTCGACGACGAAGTCGTCGTCGACGGAAGCGCGCCACTGCGCGAGCTCAACCGCCGGCTCGGCACCGTCTTTCCGCTCGACGGTCCGCGCACGCTGAACGGCCTGCTGCTCGAGACGCTGCGCGAGTTGCCGGAGGCCGCGGTGAGCGTGCGCTACGGCCCGCTGGTGATCGAGATCCAGCAGATCGAAGACCGGCTGATCCGCAGCGTGCGCCTGCGCCGGCAGCCACCGGGTCTGTCGGCAGCCCTCGCCGGCGACGCGGAGCTTTCCTCGTAGGGCCGGCGCCCTTTGTCGCGAGACGACCGAACGCGGCCGCCGTTCGTCGGCGGCCGTACCACCGCTCGTCCTGTGTCCGCGATCCGGCCATCGCCCGCACCGCCGGCGGGCGGGCATGATTGCGCAGACGAAGGCCCGAAACACAGAAGAATTCCCACAGGCATCCGGCACCGGGCAGGTCAGATGGCAGCAGTACACCCAGCGCCCCAGACCGGCGAGACGCACTCGCTCGCGGGGCTCGGTCGCGCACTGGTCCAGCACCAGATGCTGCGGCTCGACCAGGCGGCGGCGATCCAGCGCAAGGCGCAGGCCGGCGGCGTCGCGTTCATCGACGAACTTGTCGGCGGCGGGCACATGCAGGCGCGCCAGGTGGCGAAGTTCGCCGCCGAGGTGTTCGGACATCCGCTGCTCGACCTCTCGGCCGTCGACGTCCCGACGCTGCCGCACGACGCGCTCGACCGCAAGCTCGCCACCGAGGCGCGCGTCGTGGCGCTGGGCAAGCGCGGCGGGCGGCTGTCGCTGGCGCTGTCGGACCCGACCGACCAGAAGCTGCTCGCGCGGATCCGCTTCTCCGCGGAGGCGAACGTCGACGCGGTCGTCGTCGAGCACGACAAGCTGGTGCGGCTGGTCGAGAAGCTCGGCCAGAGCGCCAGCGACAGGCTCGGCGACCTGTCCGACGAGTCCTTCGACCCGGACGTCGTTGGCGAGGATACGGCCCCGCAGGCCGACACCAGCGAGGTCGACGACGCGCCGGTGGTCCGGTTCCTGCAGAAGATCCTCATCGACGCGATCCAGATCGGCGCCTCGGACGTGCACTTCGAGCCGTACGAGAAGTTCTACAGGATACGGTTCCGCGTCGACGGCGAGTTGCGCGAGATCGCGCAGCCGCCGCTGGCGATCAAGGAGAAGCTCGCATCGCGGATCAAGGTGATCTCGCGGCTCGACATCTCCGAGAAGCGGGTGCCCCGGGACGGGCGCATGAAGATCGTGCTGTCCAGCCAGCGCGCGATCGACTTCCGCGTCTCGACGCTGCCGACGCTGTTCGGCGAGAAGATCGTGATGCGGATCCTCGATCCGTCCTCGGCGCGGCTCGGCATCGAAGCGCTCGGCTACGAGCCCGACCAGAAGCAGCTGCTGCTCGACGCGATTCACCGCCCCTACGGGATGATCCTGGTGACCGGCCCGACCGGATCGGGGAAGACCGTCTCGCTGTACACCTGCCTGAACATCCTGAACGAGCCCGGCGTCAACATCTCGACCGCCGAGGACCCCGCCGAGATCAACCTGCCGGGGGTCAACCAGGTCAACGTGAACGACAAGGCGGGCCTGACCTTCTCGGCCGCGCTGAAGTCGTTCCTGCGGCAGGACCCCGACGTGATCATGGTCGGCGAGATTCGCGACCCGGAGACCGCCGACATCGCGATCAAGGCGGCGCAGACCGGACACATGGTGCTGTCGACGCTGCACACGAACGACGCGCCGACGACGCTGACGCGCCCGGCCAACATGGGGGTGCCGGGGTTCAACATCGCGTCGTCGGTGATCCTGATCACGGCGCAGCGGCTCGCGCGCCGGCTGTGCAGCTGCAAACAGCCGCTCGAGCTCGACGAGACCGCGCTGCTGAAGGCCGGCTTCGTCGAATCGGACCTCGACGGCTCGTGGACGCCGTACCGGCCGGTGGGCTGCGAGCGCTGCAACGGCTCGGGATACAAGGGCCGGGTCGGCATCTACCAGGTGATGCCGATCTCGGAGGAGACGCAGAAGATCATCCTCGCGGGCGGCAACGCGCTGCAGATCGCCAGGCAGGCCCAGATCGAGGGCGTGCGCGACCTGCGGCGCTCGGGCCTGATGAAGGTGATGCAGGGGGCGACCAGCATCGAAGAGGTGCTGGGCGTCACCAACGAGTGACCGAGATCGGGCCGGCAGATTCAGGGATATCGAGAGGCAGACAGCCATGGCTACCACCGCTACCACCCGGGCGCTGCCCGGCCCCCGCGCCGCGGCGCCGCGCGAGCACACCTTCGTCTGGGAGGGGCGCGACCGCACCGGCAAGGTGGTGCGCGGCGAAGTGCGCGCCAGCGGGCCGGCGGTCGTGCAGAGCTCGCTGCGCCGCCAGGGGATCCTGGTCACCAAGGTGACCAGGCGGCGCTACAAGAAAGGCCGCAAGATCGGCGAGAAGGACATCACGCTGTTCACGCGCCAGCTTGCGACGATGATGAAGGCCGGCGTGCCGCTGCTGCAGTCGTTCGACATCGTGGCGCGCGGCACCAGCAACGCATCGGTATCGAAGCTGTTCACCGACATCCGCGGCGACGTCGAGACCGGCACCTCGCTGTCGCAGGCGTTCCGCAAGTACCCGCTGTACTTCGACTCGCTGTTCTGCAACCTTGGTGGGTGCCGGCGAACAGGCCGGTATCCTCGACGACCTGCTCGACCGCCCGGCGTCCTACAAGGAAAAGATGCTGGCGATCAAGGGCAAGATCAAGGCGGCGCTGTTCTATCCCGCCGCCGTGCTGGTCGTCGCGTTCATCGTCGTCGCGGTGATCATGCTGTTCGTCGTGCCCGCGTTCAAGGAAGTGTTTTCGAACTTCGGCGCCGACCTGCCCGCCCCGACGCTGGCGGTGATCGCGATGTCGGACTTCTTCGTCGAATACTGGTACCTGATCTTCGGGGGAATCGGGGGCGGCCTGTACTTTCTGTTGCAGTCGTGGCGGCGCTCGCCAAAGGTGCAGATGGCGATGGACCGGCTGCTGCTGAAGCTGCCGATCTTCGGGTCGGTGGTCGAGAAGGCCACCATCGCGCGCTGGCTGCGCACGCTGTCGACGATGTTCGCCGCCGGCGTGCCGCTGGTCGAGGCGCTCGACTCGGTGGGCGGCGCCTCCGGCAACCACGTCTACCTGATGGCGACGAAGAAGATCCAGCAGGAGGTATCCACCGGCACCAGCCTGACGGTGTCGATGCAGAACGCGCAGGTGTTCCCGAACATGGTGCTGCAGATGTCGTCGATCGGCGAGGAGTCGGGCGCGCTCGACTCGATGCTCTCGAAGGCGGCCGACATCTTCGAGCGCGAAGTCGACGACGCGGTCGAGAGCCTGTCGAGCCTGCTCGAGCCGATGATCATGGTGGTGCTCGGCACGCTGATCGGCGGCCTGGTGATCGCGATGTACCTGCCGATCTTCAAGCTGGGCCAGGTGGTCTGACGGCACGATCGCCCGCGCCGCCGGGCTGCTAAGCTCGCGCCATGATCGAAGTCCTGCAGCATTCGGCGCCGCTGGCGGTCGCCGCCGCGGCCGTCCTGGGCCTGGTCGTGGGCAGCTTCCTGAACGTCGTCATTCATCGGTTGCCCAGGATGATGGAGCGCGCCTGGGCTGCCGAGGCCGCCGAGCTGCGCGGCGAACCGGCGCCGCCGGCCGAGCGTTTCGACCTGCTGGTGCCGCGCTCGCGCTGCCCGTCCTGCGGGCACCAGCTCGGCGCGCTCGAGAACATCCCGCTGCTCAGCTGGCTCGTGCAGCGCGGCAAGTGCACCGCCTGCGGCGCGGCGATTCCGGCGCGCTACCCGATCGTCGAACTGGCAACCGCGGTGCTGAGCGCGCTGGCGATCTGGCGCTTCGGCGCCACCGCGGCGGGGCTCGGGGCGGTGATCCTCGGCGCGTTCCTGATCACGCTCACCTTCATCGATCTCGACACGCACCTGCTGCCCGACAACATGACCCTGCCGCTGCTCTGGCTGGGCCTGCTGTTCAACCTGTGGGGCGTGTTCGCGCCGCTGCCGGCAGCCGTGATCGGCGCGATGGCGGGCTACCTGAGCCTTTGGTCGATCTACTGGCTGTTCAAGCTCGCCACCGGCAAGGAAGGCATGGGCTACGGCGACTTCAAGCTGCTCGCCGCGCTCGGTGCCTGGTTCGGCTGGAGCGCGCTGCCGGCGGTGATCCTGTTCGCCTCGGCGGTCGGCGCTGCAGTGGGCATCGCGATGATCGTGCTGGGCGGACGCGGCCGCGAGGTGCCGATCCCGTTCGGCCCCTACCTGGCCGGCGCCGGGCTGCTCGCGCTGCATTTCCGCGAACCGCTCGGCAGGTTGTTCGGCGTTGCTTGAGGCCGCGCGCCCATGCGCACCATGCCCGTTCGCCATGGTCGGCGTGGGCCCGCTGTTAGACTCGTCCGATGAGTCATGGCCCCTCGTCTTCGGCCGCGTCGTCCGCGCAAGGCGCCGAAGCGCGTCCGCGTCGCCTCGTGATCGGCCTGACCGGGGGCATCGGCAGCGGCAAGAGCACGGTGGCCGACTTGTTCGCCGCGCGCGGCGCGGCGGTCGTCGACACCGACGCCATCGCGCATGAGCTGACCGGTCCGAACGGGGCCGCGATCGCCGCGATCCGCGCCGAGTTCGGCGACGCGGTGATCGGCGCCGACGGCGCGCTCGATCGCGACGCGATGCGCGAGCGCGCCTTCGAGGATCCGGCGGCGCGCCGCCTGCTCGAGGCGATCCTGCACCCGATGATCCGCGCCGAGTCGCGGCGCCGCCTCGAAACCGCCGAAGGCCCGTATGCGCTGCTGGTCGTGCCGCTGCTGGTGGAGTCGGGCGATCGCGCCGGCGGGGTCGACCGCATCCTCGTCGTCGACTGCCCGGTCGAAGTGCAGGTCGCGCGCGTCATGCGCCGCAGCGGCCTGACCCGCGATCGGGTCGCGACGATCCTCGCCGCGCAGGCGAGCCGCGCGCAGAGGCTGGCCGCCGCCGACGACGTGATCGACAACGGCGGCTCGCCCGATGCGCTCGACGCTCAGGTCGAAGCGCTGCACCGCCGCTATGTGCGGATCGATTGAGATGCGAGCCGCGACGACAGGCGCGACCACGGACGCGACGAAGCCCACGCGCGGTTTGTCAAGCGAATGGCTTTGCGCCAGAATTCGTGCGTCTTCGCGCGAGACGCGCGAGGCTCGCACGGTCCCGCCCGCGCAGCGGCGCCGCGGCGAACCCCGACAGTCGCCCAGGACGGCACCTTGATCCTGTACGAGTACCCGCTGAACGAACGCGTCCGGACGCTGTTGCGGCTGGAAGACCTGTTCGAGCGCCTCGAATTCTTCGCCGCCAGGGAGCATCCGCTCGATCACCACGTCGCGTTGGGCACGCTGTTCGAAATTCTCGACGTGGCGGGCCGCGCCGACCTGAAGTCCGATCTGCTGCAGGAGCTCGAGCGGCAACGGCAGGCGCTGATTCCTTTCCGGAACAACCCGGAAGTCTCGGCGGCCGCGCTCGAAGCGCATTCTCGGGGAGATCGACGAGGCGGCACGCGATCTTGGCGCGATCACCGGCAAGACCGGACAGCACCTGCGCGACAACGAGTGGCTGATGAGCATCCGCAGCCGCACGATCATCGCGGGCGGCGCCTGCGAGTTCGACCTGCCTTCGTACTTCGCTTGGCAGCACCGGCACCACGAGGCGCGCCAGCGCGACATCGCCACTTGGGCCGCGCCGTTCCGGCCGCTCTACGACAGCCTGGCGATCGTGCTCAAGCTGCTGCGCGAGAGCGCGCAGCGCTCGACGCTTTCCGCCCTGCAGGGCAGCTATCAGCAGCCGCTGGGCGGCAAGAGTTTCCAGATGGTGCAGGTCCGGCTCGACGCGGCGACGGGCGCGATTCCGGAGATCAGCGCCAACAAGTACCTGCTGTGGATCCGCTTCACCAGCCAGGACGGCGACCTGCGTCCGCGACCGTTCGAGGGCAGCGTCGACTTCGAGCTGTCCCTGTGCAATCTTTGAGCACACCACGGCGGCCATGACGCCACGAATCGTCTCGGTCGACTGCCCCACCTGCGGCCGCAAGGCGCCGTTCGACGCGTCGAACCGCTGGCGACCGTTCTGCTCCGAACGCTGCAAGACGGTCGATCTCGGCGCCTGGGCCGCCGAGCGCTATCGAATCGCCGGCGATGCGCGCAGCGACGGTGCCGACGACTGGAGCGAGACGGGCGAGCCCGCCTCAGGCAGCGACCGCCCCGGCGGCTGACGCCGACGTTCTCAGCACCAGATCGCGCGCATCATCGCCAGGCCGTGCGCGCCGGCCCGCGCGGCCTGTACCGCGTCACCTTCGTCCATTCCGCCGAGCGCGAAGACCGGCACCCGCGAGTGCCTCGCCAGTTGCTCGAAGCGCGGCCATCCGAGCACCGCAGCCCCGGGATGCGAGCGCGTGTCGCGCACCGGACCGAGCAGCGCGAAGTCGAGCCCTAGCTCGCCGGCGCGCGCGAGCTCGACGGCATCGTGACACGAGGCGCCGACGACCGGCCGTCTCGGACGCGAGACGATCGCGCGCAGATCGCTGCTTCGGAGATGCACGCCGTCGCAGGCCTGCCAGTAGGACGGCGGATGCCCGCTGTTCACCAGCAGGCGCGCGCCATGGCGGGCGCACCGCTCGCGGACGCGGCGGAACAGCCGATCGAAGCGCGCTTCCGGCATTCCGGGCTCGCGCAGCTGCACCAGTCGCAAGCCCCGTTCGAGTGCGCGACCGAGTTGCTCGACGAAGCGCTCGTCGCCCAGTTCGAGCGCGCAGCTGATGCCGATCCGGTCGGGAAGCCGCAGCCAGCCGATGACCGGAATCGCCGCCGGCAGCAGCGGTGCCAGATCGATCGCCGACGGGTGCCGCCAGGCAAGCGCCTGCCCCTCGCGCCCCCGCGGCTCGCCGTCCCAGGCGACGATCCGCTGGAAATGCAGCCGGACCTGCGCGTGCGGGTACCGGTATTCGCGCACCACCCAGGGTCGCGATTCGCGCAGCTCGACGCCCAGTTCTTCGCGCAGTTCGCGCGCCAGTGCCTGCTCGACGCTTTCGCCGGGCTCGAGCTTGCCGCCGGGAAACTCCCACCATCCGGCATAGGGTTTGCCGACGAGCCGCTGCCCGAACAGCACCGCGCCATCGGCGCGCACCAGCACGCCGACCGCCACCTCGACGATCGCGGACCGCGCCGCGCTCATCGCGCCCGCGGCGACCGGCCCTTGCGCGCGGTCGTGCGGGCAGCAGGGGCGGCAGCACGCGCGCGGCGCCCCGCCCAGTCCTTCGCGAACTGCCAGGCCACCCGACCCGAGCGCGAGCCACGCTCGAGCGCGAAGCGCAGCGCGTCGGCGCGCGCAGCCTCGATTTCGCGCTCGTCGCAGCCGAAGCTCGACAGCCAGTGCGCGACGATCGCCAGGTAGTCGTCCTGGCGGAACGGATAGAACGACACCCAGAGCCCGAAGCGCTCGGACAGCGAGATCTTCTCCTCGACCGTCTCGCCGGGATGTATCTCGCCGTCCTCCTGATGCTTCGCTTCGAGGTTCTCGCGCATGTACTCGGGCATCAGGTGGCGCCGGTTCGAGGTGGCGTAGATCAGCAGGTTGTCCGACTGCGCCGCCACCGAGCCGTCGAGGGCGACCTTCAGCGCCTTGTAGCCGGGCTCGCCCTCCTCGAACGACAGGTCGTCGCAGAAGACGATGAAGCGCTCGGGGCGGCCGGCAACCAGCTCGACGATGTCGGGCAGGTCGACCAGGTCGTCCTTGTCGACCTCGATCAGCCGCAGCCCGCGCGCGGCGTAGGCGTTCAGGCAGGCCTTGATCAGCGAGGACTTGCCGGTGCCGCGCGAGCCGGTGAGCAGCACGTTGTTGGCCGGCAGGCCGGCGACGAACTGTCGCGTGTTGCGCTCGATCGCCTGCTTCTGTTCGTCGATGTGCTTCAGGTCGGACAACCGGATCGGCGACAGCTGGCGCACCGGCTGCAGCACCGCCTGCACGCCCAGCGCGGTGGCGCGCCTGCGCCAGCGAAACGCGTGCGCCGCGCCCCAGTCGGGCGCGGGCGGCGCCGGCAGCAGCGATTCGATGCGGCGGATCAGCGATTCGGCGCGATCGGCCAGGTGTTCCAGCTTGCTCAGGTCGGTCATCGGCTCGCGGCGCGCGCTTGCGCTCAGGATCGGTAGTCGGCGTTGATCGACACGTAGTCGTGCGACAGGTCGCAGGTCCAGACGGTGGTGCTCGCCTCCCCGCGATCGAGCAGCACGCGGATGCGGATCTCGTCCTTCTTCATCACCCGCTGGCCGTCTTCCTCGCGATACGCAGGGTGGCGCCCGCCGCAAGTGGCCACGTGCACCTCGTCGAGGTAGAGGTCGACGCGGTCGACGTCGAGGTCGGCGATGCCGGCATAGCCGATCGCCGCGAGGATGCGCCCGAGATTGGGATCGGACGCGAAGAACGCGGTCTTCACCAGCGGCGAGTGCGCGATCGCGTAGGCGACCGCCGCGGCCTCGGCCTGCGAGCCGGCGCGCTCGACGTCGATCGTGATGAACTTGGTGGCGCCCTCGCCGTCGCGCGCCAGCGCTGGGCCAGCTGCCGGGCGACCTCGACGATGGCCGCCTTCAGCGCCGCCGCGCCCGGCGCGCCTTCGTCGGCGATCGTCGCGCCGCTGGCGCCGCTGGCCAGCAGCACCAGCGAATCGTTGGTCGAGGTGTCCCCGTCCACCGTCACCCGGTTGAAGCTCAGGTCCGCCACTTCGCGCGCCCAGCGCGCGAGCAGCGGCTGCGGCAGCGCCGCATCGGTGGCGATGTAGCCGAGCATCGTCGCCATGTTCGGGCGGATCATCCCCGAACCCTTGGCGATCCCGGTGACGACCACGCGCGTGCCGCCGACATCGATCTCGCGCGAGGCGCCCTTGGGCAGCGTGTCGGTGGTCATGATCGCCTCGGCGGCGTCGAGCCAGTCGCTCGCGCCCAGGGCGCCCACGGCGGTGCCGATGCCGGCCAGCAGGCGCTCCATCGGCAGGTGCTCGAGGATCACGCCGGTGGAGAACGGCAGCACCTGCCCGGGCGCGCAGCCGAGCAGCCGCGCGACTTCCTCGCAGCTGCGGCGCGCATTCGCGAGGCCGGTCGCGCCGGTGCCGGCGTTCGCGCAGCCGGTGTTCACCACCAGCGCGCGGATCGCGCCGGCGCTCGCCGCGAGATGCTCGCGGCACACGCGCACCGGCGCCGCGCAGAAGCGGTTCGTGGTGAACACGCCCGCGGCGGTCGCGCCCTGCGCGAGCTGCAGCACCAGCAGGTCGCGGCGGCCGACCTTGCGGATGCCGGCCATCGCCGTGCCGATCGCCACGCCGGGCACGGGGCGCAGCGCCGCGCGCGCCGGAACTCGCAGATTCACGGGCATCGGTGCCTCCCGGCAGGCCGGCTCAGGCGAGCCGGCCGTGGCATTGCTTGTATTTCTTGCCCGACCCGCAGGGGCAGGGGTCGTTGCGGCCGATCTTCTGGCCGAAGCGGCGGATCGGCTGCTGGGCGCCTTCGTCGGCCTGCGGACGCTGTTGCACCGCCAGCGCGATCGCCTCGGCGTCGGCGCCATCGGCCGCAGCCGACTGGTCGAAGTCGGCGTGCGTGTAGTTGACGTTCGAGTAGTGCGGCTGCGCCGCCTCCTCGACCTGCTCGACCTCGTCGGCCGACTGGATGCGCACGGTCATCAGGATGCGGGTGACGTCGTTGCGCACGCGCTCCTGCATCAGGCCGAACAGCTCGAAGGCCTCGCGCTTGTACTCCTGCTTCGGGTTCTTCTGCGCGTAGCCGCGCAGGTGGATGCCCTGGCGCAGGTAGTCGAGCGAGGACAGGTGCTCGCGCCAGTGCTGGTCGATCGTCTGCAGCATGATCGAGCGCTCGAAGCCGGCGAAAACCTCGGCACCGACCTGGTCGACCTTCGACTGGTACAGCTCGTCGGCGGATTTCAGCACCGCCGCGAGCAGGTCGTCGTCGGCGACCTCGGCGTCGCCCTGCATCGTCGCGGTGAGCGGCACCTCGAGCTGCCATTCGCCGGCGAGCACCTTCTCCAGTCCGGCGACGTCCCATTGCTCCTCGACCGAGTCGGCCGGCACGTGCTGGCGGAACAGGTCGCTGAAGACGCGATGCCGCAGGTCGCGCACCCGCTCGGAAAACTCGGAGGACTCGAGCAGCGCGTTGCGGTCGGAATAGACGATCTTGCGCTGGTCGTTGGCGACGTCGTCGTACTCGAGCAGCTGCTTGCGGATGTCGAAGTTGCGCGCCTCGACCTTGCGCTGCGCCGACTCGATCGAGCGCGTCACCATGCCCGCCTCGATCGCCTCGCCGTCGGGCAGCTTCAGGCGATCCATGATCGCCTTGAGCCGGTCGCCGGCGAAGATCTTCAGCAGCGGGTCGTCCATCGACAGGTAGAAGCGCGACGAGCCCGGGTCGCCCTGGCGGCCCGAACGGCCGCGCAGCTGGTTGTCGATGCGACGCGACTCGTGGCGCTCGGTGCCCACGATGTGCAGGCCGCCGGCGGCGATCACCTCGTCGTGCAGCGACTGCCATTCGTCGCGCAGCTTCGCGATACCGGCCTCGCGCTCGTCCCCGGGCAGCGAGGCGTCGGCGTTCAGGAACTCGATCTGCTTCTCGACGTTGCCGCCCAGAACGATGTCGGTGCCGCGCCCCGCCATGTTGGTGGCGATGGTGATCATCTTCGGGCGGCCGGCCTGCGCGACGATCTCGGCCTCCCGGGCGTGCTGCTTGGCGTTGAGCACCTGGTGCGGCAGCTTGTCCTTCGACAGCATCCCCGACAGCAGCTCGGAGCTCTCGATCGAGGTAGTGCCCACCAGCACCGGCTGGCCGCTCTCGTGGCAGTCGCGGATGTCGGCGAGGATCGCGTCGTATTTCTCGCGCGCGGTACGGAAGACCTGATCCTGGCGGTCGTCGCGGATCATAGGGCGATGCGTGGGGATGACCACCGTCTCCAGGCCGTAGATCTCCTGGAATTCGTAGGCCTCGGTGTCGGCCGTGCCCGTCATGCCCGCGAGCTTGCCGTACATGCGGAAGTAGTTCTGGAAAGTGATCGACGCGAGCGTCTGGTTCTCGGCCTGGATGGCCACGTGCTCCTTGGCCTCGACCGCCTGGTGCAGGCCTTCGGACCAGCGCCGGCCCGGCATCAGGCGGCCGGTGAACTCGTCGACGATGACGACTTCGCCGTTCTGCACCACGTACTGCTGGTCGCGATGGAACAGCGTGTGCGCGCGCAGCGCCGCCATCAGGTGGTGCATCAGCCCGATGTTGGCCGCGTCGTACAGGCTCGCACCGTCGGGCAGCAGGCCCATCCGCCCGAGGATTTTCTCGGTCTTCTCGTGACCGGCTTCCGACAGGTAGACCTGGTGCGCCTTGCGGTCGACCCAGTAGTCGCCGGGCGGCTCTTCCTCGCCCGCCTTCGGCTCGGCGGCCATCTCCTCGAGCAGCGGCGGCAGCGCGTCGAGGCGCTGGTAGGTCTCGGTGTGGTCTTCGGCCTGGCCGGAGATGATCAGCGGAGTGCGCGCCTCGTCGATCAGGATGGAGTCGACCTCGTCGACGATCGCGTAGTGCAGCGCGCGCTGGCGCCGGTCGTCGACCGCGTACTCCATGTTGTCGCGCAGGTAGTCGAAGCCGAACTCGTTGTTGGTGCCGTAGGTGATGTCGGCGGCGTAGGCCGCCTTCTTGTCGGCCGTGGCCTGCTGCGTGAGGATCGTGCCGACCGACATGCCGAGGAAGCGGTAGACCTTGCCCATCCACTCGGCGTCGCGGCTGGCCAGGTAGTCGTTCACCGTGACCACGTGCACGCCCTTGCCGGCAAGCGCGTTCAGGTACACCGGCAGCGTCGCAGTGAGCGTCTTGCCCTCGCCGGTGCGCATTTCGGCGATCTTGCCCGCGTGCAGCACCATGCCGCCGATCAGCTGCACGTCGAAGTGGCGCATGCCGAGCACCCGGCGCGCGGCCTCGCGGCACACGGCGAAGGCCTCGGGCAGCAGCGCGTCGACCGCCTCGCCGTTGGCCACGCGCTGGCGGAACTCTGCCGTCTTGCCGGCCAGCTGCTCGTCGGAGAGCGCCATGATCCTCGGTTCGAGCGCGTTGATCTGCTCGACCGAGCTGCGGTAGCTCTTCAGCAGCCGCTCGTTGCGGCTGCCGAAGATCCGGGTGAGGATGTTCTGGATCATTCGGCGGCGGGTGGGCCGTGCCACGACGGGGCCGGCCTGCAGGGAAACCCTCGGAGTCTAGCACGCAGCCTGCGGCCAGCCGGGCCGGCGCGGCCCGCGATCAGGGCTAGCGAGCCCGCGCCAGCGGCGGCGTTCCGGGCGCGCGCATCCCGGCGCGCAGCCAGGGCAACGGATCGCGCGCCGCGCCGTCGACGCGCACCTCGAAGTGCAGGTGCGGCCCGGTCGAGCGCCCGGTGGAGCCGACCTCGGCGATCTTCTGCCCCTGGCGGACGATCTCGCCCTCCGCGACGTCGATTTCCGACGCGTGCGCGTAGCGCGTGACCAGTCCGTTGCCGTGATCGATGTCGACCCGGTTGCCGTAGCCCGGATGCCGGCTCGCGACGACCACCACGCCGGCCGCTGCGGCCGGGATCGGCGCGCCGACCGGCGCGGCGAAGTCCAGCCCCTCGTGCGCCACGCGCCGGCCACTGAACGGGTCGATGCGCGCGCCGAAGCGCGAGCCCACCAGCGCGTCGGCCAGCGGCTGCGCGCTCGGCACCAAGCGCGCCGAGACTTCCCGGTACAGCAGCTCCGATTCCAGCAGGCCCAGTTCGCCGTCCTGCCGGACGAAGGCGTCGGCGGTGCGGTCGATCTCGCGCGTGAGTTCATCCAGCGTCAGCGCGCGGCCGCCGTCGGCGGGAACCGGCCCGCCGCGGCCGCCCTTCACCGCAAGCACGCCCAGGTCGAGCATCTTCAGGCCGGCCATCGTGGCAACCCGCTCGCCCAGCGCGTCGAGTCGCGCGAGCCGCGCCTGCATCTCGCCCAGCCTGACCGCCATCGCGTCGATGTTCTGACGCATCAGCGCCTCGTGGCCGGTGCGCGCGGTCTCGGGTTCGAACCGCGGCAGCCATCTTTCGAGAAACGGCAACTGCCCGCCCAGCACGTGGTGCAGCGTGACATACGACAGCAGGCCCGAGGCGGCGCCGAGCGCGAGCAGCATCGCCAGCGCAAGCCCGGCCAGCGTGCGGCGCCCGATGTTCAGGGTGCGGGCCTGCCTGAGTCCCGGATGCACGAGAATGATCTGCATGCGACTTCTCCGCCGTGCTGCCGCGCCGTGCTACCGTTCTGGCGAGCCGGCGCCGGACCGGCCCCGTCACCCGCCGATGAAATCCGCCGCCACCGCACGCTCCGTTGCCAACTGGCTCGACGCCGAGTCCGGTTTTCGCGCTCTCGCCGCCCGGGTCGATCGTCTCGTGGCGCTTCAGGCGCGGCTGGCCCAGGCGTGCCCGGGCATTCCGCTGACCGTGGTCTCGCTCGACGAGGAGACGCTCACCGTCACGACCCCGAGCGCCGCATGGGCCGGCCGCCTGCGCCAGATGGCGCCGACCTTGCTGACGCTGGTGCGCGAAGATTGGGCGCAGGTTAGTCGATTGAGGATCGTGCCGCAACGACGCGCGGGCGGCCCTGTGCGCGCCGTCGGCGCGCCGCGTGCCGCGGTGCCGCCGCGCGCGCTCGCCAACCTCGCGCAGCTGATGGCCGACGTCGAAGGCCCGGCGCTCAAGCAAGCACTCGCAAACCTGATCCGCCGGCATCGCGGCGCGCGCTGAGCGCGGCCCGGCGACCCCCGACCGAAGGTGCCGCCCGCCCGCCGTACGGCGCCGACCGGGGCGCGGCGCGTCCCGGTCGGAGGGGCGGCGCGAATCTCAGAGACGCTGAACGAACATCACGGCGAAGAACAGCAACGCACCCGCCGCACCTGCGGCAAGCACCCTGCCCGCGAGCCGCAGGTACTTGCGATCGCGCGTGAACAGGTAGCCGAAGGCGCACCACGCGACCGTGGCGAGCACCACGGCGACGAAGACCCGGACGAAGATCATCGGGCCCGCCGCGACGGCGCCGGGTCAGGCATGGCTCCAGTCGAGCGCGAACAGTCGGGGCGCCTCGCGCCGCTCGTTGAAACTCACCAGCTCCCAGGCCTGCTCGTCGGCGAGCAGCTCGCGCAACAGCCGGTTGTTCAGCGCATGCCCCGACTTGTGCGCGCTGTAGGCGGCGAGCAGCGGATGGCCGACCGGGTACAGGTCGCCGATCGCGTCGAGGATCTTGTGCTTGACGAACTCGTCGTCGAAGCGCAGCCCGTCGGCGTTGAGCACCCGGTACTCGTCCATCACGATCGCGTTGCCAAAACTGCCGCCCTTGGCCAGGCCGTGCGCCCGCAGTGCCTCGACGTCCTGCATGAAGCCGAAGGTGCGGGCGCGCGCAACCTCCTTCACGTACGACATCGTCGCGAAGTCGACTTCGACCGCCTGTTCGGTGGCGTCGATCGCCGGATGCGCGAACTCGATCGAGAAGCGCAGCTTGAAGCCGAAGTGCGGATCGAGCCGCGCCCACTTGTCGGCTTCGCGCACCTCGACCGCGTGCTTGACGCGGATGAAGCGCTTGGCGGCCCGCTGCTCGACGATGCCGGCCGACTGCACGAGGAACACGAACGAGCCTGCCGACCCGTCGAGAATCGGAATCTCGGGCGCGGTCACGTCGACGAAGAGGTTGTCGATGCCCAGGCCGGCGAGCGCCGACATCAGGTGTTCGACGGTGGCCACCCGCACCTGGCTGCCCGGCCCGTCGTCGGCGGCGGTGAGCGTGGAGGCCATGCGCGTGTCGGTGACGCGCGCCGCACCGCTGCGAATCGCCACCGGGGGGTCGAGGTCGACGCGGCGAAAGACGATGCCGGTGTCGATCTCGGCCGGACGCAGCGTGAGCTCGACCCGTTCCCCCGAGTGCAGGCCCACGCCGGTGGTGCTGACCGGCTTGCCGATCGTGCGCTGGCGCATCATGGTTCGGCGCGCGGCCCCGTCGTCACTCGTGCCCGGGCGGCGGCCGTCATGAGGCCATGGGGCCGGTCTCGACGACCTGGCGCAGCATCGTCGCGGCGTCGGAGACCTCGAACTTGCCGGGCGCCTCGAGGTTCAGCGACTTCACGACCCCATCGTCGACCAGCATCGAGTAGCGTCGCGAGCGCAGCCCCATGCCGCCCGCGCTCAGGTCGACCTCGAGGCCGAGTTTCTTCGTGAACTCGCCGGCGCCGTCGGCGATCATGCGGACCTTGCCGCCGGATTTCTGGTCGCGGCCCCAGGCGCCCATCACGAACGCGTCGTTCACCGACACGCACCAGATCTCGTCGACTCCCGCCGCCGTCAGCGCGCCATGCTGCTGAAGGAAGCCGGGGACGTGCTTCGCCGAGCAGGTCGGCGTGAACGCGCCCGGAAGCCCGAAGATCACGATGCGCTTGCCGCGGACCAGGTCGGCGACCTGGAACGCGTTCGGCCCGACCGCGCACCCGTTGCCTTCGACTTCGACGAACTCGCGAACCGTAGCGTCCGGCAGCCTGTCACCCACCTTGATCGTCATTCCGTGGTTTCTCCCTGTCTGCGCGCCGCGGGTCTCGGCAGTTGCGGGCGCCGCGGGCAATCGACCATTCTAGTGCCCGCGCGCGATCCCTGCCCGAGTGCGGCCGACGGCCCGGCTCGCGCCGGGGCCGTCGGACGCCTCCCGGTTCGTCCCCGGAAGCGGGCGCGCCTTTCAGTCCGCCTGCTTGCGCAGGAACGCCGGAATGTCGAAGCGCTCGACGCCGCTTTCCTCCAGCGCCTGCACCTGCGCGGCCGCCGATGTGCGCGGGTTGCGCCACACGGTGGGCTGCTCGAACTGGTCATAGTTGAGCGGCGCCACGGCGTTGTCGGTGCCGGTGCGCAGCTGCGCCTGCGGCACCAGCACCGGCTTGGCCGCACGGCGGCCGATTCCCGTGGCCACCACGGTCACGCGCAGCCGGTCGCCCATGTTCTCGTCGAACACGGTGCCGTGGATGATCGTCGCGTCGTCGGCGCAGAAGGCCTTGATCGTGTTGATCACGTCGTTGGTTTCCTTCAGCTTCAGGCTGCGCCCCGCCGTGATGTTGACGATCACGCCGCGCGCACCCTGCAGGTCGACGCCGTCGAGCAGCGGCGACGACACTGCCTGCTCGGCGGCGATGCGCGCGCGGTCCAGGCCCGCAGCCTCGCCGATGCCCATCATTGCCTTGCCCTGCTCGCCCATCACGGTCTTCACGTCGGCGAAGTCGACGTTGACCAGGCCCGGCACGTTGATGATCTCCGCGATGCCGGCGACCGCGTTGTGCAGCACGTCGTCGGCGCGCCGGAACGCGTCCTCGAGGCTGGCGTCGTCGTCCATCACCTCGAACAGCTTCTGGTTGAGCACCACGATCAGCGAATCGACGTGCTCGACCAGCTGGTCGATCCCCTGCTCGGCGATCTGCAGCTTCTTGGCGCCCTCGAACTCGAACGGCTTTGTCACGACGCCCACGGTCAGGATGCCCATCTCCTTGGCGAGCTCGGCCACCACCGGCGAAGCGCCGGTGCCGGTGCCCTTGCCCATGCCGGCAGTGAGGAACACCATGTTGGCACCCTCGAGCGCCTCGCGGATGTGCTCGCGCATCGCGTCGGCGGCGGCACGGCCGGCCTCGGGCCGGGCACCCGCGCCAAGGCCGATCTCGCCGAGCTGGATCGTGCGCTCGGCGAGCGAACGGCGCAGCGCCTGCTTGTCGGTGTTCAGCGCGATGAACTCCACGCCCTGCACGCTGCGGTTGATCATGTGGTTGACCGCGTTGCCGCCCGCGCCCCCGACGCCGATCACCTTGATGACGGCGCCGTCGACCTCGGTTTCGATCATTTCAAAGCTCATGGTGCTGACCTCCTGGATGGTGGGAAGACAGACGGGAGAAGCTGAGCCGCAAGACGGCACACGCCCCCGCTGGCGCGGCCGCCCGGCCTCGCCTCTCCAGTCGCCCTTCCCGAAAGAAAACGGGGTGTTCAGAAATTCCCAAGGAACCACTCCTTCATGCGACGCAGCGTCTCCTTGAACGATCCCGACTGCTCGGCCACCTTGCGGCCGCGCAGCCTCTGCAGTCTCGCTTCCTCGAGCAGCCCGACCGCGGTGGAATAACGCGGCGAGCGCACCACGTCGGCGAGCCCGCCGGCGTAGGCCGGCATGCCGATGCGCACCGGCTTGAGGAAGATGTCCTCGGCCAGTTCGACCATGCCGGGCAGCAGGCTCGTGCCGCCGGTGATCACGATGCCCGAGGACAGCAGCTCCTCGTAGCCCGATTCGCGCACCACCGGTGCACCAGCGAGAACAGCTCCTCGATGCGCGGCTCGATCACCGCCGCCAGCGCCTGGCGCGACAGCGTGCGCGGCGCGCGGTCGCCGAGCCCCGGCACCTCGATCTTCTCGTTGGGGTCGGCGAGCACCTGCCTGGCGATGCCGAAGCGCAGCTTGATCTCGTCGGCCTCGGGCGTGGGCGTGCGCAGCGCCATCGCGATGTCGTTGGTGATCTGGTCGCCGGCGATCGGGATCACCGCCGTGTGCCGGATCGCGCCGCCGGTGAAGATCGCGATGTCGGTGGTGCCGCCGCCGATGTCGACCAGCGCGACGCCGAGCTCCTTCTCGTCCTGCGTGAGGATCGACATGCTCGAGGCGAGCGGCTGCAGGATCAGGTCGTTGACCTCGAGTCCGCAGCGGCGCACGCACTTCACGATGTTCTGCGCCGCCGACACCGCGCCGGTCACGATGTGCACCTTCACCTCGAGGCGCACGCCGCTCATGCCGATCGGCTCGCGGATGTCCTCCTGGCCGTCGATGATGAATTCCTGCGGCAGCACGTGGACGATCTGCTGGTCGGTCGGGATGTTGACCGCCTTGGCGGTCTCGATCACGCGCGCCATGTCGGCTTCGGTGACCTCCTTGTCCTTGATCGCCACCATGCCGCTGGAGCTGAAGCTTCGGATGTGGCTGCCCGCGATGCCGGCATAGACCGTACGGATCTTGCAGTCGGCCATCAGCTCGGCTTCCTCGAGCGCGCGCTGGATCGACGCTACCGTCGACTCGATGTTCACCACCACGCCCTTCTTCAGCCCGCGCGAGTCGTGCTGGCCGAGCCCGACGATCTCGTAGTGGCCGTCCGGGCGCATCTCGGCGACGATCGCCACGATCTTCGATGTGCCGATGTCGAGTCCGACGATCAGGTCCTTGGCGTCTCTGGTCATTCCGTGGTCCCGAGTTTCAATGCGTCCGATGCGCCTGCGCGGCGTCGTGCTCGTCTGCCCCGGCAAGCTGCGCGAGCGAACGGATCGCGAATCCGTTCGGGTAGCGCAGGTCGATCACCTCCGCGCGCCGCTTCAGGCTGGCCGTGACCTCCGGCCAGGCCTCGACCCAGCGCGCGACGCGCCGCTCGACCGGCATGCCCTGGTCGCGGCCGAGCAGCAGCCTCGTGCCGTCGTCCAGCCGCATGGTCCACGCATAGCGCGGCGACAGCGCGACCGAGTCCGGGTGCGCCCGCAGCGGCGCGACCGCCTCGCGCAATTCGGCATAGCGCCGCGCGACCTGCAGTGCGCTGCCCTCGGGCCCGGAGAACTGCGGCAGCTCGCCCTCCTCCTCCGGCCTCGGCGAGGTTGGCGGCGAACAGTTCGCCGAAGGTGTTGACCAGGCGCCCGTCGCCCCAGTACGCCAGCGGACGGTGCTCCTCGATCGCCACCGCCAGGCCGTCGGGCCAGACGCGGCGCACGCTGGCGCGGCGCACCCAGGGCACGGTCTCGAAGGTGGCGCGCACCGCGTCGAGGTCGACCGCGAAGAAGTTTCCGCGCACGTGGCGGGTCACTGCGGCGCGCAGCAGCGGCGCCGAGGCGTGGCGCAGCGGGTGGCCCGGCGCCGCCTCGATGCTCACGCCGCGCAGCGTGAAGTACGGACGCTGCGACAGCCACCAGGTACCGGCGGCCAGCGCCGCGAGCAGCGTCGCGCCGGTCAGCGCGTTGGCCAGCGCGTTGATCAGGCGCGCGTCGTGCCAGAAGCTCAACGTCGCCCTCCGATCTTCAGGCTCGCCGAGGCGAGGATGCGCAGGCACAGTTCCTCGTAGGACATGCCGATCGCGCGAGCGGCCATCGGCACCAGCGAGTGGCCGGTCATGCCCGGCGAGGTGTTCACCTCGAGCAGGTAGGGGCGCTCGTCGGAGCGGCGCAGCATCACGTCGACCCGACCCCAGCCCTCGCAGCCGATCGCCGGTACGCGCGCAGCGACAGCGCGGCAACCTCGGCCGCGAGCGCCTCGGGCAGCTCGGCCGGGCACACGTAGCGCGTGTCGTCGCGGAAATACTTGTTCTGGTAGTCGTAGTTGCCGGCCGGCGCGATGATCTCGATCACCGGCAGCGCGCGCGCCGTGCTGCCCGAGCCGATCACCGCGATGGTGAGCTCGCGGCCGTCGACGAACTCCTCGCACAGCACGTCGTCGTCGTGGCGACGCGCGATCTCGAACGCCGCCTGCGCCTGGTCGGCCGACACCATCTTGGTGAAGCCGATCGTCGAGCCTTCGCGCGAGGGCTTCACCGCCATCGGCAGGCCGAAGCGCGCCGCCGCGTCGGTCACCTCGGCGGCGCTGTGCGCGAGCGCGAATGCCGGCGTCGGCAGGCCGTGGGTGGTCCAGATGCGCTTCGTGCACACCTTGTCGATCCCGATCGCCGAGGCCATCACGCCGCTGCCGGTGTACGGGATGCCGAGCAGCTCCAGCGCACCCTGCACCGTGCCGTCCTCGCCGTAGCGCCCGTGCAGCGCGATGAACGCGCGAGCGAAGCCTTCGCGCACCAGTTCGTCGAGCGCGCGCTCGGCCGGATCGAAAGCGTGCGCATCGACGCCGCGGCTGCGCAGCGCGGCCAGCACGCCGGCGCCCGACATCATCGACACCTCGCGCTCGGCCGAGCGCCCACCGAACAGCACGGCGACCCTGCCGAGGGTCGCGGGATCGGGCAGCAATTGCGCTTCAGGATTCACCGGCCGCCTCCTTCACCTGCTGGGGCACGGCGCCGATCGACCCCGCGCCCATCGTGATCACGACGTCGCCGTCGCGCGCGGCGTCGAGGATCGCCGCGGGCAGCGCGCCGATCTCGTCCACGAACACCGGCTCGACCTTGCCCGCCACACGCACCGCCCGGGCGAGCGAGCGCCCGTCGGCGGCGACGAGCGGCGCCTCGCCGGCCGGATACACCTCGGCGAGCAGCAGCACATCGGGCGTGGACAGCACGCGCACGAAGTCCTCGAAGAGGTCGCGCGTTCGCGTGTAGCGATGCGGCTGGAAGGCGAGCACCAGGGCGCCGGCCGGGGAACGCGCCGCGCGCCGCCGCCAGCGTCGCTTCCATTTCGGCGGGGTGGTGACCGTAGTCGTCGACCAGCGTGAAGCGGCCCCCCCCGTCGGCTGCGCGCACCGGGATCTCGCCGTAGCGCTGGAACCGCCGGCCCACGCCGTGGAACTCGGCCAGCGCGGAGACGATCGCCGCATCGGCCACGCCGAGCTCGTCGGCCACCGCGATCGCCGCCAGCGCGTTGCGCACGTTGTGCAGCCCCGGCGCGTTGAGCACCAGCGGCAGCGGCTCCGCATCCTCCCGAACCAGCGTGAAGCGCATGCGCGCGCCTTCGGCGACGACGTCGGTCGCGCGGAACTGCGCCTCTCCGGCCAGGCCGTACGTGAGCACCGGCCTGGAGACGAACGGCAGGATCTCGCGCACGTGCAGGTCGTCGATGCACAGCACCGCCGCCCCATAGAACGGCAGGCGCTGGGTGAACTCGACGAAGGCCTGGCGCAGGCGGGCGAAGTCGTGCCCGTAGCTCTCCATGTGGTCCGCGTCGATGTTGGTGATGACCGCGATCATCGGCGACAGGTTCAGGAACGAGCCGTCCGACTCGTCGGCCTCGACGACGATGTATTCGCCGCTGCCCAGCCGCGCGTTGGCACCGGCGCTGATCAGTCGGCCGCCGATCACGAAGGTCGGATCGAGCCCGCCCGCGGCGAGCACCGAGGCGACCAGGCTGGTGGTGGTCGTCTTGCCGTGGGTGCCGGCGATCGCGATCCCGTACTTGAGCTTCATCAGCTCGGCCAGCATCATCGCGCGCGGCACCACCGGGACGCGCCGGCTGCGCGCCGCGATCACCTCGGGGTTGTCGCCGCGCACCGCCGTCGAAGTGACCACGCAATCGGCCCCGTCGATGTTGGCCGCGTCGTGGCCGAGGGTCACCGTCGCGCCCAGCGCGTCGAGCCTGCGGGTGGCCGGGCCGGCGGCGACGTCGGAGCCGCTGACCCGGTAGCCGAGGTTCAGCAGGACCTCGGCGATACCGCTCATGCCCGAGCCGCCGATGCCCACGAAGTGCACGTGCTTGACCTTGTGCTTCATGAGGTTCGCGCCACCTCTTCGCAGGCGTCGGCGACGCGCCGCGCGGCATCGGGCCGGGCGAGCGAGCGCGCGCGCGCGGCCATCGCCGCGAGTCCCGGACGGTCGAAACCTTCGAGCAGCGCGGCCAGCCGCGCAGGGTCGAGCCCGGATTGCGGCAGCAGCACTGCCGCTTCCTGCTCCGACAGGAAGCGCGCGTTGCCGGTCTGGTGGTCGTCGACCGCGTGCGGATACGGAACCAGCACGCTGGCCACCCCGATCGCCGCGATCTCGGCCACCGTCATCGCGCCAGCGCGGCAGACCAGCAGGTCGGCCTGTTCGTAGGCGGCGGCCATGTCGTCGATGAATTCGAGCACCGTCGCCTCGACGCCGAGTTCCCGATAGCGCGCCTCGAGCGCCTCGCGCCGGCCGCGCCCGCACTGGTGCACCACCTGCGGACGCGACTGCGCGGGCATCCGCGCGAGCGCCTGCGGCACCGCATCGTTGAGCGCCTGCGCGCCCAGGCTGCCGCCGACCACCAGCAGCCGCAGCGGACCGCTGCGGCCGGCGTAGCGTGCCTGCGGCGCGTCGTCGCGCAGCATCGCGGCGCGCAGCGGATTGCCGGTGCACCGGGCACCGGGCAGCGTGCCCGGAAACGCCTCGAGCACCCGGTCGGCGACGCGCGCGAGCAGCCGGTTGGTGAGCCCGGCCACCGAATTCTGTTCGTGCACCACCAGCGGCCGGCGCAGCAGCGAAGCCATCATGCCGCCCGGGAACGCGACGTAGCCGCCCATGCCCAGCACCACGGCGGGCCGCGTCGCCCGCAGCGCGCGAATGCTGTCGCGAAACGCCGCGAGCAGCCGCAGCGGCAGCAGCAGCTTGGTCGCCAGGCCCTTGCCGCGCACGCCGCCCATGCGCACCCACTGCATCGTGATGCCGTGCTTCGGCACCAGCGTCGCTTCCATGCCCGACGGATTGCCCAGCCAGACGACGCGCCAGTCGCGTGCGCGCATCTCGGCAGCCACGGCGAGCCCTGGCATCACGTGGCCGCCGGTGCCGCCCGCCATGATCATGATGGTGCGCCCGTTCATGCCGCACCCCGCATCAGCTGCCTGTTCTCGTAATCGACCCTCAGCAGCACGGCGATCGCCACGCAGTTGACCAGGATGCCGCTGCCGCCGTAGCTCATCAGCGGCAGCGTCAGGCCCTTGGTGGGCAGCAGGCCGGTGTTCACCCCCATGTTGATGAACGCCTGAAACCCGATCCACATTCCGATGCCCTTGGCCACCAGTCCGGCAAAAGTGCGATCGAGCTTGATCGACTGCCGGCCGATTTCGAAGGCGCGCCGCGTCAGCCAGAAGAACAGCGCGACGATGACGATCACGCCGGCCAGCCCGAGCTCCTCGCCGATCACCGCGAGCAGGAAATCGGTGTGCGCCTCGGGCAGGTAGTGCAGCTTCTCGACCGAGCCGCCGAGGCCGACGCCGAACAGCTCGCCGCGGCCGAACGCGATCAGCGAATGAGACAGCTGGTAGCCCTTGCCCAGCGTGTTGGCCTCGTCGAACGGATCGAGGTAGGCGAAGATGCGCTCGCGCCTCCACGGCGACAGCCAGATCAGCAGCGAGAAGGTGGTGCCGGCAATCACCACCAGCGCCGCGAACAGCCTGCCGTTGACGCCGCCGAGGAAGAGCAGCCCCATCGCGATCGCGGCGATCACCACGAAGGCACCCATGTCGGGCTCGAGCAGCAGCAGCAGCCCCACCAGCACCACCGCAGCGCCCATCGGCAGGAAGCCCTTGCGCACGCTTTGCATCGAGTCCTGCTTGCGCACCGTGTAGTCGGCCGCGTAGAGCACGACGAACAGCTTCATCAGCTCGGACGGCTGCAGGTTGAACACGTACAGCGACAGCCAGCGGCGCGCACCGTAGACCGACTTGCCGACGCCGGGAATCAGCACGATCACCAGAAGCACGAGGCCCGCCAGAAACATCCATTTCGACCAGGCCTGCCATTCGCGCACCGGAACCGCGAACGCCACCAGCGCGGCTGCCACGCCGATCAGCAGCGCCATCACGTGGCGCAACAGGAAATGGGTCGGCGCGTAGTTGGCGAAGCGCGGCGAATCGGGCAGCGCGATCGACGCGGAGTAGACCATCACCAGGCCGGTGAGCAGCAGCACCGCGACCACCCAGAGCATCGCGAAATCGGCGCTCTGTGCGACGCCAGCCGCGGCCGGGCGCAACGCGCCCCGGCGCAGCAACGGCTGCGCATCCTGCCGGGCGCGGCCGGGAAGGCGCAGGCTCAGCATCGCGCCTCCATCGCGACGCCTCGCGCCTCGGCGATCGCGCGCACGGCCTGCGCGAACGCCTCGGCACGATGCACGTAGCTGCGGAACATGTCCAGGCTCGCGCAGGCCGGCGACAGCAGCACCGCCTCGCCCGAACGGGCGTCGCCGGCGGCACGCTGGACCGCCTGCTCGAGACTCGCGCAATCGACGAGCGGCACCGAGGTGGCCTGCAGCGCAGCGCGCAGCAGCGGCGCGTCGCGACCGATCAGGTAGACCGCGGCGGCGTGCTCGCGCACCGGCCCCGCCAGCGGCGCGAAGTCCTGGCCCTTGCCGTCGCCGCCGGCGATCAGCCGATAGCGGCGCCCCAGGCCGCGCAGCGCGGCGATCGTCGCGCCGACGTTCGTGCCCTTGCTGTCGTCGTAGTACTCGACGCCGTCGATCACGGCCAGCAGCTGGCAGCGATGCGGCTCGCCGGCGTAGTCGCGCAGCGCGTGCAGCATCTTCGCCATCGGCACGCCGATCGCGCTGCACAGCGCAAGCGCCGCGAGCGCGTTGAGCTGGTTGTGCACGCCGCGGATGCGCAGCGCGTCGGCCGGCATGAGCCGCCGCACGGTGAACGCGGCCGGCTCGCGGCGACGGCGGCCCGCGGGGGCGTCGTCGTCGGCGACGGCCTGCGCGAGCCAGACGAGCGCGCCATCGCGCACCAGGCCGAAGTCGCCGGCGGCCTGCGGCGCATCGACGCCGAAGGTGATCGACAACGGCGCCGGGGCGCCCGCGCCGCGGGCTGCCGGAGCCGCGGCTGCGCGACGCGGCGCGCTGGCCGCGTCGCCGCGGTCGAAGACCGCGATCGTGAACGGGCCGTAGATGCGCTGCTTGGCGGCGACGTAGCTGTCCATCGTCGCATGCCAGTCGAGATGGTCCTCGCTCACGTTCAGGATCGCCGCCGCGTCGGGCGCGAAGCCCTGCGCCAGCGCCAGCTGAAAGCTCGACAGTTCGAGCACCCAGGCCTGCGGCAGTGCGTCGGCGTCGATCGCCGCACCGAGCGCGTCGAGCATCGCCGGACGGATGTTGCCGGCGGCAAGGGTCTCCAGGCCGGCGCCGCGGCACAGGTGCCCCGCCAGCGCGACGGTGGTCGTCTTGCCGTTGGTGCCGGTCACCGCGATCACTTTCGGCCGGTAGCCCGATTCGCGCAGGTCGGCGAGCGCCTGCGCGAACAGCTCGAGCTCGCCCGCCACCGCGATGCCGCGCTCGCGCGCCAGCGCGTGAAAGCGCGCCGACTCGCCGCGCTCGATCGACAGGCCCGGACTCCACGCGACCGGGTCGACGCCGTCGAGCCAGCGCTCGCTCCAGGCCGGTCCGGCCGCGTATTCGATCGCACCCGCGATCGCGCCCGCCTGCTCGCGCAACGCCTGCAACTGCGGCAGGTCGGTGCCGTCGACGCTGCGCGTGTCGGCCACCCGCACGCGCGCGCCCCGGCGCGCGGACCAGCGCGCCATCGCGACGCCCGAGTCGCCCAGGCCCAGCACGAGCACCTGCCGGTCCTTCAGGTCGAACAGGTGCAGTTGCGCGCCGTCGAAGGACTGGCTCATCGCAGCTTCAGCGTGGACAGGCCGAACAGCACCAGCATCATCGTCACGATCCAGAAGCGGACGACGACCTGGCTCTCCTTGACTCCGCCGACCTCGAAGTGATGGTGCAGCGGCGCCATCCTGAAGATGCGCCGGCCCTCGCCGTAGCGCCGCTTCGTGTACTTGTAATAGCCGACCTGGATCATCACCGACAGCGTCTCGACGACGAACACGCCGCCCATGATGAACAGCACGATCTCCTGGCGCACGATCACCGCGATCGTGCCGAGCGCCGCGCCGAGCGCGAGCGCGCCGACGTCGCCCATGAACACCTGCGCGGGGTATGCGTTGTACCAGAGGAACGCCAGGCCGGACCCGGCGATCGCCGCGCAGAACACGGTGAGCTCGCCGGCGCCCGGAATGTGCGGAATCAGCAGGTATCGGGCGAACACGGCGTTGCCCGCCGCGTAGGCGAAGATCCCCAGCGCCGAGCCCACCAGCACCGCCGGCATGATCGCCAGCCCGTCGGCGCCATCGGTGAGGTTGACCGCGTTGCTCGACCCCACGATCACCGGTGAGGTCAGCACGATGAAGCCCGACACGCCGAGCGGATAGGCCACCTGCTTGAAGAACGGCACGATCAGGTCGGCCTGCACCGGCAGGCCGGTACGAAAGCCGCCGAAGACCCAGTCGGAGAAAAGTACCCAGGCCTGCTCGTTCGACTGCGCGGGTACGGCGAAGGCGAGCGCAAACGCGGCGGTCAGGCCGATCGCCGATTGCCAGAAGTACTTTTCCTTCGCCGACATTCCCTTCGGGTCGCGGTGCACCACCTTGCGGTAGTCGTCGATCCAGCCGATCCAGCCGAAGCCGAAGGTGACCGCGAGCACGATCCAGACGAACCGGTTCGACAGGTCGGCCCACAGCAGCGTGGCGGTGCCGATCGAGATCAGGATCAGCGCGCCGCCCATGGTCGGGGTGCCGGACTTGACCAGATGGGTCTGCGGGCCGTCGCTGCGAACCGCCTGGCCGATCTTCATCGCAGTGAGCTTGCGGATCAGCGCGGGGCCGAACATCAGCCCGATCGCGAGCGCCGTGAGTGCCGCGAGCACTGCGCGCAGCGTGATGTAGCCGAACACCGAGAACGCACGGATGTCCTTCGCCAGCCATTGCGCGAGTTCGAGCAGCATCAGTGGCGCTCCCCGGGCGGCGTCCCGCCGAGCGCCGCGACCACCCGCTCCATCCTCATGAAGCGCGAACCCTTGACCAGCACCGTGACACCCGGCTCGCACAGCCCGCGCGCGCGCTCCACCAGCGCCTCGACCGCGTCGAAGTGCTCGCCGCCGGGCCCGAAGGCCGCGACGCTGTCGCGCGTGGCCTCGCCCAGTGCGAGCAGGTGCGCGACTCCGCGCTCGCGCGCCCAGGCGCCGACCTCGCGGTGGTACAACACGCCGTGCTCGCCGATCTCTCCCATGTCGCCCAGCACGAGCACGCCGCGCCCCTCGCAGGCCGCCAGCGCGTCGATCGCGGCACGCACCGAATCCGGGTTGGCGTTGTAGCTGTCGTCGATCAGCGCGGCGCCGTGCGCGCCGCGCAGCCGCGCCAGCCTGCCCATCGGCGGGCGAAAGCGCGCCAGGCCCGCTGCGATCGCCTCCGCATCGATGCCCAGCGCATGCGCACAGGCCGCTGCCGCCAGTGCGTTGCGCACGTTGTGCGCGCCGTCGATCGCCAGCCGGACTTCGACCCCCCGGCCCGCGACCTCGAGCGCGAAGCCGTCCGGGCGCGCATCGGGCGCCGCGCGAACCGGGTAGCGCGCGACGGCGCCGGCATCGAGGCCGAACTCGACGCGACGACGCGCGGCCGCGAGTTCGCGCCAAAGCGGCGCCTGCGAGTCGTCGCCGGGGAAGACGGCGACGCCGTCGTCGCCGAGCGCCGCGATCGAGGCGCCGTTCTCGCGCGCCGAGCCCTCGACCCCCTGCAGGAACTCCTGGTGCTCGCGCTGCGCGTTGTTCACCAGCGCGACCGTGGGCCGCACCACCGAGGCCAGCCACGCGATCTCGCCCGGGTGGTTGGTGCCGATCTCGACGACCGCCGCGCGATGCTCGTCGCGCAGCCGCAGCAGGGTCAAGGGCACGCCGACGTCGTTGTTGAGGTTGCCGCGAGTGGCCAGCCGATGCGTCTCGCCGAAGTGGCCGGCCGGGATCGCCGAGACCATCTCCTTCACCGTGGTCTTGCCATTGGCGCCTGCCACCGTGACCAGCGCAAGCTCGAAGCGGCTGCGCCAGCCTCGCGCGATCTCGCCGAGCGCGCGACGGCTGTCGGCAACGCGGATCGCCGGCACCCGGATGCCGGGCACCCAGCGCTCGAAGACGATCGCCGCCGCGCCTTCAGCCTGCGCCCGCCCGAGGAAGTCGTGTGCGTCGAAGCGCTCGCCGCGCAGCGCGACGAACAGATCGCCGGCTGCGATGCTGCGCGTATCGGTGGACACGCCGCCGACGCGGACGGCTCCGTCACCGTACAGGCATCCTGCCGAGAGCCAGCCGAGCGCCCTGGCGCAGCTCAAACACGTACCGCCTCCGGGCGCTGCCTCAGGCAGCGACGAGCCACCTCGACGTCGGAGAACGGCAGGCGCCGGCCCTCGATCTCCTGCCAGGTCTCGTGCCCCTTGCCGGCGATCAGGACCACGTCGTCGGCACCCGCGCTGGCGAGCGCGCTGCGGATCGCGGCGTCGCGATCGAGCTCGGTGAGCCACGGCTCGCGCGTGAACCCGGCGCGGATGTCCGACGCGATCCGGAACGGCGTCTCGCTGCGCGGGTTGTCGCTGGTGACCACGACGCGGTCGGCGAAGCGCTCGGCCACCATGCCCATGATCGGACGCTTGCCGGTGTCGCGATCGCCGCCCGCGCCGAACACGCACCACAGCGCGCCACCGCGCGCGTCGGCGATCGGCCGCAGCGCCTGCAGCACGACGAGCAGCGCGTCGGGCGAGTGAGCGTAGTCGACCACCACCAGCGGGCCGCCGTCGACGACGACCTGCTCCATGCGCCCGGGCAGCGGCCGAAGCGCCTCGAGCCGCCGCATCGCATCCTCGAAGCTGTCGCCGAGGCTGAGCCAGGTCGCGGCGACCGCCATCGCGTTGACCACGTTGAATTCGCCGATCAGGCGCAGCCGCAGTTGCGCGCGGCCCCAGTCGCCGCCCACCGACACCTGCGTGCCGTCGCGTTCCTCGACGATCCGGTAGGCCGACAGCTTGCGGCGCGCGCGCCAGCCGTGCTCGCCGGGCAGCTGCCCGAACGCTACCGTCTGCACCGTGTCCGGCAAACCCTCCAGGATCCGCGATGCGACCGGGTCGTCGCCGTTGACGATCGCGGTGCGCAGCCCCTCCCAGCCGAACAGGCGCCGCTTCGCTTCCGGTAGGCTTCCTCGGTGCCGTGGTAGTCGAGGTGGTCGCGCGAGAAATTGGTGAACACCGCCGTGCCGATGTGCGTGCCGTCGAGGCGCCCTTGATGCAGGCCGATCGACGAGGCTTCCATCGCGACCACTTCGACCCCCGCTTCGACGAAGCCGCCGAGCATTCGCTGCAGCGCCACCGCGTCCGGAGTGGTCAGCCCGAAGGCGTCGAGGGTCACGGCCGAATCGTCGACGGGCACGATGCCGCTGCCCAGCGTGCCGATCACCGCGGCGCGGCGGCCCGCCTTCGCCATTCCGCGGGCGATCCACTGCGTGCAGCTGGTCTTGCCGTTGGTGCCGGTCACCGCGACGACTTCGAGCCGCTCGCTCGGCCGACCGTAGTATTCGGCCGCGATCGGCCCGGCCAGCTGCCTGAGCTGCGCCACCTCGCGGCTCGCGACCGGCCCGGTCTCGACCTGCGCGCCGGCTTCGTAGAGCACCGCGGCCGCGCCGCGGCCGATCGCCTGGCCGATGAAGTCGCGACCGTCGTGGCTCGCGCCGTGCCAGGCGACGAAGCCGTCGCCCGGGCGCACCGCACGGCTGTCGGCCACCAGCGCGGCGCCCGGCGCGAGCGCCTCGCGCAGCCATTGTCCGAGCGAAGCGGCAAGCGCCGCCTGCTGCCCGGTCTGTTCGGTCACAGGCTCTCCTTCACGGCTGGCCCGGGCACGGCCAGCTGCGCCATCGGGGCGTCGGGCGGCACGCGCAGCGTGCGCAGCGAATCGCCGACAATCCGGGCGAACACCGGCGCTGCCACCAGCCCGCCGTAGTATTTTCCGGCAGCCGGCTCGTCGACCATGACCGCGACGATCACCCGCGGATCGGAGACCGGCGCGAAGCCCACGAACGAGGCCAGGTACTTGTTCACGTACTTGCCGCCGTCGCGCTTGTGCGCGGTGCCGGTCTTGCCGGCGACACGGTATCCAGCGATCTGGGCCTGCGGCGCGGTGCCCCCGGGGCCGGCGGCCATTTCGAGCATGTGCCTCACCGAGCGCGCGGTCTTCGCCGCCATCACCTGCTGGCCGGCCGGCTGCTCGTCGACCTTGAACATCGACAGCGGCAGCAGCTCGCCATCGTTGGCGAACACGGTATACGCGCGTGCCAGCTGCAGCAGCGACACCGACAGCCCGTAGCCATAGGACATCGTCGCCTGCTCGATCGGCCGCCAGCTCTTGTACGGCCTCACGCGCCCGGCGACGGCGCCCGGAAAGCCGATCCGCGGCGCCTGCCCGAAGCCGAGCTCGGCGTACATCTCCCACATCTTCTGGGCCGGCATGCCCAGCGCGATCTTCGCGGTGCCCACATTGGACGACTTCTGTACCACCTGCTCGACGGTGAGCGGCCCGTGCGGATGGGCGTCGCCGATCGTGTTCGGCCCGATCGTCAGCCGGCCGGGCGCAGTCTGGATCACCGTGGACGGGGTCACCTCGCCGAGCTCGAGCGCCAGCGCGATGGTGAACGGCTTCATCGTCGAGCCCGGCTCGAAGGTGTCGGTGATCGCGCGGTTGCGCAGTTGCGCGCCCGAGAGCTGACCGCGCTGGTTCGGGTTGTAGGTGGGCCAGTTGGCGAGCGCGAGCACCTCGCCGCTGCGCGCATCGATCACCACCGCCGCGCCCGCCTTCGCCTTGTTCGACTGCACCGCCTCGCGCAGCGCATCGAACGCGAGGAACTGGATCTTGCTGTCGATCGACAGCGCGAGGTCGCGTCCGTTGTGCGGCTCGCGCACCGCGCCGACATCCTCGATCACGCGCCCGAGGCGGTCGCGAATCACGCGACGGCTGCCGGACCGTCCGGCCAGCTCGGGATTGCGCGCGAGCTCGACTCCCTCCTGTCCGACGTCCTCCACGTTGGTGAAGCCCACGACGTGGGCGAAGGTTTCGCCCTGCGGGTAGTAGCGCTTGTATTCGCGCTGCTGGTGGATGCCGGGAATCTGCAGCGCCGCGACCTGCTCGGCCACCGCGGCGTCGACCTGCCGCTTCAGGTAGACGAAGCTGCGATCCTCTTCGGCGAGCTTTCGACGCAGCTCGCGCTCGCCGGTGTCGAGCAGCTTCGCGAGCGAAGCGAGCTGCCGCGGCGTGGCGTCGACCTGCTCGGGAATCGCCCAGACCGCGCGCGCCGGCAGGCTCGAGGCGAGCACCACGCCGTTGCGGTCGAAGATCTTGCCGCGCGAGGCCGGAAGCTCGATCGTCTTCGCGTAGCGCATCTCGCCCTGCTTCTGCAGGAAGGTCTGCGAAAAGACCTGCAGCCAGACCGCCCGGGACGCGAGGGCGACGAACGCGAGCGCCACCATCAGCATCACCACCTGCGAGCGCCAGGCAGGAAGCTTCACCCGCAGCAGCGGGTTCGACGCGAACGGCACGTTGCGGTTCGAGCGGCGGGTCATCGATGCGCCCCCGCCGGCCTCGCGCGCGAGCCCGGCTTGCCGGTCGCAGCCGCGAGGTCCGGCAGCGGCGTGCTCAGCCGCACCGTCCGCTCGACCGGCTCGACGACCAGGTGCAGCGTGCGATCGGCCGACACCGACTGCATCGCCAGCTCGCGACGCGCCTTCGTGTCGATCAGCGCGGCCTTGGCGAGCGCGGTCTGCTCGACCTGCAGCTGGTTCCAGCCCACTTCGAGCTGGGCGGCCTGCGTCTGCGCGTGCTCGACGTCGACGAAGAGCTTGCGCGCGCGGTATTGCGAAGTGACCAGTCCGAGGGCACACGCAACCAGAAGGGCCGAGAGGAGGATGTTCGCGCGGGTCATCGTCGTCGCTCCGGTGATCGTCAGGGCCTCAAGTGCGCTCGGCCACGCGCATCACCGCCGAGCGCTCGCGCGGATTCGCCGGCCGCGTGCGGCCCTTCGGTCGCGCTGCGCCCGGCAGCACCCGCGCGATCGCCCGCAGGCGCGGCGTCACGTCGTGGCGCGGCGCACCGGTGACCGGATCGCGCGCGGCGTCGCGTCCGGCCTCGTGCGCGATGAATTGCTTGACCATCCGGTCTTCCAGCGAGTGAAAACTGATGACGACGAGCCGCCCTCCCGGCACCAGGCGGGCGACCGCCTTGACGAGGACTATCGCGAGCTCCTCGAGTTCCTGATTGACGTGAATCCGTAGAGCCTGAAAAGTGCGGGTGGCCGGATCCTTGCCCGGCTCCGCCCTGCCCCGGCGCCTGACGACGGCCGCCACGAGTGCGGCAAGCTCTGCGGTCGTGCGAAGCGCCTGTTCGCCGGCCTGCCGGCGGCGAGCAACAATCGCCTCTGCAATCTGAACAGCAAACCGCTCTTCCCCATAGTCTTTCACCACCTTCGCGATGTCGTCCTCGGTTGCACGCAGGAGCCACTCGCGTGCGGAGAACCCGCGCGTCGGATCCATCCGCATGTCCAGCGGCCCGTCCTCACGAAAGCTGAAGCCGCGCGCCGGGTCGTCCAGCTGCGGCGAGGAAACGCCGAGATCGAGCAGCACCCCGTCGACCCGGTCGAAGCCGTGCGCGTCGAGCACCGCGTCGAGTTCGGAGAAGCGCGCATGCTCGATCGCGAAGCGCGGGTCGCTCCAGGCACTGCCCACGGCGATCGCCTGCGGATCGCGGTCGATCGCGAGCAGCCGCCCGGCCGGGCCGAGCCGCGCCAGGATCGCGCGACTGTGTCCGCCGCGCCCGAAGGTGCCGTCGACGTAGCGGCCGTCGGGACGGATCGCCAGCGCGTCGATGGCCTCGTCGAGCAGCACCGGCTGGTGCGCCCAAGGCCCGGCTGCTGTGGTCCCGCGCGGCTCAATGTTCTCTGCCACCGGTCAGAAGTTGAAATTGGCGATTGCCTCGGGCATGCCGGCGGCGAGCGTCTCGCGCTCCTTCGCCGCCAGCGTCCCGGTATCCCAGATCTCGAAGTGGCTGCCCATGCCGAGCAGCATCACTTCGCGGTTCAGCGACACGGCCGAGCGCAGTTCGGGCGAGATCAGGATGCGGCCCGTGGTGTCCATGTCGACATCGACCGCGTTGCCGAGGAAGATGCGCGCCCAGGCGCGGGCGGCGATCGGCATGGCGGCCAGCCGCTCGCGATGCACCTCCCACACCGGCCGGGGGAACATCAGCAGGCAGCCGTCCGGGTGCCGCGTCAATGTGAGCAAGCCCTCACATTGCTTGGAGAGTGCGTCGCGATGCCGCGTCGGAACCGTCATCCGGCCCTTCGCGTCGAGCAACAGCGCGGAACTCCCCTGGAACATATCCTTCCGACCCGCCCTCGAAGGGGATCAAAACCCCCAGCAAGCGGTAGTTTTGTCCCACAAAATTGCACTTTTCTACACGAATCTGCACTGTACGGAAAAGCGACCTGCATGGCAAGTCGGCAGAAAGGGGTTTTCCTTGTCGTAACAGACACTTAGCCGCCATTGTTCAAGCGGCCGGCCGGAAGGCTTTTCTGTCTATGAATGAGGGACTTAGCGGCGTTATCACAGGTAATACTTGAGATAACGAAGTGGAGCGGGTCTGTAGGCCGGATTCTGTGCGCCGGCGGACCGGCGTGACGATCATTCGTCTGGGCGGTCGGTCGCCCGGCCGCTCGAGCCATCTACCCGCACGCTCGGGCGGGCCGCCCTGTGCGGTCCGGAAGACCGCGCGCGTGCCTATTCGATGTTGCTCCGGATGGGGTTTGGCGTGCCGGCCGTGTCGCCACGTCCGCGGTGAGCTCTTACCTCACCATTTCACCCTTGCCGTCGGCGCCGGCGAACCGGACGCCGCTTGGGCGGTGTGCTTTCTGTTCCACTTTCCGTCGCCTTGGGCCTTGCGGCTTGCTGCGCCTGGCGGTTAGCCAGCATCCTGCCCTGTGGAGTCCGGACCTTCCTCCAGCGACGGCGCCTGCGCGCCGCAGCCAGCGATCGTCCGACCCGCTCCAAGTCGAATTCTACCGCGACGCCTGCCCGGCCTGAAGACCTGCGCGTCGTCGTAGAAGGCCGGCGCCGAGTTCGCCGGCCACCAGCCGGGAACGCCTAGCAGCGGCAGCGGCGACAGCGCCGATGCGCGCAGCGTCGCCGCGCCCAGCGTCGCGCTCGCGGCCGCATCGAGCGCATCGCCGTCCAGTGCATCGATCGGGGTGTCCCCCGGCGCTTCGACGATCCAGGCGTGGGCGCACAGCGCCTTGTACGGCGCGAGCAGTTTCTCGCCGAGACCATGCCCGAGCAGCCGCACCCGCGCTGCCGCGAGGAAGCGCCGGCGACCGTCGACGAACAGCGCGTGCCAGTCGAGGCGGCGCAGCGCATCGGCCAGCGCCGGATCGTTGCAGACGAACAGCACCCCGCTCTCGTCGAGGATCGTCGCGGCATCGCGCAAGGCCCCGCGCTGCGGGAGCGCCGTCTCCTGCGCCACGATGGCATCCGATTGCAGCCGGTTCAGCCGCGCCTTGGTGCGTGGCCACGCCAGCCAGGCCAGCGCGTTGAACCAGTCGTGCAGCATCCCTGCGCCGCTCGCGCGCGTGGGTACCGCACCGTGCTCGCGAATCACGCGCTCGTACGCTCCCGACGGAGCCACCCGCGCATCGGCGAAGCGCAACGGCAGGCCGTCCTCGGTGTGCAGCCCGCGGGCTCTGGCGAGCCGGTTCAGCAGGTCGAGGTCGATGTTCCCCGATGGGCGCGGATCGCTGCGCGCCATCCATGGACGGAACGGCTCGAACCACGGCGCATCGGGCACGTCGCCGTCGGGGCGGTCCGCTCCGGCGCCGGTCAGGCCGGCCCGCGCACGAGTTTCCACGACAGCGTCTCGCCGCCGGCCAGCGGCACGATGCGGTCGTCGCCGAACGGCAGCGACTGCGGAATCGTCCAGGTCTCGCGCCGCAGGGTGATGCGCGTCGCGCTGCGCGGCAGCCGGTAGAAGTCCGGGCCGTTAAAGCTCGCGAACGCCTCGAGGCGGTCAAGCGCGCCCATCTGCTCGAACGCGCTCGCGTACAACTCGAGCGCGTGCGGCGCGGTATAGCAGCCGGCGCAGGCGGCCGCGTGCTCCTTGAGCCGCGCCGCGTGCGGCGCGCTGTCGGTGCCGAGGAAGAAGCGCGCATTGCCCCCGGTGGCTGCCTCGAGCAGCGCGCGCCGGTGCTCTTCGCGCTTGAGCACCGGCAGGCAGTACCAGTGCGGACGCAGGCCGCCGGCGAAGATCGCGTTGCGGTTGTACAGAAGGTGATGGGCGGTGATCGTCGCGCCGAGCGTGGCGCCGGCCTGCGCGACGTACTGCGCGGCCTGGCGCGTGGTGATGTGCTCGAACACGATGCGCAAGCCGGGGAAGTCGCGCCGCAGCGGCTCGAGCACCGTGTCGATGAACACCGCTTCGCGGTCGAACACGTCGACATGCGGATCGGTGACCTCGCCGTGCACCAGCAGCGGCATGCCGCAGCGCTGCATCGCTTCGAGCACCGGCCGGGTGCGCCTGAGGTCGGTGACGCCGGCCTCGGAATTGGTCGTCGCGCCCGCAGGGTACAGCTTGACCGCGACCACACGGCCGCTGTCGGTTGCGCGCCGGATCTCGTCGGCCGACGTGTTGTCGGTGAGATAGAGCGCCATCAGCGGCTCGAACGAGGCGCCAGCGGGCAGCGCGTCGACGATGCGCTGCCGGTACGCGAGCGCCTGCTCGACCGTGACGACCGGCGGCCGCAGGTTCGGCATCACGATCGCGCGCGCGAACTGCGCGGCGCTCGCGCCCACCACCGCGCGCATCGCTTCGCCGTCGCGCAGGTGGAGGTGCCAGTCGTCGGGACGGGTGAGCGAGATCGAGTCCACGTTCGGCTCCGGTGCGGCAGCGGGCGGGTTCAGGCGTCGCGCGCGGGCATCAGCAGCAGCGCGCGGAAATCGTTGACGTTGGTGCGCGTGGGCCCGGTCGTCACCAGGTCGCCGAGCGCGCCGAAGAATCCCCAGGCATCGTTGTCGTCGAGCAGCGCGCGCGCGTCGAGTCCGGCTGCCGATGCCCGCGCCATCGTATCGGGCGCGAGGATCGCGCCGGCGTTGCTCTCGGAGCCGTCGATGCCATCGGTATCGGCCGCGATCGCCCAGACGCCGGGCACGCCGCCGAGTTCGCGCGCCAGCGCCAGCAGGAACTCGGTGCAGCGCCCCCCGCGGCCGCGGCCGCGGATCGTCACCGTGCACTCTCCGCCGGAGATCAGCGCCACCGGGCGCGCGAACGGCTGGTCGTAGCGAACGATCTCGCGCGCGATCGCGGCCATCACCTGCGCGACCTCGCGCGCCTCGCCGGTCACCGTGTCGCCAAGCACCACCGGCCGGATGCCGGCCTGCGCGAACAGCGCGGCCGCCGCCTCCAAGCTGCGGTGCGCGGTGGCCACCATGCGCGCCTCGACGCGCGCGAACAGCGGATCCCCCGGCTTGGGCGTCTCGTCGATTTCGCCGCCTGCGCCACGCTCGAGATGCCGGCGCACGCTGGCTGGCGCATCCACGCGCCAGCGCGCGAGAATCGCCAGCGCATCGGCATAGGTGGCGGGATCGGGCGAACACGGGCCGCTGGCGATCGAGGACGGATCGTCGCCCGCGACGTCGGAGATCATCAGCGCGAGCACGCGCGCCCGGGTGCGCTGCGCCAGTCGCCCGCCCTGGATGCGCGACAGGTGCTTGCGCACCACGTTCATCTCCTGGATCGGCGCGCCGCTGGCGAGCAGCGCCTGCGTCACCGCCTTGAGGTCGGCCATCGGCACCGCATCGACCGGCAGCGCGAGCAGGCTCGAGCCGCCGCCCGACACCAGCGCGAGCAGCAGGTCCTCCTCGCCCAGCGCCTCGGCATGTTCGAGGATCCGCGCGGCGGCCCGTTCGCCGGCGGCATCGGGGACCGGATGCCCGGCCTCCACCACTTCGATGCGCCGGCACGGCAGGCCGTGCGCGTAACGCGTCACGACCAGCCCCTCGAGCGGCGCATCGGGCGGCCAGTGCCGCTCGACCGCCATCGCCATGCTGGCCGCGGCCTTGCCCGCGCCCACGGCCAGCGTGCGGCGCACGCGCGCGATCTCCGCGCGCTCGGGAAGCGCCGGCGCGAGCACGCGCAGCGGATCGGCCGCGTTCACCGCGGCACGAAAGCTGTCGACGAGGAGCCGGCGCGCATCCATGGCGCGGCGACTTTACCGCACTCGGCTCATGCCACCCGCTCGATCGACTCGGCGACCGCGCGGCCGACCTCGACCGTGGAGGCCTGGCCCCCCATGTCGCGGGTGCGCGGTCCGTGCGCGGTCACCTGCTCGATCGCCGCGACGATCGCGTCGTGCGCCTGCGGATGACCCAGGTGATCGAGCATCATCGCACCGCACCAGATCTGCCCGATCGGATTCGCGATCCCCTGCCCGGCGATATCGGGCGCCGAGCCGTGGACGGGCTCGAACAGCGACGGAAACCTGCGCTCCGGATTGATGTTGGCCGACGGCGCGATACCGATCGTGCCGGTGCAGGCGGGCCCGAGGTCGGACAGGATGTCGCCGAACAGGTTGCTCGCCACGACCACGTCGAACCACTGCGGATTGCGCACGAAATGTGCGGTCAGGATGTCGATGTGGAACTTGTCGACCCTCACGTCCGGATACTGCTTCTGCATCTCGGCGACGCGCTCGTCCCAGTACGGCATCGAGATGAAGATGCCGTTCGACTTGGTCGCGGAGGTGAGGTGCCGCGCCGGGCGCCGGCGCGCCAGCTCGAATGCGTAGCGCAGCACCCGGTCGACGCCGGTGCGCGTGAAGATCGACTCCTGCAGCACGAACTCGCGTTCGGTGCCGGCGAACATCTTGCCGCCGACCGACGAATACTCGCCCTCGGTATTCTCGCGGACCACGTAGAAATCGATGTCGCCGGGCTTGCGGCCAGCCAGCGGGCACGGCACGCCCCGCATCAGCCTCACCGGCCGCAGGTTGATGTACTGGTCGAACTCGCGCCGGAACAGCAGCAGCGAGCCCCAGAGCGAGACGTGGTCGGGCACGGTCGCCGGCCAGCCCACGGCGCCGTAGTAGATCGCGTCGTGGCCGCCGACGCGCTCCTTCCAGTCGTCGGGCATCATCGCGCCATGCTTCGCGTAGTGGTCGCAACTGGCGAAGTCGAAGTGATCGAACTGCAGCTCGATGCCGAAGCGGCGTGCCGCCGCCTCGAGCACGCGCATGCCCTCGGGCATCACTTCCTTGCCGATCCCGTCGCCGGGTATCACCGCGACCCGGTGCCTGCTCATCGATGCCTCCACTGCCAATCCGGCGCCGCCGGCTTCCGAAGCGAATGCGATAATACGCTGCGACCATCGCCGCAAGGTGCGCGGCACAGTTTGTGCCGCATTTCACACGGCTTCGCGCTACGCGGCTGATAAGGTAGCTGACATCGCGTGTGGCAATTCGCCGGCTGAGAGAATCCCGTTCTGATCGATGGCCTACTTTTCGTCGAACCAGGTGACCATGAATCGGTCGGCCGAACTGGAGACCTCCCCTCGGGCGACGTCGTTCTTGCCGCAGCCGCCGGAGTCCAGGTTTACGGATCGCTGCAGTACCATGCATGCGGCAAGTCCATCGGGTTGGCATGTACACGCTGGATTGCGGCATAACCGACGCCCAAGCTGCCGCGAAGAGAGACGGAATCACGTTACGCGGCTCCGACAAGGGGCGTTCGCATGCATCAACGCTATGGAAGCCAGACCATCCAGGTTCTCGTATCGGGGCTCGACCGATCAGACCGAGCAACCTGAGCTTCGTTCGCGAGAGCCTCTCCTCTTCCCTGAGCGAGAACGCGTGCCAGACCGATATGCCAACGGTGCTTCCGCGGACGCCGCGCGAAGTTGAGCTGTGAAAACGATGGGAACGGTCGACACGTCGCAGCCCTCCTCGGTAGCACCCGGCAACGACGATCCAGCGACGGCACGCCGACGCCTGCTGGCGGCACGCATCATGCAGATGCGTCAAAGGGTGCAAGCCAGACTTCCCGCAATTCCCCAACGCTCCGACGTGTCGTGGGCACCCTTGACCTCGGCGCAGCGAGCGCTCTGGTTTCTGGATCAGCTGGCTGGCCCGCGCGGCACCTACAACATCGCAATGTGCGCGCGGCTGAACGGGCCTTTCAGCGTCGAGATTCTCGCTAGCAGCCTACGGGCGCTTGCGGAGCGTCATGACTGTCTTCGCAGCCGCATCGACGAGCATGGCGGGCAGCCCCGGCAGCACATCGACCCGAATTCAGACTTGCGTTTGCAGATCGCTGATCTCGGCGCGTATGCCCCCGCTGAAGCCGAAGCCCTCCTCCAAGCCGGTCTGCGACGCGATGCTACCGAGCCGTTCGACCTTGCGCGGGCCCCCTTGATTCGCGCTCATCTCTTCCGGCTTGCGGACGACCGGCATGTGCTGGCGCTGGTCGTCCACCACATCGTGGCCGACGGCTGGTCTCGAGGATTATCGCCCGCGACCTCGGACTCCTCTATGACGCTCTCCGCGATGGCCGAACGCTGGCGCCGCTACCCCTGCAGTTCGGGGACTACGCGCACTGGCAAGAGGAAAGGATCGACGAGGGCGCCCTGGCCGGATCGATCGAATACTGGAAGCGACAACTCAGCGGCGTCGAGCCGCTGCGGCTCGGGCAAGGCTGGACGGGCGCGCTGGATTCGCACCGACAGGCCGAGCCGGTCACGTTTCAGGTGCCGCGCGAACTGGCAGAGCGGCTCGGGACACTCGCGCATACCGAAAGCGGGACTCTCTACATGGTTCTCCTGGCCGCCTTCCGGGTTCTCCTGGGACGATACAGCGGACAGTTCACCTTCACAATCGGCTCGCCGGTTGCCGGCCGCGATCGCCCCGAGCTCGAAGACTTGGTCGGCTATTTCGTCAACATGCTGGTGATGCGTGCCAACCTGTCGGGAGATCCGCCGTTCCTCGAGCACTTCCATCGTGTCCGCGCGACGGCGCTGGAAGCCTACCAGCACCGCGACGTTCCGTTCGACCTGCTTGTCGAGCACCTGAACCCCGACCGGCAGGCGGGCCGAAATCCGCTGTTCGACGTCTCGTTTGCGCTGCAAAACGTGCCGCGGCACGAGTTGCGGCTCGGCACCACGATAGCGCCGCTGCAGTCTCTTTCCGCCGGCTCGGCAAAATTCGACCTGGACCTGACAATCAGCGAGTTCTCCGCGGGACTCGAGGCCCGTTTCGACTACGACCCTGGTCTGTTCGACCGCGCGATGATCGAGCGCATGGCCGGGCACTTCCGCAACCTGCTCGAAAGCATCGTCGCCGAGCCCGCTGCCGGGGTTTCGGCGTTGCCGATGATGGATCAGTCGGAACTGCAGCAGATCCTCGTCCAGTGGAACGACACCGCGCGCAAGTACCCAGCGCACGCAACGCTGCACCAACTCTTCGAGCAGCAGGCCGAGCGCACCCCAAGGGCCACCGCCGTCGTCTTCGACGACCAGCGTCTGGACTACGATGCGCTGAACTGCCGGGCCAACCAACTCGCTCATCGTCTGCGCCGCCTCGGCGTCGGCCCCGACGTCCTGGTCGGGCTGCACATGCAGCGCAGCCCCGCGATGATCGTGGCAATGCTGGCCATCCTCAAGGCCGGGGGCGCCTACGTGCCCATCGACGTCGATTACCCTGTCGAACGCGTCGCGTTCATGCTCGCCGACAGCAACGCGCCTGTCACCGTCACACAAAAATCACTCGCCTCACGCGCAGCCGCCGCATCCTCGATGACGCTGTGCCCGGGCGACGACCCCACCCTGGACGAGGAACCCCGGGACAACCTCCCGCCCTGGCACACTCCGAGCACCTCGCCTATGTGATCTACACCTCTGGATCCACCGGAAAACCCAAGGGCGTCATGATCCCGCACATGGCGGTCGTGCGGCTCGTCCACAACACGGACTACGTCTCGATTGGCCCGGACGACTGTATCGCCCAAGCGTCAAATGCATCGTTCGATGCCGCAACCTTCGAGATCTGGGGGCCCTGCTGAACGGGGCGCGCCTTGCGATAGTGCCCACCGAGACCTTGCTCTCCAGCAGGTTGCTGCGCGAGGCGATCAGGACCGACCAGATCGGGACGTTGTTCATCACGACGGCCCTGTTCAACGAGCATGCGCGACAGGAACCCGAGACCTTCGAGGGGCTCGAAAATCTGCTGTTCGGCGGGGAGGCCGTCAACCCCGAGGCCGTACGCAGGGTGATGGCTTCGAAACCACCGAAACGGCTACTCCACGTCTATGGTCCGACCGAAACAACCACTTTTGCCACCTGGCACGAAGTCGATAAATCGGTGACACGCGGCCCGACCCCGCGACGATTCCGATCGGACGACCGATCGCGAACACTGTCTGCCATGTTCTGGACGAACAGATGCAGCCAGTGCCGGTCGGCGTCGCCGGAAACCTCTGGATTGGTGGGCCAGGTCTGGCGCGCGGCTACCTCCATCGGCCCGATCTCGAGGCGCAGCGCTTCGTCGAGGTCGGCCCCCCCGGATGCACGTCTGTACCGCACTGGCGACCGGGTCCGGCGGATGGCGGACGGGGCCATCGTCTTCCTCGGCCGGGACGATGACCAGATCAAGCTGCGGGGGTTCCGCATCGAACTGGGCGAAGTTCGCGCGGCAATTGCGGCACTTCCAGGGATCGCTCAGGAGGCCGTGATCGCGCGCGAGCATGCGACGGGCGGCCGCCGGCTGGTTGCTTATCTCGTGTGGAGCCCCGGGGCAGCACACCTGGACGCCACCGACCTGCGAGCAATGCTGTCCAGACGACTGCCGTCGTTCATGATCCCCTCGGCATTCGTCACAGTCGATGCCCTTCCATTGACGCCTAACGGCAAGGTCGATGTGGCGGCCTTGCCCGAACCAGTCGCCGCTCCTGCATCGACACCGGAACTGCCCGCGGACGACCCGATGATCCGGCAGATGACGGAAATCTGGAGCGACGTCCTCGGTCTCGATGCCGTAGCACCAGACGCGAACCTGTTCGAACTCGGCGGCCACTCGATCCTCGCTGTGCGTCTCTTGTCGCAGATCGAGCGCCGCTTCGGCAAGGCGCTTGCCCTGACCGACGTCTTCGAGGCGCCCACCGTGCGCTCGCTGGTTGCCCGGATGTGCAACGTCAACGTGCGCAAACGTGCTACCTGTGCCGTAGCCTTGAGACAAGAAGGTGCGAACCCGCCGTTCTTCTTCGTTTCCGGGTGGGGCGGCCAGTTGGTGGCCGTGAGACCTCTAGCCGATGCGCTAGGTCCGCAACAACCATTCTACGTTCTCGACACCGGATTCTTCGGGACCAACGGCCAGGCTCTGTCGCTCGGGTACGTCGCCAAACGGATGGTCGAGGATCTGCGTCGGATCCAGCCTGTCGGCCCTTACCAGCTCGGCGGATACTCGCTGGGCGGACGCTTGGTCTTCGAGATCGCGCGGCAACTGTGCGAGGCTGGCCACCAGGTGGCTTTGGCCGCGCTGCTCGATGCGTATGCGCCGGGCCACCCGAGACTGCGTCCATTTCCGACGCGCGTCTTGCAGCACCTCACTCACGCGGCGTCGCTCGGAGTACCCCGCATGGTTCAGTACATCGGGGAACGCGTGCGGCGCCTCGGGAAATATTTTCGCCGGAAGGAACGGCGCCTGTTCGAGGGCGTGCCTCCCGGCAACGAAGGGGACATGATGGAGCGTATGGAGCGCTCCGCCGCAGTTATGCTCGAGGCTTGGAAGAGGTACGTTCCCGAGCCGTACGACGGCGACTTGTTGCTTCTGCGCGCCTCGCGCAGGGACTCGATCGACGGACTGTACCGGGAGGAACCGACAATGGGTTGGGGCCCATTCGTCCGCGGCAGGATCACGACGCGCTGGGTGGACACCACGCACATCCAGATGCTGGATGTGCCGTATTGCATCGAGACGGCAGCCCACCCGGCCGAGGCGATCGCAGCAGGGCACGACGCACTGCAAGCCGACAGACACCCGCAGAGGGAATGAGAGATCCTGCGCGTGCGCATGAACGTTTCGAACAGCCAGTCGCCTCGTAGTGCACTCCGTGCCGGTCGGCGCTGACGAGGGATCGGCTCGATCCCTGCTGATGTCGCCATCCCGGTGCCGCAGCAGCAGAGCCGACACTCGACTTTGACCGTAATCGCGGCCCCGAGCGGCGCCGATAGGGACTGCATGAGGAGGTGATCGGCCAGACGCATCGGGCCTGTCCGGCCCATGTCGAAACGCGTCCACTGACCACGACGCGTGATCTTTGATGACGAGGGCACCTACGATGATGGATTTGCGGGCCTCAGATGGCATTTCGGACATGCTTCGGGAGCAGGCGCGCCTGCGCCCCGACGCGCCCGCGGTCCTGGCGCCCGACGAGCAGCCATTGTCCTACGCCGGTCTCGCCGGATGGCTCCGTGGGGCCGCGCTCGACCTGCGTCGCGCCGGCGTGACATCGACCTGTCGCGTGGCCCTGCTGATGCCGCCGGGCCCCGAAGCCGCGCTCGCCACGCTGGCCACGATGTGCTCTGCCACCTGCGTACCAGTGAACCCCGAGGCCGGCACAGACGAGATCTCGGCGTGGCTGAGGGACACAGGCGCCACGTTCGTCGTCACACCGGACAACGTACGCGCCCCGCCCGAGGCCGACGGACTCGAGCACATCGTGTACCACCGTGCGCAGGGCGCCTTGACAGGGACTCTGCAGGCCGTCGGCACGGCGCTGCCGGAAACCCGCTGTTCGCTCAACGACGCGGACGCGATTGCGCTGCTGCTTCCGACCTCGGGCACGACCTCCCGGCCCAAGCGGGTTCCCCTCAGCCACCGCAACGTGTTGGCGTCGGCGCGCGCAAACGCCGCCTGCTTCGGACTCGGTCCCGGCGATCGCTGTATCAACGTGCTGTCGCTGCTGCACATCGGCGGCTTTGGTGCACGGGCTTCTCACCACCCTCGCGAGCGGCGGCAGCGTCGTGTGCCCACGGGGCTTCGACGCCAGCCGCTTCTTCAATCTGGTCGCCGCGTTCCGGCCCACTGGTACACGGGAACGCCGGCCATCCACCTGGCCCTGCTGCCCTTCCTCGACGAGTACCGTCGCCCGGCACCCGGCCACCGTTTCCGCTTCCTGCGCAGTGCGAGCGCGCCAATGCCGCCCGTGCTGATCGAGCAACTCGAGCGCGCGTTCGACGCGCCGCTGATCGAGGGGTACGGAATGACCGAAGCGGGTCGCATCACCTGCAACCCGCTGCCGCCCGGTCCGCGCAAGCCCGGCTCGGTCGGCAAGCCGGTCGCGCTCGAGGTCCGCGTCGTCGACACCGACGGCGTAGACTGCGCACCAGGGCAGGCCGGGGAGATCCTGATCCGCGGCGCGTCCGTCACGTCGGGCTACCTCGACGACCCGGCAGCCAACGCCGCCGCGTTTCACGACGGATGGTTCCGCACCGGCGACCTCGGCCGTTTCGACGGCGACGGATATCTCTACCTCAGCGGCCGCATCAAGGAGCTCGTGAACCGCGGCGGCAAGAAGGTGGCGCCGCGCGAGATCGACGAGGCCCTCCTCGCGTTGCCCGGGGTTCGCGAAGCCGCCGCGTTCGGCGTCCCGCACCCGAGCCTCGGCGAAGACCTGTGGGCCGCCGTCGTGGCCGAACCCGGCAGCCGCCTCGACACTGGCGAAATGCGTCGCGTCCTGCTGGATCGCCTGGCGCGCCACAAGGTGCCGTCAGCGATCGTCGTCGTCGGGCAGCTCCCGCGCGGCAATACCGGCAAGGTGCAGCGCTCGCAGTTGCCGGCACTCGTCGCACAGCGGCCGTCCGGGTTCCCGGACGCTCCGCGTACCCGCGAAGAAGCCGCGGTCGCGCGAGCCTTCGAAGCGGTGCTCGGCCGGGCCGTCGTCACGGGCGACGACAACTTCTTCCTGCTCGGGGGCGATTCGCTCAGCGCGGCACGCGTCCTTGCACGATTGAAGGCGGAACTCGAGCTCGTGACGCTGCCCGAAGTGCGCCTGGTGTTCGAGTTTCCGACCGTGGCGGCGCTGGCTGCCGAACTCGGCCGGCCGGAGCCCGAGCCGCAGCTCGACGCAGCCCTGCTCGCGCGCATCGACGAACTGTCCGACGAGGAAGTGGAGAGAATGCTCGCCGAAGACACGCTCACCCTGCCCGGAGGATGGCAGCAATGAACTCGCCCGGCGTGTCCCCAGCGGGCCCCGTTTCCGGGGCCGCCGCGGCGCTTCCGAAGCCGATGTCGAGCATCCAGGCGGCGGTTACCTACGTTCCGGCCACCACTACGCTCCTGGTCGCTGTCGCGGTGGTGGCAGCGACCGATATCGATGCCGCCTCGATCACGATGGACACGACCGCCTATCTCGGGGAGCACCCGCTGACGGGCGCGCTGTCGAACCTCGGTATCCTGCTCTGGTGTGCGGCGGCGTCGATCAGTCTGCTCGCGGCGTTACTCACCGCGCGCGCAGGCAACCCCGACCGCGCCCGATTCCTGCTCGCCTCGTCGTTGCTCACGTTCTACCTGCTGTTCGACGACCTGTTCCTGATCCACGAGGATCTCGCCTGGCGCTACCTCGGAATCGGCCAGAAAACGGTCCTCGTCGCCCTCGGTGCGTGGGTAGGCACGTGGCTGCTCGCCTTCCGACGCGAGATTCTCACGACGAATTGGGGAGCTCTGGCCCTGGCGATCGTGTTTCTTTCGATTTCGGTACTGACCGATCTCGGCCAGGGTGTCTTGCAGCCGCGCATCGGCGACTGGATCTACATGGCAGAAGACGGGCCGAAGTGGCTGGGCATTGTGAGCTGGTGCAGCTACTTGGTGCAGACCGCCTATCGCTCCATTTTCGACGCAACCTCACTCGGTCCACCGTGAGATCCGATATGCCGACCCTCGCGACGCTGCTCGAAGACCGATTCATCGCGTCGCCCGAGGCGCCGGCGCTGCTGGCACCGGCGCGCCGCCCGTGCACCGGCTCCGACCTGTGGCACCAGGCTCGTCGAACCGCAGCCGCGCTGGGCAGCCTGGGATTCGACCACGGCGCGCGCGTCGCGGTCTGCATCCCCAACGGCCCCGAGGCCGCCGCCGCCACGCTGACAGTGGCGGCCTGCGCCGTCTGCGCACCGTTGAACCCCGGGTACCGCGCGAGCGAGTTCCGCTTCTATCTCGAAGACGCTCGAGCCGACGCGGTGATCGTGCCGCACGACGATCCTGGCCCGATCCGCGAGGTCGCCGCCGAATTGGGGCTGGCCGTGCTCGAGATGGTCGTCGACCCCACGGCGCCCGCGGGATGCTTCGAACTGCGCGCAACCGCGGGCGGCCACCGACGCGCCTTCGTCGGCGCCCCGGCGAAAGGTCCGCAGGGCCCGCCTGCGCCCGCCGACCTCGCGCTGATCCTGCACACCTCGGGGACGACCGCGCGGCCCAAGATCGTCCCGCTGTCGCAGGGCAACCTGACGGCATCCGCCCGCAGCATCGCCGCACACCTGACGCTGCAACCCGAGGATCGCTGCCTGAACGTGATGCCGCTCTTTCACATTCACGGTCTCGTGGGTGCGCTGCTGGCGACCCTCGCCTCGGGCGGAAGCATCGTCTGCACGCCCGCCTTCGACGAGCAGGCGTTCTTCGGATGGGTGGCCGAGTTCGAGCCCAGCTGGTACACGGCCGTGCCGACGATTCACCAGGCGATCGTCGCCCACGGCGACGCGTACCGCAGGATCGCGTCTGGTCATCGCTTCCGGTTCGCGCGCTCGTCGTCATCGGCGTTGCCGCCAACGACCCTCGCGGCACTGGAGTCGCTGCTCGACGCGCCCGTGATCGAGGCGTACGGCATGACCGAGGCCTCGCACCAGATGGCGAGCAACCCGCTACCACCGCGCCGGCGCAAGCCGGGCTCGGTCGGACTGCCGGCCGGGGTCGAGATCGTGATCCTCGACAACGAGGGGCGCGAAATGGCGCAGGGTGAGGTGGGCGAGATCGCGATCCGCGGACCCGGCGTCACTACCGGCTACGAGCGCAACCCCGATGCCAATGCCAGCGCCTTCAGTCACGGCTGGTTCAGGACCGGCGACCAGGGGCAGGCTGGACCCCGACGGCTACCTCTACGTTGCGGGGCGACTCAAGGAAATCGTCAACCGCGGCGGCGAAAAGGTGTCGCCGCGCGAGGTCGACGAGACGTTGCTCGAGCATCCCGACGTGGCGCAGGCGGTTGCGTTCGCAATGCCACACCCGTCGCTGGGCGAAGACCTGGTTGCTGCGGTGGTGCCGAAACGCGGAAGCCATCCGGACGAGGCGCTGCTGCGTGGCTTCCTCCTGTCGCGCCTGGCGGGCTTCAAGGTCCCGAGCCAGATCGTTTTCGTCGACGCGATTCCGAAAGGGCCGACCGGCAAGATCCAGCGCACCGGCCTGCACGAGAAACTCGCGCATGCATTGGCCCCGGTATTCGTCGAGCCGCGCACGCAGACCGAGCGCACGGTCGAGTCGGTCTTTCGCGAGGTCCTTCGATCCGGTCCACTCGGCGCGCACGCCAACTTCTTTGCCGCCGGGGGCGACTCGCTGCGCGGATCGCAGGTGATCGGGCGCATCAACGAGCGGCTGTCGCTCGGGCTGGCGGTCACGGCCGTCTTCCAGTATCCGACCGTGGCGGAACTGGCCCGCACGATCGACCAGGCGTCGGGCGCGAGCACGGCGCTCGCGGCGTCGCTGCAGGCGGAGATCGACGCGCTGTCCGACGAGGAAGTGGCGCGCCTGCTGGCCGAGCTCGACGCCGGCGAAGCGAGGCCGGCGCAATGAGGCGGGCGCGGGTCGGGGCCGATGCCTGAAGTCTGGAAGGTCGACGTTGCCGTCGAAGCGCGCCGCTTCGATGCTCATGTCGCAGGGCTGACCGCGGACGAAGCGGCGCGCGCCGCGCGCTTCCATCGCAACGAGGACCGCGAGCGCTTCGTTGTCGGCCGAAGCACTCGCCGGCTGCTGCTGGCGAGGCGACTCGGCGTCGATGCCGAGACCTTGGTCTTCGTGGAGAGCCACTATGGCAAGCCCGCGTTGCGTCCGGGTACGCAACCCCTCCCGCCGCACTTCAACTCCAGCCACTCCGGCCGATGGGTGCTGCACGCCATCGCCGACGTCGAGGTCGGCGTCGACGTCGAACGGGTGCGCCCGGACTTCGCCAGGATCGACGATTTCCTCTGGGTGCTGTCGCCCGACGAGCGCAGGCTGGTGCAGGCCGCGCCCGAGTCGTGCCGCGCCGCCACGCTCGCCACGGTGTGGGTTCGCAAGGAGGCCTACGTCAAGGCGCTTGGCGAAGGCCTGAGCCGCTCGCTGCCGGACATCGGAATCGTTTCCGGAAGCAACGGCGAGCCGGTGCTCGCCTGCGATCGCAACGCGGGCGGGACCGGCCGCCGCTGGCGCTTCACCGACCTCGGGATCGACAATCTGCACAAGGCCTGCCTGGTGCACGAAGGCGCTGCCCGGCCGATCGTCGTTCGCAAGTTCGCGGCCTGAGCGCCTTGCCATGCGGTCGCACCCCCGGGCGGCATCCGGTCAACCTCCGGGCGACCCACCCGTTAACGCAAGGATGGATTGGGGCGCAAGCTTGCGAGTCGGCGGCGTGGCAGCGGCAACCGTGGCCGTCCTTGCCGTGGGCGGCTGCGCCGTTTCGCAAGACGTGCGCTACGGCGAAGTCGCCGCGATTCCCGGCGCCTATGCGCCGGTGCCCGCGCCGTTGAGCATCGGCGAGATCGTCGCCGAACTGCGCGCCGGGCGCCTTCAGGCCGACCTGGCCGCCGACATCCGCGAGCGCGGCCTGCTCGCGCCGGCCCGCGGCGCCGACATCGACCTGCTGCTGCGCGAAGGCGCGAGCAGCGAGGTGGTCGACGCGGTCCGCGACGAAACCGAAGACATGCTGAAGGCGGTGCCGCCCGCCGTGCGCGTCGTCCCCGCGCCGCCGGTCACCGTCATGCCTGGCTACTACTACGACTACGGCTGGTATCCGTGGGCGCCGATGAACTTCGGCCTGTGGTGGTACGGCGGGCACGACCACTACCGCCGTCCACCCCCGCCCGGGGCGCGACCTCATCGGCCCCCGCCTGCGGGCGCGCGTCCGCCTCCGGATGTGCGTCCGCCTCCTGCCGCGCGTCCGCCGCCACAACCGCTGCCGTCGCCGCGCGCGCCGGACGTGTTCAAGCCCTCGCGCTGAGCCTCGCCGCGCCGGTTCGCGTGTCCGGCCCATCGCCGGCTTCGTCGCCGGCTTCGTCGCCAACTTCGTGGCCGTTGTCCTCGGCCGATTCGGTCCGCTCGCCGGCGGTCGTCGAGTCGTCGGCCTGCTGCATCGCCCAGAGCCGCGCATATTCGCCATCCGAGCGCAACAGCGACTCGTGGTTGCCGCGCTCGACCACGCGCCCGTCCGACATCACCAGGATCTGGTCGGCATCGACGATCGTCGACAACCGGTGCGCGATCACCAGCGTGGTGCGATCGACCGAAACGCGCCGCAACGCGTCCTGGATCGCCTGTTCGTTGCGGCTGTCGAGCGCCGAAGTCGCCTCGTCGAGGATCAGGATCGGCGGATCCTTCAGCAGCGTGCGCGCGATCGCCACCCGCTGCTTCTCGCCACCCGACAGCTTCAGCCCGCGCTCGCCGACGTTGCTGTCGTAGCCCTGCGGCAGCGCCGCAATGAACCCGTGCAGTTGCGCGGCGCGCGCCGCCGCCTCGATCTCGTCCTGGCCCGCGCCAGGGCGGCCGTAGCCGATGTTGTAGCGGATCGTGTCGTTGAACAGCACCGTGTCCTGCGGAACGATGCCGATGGCCGCGCGCAGGCTCGCCTGCGCGACGTCGCGCAGGTCCTGGCCGTCGACGGTGATGCGCCCGGATCCGACGTCGTAGAAGCGGTACAGCAGCCGCGCCAGCGTCGACTTGCCTGCGCCGCTGGCGCCGACCACCGCAGTGGTAGTGCCCGGCGCCATCGCGAAATCGACCTCGTGCAGGATCTGGCGCGCCGGATCGTAGGCGAACGAGACGCGCTCGAAGCGAATCAGCGGCGCGCGCCCCGGCTGCAGCGCGAGCGCCGGCGCGCCGGGCGCGTCCGCGACCTCGCGATGCTCGCCCATCAGGCGGAACATCCGCTCCATGTCGGTGAGCGCCTGCTTGATCTCGCGGTACAGCACGCCGAGGAAATTCAGTGGGACGTACAGCTGGATCATGAACGCGTTGACCAGCACCAGGTCACCCAGGCTCATCGTGCCTGCGACCACACCGGCAGTCGCACGCCAGAGCAGCAGCGCCACGGTCGTCGCGATGATCAGGCTCTGGCCGAGGTTGAGCACCGACAGCGAGGTCTGCGCGCGAATCGCCGCGCGCATCCGGGCGACCAGGTTCTCGTTGTAGCGGCGCGCCTCGAACTCCTCGTTGCCGAAGTACTTGACCGTCTCGTAGTTGATCAGCGCGTCGATCGCCCGCGTGTTGGCGCGCGAATCCTGTTCGTTCACCTGCCGCCGGAACTGCGTGCGCCACTCGGTGACCCGCACCGTGTAGGCGATGTAGAGCACCAGCGCCCCCAGCGCGATCGCCGCGAACGAGGCCTCGTAGTGCACGACCAGGTAGCCGATGACCAGCGCGATCTCGACCAGCGTCGGCAGGATGCTGTAGAGCGTGTAGGAGATCAGGCTGGAGATGCCCTGCGAGCCGCGCTCGATGTCGCGCGACATGCCGCCCATCTGGCGCTCGAGGTGAAAACGCAGCGACAGCGACAGCAGGTGGCGGAACACCTGCAGCGTGATCGTGCGCGACGCGTCGTGGGTCACGCGCGAGAAGAGCACCTCGCGCAGCTCGGTGAACAGGGTCACGCCCAGCCGCAGCAACCCGTAGGCGACCAGCAGCGCCACCGGAACCGCGAGCGCGACGCGCGCATCGCCGGGCTTCAGGTCGAGCGCATCGACGATCTGCTTGAGCACCAGCGGCACGCCCACGTTGGCGAACTTCGCGGCCACCAGGCACGCGAGCGCCAGGCCCACGCGCCAGCGGTAGGCCCACAGGTAGGGCAGGAGCCGCGCAATCGTGTGCCAGTCGCCGCGCACCGCGGAGGTGCCCGGCGCCGGAGGAGCATCGAGGACAGTAGCTCGGCGCATTGTGCGTTTCGCAGGCAAACCGCTATTCTGGGCCCAAGCTCACCAATCCGCCCGCACGACCATGGAAACCGCGCCGACCACGCTGCCGCCGGGCCGCATGCCCGAACTCCGCGTGGTGCCGATGCCCGCCGACGCCAACGTCCATGGCGACGTCTTCGGCGGCTGGATCATGGCGCAGGTCGACATGGCCGGCGCGCTTCCGGCGATGCGCCGCGCCAATGGCCGCGTCGCCACGATCGCGGTCAACTCGTTCCTGTTCAAGCACCCGGTGTTCGTCGGCGACGTGCTCAGCTTCTATGCCGAAGTGGTGCGCGTGGGACGCACATCGATCACCGTCTTCGTCGAGGTCTACGCGCAGCGCAACCAGCTGATCGACGAGATCGCCAAGGTCACCGAAGCGACGCTCACCTACGTGGCCACCGACGACGAGCGTCGCCCGCGGCCTCTGCCGCCGGACTGAACCGCCGCGGTTTTCGCTCAGTCCAGGTTCGTGAAATCGGGCTTGCGCTTGCCGAGGAACGCGCTGAACGCCTCGCGCGCCGCCGGCGCGGTGAGCATCGCGCGGAACTCGGCGCCCTCCTCGTGCATGCGCTGCACGACCGCCGCGCCCAGCCCCGCCTTCATCAGCCGCTTGGTGGCCCGCAGCGACGAGACTGGCAGCCTCGCGAGCTTGCCGGCCTGGGCGATCGCGTGATCGACCACCTCGGCCGCCGGCAGCACCTTGTTCACCAGCCCCATGTCGCGCGCTTCATCGGCGCCGAAGGGTTCGCCGAGCAGCAGTTTTTCGGCCGCGCGCAGGTGCCCGACGGCCATCGGCAGCAACAGGCTCGACGCGGCCTCCGGACACAGGCCGAGTTGCGCGAACGGCAGCGCGAAGCGGGCGTTCTCGCCCGCGTAGACCAGGTCGCAGTGCAGCAGCATCGTCGTGCCCACACCGATGGCGGGCCCGGCCACCGCGGCCACCAGCGGCTTGGTGCAGGCAGGCAGCGCGGTCAGGAAGCGGAATACCGGGGCGCCGTCACCGAGCGGCGGATCGTTCAGGAAGTCCTCGAGGTCGTTGCCGGCGGTGAAGGCCTCGGCGCTGCCGTGGATCACGATGCAGCGCACCGCCGCATCCGCCTCGGCCGCGCGCAGCGCGTCGGCCATCGCCTGGTACATCGGCGCGGTCAGCGCGTTCTTCTTCGCCGGCCGGTTCAGCACGACCGTCGCGACGCCGTCGGCGACTTTCGTCAGTACGTCCATCGTCCGTTCTCCTGGAAGTGGCAGCGCGGGTGCAGCGGAACCCCGCTTGCTCAGCGCGCCTGCATGCCCGAGCGCTCGTCGAGCCAGTCCGCCGCGACGGGCCACAGCGTATCGCGATACCGACGGCGGAAGAAACCGACGTGGCCGATCGGCCCGCCCGCATCGGACGGCGAGAGGCGCCGCGACTCGCGCTTCACGCCGCGCAGGTGCGAGTGCAGCGCATCGACGTTACCCTGCGGCATCATCGTGTCGTCGGTGAAAGTGAGCGACAGCAGGTCGAAGCGCGCACGCGCATAGGCCTCGCGGGCCCCCGGCTCGACGCCGACGAGATAGTCGGGGTTCATGCACCAGCGGCGCCACTGGCGCATCACGTCGCCGGGCAGGTCGCCGATCATCCGCAACCGGCGGCCCGGAAAATAGCCGGCAAGCGGAATCGAGATCGGCGCCGCGCCGTGCAGCATCAGCAGCATCATCGGCCGAAGCCGCGCCGGAAAGCCGCCCCAGTAGCCGCTGCCGCCGGCCACCGCCACCAGCGCGCTCACCTCGGGTGCCGAGGGCAGCAGCGCGAGCAATTGCGCGCCCAGGCTGTGACCGACCACGAAAACCGGCGTCGCGCCTGCGCGTGCGCGCGCCTCGCGGATCGCCGCTTCGTAGTCGTGGCGGATCCAGTCGTCGATCGACGCGCGATAGCGCCTGAGCGAACGCGGCGCCGACTGCCCGATCCCGCGGTAGTCGAAAGTCAGCGCATCGAAGCCGCGCTGCGCGAGCCACGCCGCGAAATCGCGATAGAACGCCTGCGGCACTCCCATCGCCGGCGCGATCACGACCGACGCCCGCGCCTGCGGCGCGGCGAACCGGTGCGCTACCAGTACCGCGCCGTCCGAGGTCGCCAGCTCGAACCGCGAGCCCGCGCCCCCGCTCGCCTCCACGCCCCGATCACCCGACTCCACCGCACCCGCGCCCATAGCCTCGGCAACCATGACGCGCCCCCTTCTCCCTTCTCTCCTCAAACGCGCTCGAAAATCCCCGCCGCCCCCATCCCGGTGCCCACGCACATCGTCACCATCCCGTACTTCAGCTTGCGTCGGCGCAGCGCGTGCACGACGGTCGCCGCACGGATCGCGCCGGTCGCGCCCAGCGGATGGCCGAGCGCGATCGCCCCGCCCATCGGGTTGACCACCTCGGGGTTCAGGCCGAGATCCTGGATCACCGCCAGCGCCTGCGCGGCGAAGGCTTCGTTCAACTCGATCCAGCCCATGTCGTCGAGCTTCAGGCCGGCAACCTTCAGCGCGGCCGGGATCGCCTCCTTCGGCCCGATGCCCATGATCTTCGGCGGCACGCCGCGCACCGAGAACGACACGAAGCGCGCCAGCGGGTTGAGCCCGAACTGCTTCAGGACGCGCTCCGAGACGAGGATCAGCGCCCCCGCGCCGTCCGAGGTCTGCGAGCTGTTGCCCGCGGTCACGCTGCCCATGCCAGTGGGCTTGCCGCCCGGGTCGCGCGGGGCCGCGAACGCCGCGCGCAGCTTCGCCAGCGCTTCGGGCGTGGTGTCGGCCCGGGGCCCTTCGTCGAGTTCCATGCGACGGGTGCGCATGGCGATCTCGCCGCTGGCCAGATCGGGGAAGCGCTCGACCACCTCGATCGGACTGATCTCGTCGGCGAACTCGCCGGCGCGCTGCGCCGCGATCGCCTTCTGGTGCGAGGCGAGCGCGAACGCGTCCTGTGCCTCGCGCGTCACTTTCCACTGCTGCGCGACCTTCTCGGCGGTGAGCCCCATGCCGTAGGCGATGCCGAGGTTCTCGTCGCCCTCGAACACGCGCGGGTTGATCGACGGCCTGTTGCCCATCATCGGCACCATGCTCATCGACTCGGTGCCCGCCGCGATCATCACTTCGGCCTCGCCGACGCGGATGCGGTCGGCCGCCATCGCGATCGCGGTGAGCCCCGACGCGCAGAACCGGTTGACGGTCACGCCGCCGACCGTATCGGGCAAGCCGGCGAGCAGCGCGCCGATGCGCGCCACGTTCAGGCCCTGCTCGGCCTCGGGGATCGCGCAGCCGACGATCGCATCCTCGATCGTCTTCGGATCGAGCGCCGGCACCTGCGCGAGCGCCGACCGGATGGCGTGGACCAGAAGGTCGTCGGGGCGCACGTTGCGCAACGCGCCCTTCGGCGCCTTGCCGATCGGCGTGCGCGAGGCCGCGACGATGTAGGCATCCTGCACTTGCTTGGTCATCTTCGACTCCTGGAATTCGTCGGGTGCGCGCCGCTCAGTTACGCACCGGCTTGCCGGTCTGCATCATTCCCATGATCCGTTCCTGGGTCCTGGGATGCGTGAGCAGGCTCGTGAAGGCCTTGCGCTCGAGCGCCATCAGCCACTCTTCGTCGACCAGCGAGCCCGGATCCACCTCGCCGCCGCACATCACTTCGGCGATCGTGCGACCCAGGTGGTAGTCGTGCGCCGAGATGAAGCCGCCGTCGCGCATGTTCAGCATCTGCGCGCTCACGGTGGCGATGCCCGCGCGCCCCGCCACCCTGATCGTCGACTTGCGCGGCGGCCGGTAGCCGGCGTCGCTCATCGCCTTCGCCTCGCGGATCGCCGCGTAGAGCAGCTCCTCGGCGATGGAAGACGATGCGGTCTTCGGGAAGCAGGTAACCCATCGCACGCGCCTCGATCGCCGAGCGCGACACCTGCGCGGTGCCCGCGGCGAGCACGTACTTCTTGAGGAAGTCGAGCAGGTTCGCATCGGGCGCCGCGGCCTGCTCCTCGGCCGCGCGGCGCGCGCCGAAAGCCAGCCCGCCGCCGCCCGGTATCAGCCCCACGCCGACCTCGACCAGGCCGACGTAGCTCTCCAGGTGGGCGACGCGTCGCGCGCAATACATCGCGAGCTCGCAGCCGCCGCCCAGCGCCATGTTGGCCACCGCCGCCACCGTCGGCACCTGGGCGTAGCGCAGCCTCAGCATGGCGTCCTGCAGCGCCTTCTCGGCCTCGCCGATCGCGCCCGCGCCGCCCGACATGAACACCGGCAGCATCGCCTGCAGGTCGGCGCCGTAGGAGAACGGATCGTCGGGCGACCAGATCACCAGACCCTTGTAGTCGCGCTCGGCGAGCTCCACGCCCTTCAGCAGCCCGGCGATCACGCCCGGGCCGATCGCGTGCACCTTGGTGCGGATCGACGCGACCAGCACGTCGTCGACGCCGCGGCCGTCCAGCGTCCAGAGCCGGATCGACTCGTCCTCGAAGACGGTGTTGCCGCCGCTGTGGCCGCTCGCGCCGTGCTCGCCGGCCAGCCGCACCGGGAACAGCTGGCGCTGGTAGACCGGATGCGACGCGCGCGGCACGAACTCGCCGCGCGTCGGCGACCAGGAGCCCTCGAGCTGGTGCACGCCGCCGCGGCGCGCGACCGGCCCCTCGAAGACCCAGTCGGGCAGGGGCACGTCGACCAGCGCCTTTCCGGCGTCGATGTCGGTCTTGATCCAGTCGGCGACCTGACTCCAGCCGGCCTGCTGCCAGGCCTCGAACGGCCCCTGCGCCATGGCGAAACCGAAGCGCATCGCGAGGTCGACGTCGCGCGCGTTGTCGGCAATCTCGCCGAGCTTGCAGGCGGCGTAGTGCCAGGAATCGCGCAGGATCGCCCAGACGAACCGGGCCTGCGGGTTGGTCGACTCGCGCAGCAGCTTCAGCCGTTCGGCCGGGTCCTTCTTCTTCAGGATCCGCACCACCGTTTCGTCGGCCTTGGCGCCGGCGGGCACGTAGTCGCCCTTCGCGGGGTCGAAGCGCAGCACCGCCTTGCCTTCCTTGCGGTAGAAGCCCGCGCCGGTCTTCTGGCCGAGCGCGCCCCGGGCGATCAGCGTCGCGAACGCCTCGGGCGTCGCGTACAGCGCGGCGAACGGATCGTCCTTCAGGTTGTCCTGCATCGTCTTCATGACGTGGCCGATCGTGTCCAGGCCCACCAGGTCGGCGGTGCGGAACGTGCCCGACCTCGCGCGCCCCAGTTTCTCGCCGGTGAGGTCGTCGACCACGTCGAAGCCGAGCCCGGCTTTCGCCGCCTCGGCCACGGTGGCGAACATGCCGAAGGTGCCGATGCGGTTGGCGATGAAGTTCGGGGTGTCCTTCGCGCGCACGCAGCCCTTGCCGAGCGTCGTCGTGAGGAAGGTCTCGAGCCGGTCGACGATCGCCGGATCGGTGTCGGGCGTCGCGATCAGCTCGACCAGGTGCATGTAGCGCGGCGGGTTGAAGAAATGCACGCCGCAGAAGCGCCGGCGCAGCCCCGCGTCGAAGCCCTCGGCCAGCTTGCCGATCGACAGGCCCGAGGTGTTGGTGGCGAAGATCGCATCGGCGCCCAGGAACGGCGCGACTTTCCGGTACAGGTCGTGCTTCCAGTCCATCCGCTCGGCGATCGCCTCGATGACCAGGTCGCAGCCGCGCAGCTTCTCGAGGTCGTCCTCGTAGTTGGCCGGCGCGATGTACGCGGCGAGGTCCGCATGCCCGAGCGGCGCCGGGTTGATCTTCTTCAGGCCCTCGATCGCCTCGAGTGCGACGCCGTTCTTCGGCCCCTCTTTCGCCGGCAGGTCGAACAGCACGACGTCGACCTGCGCGTTCACCAGGTGCGCGGCGATCTGCGCGCCCATCACCCCGGCGCCGAGCACGGCCGCCTTCTTCACGATGAAATTGCCCACTTCTTTCGCCTCTTGTCGGAGCAGCGCCGCAGCGCCGCGTTCACTCTTCCCGGATCCAGGTCTGCGTGCGCCCGAACAGCGGCGCGCCGATGTAGCCGCGCACCTCGAGCTTTCGGCCGCCTTCGACGAGCCGCATCTGGCTGCGGTATTCCTTGCCGTTGTTCGGGTCGAGGATGCGACCGCCGTCGAACAGCCCCGCTTCGTCGGCGTTGCGGCGGATGCCGCGCACGATCGTCATGCCCTGCACCGGCTGGTCCTTGCGTTCGTCGGTGCACTTGTCGCAGACCGCGTCGGGCTTGTCGGTCAGGATCTTCTCGATGCGCCCGCTGATCACGCCGTCCTTCTCGGTGATGCGGATCAGCGCTTTCGCCTTCTGCGTCTCGTCGTCGATGTTCTTCCACAGGCCGACCGGCGAATCGATCGCCTGTGCGCGCAGTGCCGGGCAAGCGAGCGCGAGCGTCGCCGCGGCGAGCACCGGGGCGGCGAGCGCCCGCAACGGGAAGCGGTATGTCGTCTTCATGGAGTCCTCCGTATCGGATCGGGTCAGAACAGTTCGACCTCGACGTCCATCAGCGGCGCCGCGCCGGCCCGCGCGGTGCGGATCAGCATGGCAGTCTCGGGGAACAGCCGGGCGAAGTAGAAACGCGCGGTCGCCAGCTTCGAACGATAGACCGGATCCCCCGAGTCGGCGCGATCGAGGGCGATGCGCGCCATGCGCGCCCAGAAGTAGCCGAGCACCAGGTGACCGATCACGCGCAGGTAGTCGACCGCCGCCGCGCCCGCCTCGTCGGCGTTGCCGAACGCCTTCATGCCGATCTCCATCGTCAGCTTCTCGACCTTCTGCCCGAGGTCGGCCAGCGGATCGATGAACTCGGCCATCTCCTCGTTCGTGCCTTCGGCCTCGACGAGCGCGGTGACCAGCTTGCCGAACTTGCGCAGCTTCGCCCCGTTGTCGCCGAGCACCTTGCGGCCGAGCAGGTCGAGCGACTGGATCGCGTTCGTTCCCTCGTAGATCATGTTGATGCGGGCGTCGCGCACGTACTGCTCCATCCCCCATTCGCGGATGTAGCCGTGGCCGCCGTAGACCTGCATCGCCGGGTTCGCACACAGGAAGCCGTTGTCGGTGATGAACGCCTTCACCACCGGCGTGAGCAGCGCGAGCATGTCCTCCGCGTCCTTGCGCGCCTCGGCGTCGGGATGCGTGAAGGCGATGTCGGCCTGCAGCGCGGTCCAGTAGGCGAACGCGCGCGATCCTTCCGCGTAGGCCTTCTGCGTGAGCAGCATCCGGCGCACGTCCGGGTGCACGATGATCGGGTCGGCGGGCTTGTCGGGCGCCTTCGGGCCCGACAGCGAGCGCATCTGCAGCCGCTCCTTCGCGTAGTCGAGCGAGTTCTGGTAGGCGACCTCGGTCAGCCCGAGCGACTGCATGCCCACTCCGATGCGCGCCGCGTTCATCATCACGAACATCGCGTTCAGGCCCTTGTTGGGCTCGCCGACGAGCCAGCCGGCGGCGCCGTCGAGGTCCATCACGCAGGTCGCATTCGCGTGTATGCCCATCTTCTCCTCGAGCCGCGCGCAGCGCACGCCGTTGCGCGCGCCGAGCGAACCGTCGGCGTTCGGGACGAACTTCGGCACGACGAACAGCGAGATGCCCTTCGTGCCCGCCGGCGCATCGGGCAGGCGCGCGAGCACCAGGTGCACGATGTTCCCGGCCAGGTCGTGCTCGCCCGACGAAATGAAGATCTTGGTGCCGGTGATCCGGTAGCTGCCGTCGCCTTGCGGTTCGGCCTTCGTGCGCAACAGGCCGAGGTCGGTGCCGCTGTGCGGCTCGGTCAGGCACATCGTTCCGGTCCACTCGCCCGAGACCAGCTTCGGGATGTACAGCGCCTTCTGCTCCGGGCGTGCCGTGCGCGTGCAGGCAGTCGTAGGCGCCATGAGTGAGCCCCGGGTACATCGCCCAGGCCTGGCTGCCCGAGTTCATCATTTCCTGGAACGCGATGCCGACCGCCACCGGCAGGCCCTGCCCGCCGTACTGCGGATCGCAGGTGAGCGTGGGCCAGCCGCCCGACTTGAACTGCTCCCAGGCCTGCCTGAAACCCTTCGGCGTCGTGACCACGCCGCCCTCGGACCAGTGGCAGCCTTCCTCGTCGCCGCTGCGGTTCAGCGGGAACAGCACCTCGGCGCAGAACTTGCCTCCCTCCTCGACGACCTGGTCGATCAGCTCGCGGTTGGTCTCCGCGTACGGCGGCAGCGCCTTCAGGGTGCCCTCCACGTCGAGCAGTTCGTGCATCACGAACCGGATGTCGCGCAAGGGTGGGGTATATCGAGCCATGACTGCTACTCCAGCTTCGAAGCGATAGGGTGGAAGGAAAGGATCGAAGTCAGCGTGCGGCCTTTACAGACCGAACGTTCGTGCGTTTTCGCGTGCCGGCAGGCCGAGCCGCCGGCCGCCAGGAACCGATCAGGCGGTCGAAGCTGCGGCGCGCACGCGCCACCGCATCCGGACTGTTCAGCAGCCGGCCGTCGTGGTGCAGCACCAGGATCACGCCGTACAGCTGGAACAGCAGGTCCTGCGCGTCGAGGTCGGCCGGCAGGTCGCCGGCCTCCACCGCCTGCTGGATCGCGCGCGCGAGCTCGCGCTGCCAGGACCGAACCATCGCGACCAGCTCTTCGCGGACCGCGCCGGGCCGGTCGTCGTACTCGGTGGCACCCGAGATCCAGATGCAGCCGCGCGCCGCCTCGATCGCGGTGAGCTCGATCCAGCGCTCGAAGATCGTGCGAAGGCGCGGCAAGCCGCGCTTCTCCTTCAGCGCCGGCACCAGCACCTCGTCGACGAAGCGCCGCTCGTAGGCCTTGAGCACGGCGATCTGGAGGTCCTCGCGCGAACCGAAGTGGGCGAACACGCCGCTCTTGGACATCCGCATCCGCTCGGCGAGCGCGCCGATCGTCAGGCCTTCGAGCCCGTCGCGCGCCGCCAGTTCGAGCGCCGCGTCGACGATCGCGGCGCGCGTCTGCTCGCCCTTGCGCGGCGCGCCCGCGGGACGGCGACGTGCGAGGGTCGGCGATTCGATCGCAGCAAACGGCGAGCTGGCCATGATGATTTCCGAACGATCGTGCTTTTCAGGGAGCCTAACCGAAAGCGGGCGCCCGCGGGCGGGAAATCCGTCGCCGTTAGGGGCAAGGCTCTAATGGTGCGTCGCAGCGAAAGCAGGCGCTCCCGGTCGGGCGCGTCGTGCACGGCACCTGCGCCTCGCCTTGCACCCAGAAGCCCGTAACCGACGGCGCGAGATAGCCGATCTGCAGGCTGATCGTCGGCAGGAACTGGCGCCCGATCTCGGGCACCTTCCGGTGCGCCACCAGCGGCAGCAGCCTGTCGCAGAAGCTCGCCATCATCCCGCCGTGGCAGATGCCCATCGGATCGGTGTGGCGCGGTTCGACAGGGATTCCGGTATCCATCGTCTTGCGCTCTGCGACGCTGACTCGATGCGAGGGTAGCAGGACGCGCGGCGCGCCCCGCAGGGCTACCAGAGCGCGTAGCGCAAGCCGAGCAGCGCCGTGAGCGTGCCCCACATCAGCAGCAGCAGCGGCGCCCCGACACGGATGAAGTCGGCGAAGCGGTAGCGCGCAGCACTCATCACCAGAAGGTTCGTCTGGTAGCCGATCGGCGTCGCGTAACAGAGGTTGCAACCGAACAGGATCGCCAGCACGTAGGCCTCCGCCGGTGCGCCAAGGCTGCGCGCGGTCTCGACCGCGATCGGCGTGCCGATCGCCGCCGCCGCGTTGTTCGACACGAAGTTGGTGATCACCGCGACGAACAGCATCATCGCGCCGAGCACCGCGAGCGGCGGCCAGCCGGCGACGAGACCGCTGAACGCGTGCGCCAGCGCGCTCGCCGCGCCGGTGTCGAGCAGCGCCTTGCCGAGCGCCAGGCTCGCCGCCACCAGCATGATCACGTCGGCCTTGAGCGCGCGGCCGATCGCCTCGGGCTTCAGGCACCGGGTGGCAAACATCGCGAGCACGCCCGCCAGCGCCGCCAGGTACATCGGCAGGACCTTGGTCGCGGCGAGCGCCACGACGGCCAGCATGATCGCCGCCGCGACGGCGCCGCGCCCGCCGCCTCCCGCGTCGACCGCGCCGTCGACGACGACCAGTCCCCGGTCGGCGCGCAATGCGGCGACCTTGTCCGGCGCGCCCTGCACCAGCAGCACGTCGCCCGCGGCGAGCCGGATGTCGCCGACGTCTCGCTGTCGCTGCATCGCGCTACCCGTGGACCGGAATGCCCCGAGCACGACGACGTCGTGCCGGCCAGCGAAGCGCTGCTCGCGGATCGTCCAGCCGACCAGGTTCGACGTCGGCAACAGGATCACCTCGGCCAGCGCCGCATCGTCGCCGTGCAGCGGGTGCTCGTCGTCGACCGGGTGCTCGGAGTCGTCGACGTTGTAGAGCCTGAGACCGAGCTCGCGCTCGAATGCCTTGAGCCTGGCGGCAGTGTCGCTGACGACGAGGCGATCGCCGGCCGCCAGCTTCACGTTGGGCAGGCGCACGAGACTCAGGCCCTCGCCGCGATGCAGCGACTTGACGCGCAACTCGCGCTTCGAGCGTTCGAGCAGCTCCTCCAGCGTGGCGCCGTCCAGCGCCGAACCCTCGGGGACGTAGAGCACGGCGTCGAACCGGCGTTCCGCCGGAACCGCGCCCCCGTCGTCGCCGGCCGGCAGCAGCCGCGGAGCGACCAGCCACAGGTAGGGCAACGCGACCAGGGCCGCGAGCGCGACGAGCGGGGTGAAGTCGAACACGTCGAATTGCGCCGCGCCCATCCGCGCGGCGATGGCGACGACCAGCAGGTTGGTCGAGGTCCCGATGGTAGTTGCCATCCCGCCGATCAACACCGCGAAGTTCATCGGCATCAGTTGCCGCGACGCCGAACCGCCGGTCTGGCGAGCGAGCGCGGCCAGGACCGGGATCAGCAGGACGACGATCGGCGTGTCGTTCACCACGCCACTCGCCGCGAGGCAGACGACGAGTACCAGCAGCATGCCCGCGCGCGCGCCGAGCCGCTTCCACAGCGCGGCCAGCCGCCTGGTGAGCGGGTTCAGCGCGCCAGTCTCGACCAGGCCCTGCCCGAGCACCAGCAACGCGCAGATCGCGACCAGCGCCTCGTGCCCGAAGCCGAGGTAGAAGTCGCGCGGATCGACGACCCGCTCGCCGCTTCGATAGGGGAACACGACGAACGCGAGCGGCAGCACCACCAGCACCAGCAGGCTGGTGACCACGACCGGGACGCGCCGGATCGTGTAGAGCACGAACACCGCGATCGTGAACACGAGCGCGGCAACGGCGTGCGGCGTGAGCTCGGGCATCGGCGAATGGTAACGGGCGCCACGAAAGGCTGCAGGTATAATCGCGGCTCGGCGCCCGAAGACGCCGTCGATTCAATCCGTGCTACCCGCGATCGCGGGCACCTCGTCGTGTTCGTCACGAAGCGCCCCCGCGAATCGCCGCAGGCTCTCCGCCATGCCACGGAGACGCGCCGGCCGGCCGCAGCAGATCTTGCGCGCTCCGCGCCTTTTGCGGGACCCGCGGGCGCCGCCGGCGCCCGCAGCGCCGCCCCCCGGCGGCCCGACGTAGGGAGGCAAGAAGAAGGATGCGCGACCAGCTGTTCGAACTGAAGGCGTTGATCGCTGCGTACGCACCCGAACTTCGCGTCGCTGCGACGATCATCGGCGTGCTGCTGATGGCGCTGGTGTTGCGCTACATCGTCAATCGCCTGCTGCGGGGCTTTTTCGTCGGTGTGTCGGGTCGCGTGCCGTCGGTCGAGGAGCGGCGCCGCGTGGCGACGGTCGGCAAGGTGACGCGCCACACCTCGTCGGCGCTGATCATGGTCGTGGCCGTGCTGGTGATGCTCAACCAGCTCGGGATCTCGATCGCCCCGATCCTCGGGTGCCGCCGGCGTCGTCGGCATCGCGGTGGGCTTCGGCGCGCAGAGCCTGGTCAAGGACATCTTTGCGGGCTTCTTCCTGCTGGTCGAGAACCAGATCCGCGTCGGCGACGTCGTCGAGATCGCGGGCAAGTCGGGCGTCGTCGAGCAGCTGAGCCTGCGTCGCACCAAGCTGCGCAGCTACGACGGCAGCGTCCACTACATCTCGAACGGGCTGATCACGACCGTGACCAACATGTCGACCGAGTTCGCATTCGCGGTGGTCGATATCGGCGTGGCCTATCGCGAGGATATCGACCGCGTTTTCGCGGTGATGCGCGAGACCGCCGAGGCGCTACGCGAGTCGCCCGACTTCGGGCCGAAGATCATCGACGGCCTCGACATCGCCGGCGTCGACCAGTGGGCCGACTCGGCAGTGTTGATCCGCGCGCGGATCCGTACGCAGCCGCTGGACCAGTGGAGCGTGCGCCGCGAGTACCTGAAGCGGCTGAAGGCCGCGTTCGACCGGGAAGGCATCTCGATCCCGTTCCCGCATCGCACGCTGATGGTCGAAGGCGGCGTGGTCGCGCCCGGCGCGCCCGCGGACACCGATGCCGCCGGGCTGCCGAGCCGCGCGGCAAGGGCCTCGTGAGCCCGCGCTCCCCGAGGCCCTGTCCCTCGCCAGCACACCTGCGGAGATCCCGACGATGACCGGCGACAATCGCTCCGACCTGTTCTTCCTGCCGTCCTGGCCGCCCATGCCAGACGTCCTGCTGTGGGTGTCGCTGACGATCGTCGTCGCGGGGCTGCTCGGCGAGTTCGTGTTCCGCACGCTGAAGCTGCCGCGGGTGGTCGGCTACGCGGCCGTCGGCACGGCGGTCTCGGCGTTCGGCCCGGGCATCGGCGGCGCCGCGCTCGAACCCGGCCTGCGCCTGATCGTCGACCTGGGGCTGGCACTGCTGCTGTTCGAACTCGGCGCGCGCATCAACCTGCGCTGGCTGCGCGCCAATCCGTGGCTGCTCGCGAACAGCCTGGCCGAAGCGGTGCTGACCTTCGCCGCGGTTTACCTGACGCTGGTCTACCTGGGCAGCGAGCCGAGCGTGGCCGCTGCGGTCGCATCCATCCTCGTCGCGACCTCGCCGGCGGTGGTGATGCGCGTCGCCTCCGAGTTCAACGCGTCGGGGCAGGTCACGGAGCGGATGATCGTGCTCACCGGCCTGAACACCTTCTATGCGGTGCTCGCCTCGAAGTTCGTCGTCGGCTGGCTGCATGCCGAGTTCGCCGGCAGCTGGTTCCGCTCGATCGCGCACCCGCTGTACCTGCTGGTCGGCTCGGCCGTCGTTGCCGCACTGCTGGCCTGGTGCGTCTCGCTGATCGCGAGGCGCCTCGACCTGCGCAACGAGAACTCGGCGCTGCTGCTGCTCGGCATGATCCTGCTGGCACTGTCGCTCACCAAGATGGCCAACCTGTCGACGCTGCTGGTGCCGCTGCTGGCGGGCCTGATGCTTCGAAACAGCACCGAGCGGCCGTGGATCTGGCCGCGCCACTTCGGCACCGCCGGAGGCGCGCTGGTGCTGCTGCTGTTCGTCATCACCGGATCGGTCTGGTCGGTGGACGCAATGATGTCGGGTGCCGCGCTCGGCGTGGCGGTGATCCTCGCCCGTTTCGTCGCCAAGACGCTGGCGACGGTCGTCCTGGGGAGGTCCAGCGGCATCTCGATACGACAGGCGCTGGCGCTGGGCGTCGCGCTGATGCCGGTCTCGGGCGCGGCGCTGGTGATGATGGCCGACCTGCAGGCGGTCTACCCCGAGTTCGCAGCGCGACTGACCGGCATCGTGTTCAGCGCGGTGGCCGTGCTGGAGCTGCTCGGGCCGATCGCGGTGCAGGCGGCGCTGCGATACGTGAACGAAGACAAGATCCGCTGACCCGACGGAGACGCCCATGCCACTGGAAGCCTTCGCCGAATCGCGCGCGCTCACCCTCGGGGTCGAGCTCGAGCTGCAGATCGTCGATACCCACGACTACGACCTCTCGCACGGCGCGCGCGACCTGCTGCGCCTGGTTGCCCGGCGCAAGCTGCCCGGCGAGGTGAAGCCCGAGATGACCGACAGCATGATCGAGCTGTCCACCGGCGTGTGCGCCGACTACGCCGAGGTCCTGGCCCACCTGAGCGAAACCCGCGACGCGCTGGTCGAGTGCGCCAGCAAGCTCAACATCGGCTTGTCCGGCGGCGGCACGCATCCGTTCCAGGACTGGAGCCAGCGGCGCATCTTCGATACGCCGCGCTTCCACATGCTCTCGGAGCTCTACGGCTACCTGTCGAAGCAGTTCACGATCTTCGGCCAGCACGTGCACATCGGCTGCCCGGGCCCGGACGCCGCGCTGGTGCTGTTGCATGGCCTGTCGCGCTTCATCCCGCACTTCATCGCGCTGTCGGCCTCGTCGCCGTTCGTCCAGGGCATCGACACCGGCTTTCAGTCCGCGCGGTTGAACTCGGTGTTCGCGTTCCCGTTGTCGGGCCGCGCGCCGTTTACCCTGACCTGGGAGGAGTTCACCCGCTTCTTCGACAAGATGACCCGCACCGGCGTCGTGCAGAGCATGAAGGACTTCTACTGGGACATCCGGCCGAAGCCCGAGTTCGGCACGATCGAGGTGCGGGTGCTCGACACCCCGCTCACGATCGAGAAGGCCGCCGCGCTCGCGGCGTATATCCAGTGCGTGGCGCGCTGGCTGAGCTTCGAGCAGCCGTTTCGTCCGCTCGAAGACGACTATCTCGTCTACACCTTCAACCGCTTCCAGGCCTGCCGCTTCGGCTTCGACGGCACCTTCGTCGATCCGCAGACCGGCGAGCACCGCACGATTCGCGACGACATCGCCGAGACGCTCGCCGCGGTCGAGCACCACGCGATCGAACTCGGCGCCGAGGACGCCTGCCGGCGCGTGCGCGACGACATCGACACGCTGGGCAACGACGCAACCTGGATCCGCAACACCTACGAGCACGAGCACCTGCTGCCCGAGGTGGTTCGCCAGCAGTGCCTGCGCTGGAGCCGCTGACCGTCCATGGCTCCCCGGCCGCTGAAGATCGGCCTGTCGGCGCGACTGATGCACGCGCCGCCCAGGGAGCTGGGCTTTCGCGGCAAGACGCTGCAGTACCTCGAGCAGTCGATCGCGCACTGGATCATGTCGCACGGCGCGATCGTGCTGATGATCCCCACGCTGGGCGCAGATGCCGGAGTGACCCGACGCGGCATCTCGATGCGCGCTTACGTGGGCGAGCTCGATGGCCTGGTGCTCCAGGGCGGAGCCGACGTCAGTCCGCGCTCGTACGGCAAGCAACCGATGCGCGCCGACTGGGCGGGCGATATCGTGCGCGACCGCTACGAAATGGAACTGTTGCACGAATTCATGGCGCAAGGCAAGCCGGTGCTGGGCATCTGCCGCGGCGCGCAGGTGCTCAACGTCGCGCTCGGCGGCACCCTGTTCCAGGACATCGCCACCCAGTGTCCCGGCGCGATCCGCCACGTCGACAGCGACCTCTACGACGAGTTGCAGCACGAGATCCGTTTCGAGCCCGGGTCGCGCCTGGCCGGCCTGTACGGCGGGCTGTCGGGCGCGCAGGTCACGAGCATCCACCACCGGGCGGTCGACCGACTCGGCAGCGACCTGGTGGTCGATGCCCGATCGAGCGCCGACGACATCGTCGAGGCGATCCGCTGGCGCGGCGCGGGTTATGCGATGGGCCTGCAATGGCACCCGGAATTCCACGGCGACGCACGCGGGCTGCTCGACAACGCGCCGATCGTGCTGGATTTCCTGTCCGCCGCGTGGCGCATGCGCGAATCGCAGGGCGGCTGACGAAGGGTCAGGCCGCGTCGCAAGCGGGCTGGCGGCCGCTTTGCGCGCCGATGGCCGGCACCGACACGATCCACCCCTCGACCGGATCGACCGTCCCGGGCAGGCCGTAGCGCTGCTCGCGGCGCTGCCAGCCCCAGGCTGCCTGGACGAGGCAGAGCACCGCGTCTAGCAGGTCGCCCGCCGGATCGGCGATGCAGGCCTCGCGCAGCGCGGGATCCAGCACGAGTGGCAGCCCGAACCGGTGCTCGCCGCGCTCGAGCCGCGCGACGATGCGCGCGCGCGCCTCGCGCCGATCGGGTGTCTGCCGCGCGCGATCGTCGGCCTTGTACGACTGCCGCCCGATCAGCGAACGCGCCGCGAAACCGGGGTAGGCCTCGAGGGCGACCCGCCGAAGGTCGCCGGCGTGCAGCCCGGGCAGGTCGACACCGGCCGCCAGCAGTCGCGGCGCGCCCGCATGGAGCATCAGCGCCACTGGCGGATTGACCCACTTCATCGACGGGCTCGATCCGGCGGGAAAATCGGTCGCGCGGTGCGCGAACTTCGACCCCGGGGGCCTCGCGTCGCAATACGCCCGGAACTGCCCGATCATCTGCGCCCTGGACATCCCTGCCAGATGGCGGATCGACGCGGCCCAGGCGCTGTCGCCGCCGGCCGCATCGTGCGGCCAGCCGAGCGCGGCCAGCAACGTCCGGGGCAGGCCGAACGGAAAGTCGCAGGCGGCCAGCCAGGGACCGGGTCGGCGCAGCCAGCCTTCGAAGGCTTCGAGCGCCGGCAGTGCCTGGATGCGCTCGAGCCGCAGCACCTGGTCGTCGCCGACCGGCTCGATCCGCCCATCGGCGACGGTGATCGGCTTGCGGCGCGACGGCGCGCTGGTGAAGTCGACGCCGTGCAGCACAGCCGTCAGTACCTGCCGGCCACGCCGCTGAGCGCCGGGCCGATGCGCAGCACCAGGAACGCGAGGGCGTTCATCACGCGCACCGGCCATGGGCGACGCTGGTGGCTCGGCAGCGCGATCGGCACGCCGCCGGCCTCGATCGCGGCGTCGAGCCGCGCGCGCAACTGCCGGGCGAACCCGGCGTCGTGGATACCGACGTTGGCCTCGCGCGCGAGCAGCAGCGAGAACGGGTCGATGTTGGACGACCCGACCGTCGCCCAGTCGTCGATCACGGCCACTTTCGCGTGCAGGAAGCTGCGCCGGTATTCGACGATCTCGACGCCGCCGCGAAGCAGTTCGTCGTACAGCGCCTGCGTGCCGTAGTGCGGCAGCCGGTATTCGACCTTCCCCTGCAGCAGCAGCCGCACCCGCACGCCGCGGCGCGCGGCCGCCAGCAGCGCGCGCCGGAAGCGCGCGCCGGGAAAGAAGTAGGCGCTGGCGAGCAGCACTTCGCGACGCGCGCGGCCGATCGCCCTCAGGTAGGCGCGCTCGATCGTGCGCCGGTGCCGCAGGTTGTCGCGAAGCAGCAGCGCGGCACGCACGCGCCCCGCCGGGGACACCTCGCTGCGTACCGCCTCGGGCAGTTGCAGTCGCGCGCGCCGCCCTTGCGCCCCGGAGTCGGCGCCGCGTTGCAGCGAGCGGTTCACCGCCACGACCTCCCACCAAAGGCGGGCCGCGGCCACGTGCACCTGGGCGACCAGCGGGCCGCGCACGCGCACCGCATAGTCGAGCCGCGGATGCTCGAGCGGTCCGTGGCTCGGATCGTGCCCGTCGTCGAGCACGTTGATCCCGCCGACGAAAGCCACGTGTCCGTCGATCACCGCGAGCTTGCGGTGCAGCCGGCGCAGGCGCTGGCGGTCGAGCGAGAAGCGGCGACGCTCCGGACGGAAGGTCTCGAGCAGCACGCCAGCCTCGCGCAGGGTTCGCTCCCACGGGCCGTCGCCGCCGGGAGTGCCGAAGCCGTCGACGATCAGGTGCACGGCCACGCCGCGCTGCGCCGCCGCGGCCATCGCGCTGGCCACCCGGCGCCCGCTCGGGTCGTCGTGGAAGATGTAGGTTTCGAGGTAGATGGAGTCGCCGGCCGCGGCGATCGCGTCTTCGAGCGCCGGGAAGAACTCGGCCCCCGATTCGAGCAGCGTGACTTCGTGTCCGCCGCGCAGCGCGGGCTTCAGGCTCTCGTACCAGGGCAGCGAAACGTACTTGCGCTCGGTCACGTCGCTCGCGATCGGTGCAGGGCACGGCGTTCGCGGCGCCGGGCCCCGGGGTGGTTTCAGGCGCCCGGGTAGACCAGCTCCAGGTCTGCCACCAGCGGACTGTGGTCCGACAGGCGCGCCCACTCGATGCCGCCCAGCACGCGTGCGGCGTTCACGCGGAAGCCGCGCTGATAGATCCGGTCCATGCGGAACCATGGCACCAGTGCCGGGAAAGTGCGCGCGGTGCGCACCATCCGCGGCGCGCCCGCGACCGCCAGGGCCTCGGGCAGCTCGATGGCCGGCTGACGATCGCGCGTGAAGTAGGCAGCGCGCTGCACGAACTCGGGCTGCGGCCTGATCGCGTCGAAGACCTCGACCACGCCGATCTCGCGACACAGGCGATCCGAGAGCCGGTTGCGCCAGTCGTTGAAATCGCCGGCAATGATCAGCGGCGCCTGGCCCGACACGGCGTGCGAGACCCAGTCGATCAGCGCGCCCAGTTGCCGCTCGCGGCTGCGCGCGAGCAGGCCGAAGTGCACGACGAAACAATGAACGTCGAGGCCGCCGACCTTGACCACGCAGTGAAGCAGGCCGCGCTTCTCGAGCGCGTGGTCGGAGATGTCGCGGTTCTCCGGGCCGATGATCGGGTAGCGCGACAGCAGCGCGTTGCCGTGGTGACCGTGCATGTAGCTCGCGTTGCGCCCGTACGCCGTCTCGAAAGTCTGCCGCAGCCTTGGCGAGCGCGCGAGGAAGACGTCCTGCGGTTCGTCGGGCCAGTGTTCCAGGGCGCCGCGCATGGCGCTCGTGGCGGCCCTGCACCTCCTGCAGGAAAACCAGGTCGCTGTCGAGGTCATGCAGGCGCGCGCGCAGTTCGTGGATGCGCGTCACCCGGCGCAGCCCAATGAAGTCGCGCAGCACGCCCTTGTGGATGTTGTAGGTGGACACGCGCAGGGTCGCACTCGCGGCGCCCTCGGAGTTCGCCTTCGGCGGAAGAACGGTGCGGCGGGGCTTGGCGGTCCTGTGGCGATTGCCGCGAGGCGCGTCGGGCTGCTCCGCGGGCGGGCGGCGTTGCGCGGCGGCCTTCATCGGCCCCCCTGCGCAGCCGCCCGGCGCGGCAACTGCCGGATCGCCTCGGCGTTGCTCCACGAGAAGCAGCGCTCGGCGGCCTGCTCCCAGGGCAGCCATTCGTAGCGCAGGTGCTCGCGGGGGGCGACGCGAACCGGGACGGCATCGGAAACCCGCAGGCCGAAGACGTGCTCGGTGTTGTGCGTCACGCCGTCGGCATAGCGATGCCGCCAGTGCGCGTAGATCTCGTAGCGGTTGACCAGGTGCCAGTCGCTGAGGTCTTGCTGCGCGGTGTCGAGCCCCGTCTCCTCGAGCACTTCGCGGCGGCAGGTGTCGGCCAGCGGCTCGTCGATGCGCGCCTTGCTTCCCGTGACCGACTGCCAGAAGCCGGGGTGGTCGGCGCGCTCGAGCAGCAGCACCTGCAGGTCGGGCGTGTGAATCACGACCAGCACCGATTCCGGGACCTTGGCGCCTGCCATCTTCCCGTCCGTGCGACCTGGATCACGCCTTCGCCGGCTCTGCGAGCCGCAGGCGGATGTGCAGCTCGCGCAGCTGCTTCTCGTCGACCGGCGACGGCGCCTGGGTGAGCAGGCACTGCGCGCGCTGGGTCTTCGGGAACGCGATGACGTCGCGGATCGACTCGGCGCCGGCCATCATGGTCACGATGCGGTCGAGGCCGAACGCGATGCCGCCGTGCGGCGGCGCGCCGTACTGCAGCGCATCGAGCAGGAAGCCGAATTTCGCGCGTGCCTCCTCGGGGCCGATCTTCAGCGCCTGGAACACCTTGCTCTGCACCTGCTCGCGGTGGATGCGCACCGACCCGCCGCCGATCTCCCAGCCGTTGAGCACCATGTCGTAGGCCTTGGCCAGGCAGCGGCCAGGATCGGTTTCCATCAGGTCTTCGTGGCCGTCCTTCGGCGAGGTGAACGGGTGGTGCACCGCGACCCAGCGCGCGGCTTCCTCGTCGTACTCGAACATCGGGAAGTCGGTGACCCACAGCGGCCGCCACCCCGGCTCGAACAGGCCGTTGCGCCGGCCGAACTCGGAATGCCCGATCTTCGTGCGCAGCGCGCCGATCGCGTCGTTGACCACCTTCGCGCGGTCGGCGCCGAAGAAGACCAGGTCGCCGCTGCGCGCCCCGGTGCGCCCGAGGATCGCCGCGATCGCGGCGTCGTGGAGGTTCTTGACGATCGGCGACTGCAGGCCCTCGCGGCCCTTCGCCGCATCGTTGACCTTGATCCAGGCCAGGCCCCTGGCGCCGTAGATCGCGACGAACTGGCCGTAGCCGTCGATCTCGCTGCGCGTCATCTCGCCGCCGCCGGGCACGCGCAACGCGACCACGCGGCCGCCCTCGCTGTTGGCGGCAGCACTGAAGACCTTGAAGTCGACGTCCTTCATCACGTCGGTGAGCTCGGTGAAAGCGAGCTTCACGCGCAGGTCGGGCTTGTCGGAGCCGTACAGGCTCATCGCCTCGGCGTAGGGCATCGCGGGGAACGGCGCGGCGAGCTCCACCCCGATCGCGTTCCGGAACACCACGCGGATCATGTCCTCGAAGATCGCGCGGATCTCGGTCTCGGACAGGAACGAAGTCTCGCAGTCGATCTGCGTGAACTCGGGCTGGCGATCGGCGCGAAGGTCCTCGTCGCGGAAGCACTTGGTGATCTGGTAATAGCGGTCGAAGCCGGCCACCATCAGCAGCTGCTTGAACAGCTGCGGCGACTGCGGCAGCGCGAAGAACTCGCCGGCGTGCACCCGTGACGGCACCAGGTAGTCGCGCGCGCCCTCGGGCGTCGACCGGGTGAGCATCGGCGTCTCGATGTCGAGGAAGCCGAGCGCGTCGAGATACTTGCGCACTTCCATCGCGACCCGGTAGCGCAGCATCAGGTTCTGCTGCATCGGCGCACGGCGCAGGTCGAGCACGCGATGCGTGAGCCGCGTCGTCTCCGAGAGGTTTTCGTCGTCGAGCTGGAACGGCGGCGTCACCGAGGGATTGAGGATCTCGATCTGCTGGCAGAGGACCTCGACCTGGCCGCTGCGGATGTTCGCATTCGCCGTGCCCTCGGGGCGGCGGCGCACCGTGCCCACGACCTTGACGCAGTACTCGTTGCGGATCCGCTCGGCCACCTCGAACACCTGCGGTCGATCGGGGTCGCAGACGACCTGCGCCAGTCCCTCGCGGTCGCGCAGGTCGATGAAGATCACCCCGCCGTGGTCGCGGCGGCGATGGACCCAGCCGAACAGCGTTACCACCTGGTCGAGATGCTCGGTGGAAAGCCGGCCGGTGTAGCAACTGCGCATCGATGTTCTCCGGTTCATTCGCGGTGCATCGCGACGACGACCGCGCCGCCACGGTCGAACGGCGCGACCACCCCCATGGACACCACGTACTTCAGCGCCTCGTCGACGCTCATGCTCAGTTCGATCGTCTCGGCGCGCGGCATCATCAGGAAGAAGCCCGAGGTCGGGTTCGGGGTCGTCGGCACGTAGACCGAGATCATCTCGACCCCGACCCGGCGACGCACCTCTTCGGCCGGCGTGCCGGTCTGGAACGCGATCGTCCAGACGTCGGCGCGCGGATACTGCACCAGCAGCGCACGGCGGAACGCCTGGCCACTGGGCGACAGGATGGTGTCGCTGACCTGCTTCACGCTCGAGTAGATCGAGCGCACGATCGGGATGCGCGCGAGCAGCGCCTCCCAGTAGACCAGCAGCCGCTCGCCGATGAAGTTGCGCGCGAGCAGGCCGGTGAGCGCCACCACCAGCACGGTGAGCACCAGGCCCAGGCCCGGGATGTCGTGCCCGAACAGGGTGTGCGGCTGCCACTGCGAGGGCAGCAGCAGCAGCGTGCGGTCCATCGTCGTCACGATCAGGTCGAGCACCCACAGCGTGATGGCGAGGGCACCCAGATCAGGAGCCCGGTGACGAGGTACTTGCGCATGGAGTGCGAGGCGCGCAGCGCGCCTCAGCCCTGTTTCGCGCCACTGGCCGGCGCCGCGACGGGCGCCGGCGCGGGGCCCGCCGAGCCAGAGCCGGCCGCCGCCGACTCGGCCTTCTTCGAGTCGGCCTTCTTCGAGTCGGCGTTCTTCGCTTCGGCCGTCTTCGATCCGGCGTTCGTCGAGTCGGCCGTCTTCGATCCGGCCCCGGCGTCGGCCTTGCCGTCGCCCGGCTTCGAGTCGGGCGCGTCCTTCTTGCCCCCGTCGCGGAAGTCGGTGACGTACCAGCCGCTGCCCTTGAGCTGGAACGCCGGCGCGCTCAGTTGCTTGTGAAAGGCTTCGGCGCCGCACTCGGGGCAGACGGTGAGCGGGGCGTCGGAAAGTTTCTGCAGCACGTCCTTCTCGACGCCGCAGCGGTCGCAACGGTAGGCGTAAATCGGCATGGCGCAGGCATCCCGCGGAAAAGCGCGCCGCCGGCTGAGGCGGCTCGAACGCAAGAAAACCTTGAATTATAAGAGAAAAGCTGCGCCGGCGGGCCGCAAGGCCCCGGGCGCGTCAGGCGTGCAGCGCCCGCGCGGCCGAATCGATCGCCGCGCGCAACTCCGGGTAGCTGCGGGTCACCGGAAACTGCGGGAACTGCTGCACGATCGACTCGGGCGGATGAATGAAGAACCCGGCGTCGGCGGCCATCAGCATCCCGGTGTCGTTGTAGGAATCACCGGCCGCGATCACCCGGAAATTCAGGCCCTTGAGCGCCTCGACGGCGGCGCGCTTCTGGTCGGGCATCCGCAGGCGGTAGTCGCGCACCACGCCCTTGGCATCCACCTCGAGCCGGTGGCACAGCAGCGTCGGCCGGCCGAGCTGGCGCATCAGCGGCTCGGCGAACTCGTAGAAAGTGTCGGACAGGATGAACACCTGGTAGCGAGCGCGCAGATCGTCCAGGAACTCGCGCGCCCCCGGCATCGGGCCCATTCCCTCGATCACTTTCTGGATGTCGCTCAGCTTGAGCCGGTGCCGGGCGAGCAGGTCGAGGCGGAAGCGCATCAGCCGGTCGTAGTCGGGCTCGTCGCGCGTGGTCCGCGAGAACTCGGCGATTCCGGTGCGGCGGGAAAACTCGATCCAGATCTCGGGCACCAGAACGCCTTCGAGGTCCAGGCAAACCACTTGCATCTGCGATCGCTCCGGTGGGCGGCGCCGGTCGGCGCCGTCGGCGGGCGCAATGGTATCGCAGGCTGCGCGCCGGGACCGTCCCGTCCCCGGGGATCCCGGATGACGCAGGTCAAGCCGGGCGGCGCGCCGTCTCGCTATGTTGCCGGCATGGTGGGCACAGGCGAACACGGGCCGGGCGGCGCGCTCGACCTCTGGGACTGGTGGCGCGGAACCGGCGAGCTCTGGCGCTGGGGCGAGCGGGTGCGCGAAATCTGGCTCGACGACCTCGCCGACGACGCGACCCGGCACGCGACGCGCCAGCGGCGCATCGCCGGCCTGCTCGGGCACGCCCGCGAGAACTCGGCGTTCTACCGCTCCCACTATCGCCACCTGCCTTCCGGCTGCAGCGACCTGCACGTCTGCCCGCCGGTCACGCGCTCGCAACTGATGGCGAACTTCGACGACTGGGTCACCGATCCGCAGCTGCGCCGTCGCGAGCTCGAGGCCTTCGTCCGCGATCCGGCGCGCGTCGCCGAACCCTGGCTCGGCAAGTACGCGGTCTGGACCAGCTCGGGCACCACCGGCGTGCCCGGCATCTACGTGCAGGACCCCGACGCGCTGGCGATCTATGCGGCGCTGCTCACGACGCGATTCGAGTTCGGGCCGATGGTCGCCGATCCATGGCAGATGCCCGGGGCGTCGGCCCGCATGGCGCTGGTGGCGGCCACCGGCGGCCATTTCGCCGGGGTGGTCTGGTGGGAGCGCCAGTGCCGGCTGCATCCGCTGCTGGCGGCGCACACGCGCGTGTTCTCGATCCTGCAGCCGCTCGACGCACTGGTGGCGCAACTGAACGACTGGCAGCCGGCGTTCGTGGGCAGCTATCCGACCATGCTCGCGCTGCTGGCGCACGAACAGTGCGAAGGCAGGCTGAAGATCCGCCCGCGCGCGGTCTGGAGCGGCGGCGAGGCGCTGACCGCCGCCGACCGGGTCGCGATCGCCGACGGCTTCGGCTGTCCCGTGGTCGAGGACTACGGCGCCTCCGAGTGCATGCAGATCGCGTTCGGCTGCCGGCACGGGCGGCTGCACCTGAACGACGACTGGGTGGTGCTCGAGCCGGTGGACGAGCACGGCGACCCGGTGCCGCCGGGCGAGCCCTCCCACACCGTGCTGCTTACGAACCTGGCCAATCGCGTGCAGCCCGTGATCCGCTACGACCTCGGCGACAGCGTGACGGCCGACACCACGCCCTGCCCCTGCGGCCAGCGGCGCCCGTCGGTGCGGGTACAGGGCCGCCGCGACGACGTGCTGGTGCTCGACGGGACCGGCGGCGCAAGGGTGCAACTGCTGCCGCTGGCCCTCGAAACGGTGATCGAGGAGGAAGCCGGCGTGCACCGGTTCCAGCTGATCCAGACCTCCCGCAACGAGCTGTGCCTGCGCGTGGACGGGGCCGGCGCGCGGCAGCGCGCGGTGGCCGGCCGGCGCGCCGCGCGTGCGCTGGCGCGCTTCCTGAAGGCCCAGGGCGTCGGGCCGGTGGAACTGAAGCTCGACGATTGCGCGCCGCAGGTGAACCCGGTAAGCGGCAAGCTGCGCCGCGTGCGCGCGCTGCCGGCGACGACCGCGTGCGGCTGAGGACAGCCGCGCGGCAGGCGACGGCCACGAATGGTTGACGGCAGGCGGCGCCGCCCGCAGCCGCCGGCGGTTTCAGAACGGGATGTCGTCGTCCATGTCGTCGAAGTTCGGCGCCTTGCCGGTGCCAGGGGCGCCGCCCGCGCCCCCCGCCCCGCCGCTGCGTGCCGGGGCGCGCGCCGGCGCGCCCCTGGGCAGCCGGCTCGCGCGAATAGCCGCCCGCTTCGTCACCGCCACCCCCGTCGCGCGAGCCGAGCAGCTGCATCGAGTCGGCGATGATCTCGGTGGTGTAGCGGTCCTGGCCGTCCTTGTCCTGCCACTTGCGCGTCTTCAGCCGCCCTTCGACGTAGACCGGCCGGCCCTTCTTCAGGTATTCGCCGGCGATTTCGGCGAGGCGGTCGTAGAACACCACGCTGTGCCACTCGGTTTCCTCGCGCTTCTCGCCCGAGGCCTTGTCCTTCCAGTTGCGCGTGGTGGCGATCCGAACGTTGCAGATCGCGCTGCCGCTGGGCGCATAGCGCGTCTCGGGATCGCGGCCGAGATTTCCGATCAGGATCACCTTGTTCACCGAAGCCATGCTGCCCTCCGGGGAGATTTTGCTAACACAGATTCTCTCGAGCGGCCGCGCGGCCGCGGGCCGAAGCCGGCCAGCGCCGCTGGCCCGCCGCGACCAGCAACCAGACCGCCATCAGCACGGCGCAGGCGTCGAACACCGCCGGCTTGCCCCATTGCTGCTGCACCCACCCTCCGAGCAGGCCGCCGAAGAACAGGCCGAGCGACTGCGTCGTGTTGTAGATGCCCAGCGCAGCGCCCTTCGCATCGGGCGGCGCCAGCTGCGACACCAGCGACGGCAGGCTCGCTTCGAGGATATTGAACCCCACGAAGAATGCGAGCAGCAAGAGCGCCAGCGGGACTAGGCCGCTGGGCTGCAACGACAGCATCACCTGCACCGCGAGCAACAGGGCCACCGCCGCGAGGAACAGCGGGCGCAACCGGCCGACGCGTTCGCTCCAGAAGAGCGGCGGCGCCATCAGCGCGAACGAAAGCAGCACCACCGGCAGGTACAGTTTCCAGTGGTCGCCGAGCGCGATGCCGCCGCGATCGGCGAGCCAGGTCGGCAGCACGACGAACATCGCCATCTGCGCCGAGTGCAGCGTGAAGATGCCGAAGTTCAGCCGCAGCAGGTCGGCGTCGAGCGCGATGCGGGCGAACGGCGTGCGTCCCGCCAGCGCTGCGGCTGCGGCCTGCGGCGCCGCCGGCGTCACCAGCGTGATGACCGCGATCGCGGCCAGCGCCAGCAGGCCGGTCGCGGCGAAGATGCCGCCCATGCCGACCGCCTCGTAGAGCAGCGGCGCAGCCACCAGCGACAGCGCGAAGGTCAGCCCGATCGACGCACCGACCATCGCCATCGCCTTCGTGCGCTGGCTGTCGCGGGTGCTGTCGGCGATGAGCGCGGTGATCGCCGCCGAAATCGCACCGGCGCCCTGGATCGCGCGCCCCACGATCGTCACGACCAGATCGTCGGTGGCCGCCGCGACGAAGCTGCCCGCCGCGAACACCAGCAGGCCGAACACGATCACCGGCTTGCGCCCGAAGCGGTCGGAGGCCATGCCGAACGGAATCTGCAGCGCTGCCTGGGTGAGGCCGTAGATGCCCAGCGCCAGGCCGATCAGGGTGGCGTCGTGGCCGCCGGGCAGGCTGCGCGCGTGCACCGCGAACACCGGCAGGATCAGGAACAGCCCGAGCATGCGCAGCGCGAACAGCGACGCCAGCGATACGCTCGAACGCAGTTCGAGCGGCGTCATCGGGTCGCCGCGCGTGCGCCGCTGCGCGCCGGCGGACGGCGATGCGCGCGCTTCGCCGGTCGAGCCGGCGCCGGCCGGAGATTCAGGGGGCGGAGGGGGCATCACGTGGGCGTTGGCAACCGGGTATATTAGCCGATTGGCCTTCGATCGCATGGAATCGATTCGCGTCCGGGGTGCCCGCACCCACAACCTGAAGAACGTCAGCCTCGACGTGCCGCGCAACCGGCTGGTGGTGATCACCGGCCTGTCGGGCTCGGGGAAGTCCTCGCTCGCGTTCGACACGCTGTACGCGGAAGGCCAGCGGCGTTACGTCGAGTCGCTGTCCACGTACGCGCGGCAGTTCCTGCAGTTGATGGAGAAGCCCGACGTCGACCTGATCGAGGGCCTGTCGCCCGCGATCGCGATCGAGCAGAAGGCCGCGAGCCACAATCCGCGCTCGACCGTCGGCACGGTCACCGAGATCCACGACTACCTGCGCCTGCTGTTCGCGCGGGTCGGCACGCCCTATTGCCCCGAGCATCCCGGGCATCCGCTCGAGGCGCAGACCGTCTCGCAGATGGTCGACGCGGTGCTGGCGATGCCCGAGGGCACGCGGCTGATGATCCTCGCGCCGGTGCTCGCCAACCGCAAGGGCGAGCATCAGGAGTTGTTCGCCGACCTGCAGGCGCAGGGCTTCGTGCGCGTGCGGGTGCGCGGCGAAGGCGCCGAGCCGCGCATCGTCGAACTGGGCGCCGGCGAGGCGCCGCGTCTCGCGCGCAACCAGAAGCACTCGATCGACGTGGTCGTCGACCGGCTGAAGGTGGGCGGGCCGATCCGCCAGCGGGTGGCCGAGTCGTTCGAGACGGCGCTGCGCGTGGCCGACGGCCGCGCGATCGCGATCGACATCGACACCGGTGCCGAGCAGCTGTTCTCGAGCCGCTTCGCCTGCCCGGTGTGCAATCACTCGTTGCCCGAACTCGAGCCGCGGCTGTTCTCGTTCAACAACCCGGTGGGCGCCTGTCCCGAGTGCGACGGCCTGGGCGCGGTGCAGTTCTTCGACCCCAGGCGCGTCGTCCCGTTTCCCGGCCTGAGCCTCGCGTCGGGGGCGGTCAAGGGATGGGACCGGCGCAACCAGTTCTACTTCCAGCTGCTGCAGAACCTGGCCGCGTTCTACGGCTTCGACATCGACACGCCGTTCGAGGAGCTGCCCGAGCGCGTACGCCACGTCGTGCTGCACGGCTCGGGCAGCGAGAAGATCCCGTTCACCTACGTCGCCGATGGCGGGCGCGCAACTGTCCGCGAGCACGCGTTCGAGGGCGTGATCCCGAACCTGCAGCGTCGGCACGCGGAAACCGACTCCGCGCACGTTCGCGAGGAACTGGCGAAATACCTGAACACGCGCGTCTGCCCGGCCTGCGAGGGCACGCGGCTGCGCCTGGACGCGCGCTTCGTGCGCGTGGGCCCGCGCGGCTCCGACCGCCCGATCTACGAGCTCTCGGGCCTCACGCTGCGCGAGGCGTACCAATGGTTCGGCTCGCTCGCGCTGCCCGGCGCGAAACAGGTGATCGGCGAGCGCATCGTGCGCGAGATCGTCGACCGGCTTCGCTTCCTGAACGACGTCGGCCTCGACTATCTGTCGCTCGACCGCGCCGCCGAGACGCTGTCGGGCGGCGAATCGCAGCGCATCCGGCTCGCCTCGCAGATCGGCTCGGGGCTCACCGGCGTCATGTACGTGCTCGACGAGCCGTCGATCGGCTTGCACCAGCGCGACAACGGTCGGCTGATCGCGACGCTCGAGCACCTGCGCGACCTCGGAAACTCGGTGCTGGTGGTCGAGCACGACGAGGACGCGATCCGCGCGGCCGACCACGTGATCGACATGGGACCCGGGGCGGGCGAGCACGGCGGCCGGGTCGTCGCCCAGGGGCCGCCCGCGGCGATCGAGGCCTCCGAGGCCTCGCTCACCGGCCGATACCGGCGGGTGCGCTGCGCATCGAAGTGCCCACGACACGCAAGCCTGCGAGCGAGCAGCGCCTGCAGGTGCGCGGCGCCAGCGGCAACAACCTGCGCAACCTGTCGGTGCAGATCCCGCTCGGCCTGCTGGTCTGCGTGACCGGCGTTTCGGGCTCGGGCAAGTCGACGCTGGTCAACGACACGCTGTACGCCGCGGCCGCGCGTGCGATCAACCGCTCGTCGATCGAAGCCGCGCCGCACGAGGCGATCGAAGGTCTCGAGCAACTCGACAAGGTGATCAACGTCGACCAGAGCCCGATCGGCCGCACGCCGCGATCGAACCCTGCCACCTACACCGGGCTGTTCACGCCGATCCGCGAACTGTTCGCGCAGACGCCCACCGCCCGCGAGCGCGGCTACGGCCCCGGCCGCTTCTCGTTCAACGTCAAGGGCGGGCGCTGCGAGGCCTGCGAGGGCGACGGCGTGATCCGCGTCGCGATGCACTTCCTGCCCGACGTCTACGTGCCCTGCGACACCTGCCGCGGGCAGCGCTACAACCGCGAGACGCTGGAGGTGCGCTACAAGGGATACAACATCGCGCAGGTGCTCGACATGACGATCGAGCAGGCCTATGGCCTGCTGTCGGCGGTGCCGGCGATCGAGCGCAAGCTGCGCACGCTGCTCGACGTCGGCCTGGGCTACGTGCGGCTGGGCCAGAGCGCGACCACGCTGTCGGGCGGCGAGGCCCAGCGGGTGAAGCTCGCCGAAGAGCTCTCCAAGCGCGACACCGGGCGCACGCTGTACATCCTCGACGAGCCGACCACCGGACTGCACTTCCACGACATCGCGTTGCTGCTGAAGGTGATCCACGCGCTGCGCGACCACGGCAACACGGTGATCGTGATCGAGCACAACCTCGATGTGATCAAGACCGCCGACTGGGTGATCGACCTCGGGACCCGAGGGCGGCGACGGCGGAGGCACGGTGGTGGCTACCGGCACGCCCGAGGAGATCGCCGGCTGCGAAGCGAGCCACACCGGCCGCTACCTGGCTCGCGTGCTGCGCGGGCGCGCCGAGGGCGACGGGCCCGCGGCCGCGGCTCCGCGAAAGCGCGCGCGGCCCGCGCGCGCCGCCTAGCGATCGGGCCGGTAGCGCGAGAAACGCGCGTGCACGCTGGCCATCGCGGCGGTGTCCAGCAGCGCCGGTTCGCCCAGCTGCAGCGCCTGCCCGTAGATCCGCGCCAGCGACTCCACCTCGACCGCGAGTTCGAGGGCCGCTTCGAGCGTGCCCGAGAGCGCGACCAGCCCGTGTTGCGCCAGCAGGCAGGCGCGCCGTCCCTCGAGCGCCGCGCGCGCTGCCGCCGACAGGGCCGCGGTGCCGAAGGTCGCGTACGGCGCGCAGCGGATGTCGTTGCCGCCCGCGACGGCGACCATGTAGTGGAACGCCGGGATGCCCTCGACGTGGATCCGCGGCAGGCAGGCGAGCGTGGTGGCGAACGGCGGATGCGCATGGACGATCGCGCCCGCGTCGCTGCGCGCAGCGTACAGGTCGCGATGCAGCCGCCACTCCGACGAGGGCTGCCGCGATCCGTCCCGGCGCAACGGCTGCTCGGCGCCGTCGTCCTCGCCCGGCGGCGCATCCACGGGGAGCCAGACCAGGTCGTCGATCGTCATCGCCTCGTAGGCGAGCGCGCTCGGCGTGATCAGCAGGCCGTCGGCGCCGCCGCGATGCCAGCGCATCGAGACGTTGCCCGAACGCCCGGTGTTGATGCCCAGCGCGATCGTGCGGCGCGCGGCGTCGACGATCGCCGCGCGCGCCGCGTCCTCGCTGCGCCAGGCCGCGTTCATGACGCGCGGGGCCTGTTCGCGGACCCTGCCAGCGCGGCGCGCACGCCGGCGGCCGAAGCCTCGAACACGCCGTGCTCGGTGAGCAGCGCGGTCACCAGCCGCGCCGGCGTGATGTCGAAGGCGGGATTGGCCACCGGGCTGCCCTCGGGCACGATGCGCACGCTCGCGCGCGAGCCGTCGCCGAGCGCTCCGGCCACGTGCGTGACCTCGCGCGCCGCGCGCTCCTCGATCGGGATCGACGCGCCGTCGGGCGTGTCGGGATCGATCGTCGACACCGGGCAGGCGACGTAGAACGGCACGTCGTTGTCGCGCGCCGCGAGCGCCTTGAGGTAGGTACCCACCTTGTTGGCGACGTCGCCGTTGGCGGCCACGCGGTCGCAGCCCACGATCACCGCATCCACGCGCCCCTGCATCATCAGCAGGCCACCCGCGTTGTCGGCGATCACGGTGTGCGCGACGCCTCGCTCGGCGAGCTCCCACGCGGTGAGCGCGGCGCCCTGGTTGCGCGGGCGGGTCTCGTCGACCCAGACGTGAACCGGCACGCCCTCGGCGTGCATCCGGTAGACCGGCGCGAGCGCAGTGCCGTGGTCGACGGTGGCGATGCGCCCGGCGTTGCAGTGCGTGAGCAGGTTCAGCGGGGCCGGGCCGGCGCGGTCGGACCCGGCGCGCGGCGCGCGGCGACCGGCGAGCGCGCGAAGCAGTTCGGCGCCGCGCTCGCCGATGCGGGCGTTGCAGGCGACGTCCTCGTCGCAGATGCGGCCGGCCTCTTCGCGGGCGAGCGCCGCCCTGCGAGCGGGCGCGGCCGCCGCGACCCCCGCTCGCACGCGCTCGAGCGCCCAGCGCAGGTTGACCGCGGTGGGACGCGACGCGGCCAGCCGCTCGAAGGCGCGCTGCAGCGACGCGTCCGAAGCGTCGGCGCCCAGCGCGAGCGCCAGGCCCCAGGCGCCGACCGCGCCGATCAACGGCGCGCCGCGCACCTGCATCTCGCGGATCGCGCGATCGCAATCGTCGAGCGTGCGCAGCGCGATCTCGCGCCGCTCGAAGGGCAGCACGGTCTGGTCGATCGTGCGCACCACGCCTTCCGCGTCGATCCAGAGGGTTCTTGACATCGCTCGGGACGGTCTGCAGCCGTCAAGGTAGCATTGGGACAGGTGCGGCGCGCCGATGCGCTGCGCAAACGCGCGTCGGCGGCTCGCGAGCCCCAAGTCTAGCGCCTGTTCAAGCCTGTTCGTTCCCCTGGTGTCGTGACCGGCCTGTCCCTGATTTCGGTGTTCCTGCTCGGCCTGTTCGGCGGCGTGCACTGCGCGGGCATGTGCGGCGGCATCGTCGCGCTGCTCGGCTCGCGCCACCGGGTGATCCCGATCCACGCGCAGGCCGGCGTGGGCGCGCTCGCCGCGGCCCGATCGGGCATGTCGCTGCAACTGGCCTACAACGCCGGGCGCATCGCGAGCTACACCGCGGCGGGGGCGCTGGCGGGCGGCGTCGGATCGGCGGCGTGGCTCGCGGCCCGGTTGCTGCCGATCCAGCAGGCGGCGTTCGTGGCGGCCAACCTGGTGCTGATCGCGCTGGGCCTGGCGCTCGCAACTGCGGCGGGCGGCCGATTGCGCCGCCTCGGCGCGCTCGAGCACGCCGGGGCTGCGGTGTGGCGCCGCATCGGCCCGTACGCCACGCGCCTGCTCGGCGCGACCAGCGTGCCCGGCGCACTCGCCGCCGGCGTCGCCTGGGGCTGGGTGCCCTGCGGCATGGTCTACGGCGTGCTCGCCGCGGCACTGGTCTCGGGCAGCGCGGCCGACGGGGCGCTGCTGCTGCTGGCGTTCGGCCTGGGCACGCTGCCCAACCTGCTCGCGCTGGGCCTGGCCGCGCAACGCGGAGCGAGACTGCTCGCGAGCCGCGGCGCGCGCATCGCGGCGGGCCTGGCGATCGTCGCCTTCGGCGTGGCAGGCCTCGCGCGCATCGACCCGCTGGCGCACCTGCACACGGTGATCGACGTCTGCGTGAGCTGGTTCCGATGAACGGCGCACCCGCCTGCTTTCACTGCGGCGAGCCGGTCGATCGGCCGGCCCGCTGGGTCGCGACGGTCGGCGGCACCGCGCGCGACATGTGCTGCGCCGGCTGCAAGGCGGTCGCCGAGGCGATCGTGGCAGCGGGGCTGGACGACTACTATCGCACCCGCAGCGCGCCGGCGGCCGGCGCCGCGATCGTGCCGCCCGCGCTCGCGGCGCTCGAAGTCTACGACGACGCCGTGCTGCAGGAGCGCTTCGTGCGCAGCAACGAAGCCGGATGCGAAGCGACGCTGATGATCGACGGCCTGCGCTGCGGCGCCTGCGCGTGGCTGCTCGAGCAGGGGCTGCGCCGCCGCCCGGGCGTCGAGGCGGCCTCGGTGAACCTGGCCACCGGGCGCGCGACGCTGCGCTGGAACCCGGCGACGACGCGGCTGTCCTCGCTGCTCGACGCGATCGGGCGACTCGGCTACCGCGCGCTGCCGTTCGATCCGCGCGAGCGCGAGGCGCAGATCCAGCGCACCACGAAAGCGATGTTCCGGCGCCTGTTCATCGCCGGCCTCGGCATGATGCAGGTGATGATGTACGCGGTGCCGGCCTACGTCGCCGCGCCCGGCGACATCGAATGGCAGCACGAGAACCTGTTGCGCTGGGCGAGCCTGCTGCTCACGCTCCCGGTGATGCTGTACTCGGCAAGCCCGTTCTTCGTGGGTGCCTGGCGCGACCTGCGCGCGCGCAGCGTCGGCATGGACGTGCCGGTGGTCATCGGGCTGCTCGCCGCCTTCGTCGCCAGCGTGCACGCCACCGTCGTCGGGCACGGCGAGGTCTATTTCGACTCGGTCACGATGTTCGTCTTCCTGCTGCTGGCGGCGCGCTACCTCGAATGGATCGCGCGCCGGCGCGCGGGCCGCGCGATCGACGCGCTCGCCGCCGCCATCCCCGACACGGTCGAGCGCGTGGACCGCGACAGCGGTGCGATCGAACGCGTGGCGGCGACGCGGCTGGCGCCGGGCGAGTTGTTCCGCGTGTCGGTCGGCGAGCGGATCGCGGTCGATGCGACGATCGTCGAAGGCCGCACCGCGATCGACCAGTCGCTGCTCACCGGAGAGTCGTTGCCGGTGGCGCGCGCGCCCGGCGACGAAGTGCCGGGCGGCGCGATCAACGCCGGCACGCCGGTGCTGATGCGCGTGCTGCGCACCAGCGCCGACAGCGCGATCTCCACGATCGAGCGGCTGGTCGACCGAGCCGCGGCCGACAAGCCGCGCCTGGCGAGTCTCGCCGAACGGATCGCGCGCTGGTTCGTCGCGGCGCTGCTGCTGCTCGCTGCCGCCGTCTGGCTCGTCTGGCTGCAACTCGATCCGACGCGCGCGGCGCAGGTGGCGATCGCGGTGCTGGTGGTGTCCTGCCCGTGCGCGTTGTCGATGGCCACGCCGGCCGCGCTGGCCGCCGCCACCGGCGCGGCGATGCGACGCGGCATGCTGATCGCTCGCGGCGACGCGCTCGAACAGGTGGCCGCATGCACCGACGTGGTTTTCGACAAGACCGGCACGCTCACGCACGGTCGGCCCGAACTGGTGCAGGTCGCGGTCTTCGGCGTCGGTACCGCGGACGCGATGCGCGCGCAGGCGCTGTCGATCGCCGCGTCGCTCGAATCGGGACAGGCGCATCCGCTGGCCGGCGCGATCCGTCGCGCGGCCGGCGAGACGACCCCGGCGCCCGCGGTACCGGGCGAATGCGAAACCGTTCCGGGCCTGGGCGTCGAGGGCGTGGTCGACGGCGTGCGCCTGCGCCTCGGCTCGACCGCCTTCGTCGCGGCCTGGCATCCGGCGATCGCGCAGGCCGGCACCGACCCGGCCGATGCGGGCGACACGCTGGTCTGGCTCGCGAGCCGCGACGCGGCCATCGCGCGGCTGCATTTCCGCGATCGCCTGCGCACCGAGGCGCGGCAGGTCTGCGACACGCTGGCCGCGGCGGGGCTGCGCCTGCATCTGCTCTCCGGCGACCGCGATGCGGCGGTCGCGCAGGTCGCCGGGGCGCTCGGCATCGAGTCCGCGGTGGCCGACGCCAGCCCCGCGCGCAAGCTCGAATACGTCCGCAGCCTGCAAGAGCAGGAGCGCCGCGTGCTGATGGTCGGCGACGGCATCAACGATGCGCCGGTACTGGCGGCCGCCGACGTCTCGGTGGCCGTCGGCCAGGCGACCTCGCTGGCACGCACCGCCGCGGCGGTGGTGCTGCTCGGCCGCTCGCTCGACGAACTCACCGCACTGCGCGCGCTGGCGCTGCGCACGCGATCGATCGTTCGCGCCAATCTGGGCTGGGCGCTGGCCTACAACCTGCTGGCCATCCCGGCCGCCGCCGCCGGCTGGGTGCCGCCCTGGCTGGCCGCGATCGGCATGTCGACCAGTTCGCTGCTGGTGGTGCTCAACGCGCTGCGCCTGATCCCGGCCGCGGCCGGGCCGCAAGCCAACGCGGCGCAGCCGGGTGTCGCCGCACACGGGGGCCCGTGATGGAAGCGCTGTACCTGCTGATTCCGCTCAGCCTCGCGATCGTCGCGCTGGCGGCGTGGATCTTCCTGCGCATGTCGGAAAGCGGACAGTTCGACGACATGGATGCGCCGGCGCACAGCATCCTTCTCGACGACGACCGACCCGCTCCGACGGATATCACTCCGAAGGGTGACGCGCCCCAGCCAGACGATCCGCCGACCCGGCCCGATCGTGGTACTCGCGGTGCGTCAGGCTGTAATTGACCCAGCGCAAGTGCTACCGTAGCCTCGCTCACGATAATCTCGGGCGACGAATCAGGGGGATCGAATGACCTACAACTACAAGGTCGTGCGCCAGTTTGCGCTGATGTCGGTGGTCTGGGGCGTGGTGGGAATGCTGGTCGGCGTGTGGATCGCGGCGCAGCTGGCGTGGCCGCAGCTGAACTTCGACATTCCGTGGATCACCTACAGCCGCCTGCGTCCGCTGCACACCAACGCGGTGATCTTCGCCTTCGGAGGCAGCGCGCTGTTCGCCACCTCGTATTTCGTCGTGCAGCGCACCTGTCAGGTGCCGCTGTTCGCGCCGAAGCTCGCCGCATTCAGCTTCTGGGGCTGGCAACTGGTGATCGTCGCGGCCGCCGTCACGCTGCCGCTGGGGCTGTCGACCACCAAGGAGTACGCCGAACTCGAGTGGCCGATCGACGTGCTGATCGCGCTGGTGTGGATCGCCTACGCGATCGTCTTCTTCGGCACCATCGCGAAGCGCAAGACGCCGCACATCTACGTGGCCAACTGGTTCTTCGGCGCCTACGTGATCACGATCGCCGTGCTGCACATCGTCAACAGCGCCGCACTGCCGGTCACCTGGACCAAGTCGTACTCGGCCTATTCCGGCGTGCAGGACGCCATGGTGCAGTGGTGGTACGGCCACAACGCGGTGGGCTTCTTCCTCACCGCGGGCTTTCTCGGGATGATGTACTACTTCATCCCGAAGCAGGCCGAGCGCCCGGTGTATTCGTACCGGCTGTCGATCGTGCACTTCTGGGCACTGATCTTCACCTACATGTGGGCGGGTCCGCACCACCTGCACTACACCGCGCTGCCCGACTGGGCGCAGAGCGTGGGCATGGTGTTCTCGCTGATCCTTCTCGCGCCGTCGTGGGGCGGCATGATCAACGGCATCATGACCCTGTCGGGTGCCTGGCACAAACTGCGCGAAGACCCGATCCTGAAGTTCCTGGTCGTGTCGCTGTCGTTCTACGGCATGTCGACCTTCGAGGGTCCGATGATGTCGATCAAGACGGTCAACGCACTGTCGCACTACACCGACTGGACCATCGGCCACGTGCACTCCGGGGCGCTGGGCTGGGTCGGCTTCATCACGATCGGCTCGGTCTACTACCTGATGCCGCGCCTGTTCGGGCGCACGCAGATGCACAGCGTGCGGCTGATCGAGGCGCACTTCTGGATCGCCACGATCGGCGTCGTGCTCTACATCGCCGCGATGTGGATCGCCGGCGTGACGCAGGGCCTGATGTGGCGCGCAACCAACCCCGACGGCACGCTCACCTACGCGTTCGTCGAGTCGCTCAAGGCCACGTACCCGTACTACTACATCCGGGTGGCGGGCGGCCTGCTCTACCTCACCGGCATGGCGGTCATGCTCTACAACTGCCTGATGACGATGCGCGAGGGCAGGGCCATCGACGCCGAGATTCCCCGGGCCGCGGTCGCGCACGCCTGAGCCGCATCCGGAGAAGAAGATGAAATTCACGCATTCGCTGATCGAGAAGAACCTGCCGCTGCTGATCGTCCTGATCATCGTGGCAATCAGCTTCGGCGGCCTGGTCGAGATCGTGCCGCTCTACTTCCAGAAGTCGACCACCGAGCCGGTCGCCGGATGGAAACCCTACGGGCCGCTGGAACTCACCGGTCGCGATGTCTACATCCGCGAAGGCTGCGTGAACTGCCATTCGCAGATGATCCGGCCGTTCCGCGCCGAGACCGAGCGCTACGGGCACTACTCGGTGGCCGGCGAATTCGTCTACGACCGGCCGTTCATGTGGGGCAGCAAGCGCACCGGGCCCGATCTGGCGCGCGTGGGCGGGCGCTACAGCGACGAATGGCACCGCGTGCACCTCATGAACCCGCGCGACCTGGTGCCCGAGTCGAACATGCCGGGGTATCCGTGGCTGTCGCGCGCCGCCGCCGACGACGGCACGGTGCAGCGCAAGATGCAGGTGCTGCGCATCCTCGGCCATCCGTATGCCGACGCCGGGATCGCCGACGCGCCGAAAGCGCTCGAAGGCAAGACCGAAATGGACGCGCTGATCGCCTACCTGCAGGTGCTCGGCACGTCGATCCGCAGCACCGCGCGCTGACACAGGCGGCCTTGCCATGGACATCAACGTACTGCGCGGGGTGATCGCCGTGGTGTGCCTGGTGCTCTTCCTCGGCATCGTCTGGTGGGCGTACAGCCGCCACCAGAGAGCGCGCTTCGACGAGGCGGCGAACCTGCCCTTCGTCGAGAAAGACTAGAAACGGAGCAACCGGACATGGCCGACTTCACCAGTTCAGGCTGGAGCCTGTACATCGCGATCGTCACGCTGGTGTCGATCGCCTTCTGCATCTGGCTGGCGGCGGTGCTCGCCAGGGGCCGCGCGCCCGGCGCCCAGGTCGGCACCACCGGCCACAGCTGGGACGAAACGCTCGAGGAATACAACAACCCGTTGCCGCGCTGGTGGCTGTGGCTGTTCATGATCACCTGCGCATTCGCGCTCGTGTACCTGGTGCTGTACCCCGGGCTGGGCGCGTGGCAGGGCGTGCTCGGATGGAGCCAGAAGGGCCAGTACGAGCGCGAGGTCGCGCGCGTCGACGAAGTGGTCGAACCGCTGTTCGCCAGGTACCTGGCGCAGGACATCCCGACGGTGGCCGCCGATCCGCAGGCGCGCGAGATCGGCGAGCGCATGTACCTCACCTATTGCGTGCAGTGCCACGGATCGAACGCTCGCGGCAGCCGCGGCTTTCCGAACCTCACCGATCGCGACTGGCTCTGGGGCGGCGACCCCGAGACGATCGTCGCCACGATCACCGGCGGTCGCCAGGGCGTGATGCCTGCGCTGGGCGCCGCGGTCGGCTCGGCCGACGACGTGCAGAACCTGGCCAACTACGTGCTCTCGCTGTCCGGCAGCGGCCACGACGCGGCGCGCGCAGCGCTGGGCAAGCCGAAGTTCACGGCCGCCGGCTGCATCGCCTGCCACGGTGCCGACGGCAAGGGCACTCCGGCCCTGGGCGCACCGAACCTCACCGACAAGACCTGGCTGTACGGCGGGGGCATCGCCACGATCACGGAGACGATCGTCAACGGACGCTCGAACCAGATGCCGGCGTTCGGCGAGATGCTGGGCAAGGGCAAGGTGCACCTGCTCGCGGCGTACGTCTGGGGCCTGTCGAACCGGCCCGGGGCGGCGGGCGCACCGCGTTGAGTCCTTCCGCGCCATCCCCGGGGGGGGCAGGCCCCGACGTCGAGGTCGCCCTCTACGAGGTCCGCCGCAAGATCTATCCGCGCGCGGTCAGCGGCTGGTTCGCGGGCTGGCGCTGGGCGATGGTCTGGCTCACGCAGCTCGTGTTCTACGGGCTGCCCCCGGCTGCAGTGGGGCAGCCGGCCCGCGGTGCTGTTCGACCTCGAGTCGCGCCGCTTCTACCTGTTCGGCATCGTCCTGTATCCGCAGGACTTCATCTACCTGACCGGGCTGCTGGTGATCTCGGCGCTCGGGTTGTTCCTGTTCACCGCGGTGGCGGGGCGGCTCTGGTGCGGCTACGCGTGCCCGCAGACCGTCTACACCGAGATCTTCATGTGGATCGAGCGGCGCATCGAGGGCGATCGCGCGCAGCGCATGAAGCTCGACCGCGCGTCGATGAGCGCCTCCAAGGTCGGCCGCAAGGCCGCCAAGCACCTGCTGTGGGTGGCGGTCTCGCTGTGGACGGGCATCTCCTTCGTCGGCTACTTCACGCCGATCCGCGAGTTGCTGGGCAACCTGCTCGCGCTGTCCACCGGCTCGTGGGAGACCTTCTGGGTGCTGTTCTACGGCTTCGCCACCGGGGCAACGCCGGGTTCATGCGCGAGCAGGTCTGCAAGTACATGTGTCCGTACGCGCGCTTCCAGAGCGCGATGTTCGACAAGGACACGATGATCATCACCTACGATCCCGAGCGCGGCGAGCCGCGCGGGCCGCGCTCGCGCAAGGCCGACCCGAAGGCGCTCGGCATGGGCGACTGCGTCGACTGCGAGATCTGCGTCCACGTCTGCCCCACCGGCATCGACATCCGCAAGGGCCTTCAATACGACTGCATCGGCTGCGCCGCGTGCATCGACGGCTGCAACCAGGTGATGGACCGGATGGGCTACCCGCGCGGCCTGATCCGCTACACCACCGAGAACGCGCTGGCGATGAAGCTCGATCGCCCCGCCATCGTGCGCCGGGTGCTGCGGCCGCGGGTGCTCGTCTACACGGCGATCCTGCTGGCGGTGACGCTGGCGCTCTTCGGGCACTGGCGCTGCGTACGCCGCTGAAGGCCGACGTGATCCGCGACAGCGCGCTGGGGCGCGAGGTGGATGAGGGGATGATCGAGAACGGCTACCGGCTGCAGCTCATCAATCCGTCCGAGCGCCCGCGCGCCTTCCGCGTCACGGTGAGCGGCATCGACACCATTTTCGTCGCCGGCGAATCGCGGTTCGAGGTCGGGCCGGCCGGCGTGCGAATGGTGCCGGTCGCGGTGCGCGTGCAGCCGGGCAAAGGGAACCCCGGCAGCAACAAGGTATCGTTCCGCGTCGAGGCGGTCGACGACGCCACGGTGGCCGTCGAAGCGCATTCCACCTTCTTCGTACCGCGCTGAGCTGATGGGCATCACGACGACGAACGCGCACGCTCCCTGGTACCGGCACCGCTGGCCGTGGCTCCTCGCACTCGCCCCGGCGGCGGCGCTGGTCGGCGGCCTCTTCACGTTCTGGCTTGCCGCCACCACTGCCGACTCGATGGTCGTCGACGACTACTATCGCGAGGGCAAGGCGATCAACCAGCAGCTGGCGCGCGACCGCCGGGCAAGCGCGCTCGGGCTGCAGGCGACGCTGTCGTCGCCCGCCGGCGCGACGATCGCGCTGGCAATCACGGCTGCGCGCACCACCGACTGGCCGGCGCAACTCACGCTGCGTGTCATCCACGCGACCCGCGCCGAGCTCGACCTCACCTTGACACTGCGACACGTCGGCGGCGGCACCTACCGCGCCGACGGCGCACTGCCGGCCGGCGGACACTGGCTGGTTCAGCTGGAAGATCCGGCGCGCACCTGGCGGCTGGTCGAGCCGACGGTCACGCGCTTCGACGCGCCGATCCTGCTGCGGGCAGCCGGGCCATGAGCGCGTCCCGACCCCCCGTCGACGAAGCCACGGTGACCGACGACCGCCCTCGGGCCGGCGGCCGGCTCGGCCGAATCATGATGCAGGTGCTCTGGCCGGCGTTCCTGATGGCGATCGTCGCCGAAGGCATGCTGTTCTCGCTGGTCGACCCGCACGAACTGGTGATCGTCGGCCTGCACCTGGCCGACAGCCGCGAAGCGGCGTACACGGTCGGCTTCTTCGTCTTCTGGGCGCTGTTCACCTGCTCGAGCGGCATGACCTACATGCTCAACCGCGGCATGCGGGAGTCATAAGGCGCGCACCCGCCCGAGCCGGCGCCGGTCGCGCTTGGTCGGTCGTCCGCCCTCGATCGACGCGGCCGGCTCCAGGCGGAGGCGCCGCGCCTCGCGCTGCTGCGCCCGGCGCGCGACCGACTCGTCGGATTCGCGGTACAGCGCCTGCGCCGCAGCAGCCGGCCCGCGAACGTCGCTCAGCGCCAGCACCCGAACCGTGCGTTCGACCTCGCCGCTGCGCAGCCGGATCTCGTCGCCGATGCGCACCGGGCGCGCGAGCTTGACGCGCTCGCCGGCGACCAGCACGCGGCCTCGCTCGATCGCCTCCTGGGCCAGGCTGCGGGTCTTGAAGAAGCGCGCCGCCCAGAGCCACTTGTCGATGCGCACGCTGCCGGGCACGCCGGCGGCGGCATCGTCGGGAAGGCGTTTCGACATGGGTGGTCGGTGGCTGCGGGAGTCTCGATTATCCTATGGCCCGCAAACCGGAGCGCCCTTCATGACCGTGCCCTACAAGGAGCGTTACTTCGAGGACTTCAGGCCCGGAGAGGTGGCCGAGTTCGGCGACTATCTGGTCACCGAACAGGAGATCCTCGAATTCGCGACACGATACGACCCTCAGCCCTTTCATCTCGACAGGACCGCGGCGGCCGACTCGATTTTCGGCGACCTGATCGCCAGTGGCTGGATGACCGGCGGCATCATGATGCGGCTGCTGGTCGACCACTTCATTTCGCCGGCGTCGAGCATGGGTTCGCCCGGCGTCGACGAGGTGCGCTGGCACCGCCCGGTGCGCCCCGGCGACCGGCTGCGCGTGCGCCTGACGATCATCGAGACGAAGCGATCGCAGAGCAAGCCCGACCGCGGCGTCGTCCGGGTGCAGCAGGAAATGCTCAACCAGCACGGTGACACCGTGATGAGCCTGCGCGGCATGAGCCTGTCGAAATGCCGCGCGCCCGCGCCGGACTGAAGCCGCGCGCGCGGCGCTGCGGCGCTCAGCGACGCCGGGGCTGCGGCCAGGGCCGCTGGGGCGGGCGCAGCTGCTCGACCAGGCGCGCCAGGCGCATCACGCCGAGGTCGTCGAAGCGCCGGCCGACGAGTTGCACGCCCACCGGCAGGCCGTCGGAGGTGAAATCCCAGTTGATCGAAGCCGCCGGCTGCTCGCTCATGTTCCAGGCGACGGTGAACGCGATGTGCGGCAGCGCGTCGTGCGGGTCGTTGCCGGGGCAGGCGGATTCCGCCTCGTAGGGCAGGATCGGCGAGGTGGGCGACAGCAGGTAGTCGAAGTGCGCGGTGGCGCGCACTGCCGCTTCGCGCATCGCCATCAGCCGCGTGTACGCGGTGATCACGTCGGCGCCGCTGAACGAGCCTGCGCGCCAGCTGCACCACTCGACGACGAATGGCAGCACCTTCGAGCGCAGATCCTGCGGCATCGCGGCGACGTCGTTGAACGAACGCGCCTCGAAAAACACGTTGAAGCCCTCGAGCATCTCCGGGGTCAGGAACGAGCGTATCGGCTCGACGATCGCACCCGACGCCTCGAGCGCCCGGGCCGCCGCCTCGCAGGCCGCGACGACCGACGGGTGCGGCGGCAGCCCGGCCCCCATGTCGACCAGCACGCCGATGCGCAGCCGCTTCGCGTCCAGCCCGTCGAGCCGCGCCGCGTAGTCGGTGGGCTGGTACGGCAGGCTCATGAAGTCGCGCTCGTCGGGGCGGGCGAGCACGTCCATCAGCAGCGCCGCATCGCGAACGGTACGGGTCATCGGGCCGGCGATGCGACCCATGTAGGGCGGGTCGATCGGGACCCTGCCCAGGCTGGGCTTGAGCGCGAACAGGCCGCAATGCGTGGCGGGCAAGCGCACCGAGCCACCGATGTCGGTGCCCACGTGCAGCGGGCCATAGCCGGCAGCGGCCGCCGCCGCGGCCCCGGACGAGGAGCCCGAGGTGTTGCGGTCGAGTCGCCACGGGTTGCGGGTCACGCCGTGGATCGACGACAGGCCCGAGGACAGCATGCCGAAGTCCGGCATCGTCGTCTTGCCGACGATGACGCATCCGGCCTCGCGCACGCGCGCGCAGGGCGGCGCATCGGCGGGCCTGGGCGCGAGGTCGGACGCCGCGGTGCCCAAAGGCGCCGGGTCGCCCTGCGTGTAGAGGTTCTCCTTCAGCGTGACCGGCACCCCGTCGATCGCCGACAGCGGCCGGCCGGCGCGCCATCGCGCCTCGGCGTCGCGGGCCGCCGCGAGCGCCGCGTCGCGATGCACCGGTACATCGCGTTGATCAGCGGCTCGCAGGCGTCGATGCGTTCGAGCACCGCGCGCAACGCATCGACCGGCGACAGTTCGCCGGTGCGGAACGCTTCGGCAAGCTGCGCCGTCCCCCGGTCGGCGACCGATTCCATCACGCCCTCCCTGGTGTCGTGAGCTGCAGATTGGTGGCGTCGAGACGGGTCCGGAAGGGGGCGCGCCGGCTCAGCGCGGCAGCTCGGATGCCCCCATCAGGAACTCGTCGATCGCGCGCGCGCATTGCCGCCCCTCGCGAATCGCCCAGACGACCAGCGACTGGCCGCGGCGCATGTCGCCGGCGGCGAACACCTTGGGCACGCTGGTCGCATAGCAGCCCTCGCCGTCGGTGCCCGCCTCCGCATTGCCGCGCGCGTCCTTGCGCACGCCGAACGCGTCGAGCAGCTTGCCGACCGGAGACACGAAGCCCATTGCCAGCAATACCAGGTCGGCCGGCAACTCGAACTCCGAACCCGGCACCTCCGCCATCCGCGACTGGCCGGTGGCCTCGTCCTTCTGCCATTCGACCCGCGCGGCCACCAGCGCCCTGACCCTGCCCTGCCCGTCGTCGACGAAGCGCTTGGTCGTGACCGCCCAATCGCGCCCGCAGCCTTCTTCGTGCGACGACGAGGTGCGCAGCTTGTACGGCCAGTTCGGCCAGGTCATCGCCTTGTTCTCGTGCGCCGGCGGCTGCGGCATCAGCTCGAATTGCGTGACCGAGCTTGCGTCCTGGCGGTTGCTGGTGCCGACGCAATCGGAGCCGGTGTCGCCGCCGCCGATCACGATCACGTGCTTGCCGGTCGCGAGGATCTGGCCCGCGACCGCCTCGCCGGCGACGACCCGGTTCTGCTGCGGGAGGAACTCCATCGCGAAATGCACGCCGCGCAGCTCGCGCCCCGGCACCGGCAGGTCGCGCGCGAGCTCGGCGCCGCCGGTCAGCGCGATCGCATCGAAGTCCTCGAGCAGCCGGGCGGCGGGCATCTGCTCGCGCGACCAGTCGGTGACGCCGGGCGCGCTGGCGTCTCCCACCAGCACGCCGGGCCGGAAGCGCACGCCCTCGGCCTGCATCTGCGCGATGCGCCGATCGATGTGGCGCTTCTCGAGCTTGAAGTCGGGAATGCCGTAGCGAAGCAGCCCGCCGATCCGGTCGTTCTTCTCGAACACCGTGACTTCGTGGCCGGCGCGCGCGAGTTGCTGCGCGCAGGCCAGCCCGGCCGGCCCCGACCCGACGACCGCGACCTTGCGACCGGTGGCGCGCAGCGGCGGCTGAGGCAGCACCCAGCCCATCTCCCAGCCCTTGTCGATGATCGCGTGCTCGATCGACTTGATCCCCACCGGATCGCTGTTGATGTTCAGCGTGCACGCGGCCTCGCACGGCGCCGGGCAGATGCGGCCGGTGAACTCCGGGAAGTTGTTGGTCGAGTGCAGCGTGTCGAGCGCGAGCTTCCAGTTGCCGCGATAGACCAGGTCGTTCCAGTCGGGAATGATGTTGTTGACCGGGCAGCCGCTCTGGCAGAACGGCGTGCCGCAGTCCATGCAGCGCGCGCCCTGCCTCGACGATTCTTCGTCGGACAGGTGCATCACGAACTCGCGGTAATGCCGCACGCGCGTCGTGGCGTCTTCGGCCGCCTCGCTCAGGCGCTGGAATTCGAGGAATCCGGTGACTTTGCCCATGTCGCTGATTCGTCAGGTGGATGCCGGTACCCGCTGCGCACTCGTCGCGCTCAGGCGGTCGTCTGCTCGCGCCCCGCGCGCTGTTGCCGCTTCGCGTTGATCTCGCCGAGCGCCCGCTTGTACTCGCCCGGGAAGACCTTGACGAACGCGGCGCGGCTGCGCTCCCAGTCGTCGAGGATCGCGCGCGCCGTCTCGCTGCCGGTGTAGCGGAAATGCTGCTCGATCAGCCCCTTCAGGATGATCTCGTCGCATTCGCCGCGGTGCCAGGTCACGGGGTCGGCCTGCGCCAGCTGCTCGGACGTGGACAGCACCGGCTCGAGCCCGACCATCGCCAGGTTGCAGCGCGAGCCGAAGCTGCCTTGCGGATCGAAGACGTAGGCGACGCCGCCCGACATGCCGGCGGCGAAGTTGCGCCCGGTCTCGCCGAGCACGACCACCGTGCCGCCGGTCATGTACTCGCAGCCGTGGTCGCCGGTGCCCTCGACCACCGCGGTGGCGCCGGAGTTGCGCACGCAGAAGCGCTCGCCCGCGACCCCCGCAGAAGAAGGCCTCGCCGGCGATCGCTCCGTACATCACCGTGTTGCCGACGATGATGTTCTGGTCGGACTGGCCGCGGAAGTCGTTGGTCGGGCGCACGATGATGCGCCCGCCCGAAAGCCCCTTGCCGACGTAGTCGTTGGCCTGCCCGACCAGGTCGAGCGTGATGCCGTTGGCCAGGAAGGCGCCCATGCTCTGCCCCGCGGTGCCCTTGAGTTGCACGTGGATCGTGTCGTCGGCCAACCCCCGGTGACCGTAGCGACGCGCGACCTCGCCCGAGAGCATCGTGCCGACGGTGCGGTTGACGTTGCGGATCGGCAGGATGAACGACGCCTTCTCGCCGCGCTCGAGCGCCGGCCTGGCCAGTTCGATCAGCTTGTGGTCGAGCGCGTGCGCGAGCCCGTGATCCTCGGTCTTCGACGCGGCGGCGCGACACCGTCGCCGGCACCGCCGGCTGGTGGAAGATGCGCGAGAAATCGAGCCCCCGGGCCTTCCAGTGCTCGACGCCCTTGCGCGTGTCGAGCAGGTCGGCGCGGCCGATCAGGTCCTCGAAGCGGCGGATGCCGAGCCGCGCCATCAGCTCGCGCGCCTCCTCGGCGACGAAGAAGAAGAAGTTGACCACGTGCTCGGGCTTGCCGTCGAACTTGCGCCGCAGCACCGGATCCTGCGTGGCCACGCCGACCGGGCAGGTGTTCAGGTGGCACTTGCGCATCATGATGCAGCCTTCGACCACCAGCGGTGCCGTCGCGAAGCCGAACTCGTCGGCGCCGAGCAGCGCGCCGATCACCACGTCGCGGCCGGTCTTCATCTGGCCGTCGGCCTGCACGACGATGCGCCCGCGCAGGCCGTTGAGCACCAGCGTCTGCTGCGTCTCGGCAAGGCCGAGTTCCCAGGGCGTGCCGGCGTGCTTGATCGACGACAGCGGCGACGCGCCGGTGCCGCCGTCGTGCCCGGCAATGACCACATGATCGGCCCTGGCCTTGCTGACGCCCGCAGCGACCGTGCCGACGCCGACTTCCGAGACCAGCTTGACCGACACCGAGGCCCGCGGGTTGGCACACTTCAGGTCGTGGATCAGCTGGGCGAGATCCTCGATCGAGTAGATGTCGTGGTGCGGCGGCGGCGAGATCAGCCCGACGCCCGGCACCGAATAGCGCAGCATGCCGATGTAGTCGGACACCTTGTGGCCCGGCAACTGGCCGCCCTCGCCCGGCTTGGCCCCCTGAGCCATCTTGATCTGGAGCTGGTCGGCGCTGGCGAGGTACTCGGCGGTGACGCCGAAGCGTCCCGATGCGACCTGCTTGATCCGCGAGCGCAGCGAATCGCCCTCCTTCAGCGCGATGTCCGCCTCGATGCGATCGGCGCCGATCACGCTGCCGATCGTGTCGCCGTCGCGGATCACCGGCTTGCCGGCGCGCATCTCGGCGCGGTAGCGCATCGCGTCCTCGCCGCCCTCGCCGGTGTTCGACTTGCCGCCGATGCGGTTCATCGCGACCGCGAGCGTCGTGTGCGCCTCGGTGGAGATCGACCCGAGCGACATCGCGCCGGTGGCGAAGCGCTTGACGATCCCGGCGGCCGGCTCGACCTCCTCGATCGGCACCGGCGTGCAGGCGTCGAAGCGCAGCTCGAACAGGCCGCGCAGCGTGAGGTGGCGCCGCGTCTGGTCGTTGATCAGCTTCGCGTACTCCTTGTAGGTCGCGTAGTTGCCGGCGCGCGTCGAATGCTGCAGCTTCGAGATCGACTCGGGCGTCCACATGTGGTCTTCGCCGCGGGTGCGGTACGCGTATTCGCCTCCCGGGTCGAGCATCGACGCCAGCGTCGGGTCGTCACCGAACGCGGCGCGATGCAGCCGGATCGCCTCCTCGGCGACCTCGAAGATTCCGATCCCGCCGACGTTGCTGGGGGTGCCGCTGAAGTACTTGTCGACGAGCGCGCGCGACAGCCCGATCGCCTCGAAGATCTGCGCGCCGCAGTAGCTCATGTAGGTGGAGATGCCCATCTTGGACATCACCTTCATCAGCCCCTTGCCGATCGCCTTGATGTAGTTGCGGATCGCCTTGTCGGGGCCGACGTCGCCGGGCATCGCCCGGTGCAGGTCGGCCAGCGTTTCCATCGCCAGGTACGGATGGATCGCCTCCGCGCCGTATCCGGCCAGCAGCGCGAAATGGTGCACTTCGCGCGCCGAGCCGGTCTCGACCACCAGCCCGGTGGCGGTGCGCAGGCCGCGGTTGATCAGGTGCAGGTGGATCGCGCTGGTGGCCAGCAGCGCCGGGATCGCCACCCGCTCGCGCGACATGCGCCGGTCGGAGACGATCAGGATGTTGTAGCCCGAGCGCACCGCGTCCTCGGCCTCGGCCGCCAGCGAAGCCAGCCGCGCCTCGATGCCCTCCTTGCCCCAGGCGACCGGGTAGCAGATGTCGAGCTCGTACGACTTGAACTTGTTGTCGGTGAGCAGCTCGATGCCGCGGATCTGCGCGATGTCGTCGAAGTCGAGCAGCGGCTGCGTGACCTCCAGCCTCATCGGCGGGTTGATGTTGTTCAGGTCGAGCAGGTTCGGCCTGGGACCGATGAACGACACCAGCGACATGACCAGCTGCTCGCGGATCGGGTCGATCGGCGGGTTGGTCACCTGCGCGAACAGCTGCTTGAAGTAGTTGTACAGCGGCTTGTTCTTGTTCGACAGCACCGCCAGCGGCGAGTCGTTGCCCATCGACCCGACGGCCTCCTCGCCGGCGGCGGCCATCGGCGCCATCAGGAACTTGATGTCCTCCTGCGTGTAGCCGAACGCCTGCTGCCGGTCGAGCAGCGCCGACACCGGTGGCGGCGGCGTCTGCTGCGAGATTTCGTCGGTGATGCGCCCGGCCAGCCGCGCCTCCTGCTCGGTGGGGCCCTGCGCCTCGCGCGCCGCGGCCGCGGCGTCGTGCGGCACGCCGATCTCGTCGAGCTTGATGCGGATCGCCTCGATCCACTCGCGATACGGCCGGCTGTTGGCGAGCTGGTCCTTGATCTCCGCGTCGTCGATGATGCGGCCCTGGTCGAGGTCGATCAGGAACATCCTGCCGGGCTGCAGGCGCCACTTCTTGACGATGCTGCTCTCGGGAAACGGCAGCACGCCGGCTTCGGAGGCCATCACCACCATGTCGTCGTCGGTGATGCAGTAGCGCGCCGGGCGCAGCCCGTTGCGATCGAGGGTCGCGCCGATCTGCCGGCCGTCGGTGAAGACGATCGCCGCCGGGCCGTCCCAGGGCTCCATCATCGACGCGTGGAATTCGTAGAACGCGCGCCGCTTCGGATCCATCAGCGCGTGCTGCTCCCACGCCTCGGGAATCATCATCATCATCGCGTGCACCAGCGGATAGCCGGCCATCACCAGCAGCTCGAGGCAGTTGTCGAAGGTCGCGGTGTCGGACTGCCCGGCGTAGACGATCGGGTAGAGCTTCTTCAGGTCTTCGCCGAGCACCGGGGAGCGCATCACGCCCTCGCGCGCGCGCAGCCAGTTGTAGTTGCCCTTCACCGTGTTGATCTCGCCGTTGTGCGCGATCAGCCGGTACGGGTGCGCCAGCGGCCACTCGGGGAAGGTGTTGGTGGAAAAGCGCTGGTGCACCAGCGCGAGCGCCGAGACCACGCGCGGATCCTGCAGGTCGCGGTAGTACTGGCCGACCTGCCCGCACAGCAGCAACCCCTTGTAGACGATCGTGCGCGCCGACATCGACGGCACGAAGTACTCCTTGCTGTGCTTCAGGCCGAGCTGCTGGATCGCGTGACTGGCGGTCTTGCGGATCACGTACAGCTTGCGCTCGAGCGCGTCGGTCACCATCACGTCGGGGCCGCGGCCGATGAAGACCTGGCGGATCACCGGCTCCTTGGCGCGCACGGTGGGCGACATCGGCATCTCGCGATCCACCGGCACGTCGCGCCAGCCGAGCAGCACCTGCCGCTCGGCGCGCACCGCCCGCTCGAGCTCCTGTTCGCAGGCAAGCCGCGACGCGTGCTCCTTGGGCAGGAACACCATGCCCACGCCGTATTCGCCGGCCGGCGGCAGCCTGACGCCCTGGCGCGCCATTTCCTCGCGGAAGAACTGGTCCGGCACCTGGATCAGGATGCCGGCTCCATCGCCCATCAGCGGGTCGGCGCCGACCGCGCCGCGATGATCGAGGTTGCACAGGATCTGCAGGCCCTGCTCGATCATCCGGTGACTCTTCCTGCCCTTGATGTGGGCAACGAAGCCGACGCCGCACGCGTCGTGCTCGCGCGCCGGGTCGTACAGGCCTTCCGCGGTCGGCGAGGTCGCGCACTCAGGCGGATGACGGTGCGAGTGTTCCATCGTGCCAGCTCCGGATCCGGGGTCTGCGCCGCGCAGCGCGGTCGCCACGGCCCGCCGCGTGCTGCCTGCGAACCCGGGGGAAACCACCGGAACAAAGTTAAGTTAGTGCTTGCTTGCTTAGAGAAGCGCTTGGGGCGCCGCGATGCCGCGATGCAGCGCGATTGGCCCGAACGAATTTCCCAGTATACGCCGCAGCCGGCCTGAATTGCATGGCGAGCGGGGCCACCGGGTTCAATCGGTCGCGTCGGAACAGGCCAGGTCGGGCGGCGGTTCGCCCGTCAGCCGCGCGTGCTCGCGCAACGCGAAGCGGTCGGTCATGCCGGCGATGTAGTCGGAAACCGCGCGCAGGCCGATCGCCTGCGCACGCTCGCGGTGCTCGTCCGGCAGGCGCGACGAGTCGGCCGCGTAGGCGTCGAACAGCCGGCGCACGACATGGCGGGCGCGCCCCATCGCCTCGTCGACCCGCGCGTGGCGGTAGAGCGCCGCGTGCAGGAAGCGCTTGAGTTGCACCGAGCGTTCGCGCATCCCATGCGAAAAGTCCACGAGCGGCGGCGCGGCGCGCACCTCGTCGAGCGAACGCGGCGCAGCGGCCTCGATTCGCCTGCGCGACTCGGCGAGCAGGTCGACTACCAGGTCGTCGATCATCCGCCGGATGGTCTCGTGCACCGGGCGCCGGCCCGCGATGCCGGGATGCAGCCCTTCGACGGTGCGACGATGGCCGGCGAACAGGTCGATCCGGTCGAGTTGCCCGAGCTTCAGCAGGCCCGAGCGCAGGCCGTCGTCGACGTCGTGGTTGTTGTAGGCGATCTCGTCGGCGAGGTTGGCGACCTGCGCCTCGAGCGAGGGCTGGCGCCGCTGCAGGAAGCGCTCGCCCAGTTCGCCGAGCGCGCGCGCGTCCTCGGGCCGGCAGTGCTTCAGGATGCCCTCGCGCGTCTCGAAGCACAGGTTCAGGCCGTCGAACGCCGCATAGCGCTGCTCGAGTTCGTCGACCACCCGCAGCGACTGCAGGTTGTGCTCGAAGCCGCCGTGCGCGCGCATGCACTCGTGCAAGGCATCCTGGCCGGCGTGACCGAATGGCGTGTGGCCGAGGTCGTGCGCCAGCGCGATCGCCTCGATCAGGTCTTCGTTCAGGCCGAGGTTGCGCCCGATCGACCGGCCGATCTGCGCCACCTCGATCGAATGCGTGAGCCGGGTGCGGAACAGGTCGCCTTCGTGATTCACGAAGACCTGCGTCTTGTATTCGAGCCGGCGAAAGGCGGTGCAGTGGACGATGCGGTCGCGGTCGCGCTGGAACTCGCTGCGGGTGCCGGCTCGCGGCTCGGCGTGGCGCCGGCCGCGGCTCGTCGCCGGGTCGGCCGCCCAGGGCGCGAGCGCAGCGGGCGCGCGCTCGAAGCCTCCGCTGCCCATCTGCGCCGCGGCGCTCAGCCGGTGCAGGCCGCCAGCGTCGCGCGCAACTGCGCGTCGGCCACCGGCTGCACGCGCGCCGCGCCGAGTCGCTCGAGCAGTACGAACTCGGGCGTTCCCTGCCCGGCCTTCTTGTCGATGCTCATCAGCTCGACATAGCGCTCGAACGGCCAGGCCGGGCCGCGCACCGGCAGGCCGGCAGCGGCGATCGTGCCGCGCAGGCGCTCGACCGTCGCGGCATCGAGCAGCCCGGCGCGGCAGGACAGGTCGGCGGCCATCACGATGCCGGCGCCTACCGCCTCGCCGTGCAGCCAGTTGCCGTAGCCGAGTCCCGCTTCGATCGCATGACCGAAGGTGTGGCCGAAATTGAGCGTGGCGCGCAGCCCCGTCTCGCGCTCGTCGGCGGCGACCACCGCGGCCTTGATCTCGCAGGAGCGCAGGATCGCGTCGCCGAGCGCCGCCGCATCGCAGGCGCGCAGCGCCGCGAGGCCGCGCTCGAGCCGCTCCAGATAGGCCGGATCGGCGATCGCGCCGTGCTTGATCATTTCCGCCAGGCCCGCCGACAGCTCGCGCGGCGGCAGCGTGCGCAAGGTGTCCACGTCGGCGAGCACCAGCTTCGGCTGGTGGAATGCGCCGATCATGTTCTTGCCGAGCGGATGGTTGATCGCCGTCTTGCCGCCGACCGAGGAATCGACCTGCGCCAGCAGCGTGGTCGGCACCTGCACGAAATCGACGCCGCGCTGGTAGACGGCCGCCGCGAAGCCGGTCACGTCGCCGACCACTCCGCCGCCGAGCGCCACCAGCAGGCAGCGCCGGTCGAAGCGCTGGCGCAGCAACTGCTCGAAGATGCGATCGAGCGACTGCCAGTTCTTGTAGGCCTCGCCGTCGGGCAGGCGGATCGACACGAGCGCCGCGGCCTCCGCCAGCGACGCAGCGAGCCTTGCCTCGTAGAGCGCGCCGACCGTGTCGTTGGTGACCACCGCCACCTGCCGCCCCCGGGCGAGGCGCGCCAGCGCGTCGTTGCCCGACAGCAGCCCGGTGCCGACCAGGATCGGGTAGCTTCGCTCGCCGAGCGGAATACGCAGTTCGCGGACAGTCATGCGGCGGGATGGCGGTGCCCTGGGCGGGCGGCAGCGGCCGATCCGCAGCCGACCCTCAGCCGGCCCGGGCCTCGGCCTGGATTTCCTCGGGAAGACGCCCGATTATATCGGCGACGAGTTGGTCCACCGGCTGGCGCGCGCTCACGACGGTCAGGTGCGCGATCTCGCGATACAGCGGCTCGCGCAGCGCCAGCAGTTGCGCGATCCGCTCGCGGGGGTCCTCCGTCTGCAGCAGCGGTCTGGTGCGGTCGCGGCGCAGCCGCTGCCAGAGGTCGGCCTGCGACGCCTGCAGGAAGACCACCAGCCCGCGCTCGGCGAGCAGGCGCCGGTTTTCCGCGCGCATCACCACTCCGCCTCCAGTGGCGAGCACGATCGCAGGCAACCGGGTCAGCTCGTCGAGCAGTGACGCTTCGCGACGGCGAAAGCCCTCTTCGCCCTCCAGCTCGAACACCGTCGAGATCGCGACGCCGCAGCGTTCCTCGAGCACCTTGTCGGCGTCCACGAAGCGCCGGTGCAGCCGCGCTGCGAGTCGCCGCCCGACGGTGGACTTGCCCGAGCCCATCATGCCCACCAGCACGACCGGCCGCGACGCGGCGCGACCGGGTGCCTGCCCTTGCGAAGCCATCAGCGGCGGCGCGGGCAGGCGCGCCCCGGCATCGCCATCAGCGCGCCATCGCGGTGTCGGTGACGACGCGCGGTGTGAGGAACACCAGCAGCTCGGTGCGGTTGTTCGTGCGGCTGGAGTTCCTGAACGCGGCGCCGACGATGGGCAGGTCGCCCAGCAGCGGCACCTTGTTGACGTTGTCGCGCTCGAACTGCTCGTAGATCCCGCCGATCACCACGGTGCCGCCGTTCTCCACCAGCACCTGCGTCTGCACGCGCCGGGTGTCGATCGCGAACCCGGCCGGCGTCAGTTGCCCGACCGCGTCGCGGTTGACTTCGACCGCGAGAATGACGTTGCCCTCGGGCGTGATCTGCGGCGTCACCTCGAGCTTCAGGTTGGCCTTGCGGAACTGGATCGAAGTGGCCCCGCTCGAAGTCGCCTGCTGGTACGGCAACTCGGTGCCCTGCTCGATGATCGCCTTGCCCTGGTCGGCGGTCAGCACCCGCGGGCTGGAGACGACCTTGCCGCGCTGGTCGGCTTCGAGCGCCGACAGCTCCAGGTTCAGGAAGCGCGTCAGGCTCGAGTTGAACAGGCTGATCGCGAAGGTCGACGGGTTGACGCCCGAGATGTTCGTCGCCGGCAGGTTCACGAAGTTCGTGTTGGCCAGCGCCGTCGTGCCGGTGCCCACCGCGCCCGGCAGCGGCGTGAGGTCGTGCACGCCCTGCAGGTTGCCCGAGATGGTTCCCCGGCCCGCGACGCTGCCGGCCGGAAAACCGACCCGGTTGAATCCCAGCCGCACGCCCAGGTTGCGCGAGAAGCGGTCGTCGGCCTCGACGATGCGCGCCTCGATCAGCACCTGCCGCACCGGCACGTCGACCTGCGCGATGATCTTGCGCACTTCCTCCAGGCGCAACACCGTGTCCTGCACGAAGACCTTGTTCGTGCGCTCGTCGACGACGACGCTGCCGCGCTTGGACAGCACGCGCTGCTTGTCGTTGGCCAGCAGCTTGTGCAGCGCCTCGGCCTTCTGGTAGTTCAACTGGAACGTCTCGGTGCGCAGCGGCTCGATCTCCGAGATCTGCGCGCGCGACTCCAGGTCGAGCTTCTCCTTGGCCGCGATCTCGTCGCGCGGCGCGACCATGACCACGTTGCCGTTCTTGCGCATGTCCAGGCCCTTGGACTGCAGGATGATGTCCAGCGCCTGGTCCCAGGGCACGTCCTTCAGGCGCAGGGTCAGGTTGCCCGAGACCGAGTCGCTGGTGACGATGTTCAGGTTGGTGAAGTCCGCGATGACCTGCAGCAGCGCGCGAATGTCGATGCTCTGGAAGTTCAGCGACAGCTTCTCGCCGCGGTAACCGGGCTGCATGCCGCGCGCGAGGCGCGTCGGGTCGGGCCGCACCGGCTTGACCTCGACGACGAACTGCGTGTCGCTCTGGTAGGCGTTGTGCTCCCATTCGCCGTGCGGCTCGATCACCAGCCGCGCGTTGTCGCCCTGCTGGAACGCGCGCACCGCGGTGACCGGCGTGCCGAAGTCGCCGACGTCGAGGCGGCGGCGCAGGTTCTCGGGCAGGTTCGCGTTCAGGAAGTCGACCACGATCGTCTGGCCCTGCTGCCGGATGTCGACGCCGACCCCCGGGTCCGAAAGGTCGACGACCACTCTGCCCTCGCCGTCCTTGCCGCGGCGGAAGTCGAGGTCGCGCAGCGAATGCGTGCCCTTGCCGTCGGCCCCGGCGAAGCTGTAGGCCGGCGACGCCGCCGTCCCGGCAGCCGCCACCGGTTCGAGCGCAACCGTCAGCGTGTTGCCCTCGATCGACGTGTTGTAGCCGAGCGGCCGCTTCAGGTTCAGCACCAGCCGGGCGCGCTCGCCCGACTGCACGATCGCCACGCTGCGCACGTCGCCCTGGGGCAACTCGAGCGAGTTCTTGCCGACCCGGTTGTCGGTGTTGACGAAGTCGAACGCGATCCGCGGCGGATTCGTCACCGAGAAGCCCGCCGGGGCCGTGGTCGGCGGATTCTTCATCCCGATGCGCAGGTACGTGGTGCTGCCCTGCTGCACGCTCGTCACCGATTCGATCGAGTTCGCCTGCGCGAGCGCGGCAGGAGCGGCCAGCGCCGCGATGCACGCAAGCAGCGCTGCGACGGCGGCGCGGGCGGTCGCGCGGGCGGCCGAACCCGCGTTGCGCATTGTCGTTGTCATTGACTGCTCCCCTCTTGAAGCCGCAGCGTCGACTCTCGCCGGACCCAGTCGCCGGCGGCATCCTGCACCAGTTCCTGGAGCTGAACCTCGCTCTCGCTGATCCTGGTGATCACGCCGAAATTCTGGCCCGCGTAGCTGCCCACGCGCGCCTGGTAGACCGTCTTGTCGACCTGAAGCAGCGCATGGTTGCGCCGGCCGTTCACCAGGCGCCCGACCATCCGGATCGTGTCGAGCGGAAACGCCTCGAGCGCCTCTCGCCGGCGGTCCAGGTCGGGTTTCAGGCCGCTCGATCCCGGCCGCTGCGAGCCCTCGGGCACGACGGCCAGTTTCTGCGGCGAGAACGGGTCGGCCTGCGCCTCGTCCTCGTAGCGGAACGGTGCGAAGCGCTTGGGCTCCTCGATGCGCTCCTCGACCGGCTTGGTGTTGGCGCGCACTTCCTGCATCCAGGCCCGCAGTTCGCTCTGGTCGTTCGCGCAGCCGGCCAGCGCGCACGCCGCGGCCACCATCAGCAGGCGCTTCATTTCGCCGCCCCCTTCTTGTTCTTCGCCGCTGCCGCCAGGCGACGCTGCTCGGCAATCTCGTCGGGATCGAGGTAGCGGAAGGTCTTCGCGATCGCTTCCATCGTGAGCGGGCCCGACCCGGTCCCGGCGGCCTGGCGCTCCGGCAGCGTGATCTGCATGTTGTTCAGCGTGACGATCCTCGGCAGGTTCGCGATGTCGCTGGTGAAGGAGCCGAAATCGTGGTAATTGCCCGACAGCTTGATCGCGATCGGAAGCTCTGCGTAGTAGTCGCGCACCACCACCTGCCCGGGCCTGAAGAGCTCGAACTGCAGCCCCCGGCCGACGCCTGCCTGGTTGATGTCCGACAGCAGGGCGTCCATCTCGGCCTTGCTCGGCAGCTGTTTCTCGAGCTGGTTCACGTAGTGCGACACCTGCTCCTTCTGAATCCGCAGCACGTCGAGGTTCACCGCCTGCTTCATCTTGACGGTGAATTGCTGCCTGAGCTGCTCCTCGTCGCGGACCTGCCCGTCGAGCTCCTCGAGCTGCCCGCGCCAGTACGACCCCCAGGCGATTGCGAGCACCGCAGCCACCAGCCCGGCGAGCAACGCCGCCTTCGGCAGCGTCGGCCACAGTCCGGGATGGCGCCCCTGCAGCCCCGCGAACTGCGCCGTGAGGCTGCCGAAGTCGATCTTCGCGTTGAACTTGCTCATCGCGTCACCTGTTCGCGGCCTTGCCGGCTGCCGCCAGCGTCGCCGGGCCGGCCGTGGTCTTCGCCGCCTGCGGCTGCGGGTCGACGGTCTTGATCAGCGCGTTCAGCGAGAACTCGAAGACGCGCCGGGCGTCCTTGTCCTTCGATGCGGCGTTCCCGCCGATGCGCACGGCCTTGATCTCGATGAGCTCGGGGCGCTCGAGCCACGGCGTGTTGTTGGCCAGATTGCGCAGCAGCTCCGAGACGCGCTCGTTCGACTGCGCATAGCCGGCCAGCGTGATCTTGCGCTCGTCCTGGCGCATCGTCTTCAGGTGGATGCCGTCGGGAGTGTGCTTGACGAGCTCGTCCATCAGGTGAACCGGAATCGTCCGGTTGGTCTGCAGCGTTTCGACCGCGTACTGCCTCGCGCGCAGCGCTTCGATCTCGGCCCGCAGCGTCGCGATCTCCCGGATCTGGGCGTCGAGCTTCGCGTTCTCGGCGCGGATGAAGTCGTTGCGCGCGCGCTGCGCGTCGATTCTCTGGTCGATGCCGAGCGCGACGACCACCGCGGCCGCGAGCGCGCCGATGGCGACGAACGCGAGCAGGCCGACGAAGTCCTTCTTGCGCCGCTCGCGGCGCATCTCCCGGTGCGGGAGCAGGTTGATGCGCATGCTCATGCGTCGAACCTCCGCATCGCCAGGCCGGTGGCCACCAGCAGCGAAGGCGCGTCGGCGCGCAGCTGGCGCTCCCGCACCGTGCCTGCGAGCTCCATCCCCTGGAACGGACTGAGGATCTCGGCGGGCACCTGTGTGCGCTGCGCGACCGCTTCGGCGAGGCCCGGGACCACCGACGAGCCGCCGGCGAGGTAGATCTGGTCGACGCGCGTGTACGGCGTGGACGTGAAGAAGAATTGCAGCGCGCGTCCGATGTCGGTGGCGGCCTGCTCGACGAACGGCTGCAGCAGGTCGCGCTGGTAGTTGTCGGGCAGGTCTCCGGTGCGCTTCTTGAGCTCGGCCTCTTCGGGGGTGAGTCCGTACAGGCGCACGAGGTCCTGGGTGAGCTGCTGGCCGCCGAAGCCCTGTTCGCGCTCGAAGATCGTCTGGCGGTTCAGCACGACCGTCAGGTAGGTGATCGTCTGCCCGATCGAGAACACCGCGATGATCTGCCCCTGGCCCTTGTTCGGCAGGAACTCGACCACGTGGTCGACCGCGGCGCGCAGCGCGTAGGGCTCGACGTCCATGACCACCGGGCGCAGGCCGGCCATCTCGGCCACGGCCACCCGGTCGTCGACCTTCTCCTTGCGCGATGCCGCGAGCAGCACGTCGACCTCGTTTTCGGCGCCGGAGGCAGGGCCGAGCACCTGGAAGTCGAGGTTCACTTCCTCGATCGGGAACGGGATGTACTGGCTCGCCTCGGTCTCGACCTGGATTTCGTAGTCTTCCTCGCGCAACCCGGCCGGGAGCATGATCTTCTTGGTGATCACCGCCCCCGACGGAAGCGCGAGCGCCGCCTCTCGCGCGCGGCTGCCGCACTTGCGCAGTGCGCGCTGCAGCGCGTCGGCGACCGCTTCGGCCTTCTCGATGTTGCCGTCGACGATCGCGCCGCGCTCCAGCGGTTCGATCGCGTAGCGCTCCAGGCGCATCGACGCACGCTGCCCTTGCTGCAACTCCGACCACCTTGACGCTCGACGCGCTCAGGTCGATGCCGACCAGCGGTGGAGCGGCCCTGCGAAACAGACTCGTTGGAATCACCGCCACGGGGCGCCTCGCCTCAAAAAGTCCTTAATATCTAAGGATTTACGGATTATTTCTACAAACTGCTTGAGATGCAAGCGGCAAGCTCGATTTAATGTAAAGCCTTTTCCGCACGGCTTGGCGAACGCCCGGCTCCATCCGTCGCACGGCATCGACCATCCGGCAGGCTCGGCACGGCGGCCGGGTATCGGCGGTTGTTCCGGGCAGTCGTACGGCGCAAGCGGGCGTGGGCGCACGATCCGTATAAAATCCGCCCACAGCAACGCGGGCGCCGAGCCCGCGGATGCGCGCATGACCGACACGACGAAACGCCGCTCGCGCAACAAGCCCGCCACGCAGACGAACTGGGTTCGCGTCGGCCCGGCCGCGCTCGCGATTCCGCTGGTGGCCGCGGCGGCCGGCGGCCTGCTCGTCGCGCTCGCGCTGGTGCTGCTCAACGACCGGCTTCCTCCGCTCGACGCGATGCTCGACTACCGGCCGCGCATCCCGTTGCGGGTGTACACCGCGGACGGCCAGCTGATCGGCGAATTCGGCGAGGAGCGCCGCACCTTCGTGCACGTCGAGGACGTGCCGCCGGTCGTGAAGAATGCGGTGCTGGCGGCCGAGGACTCGCGCTTCTTCGAGCACATGGGCGTCGACCCGATCGGCGTGGCGCGCGCCGCGCTGGTCAACCTGGTCGCCGGCGGCACCGAGCAGGGCGCCAGCACGATCACGATGCAGCTGGCTCGCGAGTTCTTCCTTTCGTCCGAGCGCACCTACACGCGCAAGATCGTCGAGATCCTGCTGGCACTGCGCATCGAGGACAACCTGACGAAGGAACAGATCTTCGAGCTGTACCTGAACCAGATCTACCTCGGCAAGCGTTCCTACGGGTTCGCCGCGGCCTCGCAGACCTACTTCGGAAGGCCGCTGTCGAAGCTCGGCGCCGCGGAAGCCGCGGTGCTCGCCGGGCTGCCGAAGGCCCCGTCGCGCTTCAATCCGTTGGTGAACCCGAAGCGGGCGATCGAGCGGCAGCGCTACATCCTCGGGCGCATGCGCGACAACGGCTTTCTCTCCGAGGCCGAGTACGCGTTGGCACTCGCCCAGCCGCTCTCGTTCATGCCCGCGCACGCCGACTATCCGGTCCACGCGCCCTACGTGGCCGAGCTCGCCCGGCAGCTCGCCTTCGACCTGTATCGCGAGGAGATCTACTCTGCCGGACTGAAGATCTACACGACCATCGTCGCCGCCGACCAGCGCACGGCCAACGAGGCGCTCGAGCAGGGCGTGCTCGATTACGACCGGCGGCACGGCTTCCGCGGCCCCGAGCGCATGCTCGACCTGCCGGGCGACGAGGCCGCAGCCGAGGACGTCGTCGAAGCGTCGATCGGCGACAACGACGACATCGGCCGCTTCCTCGCGGCGGCGGTGCTTTCGGCCGACCCGAAGCGGGTGGTGGTCTCGCGAGGTCGCGGCAGTTCGATCGAGATCACCGGCGAGGGTCTGAAGTTCGTCGCGCCGGCGCTCGGCGAGCGCGCGCCGGCATCGCGGCGCCTGCGGCGCGGTGCGGTGGTGCGCATCGTCGAAACCGGCAAGGGCGGCTACGCCATCGCACAGTTGCCCGAAGTGCAGGCCGCGCTGGTCGGGCTGAATACCCACGACGGTTCGGTGCGGGCGCTGGTCGGCGGCTTCGACTTCGAGCGCAACAAGTTCAATCGCGTCACGCAGGCCTGGCGCCAGCCGGGGTCGAGCTTCAAGCCGTTCATCTACTCGGCGTCGCTCGAAAAGGGCTTCATGACCAGCACGGTGATCAACGACGCTCCGGTGCTGATCGACCCGGCACGCACCGGTGGTCAGCTCTGGGACCCGAAGAACTACGACGGCAAGTTCGAGGGACCGATGCACATGCGCACCGCGCTGGCGAAGTCCAAGAACATGGTCTCGATCCGCCTGCTCGAGGCGATCGGCCCGCAATACGCGCAGGACTACGTGTCTCGCTTCGGTTTCGACCCCGAGCGCATTCCGCCGTTCCTCACGATGGCGCTTGGCGCCGGCTCGGTCACGCCGTGGCAGATGGCACGCGCAATCACCGTCTTCGCCAACGGCGGCTACCGGATCGAGCCTTACCTGGTTGCGCGCATCACCGACATCAACGGCCGGCTGCTCGCAAGCGCTAATCCGAAGCAGGCCGGCGACGAGTCGCTGCGCGCGATCGACGCACGCAACGCGTTCCTGATGGACAGCATGCTGCGCGACGTGGTGCGCATGGGCACGGCAACGCGCGCGCGGGTCCTCAAGCGAAGCGACCTCGCCGGCAAGACCGGAACCACCAACGACTCGATCGATGCCTGGTTCGCCGGATACAACCCGCGCATCGCCGCGGTCGCGTGGGTCGGGTTCGACCAGCCGCGCAAGCTCGGTGACCGCGAGACCGGCGGCGGGCTCGCGCTGCCGATCTGGATCAACTACATGGCGACCGCGCTCGAGGGCGCGCCCGAGGAGCAGACCCAGCCGCCGCCGGGCGTCGTGCGCGTCGACGGCGAGTACTACTACGCCGAGACGGGCCCCGGACAGGGCATCGCGTCGCTAGGCGTCTCCGAAGACGGCGTGGCCGCGGGGGCCGACGCCGACCTGATCCGCAACCAGGTGTTCTGAGTGCGCACGGCCGGCCAGCGCACCGAGCGCGCAGCCCCGCGCCTGCGCACGCCGGCGCGGCTCATCGCAGTCGCTGCGGCGGCCGCGGTGGTCGCGCTGCTTGCCGCCTGCGGCCAGCGCGGGCCCTTGTATCTGCCCGACTCCCAGCCGAAGAAGAAGCTCGCCGCGAGCCCGAAGGCGCCCCCGGGCGGCTCCGGCGGCGCCACATCGACCCTCCCGACCCCCTGACTCCGATGGACGCCTTCCAGTATCGCGGCAATTCACTGCTGGTCGAAGACCTGCCGCTGTCGAGCGTCGCCGAGCGATTCGGCACCCCGACCTACGTCTATTCCAGGCGCGCGATCGTCGACGCGTTCGCCGAGTTCCGGCGCGCCGCCGGCACGCGCGACGTGCTGGTCTGCTATGCGCTGAAGGCGAACTCGAACCTCGCGGTGATCGACCTGCTCGCCCGCGAGGGAGCGGGCTTCGACATCGTCTCGGGCGGAGAGCTGAAGCGGGTGCTTGCGGCGGGCGGCGACCCGTCGCGGGTGGTGTTCTCCGGCGTCGGCAAGCAGGAAACCGAGATGCGGATGGCGCTCGAGGCGGGGGTGCGCTGCTTCAACGTCGAGTCGGAGAGCGAACTGCTGCGGCTCGACCGGGTGGCGGGTGCGCTCGGCCGGCGCGCGCCGGTTTCGCTTCGCGTGAATCCCGACGTCGACGCGGGCACGCACCCGTACATCTCCACCGGCTTGCGCGAGAACAAGTTCGGCATCGCCCACGACGCAGCGCTCGCCGCCTACCGGACGGCGGCACGCCTGCCGAACGTCGAGGTGATCGGCATCGATTGCCACATCGGCTCGCAGATCACGAGCATCGATCCGTTCATGGCGGCGCTCGACAAGCTGCTCGAACTGGTCGATACGCTTCACGCCGAAGGCATCGTCCTTAGGCACATCGACCTCGGAGGCGGCCTGGGCATCCGCTACGCGGACGAGGAGCCGCCGTCGCGCGAGGCGCTGTTCCGTGCGATCTTCGAGCGCATCGACCGGCATCCGCGCGGCGCCTCGTTCGGGCTGGTCTTCGAGTTCGGTCGCTCGATCGTCGGCAACGCCGGCGTCCTGCTCACGCGCGTCGAGTACCTGAAGAGCAACGCGGAGCGCCGCTTCGCGATCGTCGATGCGGCCATGAACGACCTGATGCGCCCGGCGCTCTACGACGCCTGGCACGGCGTGCTGCCGGTCGAGGCGCGCGACGCCAGCCCGGCGCAGGTCTACGACATCGTCGGCCCGGTCTGCGAATCGGGCGACTGGCTCGCGCGTGGACGCAAGCTCGCGATCGCCGAGGGCGACCTGCTGGCGATCGCCTCCGCGGGTGCCTACGGCATGGCGATGGCCTCGAACTACAACACGCGTGCGCGCGCAGCGGAGGTGATCGTCGACGGCAGCGACGCGCACCTGGTGCGCGAGCGCGAATCGGTCGAGTCGCTATTCGCGCTCGAGAGGCGCCTGCCGCGCTGACGCGTCGGCCGGCGCGCGGCGCACGAGCTGCCGCAGCGCCCGGAACCCGAGCAGGGCCGCGACCACGGCCGCGTAGGTCATCGGCTCGGCGAGGTCGTTCTTGCCGGCCTTGTGCCACCAGAAGTGCAGCACCGCGAGCACGGCTACCGCGTAGACGAGCCGGTGCAACTCCTGCCAGTGCCGGCCGAGCCGCCGCATCATCGCGCGCGTCGAAGTCGCCGCCAGCGGCAGCATCAGCACGAACGCGGTGAAGCCCACGGTGACGAACGGGCGATCGACGACGTCGGCGATCATCGAGGCGAGGTCGAACCACTGGTCGAACCACACCCAGGCAGTGAAGTGCAGCACCGCGTAGAAGAACGCGTACAGGCCGAGCATGCGCCGCAGTCGCAGCAGCCAGGGCCAGCCGAGCAGCTGCCGCAGCGGCGTCACCGACAGCGTGACGCACAGCATCACCAGGGTCCAGGTTCCGGTGGAGCGGGTGACGAACTCGACCGGGTTGGCGCCCAGCGCATCGGCATGGCCCAGCGCCACCAGGCGCAGAAGCGGCAGCAGCGCGGCGACGAAGACCGCCGCGCGGATCCGCGTCAGCGCGCGCGGCGACGGCTGCGCGAGCGACGCCACCCCGCGATCGTGCGTCGCACGGCGCGGCGGAGACTCAGAACGCCTTGCGAAGATCCATGCCGGCATACAGCGACGCCACCTGGTCTGCATAGCCGTTGAACATCGGCGTCGGGCGCTTGCGCTGCAGGAACCCGTCCTCGCCGATGCGGCGCTCGGTCGCCTGCGACCATCGCGGATGGCTGACCTGCGGATTGACGTTCGAATAGAAGCCGTACTCGTGCGGCGCCGCGAGGTTCCAGCTGGTCTGCGGCTGCTTCTCGACGAAACGGATCCGCACCAGTGACTTGCCGCTCTTGAATCCGTACTTCCAGGGCACGACGATGCGCACCGGTGCGCCGTTCTGCTTCGGCAGCACTTCGCCGTACAGCCCGAGGGTGAGCAGCGTGAGCGCGTGCGCGGCCTCGTCGATGCGCAGGCCCTCGACGTACGGCCAGGCCAGCACCGAAGAGCGCAGCCCCGGCATCTGCCCCGCGTCGGCGAGCGTGACGAACTCGACGTACCTTGCCCTGGCGGTGGGCTCGACGCGCTTCATCAACTCGGCAAAGGAATAGCCGATCCAGGGGATGACCATCGACCATCCTTCGACGCAGCGCAGCCGGTAGACGCGCTCCTCGAGCGGCGCCAGCCGGAGCAGCTCGTCGATGTCGAAGACGCGCGGCCGTGCGACCTCGCCCTCGACCGTCACGGTCCAGGGCCGCACGCGCAGCGAGCCCGCCCAGGCTGCCGGATCGTCCTTGTCGGTGCCGAACTCGTAGAAGTTGTTGTAGCCGACGACGTCCTTGTACGGCGTGGGTCGCTCCATCGTCGACAGCGCACTGGCGCGCGCCTGCAGCCGGGTGGCGCCCGCCGACCCGGTCGACCCCGCCGGCCCGTCGGTCGCGGCCGCCGCATCGACGATCGTCGACGCCGACCACGCGGCGACGCCGGCAGCCGCCGCCTTCAGCACCGAGCGTCGATGCTCGTGGAGGATGCGAGGCGTGATGTCCGAGGGCTGCGGATCGTCGGCATGGCGGATGCGAACCAGCATGGCGTGCTCCTTTCGGGCAATGGGTCGCCGGGCCGTCCGCGCGCCTTACCGGCGCGGCCGCGCCGCGCCGGCGGCGCCGGTGCGGCGGGTTCGAGTCGCCTCCGACCTAGCGCAGGCCGGCGATGTAGTCGGAGACCGCCTTGATCTCGCGGTCGGACAGTCGGTCGGCGATTGTGCTCATCATCGCGCTGTTGCCGCGCTCGCCCTGCCGGAACGCGACCAGTTGCAACTCGGTGTACTCGGCGTACTGGCCCTGCAGCCTCGGATACAGCACCGGAATGCCGGCGCCCGCCGGGCCGTGGCAGCCGGCGCAGGCCGGAACGCCCTTCGCGGCAATGCCGCCGCGGTAGATCTTCTGGCCGAGTTCGACGAAGTCCTTGTTCTTCGCGACCGCGGGTTTCAGCGTCTGCGACGCGAAGTACGCCGAAACGCTGCGGATGTCGGCGTCGGAGAGCATCGCCGCGAACCCGGCCATGATCGCGCTGGCGCGTTCGGCCTTCTCGGCGCCCGCCTTCACCTTGAAGTCGTGCAGCTGCTTGGCGAGGTAATCGGCATGTTGCGCGGCCACCTTCGGGTTGGCCGGCGTCGGGCTGTTGCCGTCGGCGGCGTGACAGGCGGCGCAGACCTCCTGGACGACCTGCGCACCGCGCTTGAGGTCGGGGCGCGCGGGCTCACTGCCGGCTGCGGGCGCCTGTGCGAAGGCGCTGCCGACGAACACGAAGGTTGAAGCGAAGACTGCGGCGAACGGTCTGGCTCGATGCATGGGGCAAACCCGGGAAACGTCGGGCCGCGGGACGCGCCCGACCCAAACCGTGAATTGTACAATATGCGCCCAAGGCGGTCATACCGATCGTCGCATCGGAGTCCGGGCGCATCCTCGCCCCCTTCGCCACCGTGGCCTCTGCCCTCCTGACTGCCCGGTTCGCCACCACTGTCGCGAAGCTCGCACAACTTCCCCGCGAAGGCGAGATTCCCGAAGTCGCCTTCGTCGGCCGCTCCAATGCCGGCAAGTCGTCGGCGATCAACGCGCTGTGCCAGAGGCGCCGGCTGGCGTTCGCCAGCAAGACGCCCGGGCGCACGCAGGCGCTGAACTACTTCGCGCTCGGCCCTGCCGATCTGCCGCCGCAGGCCTTCGTCGTCGACACGCCCGGCTACGGTTTCGCGACCGCGCCGATCGAGGTCAAGCGCGCCTGGGACCAGCTCGCCGGCCGCTACCTGTCGCAACGGCGCGCGCTGGCCGGCGTGGTCCTGGTGCTCGACATCCGCCGCGGCCTCACCGATCTCGACCGCAACCTGCTCGCGTGGATGCGACCCGAGGTGCCGCTGCTGGTGCTGCTCAGCAAGTCGGACAAGCTCGGCCAGGCGCAGCTGGCCGCGGCGATGCGCGAGGCCGAAGCGGCGCTGCGCGCACTGCGAATGTCCAATCCGATGGCTCTGCTATCGTTCTCGGCAACGCACCTCACCGGGCTCGACGAAGCGCGCGAGCACATCGGCGAATGGCTCTCCACGCATCGGGGCGCCGGCAGCGGAACGCCCGGCGAGGCAGGCGGCGGGCCCTGACGGCGCGACGCGACAACCCCGCATCACAGGAACCGACCGACATGACTGCAGGCGAGCGATTCTTCCAGGGCTTCCCGTCGGTGCGCATGCGCAGGATGCGCCACGACGATTTCTCGCGCCGCCTGATGCGCGAAAGCGTGCTGCACGCCGACGACCTGATCTATCCGGTGTTCGTCCTCGACGGCCGGGCGCAGCTACAGGCGGTGCCGTCGATGCCCGGCGTGCAGCGGATGAGCGCCGACCGGCTGCTGCCGGTGGCCGAGGAGTGCCTCACGCTCGGCATTCCGGTGATCGCGCTGTTCCCGGTGATCGAACCGTCGCTGAAGACCCCGGACGGGCGGGCCGCGACCGATCCGCAAGGACTGGTGCCGCGCGCCGTCGCAGCGCTCAAGCAGCGCTTTCCCGAACTGGGCGTGCTCACCGACGTGGCGCTCGATCCGTACACCAGCCATGGCCAGGACGGGGTGATCGACGACGACGGCTACGTGCTGAACGACCCGACCGTGGAGATTCTCGCGCGCCGGGCGCTGGTGCAGGCCGAGGCCGGCGTGGACATCGTCGCGCCGTCGGACATGATGGACGGACGCATCGGCGCGGTCCGCAGCGCGCTGGAGTCCGCGGGCCACATCCACACCCGGATCATGGCCTATTCGGCCAAGTACGCGTCGGGCTTCTACGGGCCGTTCCGCGACGCGGTGGGCTCGGCTGCCAGCCTCGGCAAGGGCAGCAAGAAGACCTACCAGATGGACCCGGCCAATTCCGACGAGGCGCTGCGCGAAGTGGCGCTCGATCTGCGCGAAGGCGCCGACATGGTGATGGTGAAGCCCGGCATGCCGTACCTGGACATCGTGCGCAGGGTGAAGGACGCCTTCCGCTGCCCCACCTTCGTCTACCAGGTAAGCGGCGAGTACGCGATGCTCAAGGCGGCCGCGGCCAACGGCTGGCTCGACGAGCGCACCGTGGTCACCGAGTCGCTGCTGGCGATGCGGCGCGCCGGCGCCGACGGCATCCTCACCTATTTCGCGCGCGACATGGCGCGCTGGCTGCGCGAGTCGCGCTGAGCGCGCCAGGCCGCAGCCTCGTCGCGAACGCCGGCAGGAGCCGCCCGCGGTGCAGTTCGTGATCGTCCGCCCCGACGGCGCCGCGGTCACCGATGCGGTGCCGGCGATGCCCGCAGGGGGCTTCGTCTGGTGCGATTGCGTCTACGACGACGGCCGCGCCTGGACCGCGCCGGCGCAGCAGCTCACCGGCACCAGCGTCTTCGAGGACCATCTGCTCGACGCGGAGAATCCGGGCCATCCGTCGTACTTCGATTCGACCAACGACTACGAGATGATCGTGTTCCGCGGGCTGGCGATCCGCACCGACGCGATCGAGCCGTCCGGCGTGATTCGCGTGAAGACCCGACCCGCGGTGTTCTTCCTGTTCCCGCAGGTGCTGGTCACCGTGCGCGCCCCCGACAGCCGGCTGGTGCCCGCGATCCGCGACCGGCTGCTGGCCGGAGGACGGGCGCGGCTGCCTGCCCAGCCCGAAGAGCTGATGCTGCGCATCCTCAACGGCATGGTCGACCGATACCTCGACCTGCGCCAGCCGCTGAGCGAACAGTTCGAGCAGCGCCAGCGCGAGCTGCTCGACCCGCGCCGGCCGTTTCGCGACTGGTACGAACTGCTCGAGGCGCGGCGCGAGGCGCGACGGCTGCAGGATCTCTGCGAAGAGCAGCTCGACGCGCTGCAGGAATGGCGCGACGAGCGCCTCGAGCGCACCGTCGGCGGCGTGGGCACGCCCCGCGGCCTGCACGCGCTCGACGACGCACTGCAGGTGCGCACCGCCGACATCGTCGGCCACATCCACCGCGTGCTCAACCACGCGCGCCGCCTCGAATCGTCGGTGGAGAGCGCGGTGCAACTGCATTTCTCCGCCACTGCGTATCGCACCAACGAAGTGATGCGCACGCTCACCGCGATCACCGCGGTGTTCCTGCCGCTGACGCTGATCACCGGCGTGTTCGGGATGAACTTCGAGTTCATCCCGGGGCTGCATTCGAAGACCGGCTTCTGGTGGGCCATCGGCTCGATGGCGCTGATCGGCGCGTTGCTGTTCTCGTTCCTGAGGGCGCGCGCGATGCTGTCCGCCTCCGACCCCTTCGGCCGGCGGCGGCGCCGGCGCGCGCGCCGCGCGCGATCGTCGGCCGCGCCGGGCGCCGGCGGCGACACCTGAAGCGGCCCCGTCCGGTCGCGCGAGCCGCCTGCCGCGTTCAGCCTTCGGCGTCGCCGTCGGAACTGTCGCATGCCCGGGCTGCTGCGTCGCGCAGTCCGGTGGACGTGTCGCGCATTCCGGCCGATGTGTCGCGCGTCTCGTCAGCCGCCCACTGCGCGTAGGCCGGCCAGACCGCCTCGGGCGCGATCGTCACGATCTCGGGCACCTCGTACGGATGCAGCGCGTTAAGGCGCTGCCGGCAGGCCGCATGGCGCAGGCGCGTCGTCTTCACCAGCACGGTGACCTCCTCGGCCTCCTCGACGTCGCCCTGCCAGCGATACACCGAAGTACAGGTGCCGAGAATGTTCACGCAGGCGGCCAGCCGCTCGCCCACCAGCGTGTGCGCGACCTCCTCCGCCGTTTCGCGGTCGGGGAGGTTGCTGAGGATCAGCAGCAGGCCGTCGGGCGAGGCAAGGCGGGCGGCTTCGGGATCGGAGGATTCGGCGGCTTGCATGGCGGGCAGAAACATCCGCGCGGCGGCGCGGCTCAGGCGGCGAAGCGTCGCCGGGTCAGGATCATCGCAAGATACAACGCCCCACCCGCGTAGGCCAGCAGCGTGAGCAGCGGCACCAGCGGCGCCTCGGGCAGCCGGCCGAGCACCAGCGGGCGCGCGAGCTCGACCGCGGCCGCCAGCGGCAGCGCGCCCGCGATCGTGGCCAGCCAGCCGGGAAGCTGGGCCACCGGGTAGTACACGCCCGACAGGAAGATCATCGGCGTGAGCACCAGCGTGAAGTAGTAGGTGAAGAAGTCGTAGCCGCGCGCGAGCGCATTCACGCACAGTCCGATCGCGCCGAAGACCGGGCCGGTGAGCGCCACGACCGGCAGCGCCAGCACCAGCGTGGGCGCGCGCGAGATGTCGAGCAGCCAGACCACCGTGACGATCGCCAGGCCCGACATGACGCTCTTCGTGGCGGCCCACAGCCATTCGGCGATCACGATGTCGTCGAGCTCGAGCGGCGCGTTCAGGAGCGACTCCCAGGTGTGCTGCACGTGCATCCGCGAGAACGCCGAGTACAGCGACTCGAAACTGGCCGCCATCATCGTGCTCATGCACATCGAGCCGGCCGCGAGGAACACGATGTAGGGCACGCCGTCGACCTGCCGCAGCAGCGTGCCCAGGCCATAGCCGAAAGCGACCAGGATGATCAGCGGGTCGGCGATGTTGCCGATCACGCTGGCCACCGCGAGCTTGCGCCACACCAGCAGGTTGCGCCGGTAGACCGGCAGGAATCGCATCGAGGGACGCGGGGCCGACCAGGGATTCATCGCGCATTCTCCGTCTCAATCGCGCAGCTCGCGCCCGGTGAGCTCGAGGAACACGTCTTCGAGGTTCGCCGGACGCTGCAGCACGCGCAGCGCCGCGAAGCCGGTCGCCGAGGCCGCTGCCACGCCGGCCTGCTCGGGGCTCGCGCAGTAGGCGAACGCGGTCTCGCCGACCAGCTCGACCCTCGCGGCGAGCGCCGGCGCCTGCTCGCGCGCCCATCGATGCACGCCGTCGCCGCTGGCCTCGACCACGTGCGGCTCGATCCGGCTGGCGACCAGCGCGGCCGGCGTGTCCATCGCGATACGCCTGCCGTGGTCGATGATCGCGAGCCGCGTGCACAGGCGTTCCGCTTCCTCCATGAAGTGCGTCGTCAGCACGATGGTCTTGCCGCCGGCGAGCAGCTGCCTGAGCCTCTCCCAGATCAGGTGGCGCGCCTGCGGGTCCAGCCCGGTGGTCGGCTCGTCGAGGAAGAGCACTTCGGGATCGTTGACCAGCGCCCGGGCGAGCGTCAGGCGCCGTCGCATGCCGCCGGAGATCTCGTGGATCTTCGCCTCCCGCTTGTGCGCCAGCCCGGCGAAGTCGAGCAGCGCGTCGAGCCGCGCCTCGATCGTCGCGCGCGACAGGCCGAAGTAGCGGCCGAAGACGATCAGGTTCTCGGCGACGGTGAAATCGGGGTCGAGCGCGTCGGCCTGCGGAACGACGCCGACCCGCGCGCGCGCCTCGCGCGCCTGCGCCGGGATTTCGAAGCCGAGCAGCCTGATCCGGCCCGCGTCGGGTTCGAGCAGGCCCAGCACCGACTTCAGCGTGGTGCTCTTGCCGGCGCCGTTCGGGCCCAGCAGTCCGAAGCATTCGCCGCGCTGCACCGCGAAGTCGAGCCCGGCGATCGCTTCGACGCCCGCGAAGCGCTTGACCAGTCCTTCGACGCTCAGGATCGCGGACATGCGAGTGCAGGGTCGAGGGCGCCGGGCGGTGGATGCACCGCGCAACGCCCCCCGTTTCGCCCGCGGGGCGCTGCGGGAGCCGGATCGCCCCGCGCGCCCCGGCCGGCTTCAGCCGGCGCTCGACGAACCTTCGGCCGTGGCCTCTTCCGGGCGGTCCATCAGCTCGACCAGCGCCATCGGCGCGGCGTCGCCCGCGCGGAACCCGAACTTCAGGATCCGCAGATAGCCGCCGTTGCGATTGGCGTAGCGCGGGCCGAGCTCGTCGAACAGCTTGACGACCATGTCGCGGTCGCGCAGCCGGTCGAACGCCAGGCGCCGGTTGGCCAGCGACGGCTTTCGCCCCAGCGTGATGATCGGTTCGACGACGCGGCGCAGCTCCTTGGCCTTGGGCAGCGTGGTCTTGATCAGCTCGTGCCGCAGCAGCGAGTTGCACATGTTGCGCAGCATCGCCTCGCGATGCGCGCTGGTGCGGTTCAGTTTGCGTAGTCCGTGACGGTGACGCATGACGGGTTCCTCGCGTTCTCGCCTTGCTCTGTTACGGGCGCTCGAGGCCGGCCGGCGGCCAGTTCTCGAGCTTCATGCCGAGCGTCAGTCCGCGCGACGCGAGGACTTCCTTGATCTCGTTGAGCGACTTGCGGCCCAGGTTGGGGGTCTTGAGCAGCTCGTTCTCGGTGCGCTGGATCAGGTCGCCGATGTAGTAGATGTTCTCGGCCTTCAGGCAGTTCGCCGAGCGCACGGTGAGCTCCAGGTCGTCGACCGGGCGCAGCAGGATCGGGTCGATCTGCGGCCCGCGCGCGCCCCCGCCCAGGCCGATGCCGGCCGGCTCGATCGCCGGTTCGGCGCCGCCTTCCAGTGCCGCGAACACCGTGAGCTGCTCGACCAGGATGCGCGCCGACTGACGCACCGCCTCCTCGGGCGCGATCACGCCATTGGTCTCGACGTCGACCACCAGCCGGTCGAGGTCGGTGCGCTGCTCCACGCGCGCGCTCTCGACCTGGTAGCTGACGCGGCGCACCGGCGAAAACGAGGCGTCGAGGACGATCTTGCCGATCGTCTTGCTCTCGCCCAGGTTGCGCATCGTGCCCGGCAGGTAGCCGCGGCCGCGCTCGACCTTGATCGACATGTCGAGCTTGCCGCCCTGCGTGAGCGTGGCGATGACGTGCTCGGGGTTGATGACCTCGACGTCGTGCGGCACGTCGATGTCGGCAGCGGTGACCGGCCCCGGCGTGTCCTTGCGCAGCGTGAGGAACACCTCGTCGCGGTTGTGCAGCCGGAACGTGACGCCCTTCAGGTTCAGCAGCAGGTCGACGACGTCCTCGCGAACCCCGTCGATCGTCGAGTACTCGTGAACGACGCCGGTGATCTGGACCTCGGTGGGCGCGTAACCGACCATCGACGACAGCAGCACGCGACGCAGCGCGTTGCCCAGCGTATGACCGTACCCGCGCTCGAACGGCTCCATCACCACACGAGCATGCGATGCACCGAGTTGCTCCACCTCGACGATGCGCGGCTTCAGCATGGCAGTCTGCATAGATATCCTCTCGATTAGCGCGAGTACAACTCGACGATCAGGCTTTCGTTGATGTCGCCTGCAAGGTCGGCGCGATCGGGCATGTTCTTGAACACGCCCTCCATCTTGTTCTTGTCCACCGACACCCACGACGGGAAGCCGCTCTGTTCGGCGAGGTTCAGCGCGTCCTGGATCCGCGCCTGCTTGCGGGACTTCTCGCGGACCGCGATCACGTCGTTGGGGCGGACGGTCATCGACGGGATGTTGACCGCCTCGCCGTTCACGGTGATCGACTTGTGGCTGACCAGCTGCCGCGCCTCGGCGCGGGTCGACCCGAAGCCCATCCGGTAGATGACGTTGTCGAGCCTGCTCTCGAGCAGCTTGAGCAGGTTCTCGCCGGTGTTGCCCCTGCGGCGCTCGGCCTCGGCGAAGTAGCGGCGGAACTGGCGCTCGAGGACGCCGTACATGCGCTTGACCTTCTGCTTCTCGCGCAGCTGGATGCCGTAATCGGAGGGGCGCGCGCCCGAGGTGCGGCCGTGCTGGCCCGGCTTGCTGTCGAGCTTGCACTTGGTGTCGAGGCCCCGGCGGGCGCTCTTCAGGAACAGGTCGGTCCCTTCCCGGCGGGACAGCTTGGCTTTCGGTCCGGTGTAACGTGCCACGTCTTCAGTCCTTCGAATTACGCGAATCGCTTCGCGGTCAGTCCGTCTTTGGCGACCCGGCCTCTGCGGCCTTGCGGGTGACGAACAGTGGTCTTGGGGAGGAGAAGGGAGAAGGGGGAAGGGGAAAAGCCTCGGCTGCGCTGGTCGGCTCGGCACCCCTTCTCCCTTCTCCCTTCCCCCTTCTCTTCCTCAGATGCGCCGCTTCTTCGGCGGGCGGCAGCCGTTGTGCGGGATCGGTGTGACGTCCTGGATCTGCATGATCTTGATGCCGAGCGCGTTCAGCGCCCGCACCGACGACTCGCGCCCGGGACCCGGCCCCTTGATCATCACCTCGAGGTTCTTGATCCCGCATTCCTGCGCGGCACGGCCCGCAGCCTCGGCCGCCACCTGCGCGGCGAACGGCGTGGACTTGCGCGAGCCCTTGAAGCCCGCGCCGCCCGACGATGCCCACGACAGCGTGTTGCCCTGCCGGTCGGTGATCGTGATGATCGTGTTGTTGAACGACGCGTGGACGTGCGCGATGCCGTCCGAGACGTTCTTGCGCGCCTTCTTGCGAAGGCGCGACGCGGCGGCGGCCTGCGCTGCCGATTGTCCCTTGGTAGCCATGTGCTGGATCGACTCCGGTGTGTTTGGTCAGCTGCGGCGGCTTACTTCTTCAGCGCGACGCCGGCCTTGCGCGGGCCCTTGCGGGTGCGCGCGTTGGTGCGGGTGCGCTGGCCGCGCACCGGCAGGCCGCGCCGGTGGCGCACGCCGCGGTAGCAGCTGAGGTCCATCAGCCGCTTGATCGACATCGACACCTCGCGGCGCAGGTCGCCCTCGACGGTGAGCCTGCCGATCAGCTCGCGGATGCGCTCGAGCTCGGCGTCGTTGAGGTCCCGCACTTTCTTGTCGCAGGGGACGTTCGCCGCCTCGCAGATCTGGCGGGCGCGCGTGCGCCCGATGCCGTAGATCGCCGTCAGGCCGATCTCGGTGTGCTGTCGGTCGGGGATGTTGATGCCCGCAATACGTGCCATGGATATTCCTCGCTCAGCCCTGGCGCTGCTTGTGCCGCGGATCGGTGCAGATGACGCGAACGACGCCCTTGCGCTTGATCACTTTGCAATTGCGGCAGATCTTCTTGACTGATGCCATCACTTTCATCGTTCACCTCGTTGCCCGGACCGGCCGTCTTGCCGCGGCCCGCCGGAAATCACTGCTTCATTTCGCCCTGAAGACGATCCTCGCCCGCGACAGGTCGTACGGCGTGAGCTCGACCGTGACCTTGTCGCCCGGCAGGATGCGGATGTAGTGCATCCGCATCTTGCCGGATATGTGCCCGAGAACCATGTGGCCGTTCTCGAGCTTCACGCGGAACGTCGCGTTGGGGAGGTTCTCGATCACCTCGCCCTGCATCTGGATGACGTCTTCCTTGCTCATCGATCCGCGTCGCCCGATGTTCCTCCGACACCCATTCCCTGTCCGGCCGCCGGCCCGCGGGCCGCTACGCGCCGACTCCCTTGCCGCCGGCCTTCTTCAGCAGACTCTCGTACTGGTGGGACATCACGTAGGCCTGTACCTGCGCCATGAAATCCATCGTGACCACGACGATGATCAGCAGCGAGGTTCCCCCGAAGTAGAACGGCACGTTCCACTTCAGCACCAGGAACTCGGGCAGCAGGCACACCGCAGTGACGTAGATCGCGCCGACCAGCGTGAGCCGCACCAGGATCTTGTCGATGTACTTCGCGGTCTGCTCGCCCGGCCGTATGCCCGGAACGAACGCACCGCTCTTCTTCAGGTTCTCGGCGGTCTCGCGGCTGTTGAACACCAGCGCCGTGTAGAAGAAGCAGAAGAACACGATCGCCAGCGCGTACAGCAGGATGTAGACCGGTTGCCCGGGCGACAGCGTGGCCGCGATATCGCGCAGCCAGCGCACCCCCACGTTCGACACGTCGCCCGACGTAAACCACTGCGCGATCGTGGCCGGGAACAGGATGATCGACGACGCGAAGATCGGCGGGATCACGCCCGACATGTTCAGCTTCAGCGGCAGGTGCGAGGTCTGCCCGCCGTAGACGCGGTTGCCCACCTGACGCTTGGCGTAGTTGACCGTGATCTTGCGCTGCCCGCGCTCGACGAACACGACTGCCGCGGTGACCAGCACCACCAGCGCGACGATCACCAGCGAGACGAAGCCGCTCATCGCGCCGGTGCGGATCAGCTCGCCCATTCCGGCCAGCGCGCCGGGCAGGCCGGCGACGATGCCCGCGAAGATGATGATCGAGATGCCGTTGCCCAGCCCGCGCTCGGTGATCTGTTCGCCCAGCCACATCAGGAACATGGTGCCGGTGACCAGCGAGACCACGGTCGTGAAGCGGAACGCCGGACCCGGATCGATCACCAGCCCCGGCTGCGCCTCGATCGCGATCGCGATGCCGATCGCCTGGAACGTGGCCAGGCCGACGGTGAACCAGCGCGTGTACTTGGTGATCTCGCGCCGCCCGGCCTCGCCTTCCTTCTTCTTCGCCTCGAGCACCGGCACGACCACCGTGAGCAGCTGCATGATGATCGAGGCCGAGATGTACGGCATGATCCCCAGCGCGAACACCGTGAAGCGCGACAGCGCTCCGCCCGAGAACAGGTTGAACATCCCGAGGATGCCGCCCTGCTGGCCACGGAACAGCTGGGCCAGCTGGCTGGGGTCGATACCCGGCACCGGGACGTGCGCGCCGATCCGGTACACGACGAGCGCGAGCACCAGGAAGATCAGCCGGCGCTTGAGGTCGCCGAACTTGCCTGCCTTGACCAGCGCTGCGGGATTCGTTGCCACGTGCCTGTGTTCCGGATCTCTCGTTCGCGGGTCAGGCGACCGAGCCGCCAGCGGCCTCGATCGCTGCCTTCGCGCCCTTGGTCGCGCCCACGCCCTTCAGGTTGACCGAGCGGGTGATCGCGCCCGACAGGATCACCTTGGCGCCCAGCGCCAGCTGCGGCACCACGCCGGCGGCCTTGAGCGACAGCAAATCGACGTCGCCGGCGCCGATGCGTTCGAGGTCGGACAGCCGTACCTCGGCCGTGTCACCGGCGCTCATCGAGCGGAAGCCGCGCTTGGGCAGGCGGCGCTGCAGCGGCATCTGCCCGCCTTCGAAGCCGACCTTGTGAAAGCCGCCCGAACGCGATTTCTGGCCCTTGTGCCCGCGGCCGGCGGTCTTGCCCAGGCCCGAGCCGATGCCGCGGCCGACGCGCTTGCGCGCGTGCGTGCTGCCTTCGGCGGGTTTGAGTTCGTTCAGTTTCATCTCAGTGCACCCGGACCAGGTACGACACCTTGTTGATCATTCCGCGCACGGCGGGCGTGTCTTCCAGCTCGCGCGTCTGGTTGACCTTTTTCAGGCCCAGGCCGAGCACGGTCGCGCGGTGCGTGCCGCGCGTGCCGATCGGGCTCTTCACCAGGGTCACTTTCAGCATCTTCTTGCTCATCGTGTTCTCCATGCGCCGGCGCGCACCGCCGGCACGCCCGCGAACCCTCAACCGAGGATCTCCTCGACCGACTTGCCGCGCTTGGCCGCGATTTCGGCCGGCGTGTTCAGGTTGCGCAGCGCGTCGATCGTGGCGCGGACCAGGTTGTACGGATTCGACGAACCGTGGCTCTTGGCCACGACGTTGCTCACGCCCATGACCTCGAAGATGGCGCGCATCGGTCCGCCCGCGATGATGCCGGTGCCGTCGGGCGCCGGCTTGAGCATCACCACCGAGGCGCCGTGGCGCCCCATCACCTGGTGATGCACCGTGCCGCCGCGCAGCGGGATCTTGACCAGCTTGCGTCGCGCCTCGTCCATCGCCTTCTGCACCGCCACCGGCACTTCGCGCGACTTGCCCTTGCCCATGCCGATGCGGCCGTCGCCGTCGCCGACCACGGTGAGCGCCGCGAAGCCGAGGATGCGGCCGCCCTTGACCACCTTGGTCACGCGGTTGACCGCGATCATCTTCTCTCGCAGGCCGTCGTCACGCTCCTCGGCGCCCTTGCCGGTGACTTTCGCTTGAATCTTTGCCATGTTCGATTCCGTTCGTCAGAACTTCAGGCCAGCTTCGCGCGCCGCTTCGGCGAGCGCCTTCACGCGCCCGTGGAAACGGTAGCCGCTGCGGTCGAAGGCCACGCTTTCGATGCCCGCCGCCAGTGCCTTCTCGGCGATGCGCTTGCCCACCAGCGCGGCGGCGTCGATGTTGCCACCGCGGCCCTGCTTGCCCGCGAGTTGCGTACGCACTTCCTGCTCGACCGTGGAGGCCGAAACGAGCACCTTCTCGCCGGAGTCGTCGAGGATGCTGGCGTAGATGTGCAGGTTGGTGCGGTGCACGGTCAGGCGGCGAGCCCGCATTTCGCGGATCTTCAGCCGGGTCTGGCGGGCGCGGCGCAGACGGGATTGGTTCTTGTCCATCGGTCGATTCCCCGGAAGCAGCCAGAGGGCTTACTTCTTCTTCACTTCCTTCAACACGACGCGCTCGTCGGCGTAGCGCACGCCCTTGCCCTTGTACGGCTCGGGTTCGCGGAACGCGCGGATCTCGGCGGCGACCTGGCCGACCACCTGCTTGTCGGCGCCCTTGATCACGATCTCGGTCTGCGTGGGCGTGTCGGCCTTCACGCCGGCCGGCAGCTGGTAGACCACCGGATGCGAGAAGCCGAGCGACAGGTTCAGGCTGGCGCCCTGCGCCTGCGCCCGGTAGCCGGTGCCCACGAGTTGCAGCTTCTTCTCGAAGCCTTTCGAGACGCCCAGCACCATGTTGGCGACCAGCGCGCGATAGGTGCCGCTCATCGCATTGGCCTCGCGGCTCTCGTCGGCCGGCGGGAAGGCGAGCTGCGCACCCTCGTGGGCGATTCTCACCAGCGGATCGACCCGCTGCGTCAGCGATCCCAGCGGGCCCTTGACGGTGATCGCGCCGTCGGACAGCGCCACTTCGACGCCAGCCGGCAACGCGACCGGATTCTTGCCTACTCGAGACATCGCAACCTCCGTCAGGCCACGTAGGCGATGACTTCGCCACCCACGCCGCTTGCGCGCGCACGGCGGTCGGTCATGACGCCCTTGGGCGTGGTGACGATCGCCACGCCCATGCCGTTCATCACCTGCGGCAGCGCGTCGCGGCCGCGGTACACGCGCAGCCCGGGGCGCGAGACCCGCTCGAGCCGCTCGATCACGGGACGGCCCGCGTAGTACTTCAGCTGGACTTCGAGCTCGTTCTTGACGCCTTCGCCCTTGACCGCGAAGCCGTCGATGTAGCCCTCGTCCTTCAGGACCTGCGCGATCGCCACTTTCAGCTTGGACGACGGCATTGACACCGATTCCTTTTCGACGCGCTGCGCGTTGCGGATGCGCGTGAACATGTCGGCGACCGGATCGCTCATGCTCATGATGGATTCCTCGTTTACCAGCTCGCCTTGGTCAGGCCCGGGACTTCGCCGCGCATCGCGACCTCGCGAAGCTTGTTGCGCCCGAGCCCGAACTTGCGGAAGGTGCCGCGCGGGCGACCCGTGATCTCGCAGCGATTGCGCAGCCGTGTCGGGCTGGAGTCGCGCGGCAGCGCCTGCAGCTTCAGGCGGGCCTGGTAGCGATCTTCCTCGGACAGCGACTGGTCGTTGATGATCGCCTCGAGCGCCTTGCGCCCGGCGGCGAACTTGCGCACCATCGCCCGGCGCTTCAGGTCGCGGTTGATCATGGCGAGTTTGGCCACTTTTGTGCTTCCTCGATTCAGTTGCGGAACGGGAACTTGAAGGCCGCCAGCAGCGCCTTCGCTTCCGCGTCGTTCTTCGCGGTGGTGGTGATGCTGATGTTCAGCCCACGCAGCGCATCGACCTTGTCGTACTCGATCTCGGGGAAAATGATCTGTTCCTTGACCCCGATGTTGTAGTTGCCGCGACCGTCGAACGCCTTCCCCGACACGCCCCGGAAGTCGCGCACGCGCGGCAGCGCGATCGTGACCAGCCGGTCGAGGAACTCGAACATGCGCTCGCCACGCAGCGTGACCATGCAGCCGATCGGATAACCGGCACGGATCTTGAAGCCGGCGATCGCCTTCCTGGCCTTGGTGGTCACGACCTTCTGGCCGGCGATCTTCGTCAGGTCGGCCGACGCGTTCTCCAGGACCTTCTTGTCCGCCACCGCCTCGGACACGCCCATGTTCAGCGTGATCCTGGCGATGCGCGGCACTTCCATCACCGACTTGTAGCCAAACTGCTTCATCAGGTCGGGGACGACCTTCTCGCGGTAGTGCTGTTGCAGGCGAGCCATTTCGATTTCCTAATCAGCCCCAGGGAAGGACCCTCAGGCATTCACCATTTCGCCGTTGGACTTGAAGACGCGGACCTTGCGGCCGTCCTCGAGGGTCTTCGCGCCGACGCGGTCGCCCTTGCCCGTGGCCGGGTTGAACAGCATCACGTTCGACTGGTCGATCGGCATCGACTTGTCGACGATGCCGCCGGTCTGGCCCTTCATCGGGTTCGGACGAACGTGCTTCTTCACGATGTTGACGCCCTCGACGACCAGGTGCGTGTCGTCGACCCGGCGCAGCACCGTGCCGCGCTTGCCCTTGTCGCGGCCGGCGATGACGATCACTTCATCGCCCTTGCGGATCTTGCGCATCAGATCACCTCCGGTGCGAGCGAAACGATCTTCATGAAACGCTCGGTGCGCAGTTCGCGCGTGACCGGCCCGAAAATGCGCGTACCGATCGGCTCGAGCTTCGCGTTGAGCAGCACCGCGGCGTTGCCGTCGAAGCGGATCAGCGAGCCGTCCTGGCGCCGCACGCCCTTGGCCGTGCGCACGACGACCGCGTTGTAGATCTCGCCCTTCTTGACGCGGCCGCGAGGCTGCGCGTCCTTGACCGAGACCTTGATGATGTCGCCGATGCCGGCATAGCGACGCTTCGAGCCGCCGAGCACCTTGATACACATGACTGAGCGCGCGCCGGTATTGTCGGCGACGTCCAGCGTCGATTGCATCTGGATCATTTGTCTGCCCCAACTTGATCCGCGGCCGGCCGGGGGGCCTGGTCTCGGTCAGTATTGGTCCCGTGGTTTGGGTGATCCGGTGGCGCAAACCGCTCGCCAACCGGAGCCGAACATTATTGCATGCGCACGAGATCTCTGCAAGCTCGTTCCGGTCGCGCCACCCCGGAACGAGCCTGCCACCGGCCGCTGCGGGCGGCCGCCGGCCAAGCTTCCCCGGACTCAGGCCGCGGCCGGGGTTACCAGCCGGGTAACCTTCCAGGCCTTGGTGCGCGAGACCGGGCGGCATTCCTGGATCTCGACCAGGTCGCCTTCGTTGTACGGCGTCTCGGCATGCGCATGGCAGCGCGTGCTGCGCACGATGTACTTGCCGTACACCGGATGCTTGACGCGGCGCTCGATCAGCACCGTGACCGTCTTCTGCATCTTGTTGCTCACCACGCGCCCGACCAGCGTGCGCTTGACTGCGGTCTTGGTGGCGGAAGCGTCCGCCGTCGCCTGGGTCGTCGTCATTTGGCGGCCGCCTTCTCGTTCATCACCGTGCGCACGCGCGCGATGTCGCGCCGGGTCTTGCCCAGCTGGCTGGTATTGCTGAGTTGCTGCGTGGCAATCTGCATGCGCAGCGAGAAGTGCGCCTTCAGCAGTTCGCCAAGTTCTTTCCTGAGCGCCTCGGGATCCCTGGCGCGCAGCTCTTTCGCTTTCATGTTCATGCCCTTGTCGTCGCCGGCGCTCACGCCCCGACCATGCGGGAGACGAAGACGGTGCCGATCGGCAGCTTGGCCGCCGCGAGCGCGAACGCCTCGCGGGCCAGCGTCTCGTTCACGCCGTCCATTTCGTAGAGGACCTTGCCCGGCTGGATCTCCGCCACGTAGTACTCGGGGTTGCCCTTGCCGCTGCCCATGCGGACCTCGGCAGGCTTCTTCGAGACCGGCTTGTCCGGGAAGATACGGATCCACACCCGGCCGCCGCGCTTGATGTGGCGGGTCATCGCGCGGCGCGCCGCCTCGATCTGGCGCGCCGTGAGGCGACCGCGACCGGTGGCCTTCAGGCCGAAGTCGCCGAACGAAACCGAGGTGCCGCGCGTGGCGATGCCCTTGTTGCGGCCCTTCTGTTCTTTCCTGTATTTACGTCGAGCGGGTTGCAGCATCGCTCACTCCTGTTCGCCCTTCTTTTGACCCTCGGCCGAGACACCCGCCACCTTGCGCACGCGCTTGACGGCGGTCTTCGGAGCTTCGGCAGCCTGCTCGGCCGGCTTGTCGGCAGCGCCCGCCTCGCCGTCGGCACGACGGCGCGGACCGCGGGTGCCCGGGCGGCCGGGCGCGCGGCGCGTGCGGCGGTCTTCCCTGTCGGGCGCCGGCAGCGCCTCCTTCTCGGCGCCCAGCGGCGCCTCGTTGCGGCCCAGCGTGTCTCCCTTGTAGACCCACACCTTGACGCCGATGATGCCGTAGGTGGTGAGCGCCTGCGAGGTGCCGTAGTCGATGTCGGCGCGCAGCGTATGCAACGGGACGCGACCCTCGCGGTACCACTCGCGACGCGCGATCTCGGCGCCGTTCAGCCGCCCCGAGCTCATGATCTTGATGCCCTGGGCGCCCAGCCGCATCGCGTTCTGCATGGCGCGCTTCATCGCGCGGCGGAACATGATGCGCTTCTCGAGCTGCTGCGTGATCGAGTCGGCGATCAGCTGCGCATCGATCTCGGGCTTGCGGATCTCCTCGATGTTGACGTGCACCGGCACGCCCATCAGCCGCTGCAGGTCGCCCTTGAGCAGTTCGATGTCCTCGCCCTTCTTGCCGATGACGACGCCCGGGCGCGCCGAGAAGATCGTGATGCGCGCGTTCTGGCCGGGCGCTCGATCAGCACGCGCCCCACCGAGGCGCTGCGCAGCTTGCGGCGCAGGTACTCGCGCACCTTGATGTCGTCGTTGAGCGTCTTCGAGTACTGCTCGCCGGTGGCGAACCAGCGCGACGACCAGTTGCGGCTGACGGCGAGTCGGAATCCGGTCGGATGAATCTTCTGTCCCATATCGTTCCTTCCGGTGTCCTTACTTGTCGCCGACGGTGACGTAGATGTGGCAGGTCTGCTTCTCGATCTTGCAGCCGCGGCCCTTCGCGCGCGCGTGGAAGCGCCGCATCGAGGTGCCCTTCTCGACGTGGATCGTCTTGACCTCGAGCTCGTCGACGTCGGCACCGTCGTTGTGCTCGGCGTTGGCGATCGCCGACTCGAGCACCTTCCTGACGATCTTCGACGCCTTCTTCGGCGAGAAGGCGAGAATGTTCAGCGCCTGCTCGACCGGCTTGCCGCGCACCATGTCCGCGACCAGCCGGCCCTTCTGGGCCGACAGGTGCACGCCGCGCAGGATGGCCTGGGTTTCCATGTCTCGTTCCCCTTAGCGCCTCACCGACGACTTCTTGTCGGCGGCGTGCCCCTTGAACGTGCGGGTCAGCGCGAACTCGCCCAGCTTGTGGCCGACCATGTTCTCGTTGATGAACACCGGCACGTGCTGCTTGCCGTTGTGCACCGCGATCGTCAACCCGATGAACTCGGGCACGACCGTGGAACGGCGCGACCAGGTACGGATCGGTTTCTTGTCCTTCGTGGCCAGCGCGACGTCGACCTTTGTGCATCAGGTGAGCGTCGACGAAGGGGCCTTTCTTGACTGAACGTGCCATAACTTACTCGTCACTCACCTGTTTACTTGCGGCCGCGGCGCTGCACGATCATCGTGTCGGTGCGCTTGTTGCGGCGGGTCTTGAAGCCCTTGGTCGGGACTCCCCACGGCGACACCGGGTGGCCGCCGCCGTTCGAACGCCCGCCGTGCGGGTGATCGACCGGGTTCATGCAGATGCCGCGGACGGTCGGGCGGATGCCGCGCCAGCGGTTCGCGCCGGCCTTGCCGATCGTGCGCAGGCTGTGCTCTTCGTTGCCGACCTCGCCGATCGTCGCGCGGCACTCGATGTGCACCTTGCGGATCTCGCCCGAGCGCAGCCGCAGCTGCGCATATGCGCCTTCGCGCGCCAGCAGCCGCACCGAGGTGCCCGCCGAGCGAGCGAGCTGCGCGCCCTTGCCCGGCTGCATCTCGATGCAGTGGATCGACGAGCCCACCGGGATGCTGCGGATCGGCAGCGCGTTGCCCGCGCGGATCGGCGCTTCGGCCCCGCTCATCAGCACCGCGCCCGGCGCGATGCCGCGCGGCGCCAGGATGTAGCGACGCTCGCCGTCGGCGTAGCACAGCAGCGCGAGGTGCGCACTGCGGTTCGGGTCGTATTCGAGGCGCTCGACCTTCGCCGGAATCCCGTCCTTGTTGCGGCGGAAATCGACGACCCGGTAGTGCGCCTTGTGGCCACCGCCCTTGTGCCGCGTGGTGATGTGGCCCAGGTTGTTGCGTCCCGAGCCGCGCTTCTTCGATTCGGTCAGCGCGGGCACCGGGCCGCCCTTGTGCAGGCCCGGCGTCACGATCTTCACCATCGCGCGACGACCCGGTGAAGTCGGTTTCGTCTTGACGACCGGCATTTAGATTGCCTCCCGCGAAGTTGATTTCCTGGCCCGGCTTCAGGTTCACGTAGGCCTTGCGCACGTTGCGCCGGCGTCCGTTGTAGCGACCGAAGCGCTTCTGCTTGCCTTTGTGGTTCAGCACCTGCACCGAATCGACCTGGACCTTGAACAGCAACTCGACCGCTGCCTTGATCTCGTCCTTGGACGCGTCCTGCAGGACGCGGAACGCCACCTGGCCGTTCTTCTCGGCGACCAGCGTCGCCTTCTCGGAGACGATGGGCGCCACGAGCACCGTCATCAGACGTTCCTGGTTCATCCCAGCATCTCCTGGACTTTGGCCAGAGCCGGCCTGGTGATCAGCACGTTGCTGAAGTGCACCAGCGACACCGGGTCGGCATGACGCGGCTCGACGACCAGCACGTGCGGCAGGTTGCGCGACGCCAGATACAGGTTCTCGTCGAGGTTGTCGGTGATGACCAGCACCGACTTGCCGTTCAGGCCCATGCCCATGGCCGCGAGCTTGCCGGCGAGCAGCTTCGTCTTCGGCGCCTCGACCGCGATGTCCTCGATGACGGCGACCCGGTCCTCGCGAACGAGTTGCGAGAGGATCGAGCAGACGCCCGCACGGTACATCTTGCGGTTGACCTTGTGCGAGAAGTTCTCGTCGGGCGAATTCGGGAAGATCTTGCCGCCGCCGCGCCACAGCGGGCTCGAGGTCATGCCGGCGCGCGCGCGACCGGTGCCCTTCTGGCGGAACGGTTTCTTCGTGGAGTGCCTGACGGCGCTCCGGTCTTTTTGCGCGCGGTTCGCGCTGCGACCGTTGGCCCGGAAGGCGACGACGACCTGGTGGATCAGCGGCTCGTTGAAGTCGCGGCCGAAGATCGTGTCCGGCGCCTCGACCTTCGCTGCAGGCTGACCCGTGGCGTCGAGCAGTTTCAGTTCCATTGGCTTACGCTCCTCGCGCCTGGTTCGCCGTGCGCTTGCCCGGGGCGGGCGTACGCACCGCCGGGGTCACGACGACGTTGCCGTTCTTCGAGCCGGGCACCGCGCCGCGCACCATCAGCAGCCCGCGCTCGGCGTCGACGCGCGCGATCACGAGGTTCTGCACGGTGCTGGCGACCGCGCCGAGATGGCCCGTCATGCGCTTGCCCGGGAACACGCGGCCCGGATCCTGCGCCATGCCGATCGAGCCCGGCACGTTGTGCGAGCGCGAGTTGCCGTGCGAGGCGCGGCCGGAGCCGAAGTTGTGGCGCTTGATCGTGCCGGCGAAGCCCTTGCCGATCGAGGTGCCGTGCACGTCGACCTTCTGGCCGGCCGAGAAGATGCCGACCTGCACGACCGCGCCCGGCTTCAGCTCGCCGAGCGCCTCGGGGGCGACGCGGAATTCGCGCACGATGCTGCCGGCCTCGACCCCCGCTTTCGCGAAGTGTCCGGCCCGGGGCTTGGTGACGCGGGTGGCGCGGCGCTTGCCGTAGGTGACCTGAACGGCGCTGTAACCGTCGTTCTCGACGGTCTTGATCTGGGTGACGCGGTTCTCCGACACGTCGAGCACCGTCACCGGGATGGAGTCGCCATCGTCGGTGAAGATGCGCATCATGCCGACCTTGCGTCCCACAAGGCCAAGGCTCATTGTTCTCTCCGATCCCGGCTGCGATTGGCCAGGTGTGATGCACCGGGCGCCGTTGCTCGGGGCACGGCGCCCTGAAAAAAGACTGCGATCATAGCAGGCCGCGCCGGACGTCGCAACTCGACGCGGATGCCTCGACGCGGATGCCTGCTGGCAGCGTCCCGCACACCAACCGTGGCGCGGGCGCTCGTCGGTCGGCAGGCCGCATGGGCGCGCGAAGGGGCTGTCCTGACGGAAACGCTTGGTCGCGCGGACGCGAAGCCCGGACCGTCGGCCCCAACTCGGTCGCTTCGCTCCCTCAAACAGGGGCCGACTCGCGCTGCGCGCGTCCGGTCTTCGCTGCGCTCCCGCGCCAGCCCCTACGCGCGCCCATGCGGCCTGCCGACCGACGAGCGCTTCGATGCGGCGTGGCGTGCGACCGGCGACGTCCACCGACTCGGGGATCGCGACGCGCCGGGGCGCGGTACGCCGGGGCCCCATGCGCCGAGCCGCCTGGCGCCTGCCCTGGGCGCGGCGTGAGTCCCGCCGGGCATTGGGCAAGCCGAGCGCTTCCGAAAGCAATTCCGCGGGACCCGTCGCCGTCACGCGCGCAGCGCGTGTCGGCCGCGGGTGCGGAATTGCGAGGAAGGCGAGGGAAGCGCCCGCGAAGCGGGGGCCGCAGCCCCATGCCCGGCGGGACTCACGCCGCGCCCAGGGCAGGCGCCAGGCGGCTCGGCGCATGGGGCCCCGGCGTACCGCGCCCCGGCGCGTCGCGATCCCGCGCGAACAGATTGAACCACCGGTCGCGCGCGGCCCCGAGAAACGGGGCCCGCCGGCCGGAACGCGCGGTCAGCCGCGCCAGCCCTCGGCCTGCTGGACGTAGATCTTCACGTCCACGCCGGCCGGCAGGTCGAGTTTGGTCAGCGCGTCGATCGTCTTGTCGGTCGGGTCGACGATGTCCATCAGCCGCTGGTGCGTGCGGATCTCGAACTGGTCGCGCGAAGTCTTGTTGACGTGCGGCGAGCGCAGCACGTCGTAGCGCTGGATACGCGTGGGCAGCGGCACCGGGCCGCGGACCACCGCGCCGGTGCGCTTGGCCGTGTCGACGATCTCGGCCGCCGACTGGTCGATCAGCCGGTAATCGAAAGCCTTCAGGCGGATACGGATCTTCTGGTTCTGCATGTCTTGCTCCAAAGAACGGTGCGGCGGAGCCGCGGACCAAAGAACATGAAAAGGGGGAAGGGAGAAGGGGAAGGGGAAATGCCGGTCCGGCCGCTCCCCTTCTCCCTTCCCCCTTCTCCCTTCTCTTCACTCGAGGACCCTGGCGACGACGCCGGCGCCCACGGTGCGCCCGCCCTCGCGGATGGCAAAGCGCAGGCCCTGCTCCATCGCGATCGGCGCAATCAGCGTCACCGTCATCTTCACGTTGTCGCCCGGCATCACCATCTCCGTGCCCTCGGGCAACGCCACCGACCCCGTCACGTCGGTCGTGCGGAAGTAAAACTGCGGCCGGTAATTGTTGAAGAACGGCGTGTGCCGCCCCCCCTCGTCCTTCGAGAGCACGTACACCTCGCACTCGAACTTCGTGTGCGGCGTGATCGACCCCGGCTTGGCCAGCACCTGGCCGCGCTCGACCTCCTCGCGCTTCGTGCCCCGCAGCAGCACCCCGACGTTGTCGCCCGCCTGCCCCTGGTCGAGCAGCTTGCGAAACATCTCCACGCCCGTGCACGTCGTCTTCACCGTCGGCTTGATGCCCACGATCTCGATCTCGTCGCCCACCTTCACGATCCCGCGCTCGACCCGACCCGTCACCACCGTGCCGCGACCCGAAATCGAAAACACGTCCTCGATCGGCATCAGAAACGCCCCGTCCACCGCACGCTGCGGCGTCGGAATGTAGCTGTCCAGCGCATCGGCCAGCGCCATGATCGCCTGCTCGCCCAGCTCGCCCTTGTCACCCTCGAGCGCCTTGAGCGCCGACCCCTTGATGATCGGCACGTCGTCGCCCGGAAAATCGTACTTCGCCAGCAGCTCCCGAACCTCCATCTCCACCAGCTCGAGCAGCTCCGCATCGTCGACCATGTCGCACTTGTTCATGAACACCACGATGTACGGCACCCCCAACCTGACGCGCCAGCAAAATGTGCTCGCGCGTCTGCGGCATCGGACCGTCGGCCGCACTGACCACCAGAATCGCCCCGTCCATCTGCGCCGCACCCGTGATCATGTTCTTCACGTAGTCGGCGTGCCCCGGGCAATCCACGTGCGCGTAGTGCCGCGCCTTCGTCTCGTACTCCACGTGCGACGTGTTGATCGTGATCCCACGCGCCTTCTCCTCCGGCGCGTTGTCGATCTGGTCGTAACCCCTCGCCTCGCCTCCAAACTGCCTGCTCAGCACCGTCGTGATCGCCGCCGTCAGCGTCGTCTTGCCGTGATCCACGTGACCAATCGTCCCCACGTTCACGTGCGGCTTCGTACGCTCGAACTTTCCTTTAGCCATCTGGAGACTCCGATTCCCGGTTAACGTTGAATGGGTGGCCCGCTCACTTCGCGCGCGCGGAGATGATGGCTTCCGCCACGTTCTTCGGCGCCTCGGCGTAGTGCTTGAATTCCATCGTGTAGGTCGCGCGGCCCTGGGTGAGCGAGCGCAGCGTGGTGGCGTAGCCGAACATCTCGGACAGCGGCACCTCGGCGCGAATGACCTTGCCGCCGCCGACCATGTCCTCCATGCCCTGGACCATGCCGCGCCGCGACGACAGGTCGCCCATGACCGTGCCCGCGTAGTCTTCCGGCGTCTCGACCTCGACCGCCATCATCGGCTCCGAGCAGGACGGGGTTCGCGCGCCGCAAGCCCTCCTTGAAGGCGATCGACCCGGCCTGCTTGAACGCGTTCTCGTTCGAGTCGACGTCGTGGTACGAGCCGAAGAACAGCGTGGCCTTGACGTTCACCACCGGATAGCCGGCCAGCACGCCTGCCGGCAGCGTCTCCTCGATGCCCTTCTGCACCGCGGGGATGAACTCGCGCGGCACGACGCCGCCCTTGATCGCGTCGACGAACTCGAAGTTCGGGCCTCCGGGCTCGAGCGGCTCGAGCTTGAGCACCACGTGCCCGTACTGGCCGCGTCCGCCCGACTGCTTGATGAACTTGCCCTCGACCTCGTCGCAGGTCTTGCGGATCGTCTCGCGATACGCGACCTGCGGCTTGCCCACCGAGGCCTCGACGCCGAACTCGCGCTTCATGCGATCGACGATGATCTCGAGGTGCAGCTCGCCCATGCCGGCGATGATCGTCTGGCCCGACTCCTCGTCGGTGCGCACGCGGAACGACGGGTCTTCCTGGGCGAGGCGGCCGAGCGCGATGCCCATCTTCTCCTGGTCGGCCTTGGTCCTGGGCTCGACCGCCTGCGAAATGACGGGCTCCGGAAACTCCATTCGCTCGAGGATGATCGGCGCCCCGATGTCGCACAGTGTCTCGCCGGTGGTGACGTCTTTCAGGCCCACGCAGGCGGCGATGTCGCCGGCACGCAGCTCCTTGATCTCGTCGCGCTGGTTCGCGTGCATCTGCAGGATGCGCCCGATGCGCTCCTTCTTGCCCTTGACCGAGTTCAGCACGGTGTCGCCGGAATTGAGCACGCCCGAGAACACACGCACGAAGGTGAGCTGGCCGACGAACGGGTCGGTCATCAGCTTGAACGCCAGCGCCGAGAACTTCTCGCCGTCTTCGGCCTTGCGGCTCACCTCGACGTCGTTGTCATCGTGGCCGACCACCGGCGGAATGTCGGCCGGCGACGGCAGGAATTCGATCACCGCGTCGAGCATGCGCTGCACGCCCTTGTTCTTGAACGCGGTGCCGCACATCATCGGCTGGATCTCGTTGGCGATCGTGCGCTTGCGAAGGCCGCGCCTGATCAGCTCGTCGGAGAGCTCGCCCTCCTCGAGGTACTTGTTCATCAGCTCTTCGTCGGCCTCGGCCGCGGCCTCGACCATGTTCTCGCGCCACTTCCGGCAGCTGTCGACGAGCTCGGCCGGAATGTCGGAGTACGCGAACTTCATGCCCTGCGAGGCCTCGTCCCAGATGATGGCCTTCATCCTGATCAGGTCGACGACGCCCGTGAAGCTCTCTTCGGCGCCGATCGGCACCACGATCGGCACCGGATTCGCCTTCAGGCGCGTCTTCATCTGGTCGTAGACCTTGAAGAAGTTCGCGCCCATGCGGTCCATTTTGTTGACGAACGCCAGCCGCGGCACGCCGTACTTGTTCGCCTGGCGCCAGACGGTTTCGGACTGCGGCTGCACGCCGCCCACCGCGCAATAGACCATGCAGGCGCCATCGAGCACGCGCATCGAACGCTCGACCTCGATCGTGAAGTCGACGTGCCCCGGGGTGTCGATGATGTTGATCCGGTGCTCGGGCATGGAGAGGTCCATGCCCTTCCAGAAGCAGGTGACCGCCGACGAGGTGATCGTGATGCCGCGCTCCTGCTCCTGCTCCATCCAGTCGGTGGTGGCGGCGCCGTCGTGCACCTCGCCGAGCTTGTGGCTCACGCCGGTGTAGTAGAGGATGCGCTCGGTCGTGGTGGTCTTGCCGGCGTCGATGTGCGCGGAGATGCCGATATTGCGATATCGGTCGATCGGGGTCTTGCGGGCCATGATTGATGCTTTCGTCGGGTTCTGCGGCGCCCCTGCGGGCGCCGCCGGTGCGGAGAGGCTGGCGTGCCGCCCCGTCAGAAACGGAAGTGAGCGAACGCCTTGTTCGCCTCTGCCATCCGGTGCACCTCGTCGCGCTTCTTGACCGCGCCGCCGCGGTTCTCCGAGGCTTCCATCAGTTCGTTGGCCAGGCGCACGCCCATCGACTTTTCGCCGCGCTTCTTCGCGGCCTCGCGCAGCCAGCGCATCGCCAGCGCCACGCGGCGCACCGGGCGGACTTCCACCGGCACTGGTAGTTGGCGCCGCCGACGCGACGGCTCTTCACCTCGACCATCGGCTTGGTGTTCTGCAGCGCCTGGCCGAAGACCTCGACCGGATCCTTGCCCGACTTGCTGCGGATCTGCTCGAACGCGCCGTAGATCATGCGCTCGGCGACGGCCTTCTTGCCGTCGAGCATCAGCACGTTGACGAACTTGGACACCTCGACGCTGCCGTACAGCGGGTCGGGAAGGATCTCGCGCTTCGGAACTTCGCGACGACGTGGCATGTTTCACCTCCTGGTTCAGCTCGCGAACGGCTCCGGCCACCGGGCATCCGTCCGCATGGCGGTCCTGCTCGCCGCCCCGCCTATCGGGGCGGCGGAGACCGCCGCTTACTCGACGCCCGCCCCCGATGGAACGCGCGCCGCAAAAACGACAAGGGCGCGAGCCTGCGGCTGCCGGCTCGCGCCCACCTTGCGGGTCGGCGTCCGCCGCGGCCGGCGGCCCGCCGCCGGTATCAGGCCTTCTTCGGCCGCTTCGCGCCGTACTTCGAGCGCGACTGCTTGCGGTCCTTCACACCCTGCAGGTCGAGCGAACCACGGACAATGTGATAGCGAACGCCCGGCAGGTCCTTGACGCGGCCGCCGCGTATCAGCACCACCGAGTGCTCCTGCAGGTTGTGCCCTTCGCCGCCGATGTACGAGATCACCTCGAAGCCGTTGGTCAGGCGCACCTTGGCCACCTTGCGAAGCGCCGAGTTCGGTTTTTTCGGCGTGGTGGTGTAGACGCGGGTGCACACGCCGCGGCGCTGCGGGCAATCCTGCAGCGCCGGGCTCTTGCTCTTCGTGACGGTCGTCTCGCGACCCTGGCGAACGAGCTGGCTGATGGTTGGCATCTGATGTCCTCGTGTTCCTGCCGGGCGCACCCGCCCGCGCGCCTGGGCGGCGCTCGCGTGCGCCGCTGGCTGTGAATTCCGGAAAGCCGACAAGTATAGATTGCGCCGCAGCAGAGAGCAAGTGCGCCTTGGCATGCGCCGGGCGGCCGTGGCGGCGCTGCGTCGCGAAGTCAGCGTCCGCTACGGTAGTCGGCCAGCTCCTGCACGACGCCGAACTCGCGCGCGCCGTCGGGGCGCCGCAGGTCGACCTCGAGCCGCGCCCAGTGCCGGCGGTCGGCGCGTACCAGTAGGTGGTGCGCACCTCGCCCGTCTGTTCGACCAGCCGGCCTTGTTCGAGCACGTGGCGGCTCCAGCGGCCCTGGTGGGTGACGCGCAGCGTCTCGAAGCGGCCTGCCGGCACCCCGATCGTCTCGACGCCGTCGACGTGCGCGCGGTAGCGATAGGTGGTGACCGCATCGATTTCGCGGCCGCCGAGTCGGTACTCGTAGTCCCAGGTCTTGCCGATCGACAGCGGGAAGGCGAGCGCCTTGATCTCGCCCTGCGACGGTCCATTCGGCTGCAGGTGCCAGACCGATCGCCTGACGGTACGCATCTGGGCGGCTCCGCTCGGCCGGCGCGTGGCCGGATCGAGCGCCACCTGGCGCAGTTCGGCCTGGTCGCCGGCGACGCGCACGACCGTGCGCTCGATCACCGTGGTGGCGCCGGACGCGCTCTGGCCGAGCTCGCGCGCCGACCAGACCCAGCGCTCGCCGACCTGCAGTTCGGGCCGGGCGAGTGGCAGCGAGAACCCCTCGGCGCGCGCCGCGACCGGACCGCGCGCCTCGATTCCCAGCGGGCCGAATGGCCATTGCGCGCAAGCCGACAGCCCCAGCGCACCTCCGAGCACCAGCGCGGCGCGCAGGCGCGCCGCGCCGGGACGCTCACTCCTCGGCGCCGGCATCCGGATGCGCTTCGACCGGCTCTTCGCCGTCGCCGGCGGGGAGCGGCGCGAACAGCGCCTCGGCAGCGGCGAGCGCGGCCTGCTCCTGCGCCTCGGTCTGCTCCTTCATGCGGCGCGCGCGGTGATACGCCAGGCCGGTACCCGCCGGGATCAGCCGGCCGACGATCACGTTCTCCTTGAGCCCGCGCAGCTCGTCGCGCTTGCCCATGATCGCCGCTTCGGTGAGCACCCGGGTGGTTTCCTGGAACGACGCCGCCGAGATGAACGAATCGGTCGACAGCGACGCCTTGGTGATGCCCAGCAGCAGGTTGATGTAGCTTGCCGGCCGCTTGTCCGCCGCGATCGCCTTGTCGTTCTCGTCGAGCATCTCGGATCGCTCGACCTGCTCGCCGGTGATGAACGGCGCGTCGCCCGGGTCGGTGACTGGACGCGGCGCAGCATCTGGCGAACGATCACCTCGATGTGCTTGTCGTTGATCTTCACCCCCTGCAGCCGGTAGACGTCCTGCACCTCGTCGACGATGTAGCGCGCGAGCGCCTCGATGCCGAGCAGCCTCAGGATGTCGTGCGGATCGGCGGGGCCGTCGACGATCATTTCGCCCTTGTTCACCACCGGCCGTCGTGCACCAGCACGTTCTTGTCCTTCGGGATCAGGAACTCGTGGGCGTTGCCGTCGAGGTCGGTGATGACCAGCCGCTGCTTGCCCTTGGTGTCCTTGCCGAACGACACGGTGCCGGTCACCTCGGCGAGCATGCCGGCGTCCTTCGGCGAGCGCGCCTCGAACAGCTCGGCCACCCGCGGCAGGCCGCCGGTGATGTCGCGCGTCTTCTGCGACTCGAGCGGAATGCGCGCCAGGATCTCGCCCACGCCGACCTGCTGGCCGTCGCGCACGGTGATCAGCGCGCCCACCGGGAAGCCGATCGTCACCGCGTGGTCGGTGTTCGCGATACGGACTTCCTCGCCCGCCTCGTCGATCAGCTTGACCTGCGGGCGGACCGACCTCGCCGTCGTTCCCCGGCGCTTGGCGTCGATCACGACCAGCGTGGACAGGCCGGTGATCTCGTCGATCTGCCGGGCGGCAGTGACGCCCTCCTCGACGTTCTCGAAGCGGATCGTGCCCGGGTACTCGGTGATGATCGGCCGGGTGAGCGGATCCCGGGTCGCCAGCTGCGTGCCCGCTTTCACCGCCTTGCCGTCGATGGCCAGCAGCGTGGCGCCGTACGGCACCTTGTGACGCTCGCGCTCGCGGCCGTTGTCGTCGACGATCGTGACCTCGCCCGAACGCGTGATGACGATCTGCTCGCCCTTCGCGTTGCTGACGTAGCGCATCGTCGCGGTGAAGCGCACGACCCCGTTCGACCGTGCCTCGACCGCGCTGGCGACCGCCGCCCGCGAGGCGGCACCGCCGATGTGGAAGGTGCGCATCGTGAGCTGCGTGCCGGGCTCGCCGATCGACTGCGCGGCGATCACGCCGACGGCCTCGCCGCTGTTTACCAGCGAGCCGCGGCCGAGGTCGCGCCCATAGCATTTGGCGCACAGGCCGTAGCGCGTCGCGCAGGTGAGCGGGGTGCGCACGCGCACCTCGTCGATGCCCAGCGCACGATCTCGTCCGACCGCGTCCTCGTCGAGCAGCGTGCCCGCCTCGAACACCGTCTCCTGCGTCTCGGGATGGATCACGTCGACGGCGGCCACGCGCCCGAGGATGCGGTCGCGCAGCGCCTCGATCACTTCGCCGCCCTCGATCAGCGCCTTCATCGACACGCCGTTGGTGGTGCCGCAGTCGTCCTCGGTGACGACGAGGTCCTGCGTGACGTCGACCAGGGCGCCGGGTGAGGTAACCCGAGTTCGCGGTCTTCAGCGCGGTGTCGGCCAGGCCCTTGCGCGCGCCGTGCGTCGAGATGAAGTACTGCAGGACGTTCAGGCCCTCACGGAAGTTCGCGGTGATCGGCGTCTCGATGATCGAGCCGTCGGGCTTGGCCATCAGGCCGCGCATGCCGGCGAGCTGCCGGATCTGCGCGGCCGAGCCGCGCGCGCCGGAGTCGGCCATCATGTAGATGGCGTTGAACGACTCCTGCCTGACGGTGGCGCCGGCACGGTCGACCACGTTCTGCGTCTCGAGCTGGCGCATCATCGCCTTGCCGACGTCGTCGCCGGCGCGACCCCAGACGTCCACCACCTTGTTGTAGCGCTCGCCGTGGGTGACCAGCCCGAGGTGTACTGCTGCTCGATCTCCTTCACCTCCTTCTCGGCCTGGGTGAGGATGTCGGTCTTCTGGATCGGCACCAGCATGTCGTCGATCGCGATCGAGATGCCCGCCCGGTGGCCAGCTTGAAGCCGTTCTGCATCAGCTGGTCGGCGAAGATGACCGTGGCGCGCAGGCCACAGCGCCGATACGAAACGTTGATCAGCCGCGAGATCTCCTTCTTCTTCAGGGCGCGGTTGAGCAGCTCGAACGGCAGCCCCTGGGGAGGATCTCGGAGAGCAGCGCGCGGCCGACGGTGGTCTCGGCGCGGATCGGGCGCGGCTCGACTTCGCCGCTCTCGCGATCCCCGGTGTATTCGACCAGCCGCACGACGATCTTC